>NZ_CP129019.1:2400000-3600000 GCF_020524355.2 Mesobacillus subterraneus
GAGCGTCATAGATTTTCATAATAATACCCTCCTCTTTACATCCATCATACTTCATAAACCATAAAGAAACCTGCTTGCAACAGCAAACAGGCTGATAATAACCAATAGGGATTCTTTAAAGCCTTAATCTATCTATAGGCGCTTACGCTTTCATCTGGGTTCAACAATCAATTTAATGGCTGTCCGTTCTTCGCCATCAATCAGGATATCAGTAAATGCCGGGATGCAAATTAAATCGACTCCGCTAGGTGCTACGAACCCTCTTGCGATCGCTACTGCCTTAACGGCCTGATTCAATGCACCCGCCCCGATAGCCTGAATCTCTGCGCCACCTCTTTCTCGCAGTACTCCAGCAAGCGCACCAGCTACAGAATTAGGATTAGATTTTGCTGAAACTTTTAATATCTCCATTCCTGGCTCCTCCTTATATTATCCCGTCCTGGACGTCTTAATTGGACATCCAGTTTAGTCTGTTCCACTGCTACTATATTCAGGAGGAAGACCTCATATGACCTTCAGTTAAAAAAAGCATTGTAAATGATGACGATGTTTTGTTGGGTATGGTTCTGTGTGAGGCTGATTGCGGGGTTGATCGTACTTTCCTCTTCATAAAGGGTATCGTTCGGGCCTTTTCGTACCCTTATACGGTCTCTTTCCTCTTCATAAGGGTATCGTTCAGACGGTATCGTACCCTTATGCGGTCTCTTTCCTCTTCATAAGGGTATCGTTCGGGCTTTCTCGTACCCTTATGCGATCTCTTTCCTCTTCATAAGGGTATCGTTCGGGCCTTTTCGTACCCTTATGCGATCTCTTTCCTCTTCATAAGGGTACCTTTCAGACGGTATCGTACCCTTATATGGACTCTTCCCTCTTCACAAGGGTATCTTCCCCAGGTTGAACATACCCATAGCCATTTGCTACTTCATCCACCTAAAATTAACTGTTCAAATAAATAGACTGCAGAAAAACTCGAATGAGTTCACCTGCAGCCTAAAAAGGTTATCATGTATTCTAGTCGTAAAAAGGATGGTCTTCATTAACAAGGATCTTCTGGATTTTCACTGCTTTGCCGGTCTTCTTATCCAAATCTATCAATACTGCAGATAGTTGATTCCTACCGTCCTTAGCCACTTCGAATCGCGTAGGGAGACTCGTCATGAACCTTCTAAGCACCGCTTCTTTTTCTACTCCCAATATACCGTCATATGGACCGGTCATGCCTACATCAGTCAAATAAGCTGTACCTGAGGGCAAGATTCTATCGTCTGCTGTCTGAACATGAGTATGCGTTCCGACCACAGCGGAAACTCTCCCATCAAGATACCAGCCCATGGCTTGCTTTTCGCTAGTTGCTTCTGCATGGAAATCAACAAAAATGAGGGAAGTGCGTTTTCTTGCTTCCTCTATCAATTCATCTGCTTTTTTAAATGGGCAATCAATTGGCGTCAAGAAGGTGCGGCCCTGCAAGTTGATTATTGCCAGTTCTTCCTGGTTGATCTTTAAATAAACAATCCCTTTTCCAGGTACTTCTTCAGGAAAATTAGCGGGCCTGACCAGGTATTTAGCATTATCAATAAATTCAAAGATATCACGATTATCCCATGCATGGTTTCCTAGAGTTACCGCCTGGGCACCCTGCTCAAGAAACTGACGATAAATCTTTTCGGTAATTCCTTTACCGCTCGCTGCATTCTCACCATTTATGATTGTAACAGTCGGGCGAAATTTCCCCTTTAGCTTTGGCAGGTATTCCGTAATCATATCCCTGCCCGGGGAACCTACAACATCCCCTACAAATAAAATTCTCATAGCATTCACTTTCCTGTCTATAAATTAAGATATTAAGGTGTAGCTCTTTTCTCAAACACTACCGTATTAAGTTCCAGTTCTTATGAGCCTAAAAATAAAAGCCCCGAGCTTTAACACATATATAACATCCATTCTTAAAATTGTACCATAATATCCAGATTAGATAAAAATCATCGAAACGGACTTACCGGCCAATATAAAAAGCGGCGCCGAAGCACCGCTTTATTTTGCATATTCAACTGCCCGTGTCTCACGGATGACTGTAACTTTGATATGTCCTGGATAATCGAGCTCTTCCTCGATCTTCTTGCGAATATCACGTGCGAGGCGGTGTGCCTGCAAGTCATCAATTTGATCAGGCTTAACCATGATCCGGATTTCTCTGCCCGCTTGAATTGCGAATGATTTTTCGACTCCTTCATAGGATTCAGAAATCTCTTCCAGCCTTTCAAGACGGCGGATATAGTTTTCAAGAGCTTCGCTGCGGGCACCAGGCCTAGCAGCTGACAATGCATCAGCAGCAGCAACAAGTACTGCAATAATCGAAGTTGGCTCAGTATCACCATGGTGGGAAGCAATACTGTTGATAACAACAGGATGTTCCTTATACTTAGTAGCCAGCTCCACGCCAATTTCAACGTGGCTTCCTTCTACCTCATGGTCAATCGCCTTTCCGATGTCATGCAGGAGTCCTGCGCGACGTGCTAATGTCTCATCTTCACCTAACTCTGCGGCAAGCAATCCGGACAACTGTGCTACTTCCATTGAATGCTTAAGTACATTCTGTCCGTAACTTGTACGATATTTCAAGCGGCCAAGAATTTTAATAAGATCTGGATGCAGTCCGTGCACTCCCACTTCGAAGGTAGTCTGTTCCCCAACCTCACGAATGTGTTCATCTACTTCACGGCGTGCTTTCTCAACCATTTCCTCAATTCGAGCCGGATGAATACGTCCATCCTGGACAAGCTTGTCTAGAGCTAGACGGGCTGTTTCACGTCTGATTGGGTCAAATCCAGAAAGGATAACCGCTTCCGGAGTGTCATCAATAATGAGATCGATTCCCGTCAACGTTTCCAGGGTGCGGATATTCCGTCCCTCACGTCCGATAATACGCCCTTTCATTTCATCATTCGGAAGATTTACAACTGATACAGTCGTTTCAGCAACATGATCTGCTGCACATCTTTGAATGGCCAGTGAAAGTACTTCCTTGGCTTTCTTGTCGGATTCTTCTTTCGCCCTGTTTTCGTTTTCCTTAATCATTAGTGCAATGTCGTGAGCAAGTTCTTGCTCAGTTCGCTCCAAAATGATGGATTTAGCCTCATCACGCGTTAAGCCCGAGATGCGTTCTAGTTCAGTCTGCTGATTTCGTACCATCTCGTCCACTTTGCTTTCCATCTCTTCAATATGCTGTTGTCTTTTGGAAAGAGCGTCATCTTTTTTCTCTAAAAGATTTTCACGTTTGTTCAACGACTCATCTTTGCGATCAAGATTCTCCTCTTTTTGCAATAAACGATTTTCTTGTTTTTGCAGTTCATTTCTTCGTTCACGAATTTCACGCTCTGCTTCTGTACGCAGTTTGTGATTTTCATCCTTAGCCTCCAGCAGGGATTCTTTCTTCATAGCCTCTGCTTCACGCTTCGCATCTTCAACAATTTGTTCTGCGGCGTTTTTGGCACCTGCAATTTTTGCTTCCGCAACGGATTTACGATAAAAATAGCCAACAACTGCACCGACGAATAGGCCAAGCAAAATGGAGATGATTGAAATAATTAGATCCATCATTTTCACCTCCTCTTGCTATGAACTTGTGTTACGTTTTTTAAAGTGTCGGCATGTACATTGTTACAAGCATCAATATACAGCTCAAATGCTTTTAAACGTTTTTAATACCATGAAAATGTAAAATATACATTTTTAATTGTAAAGCTGTCATTTTTTATTGTCAAGGGTTTGTCCTATAAGGATTCTTTAGGTTTGATTAATTATTCAATCAATTTTTATTTTTGGAATGGTTTTGTTGACTTCACTCCAGATTTTCTACCGTAAATAAACATAAACAAGGTCTCCTGACTTTCCGGAGACCTTGAGAATTAAACAGAAATAATCTATTAATCCAATTTGAGTTCTTCCTGGTCTTCATCAGTTTCAGTAACCGTGAATTCACCATCAAGTCCGTAGTGATTACGGATCTTCTGCTTGATTTCAACACGGATGGACGGGTTTTCTTTAAGGAACAATTTTGCGTTTTCCCTTCCCTGTCCAAGACGTTCACCATTATATGAATACCAAGAACCGCTTTTATCGACAATATCAAGGTCTGATCCCATGTCGATGATTTCTCCCTCTTGGGAAATACCTTCACCATACATGATATCCACTTCAGCTGTACGGAACGGTGGTGCAACCTTGTTCTTAACAACTTTAATCCTTGTCTTGTTACCGACCATCTCATTGCCCTGCTTTAGAGTTTCAGCACGGCGCACTTCAAGACGTACGCTTGAATAGAATTTCAGAGCACGTCCGCCAGGTGTTGTTTCAGGATTACCGAACATAACACCGACTTTTTCACGAATCTGGTTAATGAAGATTGCGATAGTCTTTGACTTGTTGATTGCACCGGAAAGCTTACGCAATGCTTGAGACATCAAACGAGCTTGAAGACCAACGTGGGCATCACCCATCTCACCTTCAATTTCAGCCTTTGGAACAAGAGCTGCAACTGAGTCAACAACAATAATATCAATTGCTCCACTTCGCACAAGTGCTTCTGCGATTTCCAAAGCCTGTTCTCCTGTGTCAGGCTGTGAAAGTAGAAGTTCATCGATATTTACACCAAGCTTCTGTGCATATACAGGGTCCAAAGCATGTTCAGCGTCAATGAATGCCGCCTGACCGCCATTAGCCTGTACTTCTGCAATCGCATGAAGCGCAACAGTTGTCTTACCTGAACTTTCAGGTCCGTAAATTTCAATAACACGTCCGCGAGGATATCCGCCTATTCCGAGGGCAGCATCCAGCGCAAGGGATCCGCTTGGAGAAGTAGAAATCTTTGTATCTGTCTTCTCTCCCTAATTTCATAACTGAGCCTTTACCAAATTGCTTTTCAATTTGTTTTAACGCCATATCTAACGCAGCTTGACGATCACTCACTCAAATTCCTCCTTATTATATAAAAACGAACCAGCATACTGCGTGGCCGCAAATCTCTTATTTAAAGCCTACTATTACTATACCTTTTTCCCAGTTGTTTGTCTATCAAAAAATCGAACGTTTATTCGTTTTTTTTAGAACGTAGGAATTCGACAAAATTGATTTTTATGTGTATGTTTCCCTTGTTTTCTTACAAGCCATATCCTTTATAATAGAAGTTCCGCAAGAAATCTTTCTATTTAAAAAACTGGATGTTGCAACATATAAGAATAAAACACGGAAACTATTGCTTCCGTGTTCCTGATAAACTATTAATAATAATCTGGCAGCCGAACTTTACAGCCCTTTTCCTGATAGCATTGCGGGAGCCGCTCAGGCTAAGTTTTTCTGAATAAACTTGTTGGTCTTTTACGTGGAGCCCGATATAAACGGTCCCTGGCGGATGCCCTTCCAGGCTCTCAGGACCAGCCACTCCAGTAAAGCTGATGCCGATGTCAGAGTTGGTAAGGAGTGCAGCATTCATTGCTAGCTCTGCTGCACATTCAGCGCTAACAGCCCCATACCTCTCGATTGTTTCCGGATTAACCTTTACAAGATCTATTTTGGCTTCGTTTGAAAAACAAACAAAGCCGCCATTGAAAAGACTGCTTGCACCGGAGATTGAAGTCAAATCCTGCTGAAACATTCCGCCTGTCAAGCTTTCAGCAGCTCCTAACGTGAAGTTTTTATTTTTCAATAGTTTCGAAAGCTCGATCATTAACGAAGTTTCGTCGTAACCATAAAAAAACTCACCGACTCTGTCCATGATTTCCGCTTCCACTCTATCAATCAATGCTTGTGCTGTGTGTTTGGAATCTTCCCTGGCCGTAAGCCTCAGTGTAACTTCACCGTCCCCAGCCAAAGGGGCGATGGTTGGATTGCTCTGCTGGTCAATCAAATCTTCTATTTCCGATTCTAATGCTGCCTCGCCGATTCCAAAGAAACGCAGGACCCTCGATTCAATTTTAGACTGATTGCCGGTCACGCCTTCTAAAGCAGGCTGGCCATATTTCAAAAACATTGGTTCCATCTCGGATGGTGGTCCTGGCAAAAGCATGAACTTGTTGTCTGCTGTTGCCAGGAACATCCCCGGAGCCATGCCATGTTCATTTTTCAGGACGGCTGACCCCTCGATGACGAGAGCTTGTTTCCTATTATTTTCAGTCATTATCCTGTTCGTTTTTTCAAAATACAATTCAATGGACCTCATCGCTTCCTCATCAAGAACAAGCTGCTTTCCAAGCTGCCCAGCAATTGTATCTTTTGTCAGATCATCTTTTGTTGGACCCAGTCCGCCAGTGAAGATAATCAGGTCAGCGCGCTCCCTGGCTATTCCCATCGCATTCTTCAAACGATCAGGATTATCCCCAACGACCGTATGGTAGAAAACATTGATTCCCAGATCGGCAAGCTGCCTGGAAAGGAATCTGGCGTTTGTATTGACGATTTGCCCAAGGAGCAATTCTGATCCCACAGCAATGATTTCGGCATTCATTTATTGTCCCCCCTGAAAAATCAATTATTTCGAATTACTGAACACTTCCTTGTTTCTAGCAAAGTAATCCCAACCGGACCAAATCGTAAAGAACATCGCCACCCATAGTGCAATATCTGCAAACGGAATGGAGAATGCTTCAAAAATGATATTGTGCAGCAATAGTGCTGATATTGCCACGGTCTGGGCCGGGCCCACATCTTAATTTTGCCCGGCATTTTTGCTGCAACCACCTCACCACCGCCAGCCAGCAGTAAGCGAAGTCCTGTTACGGCAAACTCTCGGCTGATGATAATGATGACAATCCACGCTGGGGCATATCCAAGTTCAACTAATACGATCAATGCAGAGGAGACAAGCAATTTATCTGCAAGGGGATCCAGGAATTTCCCAAGATTCGTAACCAAGTTGTGCTTTCGTGCCAGATACCCGTCAACCCAATCCGTCACGGATGCAAAAATATATATTAACGCTCCTACAAAATGTGTGACCGGCATGGTTGTCCCAAGCAGAGAGATCTCTCCCCAGGAAAATGGGCCAAGCATGATGATCATGAATAACGGAATCAAAAAAATTCGTGACACCGTAATCTTATTTGGCAAATTCATATACTCTTTCCTCCAGATGAAAAATTACAAAACCTTTATGCGTCTTCTTCATTATATCCAATATGTATAAATCATCATTAAATATGCCTAGTAAATGAATCTCGAGGGGCTAGACACTGACCTTAGTATAAAAAAAGTGATACATTCTATCACAGAAAGTTTAGCCCGTATAAACAAAAGTCCATACGGGCATTTTGGCAAATTCTTAGTGGCTGGCTGTTCAAATTACAGAGCCTTAAAACTTATTTCACAAAATTAATCGTGATTACCTGGGTCATGTCTTGATCAGGCGGCACTGCATACTCGAGCTTTTCGTCATTGACATAGATTTCGGTATCTGGTGCTCGTCCAATATTGATGACAGCTTTGGTCTCATTGGATAAATCTTCTGTCCTGCTTTCATTCTTTCCTTTAACAAGGGTTTCCTGAAAAATGGATTTAGATCCATTTGATAAACCAACCCATGTCTGTCCAAGGGATACAATTTTAATGACAAACGCATCAGCACCCTTTAATTCATAAACCGTATTGCTGCCGCTGTTAGAGATAACCGTAAGCTCCTGTGCTGGTGTTTCTGGCTCAGCTTCTTCTTCAGCCGGTTCCTCTTCAGCAGCATCTTCTGAGTCACTTGGATCCTCGTCTAAGGATTCATCCTCAGTCTCTGCAGGTTCGTCAATCGTTGTTTCCTTACCTGTTGTAGCTGGCTCCTTTGTTTCATCACCTGCATTCAGGACAATTAAATACCAAACCAATGCGATGGCGCCAATGATAAAGATTCCAATCAATATTTTCGGAAGAACATCAAGGACTTTTGAAGTTTCAGGCGACAGACTTTTCCTCGACTGGACACGGGAAAGCTGATCAGGGAGCTCTTCGTTGTATGTAGATGGAATATCATTTTTATGCTGCTCAAAAAGCTGTTCTGGATCAAGCCCGACGGCTTCAGCATATTGTTTAATGAAGGCACGGACATAAAACTTTCCTGGCATCATTGAATAATTGCCCTCTTCAATGCCAAGAAGATAGCGCTTCTGTATTTTCGTGATGGACTGCAGTTCGTCCAGGCTGAGACCCTTAGCTTCACGTGCTTCCTTTAATATATTTCCTAACTCAGTCACGATAACACCTTCCAATACTGTTAAAAATCAAATCCTCCAAAGTCAGAATCGGTGAACATGTGATTCTTCTGAACCATGTCATATACGATTTCTTCATCGGGATTATTGCGAAGTTCAATTATATAATCAAAATCATCCATTGTATATTCCGTGTTTTGAACAAAAATATCCGGATGTTCAACAACCTTCACCGCAGGCAGGCGCATGATTTCCCTGACAAGCTGCCAGTGCTTTTCATTGGCCCTTCTAGTGGAAACGATTCCGTCTATGATGAATAGGTTTTCTGAGTTGTATTCATCTTCAATTAATTGATTTCTAATTGTCTGTTTCAATAAAGTTGAAGAAACAAACAACCATCGCTTATTTGCACAAACGCTTGAAGCCACAACTGATTCGGTCTTGCCCACTCGCGGCATCCCGCGGATCCCAATCAACTTGTGCCCATCCTGCTTAAACAATTCTGCCATAAAATCAACGAGCAGTCCAAGTTCATCCCTTACAAATCTAAATGTTTTTTTATCATCAGCATCACGCTGAATATATCTGCCGTGTCTGACCGCCATTCGGTCACGAAGCTTGGGCTCACGGATTTTAATTACCCTTATTGTATCCATTGTATTCAAAATTGACTCTAAACGCTCAATTTGGTCATCATCTTTCGCAAGGATCAACAGACCACGTCTACCTTCATCGACTCCATTGATCGTAACAATGTTGATTGACAGCATACCAAGCAAAGAGGATATATCACCTAGCAGTCCTGGACGGTTAATCACTATTTCATATTCCAAGTACCATTCTTTCTTTTCCATCATTCTCCTCCTCTGCTATAAGGTCACTTGATTGCGACACATTTTGACATCAAATATCTAGCTACTATATTATATGATTTTCAAGGAAGATGAAAGGAAAAACAAGCCAGAAGATAAAAGTAAAAGAATGCAATGCTTATATGTCTACTTCAAAGGCGGAACAATAAAAAAAGAGAGGAATCTGCAGTCCCCCTCTCAAAACTTACTTATTATTGAGTGCCATTGTTCTGTACAAGTTTAACCATCATTGTAGCGATGGCGTGCTGTTCGTCAGGGCTTGCAACTGACCAAAGGTCTGAAAGGACTCTTTCCTGCTCATTTTTAGGGTCGACGTTCTTAGCAAGATAATCCCCGATTTGGTAGGCAAGGTCCCCCATAACTTCTTTATTCATTCCCTGGTCCTGCGCCTGATGAAGGCGGTCTCCCAAGAAATCCTTCCACTGATTCCAATTATCCAATACGGACATATTGACAACCTCCTTGTCTAAAATAGTACAAGGTTATTTTGCATTCGTACGACAATTATTATTCATTACAATACATGTTTTAAAAATTGTCACATGTCCTTCACGTAAGCCAACCACCATTCACCGCGAGTACCTGCCCGGTTATATATGATGAATTCTCAGATAACAGAAACTCAACACCGCTTGCGACTTCTTCAGCGGATCCTAAGCGGCCTGATGGAATATCCTCGGTAATTGCCTCGATTTCCGCATGGGTGAACCCTTCGACCATAGGGGTTTGAATGGCACCTGGTGCTACGGCATTCACCCTGATATTGGAGCTTGCAAGTTCTTTGCTAAGAGCTTTGGCGAAGGCTATTTGGGCACCTTTCACAGTCGAGTATGCTACTTCAAAGGATGCGCCCGTTTGTCCCCATATCGATGACACGATGACGATACTTCCACTTCCCTTAGCCCTTATTTTTGGAATAAGCTTTTTCGTCAGCAACAGCGGAGTAGTAACGTGTATTTGTATAAGCTCCTCTACATCATTTTCCTCTAAGTCTTCAAGAAGACCATATAGGGCATTACCAGCATTATGCACAATTGCATCAAGTGAAAAAATGTTGGCGGCCAATTCTATGTATCCTGATTTTGCTGCCAGGTTCGCCTTGATTGGTATATACTCACCACCAAAGTGTTCAATCTGGCTTACGAGTTCTTTCATTCCTTTTTCATTCTGGTTAAAGTGAAGGTATAGCGAATAACCTTCAGATGCAAGTTTCATGCAAATCGCCTTGCCAATCGCTCCACTTGCTCCTGTAACGAGCGCGAATTTCTTCATTTTCTTCCTCTCCAAATACATCATTAAATAATGCGCCGATTAGGACCGGCGCACATCTTATTGAATGGTGGGTTAGTTCTTATCCTTTGGCACTACCTGACAAACAGTGAATCGCTCTTCGGCAATCAGCTTGTCAGCCGCCTGTTTGATATCGTCTAGCGTCAGGCTTTCAAGTATCGGAACAACCTCAAATAAATCCATGTCATTAAATGCGTAGCGTGTGAACTGGTTCGCTATATACTCAGGAGAATTGACCGCCCTAAGGAAAGCTCCAATTTTTTTCTTTTTGGTTCTTTCAAGGTTATCATTCGTCAACCCTCGTCCAGCCTTAGCATCCATTAGCATTGATTCAAGCTTACTGGCAAGGACATCAGGTTCGTTTGTATCACCGCCAACCATCGCAAACCCGAAGCCTTGCTCCTCTGTATAATCGTATGAAAAAGTATCATCGATCAATCCGGACCCATACAATTCAGTATAGTTTTCTGAACTCTTGCCGAAGAGGATATCAAGCATGACATTGATTGAAAGCTCTTTCTTCAACATTTCCCTGCCCGATTCAGTAGGGTCTGCAGCTTTGATGCCAACCAGGCACTTGGATGTCTGGACATTCATTTTCAGGACCTGTTTCTTTTCAGCAACCCCTGCCTGCTCCACATCAAATCTCCGTTTGATTTCTGGCTGATTCTTGTATTCCTTCTTCCCCTGGTTTTCTTTTATCAAGCCCATGATTTCCTGAGGATTAACTGGGCCCACTAAGAACAGTAGCATATTGCTTGGGTGGTAAAATGTTTCATAGCATTCATACAGCATGTCTTTCGTAATATGAGAAATCGATTCGATCGTACCTGCGATATCAATACTAACCGGATGGTTCTTATACATATTCTGGATCAGGCCAAAATACAGTCTCCAATCAGGATTGTCATCATACATCGTAATCTCCTGCCCGATGATTCCCTTTTCCTTTTCAACTGTCTTTTCTGTAAAATATGGTTCCTGAACAAAGTCAATCAGGGTCTTCAGGTTTTTCTCCACTGATGATGTACTGGAGAATAAATAAGCTGTTCTAGTGAAAGAAGTAAACGCGTTCGCAGAAGCACCCTGCTTGCTGAACTGCTGGAACACGTCCCCATCTTCCTTTTCGAATAATTTGTGCTCAAGGAAGTGTGCGATGCCATCAGGTACCTTTACATAATCATCCTTTCCAGGCGGAAGGAAGTGATTATCGATCGACCCGTATTTAGTTGTAAAAGTAGCATATGTTTTATTGAAGCCTTTTTTCGGAAGGATGTATACATCAAGTCCGTTACTCAGCTTTTCGTAGTACATTTCTTCCTGAAGCTGTTCAAAAGTGATTTTCTCCATTATTTGTCCGCCTCCAATCCAGTTAAGAAGTAGACCGTGTCTAGCTGCACCTTTTTGGCTACATCAACAATCTCTTCTTTTGTGGTTTTACTCATGCCCTGAAGCCAATCATCGAGGCTGACATTTTGACGGGATACGACATTATGATAAAGGACCTCGACCATCCCTCTTGAGGTATCCATTGTTTCAAGCATTTGGTTTTCAATCACTGCTTTTGTCTGTTCGATTTCCTGATCTGTAAATTCGCCAGCTTTCATTGCTTCCATTTGTTCACGAATAATTTTTACAGCAAGCTCGAAATTTTCAAATTCAATGCCTGACATAACCATCATCAAACCTTTATGGCTTTCAAGGCGGCTTGCGACATAATAGGCAAGACTATTTTTCTCACGGACATTTAAGAACAGCTTGGAATGAGAAAATCCACCGAAAATCCCGTTGAAGACCTGAAGAGCATAATAATCTTCATCACCATAATGCACATTTGTTCTATAGCCGATATTCAGCTTGCCTTGCTTGACATCCTCCTGATCCTTGACAGTTTTCTCTTCGACTTGAGCACCATCAGCAAGCTTGACAAGTTTCGGTGTGCGGTCGTCAAATTGCAGAAGCTCTTGGGCAATCGCCTGGACTTCTGTCTCATCAACATCTCCAATAATGAACAGATCAAGCTCATCTTCTTTAAAGGCCTTTTTATAGTAATCATAAAGATTCTTCTCATCGATTTGCTGAATGTCGTCAATCTCACCATTAACATGGAGTGCATAGGGTTCATCCTTGCACATTTCCTGAATAAGCCTGAAATTGGAGTATCTCATTTTATCATCATATACAGCCTGGATTCGCTGCTTTAATGTTCGTTTTTCTTTTTCGACAGTTTCTTTGTCAAATGCTTCATTGTCTGCAAGCGGATTCACCAGAATCTCCGCCATCAATTGCAATCCTTTTTTCAGCAAAGGATCCGGGTCAGACAGGAACTTTTCATTGGCTATCTCCAGAGAAAAACTGAGGACCTGATATTCCCCCTTTTTTGAGACATCTACAAATAAATTAGCTCCATAAAGCTCATCAAGGTACGATCGAAACTTTGAAGTCGTTGGGTAAGCCTTGGAACTGCTTTGCAGCACATACGGAAGCAGCGCCCGTTTGGTTACATCTTCACTTGTAAGCGGTGCTTTCATTTTCCAAACAATTGTGTTCGTCTTAAATTTTTCGGTTTTAACAATATGGAGCTTGTAGCCTTTCATATCCGTGATACTTTCTGAAATGACAGCCATTGAAATCCTCCTTTATTTATAACAACAGGAATTGCTTACATTCATTTTCTTCACATCATTGATGAAAATAAAACATTCTTCTTTGATATGTATACGTTGTGAAGTCTATATTTAATATTCCAATAAATATACTCTAACTATACCTTTGACATTCAGGCTAATTCAAGGAATTGGCAGAGAATACGGCAAAAGCTTCCCAAATAGGAAGCTTTTATTGCTTTGATGCGGCTATTTCTTCTGAGGCTTTTGTATAGTAATAGGTATATCCTGATTCAAGTTTCACCTGATTTTTTCCGTTTGCCTTTGCGATATATAAAAGCTGGTCAGTATAACCGAGAAGCTTATCTGGTAACATTTCACCTTTTGAAGCAGCAATCCCAAAGCTCATAGTGACACGGATGCACTCTTTGCTGAATTTCTCAGATGATAACCTTCCGTATAAGTCATTGAAAAAGTTAATTTGCCTGGTTTCCTCGATGGCTGGCAATAGAAAAGTGAACTCTTCACCACCATAACGGAAAGCCTGTGCATCGTAATCATCAGCCAGATCCCGAAAAATTGCTCCTAGTTTCTTTAATATCTCGTCTCCAGTCAAATGGCCAAACTGATCATTGATTTGCTTAAAGTGATCAATATCTCCCATTACAAGCAAGAAATTTTGCCGAGTGCTCGTCATAATCCTTAGTTGTTCCTGGAAATGCCGATGATTGTATAAGCCTGTTAAATAATCCGTGAACATTAATTCATGAAAAATTTCCTTCTGTTTCAGATGCTTCCTTTCCCGAATGACGATTAAAGACCCGAAAACACCGATAATCCATATGAAAACGAGATTTAAAATGAAGACAAACGTTGTATTAAAATCGAATTGCGCCTGTACAGCAAAAATAATTGAGTACCCTGCCGTCAAAGAAATCGATGATATAATTGCCCCTTTTGTCCTCCAGTAAATGGTTGCATGCATGACAACCAAATAGGCAATCGGAAAAAGCGGCGACATCACTCCATTCGTTAAGGCAAGAAGCCACAACAGGGCAATATAATCAAATACAATTCCGGCTTTCGTAAGTAAATTAAAATACTCATTTCCCGCCGGCATTTTACTCAAAGCAAACTGAGTCACGGCCATGTAGATAAACCCAATCGCCAACAAGAAGAGAAATGTTTCTTTAGCGAAATTTAGCTTGTCCGCCAGAGGGGGGAAATAAAATAGCATAATCCCTACCAACAAGAATATCCAGCGTAAATAAGAAAAGATTTTTTCCGTTTCACGATCATCCATATATAATGATAGTTTCATATGCATGCCCTCTTGACGATATTATTTTTAGCAAACTTTTCCTTTATATTAACACATATGGGAGATTTATTCTAAAAGGAATGTACATATTGATCGAATATTTTATTAATGAATGATATAAAGAGTGACGAAATAAAAGAGGCACCCTGAACAGGTACCTCTTTTTGCAGTATAAGAGTTAGCGTTTTCCACTATCAAATGTTTCTCCAACAGCCTTTGGTGCTTGAGATGACTTGGAGAATATGACTAGTGCAATTAGCGTCACTACATATGGGAAAATCTTCAGTAAGATCGGTGGAATAACGGCCAACTCAGGAATTACTTGAGAGACGTTTGCAATCGTACTGGCAAATCCGAAGAACAATGTCGCTGCCAGCACACCTAGCGGTTTCCACTGACCAAAAATCAGGGAAGCCAGTGCAAGGAAGCCCAGACCTGCAACGGTTCCTGTAAATTCACCTGATTGCGTAACAATAATCAAGGCTCCACCCAAGCCAGCGAAAGCTCCAGAGATCAGAACACCGCTGTAACGGACTTTCCTGACATTGATTCCTGCTGCTTCAGCAGCTTGTGGGAATTCCCCACAAGATCTTAAACGAAGCCCAAACCTTGTTTTATATAGAACGAATGAACTTACGAAAAGAATGACTAAAACCAACCATGTTGTTGGAAATGTCTTTGTGAAAAATAGATTTCCGATTACAGGTATATCAGAAAGGAACGGGACATCCCACGGTGAAAAACCACTTGAGATTCTTATGTTCCCACTTCCAGTGATATTGCGTGCAAGAAACACGGTTAAAGCAGTGGCAATCATATTGATTGCCGTACCACTGATGATTTGGTTTGCATTCAGATTAATGCTCGCAAACGCATGCAAGATGGAAAATAGTATACCAGCAAGTACAGCAGCCAGCAATCCAAGCCAGAGTACCAATGTGTGGTTGTCCAGTACGTCGCTCAGGTAATGGATGGACAGAGCACCTGAGAAGGCACCAATGACCATTAATCCCTCGAGGGCAATATTGACAATACCACTTCTTTCACTAAAAAGTCCGCCTAATGCCGTTATTAGAAGAGGAATTGTAAAGATAATCGCGTAAGGAAAAATTTGTTCTATTATTGACCACATCTTATGAATCTCCCTTCTCGACTACAGCACCACTTTTATCTTCTTTGTTTGATTTTCTCGTCTTGAATTTGTTCAGCAGACGTTCAATCATGACACTTGTTGCAGCAAAATAAATGATGATCGCGATAATGGTATTTGCCAATTCAGGAGGTATTTCAGTCATTGCATTCATGAACCCAGTACCTGAGTATAAAATCCCGAACAGCACTGCTGCGAAGAATACACCTACAGGATGATTAGCTCCAAGAAGAGCTACCGCGATTCCATCGTAACCCTGTGCAGGCAGAATACCAATTTGAATGCTCGAAGCATTTCCTGTATACAATGCTACACCGCCGACTCCAGCAAGTGCACCAGAAATCAACATGGATAATATGATGTTACGGTTAACTTTCATACCTGCATACTCTGCAGCGAATCTGTTAAACCCAACTGCCTTCAACTCAAATCCAAGGGTTGTCTTTTCAATGATGAAAGCAATAATGATTACTGCAATAACGGCAAGAAACAGACCTAAGTTAATATAAGACCCATCAAACATCTCTGTAAGGAATGGGGTTCTCAAAGTATCTGATTCTGACAATTTCTTAGACTCTGTCTCAAGGAATTCTCCCCTTGAAATATCCCGGTACTATATAGTAGATTGTCCAGTAGGCAATCCAGTTCATCATGATTGTCGAAACAACCTCATGAACATTGAACTTGGCTTTAAGCAAACCGGGAATGAACGCCCATAAGGCACCGGCGACAAGGCCTGCAAAGATCATAACCATAAGAAGGATAGGCCTGGATAAATCGAAAGTCAAAGCCACTGCTGTCGCAGCAAGGCCACCAACAAGCATTTGTCCTGATGCACCGATGTTGAAAAGACCTGTGCGGAAAGCAAAAGCGACAGACAAACCAGTGAATATAAGCGGAGTTGCTGTTGCTAAAGTATTACCGATACGCTCTAGGTTTTTCAATGCTCCTTGAAGCAAATAGGAATAGCCTTCAATTGGGTTGCTGCCGATGAACAGCATCAATATCCCCCCCGGCTACCAGACCTAGAATAATGGATATTAAAGATACGATGGTATTTCTCATATGCTTCTCTCCTTAGCCACGCCTGCCATCATAAGACCTACTTCATTTTCATTTGTTTCCGCAGCGTTTACCTCGCCTACAAGCTCACCATTATTTACGATAGCGATCCGGTCTGAGAGCTGCAGCACCTCGTCTAATTCCAAGGAAATCAACAATACTGCGTTTCCTTTGTCACGGTGCTCAATAATTCTTCTATGAATGTATTCAATGGAACCAACATCCAAGCCACGAGTCGGCTGGACAGCAATCAAAAGCTTTGGATCGAGTTCAAGCTCTCTGCCAATGATTGCTTTCTGTTGATTTCCACCAGAAAGAGTTCTGGCAATGGAAGCAGCACCTTCACCTGATCGCACATCGAAGTTTTCGATGATATTTTGAGCATACGCTTTCATAGCTGCAACATTTAATAATCCGCGCTTTGAGAAAGGCTGTTTGTTATAAATTTGCAGCACCATATTCGATACAAGTGAGTAATCCAAAACAAGACCACGCTTTTGCCTGTCTTCTGGAATATGGCTAATTCCTTTTTCATTCCTTTGGCGGACTGGAAGGTTTGTAATTTCTTCACCACTTATTAGAATCGTTCCAGACTCAGCTTTTCTTAAGCCAGTGATTGCTTCAATAAGCTCTGTCTGACCATTGCCTTCAACTCCAGCCACACCGACTATTTCTCCAGCTCGGACTTCTAATGAAAAATCCTTCAATCCCATAACTTTTCTATTATTTTTTACTGATAAAGAATCTATTTTAAGTACCACTTCACCAGGAGTACTTTCTTTCTTATCCACTTTGAAAGAGACATGACGTCCGACCATCATTTCGGCAAGACTAGCCTCACTGGATTCTGCCACATTGACAGTCCCAATTCCTTTTCCGCGGCGAATGACTGTACAACGGTCCGCAACGGCCTTAATTTCTTTTAATTTATGAGTGATTATAATAATAGACTTGCCTTCATTAATAAGGTTACGCATGATTTTCATCAATTCATCGATTTCTGCTGGTGTAAGGACAGCTGTTGGCTCATCCAAAATCAGAACATCTGCTTCGCGATAAAGCATCTTCAAAATTTCTACCCTTTGCTGCATACCTACTGAAATATCTTCGATTTTCGCATGAGGATCTACATTCAAACCATAATGCTTTGATAATTCTTCAATTTTTTTTGCAGCTTTATCAATATCAAGTACCATGCCCTTAAGCGGCTCACTGCCCAGGATGATATTTTCTGTAACAGTAAAGTTTTCAACCAGCTTAAAATGTTGGTGAACCATCCCAATCCCTAAACGGTTTGCAACATTAGGGTTAGTAATTTTCACTTCTTCGCCATTTACTTTTACTAAGCCTCTTTCAGGCTGATACATACCGAACAGAACGCCCATCAGGGTAGACTTTCCTGCACCGTTTTCACCTAGTAGTGCATGTATTTCCCCTTTTTTTAAGCGTAAGGGTTACATTATCGTTGGCTACGATACCCGGAAACTCTTTACGGATATTCAACATCTCAACTACATAACTCATAGTAGCACTCACCTTTATATTAGACTCTATACCTATTAAGAATAGCGTAAGCGCCTTGGTCAGCTTCCAAGAACAGGCCGGAATACCACGAGGAAGTGCTGAAACAAATCCTTTTGAAGGCCGATCTTTTAGAAGCCAGGCTCTGGAGCTGTACATTTCTAAAAGGAAAATAGTTAATCGATAATTTCAAATATTTTCCGTTTTGAGTTTGATAGACAAAAGAGACGGAAAAGACCGTCTCTTTTGCACTTTTTTACTTGAATAAATCTCCTTGTTCACCAGAGACCTTGATTTCTTCTGATTTAACTTTTTCGTATACTTCCTTTACCTTACCCATTGTTTCTTCGCTTAGGTTAGGGTTCTTCTCAGGAAGACCAATTCCATCGTTCTTAGCATCGAAAGTCAATGTTTTTCCGCCTGGGAAATCGCCATCAATCTCAGCTTGCACCATGTCGAATGCTACCTGGTCAAGCTTCTTCATTGCTGAAGTAAGGATAACTGACTTGTCACCATCGTACTTACCATCTTCAAACTGGTCAACGTCAACACCCACGATCCAGACGTTATCTCCAGCCTTTGCACGGTTCTTAGCTTCGTTGATCGCTCCAACACCAACACCACCTGCAGCAGTGAAGATGACGTCTACGCCACGGTCATAGAATTGAGCTGCGATTTGTCCGCCAGCAGCCGCGTTGTCGAATGAACCTTGATATACAACGTTCTCAGCTTTCATTGTTACATTAGTGTCAAGATTTTCATTTGCATACTTAAGTCCTTGCTGGAATCCCCAGTTGAACTTTTGTACTGCTGGAATTTCCATTCCACCGATGAAACCAGCTTCGCCTTCCTTCAATTCAACCGCTGCAGCGACACCTGCTAGGAAACCAGACTCATGCTCAGCGAAGAATACTGCAACAGTGTTGTCTTTCACAACTGGATTGTAGTCTCCATTGTGTGGGTTCCCGTCAATGATGACGAATTTAGCATCTTCATATTTATCTTGGGCTTGGAAAACTGCTGTTTCGAATTTAAAGCCCGGTGTAATGATAAACTTATATTCTGCATCATATAAGTTGCCGATTTCTTTTAAGTATTCAGCTTCAGTTGTTCCAGCTGGCTTAAGGTACTTTGTCTTTACGCCAAGATCTTCCTCAGCCATCAGGATTCCTTCCCAAGTGCCCTGGTTGAAAGATTTGTCATCAATCGTACCTGCGTCAGTAACCATACCAACTCTTAAGTCTGACTCCTTGCCCTTAGAACTGTCGCCTTCGTCGCTTCCGCAACCTGCCAACATTGTACCTGCTGCTAAAAGCAATGACATTACCAAACCAAATTTACGCTTTTTCAAGGTTTGTACCCCCCAGAGAATGTTTGTGATTTCGCAGGAATGTTCTGAAAAACCAATCAGTTAGCGTTTTCATTTCCTTAAAAAAATTAAATTCTTCTTCTAAGGACATGAAAACTGAACTTGTCGGCTTTAAAGTAATTGACCGAATAAAGAATTGGAACATCGTTATCGTCGAAATGCATCTGCTTCAACACGAGCAGTGCTGTTTCCGGATCGCATTCAAGGATGGGTGAAATCTTCTCATGATAGCCTATTGGCTCGATTTGGGCTACTGCATATGTCACCTTTCGGTTTGATTTCACCTCAAGAAGATGAAGCAATGACTCATCCTCAAAAGAGTAATCTTCCGTCAGGATGCTTGCCGGGATCTTATCCAGACAATAGACAACAGGTTCACCATTTGCAGTTCTGACCCTTTCGACGAGTGTGATTTCATCATCAAGCGAGCATGAAAAACGACGAATATCTTCTTCGGTTGGCCCAGTAGTCGTTGAGTTTAAGAAGATTGTTCCAGGCTTCATTCCTGCCTGCTCAATCATGCCCGTCACGCTGTTAAGCTGTTCAATACCTGATTCAAACAATGGTTTGGCATTGACAAAGGTTCCTACACCATGCCTGCGAACGATGACGTTTTCTTCTTCAAGGATTCGCAATGCTTCGCGGAGAGTCGCTCTGCTAACTCCAAGTTGTTTGGCAAGATCGAATTCTGAAGGTAATTTCTCTCTCTCTTTATATATACCTTTTTGAATATCTTGCTTCAGGTGATCGATTACTTGTAAATACAGGTGCCGGTTATCTGACTTGATCGACATGAGGCTTTCCTCCAACCTTTGCTCAAGACATCAGACATCTGATGTATAGCATTCCTACTAATCGAAAATACTATAACACTTTTTCTGATATAAATAAATAGTGTTTCAACAATTTGTCGAAAAAAGCTAGAATAACCAAAATTGTCACATTTTCCGGGACAAATATCCTATTCTTTTGATACAATAGTATTTTGTAAGCGGTTTTAATAGTATGACATTTATAGATCTCATATAGTATATACGTCCTGTATTAAAAGCAAAAGCCGGATGTGAGCATCCGGCTTTTGTCTCTATTAAACCTATGATTTTATGCCTCTTCTGACTTACCCACTAGTACGTTCCTTGGTTTGCTTCCCTCGTAAGGACCTACAACTCCACGGAGCTCCATTTCATCAATCAGCCTTGCCGCTCGTGAATATCCGATTCTGAATCTCCTTTGCAGCATGGATACTGAAGCTGTTTGCATTTCTACCACAAGGTCTACAGCATCACCGTACAATTCATCGTCTACCTCTGATGTGTTCTCAGGTACATCTTCAGGGATCATTTCATCCTGATATTGTGCCTTTTGCTGACCAATGACGAAGTTTACAACTTCTTCAACCTCTTCATCAGATAAGAAAGCTCCCTGCACCCTGACAGGCTTGGATGCACCAACCGGCAGGAACAGCATATCTCCTCTTCCTAGCAGCTTTTCGGCGCCGCCCATATCAAGAATCGTCCGTGAGTCAGTCATCGATGAAACTGCAAATGCAATTCTTGACGGAATATTTGCTTTAATCACCCCTGTAATGACATCGACAGACGGTCTCTGTGTAGCAATGATCAGATGGATACCCGCAGCACGGGCCATCTGTGCCAGCCTGGTAATTGAATCTTCAACATCAGACGATGCCACCATCATTAAGTCAGCCAGCTCGTCCACGATTACGACAATGAATGGAAGCAGTGGCTGGTTCGCTTCTTCCTCGCTATTATACCTTTTAATATATTCATTGTAGCCTTCTATATTCCTTGTACCAGTATGTGAGAAGAGCTCATAGCGCCGCTCCATCTCACTGACCACTTTTTTCAGTGCCTGAGATGCTTTCTTGGCATCAGTGACAACAGGGGCAAGCAAATGTGGAACTCCATTATAAACATTCAACTCTACCATTTTCGGATCAATCATCATCAGTTTGACTTCATGAGGCTTTGCCTTCATGAGTATACTCGTGATAATACCGTTAATACACACACTCTTTCCGCTTCCCGTAGCACCCGCTACAAGAAGGTGGGGCATCTTATTTAGTTCAGCAAGCACTGCTTCACCCGTAATATCGCGTCCTAGACCAATTTGCAGTTTTGACCCTGGTTTATTGTGCTGCTTGGATTCGATAACTTCCCGTAAAGAAACCATTGCCACCTCGGAATTAGGCACTTCTATTCCAATAGCTGATTTTCCGGGTATTGGGGCTTCAATCCTGATATCCTTCGCAGCCAAAGCTAAGGCCAAATCATCATTCAGGCTTACAATTCTGCTCACTTTTACCCCAACATCGGGGTGGACCTCATATTTCGTAACAGCAGGACCTAAATGTACCTGGGTTACTCTTGCCTTTACGCCAAAGCTGTGAAATGTACGTTCAAGCTTTGCTGCATTGGCATGGATCATTTCGTATTCTCCGCTCTGGTCGGTTTTATTCGGCAGCTTCAATATATCTATCGGCGGCAGCTCATATGAGGTATTTTCTACTTCAGTGAAAGTAATGGCCTGCGGCAATTCGTCACCATTACCCTCTGCTTCAGTTGCAGTTTTATCCTTCTTCTCCTGCTGCTGAGTTTGCGCTTCACCAGTGTTTGCATATGCTCGCTCCGCAAAACTGGAGATGATTGGTTCCGAGGCTGGTTCTGGAGCAAGGTCAATTGTTTTGTCAACAGACGCTTCCTGAGAATCTGGATGTTTGCTCCCGGTTTTTGCCTGATTCGTTTCGAGCTTCTTGGCTTCCTTTTTATGCTGTTGATCTTCTTTCCATTGCTTTAGATCTTCAATGAATGAAACCCATTGGCCTTTAATAAAACTGCCAACTGGTGTAATTACTTTCCCTGCAACTTCACTAAAGGTCTTTCCTGTTACCAGAATCGCTCCAATGATGATCAGAAGAAATGCAATTAATTGAGATCCTGCCGCATCAAACAAAAAGTAAAACAACGCAAACATTACAGCCCCAATCATCCCGCCTCCAAGGTCTGTCGTGCTTGTCTCACCTTTGGCCTCCATTACAAATAAATCAAAAGTATTCTTAATGACACTTGGTTCCTCGAACTTGCCTCCATTGGATAACAGTTCAAATAACGTTACGTGGCTTAATAATAAGATTGCACCAACTATGAGGTATGTACCAATTAATTTGATATGGAAAATAAATGGGAGACTTCGTTTCCACATAATATAAATACTGAACACGACCAGTCCTACCAGACTGAGCATATACCATTCCCCGAAGAAAAAGCGGAAAAACATTACGACCGCCCGTCCTACGGCACCCAAATCCGCCATCGCTATGATGACCAATGCGAGCAGTGCTAACCCGGCAAGTTCATATTGAACTGTTGATTTCAATGTACTCTTCTTTCTCGATTGCCGTCTTTTCTTTTTGACCATTTTATCACCTGAATATTTTTAGCTTCACTATCAGCATTATCAATGAGTCCTGTCCTCAAACTTTAGTTAAGAAGAAAAGCAGCCTTATTCGGCTGCCAATGCTTTAGTGTATCCATATTATATCATATCTGCCAGTAGAACTGGCACAATCGTTTATTAATTAGCTGGGATGGAGCAGTTTTCGAGGAAGCCATTAATCGTTTTTACTTTTTAACCTCCGTATTAATGCATGTGTTAATTTAACAATAGGTTGAGAAGGCAACTTATCTAGGAAAGTGTAATTGTCGAACCTGGTAAACATGTAGGTTCCATGTAATGGTTTGGATCGGTACTCATTACCCTTACTACCCGATACTCGTGATTATCAGTCAATTCAGCCATAATAGGGATTCCATTATAGCTTACCATAACCTGGTTTAAAGCTCCCTCTTCTGGAGGGAAAACCTGCTCATGCGGCATCATCGTATAAAGGATCATTGTACAATCACTTCAGACTTTTGTTTATTCATATCAATTAATTCATTTAACTTTTTCATCGCCTGTCCTATACCGCCGACTTCATGGATCAGACCAGTCTCAACTGCATCATGTCCGACAACGTTCGTTCCGATATCCCGTGTAAGGTTTCCTTTGGCGAACATCAACTCTTTGAATGTTTCTTCAGCGATATTGGAATGCTTGGTAACAAAGTTAACTACTCTTTCCTGCATTTTATCGAGATATTCAAAAGTTTGCGGAACACCAATGACGAGTCCGGTCAACCTTATCGGATGAATTGTCATTGTGGCTGTCCCCGCAATGAAAGAGTAATCACATGAAACCGCTATTGGCACTCCGATGGAATGTCCGCCGCCCAGAACAATTGAAACCGTCGGCTTCGAGAGTGAAGCCAGCATCTCGGATATAGCCAATCCTGCCTCCACATCCCCTCCTACTGTATTCAAGATGACAAGTAACCCTTCAATATTCTGATTTTGTTCAATCGCAACAATTTGAGGGATCAAATGCTCATACTTTGTCGTTTTATTATGAGGTGGAAGCTGCATATGCCCTTCGATTTGACCGACTATCGTCAAACAATGAATTTTTGAATCCTGAGACAGCTGAGGTACATTTGTCTGACCTAGCTGTTGGATTTTCTCAAGAAGACCAGATGGTTTGTTCTCCTTATCCCCTTGCTGGTCTTCCTGGTTTTCTGATCTGAATTTATTCATATCCTTATGCTCCCTTCAGGCATGATAATTTTAGTATGAACATCATCATCAATTTCATTCCAGAGCGAAGAGTGCTATACGCATTTAAAATAAAAAGCACTGGGATTGGCCAGTGCTTTTCGTGTTCATTTAACTTCCATAATTATTGGCATGATCATTGGGCGGCGTTTTGTTTTTTCATATAAGTATTGGCTCAGTGAATCCCGGATATCCTGTTTTAAACTGTTCCAATCAAATGATTCTTTATTTGTATTTTTCTCCACAATTTCTTTTACGAGCGTAGTTGAATCCTTCATCAGCTTTTCGGATTCACGGACATAGACGAAGCCTCGGGAGATAATTTCCGGTCCGGCAGCAATTTTTCTGTCTGCTTTATTCAGTGTGATGACTAAAATTAAGACACCGTCCTGCGAGAGCAGCCTGCGGTCACGGAGAACAATATTGCCCACATCTCCTACGCCGATTCCGTCAATCAATGTATTCCCTGCCTGTACTTTCTCTGTAGACTTTAATTTACCTCCAGAAATGTCAATCACGTCACCGCGGTCTGGGATGAAGATATTCTCTTCAGGTATCCCGCATGACTGCGCTAACTTTTTGTGGGCTTTGAGCATTTTGTATTCACCGTGAACAGGAATGAAAAATTTAGGACTCATCAAATTGATCATAAATTTTAATTCTTCCTGACTCCCATGGCTTGAAACTTGAACACTTTTTTTGCTTGATACTACATTTGCTCCAGCTCGGTATAGCAAATCCATTGTCTTATAAATAAAGACTTCACTTCCCCGCAATGGAGAAGCAGCAATCAAGACTGTGTCCCCAGCCTGGATATTCACCTGAGGATGCACTTGTTTGGCCATCTTTTGCAAAGCTTCAATCGGCTCGCCCTGGCTTCCCGTAGTTAAAATAACTATCTGATTATCATTGTAATTCTTTAATTCATTTACCAGAATAATTAAGTCATCTTCAACGTGTAAATAGCCTAGTTGTAATGCTATATCATATACGCGTTTCAGACTTTGCCCTACTACCGCTACTTTGCGGCCATTTGCCGACGCACTGTCAAAGAGGTGCTGGATCCTGTTTAGGTCAGAAGCAAAACAAGCAGCAATGATTCTGCCCTGTGCATTATAAAAAACATCAGAAAGCTCGGAAACCACGGTTGATTCAGATGGAGTATATCCTGGTCTTTCAGCCTCTGTACTGTCAGAAAGCAGGCAGAGCACTCCTTTTTCACCGATTGCGGCCATCTTGCCTATTTCAGGCTTGTATAGTGGGGCAGCAGCCTGATCGAATTTAAAATCCCCTGTATGTACAATCGCGCCTTCTGAAGTATTAATGCTGATGCCAACTGAATCTGGAATACTGTGATTGGTTTTAAAAAAAGAGATAGAAACACTGTCGAAATTCACTATAGTATCTTCAGTTATTTCGTGAAAGTCAACTGAACCAGAAAATTCCTGTTCTTTCATTTTCTCCTTCGCCAGCGCTATTGTTAGCTTAGTTCCATAGACAGGGACATTGATTTTTCGCAAAACATAAGTTAATGCGCCAATATGGTCTTCATGCCCATGTGTCAGAAGAATTGCCTTTACCTTTTCTCTATTAGAAGTTAAATAAGAAAAATCGGGAATAACTATATCGATCCCCAGCATCTCATCTTCGGGAAACATTAATCCCGCGTCAACCACAAAAATATCACCGTCCACTTCGGTGATGTACATATTCTTACCAATTTCCCCTACTCCACCGAGAGCAATGATTTTTATATTTTCATTTTTTTTCGTATTCAAGTCTACGCTCCTCCTATGTTGTTATGGCTCCGACCGTGACCAATTAATAACATTATACTTGATGACAGAAAATCTTGACAACTTAATACCTTAGCTATTTATTGGCCTGAGAGGAGCTCGACTTTTTATTAATCTGCCTTTATCATTTTGAACCTAGGTTAGTGATTAATGGACATTTAGAGATCAGTAGTGGATGTAGACCAGAGCGGAGACGTCAATTGGTCAGTAAGGTGGCAAAATGTCTAAATAACTGAACTTAATAGACATTTGAGTCTGTGCACTTTCAAAATGTCCTGGAGACTGGTTTTATTAGACATTTCGAAGCTTGTGCGCATTCAGAATTCCAGGAAACTGGTTTTATTAGACATTTTGGAGCTTGTGCGCATTCAAAGTGTCCTGGAAACTGTATCATTAGACATTTTCAAGCATGGGCTCATTTCTTAAGCGGAATAAGTAAGTCATATGAAATTCCAGAATTTCTGAAGGTCAAAATTTGTTTTTTTTATATAAAAGGCCAACCCTAAAAGGTTGGCCTAACACAGTTTATTGGAATAGTTTTGCTACTGCGGATCTTTCCTGTTCAGTCAATGGCACCATTGGCAAACGTACAGATCCTACATCAAGCCCTTTTAGTTGTAATGCCGTTTTAACTGGTGCCGGGCTTGGAGCCGCGAAAAGTCCTTGCATGATTGGCAGCAGTCGCTGGTGCAGGTTTGCTGCATCAGCATTCCTTCCGCTGAAGAATGCATCGACCATAGCTTGCATTTCATTTCCAATTACATGTGAAGCTACAGATACAATACCAGTACCGCCGATTGCAAGGACTGGCAGAGTCAATCCGTCATCTCCACTGTACAGCAGAAAGTCATCCGGTGTGTTTGCGATGATTTTCGTCATGGCATTCAGGTTGCCGCTAGCTTCCTTTACAGCCACAATGTTTGGAATCCCAGCAAGTTTGATAATCGTTTCTGGCTGGATATTGACTACTGACCTTCCAGGAATGTTATATACCATTACTGGCAGTGAGGTAGCTTCAGCAGCAGCCTTAAAATGCTGGTATAGTCCCTCCTGGTTTGGCTTATTATAGTATGGCGCTACGATCATGATCGCGTCCACGCCGATTTCTTCTGCTTTTTTTGTCAGTTCGATGGTAGCATAAGTGTTGTTGCTGCCTGTTCCGGCAATGACAGGAACCCTCTTGTCAACAACCTTCACGACGTGCTTGAATAATGCGACTTTCTCTTCTTTAGATAGAGTCGGGGATTCACCTGTAGTCCCTGCAACAACAAGCGAATCTGTCCCGTTATCGATCAAATGGTTTACTAGCTGGGTTGTTTTATTGAAATCAATGTGACCTTTATGATCAAATGGGGTCACCATTGCTGTAGATACTCTTCCGAATTGAACCATTCCTGTTCACTCCTCTTCTGAAAGGCTTCCGGCTTCAGAGGCTGAAAGCAAAATCTTATTAAATATCTTGACGCTCGAAATCTGCTGTTTCCTCTTCGAGCTGAAAAGCATCATGCAACGCATTTACTGCTTTTCCTAGGTCCTCTTGTTTAACCAAAACCCAGATGGTTGTATGGCTGTCAGCGGACTGAAGGATGCGAATGCCTTTTTCAGATAAAGCTGTTACAATTTTTGAAGTTACACCCGGGACTCCTGCCATTCCTGCTCCGACAACCGAAACCTTAGCGCAATGTCTCTCAATTTGCGGAGTGTGTCCCAATCCTTCTAATAATTTTACAGCCCGGTCAGTCATTTCATCCAGGACGGTGTAGACCACTCCATTTGGTGAAATATTAATAAAATCTACACTGATATTTTCATTGGCCATCGCCTTGAAAACCTCAGATTGGAGATTGTACTGGTCTTTTTTAGCAAAAACCTTTATTTGGCTAACATTTGAAACATGCGCAATTCCTGTTACAGGACGTTCCTTTATATCGGTTCCTTTATTTTCCCTATTAAAGGTAGTGACCAGTGTGCCAAGCCCTTCTGAATAAGTGGACCTGATTCTGATTGGAACCTTTGCCTGCATAGCAATCTCAACGGCACGGGGGGTGGATTACCTTTGCTCCCTGGTAGGCCATATTGCATACTTCGGTATATGTTACCACGGAAAGTGGCCGTGCGTTTTCTGCAATTCTAGGATCCGCTGTCATGATTCCCTCTACATCGGTAAAAATGTCAATCCACTCTGCGTTTAACGCTGCGCCAAGTGCTGCAGCCGATGTATCACTGCCGCCCCTGCCGATTGTTGTCACGTCCCCATTTTTTGCAGCTCCCTGGAACCCTGCCACGACGACAACGTCAACCTGTTCCAGTTCTCTCAGCAAACGATCGCACTTCATATCAAGTATCCTTGCGTTGGTATGCTCGCTATTTGTCCTGAATCCCGCCTGGGCACCAGTAAGCGCAGTCGCATTGATACCATTATCAAGCAGCATATTGGTAAAAACGACACTGGAAATGGTTTCACCGCAAGATAGCAGGAGATCATGCTCCCGCTTGCTGATCTTGCTGTCACTTCCACCTAGCAGGCTGAGGAGTGTGTCAGTAGCGTACGGATCTCCCTTTCTGCCCATCGCAGAAACGACTACCACCCCTTTGTACCCATCTGCGATTGCCTTCTTAATGTGACTCAGCGCTTGGATCCGGCTTTGTTCATCTCGGACAGATGTACCGCCAAATTTTTGAACAATTATTTTCATCGTAACACCTCAGAATTTCTGTCATTAAATCAATTATGTGTTTACTTTACTATTCCAAGCTTTACTAGACTCTCAGCAATCTGGACTGAGTTCCATGCAGCACCTTTTAACAGGTTGTCAGAAACAACCCACATATGGAAGCCCTTTTCGTTGTCCAGATCTTTTCTTATTCTGCCAACGAAAACGTCATTTTTGCCAACGCAGAAAGCAGGCATTGGATACAGCTGCTGATGAGGATCGTCTTGCAGGACAACTCCTGGTGCATCAGACAAAAGTTCTTTTACATCAGCTGCTGAAACACCGTCCTGGCCAATTTCAATGTACACTGACTCTGAGTGACCCGTGCCAACCGGCAGACGTACGCAAGTTGCCGCAACCTGCAGTCCAGGCATGTGCATGATTTTCTTCGTTTCATTGATCATTTTCATTTCTTCATACGTAAAACCATTATCTACGAATGTATCGATCTGCGGGATCGCATTGAATGCAATCTGGTAATGCTTATCTGCTGATTTTACCGGGAGGATCTTTGGTTCATATTCTTCTCCATTCAAGATTGCCTGAGTCTGCTCCTCCAGCTCCTCGACAGCTGCTGCACCTGCACCAGATACTGCCTGGTATGTGGATACGATAATCTTTTCCAGACCGTGCTTTTTCCGTAGTGGCTCCAAGGCTACGACCATCTGGATCGTGGAGCAATTCGGGTTAGCTATGATTCCATTGTGTGAGTGCAAATCCTCTTCATTTACTTCAGGAACGACTAACGGTGTGTTCTCATCCATGCGGAATGCACTTGTGTTATCAACCACGATCGCTCCGCGTTTGACTGCCTCTGGTGCCAGTTCCTTTGAAACACTTCCACCAGCGCTGAACAGGGCGATATCTACGCCTTCAAAACTTTCGGGCTTGGCTTCCTGAACCGTCAGCTCTTTGTCTTTATATTGAACCTTTGTACCAGCCGATCTTGATGATGACAGCAATAATAGCTCAGAAACAGGGAAGTCCCTGCTTTCAAGCGTCTGGATCATCTGCTGTCCAACTGCTCCTGTTGCTCCAACTACTGCTACTCGGTAACCTTTTCTCTCTGACATTGCTGTTTCCCCTTCCACTACTATTATCGTTTTTATCCCTAGCATATTTGCTGAGGTTGTTTGAACCATAAGTATAAAACGGCGGTTTATTCGAACAGCTTAAGCACCCTGAACAGACCCAAAAAGCGACTTTAGGGACTATACACTACTCTTAGTAAAAAAGTTAATATTTTTTTTTTAGAGTTAAAATGACCGCCTAGTATATTATCCTATATTTTATCATAATCAAACATTAAGAAAAGAAACATTTTGCTTCACTGCCGGAGAAAAGCACTTCCAAATTGATTTTGATGTGTTCGTGACTGGTTTTCCTTTGATTGTTGCATTCCGGATCAACTCTTGTTCCTGGCTTTTATTTAAATTCCAGACTCTTTTCTTCAAACCTGATAGAATATTATAGATCATTATAACCTCAGAGCAACAAGGTTTAGAAAAGAGTCTGGAGATAAGCTTTAATTATCCTTATAGCGTTCGACTAAAACTGGCTGCAGTTGCTTGCCATTCATTGCTTCAATTATGGTATCAGAAAGCATACCCATTCTTGCTACCATCGAATTTGGCTTTTTCTCAGGGTCATCCTGGCCAAATGGAATCATGTAAATATTCTTGGTCGCCATAAGCCTCATAAGGTTAATGCCATTCAGCCCTAATGCATCGTTAGTGGAGATTCCAAGGACCACTGGCTTTTGGTTCCTTAGTGTTGCTTTCGCAGCCATCAAAACTGGTGAATCCGTCATGGCATTGGCGAACTTGCTCATGGAGTTACCTGTAAGCGGCGCAATGACCATGCAATCAAGAGGGATTTTGGGACCTAGAGGTTCTGCCTTTACAATCGAATCAATCACTTTATTACCTGTTAGCTCTTCAATCCGCTGTACCCAATCTTCACCTTTGCCAAAACGTGTTTCTGTATTTTTAACAGTGGATGTGACGACAGGTAAAACTTCAGCACCTGCATTCACTAATTTTTCAATTTCTGGAAAAACAGCGTCGTACGTACAATGTGAACCTGTCAATCCAAAACCAATCTTCTTGCCTTTTAAACTCATACTTCTTTCTCCTTTCGGTTTAAAAAGTCTTCCATAAGCAGCTGAGAAAGAACATTCGCCAAAATTTGTCCCGCTGTTTTCGGGGCAACGATTCCTGGCAATCCAGGTGCAAGCAATGCTTTGATTCCACGTTTTTCTGCATAGCGAAAATCCGTTCCACCTGGTTTGGATGCAAGGTCGATGATCAAAGTATGAGCAGGCATCCTCGAAATGACGGAAGCATTAACGATTTGATGTGGAATCGTATTGATGCAAATATCGGTATCCGTAACCGCCTTGCCTATATCGGATAAAAGGAACGGCTCAAATCCCATTTCCGTAATCCTTGCAATGTGTTCACTTTTTCGGGCTCCCACCTTCACCTTTGCTCCGAGGGCGTGAAAGGTTCTCGCAACACTCATCCCAACTCTTCCCAGCCCGAGAACAGCTACCTTCGAACCATGAATGGTGAAATCCGTATGTTGAATTGCCATCATGATCGTTCCTTCGACCGTCGGGATCGAATTATATATTGCAACATCATCACGAGCGAATAACTGTACAAGTTTCCTGTTTGCTTGATTTGTAATCCCGGTTAAATAAGAATTACTAATGCCTGAATAAACTGTGCAATGTTCAGGAGTCTTTTCAAGCATTTCTTTTATTAGGACTACTTTTTCATTCGAAAAAATGGTCTCGACCTGACCCTCCATACTCGTGCCTGGCACAGGCAGGATTAAAGCATCTTGTACGGAAAAATCAACTTCATCTATCTTTTCTTTTGAGGCACCTGTAAAAGCATGATCCAACTGCTCGAAGCCTATTAAAGAAAGCTTTGCATCAAGCTCTGTCAGCTTGCGAATAATCTCCAGCTGTCTCGCATCACCGCCGATAACCGCGATTTGCATTCCTGTCAGCATGAGAACAATCACCTTCTTTTCCATTAATCCTGGAATACATATTTCATTCAATCTGAACTACTTCAACATCATATGTATCAAACCGGGAATAGGTGAGTTTTCCATAAAAGAAAAGCGCCAGCCATATGACCAGCGCTGAAAATTGAATATAAGCTAAGGATTATTCTGTTGTTCTCAAATCAATAATACCTAAATACAAAGGCAAAAAAATAAAGCCGGCTTTAGGCCCGCTTTTACTCTTCGTCATCTGGGATGTCAATGATAATCATATCTGAACCTATTTTTTTAATATGCTTCCATGGGACCCTTACTTCTCCTGATTGCTTGCGGAGGCCAAACCATTTTAAAGACGGAATGATTAAAGCCTCTATTTGACCGGTCCGTTCATTGATTTCCAAATCTGTCTGTCCAAGTACACCCAATCTTTCTGCCCTCTTAACATCGACGATTTCTTTTCCACCAAGTTCACTTAATTTCATGGTGCCCTCCCCCTGTCACTTTGTCCTTATTCTATATGTATCAATCCGGGAAGTTTTTTAGAATACATATCCGTTAAAAAGGGGTATTGTTTACAAGAATTTGCTGTTATAGGTGTAGAGGCCAAGAAATGTCATGATTCCTTCGTTTTCTTGACAGCTTTTCAGTATCAGGGACCAAACCTGTCACGATTCCTTCGTTTTCTTGACAGCTTTTCAGTATCAGTAACAAACCTGTCATGATTCCTTCGTTTTCTTGACAGCTTTTCAGTAGGTAGACCAAACCTGTCACGATTCCTTCGTTTTCTTGACAGCTTTTCAGTAGCTGAGACCAAACCTGTCACGATTCCTTCGTTTTCTTGACAGCTTTTCAGTAGCTGAGACCAAACCTGTCACGATTCCTTCGTTTTCTTGACAGCTTTTCAGTAGCTGAGACCAAACCTGTCACGATTCCTTCGTTTTCTTGACAGCTTTTCAGTAGCTGAGACCAAACCTGTCACGATTCCTTCGTTTTCTTGACAGCTTTTCAGTAGCTGAGACCAAACCTGTCACGATTCCTTCGTTTTCTTGACAGCTTTTCAGTAGCTGAGACCAAACCTGTCACGATTCCTTCATTTTCTTAACAGCTTCTCAGGAGAAGATCATAAAGCTGTCAAGAATCAACCTGTTATTCTACTTTCCTCGGAGCCTGTTAAGGAGTGGTTTAAAAACAGCAGCTTCACATGGAAGCTGCTGTCGATGGGTCCGATATTATAAGTTTGGCAGTTCACCATTTGGACTGATTAACGAAACAGAGTATTTGTCTGTGAAGATACTATTAGCCATGCCGTCAACGCTGTCCTTGGTCACCTGGTCGATTTGTTCGACGATTTCATCAAGGGAGCGGTGTCTTTTCAGCAGAAGTTCATTTTTTCCGTTTCTGCTCATACGGCTGTTTGTGCTTTCAAGGCTTAGCATCAGGCTGCCTTTAAGCTGCTCTTTGCTATTGTTGAGTTCTTTCTCCGTAATTCCTTCTGCGCGCAGCTTTGAGAGTGTGTCTTGGATTGTTTCATATAAAACGCCCAGCTGATTTGCACCTGTCCCGCCATAAATAGTCACCATTCCGCTGTCTCGATAAGCCGAGTGATAGGAAAATACTGAATAAGCCAGGCCTCGTTGCTCACGTACCTCCTGGAACAATCTGCTGCTCATGCTGCCTCCAAGTACATTGTTCAACACAATCAGGCTATAGACGTCTGAATGACCAATTTGCAATCCTTCGAAACCAAGGCAAAGATGCGCTTGTTCAGTTTCTTTTTTCCGGGACGCCTGTGTTGCGTGGAACGCTGGTTTCTCATACTCTATTTCCTCTTTGCTCGCTTCATATGAGCCAAAGAATTTTTCAGCATTCTTAATGAAAGATTCCGGAACATTCCCAGCAATGGAAATGACCACGTTGTCCGGTCTGTAAGTATCATGCATATACTGCTCCAATTTTTCTCCTGTAAAAGTTTGGAGCGTGCCTTCCGTACCAAGGATTGGGTATCCCAGTGGATGGTCACCATATACAGCCTGACTAAGCAAATCATGCACGATATCATCAGGTGTATCTTCATACATCTTGATTTCTTCATTTACAACGTTCTTCTCTTTATTAAGCTCCTCTGAATCAAAGGTAGAATTGAAGAACATATCCGCTAATACTTCTAGAGCATATTGTGCATGGTTATCTAACACCTTTGCGTAGTAGCAGGTATATTCCTTCGAAGTGAATGCATTCACCTGTCCGCCAATGCTGTCAAAGGACTCAGCGATTTCTCTGGCAGATCTGGTTTTCGTGCCCTTGAAAAACATATGCTCAAGGAAATGGGAAATCCCATTATTCTCTGGGTTTTCATTACGGGAGCCCGTTCCAATCCATACTCCGATTGCGACAGAACGGACAGTTGGAATTTGTTCTAGTACGATTCTTACACCGTTTTGGCATGTATATTTCTTTATCATTATATTCCTCCTCTGGAACCTGCTGCTAAAACATCTGCATTTACTTAGTATAGTCCATTTAACTTACTTTTTCCAAATACAATGTTATTCTTTCATTTTTTTTGCCGATACTATCCGATTTTCACTCAACATATTTGATACTGTTCCAATTTGCAGGTCTATATCTTTTATTTGTGTGATCAATTCGTCGAGTGAAGCAGCCGTCGACTCTGTTGGATGCATTAAAATCATTGCTCCATTGTGAACCTTCCCCATCACCCTGTTGATCAGTTGATCCTGAGAGGGTTTTTGCCAATCGATTGTATCTACGCTCCACATGACAGTGCCTAATCTATGGGCTGCGGCAATCTCAACTACCTCGTCCTTGTAATACCCGCTGGGTGGAGCGAACCATTTGGTTTTCACGCCGGTCACCGCTTCAATAACTTCATTTGTCCTCTTGATCTCTTCGTTGATTTTAGGAGCAGAAAGCTCTTTCATGTTTGGATGCGTATATGAATGATTTCCTATCTCGTGTCCTGCATCAGCGATCATTTTTGCCATACCCGGATTATTCTTCACCCATCGTCCTTCAAGAAAAAAGCTTGCGGTCACATTATGCTTCTTTAATGTTGCCAGCATCCCCGTTAAATACTCATTTCCCCAGGCTACATTGACAATAAAACTCACCATTGGCTTTTCTGGATGTCCTTTATAAATTGCCATAGGCGGCAAATCACTCAGATGGATTTCAGGGGGAACCTGTTTAAAGACTAGCTTTTCCGGATCAAATTCCCCTTCCTTCTCCATCTTGCTATATGATTTTTTTACATCTACTTTAAGACCGTTGTAGCCGGGGATTACCTTCCAGACCGGATCCTTCCTCGCATCAGATGGTTCAATTTCATATTCTTTTGCTTTCATTTCTATTTCTGACATCAATGAGTTCTCAATCCCTGTCACCGCAACTGTCCCTGCTTTTAGCCCCGTAACATATGTATTAGAGAATGGATTATTCACCATGATCCAGCCTGCGATCAACATGACAGAAATTAATTGGAATTTTCTCATTTAATGTGCCTCCTCTTCTGTTAGGCCTCTTTGTATAATCGGCTTTGGTCAATAATAATTTCTATTGTAAGCACAAAAAGGGTCTTATTTTAAGTTTATGAAACAGAAGGACAAGGTAGAACGGAAGACTATTGTGAGCCACCAAAGAAAAGAGATAGGAATGACTAATGAGATGCTGCGGATGGGCCTGGGTTGTAAAAAATAATTTGTGAAAAAATCAAAAAAAGGCCGGGGCTGCCCCCGACCTTTACAATATTAAGATTGTTTTTCAGCTTTTTCACGCTGTTCTTTTAATACTGCCTTGCGTGAAAGATTAACTCTTCCTTGCTTATCGATTTCAGTGACCTTAACCAGAAGCTCATCTCCCAGCTTAAGGACATCTTCAACTTTTCCTACCCGCTCTTCAGCAAGCTCGGAAATGTGTACTAAACCGTCTTTTCCAGGGAAGATTTCCACGAACGCACCAAACTTTTCAATGCGGCGGACTTTACCAAGATACATCTCTCCAACTTCGACTTCACGGACGATATCTTCAATGATTTTCTTGGCTTTTTGGATCATTTCTTCGTCTACTGAACCAATAAACACCGTACCATCTTGTTCGATATCAATCTTTACGCCAGTTTCTTCAATGATTTTATTGATTTGTTTTCCGCTTGGTCCAATGACGTCGCGGATTTTATCCGGCTTGATCCACATCGTAATGATTTTCGGAGCATATTGTGATAGTTGTTCACGTGGTTCTTTAATAGTTGCAAGCATTGATTCAAGAATATGCATACGGCCTTTTTTCGCCTGTTGTAAAGCTTCCTCAAGAATCTCACGGGACAATCCATCAATTTTAATATCCATCTGCAGGGCTGTAACACCTTTTGCAGTTCCGGCTACTTTGAAGTCCATGTCACCAAGGTGGTCTTCCATACCCTGGATATCAGAAAGAATAGAGTAGTGTTCTCCTGATTTGATTAGACCCATTGCGATACCAGCTACCGGTGCTTTAATAGGCACACCAGCATCCATCAAAGCTAATGTACTTGCACAAATACTAGCCTGTGAAGTAGATCCATTTGATTCAAGAACTTCAGATACTAGGCGGACTGTATATGGAAAGTCTTTTTCATTAGGGATAACAGGTTCAAGTGCACGTTCACCGAGAGCACCGTGCCCAATTTCGCGTCGGACTGGTCCGCGAATCGGTCCAGTTTCACCTACAGAGAATAAAGGGAAATTGTAATGGTGCATAAAACGTTTTTCTTCTTCGATTCCAAGACCATCAAGGATTTGGACATCACCCATTGCTCCAAGTGTACAGATGCTTAGAGCCTGTGTTTGTCCCCTTGTGAATAACCCTGAACCATGAGTTCGCGGAAGCAACCCTACTTCTGAAGAAAGTGGGCGGATTTCGTCGACTCCACGGCCGTCTGGACGTACCTTTTCTTCTGTAATCAAGCGGCGGACTTCACCTTTGACGATTTTATCAAGAATCTGTTTCACCATTTTAAGCTGATCTGCATCCGCTTCCTGCTCTTCATATCGACCAACAACGGTATTTTTCACTTCTTTGATTGCGTCTTCGCGTGCATGCTTTTCTTGTACCTGGATTGCAGCCAGCATGTCTTGTTCACAAATTCCGCGCACTTCAGCTTCTAATTCTTTATCAATTTCAAAGAGCGTAATTTCGCGCTTCTCTTTACCTACCTGTGCTACGATTTCCTGTTGGAAAGCAATCAGGCGCTTGATTTCGTCATGTCCGAACATGATCGCTTCAAGCATTACTTCTTCAGGAACTTCATCAGCCCCTGCTTCAACCATGTTGATCGCATCCATTGTACCTGCAACGACAAGATGCATATCGCTCTTTTCCGTTTCTTCAACAGATGGATTGATAACGAACTTCCCATCAATCCTTCCTACTGTAACCCCAGCAATTGGGCCTTCAAACGGAATATCGGAAACACATAAAGCCAGTGATGATCCGAACATTGCAGCCATTTCAGATGAGCAATTCTGATCCACACTCATAACGATGCTGATAACCTGGACATCATTACGGAATCCATCTGCAAATAGAGGACGGATTGGACGGTCGATTAGACGGCTTGCAAGAATAGCTTTTTCGCTTGGCCGTCCTTCACGCTTAATAAAGCCCCCAGGAATTTTTCCGACAGCATATAGTCTTTCTTCATAGTTAACAGTCAAAGGGAAGAAATCTAAATTCTTCGGTTCTTTTGACGCAGTCGCTGTACTCAATACAGCGGTATCTCCATAACGGACAAGGACTGCACCATTTGCCTGCTTTGCAAGCTGTCCAATTTCAACAGTTAACTTGCGTCCTGCCCAGTCAAAGGAAAAAATTTGTTTTTCTTGTTCCATGCTTTTTAGCCCCTCTCTAACACTAAATACACCCCGGCTTTGCCTGGGAATTTATAACTTCATAAGTATTAACTATTACACTTAGATTAGTGTCCAGCTCCAACGCTTAGCCAGTTTTTCTCCCCGAAATCGCTCCTCGAGCATCTTGCGGGAAACGGTCGCTTTGAGCAGCTCTTGTCCGGGCTGACCATTGCGCTTGCGCTTTTCTTTAAAAGCATATCTTATATCAAATATACCTTTATAATGAATGATAAAAACATGAACTAGCCAATCCTGCCTAATTGGATAAGGTTGTCCATTAAGGCAAGCAACGGCTTTCATATAAAAAGTCTTTTATGTTATATTATGCTCCAAAAAGGAGCGCTTAATATCAATCAAATGTATGTACGCAACAAAAAAATTGCCTAATAAAAAAGCGGGATAAATCCCGCTTTTACAGACTATCTACGTAGACCAAGCTTGTTGATTAACTCGCGGTAACGAGCAACATCCTTGTTACGAAGGTACGTCAAAAGATTACGACGCTTACCTACCATTTTCAATAGACCGCGACGTGAGTGGTGGTCCTTCTTGTGAACGCGCAAGTGATCGTTCAAAGTGTTGATTTCTGCAGTAAGGACAGCGATTTGAACTTCTGGAGATCCAGTATCACTTTCGTGAGTCTTGAATTCATTGATAAGTTCGTTTTTACGTTCTTTTGTGATTGCCATCCGTTTCACCTCCAATTAGTTATCCCCTGTTACCGAGCAAGCGTCGGTGACTCGACTTGCCAAGCAAAGGTTCTTTTTTGATACGTTAATAAGAATACATCTTTTTACGACAAAAAGCAAGTCTAACCCTTGTTTTTTTCAAAGTAGAGCAATGCTTCTTGCTTATCTTTTTCGATTTGGGCGACAAGTTGCTGTATTCCCTCGAATTTCCGCTCACTTCTAAGGCGGAGGTGCCATTCTATCAATGATGATTCCCCGTAGATCTCTTTATTAAAATCGAAGATGTGGACTTCGACTGATGGTTTGTCCTTTTTCTCTCTGTGGAAGGTTGGTTTGTAGCCGACATTGCAGACACCTTCATGCCATGCGCCTTCAACCTGGATCTTAACGGCGTACACTCCTGTAGGCGGAAGAATGTACTGGTCTTCCATCTGGACATTAGCCGTCGGAAAACCAATTGTGCGCCCGCGGCGTTCTCCATTTATAACCGTTCCCTTTGTGGTATAAAATCTCCCAAGCAATGCTGGCATCTCTTCCACTTTCCCATCTCTTAAAAAAGTCCGGATCAAAGTAGAGCTAACCTTGTCTTCTTCTTGAGTGGACAGCTTTGATACTACTGTAAAATCGAATTGACCTCTCGAATGGAACTGGATTGTCTCCATATTCCCTTTCCCCATTTTCCCATAAGAATAGTCGAATCCTGCAACGACATGGTGCACATTCAACCCGATGATATATTGATCAACAAATTCCTGGGGCAAAAGACTTGAGAATTCAATTGAGAAGTTGACAACAAACAAATAATCCACACCCATATCCCCGATTATGCGAGTTTTATCATCTAAGGGTGTTATGTATTCCATATGTTGAACGCTTTTTCCAAGAACTACAGAAGGATGAGGATCAAATGTCATCACCGCACTCTTCAGACCTTTTGTTTCAGCCATTTTTTTTGCTTCTTTGATGACTTGCTGATGCCCTAAGTGCACTCCGTCAAAATAGCCCAATGCCATGACCATCGCCGGAAATCCTTCTCTTCTATATTCATTAGGATGGTTTAGATTAATCAATTTCACGATATTACTCACCTTTTCTGACCCAGCTGCTCACTTATAAAAATTATTCGATTATCCTCTTATCTGTAAAAATAAGCATTAATAGTCTACTGCTCATTTCTTAGAACTTTATCAGGCTTCATCACCCCAGGTTTGGTGGGGTGTGCCCTGTAGATTGCGAGCGCTTTTCCGTCTTCTGTTTCTACTACGATAGGGCCATCAACTCCCTTAAAACCCTCCGGGATCGTAAGCAATGCCCCATTTTTCACTTTCTCTGCTACTTTATCATTAATGCGATATTTCGGCAAATAAGAAATACCAGCTTCTAATGGGTGCAGAGCAGCTTCAAGATCGCTTTCTTCGGCTAATTTTTCAAGCTGTCCAAAAGTATAGCAATCCTCAATAGTGAAGTCAGCGGATTGTATTCTAACAAGGGCAGACATATGAGCGGGATAACCCAATTTTTCCCCTATCGTCACTGCCAATGTTCGAATGTATGTCCCCTTGCTGCATGATACCCGGAATTTAAAGCTTACATGTTCACCAGTAAATGAATCCCTGTCATCAAGAAGCTCTATGCCATAGATCGTGACCTTCCTGGTCGGTCTTTCAACTTCAATCCCTTGTCTCGCGTATTCGTATAATTTTTTCCCGTTTACTTTTACAGCTGAATACATCGGAGGGGTTTGCTCAATTACGCCCTCCAGCGACTGCAGGACCTGTAGGATTTCGCCTCTCGTTATGAGCCTGTCCACTATTTTTTCTTCGACCTTCTCACCTGAAGCATCTTCGGTAGTGGTCGTGAATCCAAGCGTGACTTCACCCTCATACGCCTTTCCTGCATCTGTAATGTATTCAGCAATTTTTGTCGCCTTGCCAACACAAATTGGCAATACTCCAGTCACATCAGGATCAAGTGTCCCTGTATGTCCTACCTTTCTTGTTTTTAAAAGTTTCCTGAGCTTAAACACACAATCATGAGAAGTCATTCCCGCTGGTTTAAATAGAGGCAGAATCCCTTCCATTACCTTTACCTCGATTCTTTTATGTATTATTCGTTTTCGACGATTATCGAAAAAAATGGATAGACAAAAGTGTCTATCCATTTTCATATCAAGATCAACGATCAAGGCATTATGTCTATCCGGTTAATCATTGTCCTTTTCTTGCTCTTCTTCTCCAGGCTGTTCATCTCTGTGCAGCTCATGGATTAGCGAATTGATACGATTACCATAAGCCATCGTTTCATCAAATTCAAAGATCAGTTCAGGAGTCTTTCTCAAGCGGATTCGCTGACCAATTTCTGTCCTGATGAAGCCTTTGGCCTTGGCCAATCCTTTAAGAGTGTCTTCCCTCTGTTGTTCGTCGCCTAAAACAGAGATATACACCTTGGCCTGCTGAAGGTCGCCGGTAACCTCGACATCTGTTACTGTTACGAAACCTACTCGCGGATCCTTGATTTTACGGCTGATGATATCGCCTATTTCTTTCTTCATTTGTTCGCCAACACGATTTACTCTATGACCCATTTTCAATCACCTCGTTCTATCAAAGCCATTCTATTTCGGTGATGGTACGTTCGATCTCTGGAAAAGAATCAATCATTTTCAAGGCATTTTGAAGCTCTCTTTCCGTTGACACCTTTGATGCCGATACGGCTGCAACTGCAATTGTTGTCCGCTGCCAAACATCGTGATGATCAACTTCAGAAACCGAAATATTGTACTTCTGCTTCAGCCTTGTAATAATCCGTTGCAATACAGCTCTCTTTTCTTTTAGAGAATGAGCATCATAGATGATGCACTCACAGGCTGCTAAGCCTACTACCATTAACGTTCCACTTCTTCCATGATATATGCTTCAATAACGTCGCCTTCCTTGACGTCTTTAAAGTTTTTAATGGTAATACCGCATTCATACCCCTGAGCTACTTCTTTAGCATCATCCTTGAAGCGTTTTAATGCATCAACTTCCCCTTCAAAGATGACGACTCCGTCACGGATCAAACGAACGCCGCTGTCACGGGTGATTTTCCCATCCGTCACATATGAACCGGCAATTGTTCCAATCTTTGATACTTTAAAGGTCTGGCGGACTTCAGCCTGGCCAATGATCTTTTCAGCATAAACTGGATCAAGCATGCCCTTCATCGCTGATTCGATTTCTTCGATCACTTTGTAGATAATGCGGTGAAGTCGGATATCGACGCTCTCTGATTCTGCAGCGCGCTTGGCATTATTGTCCGGACGGACGTTGAAGCCGATAACGATACCGTTAGAAGCTGCTGCAAGTGTGATGTCAGACTCATTGATCGCACCAACACCAGTGTGAATAATTCTTACATTTACACCTTCCACATCCAGTTTTTGCAATGCTGCTGCAAGTGCTTCAACTGAACCTTGGACGTCGGCTTTGATAATTAGATTTAGGTCTTTCATTTCCCCTTGTTTCATGTGTTCAAACAAAGTATCAAGGCTTACGCGGGCTTTTTCGCTTCTTTGTGCCTGAACAGCCTGCTGTGAACGGATTTCTCCAACCTGGCGGGCAGTTTTTTCATCATCGAATACGACAAAACGATCGCCTGCTTGGGGAACATCGTTCAAACCTGTGATTTCTACTGGAGCTGAAGGACCTGCATCTTTAACACGGCGGCCTAAATCATTTACCATTGCACGAACACGTCCATAGGTATTGCCCACTACTATAGGATCACCTATTTTCAGTGTACCGTTTTGGACAAGCAATGTAGCAACAGAGCCGCGGCCTTTATCAAGCTGGGCTTCGATTACAGTACCGATAGCATTGCGATCAGGGTTTGCCTTATATTCTTCAACTTCACCAACTAGCAAAATCATTTCCAGCAGGTTATCTAATCCTTCTCCTGTCAAGGCAGAAATCGGAACAAAAACTGTTTCGCCGCCCCATGCCTCAGGAACAAGACCGTATTCAGTCAGCTCTTGCATAACACGATCCGGATTTGCAGTCGGTTTATCCATTTTATTAACAGCTACGATAATAGGAACATTGGCAGCTTTCGCATGGTTCAATGCTTCTACAGTCTGAGGCTTTACACCATCATCAGCAGCTACAACCAGGATAGTGATATCAGTAATCTTTGCCCCACGAGCACGCATTGTAGTGAAAGCTGCGTGACCAGGTGTATCAAGGAATGTGATTTTTTTGCCGTTCTCTTCAACCTGGTATGCACCAATGTGCTGCGTGATGCCGCCTGCTTCTCCTGCAGTCACTTTCGTGTTGCGGATTGAATCAAGCAAGGTTGTTTTACCATGGTCAACGTGACCCATAATCGTTACAACTGATGGTCTTTCAATCATGGATGCTTCATCATCTTCTGTGAAATAAACTTCAAGGTCAGTTGTGTCAATCTTGATTTCTTCTTCAACTTCTACACCGTAATCAGTTGCAATCAGTTCAATTGCATCCTTATCAAGGTCCTGGTTGATCGTAGCCATGACACCAAGCATAAATAGCTTTTTGATGATTTCAGAAGGCTCACGATTAAGCTTCTTGGCTAATTCAGCTACTGTCAATGATTCGCTGAAAGTGATCTTTGAAGGAAGCTCCTTAACCTTCTTAGGCTGTTGTGGAGCCTGTTGCTGATTCTGTCTGCCCTTATTCTGGTTTTGCTGGTTTCTATTCTTGTTTTGTTTATTCTTGTTGTTTTTGTTGAAAGGCTGGGAGTTCCCAGGCTTTTTAGCAGCAGCTGAAGTTTTCACCTTCTCAGGAGTTGTTGCACGACGCTCGTCGTCTGAAAAAGCACTAGCTGTTGTCTTAAGCTGAGCTTTTGGCTGTGCCTGGTTGTTATTTTGCTGGTTTTGGGATTGATTGCGATTCTGTCCCTGGTTAGGCTTTTGGCCTTGGTTGCGGTTCTGGGATTGTTTCTGTCCCTGCGAAGCCTTTTGCTGGTTTTGCTGTTGCGGCTTCTCTTCTTTTTTAATAAAAACAGTGTCAAGCTTCTTCACGGTATCATCTTCCATGGCAGTCATGTGGTTAGAAACCTCTATGTTCATTTCTTTTAATTTTATAATCACGTCTTTACTCGATAAATTATGCTTCTTTGCATATTCATAAACGCGTGTTTTACTCATATCTTCACCCCCGCTAGAATTAATCGAGCAACGTCAACAGTTTTTTTGCAAAACCCTCGTCCAACAGGGCTACTACAACACGTGCTTCCTTGCCGATCGCCTGGCCAAGCTGAAACCGGTCCGGGACCACTTTGTAAGGCACATTATAGGATTTGCACTTGTCGGTAATCTTTTTTGTAGTATTTGCGGATGCATCCGCAGAAAGCAAAATGAGTTTCGCCTTCCCGCTTCTGATTTCTTTGACGGAAAGCTCTTCCCCTGAAATAATTTTCCGTGCTCGATTGGCTAAGCCAAGCAATGACATCCATTGATTTGAGTTCATCAGGATTGTCTGCTCTCCTTTTCGATGAGGTCATTCAACTCATCGTATAATGCATCGTCCACTTGAGTTTCAAGCTGCTTGGACAATATGTTTCGTTTCTTTGCTAATTGCACTGCTTCTTTATCTTTAGAAAGATAAGCGCCCCGTCCTGATTTTTTGCCTGTCAGGTCGATGGAGACTTCTCCTTCCTTGGAGCGAACGATGCGAACTAGTTCTTTTTTCGGTCTCATTTCACCGGTAGCGACACATTTTCGCATAGGAACCTTTTTGCGGCTGTTCACGATCATTCACCTCACCTTAATCGATGTCTTCATCTTCAAAATTGTCATCTGCAGTTAAGAGCGGCTCATTGTCACGAGGATAAATCCCGGAATCCCTTGCCTCAGTTTCTGCTTTGATGTCAATCTTCCAACCAGTCAATTTAGCAGCAAGTCGCGCATTTTGCCCGCGTTTTCCAATTGCAAGCGATAGCTGGTAATCAGGAACAATAACCGTAGTCGCTTTTTCTTCTTCGTTGACAATGACATCAAGAACCTTGGATGGGCTCAACGCGTTGGCAACAAATACGACTGGGTCTTCAGACCATTTCACGATATCGATTTTTTCACCCTTAAGCTCGTTGACGACAGCCTGGACACGGTTTCCACGAGGTCCTACACAAGAACCAACTGGATCCACTTCTTGATTGTCTGAGTGAACAGAGATCTTAGAGCGGTCCCCTGCTTCACGCGCCACTGATTTAATTTCAACAGTTCCATCATAAATCTCAGGAACTTCAATCTCGAAAAGTCTCTTTAACAGTCCCGGATGAGTTCTGGAAACGAAGATTTGTGGACCTTTAGTGGTTTTTTCAACCTTGGTGATAAATACTTTGATGCGGTCGTGAGGCTTATAGTGTTCGTTCGGCATCTGTTCATTCGCTGGCAGGATCGCCTCAATTTTCCCAAGGCTTACATAGATGAACTTAGGATCCTGGCGCTGAACGATACCTGTCATGATATCTTCTTCACGATCAATAAACTCAGAATAGATGATTCCTCTTTCTGCTTCACGGACACGCTGAGTAACTACCTGCTTGGCAGTCTGCGCAGCGATTCTTCCGAAATCCTTAGGCGTGACTTCAAGTTCAACGACGTCTTCAACCACGTAATTCGGATTAATTTTCTGTGCTTCTTCTAAAGAAATTTCCAAACGCGGATCGAAAACTTCATCGACAACTTCTTTCCTCGCAAAAACGCGCATGGAACCATTGCCAAGGTTTAAATCAATACGGACATTTTGCGCCTGGTTAAAGTTACGGCGATACGCTGAAATAAGCGCTGCCTCGATTGCATCAATTAAGATGTCTCTGGAAATTCCTTTTTCTTTTTCAAGAATCGTAAGAGCATCCATCAATTCGCTGCTCATGAGATATAAATCCCCCTTTTTTACTACCCTACTTGGTAAGGCTCTTTTCGAAACCCTGCCCTCTGTCCACCAGCTCAAACCTTAAACGTTTTCATCTGCCACCAAGGGAAGGATGATGCTTAAGCATGCTTGAGCTTTTGCCTAATAATAACAGGTCCGAAACGATCCTTTGATTAATTAACTGAAGATATTTTCTGGACAGATTATGAAAAAGTGACAGCTAGTCTTGCGCTGGCAATCTTATCAAATGGAATAACGACTGTTTTCTTGCGAGTTTTTATCTTCACATCAACAGTGACAGTTTCCCCATTGTACTCCGTTAAGACCCCTTCAAAAGCCTTTTCCCCATCGATTGGTTCATAAGTCTTAATGAAGACATTCTTGCCGATTGCTTTTTGATAATCTTTCTCCTTTTTCAGCGGACGTTCTGCACCTGGTGAGGAGACTTCCAAAAAGTAGTTATGCGGGATTGGATCCATGGCATCGAGCTTTTCGCTAAGGCGCTCACTGACGATGCCGCATTCTTCGATATCAATTCCGTTGTCCTTATCAATGTATACGCGCAGGAACCAGTTCTTTCCTTCTTTGACATATTCGATGTCTACCAATTCTAGTTCGTTTTCATTTAAGATGGGAGTTACTAGCTCTTCCACAACTTCGGTAACCTTGCTCATTAAATCCCTCCTTTGACACAACCTCTTTACTTAATCACTATTTGGTTTTTATCCCCGTAAAAGTGCCTAACAAACAAGAAAGAGCGGGTTGCCCCACTCTCATCTGCCAGAGATATCCTTAGTATTTCCAATAAAAATATAACATAACCAGATATTTATTGCAAACAAACGACAGTTATAGCTTGCCTTACCAAAAGCTAAATTAGAATAATGATAACTGGTTCTGGTCTGGCATGCCTTCAAGGCAGCCATGGTTGTCCAGGTATTCAAGAATGGTTTTGGAGATCTTACCGCGTTGCTGAAGATCTTCCTTAGACAGGAATTCTCCTTCTCCGCGAGCTTTAACGATATTTATCGCCGCGTTCGTCCCAAGTCCAGGTATCGCATTAAACGGCGGGATCAGCTTATCGCCTTCAATGATGAACTCTGAAGCACTCGATTTGTAAAGATCGACTTTCGCGAATCCAAATCCACGCTCGCACATTTCAAGAGCAAGTTCCATGACGGTCATCAAATTCTTTTCTTTTGTCGACGCTTCAAGCCCCTTAGCGCTGATTTCCTCAATCACCGCACGGATGCTCTCTGAACCACGGACCATTGCGTCTACATCGAAGTCATCTGCCCTTACTGTGAAGTAAGCTGCATAATACATGAGAGGATGGTGCACTTTGAAATACGCAATCCTCACTGCCATCAAAACATAGGCAGCCGCGTGGGCTTTAGGGAACATGTACTTGATTTTCTTGCAAGAATCGATGTACCATTCCGGCACCTTATTTTTGCGCATTTCCTCTTCCATTTCATCTGTAAGTCCTTTACCCTTACGGACCGATTCCATGATTTTAAAAGCAAATGCTGGCTCAAGTCCCTGGTAGATCAGGTATACCATGATATCATCACGGCAGCCAATTACTTCGCTAAGGTTACAGATATTGTTATGGATCAATTCCTGTGCATTTCCGAGCCATACGTCCGTTCCATGGGAAAGTCCGGAAATCTGTACAAGTTCAGAGAATGTCGTCGGCTTCGTATCCTCGAGCATCTGGCGAACAAAACGCGTTCCGAATTCAGGTATACCCAATGATCCAGTCTTTGATATGATTTGTTCTTCAGTCACACCGATAGATTCTGTTCCGCTGAAAATTTTCATGACTTCAGGGTCGTCAGTCGGTATAGTCTTTGGATCAATCCCGCTTAAATCCTGAAGCATTCTGATCACGGTTGGGTCATCGTGCCCAAGAATATCCAGCTTCAACAAGTTATCGTGAATCGAGTGGAAATCAAAATGGGTTGTTTTCCATTCAGATGTACTGCTGTCTGCCGGGAACTGAATTGGTGAAAAATCAAAAATATCCATGTAGTCCGGTACAACGATGATTCCGCCAGGGTGCTGGCCGGTGGTACGTTTTACGCCGGTGCAGCCGGATGCCAGACGGTCAATTTCCGCACCGCGAAGCTGCAGGTTATTGTCCCCCTGGTAGCCTTTTACGTAACCATAGGCCGTCTTATCCGCAACTGTACCTATTGTTCCCGCACGGTATACATATTCCTCTCCGAACAATACTTTTGTATAGTTATGGGCACGAGGCTGATATTCACCGGAAAAGTTCAAATCGATATCGGGAACCTTGTCCCCTTTGAAACCAAGGAATGTCTCAAACGGTATATCATGTCCGTCTTTTTTATATTTAATGCCGCAATCTGGACAGTCCTTGTCAGGAAGGTCAAACCCTGAACCGACTGATCCATCGTTAAAGAACTCCGATTTTTTGCATTTCGGGCATACATAATGCGGCGGAAGCGGATTTACCTCGGTGATTTCCGTCATCGTCGCTACAAATGAAGATCCTACCGATCCACGTGAACCAACTAGATAGCCATCGTCCAGCGACTTTTTAACGAGTTTATGGGAAATCAGGTAGATAACCGCAAATCCGTTGTCTATGATACTTTTCAACTCTTTTTCGAGACGCGCCTCAACAATTTCAGGAAGGTCGTCCCCATAGATACTGCGGGCTATACCATAGCTCATGCTGCGCATTTCTTCGTCTGCGCCTTCAATTTTCGGTGTGTAAAGATCATCCTTGATCGGCTTTATGACATCGATCATGTCAGCAATCTTGTTTGTATTTTCGACAACAATCTCTTTTGCCTTTTCTTCTCCCAGAAATTTAAAGGCATCAAGCATCTCATTCGTTGTCCTGAAATGAACGTCAGGAAGTTCGTGTCGGTTGAGCGGGTTGGCTCCGCCCTGGGAGTTGACCAGGATTTTGCGGTAAATTTTATCATTTTCATTCAGGTAGTGAACATTGCCTGTTGCAACAACAGGCAAGTCCAGCTTCTCCCCAAGCTTGACGATATTGTTAATGATATCCTCAAGTGCCTTCTGGTCCCGTACTAGTTCCAACTCCAGCAAGTGTGCATAAACAGCCTTGGGATGGACTTCGAGGTAGTCATAGAACTGTGCTGCTTCTTCGACCTCTTCTGGCCCTTTTTGCATCATGCCCTCAAAAACTTCACCTTTGTCACATGCGGAACCAATCAAGATCCCTTCACGATGCTTATTCAAAATTGATCGTGGAATCCTGGGCACACGGTAAAAATAATCAATATGTGCTATTGATACTAATTTAAAAATATTTTTCATGCCCACTTCATTCTGGGCCAGCAATGTTGCATGGTGAGGACGTGCACGCTGGAAGGCTTTACCCTGGACCATATTGTCATTCAGCTGGTCATGGTATTCAAGCCCTTTTTCAGCAGCATCCTTTAACATGCGGAGCAATAGATAGCCAGTAGCCTCGGCATCATATATCGCACGGTGATGCTGGGTCAATTCAATATCGAATTTTTTGACCAAAGTATTCAATCGGTGGTTCTTCATATCTGGATAGAGGAAACGGCCAAGTTCTAGTGTATCGATTACTGGATTTGGCGCTTTGCCGATCCCGATTTTTTTATAGCCAACATTCAAGAATCCCATATCGAATGACGCGTTGTGAGCAACAAGGACAGAATCGCCTGTCCAATCATGAAACTTTTGCAGCACTTCACTAATCTCGGGAGCACTTCGGACCATATCATCCGTAATCCCGGTAAGATTGATTGTCGTTGCTGATAAACGGTGATGCGGATTTGCGAAAGACTCAAAGCGGTCGATGATTTCACCGCCGCGTATTTTAACAGCTGCCAGTTCAATGATGGTATCGTATACTGCTGACAGACCTGTTGTTTCGACGTCAAATACGACATACGTATCCTCTGCCAGCAATCTGTGAGCGCTATTATAAGCAATCGGTACTCCATCATCAACAAGGTTTATTTCCACACCGTACAGGATCTTGATATCATTTTTCTTTCCTGCCCCAAAGGCTTCCGGATAGGATTGCACGACTGCATGGTCCGTGATGACCACAGCTTTATGACCCCACTTTGCCGCCTGGGCAACCAGTGCGCTAACAGGAGTCACCGCGTCCATCTGGCTCATTGGTGAATGAAGGTGAAGCTCTACTCTTTTTTCTCCCTCAGGTGCTGAATCAATTCTTCCCTTAGGTTTAATTTCATTTACGTCATTTCCAATCATGACAAGATCGCGGACAAATGTGTCATTCTGGATGCTTCCTCTTACCTTTAGCCACATTCCTTTTGATACACGCTGGTAAATAGCTGCGTCTTCTTTATCGCGCGAGAACATTTTTACCATGATGGAGCTTGTGTAATCAGTGATTTTAAATGTCAAAAGCGTCCTGCCGCTGCGAAGTTCTTTCGTTTCTGCAAAGAATACATATCCCTCAACAGCTACGCGGCGCTCTTCATCAACGATGTCTTCAAGCTTGCGGAAATCAGCATCGTCTTTAATCGTGAGCCCAATATTAACAGGCCCATCCAGCGGGGGGTCCATCTCCCTTGGCTTGTTCAGCTTCCTTCTTCTGCATCTCGATCATTGCCATCAGACCGCGTTCCTGATCTTCTTTTTCTTTTGCCTTCATGAATTTTTCGTATTCATCTGAAGAACTTTCTTTACTTACGACCGCATCAATCGTCAGTAAAGGAAAGCCGAAGCTCTGATAAATATCAGCAATAACGCTGCCATACTTACGCTTAAGAGCAAGTCCTTCAGTTTCATTCCTTACTGTTAGTATGAGTTTTGTTCCATGAACTTGGGGAACTTGTTCATTCAGAAGCTTTAACAATGGTGGCGCGATACCATCGATTTCTTTTATGCAAGACTTCCAGTAATCAAGGATCACCTGGTCACCGATTGCCTGTTCAAGTACTCTTACCGAGTAAGATATTTTCGCAATATGTGAGAAAGTTTGTTCCAGTTTCCCTATGAATGTATTATAGAGCTGACAAGGAATGATTCTCTCAAACTGGAAAAAGAAGTGCCATTTCCTTGCTTGTTTTTCTATCACTACCCTGTCAATTTCAGCATTTTGAAAATGAGTGACAATTGCATCTTCTGTTAGCTGCAGCTGTTGCAGCAGGAGCTGAAATCTTTCTTTTTTCCCTGAAGAAAGATCACCCATGGTTATTTCTCTCCCATCTGAAAAGCTTTAATTATATCTATAGGGCGTAAATTGCCCGTATGTCTAATCGTACTAATATGTGTTTAATAGCAAAGGTTATTATAACATAAAATCCATGTCCCGTTGCCTGTGTTTGATATTACCATTTTGGTGTTCTATTAGGAATATAATTCTTCTGGTGTCAGCCACTTTCAGCTCAGCTCGAGAGCCCAACTAACCTCCACGATACACAGGCGACCGCAACATTTTACTAGTATACTGCGTGATGATTTTTAATGTGACGATAATCCTGGAAGACGCTCGGTTATCCGCACTTTATCACTCTTAAAGTGACGATTAATCTGGAGAATTTCAAAACCGCCAAAAAAGCGAATCCTACGAAAGGATTCGCTGACTGATTATAGTTCTTTCAATATATTTTTCAACGCATCTGCCAATTCATCTTTCTGTACTTCTTGCATTTCGCCATTTTTACGGATTTTAACTTCGACGATACCATCGCCGGCTTTCTTGCCGACTGTAACTCTTACAGGCAAACCAATCAGGTCTGAATCTGCGAATTTCACACCTGGTCTTTCCTGTCGGTCATCCATGAGCACTTCCATTCCTGCTGCCTGCAGGCTTGAGTATAGCTCTTCTGCCAATTCTGCCTGTGCGCTGTCTTTCATGTTAACCGCAATGAGATGGACATCGAATGGTGAAATGGTGGTTGACCATACTAGTCCATTTTCATCATTGAATTGTTCTGCTACAGCAGCCATCGTACGGGAAACGCCGATTCCGTAGCAACCCATAATCATTGGTTTTGTTCTTCCATTTTCATCAAGGATTTCGGCATTCATTGCCTCGCTGTATCTAGTACCAAGCTTGAAAACATGTCCAACTTCAATGCCTTTTGCGAAGACGATTGTTCCCTGCCCATCTGGAGAAGGATCACCTTCTTTGATGAAGCGCAGGTCTGTATAAGAAGTAACCTTGAAATCACGCTCAGGGTTTACATTCTTATAATGGTAATCCTCTTCATTTGCTCCGCAGACTCCATTGACTACTGCTTGTACAGCATTGTCTGCAATAACCTCAACAGCTTCTACTCCGACAGTCCCAAGAGAACCTACTGAGCACCCAAGAACATCTTTAGTTGTCGCTGTATCTGCTAGTTCAACAACTGAAGCCTCAAAGTGATTCTTCAATTTAATATCGTTCACATCATGATCTCCCCGCACTAAGACAAGTACATAGCGATCATCCACTTTGAAAAGCAAAGATTTGATGCAATCTTTAGACTCCACATTAAGGTAGGAAGAGACTTCTTCAATGGTCTTCTTGTTTTCAGTCTGTATTTTTTCAAGTTCCTCAACAGGTTCACTGCTCGTCTCATAAACAGCAGTTACTGGTGCCATTTCGATATTCGCCGCGTATTCAGAACAATCGGAATATGCAATCGTATCTTCACCGACATCTGAAAGGACCATGAATTCATGAGTATCCTTCCCTCCCATTGCACCAGAATCAGCGATAACGGCACGGAAGTTCAAGCCACAACGTCTAAACACATTGGAGTATGCCTGGAATAGACGTTCATAAACATCATCCAGACTCTCTTGTGTAGCATGGAAAGAGTATGCGTCCTTCATGATAAATTCACGACCGCGAAGGAGACCAAATCTTGGTCGTTTTTCGTCACGGAATTTAGTCTGAATCTGATAAAGTGTCAACGGAAGACGTTTATAAGATTTTACTTCATCACGGACAAGGCTGGTGATAACCTCTTCATGAGTTGCGCCAAGGGCAAACTCACGGTCATGCCTGTCTTTTAATCTCATAAGCTCCGGTCCATACGAATACCAGCGGCCTGATTCCTGCCATAGTTCAGCTTGCTGCAGAGCTGGCATGAATAACTCGGCAGCACCCGCATTGTTCATTTCTTCTCTGATGATTGCTTCTACTTTCTGCAGTACTTTGCGCCCTAAAGGCATATATGTATAGACACCGCTAGCATTTTGGCGAATGAATCCAGCCCTGAGCAGCAGCTGATGACTTTTGACTTCTGCATCTGATGGAACTTCTCTTAATGTAGGAATAAGCGACATGCTTTGCTTCATTGATTACACCTCATAGAATTAATTCATGTTTATTAAAAAATGTTCCTGCCCGGTGGAGTCCGGGCAGGAAGTTAAATGTGTTATTGATTAGCTAACTTACAGGAAGAACCTTTGAATATCATTCCAAGTTACCACAAGCATTAGCAGCATTAATAATGCGAAGCCAACAAAGTGGACCATTCCTTCCTTTTGCTTGTCGATTGGTTTTCCTCTTAGCGCCTCTACCGCAAAGAAGGTCAACCTTCCACCATCAAGTGCCGGGAATGGCAGGAGATTCATGATTCCCAGGTTAATACTTAGGATCGCAGCCCATTTCATAAGGTAGAAGATACCGGATTTGGCAACCGTGTCAGTTGAGACATAAATGCCCACAGGTCCTGAAAGAGCATCTATTGAAAATTGGCCGGTCAACAATTTGCCTAGCATAGAAAAGATTTCTACTGTCCAGAAATAAGTTTCCTTCACACCGTAGGTAAGGGACTTTAGCGGTGATTTTTCCACAGGGTTGTATACACCGATTAATCCGATTTTCTCCCCCTCAACATCTTGTGTCGCAGGTGTAACCGGAACCTCCACACTCTCTCCATCACGCACAATCGAGAAGTCCAGTTCATTTCCTGGATTCTTTCGAATGATTTCCACAACATCCTGCCAGCTGGAAACTTCAGACCCCTCAATGCTGTTGACAACATCCCCTTCTTGAAGTCCTGCCTTGAGCGCACTACCATCTGGAGTAAGTTTACCCAACTCAGGTTCATTCGATGGGATTCCCTGGAACAAAGCAAGGATGATGAAGATAACCATTGCCAGGATAAAGTTCATCATCGGTCCAGCAAAGATTGCCATCGTTCTTTGTCCAAGCGTTTTGGAACCGAATTGCCTGTCATATGGAGCAATTTGCGTCTCTACACTGTTCTCGACAAGAACCGCTGTTTTACTAATTGAGAAGGATGCCAGCTTGCTGTCATCCTCCCCTTCTTCATAACCTTTAATAAAAAGCTCGCGTTCAATGTCGGCTTTCTCCACTTCAACTATTCGTGCATCAGGATACTTTTCCTTATTATTTAGTATGATTTTTTGAACTTCTTCACTCTTGTTAAAAAGCAAACCAATTCTATGCCCTGGCTTGATCTCAATCATTTCAGGATCTTCGCCGGCCATTCTAACAAACCCTCCGATTGGAAGGAGGCGGATGGTATATGTCGTTTCATTTTTCTTAAAAGAAAAGACCTTAGGACCGAATCCAATTGCAAATTCACGGCAGAGGATACCTGCTCGTTTGGCGAAAATCAAGTGCCCGAGTTCATGAAAGAACACCAAGGCACCAAAAATGACGATAAAGGCAATAACTGTATTCAAATTTTCTAACCACCTTTTATTAGGATAAGAATCCACTCTTGAGACTTAAATTTATAGTAGTGAACTTACATACCTTCTAGTCTCTTTGTCAACCTCTTGAATCGTTTCAAGGTCGGGGCTTTCTATGCTGCAATGATTTTCCATTGCTCTCTCTATCAAGTCCTCAATTTGAAGAAAAGTGATTCTGTCTTCCAAAAAGGCGGCTACTGCTGCTTCATTCGCAGCATTCATGACCGCAGGCATTGTGCCTCCCTTCCGACCAGCTTCATAGGCAAACTTCAGGCAGCGAAACCGCTTGAAATCCATTTCTTTAAAGTGTAGCATGCCAACTTCCGCCAGGTTCAGTCTTTTGCCAGATACTAACGGGAGCCTGTCTGGGTATGTAAGAGCGTATTGAATTGGCACTTTCATATCCGGTGTTCCCAACTGGGCCACAATACTCGTGTCATGGAATTCTACCATCGAATGAATGATGCTTTCACGATGGAGGATGACAGAAATATCGTCATAAGGGAGTGAGAATAGCCAATGTGCCTCAATGACTTCTAACCCTTTATTCATCATTGTTGCGGAATCAATCGTTATCTTTGCTCCCATCGACCAGTTAGGATGGTTCAATGCATCTGCTTTTGTAACGCCCTGCAGTTCTTCCCTGGTACGATCTCTGAAGCTTCCTCCGGATGCCGTGAGGATTAGTCTCTCGATGTTTTTATCTCTTTCACCTTGCAAGGCCTGAAAGATTGCAGAATGCTCACTGTCAACTGGTAATATGGGCACATTATTACGCTTTGCCTCTTCCATCACTATATGACCTGCAGTTACAAGTGTTTCCTTATTCGCTATCGCAATCGTCTTACCTGATCTGATCGCTCCTAGTGTTGGGTTTAAACCAACACTACCGAGTACAGCATTTACAAGTATATCCGACTTGTGGAAAACAGCAGCTTCTTCAAGTCCTTCTTGTCCGTATACAATCTTAACCTGTGGAAAATCGGACTTTAAACGTTCAGCATCATCTTTCTCCTGGACAGATACCAGTTCAGGCAGAAATTCAGATATGATCTTCCTGGTTAGTTCTACGTTCTTACCAGCAGACAACGATACAAGCTTAAATTCTTCAGGATGCTCCCTAATAACATCAAGCGTTTGGATTCCAATTGATCCTGTAGCTCCCAACAAGCTGATTCTCTTCACAAATTTCACTCCTAATATCTCCAACGGGAACTAATCCTTTCCCGGTATAATCAAATTCAATGGTTCGTTTCAATTCACATCCATATCAATAATCGCTTGGGTCCATTATAGCAAATGGAACAAATGAATTAACGGCCAGACAAACAACAGACTGTCAAAGCGGTCAAGCATGCCACCATGCCCTGGAAGAATGTTCCCTGAATCCTTTACATTGTAATGTCGTTTTAATGCTGACTCGACAAGGTCTCCTACTTGGCCAAACACAGACAAAAATGCAGTGGACACAAGAAGGATCAAAATCGATACCTTCATTTCTCCAAACACACTGAACAGCACAGCAACTATAAGTGCAGAAACTATTCCGCCAAAAAATCCTTCTGTTGTCTTGTTCGGACTGATTTCCGGCCATAGTTTATTTTTGCCAAATGCCCGACCGATGAAATAGGTCCCTGAATCAGTAGCCCATATGATGAACAGTGAATAAAACACATAGGTTAGGTTTGCCTCTCTAGTTTCAATGAAGAAATAGAAACCAAGTCCAACATAAAGTGTAGACATGATTGAAAAAGCAACTTCCTCAAAAGTGAAGCGATTTTTAGTAATGACCGTATACGTCAGAAATAAAAGCACTCCAAGAAAGAAAAGCTCTAATTTTGTATAATCAATTTCATTTAAAAAATCACTATATTGGTCGGGTATCAAGAATATCCATAATAATATCAAAGAAAGAATCCCGGGAAAAGAGAATAGCTTTATTTGCTTCATCTTGAGTGCTTCATATAAAGCGACGGAAGCTATTAGGTAAACCATTGATATAAATGGCCAGCCTCCAAAAATAACGATTGGAAGAAAAACAGCCGCTGCTATGACTGCTGTAATGATTCTTTGCTTCATCTATTTATTCACACCTTTTTTATACTCCTCCAAAACGCCGTTGCCGGGCGGGTCTGGAATGCTTCAATTGCTTCGACAAAATGTTTTTCATCAAAATCTGGCCACAGTACATCAGTAAACCAGAACTCGGTATATGCCAGCTGCCAAAGCATAAAATTGCTTAAGCGAATTTCACCACTTGTCCTGATTAACAAATCCGGATCATTTAATTCCTTTGTCATCAAGTAAGACGAAAAGACTTCTTCCGTCAACTCACTTTCTGTCATTTTACCATTTTTCACGTCATCCATGACTCTTTTAACACCGTCAAGGATTTCAGCACGGCTCCCATAGTTAAGGGCAAAGTTCAAGACTAGGCCGGTATTATCCTTCGTATCTTCCATCGCTTTTCCTACTGCCCTTTTCGTATGCTCTGGAAGTTTATCCATATATCCAATCATTTCGACACGGACATTTTCTTCTATTAATTCAGGTAGGAAGGTGCCTAGGAATTCTTCTGGCAGTTTCATCAGGAAATCAACTTCCATTTTGGGCCTTTTCCAGTTTTCTGTCGAAAAAGCATAAACAGTAAGTGTCTTTACACCAAGCTCATTAGCCAGCTTGGTTATTTTCCGGACAACCTTCATGCCTTCATGATGACCAGCAACCCGGGGCAAAGCGCGTTTTTTAGCCCAACGCCCATTACCATCCATGATAATGGCAACATGGGAAGGGACTTCATGATCTTTAATTTGAAGTACGCGATTACGGAAACTGGAAGGATTTTGATCCTTCTTCCACGGATTCATTTTATTTAACATTCGGACAGCTCCCCCAAAGATTATCTTTAGCTCCAATGAGTCATACATCCAGACGCTGACTAGTCTGGCATTCGATTGGCGCTGAAGCCGGACTGCTTACTAAAACAATCCTTTTCTTTTCTCTTTCAATTCCATATGCCACTATCATACCAAAAAAGAAAAAAGATATCTCTATAAACCGTTGGACTCACCTTAATATTCTACAACTCCAGCCTGCTCCTGAACATAAGAAGCCTTATATTCAGAATATGTTGTTTAGTAGTAAATCAGAATATAACAGCCAACATTATTATATTCTATCATTCAAGCCGTTTTCGTAAACTCTTTGTTTTTGAAAACCTTTAGAATCACATGGTATTTGTATAGAGAAAAAACCCCCTGGAAAACAGAGGGTTTTCGATGTTGACCACAATGGAAGCCTTACACTTCCATGATTTCTTTTTCTTTGTCTTTTGTAATCTGATCGACTTTTGCGATATGTTCATCTGTTAGCTTTTGAATATCGTCAGAGTATCCACGGAGGTCATCTTCTGTGATTTCTCCATTTTTTTCTAGCTTCTTCAAATCTTCGTTGCCATCGCGACGAATATTGCGGATAGCGATTTTTGCTTCTTCAGCTTCCTTTTTAACCTGCTTTGCAAGCTCCTTGCGTCGCTCTTCAGTCAGCTGAGGAATAGCGATCCTGATGATTGATCCATCGTTTGAAGGATTCAGTCCAAGATCAGACTTTAAAATCGCTTTTTCAATTTCACCAAGGATTGATTTATCATATGGCTGGATAACCAAAAGACGTGCTTCCGGTACAGAAATACCAGCAAGTTGATTGACTGGAGTTGGCGCTCCATAATAATCCACTTGAATTCTGTCTAAAAGAGAGGCGCTTGCTCTGCCTGCACGGATGCTGGCAAGTTCGCGGGTGTAAGCTTGGATCGCTTTTGACATTCTTTCTTTCGCATTAGCAATTGCTTGTTTTGGCATTAGTTTTTCCCCCTAACGATTGTTCCGATTGTTTCACCCATTACTGCTCGTTTAATATTACCTTTTTCCATAATAGAGAATACAATTAACGGGATATCATTGTCCATACACAGGGATGAAGCTGTTGAATCCATGACTGCTAGACCTTCCTTCAGCACATCCAGGTATGATAATTCTTCATACTTTGTAGCATTTTTGTCAACTCGCGGGTCTGCAGAATAAACGCCATCAACGTTATTCTTCGCCATAAGGATCACATCTGCTTCAATCTCCGCAGCACGCAATGCAGCTGTCGTATCCGTTGAGAAGTACGGATTTCCTGTTCCTGCTGCAAAAATGACGACGCGCGTCTTCTCCAGATGCCTGATTGCTCTTCTTCTGATGTATGGCTCTGCCACCTGTCGCATTTCGATGGAAGTTTGAACCCTTGTCTCGATTCCCGCTTGTTCCAGGCTGTCCTGTAAAGATAAGGAATTCATGACGGTAGCAAGCATGCCCATATAGTCTGCCGTCGCTCTGTCCATTCCCATTTCTTCACCGATTTTACCTCTCCAGATATTTCCTCCGCCAACTACCACAGCGACCTCCACACCCAGTTCAGCAATCTCCTTCACCTGGTCTGCAACATTTTTAATTACCGACGGATTGATGCCAAATCCTTGTTCTCCGGCTAATGCTTCTCCACTTAACTTTAAAACAACTCTTTTGTATTTAGGGCTCGTCATAGGGTACCTCCATATGTAAATTTAGGCTTCGCGACTATAAAATCTACTCGCGTTAAAAAGCCTAATTAAAGCTATGTCCAAAAACAGGGAACACTAGAGTGTTCCCTGCAATTACATAGGCTAGTAAAAATTATTTCTTGTTTACTTGGTTCATTACTTCTTCAGCAAAGTTATCTTCACGCTTTTCGATGCCTTCGCCTACTTCGTAACGAGTAAACTCACGAAGTGTTCCGCCTTTTGACTCAACAAACTGGCGTACTTTTTGATCAGGGTTCTTTACGAATGCCTGGTCAAGAACACAAACGTCTTCAAAATATTTGCTTAGGCGGCCTTCAACCATCTTAGCAACGATATTTTCAGGCTTGCCTTCGTTAAGAGCTTGTTGTGTAAGGATTTGGCGCTCGTGTTCAACTTCTTCCTGAGAAACTTCATCACGAGAAACATATTTAGGGTTCAATGCAGCGATGTGCATAGAAACGTCTTTAGCAGCTGCTTCGTCTGTAGTTCCTTCAAGGACAGAAAGTACGCCAATGCGTCCGCCCATGTGAAGGTAAGCACCGAATGCATCGCTGTCTGTTTTTGTCTTGACTTCAAAACGGCGAAGAGATAACTTTTCACCAATTTTAGCCATAGCTGAATGAATGCGGCCTTCAACTGTTTCACCATTCTCCATAGTCTGAGCATTAGCTTCTTCAGCAGATGCAGGCTTGTTCTTAAGAAGGTGTTCAGCGATTTCTTTAACCAGTACCTGGAACCCTTCGTTCTTTGCTACGAAATCTGTTTCAGAGTTCACTTCAAGGATTACAGCTTCATTGCCTTCTGTAAGGATATAAGTTGTACCTTCAGCAGCGATGCGGTCAGCTTTCTTAGCAGCTTTAGCGATTCCTTTTTCACGAAGGAAATCGATTGCTTGGTCCATATCACCATTTGTTTCCTGAAGTGCTTTTTTGCAGTCCATCATTCCAGCGCCAGTTTTTTCGCGCAATTCTTTAACCATTTGTGCAGTAATTGCCATAATGAAATTCCTCCTAATATCTTGGTTATATGTAACTATACTTTATTTTAACTTGATTTCGCCAATATAAACCCCAATGGAATTTAACTGGAATATAAGTCTTAAAAAAAGGTGATAAAGGGTGCTTCCCTATATCACCTTATTTTAAAATTAAGCTTCTACAGCTTCTGTAGTCTCTTCGCCTTGCTTAGCTTCGATAATAGCGTCAGCCATTTTAGAAGTAAGCAATTTAACTGCGCGGATTGCGTCATCGTTCGCAGGGATAACTACGTCGATTTCGTCTGGATCACAGTTTGTATCAACAATTCCAACGATAGGAATGTTCAATTTGCGTGCTTCAGCTACAGCAATGCGCTCTTTGCGTGGGTCAATGATGAAAAGAGCATCTGGAAGACCCTTCATGTCCTTGATTCCGCCCAAGAACTTTTCTAAACGCTCTTGCTCTTTCTTCAATTGAACTACTTCTTTCTTAGGAAGCACTTCAAAAGTTCCATCTTCAGACATTCTTTCGATGTTCTTAAGACGAGAGATACGCTTTTGGATTGTTTCGAAGTTAGTTAGAGTACCACCCAACCAACGTTGGTTAACATAGTACATACCAGAACGAGCTGCTTCTTCTTTAACAGAATCTTGAGCTTGTTTCTTAGTACCTACGAAAAGAACAGTACCGCCGTTACCAGCTAGCTCCTTCACGTAGTTGTATGCTTCTTCAACCTTCTTAACAGTCTTTTGAAGGTCGATGATGTAGATGCCGTTACGCTCAGTGAAGATATATTTCTTCATCTTAGGGTTCCAACGGCGAGTCTGGTGACCGAAGTGTACACCAGCTTCAAGCAGTTGCTTCATAGAAATTACTGACATTGTGTTTCCTCCTAATGGTTTTGATTTCCTCCGTTCAAATCATCTTTAGCCAGGAACTGACGAAACAGCACCATCTGGCCAAATCAATGAACGTGTGTATTAACACCATGAGATAATATAGCATAAAAAAAACTGACATTCAAGTTATTCTTGCGTTTTTTGCCGAAATTTAAGCAAAAGTTCTATTTCTGTTTTCCCTTTGTCCATTTCCCTTGCAATTTCTTCAATTGTTAATCCCTGTTTTTTCATGTTCAGAACCTGATCAATAAAACTTACCTGTTTTATTTCGACGTTATTCTCCTGTGAATCCACTGGAATTGAATCATTAACAGCTATATCTGGTTCATGGTTTTGCTGGTACGCCTTCCTGGCAGCATGGTAGGCAATGCCTTTGCCAAATCTAACCGGCTGTTTTTCTTGTGTTATTTGATCGGAGTCTATTTCCGGCTGATTTTCATGTGTTATTTGATTGGAGTCTATTTCCGGCTCCTTTTCTGCCGCCTCGAGCGCAACGGTATATTTATCATCAGGTTGATTTTTAACTTTTGTTTTTGTCATCAATTCGAGGAATTTATCATTTTCCTCTTTTAATTCAAAGAGGTAAGCTGAAAATACTTCTTCAATTTCTTTAATGATTTTCTCCTGCTTTTTCTCTGCCTCTACAAGCCGATTTTGACGAAGGTATAATAGAATAATTGCGAAGATTGCTGTACCGTTTAAAATGAGGCTTAAAAGTAGTAGAAAAGTGGTCATAACATCCCTCTATCCGCTGTAATCAATCACCTTCCCTTTATAAGGGTGGTGATGCTGTGCAGTTTGGTCATTCTTGTTCCTTTTATCTCCCCTGCCATTTTGCTGCTGGTGACCTGAATCGGCGCCCTCTTGATTCAGGCGAGCTTCTTGCTTTTGGTTATTTTTAACCACCGACTTGCGCTTTAAATCATCTTCCCTTGTCACACTTTGTGCCGCATGCTCCTGAAGATGCTGTCCCCGCTGCTGAAGTTGTTCCTGAATCTTGCCGGCATCATGTGTCCTCGGAAGCGCAATCTGCATTTCGATTGCTTTGAGGCTCATCATGTCACTTCCTAACTAGTAGACTTTCTGTGTCGATAATTGGAGAGATTGAAATCTCACTATTTTCGAGATGGAAACTAACTGTTTTGTAGTGCTGGTTTGTCAAAAGTGCATACTTTCCGAAAAAAACCTTTGTATTCGGGTAAACTTTATCAAAAACAAACAAGGATGAGAGTAATCTATCCTGTTTTTCAAGTTGTAAAAACTCGAGTTCAGACAGCAATTCAGCTAAACCAGCTTCAACATTCTGCCTTGTATTTCGCTGTTTTACAATCATCTGTTTTTGTTCTGCTGTAAGTGCACCTGACCGGTTGCCAATTTCAGCGAGCTTCACTTCTATTTCAGTGAGCTTTCTAATATTGGCTTTTGCTGTTTCAATAGATTGAAGAGTTTCAAGTTCTGTTTTTTCCAGCAATGGATCCCAACCAATGGCTAATTCAGTTTTGGTAAAAAGCTCATTGCCTAATTCCTTGACGAAGATATTTCGTCCCGCAGAGGTTGTCCCCCCGATGATTGTTCCAGTACGGGATTCTACATTGCCGGCAGCTGTAAGTTTACTGTGTAGTATGGAGGACCTCACGATAATATCTTGTCCTGTTTTTACATTTGCCTGGTTCAGATAATTCGCCAGTAAACTTCCCCCCGTTGTAACCTTTCCCTTGTTCGCTCCGGCTACTCCACCCTTGATGATGATATTGCCTTCTGCATGGAGGTTTGCTGCCTCAACTAGTCCATCAATTACTATGTCTCCCCCGGCTTTCAATTCATATCCGCTGGGCACATTCCCTTTAATGACTATATTTCCAACAAAGTCAATATTGCCTGTCCTTAGATCAAGATCACCTTTCACTTCGAACACAGGATTGACCGAGATTGATTTTTGAGTAATGCTGATCTGTCCATCACAAGCTGCAAAGAACTGTTGGGATTCAAGAACCACATTATTTCCCGGCTTGATTCTGAGGTGACGACCAGGCTTGGCGGGAATGGTCTTCCCAGTAACATCTGTCCCATTCTGTCCATTCCTTGGCGGGACTACAGTTGCCAATAACTGACCCTTTTTAACCGAGGGAATATGGATAACAGAACGAAAATTAAAGACTTTTTGGTCATTAAGAGTATTTTGTTGGAGTTCGTTGCGCAAATATGAATCTGCACCATCCACTTTAGGTTCTCCTGCAGCAATAGTGATTGGATACTCGATAGAATTAGGATCCTCTGCGATTTTTGTTACCACATCCCTCTTAACACCGAAAACGACCTTTTCTTCTTTTAAAATATTCATTATTTCGTCTACGGAAACAACGTTTTCCTTACTTCCTATAAAAATAGACAATTCAGCCTTAAGCCTGTCATGGGATAACTTCACCTTATATTCTATCGCCAAGTTGAACTCCTACCTTCTGTCAGGCTGTCTCCAGCCATTTTCTCAGTTTAAAGATCGCTTTTGAATGAATCTGCGAGATCCTTGAGGTTGAAAGATTCATGACTTGTCCAATCTCTGTCAGCGTTAATTCTTCTTTATAAAACAAACTCAAAACAAGTTGTTCTTTTTCATTTAATTTAGAAACCTTTGCTGCTATCTCTTCTAGCATTTCGGATTTTAAAAGTTTATCTTCAGGAATTTCAGCTTTTACGTCCTTGATCACGAATGATTGGTTATCGCGATCATCATTTTCACTTGGATGTTCATCAATCGATAGTACATTCGCGAAAAAATGTTCATTTATTGTTGAGTAAATTTCCGTTTCATCCATGTTCAGTTCGCTGGCAATTTCTTCGATGGTCGCATTTCTCATAAAACGCTGTTCAAGCCTCTCGATGGCTGCATCAATTTTTTTTGCTTTTTCCCGGGTACTTCTTGGCAGCCAGTCTTCCTTTCTTAATCCATCTAAAATTGCCCCGCGAATTCGAAATGAAGAATATGTATCAAACTTCAGATCCCTGTTTGGGTCGAATTTTTCTAGAGCATCATATAAACCAATCATTCCCAGACTTCTCAAATCATCTCTAGACACACTTTTCGGAAGACTCACTGAAATTCTTTGCACATGGTAGGAAACAAGTGGCATATATTTTTTTATCAGCAAATTACCTGCATCCGGATCACGGAACTGTACCCATTTATCCCATGTTACCTGTTCTTCCGAAGTGGATCCTCGTACCATTGTAATCCTCCTCACGCGCATTACGCAGTATTCTTTGAAGTAATTAAATCATTGACTTCCATTAAATTTCACTATTCCCTTTATTAACCGTCTTGATTTGCATCAACCCGGTTTTCGGGTTGAACTCAATTGTTCTACCGCTGTTCCCACCAACATCCTGGGCTATTACCGGAATCCTGAGTTCCTTCAATTCTTGTAAAACTGCTTCCACATTCCTTGTCCCAATTCTCATCATATCGTTGCTTCCAGCAAACTGGAACATTTGAGCGCCGCCAGCTATCTTCGCTTTAATTCCTGCAGGTCTTGCTCCTGTTTTCACCAAGGCATTTAAAAGTTCCTTAATGGCAGTATTAGCGAATTTGGCCTTATTCAGCGGCTCTGCACGGGATAATGATGAATCTGGAAGCATTATATGAGCCATACCAGCGATTTCCCTTACCTGATCATACAATACCACACCTACACAGGAACCAAGACCCGTAGTACGTATTAAATCAGGAACCATAACGATATTCATATCAGCAATGCCAACTTTGATGATTTCTGCTGTTTTATGCATCAATCCTTACTCCTAATGCAGAAAAAATGATATGGAACGAATCCGGGTCTGGCAATAGAAAGAAATGTCCATTCACACTGTCAGGCAACTGAGCTTCTTCTTCATCCAAAGCCGTATCGATCACGATTGCATAATCGCTCACCTGAGACAATTCCAACAGGCCGAAACTGATGACTGCTCCTACCATATCTATGCTTAAAGCCGGAACCGAAGGGTACAGGCTCAGTTTCGTAAAATCAGAAAGAGATGATAAATATGACCCAGATAAAATATTGCCTAATTCCTGAAGAGCGGACAATGCCAGTTCATTATCCTGCTCCTCGGCAAACGAGAATGACTGGTTTTTTGTAAGTTGTCCTATATACTTCTCCGCCTGCGGAAGAGGAAGGATGAAAAACATGCTCCCTGGAGCATCACCCTCTATCCGAAGAAAAACGCTTGCTACCACATTGTCCGGTCCCCCGGCAAGATCCATCACTTCGTCAAATGAAACAACCCTGACACTGGGCACCTTCATATCAATTTTTTTATTCAACAGAGTTGATAAAGCCGTTGCAGCATGTCCTGCCCCAATATTTCCTACCTCTTTTAATATATCAAGATGAATGTCCGAAATGCTTTTTAGAAAAGTCATAGTTATATTCCCTTCTTACAAAGCTTTAACTTCATCGGACTCAAGGATTTTGTTTAAATCGATTAAAATCAATAACCTCTTATCCAGATTAGCTACTCCTTCAATAAATCCCTCAGCTGCTATTCCCACGACTTCAGGCGGTGGTTCAATCATGTTTGTCGGAATATCAATCACGTCATTTGCGCCGTCAACAACCAAGCCAACTTCTTTATCTTCTACTGAAACAATGATTACTCGAGTACTTTCGTTGTATGATTGTTCTTCTATACCAAACCTGATGCGCAAATCCAAAAGCGGAGTCACTACTCCTCGAAGATTCATTACCCCTTTTACAAAAGGATTTGTATGAGGAACCCTTGTGATATGCATGATTTTTTCAATAGATTTCACCTGGCTTACTGGAACACCATACTCTTTGTCATTCAGCTGGAACACGATTACTTTCAAGTCTGAAACCAGATTTTCAGCCATTTTCATCACTCCTAAATTATCATCGTCATTGCATTAAACAGGAATCTATTTAATTAAGGCATTGCAATCCACGATCAAAGCTACTTGTCCATCTCCAAGGATCGTAGCTCCTGAAATCGCAAATACATTCGTTAAATAATTCCCTAGTGATTTAAGGACTACTTCTTGCTGGCCTATGAATGAATCTACTACCAAACCTGCCATTTTATCTCCTTTTCTAACGATAATGACTGAATGGAATTGATCATCAACTTGCTCAGACGGTACCTCGAAGATATCTTTTAAGAATAGCAGCGGCACAACCTTGCCTCTAAAATCAATCACCTTTTGATTATGCGCATTCATGATATCAGTCTCTTTGATTATGGCTGTCTCAATAATCGATGATAAAGGGATGGCGAATTTTTCCTTCTGGATTTCAACTAACATCACAGAAATGATCGATAATGTCAACGGAAGCTGAATCGAGAAAATAGTTCCCTCATTTTCCTTTGAATCGATAGAGATTGTTCCTCCCAATGACTCGATTGTATTCTTTACAACATCCAATCCTACCCCGCGGCCAGAAATGTCGGATATTGTCTCAGCAGTGGAAAAGCCTGAAGAAAGAATTAATTCATACACCTGTTTATCAGTAAACCCAGCAGCAGATTGCTCGGTTATGATTCCCTTGCTGATTGCCTTCTTCAAAACTTTATCCCTGTTGATTCCAGCACCATCATCTTCAATTTCAATGAAGACATGATTTCCGCTGTGGAACGCACGAAGCACGACCGTACCTTCTTCGTTCTTGCCCTTTGCCCTGCGCACTTCAGGTGATTCAATCCCATGGTCAACAGAGTTTCTCAATAAATGTACAAGAGGGTCACCAATCTCATCAATTACAGTGCGATCCAATTCTGTTTCTGCACCTACGATGTCAAGGTTGATCTTCTTATTTAAATCTCTCGCTAACTGACGAATCATTCTCGGGAAGCGGTTGAATACCGTTTCAACCTGGACCATCCGCATATTTAGAATGATATTTTGTAGGTCACCTGAAATCCTGGACATTCTTTCGACCGTTTCAGTAAGCTCACCATTTTCAAGATCTTTGGAAATTTGCTCTAGTCTGCCACGGTCGATTACAAGCTCTTCAAATAAATTCATTAAAATATCCAGACGTTCAATGTTTACCCTAATCGTTTTGCTGCCATTACTTTGCTGTTTGACACTGCCTTTTTTATCAATCACCGGTGAAGAAACTAGATCAAGACCAGGAGAATTGGATTCATGTACTTTTGTATTGTCCAAATCTTCATTGGAATCTTTATCAAACTCTAAAGATCTTAAGTCCGTTTTGACAACTTCAGACACCTTCATGATCTTGCTTTTTATATCCTCTGGATCATCTTTTGAGACAAATGTAACAGTAAATTCATGGTCAAATTGCTCTTCTTCCAGCTGCTCTACTGATGGATTTGCTTTGATTACTTCTCCGATCTTCTCCAGTACCTCAAACACCATAAAAACTCGGGCAGCCTTTAATAAACAATCTTCTCGCAGAGCGATGGCAATTTCATAAACACCGAATCCTTGTTCTTTGGACTGCTTTAATACCGTCCATTCAAATTCATCATAGTAGGATTGTTGATTTGCCTCTAAAACTGCTGTAGCAGCAACCTCGTTCTTAGCAGATCCTGAGAGCGGTTCCCCTTTTTCAATCAGTTTCAACTTTTCAACTGTTTCAGTAACATCCTTTTTGCCATCGCCCCCGGACGCGATCGACTGAACCATATCTTCTAGGTGGTCGACAGCCATGAAAATAATATCGACAATTCCAGGTGTTGTTGTCAATCTGTTATTCCGTATTGCGTCCAATACATTTTCCATTTGATGTGTAAGGCTTGCCAGGTCCTCATAACCCATTGTCGCGGACATCCCTTTAAGAGTATGGGCTGACCTAAAAATTTCATTAATGATCGATAAATTCTGTGGGCTCTTTTCTAATTCCAACAACTGTTCATTGCAGTCCTGTAAATGTTCTTTACTTTCTTCAATAAACACTTCAAGATATTGATTCAATTCCATGTGCTCATTACCTCCGGTCTCAAATATAATTCATGATTGTTTGAGCGATGTTTTCGACATTCGCAACCTCATCAACCATGTTCGTTGCAATCGCTGCTTTCGGCATCCCGAAAACGATTGATGTATCCTGCGATTCGGCAATCGCTTTAACTCCGCCGCTTTTTTTCATCTCAACCAGCCCTTTAGAACCATCTGACCCCATTCCTGTCATGATAACAGCAATTTTAGAGTAGTTCTTGACGGTACTGATGGACTCGAACATCACATCCACTGAAGGTCGATGACCATTTCGAGGGGACGACAGACTAAGGCTGACTGCCAACGTCGACCCTAAACTCTTAACCTCCATATGGAATCCACCTGGAGCTATATAGGCCGTTCCTTTTTGTAAAAGTTCCCCATCTTCCGCTTCCTTGACTCTGATCTGGCTCAAGGAATCTAGTCGATTTGCAAGGGACTTCGTAAAACCAGGCGGCATATGCTGGACGACAAGTATAGGTACATCAATATCTTTTGGCAATGAAGTTAAAACCTGTTGCAATGCCCGGGGACCCCCGGTAGATGTCCCTATGCAGACTATCTTTTTGGATTCACGGGTAAATCCCCTGGTCGTTACATGTCCTACTACCTTTATCTCTGAATCTATTGAACGGTTCTGGTTCTTTCCAATAGATTTGGAGTCTTCAAGAAAGTTTATTTTGGTTAAGTTAGCTTTACTGGCTGATAAAACTTTCTGGATTAACTCCGTTTTGATTTTATGTAAATCAATAGAAATGGACCCTGATGGCTTTGCCACAAAATCCACAGCTCCCGCTTGTATCGCCTGCAAAGTCGTGTCTGCGCCTTCTTTCGTGGTGCTTGAAAGCATAACGACAGGAAGCGGTCGTTCTTTCATAACCATCTTCAAAACTTCTAACCCATTAAATTTAGGCATCTCGACATCAAGTGTTATAACGTCGGGACTTAATTCCCGCCATTTCTTAATGGCATCTTCTCCGTTACGCGCCGTGCCAATAACATCAATTTCAGGGTGTTCTGATAGAAAGTCGTTGATCAGCTTGCGCATGAAAGCCGAATCATCTACGATGAGAACTCTAATTTTTGCCACTCGACCACTACCTTTCGAAAAGGAATTGCTTCAATCTTGCTGTAAAACTCCTGTTATCTCTCTTTTCGGCATTGTAGCTCTCTTTATTGATATATTTTTCAATAATCGCTGCCAATCCTTTAGAAGCTTGTGACCTTTCATTGAACAACGTAAAGGGTATTTGGCGTTTCACAGCTTCCTGGACTGCTTTATCATCAGGCAGGATCCCAAGCTTGGTAGGGGTCCTGCCCAAAAATTTCACGAGAACATCCTCGAGCCTTACCATCGTGTCATTGCCCTCCTTGGCAGAACCCGCCCTGTTGACCACTAAATAGAAAGGCAATTCTGAATCTGCAAGATGAATATATTTCATTGTGGCGTATGCATCCATCAATGAGGTTGGTTCAGTCGTAGTGATGACAATTATTTCATTGACAGACAGCAAGATGGATAATGTTTCTTCGTTCAATCCGGCTCCCATATCAAAAATTAGATAATCATACTTCATTAGGACTTCACTTAAGCTGGAAGTAAAATATTCGACGCTATCACGGTCCATCCTGACCAACTGGCTTAAACCTGTACCGCCTGATATGTATTCAACTCCATGCGGCCCTTCAAAAATAACTTCTTCCATCGAAGATTTGCCTGAAAGGAAATCGGCAATGGAAAGCGAAGAATTTTTACCCATTAGTATCTCGATGTTCCCCATTCCGATATCAAGGTCAAATAATAATACCTTAAAGCCTTTTTTGGCGAGGGAAATTGAGAAGTTAAGTGAAAAATTCGATTTGCCGACTCCACCCTTGCCGCTGACCACTGCAAGGGTTTTCGCTTCCTTCGATGGAGTTTCCATTTTTAGACGATTCCTTAATTTTTCTGCCTGATCATTCATAGGTGCTTGCTCCAAGAATAGTATTTGCAATCATTTTAGGATTCGCCTGGATCAGGTCATCTGGCACATCTTGTCCATTGGTCAGATAGGCAATTCCAGTCGAGAACTTTATTGCCATATTAAGCATCGACCCGTAAACCGCAGTTTCATCCAATTTAGTAAAAATAAATTGATCAATATGAATCAGCGAAAATTGCTTTGTAATTTCTTCCATATCTTTTTGTTTTGCCGTCAAAGCGAGGACAAGGTAGGTTTCCATGTTCTTACCGAAATCAATTACATTTTTCAAATCGTTTACATATTTTTGATTTCTGAAATTCCGTCCAGCAGTATCAATAAAAACAAGATCATACTCAGCGAATTTATCTGTGGCAGCTTTAAAATCATCCAAGTTGTAGCAAACTTCGATAGGAACATCGAGGATTTTCGCATAAGTTTTCAACTGCTCAATTGCCGCAACTCGATAGGTGTCTGTCGTAATAAAAGCCACCTTCTTCTGATGCTTCAATACACATTCAGCAGCAACCTTTGCCAAAGTTGTCGTTTTCCCTACTCCCGTCGGTCCAATGACATTGACAAACTTCCTTTTAAAAGAAACTCCTTCAAATGAAAGTGGAGAAAGCTTGTCTCCAATAGCTGAGCCAATCCAGTCGGTAATTTCCTTATCACTTGCTTTCGCTCCACCAAGGTACCACTTTTCAAGAATAGCTGCAGCCAATTCATCAATAATTTCATGATCTACTTCCTGATCTCTCAAGTATTGGATTTGCCTGCTCAATGGTTCTGGCAAAGGAACACCTTCAGATTTACCCGTTCCCTTTAACATTTCCTTAAGCTGAGAAATTTCTTTTAAAAGGTCCTTGTCGGCTTTTCGCTGAATTTCTGTTAAAGGGTTCATCTTTACAGTTTGTAAGCCTTTTTTAGATTCATCATCTTTTACGTACGGCTTGAATTTATTTGGCTTATCCGTACTGGCAGGCTTTGGACTTGCTTCAGTGTCTGGGTCAATGGCGGCAATTACCTCAATACTATTTTTCTTAAAAAAGCCCATGAACCCTCCTGTCTGGACAACACGAGAATTCAAGATTACTGCATCACTTCCCAATTCCCCTCTGACTAGTTTCATTGCTTCCGGCATGGATGAAGCTGTATACTTTTTCACTTTCATTCTACATTCACCACTCCGACACTTTGGACTTCAACATTTGCTTCGAGTTCGTTATAAGACAATACAGGAATCTGTGCAAAATACCTTTCAGTCAACTGGCGCACATACATCCTGACTGCAGGTGAGCATAAGATAATCGGGGTTTGTTCCATTATGCTCAATTGCTCTACCTGGTTTGCCACAGATTCCAAAACCCCTTGCGAAAGGGCCGGATCAAGAGATAAGAAGTTACCGTGCTCAGTTTGCTGGACACCTTCCGCAATCACCTTTTCTACCCTTCCTGACAGTGTAATCACCTTTAAGGTTTCTCCATTCCGTGAATACTGGTTCGTAATTTGCCTTGCAAGTGCCTGACGAACATATTCAGCAAGAATGTCTGTATCTGATGTTACTTTTCCGTAATCTGCAAGTGTTTCGAAGATAATCGGTAAATTCCTGATTGATACATTCTCCTTAAGCAGCTTGCCAAGTACTTTTTGAATTTCTCCAACAGATAATGGATTAGGAGTTGCTTCCTCGACAAGGATTGGATAGCTTTCACGAAGATGATCGATCAGCTGCTTTGTTTCCTGTCTTCCGAGCAACTCATGTGCATTAGCCTTGATCACTTCTGTAATATGTGTCGACACCACTGAAGGCGGATCGACAACGGTGTAGCCGAAGATTTCAGCCTGTTCCTTCATTTCTTCCGTGATCCATTTAGCAGGCAAGCCAAAACTTGGTTCGATTGTATCGATTCCTTCAATTGAATCATCATCTATACCAGGACTCATTGCCAGATAATGATCGAGGAGCAATTCACCCCTGGCCATTTCATTTCCTTTAATTTTCAGTCTGTATTCATTCGGTTGGAGCTGAATATTGTCCCGGATCCTGACCACCGGAATGACTAATCCCAGCTCAATGGCCAGCTGCCTTCTTATCATGACAATCCGGTCTAAAAGGTCTCCTCCCTGGTTAGCGTCTGCTAGGGGAATTAACCCATACCCAAATTCAAACTCAATTGGATCAACATTTAGTAGATTAACAACACTTTCTGGACTCTTCATCTCGTCCATCTGGATGTCTTCTTCCATTTCCTGCAGCTGCTGCTTATCCGGCTCTGGAACACGGGAGAAGGAGTACCCACCAAAAGCCATCAGTGCTGCGATTGGAATCGTAAGCATATCGTGGATTGGTGTAAACAGCCCTAAAAGGAAAATCGTTGCTGCCCCGACATACAGCATTTTAGGATAAGCCAGTAACTGTGAAGTAATATCAATTCCAAGATTTCCGTCAGACGCAGCACGAGTAACCACTATACCAGTCGCTGTTGAAATCAGCAGTGCCGGAATTTGACTGACAATCCCATCTCCAACTGTCAATAATGAGAATTTTTCAGCTGATTCTCCAATGCTTAACCCTAATTGAGTCATACCTATGACAATCCCGAAGATCAAGTTGATCAGAACGATGATAATTCCCGCGATCGCATCTCCTTTTACGAATTTACTAGCACCGTCCATCGCACCGTAAAAGTCGGCTTCACGGCTTACTTTTTCGCGTCGTTCACGCGCCTGCTGTTCAGAAATCATCCCGGCATTTAAATCAGCATCGATACTCATTTGCTTACCAGGCATCGCATCCAGTGTAAATCGTGCTGCCACCTCTGAAACACGCTCTGAACCTTTGGTGATGACGACGAATTGGATTATGATCAGTATCAGGAAAACGACCATCCCGACAACAACATTCCCTCCGACAACGAAGGTTCCGAACGTCTCAACCACTCCGCCTGCTTCACCTTTTGACAGAATTGAACGTGTTGTCGATACATTCAGCCCAAGCCTGAATAATGTTAACAACAGCAGCAGTGAAGGAAAAACAGAAAACTGCAGCGGCTCGGTCATATTCATTGTGTTCAATAGCACCAGTAGTGCAATTGAGATGTTTACCATGATTAGTACACTTAATAGCCATGACGGAAAAGGAATGATCAACATGGCTACGATTAATATGACACTAAGCAGGACGGATAGGTCTCTTGCTGACATAGTACTTCTCTCCTAAACACTGCATACCTAAGAATTACAGCACTTTATTTTTTGTTTGATATACATAGGCCAGGATTTCTGCCACCGCTTTGAAAAATTCCTCAGGAATGGCATCCCCTATTTCAGACTGGCTGTATAAAGCCCTTGCCAGAGGACGGTTCTCGACAGAAATGATGTCATTTTCCTTGGCAATCAATTTAATCTTCTGTGCAACAAAATCGACACCTTTTGCTACAACAATCGGCGCATCTGACTTCTGCTCGTCATATTTTAACGCAATCGCAAAATGAGTCGGGTTTGTTATGACCACATCCGCTTTTGGGACTTCTTGCATCATCCGCCGCATTGCCATCTCTCTTTGCTTCTGCTTGATTTTCGACTTGATCAGAGGGTCACCCTCGATATTTTTATACTCATCTTTCAAGTCTTGCTTTGACATACGGATACTTTTCTCATAATCATATTTTTGGTACAGATAATCCAATAATGATAAAGATAGCAATGCTCCGGAAGCAAAAAGACCCATCTGAAGCGTCAGCCCCGCAATGGTAGTAAGTGCAGCACCAACACTCTTATTAGCAAGCAGCAAGACTTCGTCCAATCGCAGCCACAGAACTGAGAAAGCAATCACTCCTACAAAGGTAATTTTGAGGATTGATTTTAACAATTCAACGATAGCCCTCATGGAAAAAATCCTTTTGAAGCCGCTAATTGGATTAATCTTTTCAAGTTTCATTTGTATTGCCTCAGTAGAAAACATAAAGCCGACTTGAATGTAGTTGGCAGCCACTCCTGCGATCAACGCAACAATCATGACCGGTCCGAGGAAAATGAGCAGTTCACCCAATATCTCGATTACAATTGATTCAATATTGTTCGCTGTCAAATCCATCAGCATATAATTTTGCAGTGAATGGCGAAGAATTCCGATGAGTCGCTCCAGCATCACACTGCCAAAAAACATTAAAAACAAAAACACAGCAAGGAGGACAATGGCTGTATTGACATCCTGGCTTTTGGCAACCTGTCCTTTTTTTCGTGCGTCCTGCCTCTTTTTAGGAGTCGCTCTTTCAGTTTTCTCACCTGCAAAAAATTGCAGGTCTAATCTTAAAAAATCCATTTAAGCTCCTCCGATCAATTCCATCAATCCTCGCATTGTCGCAAGAGTGGTTGAGAATAGATCCGATATTACCATTATCAGCACGCCCATTACCGCAATAAGGACGAGAAAGCTGACAGCAATTTTGACTGGCAGTCCGACTACAAATATATTTAATTGCGGCACAGTTCTTGCCACAATCCCCAGCGCGACATCGACCAGGAACAAACTGCCAACAACCGGCAGGGACATTTGGAAGGCAATAATGAACATTTTGTTAAAAGCCAGGATAATGAATTCGGCAATATTTTCATTCCCAAAGGGAATCATCAGCTGATCGATTTGGATAAAATCATAACTGTAAAATATTCCATCCATCAACAAATGATGCCCATTGACTGTCAGCAGAAACAAAAGAGCAATTGTATATAAATACTGCCCCATCAGTGGGCTTTGTGCGCCTGTTTGTGGATCAATGACATTCGCGATTGCAAAGCCCATTTGAAAATCGATGAATCCCCCTGCAATCTGGATGGCAGCCATCATTAAAGCCGCAATGAAGCCTATGAATAACCCAACCATTGCTTCTTTGATGACCAGCATGAAATACGTGCTATCTACTGTTATTTCTGGAGATCCTATTGCGGTAAACATGATGATAGAAAGCATGGATCCCAGCCCTACTTTATGTGATGCGGGTATCGTCCGATATGAAAATAAAGGCATCATCAAGAAAAAGGACGTCACCCTTACAAAAATCAGCAGGAATGCCGGAAACGATGGAATGAAATCTAGCATCTCATCAGCCTACGAACCTTGTAAGATTTGAAAATATCTCCGTCGCATAGCTCAGCATATAACTGAGCATCCACGTCCCAAAGAAAATGACGCCGACCAGGACGGCAACAATTTTCGGCACAAAAGCCAGTGTCTGTTCCTGTATTTGCGTTGTAGCCTGAAAAATACTGACGATCAAACCAACTACCAGCGCTAGTATCAGCAAAGGCCCTGAAATCATTAAAACTGTATAAATTCCTCTTTCAGCTATCGAAATAACCGCTTCTGATGTCATTTTTCATTCACCTGCTTAAAAACTTTGTAATAATGATTTCACGACTAAATACCATCCGTCTACCATGACAAAAAGCAAAATTTTAAATGGAAGTGAAATCATGACTGGCGGAAGCATCATCATCCCCATCGACATCAAGACACTTGCCACAACCATATCTATTACTAGAAAAGGGATGAATATCATGAACCCGATTTGGAATGCTGTTTTGATTTCACTGATGGCAAATGCAGGAACAAGAGCTGTCAGAGGGATATCTTGAATGGATTCAGGTGTGTCAGCTTTAGAATATTCAAGGAACAACGTTAAATCCTTCTGTCTGGTATGAGCACTCATGAATTCCTTGAAAGGGATGGATGCCCGGTCGTAGGCTTGCTCCAAATTGATTTCTTCATTGAATAAAGGAGTCAGAGCTTGTTCATTCACTTCCTGGAAAGTAGGTGCCATGATGAAGAATGACAGGAACATTGCAAGACCGACCAACACTTGGTTGGGCGGCATTTGCTGTGTTGCAAGCGCCGTTCTGACAAAGGAAAGAACGATGATGATCCTTGTAAAACTTGTCATTAAAATCAAGATGCCTGGCGCAATGGAAAGCACGGTCAGAAGGAGCATCAGCTTAACGGATGTCGAGACACTCTCAGGAGCACTGCTGTTGAAAAACTCCATAAACTCATTCATTTTTTTCTGACCCTTTCTTCTGAATCTCCTCAAACATTTTCTTTCTTCCGCTCGCCATATCACTCAGTTGATTCTTTAGTAGTGCGGAAAAATCGGAACGCTGATTGCCGCCATCTTTCTTCGCTCTTTTAAGCAACTTTGTCACAATATCGCTTGGCTGTACAAGCTGCTCCATTTTATTGTTATACTCCTGAATGACTTGGCTATACTCTTCCGGGTCGTCTATTTCTTTTAGTAGTTGTATATTTTCTCCTACACCAACGATGAGCAGCTTATTGCCCGCTTTAACAATCTGGACTGATCTGTTAGCGCCAAGGCTTGCGCCTCCGAGATTTTCTACAAGCTGCGAGCTTTTATATACCATACTCTTTTTATTAATGAACTTAAGGAGAAAGTAGATTAATGCTGCCACAAAGGCGGTAGCAAGGATCATCCTGACGAAATCCAGGAAACTTACTCCAACCTGGGAATCTTCATCGTTTGATATGTTTGTATTTTTATCTGCCTGTTCATCTTCACACGATGGATCTTTCAAGCAATCCTTTACACTCTTATTTAGCTGCTCTGCGCTCGGGAAGCTCAGCGGACTTAACAAAGCAGCTAATAAGAAAAGAATTGTCGAGGCAGTTCGGAATAATCTTAACAATTGCCGCACCCTCTAAATGATAAAAGTTCACTAACCTAATGTTTTTGAAATCGCTTCGATAACACGGTCTGCTTGGAAAGGTTTTACGATGAAATCTTTTGCACCAGCCTGGATTGCATCAATGACCATCGCTTGCTGGCCCATTGCTGAACACATGATAACCTTTGCGTTCGGGTTGATTTTTTTGATTTCCTTTAAGGAAGTGATGCCATCCATTTCTGGCATTGTAATATCCATTGTCACAAGGTCAGGCTGGAATTCTTTATATTTTTCAAGTGCCTGTGCACCGTCAGCTGCCTCTGCGACGACTTCGAAGCCGTTTTTTGTCAAAATATCCTTAATCATCATTCTCATGAAAGCCGCATCGTCTACGACTAAAATCTTGTTTGCCATTGGAATTCCCCCTGTAGATTATTTCAATTTTTTAATGCGATCGCTCTGGCTGATTATATCCGTAACACGGACACCAAAATTCTCATCAATAACAACTACTTCACCTTGAGCAATCAAGCGATTGTTGACTAGAATATCGACAGGTTCTCCGGCTAGTTTGTCTAGCTCGATGATTGAACCCGATCCCAATTCGAGGATGTCTCTAACCGAACGTTTCGTTCTGCCCAGTTCAACTGTGACCTGCAGCGGAATATCAAGCAGCATATCCAGGTTCTTTGTCTCCGCCTGTTGTGTCTGCACTGTCTCAAAACTTGAGAATACAGCAGGTTGAACCGTTGGCTGTGCTCCTGGCATCACATGGCCTATATGCTGTGGCGCCGATGGCATTGGCTGAGAATAGCCATGTCCTTGTGGAACTCCCTGATTGGTTTGTGGCTGATAAAAAGCGGGTTCATGTTGCACCTGATATTCTTGCTGCATCGCCTGAGTTTGAGCGTAGTTGGCCTGTTCTTGCGCAGTATTAGATTGACTTAATTCAACCTGATTACTTTGCGGTATAGGTGAAGCTTGAGTTTCAGGTGCCTGTGCACCACCGGGATTCAATAATTCATCAACCAAACTTTTAGCGAAACTTACTGGCAAAAGTTGCATAATATTAGAATCTATTAAATTGCCAATCTTTAACGAGAATGATACTTTTACCAAAATATCATCCTCAGGAATCGAATCAGTTCCTTCACCTTCCACTACATTCAACAGATTGATATTCGGAGGTGAAATATCGACTCTTTTGCTAAACACTGTCGACATGGAGGTTGCAGCAGATCCCATCATTTGGTTCATTGCCTCTTGAACGGCACTCAGCTGAATCTCATCAAGTAATTCCCTTGGGTTCAATCCATCGCCACCAAGCATTAAATCCGCGATAATCGCTGCATCATTTTGTTGGATAACAAGCATATTACTGCCGGTAAATCCTTCTGTATAGTATACCTGCACGGCCACATAAGGATCAGGAAAAGCATCTTCAAGTTTTGACCTGTGCACAGCTGTAACCGTAGGGGTATTAATTTCCACCTTCTGGTTCAATAAAGTTGATAATGCGGTAGCTGAACTGCCAAACGATATGTTGCCGATTTCTCCTAAAGCATCTCTTTCCATGAAAGAAAAATAGTCATCTACGTTAATTGTACTTTCTGTTTCTTCCGCTTCATCAGAGGTTCCTCTAAGAAGCGCATCAATTTCATCTTGAGATAACATGTCATCGCTCACCATCAACGTCTCCCCCCTTAAATGTATCAAACACTTGAATGGCTAACTTTTTGTTCAATTTCCCTGGCTGTCCTACAAATTTAGGGATATCTCCGACTTTTATCAGTAAAGGCTGGTCAATTTGCTGATTTAATTCAATTACATCACCGATATCAAGCATCAGGAAATCCTGGATTGAGATTTCGGAGGATCCTATTTCTGCTGTAATTGAAACATCAGCCTTTTGAATTTCACTTTGCAATACTGAATTTTCGATAGGCAAGCTTTGTTTCTTATCCGATTGCATCCAATACTTTACTGACAATTTAGGAATGATCGGCTCCAGAACTACATGCGGGATGCATATATTGATCATTCCGCTTGCTTCTCCTATAGTAGTGTTCAACGAAATCACCACGACGGTCTCATTAGGCGAAACCATTTGTAAAAATTGAGGATTAATCTCGAATTCGGATAACTGCGGATCGATATCTGATATTGAACCCCAGGCCTCCCTGAAGTTTTCAAAAGCTTTCTCAAACATATTAGACATGATCCTAGTTTCAATTTCAGTCAAACTATCGACTTTATTATGGCTTGCCCCTTTTCCTCCAAGCAGCCTGTCCATCATTGCGTATGCAATGTTTGGGTTAACCTCCATCAGGATCCTTCCCTCTAGTGGTTCTACATCAAATACATTCAATATTGTCATCTTCGGAATCGACCGGATGAATTCCTCATAAGGGATCTGGTCTGCTGAAGCGACACTAATATTGACATACGTCCTTAACTGCGCGGAGAAAAAGGTAGTCAATAGCCTGGCAAAGTTTTCATGAATTCGGGTAAGGCTGCGGATTTGATCCTTCGAGAAACGCAAAGCTCTTCTAAAATCATAAACTTTAACCCTTTTCTCTACTTGTTCCTTCTTTAATTCATCCGCATCCATTTCCCCTGTTGATAAAGCCGATAACAAAGCATCAATTTCGCTTTGCGATAATACCTCTCCCGACATTCTCTTCACCTCCATATGGTTACGGTAGTTTCATTCAATCTGTTATTGGAGGAGAGAACCTGTTATGTAGACCTTTTTGATTTTCCCATCAAGCATCAGGTCATTCAACTTTGTTTTGAGAGTTTCTTCAAGGTTCATCTTGCCTTCCTTGCCTTGCAGCTCTTCTGCCTTTTTCTCGGATAGTTCATAAATAATTAGGTTTTTCACCTGAAAATCTCTCTTTTCCAACTCTTCTTTTGCTTTTTTGCCGTCTGTTTCGATTTTGAATGAAATCTTTATAAAATCATTTGATGCCAGGTTTGTAGTTACCTCGGGAATATCTACGGAAGCTTCCAGCACCTCATCGATGCTTGGCTCTTTTTCGCCATCCTCTGCCGTAAGCTTCATAACCGCTACAACTGCTATAGTTCCTACGAGTAATATGGCTACCAGCATGACCGACATAATCATTACCAGCTTATTATTCTTCATGATTCAGTTCCTCCAACACTCGCCCTCCAAGAAGACCGACACTCTGATAAAATTCCCGGATTAATTTGCTTACTTCATCTTCACTTTCCCGTACGACATACTTTCGCCCATTGGTTAATGTAATCGTCGTGTCCGGAAAAGCTTCAACCACTTCAATAAATAATGAATTAATTCTAAATGATTTACCGTTTAATTTAGTTACTTTAATCACAATTATCCACAGGGGCTAAAAGGATTGCCCTTTCAGCCCTGCTCCTCTCCTAGTCTATCGTTTTAAGTTTACGAGCTCCTGGAGGATTTCATCAGATGTTGTTATGATTCTTGTATTTGCCTGGAAACCCCGCTGAGCCGTGATCATTTCGGTAAACTCTTCCGAAAGGTCCACATTGGACATTTCAAGTGCTCCCGCTGCAATGGAGCCCCTGCCTTCACCAGGAACATTGATATTAGCAGTCCCAGAGTTGACTGATTCCTGGAATGTGTTGTTTCCGACCTTTGATAGTCCTGATGGATTGCTGAATTTAGCCAGTGCAAGCTGTCCAAGCGTTAATACGAGACCATTTGAGAAGACTCCGTTGATTTCACCAGTTGAACCGATATTGAAGCTTTCAAGGGCGCCTTGCGTGTTGCCGTCTGGATAGGCATTGGCGTCCATGCTGCCGCCTTCTTTTGTCAAATCCTTAACCGGCATTTGTACAGTCAGGTTTCTAACTCCATTATTTCCGTCATTAACCTTCAGGGTAATAGACAAATCTGCAGGTGGATTTGCAGGATTAAAATCAGGAATAGTGATCGGTTGCTCAACAACATTTGCGTTTGGATTGTTAGGATCGACGGTGATTGATTTATCAATAAAGGATAACTTCCAAGATCCTGTAGAAGCATCCACAGGCGAGATTTTCAAATCAATCACATGCTCAATTCCTTTATCATCCACAACCTTGATTTGCTGAAGTAATTCCGAATTGCCCTTCGCGTCCTTTGGAAGATTACCCTTCATGACTAATTCAGTAGTCTGCTTAGCGGGTAAAAGCGCATTAACGTTAACAGTTATATCTTCTAACTGTCCTATTTGATTATAGGATTGAACTTTCAGACCCTCACCAGTAACCAATGTCCCATTATCATCCAAGTAGAAGTTCCCGGCACGTGTATACATCTGTGATTGACCCTGTTTTACAACAAAATACCCATCGCCTGAAATTGCAAGGTCAAGGGCGCGTCCTGTTGTTTGCAAGCTTGATTGAGTGTCGATCATATCGATGGTCGCAATCGTGGAGCCCAGCCCCACCTGCATCGGGTTTTTACCGCCCTTATTGTCGGTAGCAGCACTTGCACCTGAAATCGTTTGATTCATAGTATCCTTAAAAGTAACACGGCCCTTTTTGAAGCCGTATGTATTTACATTGGCAATATTGTTTCCGATTACATCAAGTTTTGTTTGGAAGTTTTTCATTCCACTGATTCCTGAATACATTGAACGAAGCATTATTCAAAACTCCTTTCGATTTTGGGGCTGCTTCAATCGGTCCACAGCCCAGGCCTCCGTAAAGGTCCAGCCTTTTGATTTTTAATTTTCCATAACAATTGTTCCATTTATATTGGTGAATATTTGTTCGGCTGCTTCCTGCCTTCCCATCGCTGTAATGACAGTGTTGTTTTTTGCACTGACAATCAGTGCAGCGTCCTTTAGCAGAACGAGTGAATCACTCACGCCCTTGGCCTTAGCCTGACTAACTTTTTCCTCGATCCTGTTCCAGCGCTCCTGGGAGATATTGATTCCCCTCTGCTCCAGTCGTTCAGTTGCATGCTTGCTTATAGTCAGTTGATTCTTTGATTGAATTGCATTTTGCAATTGCAAGGAAAAAGATGTTTGTGTTAATTGGTTGGCTTTTACAGGTTTAAGGTGTGTCCTGTTAACAGGCAGTGAATGAATTGGATTAAAATTTGTTTTATCCATTACATCACTTCCTTACGTTATTGAATTTTGGTGATCTGTGAAGAAATGATGCTTGTTTTATTCTCATCATCTAGTAAATAGGATGTTTTCCCATTTTTAAATGAAACGGAAAGGACATTAGCTGATTTTTCTTGTTTATTTTCATCAAGATAGGTAATTGTTTTTCCAATCAACATACTTGCCTGCAGCATATGATTTTCACTTGATAACTCGTTGATCTGTGAAATATTCGCTGGCTCCAGGATCTTCCCATCTTCAAGAATAAAAGAAACCGTATCTTCCTTGAACTGCACAGAGGCTACCTTTCCATTTCCCTGTTGAATGGTTTCTTCGCCATTTGCGGTTTCAATTTTATGCCATGTGACATCTTTTCCGACAAACTGGCTGTAGGATATCATTTTATTTTGCTGTTCAGCCTGTACAAAACGATCGATTGATTTTCCCATATTTGTGATTTGCTCAAGTGTTGAAAATGTTGCCATTTGAGCTATGAAATCCTTATCTTGCATTGGATTCATGGGATCCTGGTTCTGAAGCTGAGTCATCAGGATTTTCAAAAAATCATCTTTTCCAAGTATATCCGAACCAGCTTTCCTGTCCTTTTGAAGATTGGAAAGCAGATAAGTAGAATTGATTGAATTTACCATTGTCTATCTCCTAAACTTCAGTATTTAGCAGTGCTTCTTCAAAAGAAAGGTTAAAATCCCCTGTTTCTTCTTTTGTTTCCCGCTGTCCTCTGTTTGGCTGCCGCTCCTGTTGCTGGGAATCTCTATTCAGGAATCGTTCTTGCTGGCTTTGCTGCTGAGTCACTTCAATCCTTTCCACTGAAAGGTTTTGTGCTGCAAAGGCCTGTTTAAGACCATTAATGTGTGACTCCAGCGTTTCTTTTGCCGTTCCAGATGTAGTTATTATTCTCGCCATCATCGTTTGATCCTTTTGAAAAAGCTCTATACGGATGCTCCCAAGGTGCTCAGGGAATAATTTTATGAATAGTTTTTGAGTTCCCCCACTATTCATGAAATGCGATTTCGAAAGAATCGATTCAAATTGTTTCATTAATTGTTCAGGTGAGACCGGTCTTTCTGGGCTATTCATTGTTAGCATCAATTGTTCAACCTTTGTCATCTGGGGAAGGTAAGCAACAGTTCCTGCTGGACTATCCGTCTTTAATGCTGAGCTGCCCTCTGTTAAAGTCATTTTTTTTGAGTTTACAAGGTTTAAATCACTCGCTAACAGGGTAAATCTTTTTTGAAAATAATCCGTATGAGGATTTGGTTTACTCGTTTCAAAAAGGTTCTTTAATTCCTCACCAAGATTCTTCAGGGATTCTTTCACAGAATCATAGCTTTTATATTCATTCCCATCAGCATATTTAGTCATTAATTCTAAAAGTTTAAGTGCCTTTAATGTGTGTAAATCATTTTGTTCGATCTTTCCGAGTATTTGATTTCCATTTTGATTGGCGATTCCTGTTATGATAACCGCTAAGGATGACAAGAGCTCATCTTCAGAGATACTCTCGATATCATTTTCACTGTTTCCTGTCCATTTTTGAATAAACAGCTTCAAATCTTCTTTGTTTATCCCAAAATGCGCCAGTGCCTTAGGTAATAGATTTCCAGTGTCTGATTTCAATACATCCAGCAACTTCAGTCCATCTTCTAAGTCTAAAAGATCGTTTATGTTAATCATTTCTGCCAAGGCACCCAGACTTTCAAGGTTTTCACTCTGCGCCGCTTCAGATGAGGGGATTAACTCTGCTTTTCCGGATAATACTGTTGACACTAACTCTGCGAAGCTTCCAGCAGCACCACTATTTACGGACAGTGTCTGTTTTCCAGCAGCAATAGAATTAAAAAAACCAAGACCTCCTATTTCCAATGTTTTCACCTCCTCTCGAATTCACGTCAGCTAATTACTGTTAGCTTCGTTCGTCAATATCTCTGTATACTTCGCTGCTTCTTCGGCGGGAAGCTTTTCCATTATGGACGCAAGTGTTTCTGGCTTAATGTTTGTCAGAATCTTCACGGCTTCATCTGTGTCCATTTTAGAAATAATTGGAGCAGCACTCTTCGCTGACATTGTTTCATAGGTTTTGACGATTTCCCGGAAGGCCCGCTTGTTTTCCTCCTGGATCGCGGTTAATTCCTCTATTTGTGCCTGAAGCTGTGCTTTTTCCAATTCCATTCGTTTTAGCTGTGTATCCTTGCTATCGATTTTAGACTTCAGTTGATCCATTTTTGCTTCGCGGTCTTTAATTTCTGCTTCAAGGCTGATGATATCTTTTTCAAATTCTTCAATGGATAGCGGCTTTTCTTCCTTTACAAACTGAGATATGAAAGGTACTTTCCCTCCGATGTCCTTCGCTGTATCGAAAATATTGATCCCTAGAATCGAAAGCGCAAATAACGCAATAACAATCGCGAACAAGGTTGGAATCGCGATCACATATAAAAACCATTGAAGCTTGTTTCCATCCTGATTTTCTTTTTCCTCCACACTGATCACCTAATTTCCCGGTTCATATATTGCTGAATCGAGACTTCATCCATCATCCTGCTTTCTGCATACTTTGCATCTGCCAGAAATCGAAGATGGTCTTTTTCTTTGATTTTTTCAAACTTTTTTACTTCCTGATTTTTCTCCATCAGCTGCACTTGTTGATAATTCATGATGTTTCTCGCATTCATCACAACTTTCTGATAGTGGGCAATCGATTTTTCAAGATTGCCGATAAACTGTTGATGGTGCCGTATTTCCTGGACAGGCAAACCGTCCAGAAGCCTGTCTGATTGGAAGCTCTCAAGATCTTCTTTTTTCTTCAGAAGATGATAGAGTCTGTCAGCCGCCTCTTCGAACTTTTTGACTGAATCCTGGTACACGACTTGTGCTTCGTCCACTTCTCTCGACTTGAGTGAAAGGATCTTATCAAACTTGAATTGATACCGCATTGATCCATCAACCTTTCCTTACTAGCTGCAATAAAGCCTGGACACTCTCATTTATTGAGACTTTGTCATTAGTACCTTGTTTTAAAAAATTTAGAATTTGTGGATACTTCATAATCGCTTCATCTATCTCGGCAGAAGTACCTTTTTTATATGCCCCGATATTAATTAAATCCTCAGCGTTGATATAGGTACTTAGTAATTCCCTTAATCTTTCAGCCGCTTTGACATGTTCATCGGCGACAATATTGTTCATGATTCGGCTAATGCTTTTCAATACGTTCACTGCAGGGTACTGGCCCTTTATTGGCTAAATCCCTGTCTAATACAAAATGGCCATCCAGGATTCCCCTTACTGTGTCAGCAATAGGTTCGTTCATGTCATCACCATCGACAAGGACGGTATAAAAACCTGTTATCGATCCAAATTCATTCGTCCCGGTTCTTTCAAGAAGTCTTGAAAGGATGGCAAATACTGAAGGAGTATAGCCTTTAGTGGTAGGAGGTTCTCCAACTGCTAGACCTACTTCACGCTGCGCCATTGCCACTCGTGTAACTGAATCCATCATCAGCATGACGTTCAGTCCTTTATCTCGGAAGTACTCTGCAATCGCTGTTGCTGTATAAGCTCCTTTGATCCGCATTAATGCAGGCTGGTCTGAAGTGGCAACAACTACTATCGAACGCTTTAGTCCTTCCGGTCCTAAATCACGTTCGATGAACTCCCTGACTTCTCGACCCCGTTCACCAATCAGCCCAATGACATTCAGGTCTGCTGTAGTATTTCTGGCAATCATTCCAAGCAATGTACTTTTCCCTACACCACTACCGGCAAATATCCCAACACGCTGGCTGCTCCCAACGGTCAGCAGGCTATCAATCATCCTGACTCCGACTTCTATCGGTTCCGAGATTGGCGGTCTGCTCAAAGGGTTGGGAGGGTCTTGTTCTGTAGGAACTGACGCCAATCCTTTTGGAAGGCTGGACTGATCCAATGGCACACCCAGCGAATCAACGACTTTGCCAATCAATCCCGTCCCTGCTTTAATTTCAAGTGGTTTCATCGTCGTTTCAACGAGACTTCCAGGTGATATATCGTGAAGAGATGTATACGGCATCAAAATGACGTTTTCCTCTTTAAAGCCGACAACCTCCGCTTGGATTTTCCGCTTTTTCTTTGTGCCCACATGTATAAAGCAGACATCGCCTATTGAACTTTCAGGACCCTGGGACTCAATCATTAAGCCAACAACTCTTTTAACTCGTCCATAACGTTTAAAACTATCCAGAAAGTCGACATGTTCCAATAAATCCTTGGCCTTCACTATTGTTCACTCTCCAGCATTTCAAACAGCTTATTTTTGATTTCTTCCAATTGGCTATCTACACTTGCGTCAACTCTGCCATTTTCAGATTCGATGATGCATGATGTTTCCTCAAGATCGTCATCTGGGTAAATATAGAAATCAATATCCTTCGGAAAGATGGCAATCAGTTCATCTTTTTGAATAAGCAATTCCTGGAAGTATTTCGGATTTACGTGCAACTGAATATCCATGTACTCCCTGGAGTTTTTTAACGCTCTCTTTACAAGGGGAAGGAAAGCTTCATCTTCAGCTAGTTTTTTCCCGATTATCTTCCCGGCTATTTTCACCCCGAGATCAAGAATCACCTTTTCTGATGATTCAATATGATTCTCGTAATCTTTTTTTGACGCATCAACCGTTTCTTGGGCAAACATGATTGTTTGACGGTACTCTTCATACCCCTGGGTTCTACCTTCCTGATAGCCTATTTCAAAGCCCTGCTGCCTGGATTCTTCGGCCAATAAAGATTTTTGCTGATCCCATTCTCGTTGTTCCAGTTGGATTTGCTGACGAATCTGTTCAGCTTCCTCACTGGCCTTCAACACAATATTATCCGCCTGAGCTAGAGCACCCTCGAGGATCCGCCTTCTTTCATCTTCTGTATGAGTGAAGATCTGTGGGACTTCTTGTTGTTGTGATGATTCTAACACCCTGATAGAGATGACCTTCTTTTCTGCGGGCATAGCGCTAGTGTATTGAGATTTGATAAGCCTAGACAATAATATCATCTCCTCCGCCACGGGCAATGACGATTTCACCAGATTCTTCCAGACGGCGGATAATAGCGACAATCCTGGATTGTGCTTCTTCTACATCACGAAGCCTTACAGGACCCATGAATTCCATTTCATCCTGGAAGGTTTCGACCATACGCTTAGACATATTTTTAAAGACAATTTCTTTGACTTCATCACTTGAAACTTTAAGAGCAAGCATGAGATCTTCGTTTTCACAATCTCTGATAACACGCTGGATAGCACGGTTATCAAGTGTGACAATATCTTCGAATACGAACATCCTCTTTTTAATTTCCTCTGCCAGTTCAGGATCCTGGATTTCCAGTGCATCTAAAATAGTGCGTTCGGTTGCGCGGTCCACTCCGTTCAATACATCAACTACAGCCTCAATTCCGCCAGTTTGCGTATAGTCCTGAGTTACAGTGGCTGAAAGCTTTCTTTCCAGGATTTGCTCGACCTCATTGATAATTTCTGGCGATGTGCTGTCCATCACTGCAATACGACGTGCAATATCCGCCTGGACGTCTTGGGGCAGTTCAGATAAAATCTGGCCTGCTTGTGCGGAATCCAAATAAGAAAGTATAAGTGCGATTGTTTGTGGATGCTCGTTTTGAATGAAATTGAGAATTTGCCCAGCATCCGCTTTTCGAGCAAAATCAAACGGCCTCACTTGCAGTGACGAGGTCAATCTATTGATGATCACAGCGGCCTGATCGGTCCCTAATGCTTTCTCTAACACCGTCTTCGCATAACCGATTCCACCTTGAGTGATATAATCCTGAGCAAGCGCAATGCTGTGAAATTCTTCCAAAATCCCTTCCTTTGCCAGCGAGTCCACTTTCTTCACACCTGATATTTCAAGTGTTAACTTTTCAATTTCCTCTTCACTTAAATGCTTATAAACCGAAGCAGAAACATCTGGACCAAGCGAAATCAGGAGGATTGCTGCCTTCTGTTTTCCTGTTAATTCCTTTTGGTCTTTCCTCACCATTGGTCCTCCTCCTAATCCTCAGAAATCCAGGTTCGCAATAGCTTTGCGAAATCCTCCGGCTTTTCTTTCGCCATTTTTTCCAGCTGTTTTTTCTTCATTGTGCCTTCTGTCTCAAATTCCTTGTTCACATCAGGAACACGAATTTGCTCATATTCTTCTTCCATTACATATTCTTCTTCTACTTCTTTCTTCCTCGATCTCATAAATAAAAGTAATAAGACTACAATACCTGCTAGCAATAATCCGCCAACTAGGTATACCCACCAAGGCAGTTTCTCTACAGTATTATTGTTATCGAAGGTAACTTTACCGTTAAACGGCTGCACGGATACAACGACCTTATCTTCGATGACTTCATCCGTTAGTTCTGTGCCTAACGACTCTTTATCAATGGTCGTTCTGACGATAGTACCTAGAATTTTTGTAATATCCTCTACCCGTTCCTGCGGCAATGAATTTCGGTCATCTGGAGTTGGCGGTTCGACCATGACCTGAATCCCAAGATCTCTTACCTTGTATGGACTCTCGGTAATTTCCTTGCGAATTCTGCTGACTTCATTATTAATTGTTTCTTCGACTCTCTCATAATCTCCGTTGCCATTTGTTCCCTCAAGATATTGAGCCCCTGTAGTTTCACCAGGGTTTCCTCCTTCTGGAATTCCGCCAGCTTGATCTGCATTTCCAGTGAAGGTTTCAGTAATTCGCTGCGCACTGATTGCGATGCCTTCCATATTTTCTTTATCAACAGGGTCTACAATGTTTTCTTCTCTGTTTTCCTGGGTAAAGTCTATATCGGCGGTAACGGAAACAACTACTTTATCATGCCCCATCAAAGTACCAAGCAAATTTTGGACCTGTCTTTGGACATCTCTCTCAATTTGCTGTTTGATTTGATGCTGAGAAGCAAATGATGCTCCACTGGAATTATTTTCATTTTTTAAATCAAAATACTCAAAATATTGATTCATGATGACGATATTATCTGTAGGAAGGTTCGGAACACTTTTAGCCACTAAGTGATAGAGTGCATTGATTTGATCTTCCTTAAATTGATAGCCCGGGCTTGTGTTTAGCACAATGGATGCTGATGCTGGCTGTTCATTATCGCTAACAAAAATCCCTTTCTCAGGCAGGTTGATCATTACCTTCGCATCATTGACACCATCTATTCCTTTCATCAAATCAGCAAGTTCTGTTTGCATTGCATCCAATTTTAAAACAAAGAATTCATTATCCGTCATACCAAGACCGGCATTTTGGCTAAAAAATGAATAATCTATACTCCCTGATTTAGGAATCCCTTCGGCTGCCAGCTCAACTTTCAAGCTATCAACCGATTCTTTCGGAACAAGGATGGTATTGCCGCCATCTGCAATTTCAGATTTAATGCCCCTTGCATCAAGGCTTTCTTTAATACTTCCAGTCTCGGCTGGAGAAAGATTGCTATAAAGCGGCTCTAGGGACGTCCTCGAGGTAAAAAAAGCTGTAAGGACGGCTACTGTCAATACAAAGAAAACAGACGCACCAAGACTGATTTTTTGCTTTCTGGTGCGCCCTTGCCAGAAATCCTTCATTGTATGTATATACTTTTGAATGGTTTCTTTCATTTCAATCCCCCCGGTTATTAAGTCTCTTCTTTTTATACAGCTAATAACCGATATAATCTTAGTTTTTAGCTCTTACTATTAAACTTGCATTCTCATCATTTCCTGATATGCTTCAACCACTTTGTTTCTGACTTCCATTGTGGCCTGCAGTGTAATGCTCGCCTTTTGGCTCGCAATCATAACCTGGTGGAGGTCAACGTTTTCCCCCCCGAGCTAGTTTTTCCGTCATTGCATCTGATTGAATCTGAGTTTTATTTAAATTCTCAATAGATTGCTTAAGTACGGACGAAAAACTCTTTTGCGCTTCGTATGGTGTAGGTGTGGGAGTAGACACTTTTGAATCAAATGGTCTGACCATTTGGCTAACAGAATTAATTCCAGCTGAGTTCATTTAGTTCTCACCTTACTTTCCTATTTCAAGTGCTTTCATCATCATGCCCTTGGAGGCGTTGAAAACTGTGACATTTGCTTCATAAGATCGTGTCGCGCTTATTAAATCGACCATTTCCCTTAAAGGATCGACATTGGGATATGCAACATATCCTTCTTGATTTGCATCTGGGTGTTCTGGATCAAAAACCATTTTAAGTGGATTTTCCCTGTCCTCAATTATCCTTGATACTTTAACTCCATTTCCCGCCCCTGCTCCGTCTGTTTTCCCCATTGCTTTATTAAGGAATGAAGAAAAGTTTCCTTCATTAGGTTGTAGGACAACCATTTTCCTCCGATACGGCTCGCCATTTACACCTCTTGTCGAATCTACATTCGCCATATTGGAAGAAATGACATCCATTCTGAGGCGCTGGGCAGTTAACGCAGATGCAGTCGTGCTCATGCTATGAAACATGGTCATGCTTACTTACCTCCCCTGATAACTGTTTGGAGAGAGTTGAATTTCCCATTGATCCTCTCAGTCAGAGCATTATAGTAAATTTGGTTCGCAGCCAGATCGGCCATTTCTTTATCCATATCAACGCTGTTGCCATTCTCGTTATAATTGACGTTTGGATTAGTAACGACTCCAGGCAAATGACTCATTTTACTGCTGAATTCATAATGGCGGGCATCTGATCTATTCGCTTGAAAGGAATTGCCCATCACATCCTGAAATACCGCTTTGAAGGACATGTTCTTTGCTTTATAGTTCGGTGTATCAACATTCGCGATATTCTGCGAAATGACTTTTTGCTTCGCAGAAGAATAGTTCAACGCATGTTCGAGGGTTGATACAGTGTTTGAAAACAACTTCAATTTTTGCACCTCGCAATAGCCACACAGATTATTTTGCTGAATTTTGTAGTTCCATGCTGAATTTCGTCATTATATTCCTAATTGTAAAGAATCTGAAATAATCTGTCTATGTACTTTCAGTTAATTTTTATCATGCATAATGCTCATTTTTCAAAATAGGCTAAAAGAACTATTAGTTTAGTTATCATTATATTTTTAATAATTATCTCTATTTTTTTGTAAAGTTTTTTAAAATAAATAGGAATAAAGAATGATTATCCGTGTTATTTTCCACTGAATTAAAGGTTCAATTACCTATTCATTAGTATTGATTTTGCCATTAATCCCTTAAAGAACCCATTGTTTTTAATTTGTTATTTTGATCAGTGTAAAAAAACCGCAATATTTTTGTAACATAAAATAGTACCAGGGCTAACTAAAACTGCTTTTTAATAGGACCAAAAAAATCCGCTGAAGTTCAGCGGATTTTTTCATTCTTTAATTTAGTTGTTTTTTAGCTTTTCAAGTTCGAATAGAAACTTGTCATTTAATACTTTGATATAAGTTCCTTTCATTCCTAGGGAACGTGATTCGATAACCCCTGCGCTTTCTAGCTTGCGTAGTGCGTTGACGATTACGGAACGAGTGATGCCGACTCTGTCAGCGATTTTGGAAGCAACGAGCAGACCTTCTTTTCCGTTAAGTTCTTCAAAAATATGCTCGATCGCTTCAAGTTCACTGTATGATAGTGAACTAATTGCCATTTGGACTACAGCTTTGCTGCGTGCTTCATCCTCAATCTCTTCTGCCTTTTCACGAAGGATTTCCATTCCTACCACAGTCGCGCCATATTCCCCTAGAATTAGGTCATCGTCATGGAATTGTTCTTCAAGACGAGCAAGGATCAATGTTCCAAGACGCTCGCCGCCCCCGATGATTGGCACAATCGTTGTTAAGCCGTTTTTGAATAGCTCTTTGTTTTCAACAGGGAATGCTGTATACTCACTCTCAACATCCAGGTTCGGTGATGTCTCCTGGATATTGAATAGATTCTTCGTATACTCTTCAGGGAATTGGCGATCTTCGAGCATTTTTACCATGCGCTCGTTTTCAATTTGCTGATTAATTCCTAAGCCTAAAAGCTTTCCTCTGCGACTGACAACAAAGATATTAGCCTCGATCACTTCGCTTAGAGTTTCTGACATTTCTTTAAAGTTTACCGGTTTGCCGGCAGCTTTTTGGAGCAGAGCGTTAATTTTTCTAGTTTTTGATAGTAAGTCCATTGTTTCTTCCTCCTATTTGCTTTAAACAAAAAATCATTTATTTTAATTTTCCAGGCTAGTTTCAAAACTTTAGCACAGTAAGCAGTCTATATTTGTCTACCCTATTGAGTATGCATTAAACGATTAACCATTATAATATGAACTGGCTTAAATCTTTGTTTCTTGAGATAGCGCCAAGTTTTTCTTCTACATATTGCGGAGTGATCGCGACCTTCTCCAGATTGATATCTGGTGCTTCAAAGCTCAGGTCTTCAAGCAGCTTCTCAAGGATTGTCTGCAGCCTTCTCGCTCCGATGTTGTCTGTATTCTGGTTTACTTCATACGCGACTTCAGCTATCTTACGAATAGCATCGTCAGAAAATTCAATTTGTATACCTTCTGTTTCCAATAAAGCTTCATATTGCTTTGTAAGTGCATTGTCAGGTTCAATAAGAATCCTGTAAAAGTCCTCAACTGTCAGCTTCGTAAGCTCTACCCTGATTGGGAAACGCCCTTGCAATTCGGGTATCAGATCGGAAGGTTTTGCCATGTGGAACGCACCTGCAGCGACGAACAAGATATGATCTGTTTTAACAGTCCCGTACTTCGTGTTAACCGTCGACCCTTCCACAATCGGAAGAATGTCTCTTTGAACACCCTCACGCGAAACATCTGCACTGGAGCCACCGGAATTCTTGCTGGCAATCTTATCAATTTCATCAATGAAAATGATGCCTGCCTGCTCAGCACGGTATGTAGCTTCTTGGGTTACTTCATCCATATCAATCAGCTTTTGGGCTTCTTCATTGATTAATACCTGTCTGGCCTCACGTACAGGCAGCTTTCGTTTCTTGCGTTTCTTAGGCACCAGGCCACTTAAAGCATCTTGCATATTCATTCCCATTTGTTCCATCCCAGAACCCTGGAGCATATCAAACATGGAAGGCGTCTGCTCCTCGACTTCGACGGTCACAAGCTCCTCCTCAAGTTCGCCTTTTGCGAGCTTTTCCTTAATGACTTTACGCTTTTCGAATAAGCCTAAGTCTTCTGTTTGGTTTTGCTCTTGTTCAGGCTGCTGCTGGCTTCCACCGAACAACATTTCAAGTGGATTTTTGTAATTCACTGATTTTTTCGCCGAAGGGACTAACAGCTCGATCAGACGGCGGTTTGCATTTTCTTCTGCCGGTTCCTTAACACGCTCCATTTTTTCCTCTTTTACAAGCCTGATTGAGGTTTCAACAAGATCTCGAACCATGGATTCGACATCACGGCCAACATAACCGACTTCAGTGAACTTTGTTGCTTCCACCTTGATGAAAGGAGCGCCAACTAACTTAGCCATCCTTCTGGCAATTTCTGTTTTACCTACACCAGTAGGTCCAATCATCAGGATATTCTTAGGTATGATTTCATCCCGGATATTTTCAGCGAGCAAGCCGCGGCGATATCTATTTCTGAGAGCAACTGCAACAGCTTTTTTAGCATCCTTTTGACCGATAATATACTGGTCTAGCTTTTCCACGATCTGCCTTGGAGTTAAATTTGTCGTTTGTTTCACACTCAACACTCCTTTTCCGTTACAGTTCTTCCACGATAATATTGTGGTTTGTGTAAACACAAATGTCAGCGGCAATTTCCAATGAAGACTTCGCGATTTCTTTTGCTGTTAAATGGTCTCCAGCATATTGCTTTAATGCACGGCCAGCAGACAAGGCATAATTACCTCCTGAACCGATCGCCAAAATGCCATCATCAGGTTCAATGACTTCTCCTGTTCCGGAGATAAGAAGCATATCAGTCTCATTCAATACAATGAGCATTGCCTCGAGTTTCCTTAGGACTTTATCACTTCTCCATTGCTTTGCAAGTTCAACTGCGGCTCTTTGAAGATTACCATTGTATTCCTCAAGCTTTGCTTCGAACATCTCAAACAGGGTGAACGCATCTGCGACAGAACCGGCAAATCCAGCAATCACTTTACCATTAAACAACTTTCGGACTTTCTTTGCTGTGTGTTTCATCACTACAGCATTCCCAAAGGTCACCTGCCCATCGCCTGACATTGCACATTGACCTTTATGTTGAACAGCAAATATCGTTGTGGCATGGAATTCTGACATTCCTTCGTCCTCCTTTTGGCTTAAGCCCTCGGATGATGTGACATATAAATATTGCGCAAGTGCTCTTTCGTAACATGGGTATATACTTGCGTTGAAGACAGGAACGCATGGACCATCAGCTCCTGGACAGTTCTCATATCTGCTCCATTGCTCATCATATGCGTGGCAAAGGAATGGCGCAGTTTATGAGGATGGATTTTCCCAGTAAGGGCAGACTTTTCAATCAGCTTATTCAGGATCTCCCTGATTCCTCTGTCTGTCAGTGGACCACCCCGAAAATTCAGGAACATGTGGCTATGATCATCTTTAGTCTTCAGAAGTTCTGGTCTTCCATTTTTTATGTAGTCTTCAATCGCATCCTGAGCAAAACTTCCGAAAGGCACATATCTATCCTTTTTCCTTTTTCCATGAATTAAAACTGTAGATGTAGATAAGTCTATATCCTTCAGCTGGATTTTACAGCACTCACCTACACGGATCCCCGTAGCGTATAGCAGTTCCAAAAGGGCCTTGTTCCTTTTCCCAATCGCTGTTTCGGTTTCACAGGCGTTAAATAGCTGAGAAAGCTCCTCTTCATAAAAAAAATCCGGCAATCTCTTTTCAAGTTTCGGTATCGATACGAGGGAAAAAGGGTTATCTCCTACCATTTTTTCGCGAAGCAAAAACTTATAAAAGCTACGCATACATGAAATCCTGCGGGCAACAGACTTTCTTGAGAGCTGCTGGTCAAATAATTTCGTGAGGTAAATCCTTGTATCAGCATACTCAACATCATCAAGTCCAGTCAGGCCTTGTTCAGACATGAACAAAAAAAATTCCCTAATATCATGTTGGTAATGTTCAATTGTATATTGTGAGTAATTTTTTTCGATTTGTAAATATTCAATAAATAAGTTTAAAGAATTGTTCACATTTCCTTCCATCTCGTCACCTCACAAGGGCTACTAAATAGTATCATATTTGTATAGCCCTCGCAATATAAATTACAAATTTTTCGCAAATTTCTGAATTGTTTCCAATGCTCTGGAAGCATGCTTCTCATTACGTTCCTGCTTGCCTTTGATTTTTTCTGGTAGATCAGGGAAAAGCCCGAAGTTGGCATTCATAGGCTGGAAGTTTTTAGCGTTCGTTGTTGTAATATACCTGGCCATGCTCCCCATTGCTGTTTCATGTGGGAATTCGACCGGCTCATCACCTTTTACAAGACGTGCCGCATTAATTCCAGCAATCATTCCGCTTGCAGCTGATTCCACATATCCTTCCACCCCAGTCATTTGTCCGGCAAAGAATAAATCTTCTCTATTCCTGAATTGATATGTTGCTTTTAAGACTTTAGGGGAGTTGATGAAGGTATTACGATGCATGACACCGTATCGTACAATTTCAGCGTTCTCCAAACCAGGAATCAGTTGAAGGACTTCCTTTTGCGGTCCCCATTTCAGATGAGTCTGGAAGCCTACAATATTGTAAAGTGTCCCCGCAGCATCATCCTGCCGAAGCTGCACTACCGCATAAGGGCGTTTTCCAGTTCTAGGATCCTCCAGGCCAACCGGCTTCATCGGACCGAATAGCATCGTTTTCCTTCCTCTTTGGCCCATAACCTCAATTGGCATACAGCCTTCAAAAAAGATTTCTTTTTCAAATTCCTTCAACGGAACTGTTTCAGCAGAGATCAAAGCTTCATAAAAACGATCGAATTCTTCCTCTGTCATCGGACAGTTAAGGTATGCTGCTTCCCCTTTGTCATATCGGGATTTCAGATAGACCTTATCCATGTCGATGCTGTCTTTTTCAATAATAGGAGCGGCAGCGTCATAAAAATATAAATATTCTTCCCCTGTAAGCTCCTTCAGTTGTTGGGATAACGCCTGGCTTGTCAAAGGTCCCGTAGCGATGATGGTTGGCCCCTGTGGAATCTCAGTAATTTCTTCATTAAATACCGTAACATTCGGATGTTCCTTCACTCGGCTCGTAACATGGGCCGCAAACTCATGGCGGTCCACTGCCAAAGCCCCTCCTGCCGGTACAGCACATGCGTCTGCCGCACCAATGATGACAGAGTCAAGCTTTCTCATCTCTTCTTTTAATACACCAACTGCATTTGTTAACGTATTTGCACGCAAGGAGTTGCTGCATACCAGTTCAGCAAATTTATCTGTATGGTGAGCAGGTGTCTGCTTTACCGGTCTCATCTCATATAAGTTCACTTTGATGCCTCTTTCGGCAAGCTGCCATGCAGCTTCACTTCCGGCTAATCCGGCGCCAACGACATTTACTGTAGCTTCAGTCATTTCCATTTCCTCCAGTAGCTATTAAAAATTACGCGTTTGCTTAATCTAATCCAAGTTGCCCAGTCTCTAAGAATTTCGAAAGACAAAAAATAAGCAACTTCCTTTCCAAAAGAATCATTATAACATCTGCCTTGACATAATGCTTCTATTATATACTCAATCTTCCTTACTTTACCCTGATTCAGTACCATTTTGCACTTTCCTTCACGAAAAAGAAAGAAAAAAGTTTCAAAAAAAGAAAAGCGGAAACGCCTTGGTCAGCCCCGACAAGCGCTGGAGGGCTGACCAGTGAAGTCGTTTTTTGACTTCATTGGGCGGACCGAAGCGTCTCGAAGGGCTAGGCGTTGGAGCTGGACAAAGAAAAGCGGAAACGCCTTGGTCAGCCCCGACAAGCGCTGGAGGGCCGACCAGTGAAGTCGTTTTTTGACTTCATTGGGCGGACCGAAGCGTCTCGAAGGGCTAGGCGTTGGAGCTGGACAAAGAAAAGCGGAAACGCCTTAGTCAGCCCCGACAAGCGCTGGAGGGCCGACCAGTGAAGTCGTTTTTGACTTCATTGGGCGGACCGAAGCGTCTCGAGGGGCTAGGCGTTGGAGCTGGACAAAGAAAAGCGGAAACGCCTTGGTCAGCCCCGACAAGCGCTGGAGGGCCGACCAGTGAAGTCGTTTTTTGACTTCATTGGGCGGACCGAACTCGAAAAGCGTAGGCGACTGCCCAACTCCGACAAGCGTTGGAGGGACTGCCAGTGAAGTCGCTCTTTGACTTCATTGGCAGTACCGAAACGTCTCGAGGAGTTAGGAGCCGCAGCTAGACAAGCGGCTCGAGCTGCTCAAAGCTAACGCTTCTCGCAAGATACTCGAGGTAGCAGTCGCAGGGATGAAAACTGGCTAGGCGTTGGAGCTGGACAACGAAAAGCGCAAACGCCTTGGTCTTCCTTACAATAATAAAGAGTGAGCCTAAGGGCTCACTCTAGCTTTGGGGTTCTTCTTTAAAATCACATTCTGTACACTGAACCTGAACGCCCTTTTTCAGCTTCTTTTCAACTAGCATATTTTCGCATTTTGGGCATTTTCGCGCAAGGGGTTTATCCCACGAAAGGAAGTCGCATTCTGGGAAACGGTCACATCCGTAAAAGATCCGGCGTTTCTTGCTCTTCCGCTCAATGATATTGCCTTCTTCACATTTAGGGCATTTAACCCCAATTTCCTTGACGATTGCCTTCGTGTTCCTGCAATCCGGGAAATTGCTGCAGGCCATGAATTTGCCATAGCGGCCCATTTTAAATACCATCGGGGAACCGCACTGATCACAATCTTCTCCCGCGGGTTCATCCTTGATTTCAATTTCCTGCATTTCTTTTTCTGCTACTTCAAGATTCTTTTCAAAATCACGGTAGAATTCGTCGATGACTTTTACCCAATTGATTTTTCCTTCTTCGACATTATCGAGGTTCTGTTCCATTTTAGCAGTGAACTCAAGGTCAAGTATTTCCGGGAAAAATTCCAACATTAATTCATGGATCACTTCGCCAAGTTCTGTAGGCACAAATCGCTTGTTATCTAGAGATACATAGCCTCTCTTCTGGATGGTATCCAGGGTTGGTGCGTATGTTGATGGCCTCCCGATCCCCATTTCCTCAAGCGTCCTGACGAGCCTTGCCTCTGTATATCTTGGAGGTGGCTGTGTGAAGTGCTGCTTCGGTTCGATTTCTTTCTTCGTTACTTCGTCCCCTTGCTTTAGGTCTGGGAGGAATTTATCCTTCTCTTCTTCCTGGTCATCTGAACCTTCTACATAAACCTTCATGAAGCCCGGGAATTTAACCTTGGAGCCTGTCGCACGGAATGTAACTTCGCCGTTCTTTAAATCAACACTCATCGTATCCATTATCGCTGAAGCCATCTGGCTCGCGACAAACCGTTCCCAAATAAGTTTGTAAAGTCTGTATTGATCCCTAGAAAGGAATTCCTTGATTGTCTCAGGTACCTTCAATGTACTTGTTGGCCTGATCGCTTCGTGGGCATCTTGAGCATTGGACTGTTTCTTCTCTTTCCTGGACTCTGTCTGGATGAACTCTTCTCCATACTGACCAGTGATATACTCCTTAGCTTCACCTTGTGCCACTTCAGAAATCCTGGTAGAATCCGTTCTCATATAGGTGATTAAACCGACTGTGCCTTCTTTGCCAAGATCAATACCTTCATAAAGCTGCTGTGCAAGCATCATTGTCTTTTTGGCACGGAAGTTGAGCTTTCGTGCTGCTTCCTGCTGCAATGAAGAAGTAATGAATGGTGGTGCAGGATTACGTTTACGTTCTTTCTTCGTCACCGATTCAACAGTGAATTTATTCCCCTTTAATTGTTTAAGGATGTTCTTGACATCATCTTCTGATTTCAACTCAGTTTTTTGTTTGCCAATTCCGTAAAAAGAAGCTTCAAAAGCACTTTTGCCCTTCAGGAATTCCGCACCGATTGTCCAATATTCTTCTGGGTTAAACGCAGCGATTTCTTTCTCACGATCAATGATCATCCTTAAGGCAACAGATTGTACACGCCCTGCGCTCAGCCCCTTCTTGACCTTCTTCCAAAGGAGCGGGCTGATATTATAACCTACTAGTCTGTCCAATGCACGACGTGCCTGCTGGGCATCTACGAGGTCCATATTGATCGCCCGAGGATGTTTGAAAGATTCCTTTATGGCATCCTTAGTTATCTCATTAAATACAACTCTGCAATCAGAATGTACATCAACGTCAAGACTCTTGACCAAATGCCATGCTATTGCTTCCCCTTCTCTGTCGGGGTCAGCCGCGAGATAGACTTTTTTTGCTTTTTTGGCTGCAGATTTCAATTCCTTCAGAACAGGTCCCTTACCCCGGATTGTAATGTACTTAGGGTTATAGTTATTTTTCGTATCGATTCCCATCTGGCTCTTAGGCAAATCTATCAAATGCCCCATAGAGGCTTTCACTTTATATTTTTTTCCAAGATAACGTTCAATCGTCTTAGCCTTTGCAGGCGATTCGACGATGACTAAAAACTCTGACATCCAATTGTCCTCCTTAGAGGTATAAAATTACATTAATTATTATCAACATATCATAATGTTGTCAAATCGACCATTAAAGTAAACGGTTTCATCTAGATGGTTCTGTTAAACTCCGCTGTTGATTTTCGCGCCAGACTCTTAGCAGCACGAAGGAAATGCTTATAATTTTTGAGGAGTCTACGCACCATCCGCTACAATCAACAGGCTTTAAATAACATTGAGGGTTAACATAGCAAAATATTTTAAAATACCTGATGCAAAATGTATAACAGATTGAAAATTATTTCAACCTTTTTGATGTAAATTTTCCTTCAAACATAAAAATAACTTGCTAAAAAAGGATATTTCCGAAATAGCCCCTACTTTTTTCTTTGCATTTTATCAAATAAAACCAGTCTAAGACCAGTTTTAAAAAATCTCACTTCGAATAAATTATCTTTCTTGCATTTTACACGAACATTCCGCATTACATACCAAGTTCCTCTAAAATATCCTCTGAACTTTTGACCAGTTTGGCTCCTTGCTGGATTAAATAGTGTACACCATCAGAATCCTGGCTCAAAATGCTGCCAGGGACAGCAAATACATCCCTGCCTTCATTCAATGCAAAATCTGCGGTGATCAGTGAACCGCTTTTTTTCCTTGCTTCAATAACAAGGGTACCCTCTGAAAGCCCGCTGATAATCCTGTTTCTCATCGGGAATTGCCATTTCGCTGGCATCGTTGCTGGTGGATACTCTGATAACACCAGTTGTTTTTCCATCATGAATTCTGCCAACTTAATATTTTCCCTAGGATATAGATTATGAAATCCTCCAGCAATGACTCCAATTGTTTTCCCGCCCATCATAATGACCGCTTTATGGGCATGGGCATCGATTCCCCTTGCTAAACCACTGACAATCAGTATCTTTTTCTCTATTAATGAAGGAAATAAATAATCAATCGCTCCAATGCCATATGTTGTGGCATTCCTGGAGCCAACCACAGCAAGGCTTTTTTTATCCTTCAATAAAGATAGATCTCCTTTAGCAAACAGGATCCATGGAGGTTGATAGATACTCTTAAGCCTGACAGGATAGTCGTCATCGAATATGGTGATAAGGTGTATTTTCTGTGAGGCATAGTCAGTGAGTAGTTTATCGATGGATATTAATTGATGGTCTTTTTTGAGTAGTTCTGCTCGAGGAGTAAAAGAGGAATACATTGCGGCATCTTTCTTTCTAATTGATGCATGTTCTTTGAGTATTAAGTAAATTGTTTTCCAACTGGCATGTTTGCTATGGACAAGCCGGATCAGTTTCTTTTTTAATTCATCCATATGTTTTACTTCCCCCTGGGATTAATAAACAGCCCCTCTGTTAAGAGGGACTGTCTGATGGAATGTATTAGTGTGTTTTGCACTTGTCGAACAGGTCTTGCTCCTTCAAAACGCGGATCAGCGTTTCGCCCATAACAGATGGAGTCTCAGCAACCTGGATGCCGCACTCGTTCATTACGCGGATCTTTTCGTCTGCTGTACCTTTTCCGCCAGAAATAATCGCACCAGCATGGCCCATACGCTTCCCTGGAGGTGCAGTTCTTCCTCCGATGAAACCTACAACTGGTTTAGTCATGTTTGCCTTTACCCACTCAGCTGCTTCTTCTTCAGCTGTACCGCCGATTTCACCGATCATGATGACAGCGTAAGTTTCAGGATCTTCATTGAATGCCTTCAGGACATCGATGAAGTTTGTTCCATTAACTGGGTCTCCGCCGATACCCACAGCTGTAGTCTGGCCGAGACCAGCTTGAGTCAACTGGTGTACCGCTTCATATGTCAGCGTTCCAGAACGGGATACGACACCAACATGACCTTTAGTATGGATATATCCAGGCATGATGCCGATCTTGCACTCATCAGGAGTAATAACGCCTGGGCAGTTAGGTCCAACAAGGCGAGTCTTCTTTCCTTCCATGTAGCGCTTAACCTTGACCATATCCAATACCGGGATATGCTCCGTAATACAGATTGCCAAATCAAGATCTGCATCAACAGCTTCGACAATCGCATCTGCAGCAAACGGTGCTGGTACATAGATTACTGTCGCATTTGCGCCTGTTGCATCAACAGCTTCCTGCACTGTATTGAATACAGGAACGCCTTCTACTTCTGTACCGCCCTTGCCTGGAGATGTTCCTCCAACAATTTTTGTACCATATTCAAGCATTTGTTTTGTATGGAAAAGGGCTGTAGAACCCGTAATTCCTTGAACAATGACCTTTGTATCTTTATTAATGAATACGCTCACGTCAAATTCTCTCCTTTCGATCCTACTTAACTAATGAAACGATTTTTTCAGCGCCGTCTGCCATTGATTCAGCAGCAATGATATTCAAGCCAGACTCATTAAGAATCTGTTTTCCAAGATCAACGTTCGTACCTTCAAGGCGAACGACAAGCGGAACTTCAAGTCCAACCTGCTTGGCAGCTTCTACAACACCGGTAGCAATTACATCACACTTCATGATGCCGCCGAAGATATTAACAAAGATTCCTTTTACGTTAGGATCTGAAAGGATGATTTTGAATGCTTCCGTTACTTTCTCAGCAGTAGCACCGCCCCCAACATCCAGGAAGTTTGCAGGGTCGCCGCCATAATGCTTCACGATGTCCATTGTTGCCATCGCAAGACCCGCACCGTTAACCATGCAGCCAATATTTCCATCTAAAGAAATATAGCTCAGATCATACTTCGATGCTTCGATTTCCTTTGGATCCTCTTCTTCAAGGTCGCGGTACTCAACAATATCCTTTTGGCGGTATAGCGCGTTTGAATCAAAGTTCAATTTAGCATCAAGTGCCATAACCTGACCGTCACCCGTTACAACCAGTGGGTTGATTTCAGCGATTGAGCAATCCTTTTCGACATAAGCGTTATATAAGCCCATCATGAACTTTACAGCCTGGTTGACCAGTTCCTTAGGGATGTTGATATTGAATGCGATACGGCGAGCCTGGTATGGCATAAGCCCTACTACAGGATCGATTTCTTCTTTGAAGATTTTTTCAGGAGTCGCTTCAGCCACTTCTTCAATCTCTGTTCCGCCTTCTTCAGAAGCCATAAGGACAACACGTGAAGTAGCACGGTCAAGCACAAGGACCACATAGTACTCCTTCTTGATGTCGCAGCCTTCTTCAATCAACAGGCGTTTTACTTCTTTGCCTTCCGGGCCAGTCTGGTGAGTAACCAGTGTTTTGCCCAGAATCTCAGATGCATATGTACGTACGTCATCAAGGTTTTTTGCCACCTTGACACCGCCAGCTTTACCCCTTCCGCCAGCATGGATTTGAGCTTTAACGACAACTACTGAAGAACCAAGCTCTTTAGCTGCTTCGACAGCTTCGTCGACTGTAAAAGCAACCTTCCCATTCGGTACTTTTACCCCATATTTTCTGAGGATTTCTTTTCCTTGATACTCATGGACATTCATTTCCCATCCTCCTATCCATTAGGAAAAATACTACCTTCAGATTCCTGAAGATACACTTTCCTAAGTAGAAATATAATTCATTTAAATTTTTAAAAAATAGACTGCGCTTTCATTTTATAGAATGAAATATTGATTGTCTACCATTATGATTTAAATATTTCCCCTTTTTAAATATTGTAAAAAAATATCTAAACTGTTACTCACCATGACAAAAAGCCAGGATGACTGCATTTCCTGGCTTTTACCATGAAAAAACCATGCTAAAATAACTATATTCAATCTTGTGGTTTGTGAAAATATTATTTTTGTTTTCCTGCTTGCTTGTCCAAATGATAGATAAAGGAAAAGACTTCGGCTACTGCTTGATATAACTCTTCTGGAATCCGCTCATTTAATTCAAGCTGACTTAACACTTCAACAAGAGATGGGTCTTCCTGGATGGGAATATCATGATCCTTCGCTTTTTCAATGATTTGTTCAGCCAGGAGCCCTCTCCCCTTCGCCATCACCTTAGGAGCGTCCATACTTCCTGCATTATACCCCAAGGCAACAGCTGATTTCCTCGCATGCTTTGGTGGTTTCATATTTTAATATCCACCCCGCTATATTCTTTTTGGCTATAAAAATCCGTCAAACTGCGCTGGTTTTTTCCTGGCTGAGATTGCCCCGGGAGATGGTAGTGAACCGAAGAAAGCTGATAATTAATATCCGCCAATTTCGTTTTCAATACCGGAGTCAGTTGTTCTGCCATTTTTTTCAGAGCTGGATTTTCGTTAAAAATCTGGACACTCAATACCCGATTCTGAACCTGCATATCAACAATCAGATCATTTAAATTTTCGAGTTTCAGGTAAAAGAGCACGCGGCAAAAGTCAGCATCTATTTTTCCATCTTCGGTTTTCTTTCCGCTCCATTGCATTGTCAGCTCATTTGTTTTTCCGGCTATCACGAACGGTATTTGCAAGACAAGCTGCTGGATCGGGCCCGTTTCCTGGGATAGCAGCTGGAATCCGGTCAGTTTGTTCAAAAGCAGCTCTGCCGCTTCTTTGACAGCTGCTGGAGGATTCTCGTTCAATAGGCGCAGCACCAAGGATTTAATTGTTTCTGTCACTTGCGGCCTGCCAGTCTCTCCATCTTTCAAAAACTCACCTAGCTGGTGTTCGTAAGACAGGCCAAGAGCTGAAAGGAATTTTTTTATCCGTATATCAGCTATCAGAGCGGTGCCTGCATCTTCCAGCGGTGCTGGTTGCTCCGCTTTGTCAACAGCGTCTGACAGCAGTCGGGCATGAACATCTGTTAAAACTCCTGTATTTGACTGACCCACAGCTTTGAAGAGGTTCTCACCAGCTTGTTGCCATGTCTCCTTCCCGCCAAGCAGGACGGACAAGGACTCTCCTTCACCCGCCATTGCCAGTAACTGTTTGAATGCCTGCAGTCCTTTCTGCAGCTCCGATTCTTTTCCTGAGGCACGGTAGATTAGCGATTCTAGTGATTCTACAAGCTCATTAACAGAAAAACTAATTTCCGGAATAAAGGTCGTGATCAACTGTCTCGCCGCGGTACTGTCGCCGCTGCCAATGTTTGTTATAACATTTTGGACGACACGCAGCCCTTCAGGCAAATTTTCTCCGCTTGTACTGGTGTGCAGCAGCTTTGTCAGCATCTGCTGCAATAGGATGCTTTCACTTCCTTTTGATGCAATTGCACCGAAATGTTTTAAAAGCTCCAAGGCAGCAAGGCTTTCCTTGCCGTCCTTTTTCAGCCAAATTCCTGCCAGGTGATTCAGAGCAATTTCGGAGCCAGCCGTTTTATTAACAGGCAGCATCTCATTCATAAGCTTTTTTAGGCTTTCACCTGCAGCTGAATTCTCGACAGAATCTAAAGCCTTAATAAGGTTTTCCATCAGCTGAACCAAGGATTGTTCTTTTGTAGTGGTATAGAGCGCCTCAAACGTCGCCTGTGTCAACGGAATGCCCCTGGTCAAGATCATCTTCAGTGCATCCTGTCCGGCGCTGCGCGACTCAACCATACTCAGCCACTCAGATGCCTGCTTTAGAAGTTCACGGTTTACCGGAAGCTGCTCTTTGATAAAAAAACGGACGAGCTCAATATTTTCCTTTGTCGGCTGCATTGAAAATTCATTAAGAATCTTCGCCAAGCCACCCGTCTGGCTCTTTTCCTCAGCACCTGAACCGATCACCTTTAAATGGACCTTTCCCTCACCAGGCTGCACCTGGAACCAATAGCGTTCATTTGCTGATAATGGTGCTTCTAATTGGGCAATCATTTTTTGGTTTCCGATTTGTACTTCAGCTACCTGATCAGGGTACAACTTCAGGATTTTGCCATTGATTATTTGTCCTGGACTGTACTCAGCTGTTTTAATTTGCTGTGTTGTTTTCTGGTTAAATAAATGTTGAAGAGCTCCTGTTTCCACGGTCCACCTGCTTTGCAAGTTTTACTGAATGCAATCTCTTACAGGAGCGAATGTCTTCCTGTGGTGCTTTGTCACACCGTACTCTCTGAGGGCATTCAAGTGTTCAGCGGTTCCATACCCCATATTTGCCCCGAATCCATATTGGGGGTATTCCAAACTAAGTTCTTTCATCAGTCTATCTCTCGTTACTTTAGCAATAATAGAAGCCGCCGCGATTGATATGCTTCTGGAATCCCCTTTTATCAGCGCTTCAAACGGGTAAGGCGTATCCAGCTTGACAGCATCTATCAATAGAAAATCGGGAGTGATTCCCAACTGCGTAACAGCAGTAAGCATCGCTTTTTTGCTGGCCTGGAGAATATTGATTTCATCTATCTCTGCAGCACTGATTATTCCGACTCCGACAGCAAGGGCTTCAGCCGTGATAATCTCAAAATATTCATTCCTTTTTGATTCTGTCAGCTTTTTAGAATCATTGAGTCCAGGAAGATAAAAATTCTCCGGCAGGATGACGGCTCCTGCTACAACCGGCCCAGCCAGCGGTCCCCGGCCGGCCCGGCCTCATCAATCCCGGCAATATTCTGAAAGCCTTCAGACCGGCATTCCCTTTCAAAGCAAGTCATGTTGACAAATTGCTCATGTACTTGTTTTTTCAACTCTTCTTGCCTTTCCCATTTCAAGACAAGTTTTTGCACGCCTTTACGGCTGTCATTTCTTAAGCTATTCAGGAACTCTTTGTTTACTTCCACATTCCCGAAAAGCTGCTGTTCAATTTCACCAATTGTAAATTTCTCCATAAAAAGTCTCCTAGGATTACTTCTTTATTATGTATCGGCATTTTAAACCAAAAATAAAGGCCCTGGACTCAGGACCTTTATTTTTGAGTGTCATGTTCTATTTCTTCTACAGATGTCAAGTCCTTAGGTCGTTCAAAGGATAGCGGACCTAGTTTTTCTGTCCGTATCTCCCTGATCACAAGCTCTGCGACTTTATCATAATCAACGTATCCACCAGGCATTCTGCAGCCTCGGAAATCGCCAATCTGATCAAATAGCTCTACAATTTCCTCTGGGAGTTCGGAAAGCTTGTATCTCTCCTGCAGGCGTTCTGGATAATGCTTTTCGAGGAACCTCAAAGCATATACGGCCAGATCCTGAAGATTGAGAATCGTATCTTTGATTGCCCCGGTAACTGCAAGCTTTGTACCTACTTGCTGGTCCTCAAACTTTGACCAAAGGATTCCCGGAGTATCTAGCAATTCCAGTTCTTTGCCGACCTTGATCCATTGCTGTGATTTTGTGACGCCGGGCCGGTTCCCGGTCTGTGCAATATTTTTGCCGGCAAGCCTGTTGATTAGTGTTGATTTCCCGGCGTTTGGAATTCCGACAATCATCGCTCGGATGACCCTTGGTTTGACCCCTTTTGACTTCAAGCGGTCGAACTTGTCTTTCAGGAGAACCTTCGACTCCTGGACTATTTGCTTTAAGCCTGTACCGTCCTGAGAGTTGATAGCCAGAGCAGTGATTCCTTTGTCACGGTAGTATCGCAGCCATTTTTCTGTTACAGCTTTATCGGCCATATCCGCTTTATTCAGTAAAACGATTCTTGGTTTGTGCTGAATGATTTCATCTATCATTGGATTTCTGGACGAATAAGGAATCCGTGCATCCACCAATTCAAAAATAACATCCACAAGCTTTAATTTTTCCGTGACCTCTCTGCGAGCCTTAGCCATATGGCCTGGAAACCATTGGATCGTCAAAGCAGCCACCTCCTATCTGATTAGCAATCTCCCGTATACCTCCCGGGATCTTGTCTTGTCCTAGTCTATTGTACGAATATCTTCAATAGGCCAATAGATGATACTGGTCTTTCCCAGCACCTCTTCAAAAGGTACAGTGCCAATGTGGCGGCTATCCTTGCTGAAACGGCGGTTATCACCCATGACGAAAAGATGACCTTCAGGTACAGTCTCCCTGCCGATTTTCTCTTCCAGTGTGAAAGGATCTGTCAGCGGCCCATCGATCACCTGTTTTTTATATTCTTCCAAGTATGGTTCTTCGTATGCTTTCCCATTCACATATAATGTGTCATTCTTATATTCCACTTTATCACCGGGAAGGCTGATTACTCTTTTTATGTAATCTTTATTTTCGGGTGCATGAAAGACGATAATATCAAATCTTTCTGGCTCCCCAACTTTATAGCTAAGCTTATTCACGATCATGCGGTCCTGGTCATGGAGTGTAGGCATCATCGATAAACCATCCACCACAATTGGTGCAAATAAAAAATATCGAATAAATGCTGCCAGCACGACCGCAATCAGAAGTGCCTTCGTCCATTCCCATAGTTCATTCTTCTTTTTCTCGGCCATTCTCTTCCCACCATTCCAAAATATATGTTGTTTGAGTACATAACTTTATTTTACATAAGTCAGACAAGATAAACACGATGGGTAATGATTTTTAAAATAAATTTAATAATCCTCATTTCAATAAAAGATAACATTATTAGCATTTCGAGAGGAAAAGAATAAAATTTTTGTACTTAGATTAGTGTCCAGCTCCAGCGCCTAGCCCCTCGAGTCGCTTCAGCCAATGAAGTCAAAGAACGACTTCACTGTCAGGCCCTCCTGCGCTTGTCGGGGCTGACCAAGGCGCTTGCGCTTTTCTTATTTCCCTATTCAATGAAAAAGGAGCTTGGCTAGGCAAGCTCCTTTTTGACATTCATTCTTATCGAATTTCTTTAATACGCGCTTTCTTACCACGTAGGTTACGTAGGTAGTAAAGTTTCGCACGGCGTACTTTACCGCGACGGATAACTTCAAGCTTCGCGATTTTTGGTGTGTGAACAGGGAAAGCACGCTCAACGCCTACTCCGTAAGAAATCTTACGAACTGTAAAAGTTTCGCTGATTCCACCACCACGACGCTTAATCACTACACCTTCAAACAACTGGATACGTTCGCGAGTTCCTTCAACAACCTTAACGTGTACACGTACTGTGTCACCAGGACGGAAAGACGGAAGATCAGTGCGAAGTTGTGCTTTTGTGATTTCTTCGATTAATTGTTGCATCGTATTCAACTCCTCCCACGAATGCTCTTGCACACTTTCATTGCAGCGGAACATTGTTATAAGCGGCATTCAGCACGGTTGCTTTTAGCCACAAGAAGTATCTTAACATAAACAAAGCCTGACTGCAATATTATTCATTAAGTTTTATCAGTTCATCCAGCCATTTTTTCTGCTGCTCTGTCAGCTCTGCATCTTCGAGAAGATCTGACCTCCGCTGCACAGTCCTTTTAAGGCTTTCTTTCATTCGCCACTCCTCGATCAGTTTATGATTCCCCGAGACCAAAACATCAGGGACCTTTAATCCGCGGAAATCAGCCGGCCTTGTATAGTGAGGATGCTCGAGGAGGCCAGTGCTGAAGGAATCCTGGATATGTGACTCTTCGCTGCCCAGCACTCCAGGAAGCAGGCGCACGACACTGTCAATGACGACCATCGCACCAAGCTCTCCACCAGTCAGTACATAATCTCCAATTGAAATCTCATCGGTGATGACATGTTCACGGATCCGTTCATCATATCCCTCATAATGACCGCAGATAAAAATCAAATGCTCTTCCTTGGCCAGCTCTTCCGCTTTCTTCTGTGTATAACGTTCTCCCTGAGGACACATAAGAATCACTCTTGGGGAAGTACTCTTTGCATTCTCCTTTAAATCAGACACGGCATCGAAAATCGGCTGAGGCTTTAACACCATGCCCGCACCGCCGCCATATGGATAATCATCCACCGTCTGGTGTTTGTTATCGGCAAAGTCCCGGAAGTTGACGACATTGTACCCGACTGCGCCTTTTTCAGCAGCCTTTTTCAGGATTGAATGGCCCAATACACCCTCAAACATCTCGGGAAAAATAGACAGGACATGGATATTCATCATGAAAGAAGCCCTTCCATCGGCTCAATTACAATAAGCTTTTCCTTGACGTCTACTTTCTTTACTATGTCCTCAATATAAGGAATCAAAAGTTCCTTTCCAGCTGGTCCTTTGACAACCCAGACATCGTTGGCGCCTGGAGTGAGAATTTCAATTACCTTTCCGAGTTCTTCACCTTCAGTTGTTACCATGTTGCAACCGATAATATCCTGGAAATAGAACTCGCCTTCCTCAAGCTCACCTCGCTGCGTTTCTGGAACCTTGAGGATGCCGCCCTTCATTCTTTCTACCTCATTGACATTTTCGAAACGTTCAAAGGTCAGCAGGTTAAAATTCTTGTGAGTCCTATGGCTTTTCACAATCAATTCCTCAGGTTCCTTTGAACCAGGCATGAATAAGAGTAAAGAATTCCCTATCTTGTAGCGTTCCTCAGGAAAGTCAGTTCTTGATATGACCCTAACTTCCCCGCGTATCCCATGTGTATTTACAATTTTCCCGACATTAAAATACTTTTCCATTGCTCAATCACCTCTCGCGAATTTCGGCAACGATGCCATCTTTCACAATAATAGTCTTTCCAGAAAGAAACTCATCCCATTGGTCACCTACACTGATATCGACGACACCTTGCAACTCTGTTTCTTTAATTTCACTCCCTAGCGGAAGAATATGTAGTTGTTCTATTTGGAAATCCAGGAGCTTGATTTTTTCTTTATGGACTTTGATTTCTTGTTCAAAATGCTTCTTCAATGTTTCGGGCGGAAACTTCCTGGATTTTTCAAGCTTCTTCAATTCAAATCTCAGTTGATCGCATTCCTTCTGCAGCTGAAGCTTTCTGGAGTGATATTTTTGGTGGATTTTCTCCTTGCTTTCTTCTGTCAGTACCTGTTTGACAATGATTGTTTGCAGTACCTTCAAAGCATTTCCCCCTTAAAGCCAACCTTATTAAAGAAATATTTTCCAGACCTTTTGCAAGGAATGTTCCTGTTCACCTTTTCATATCAATACTAATCATTATTCCAAGTATCTATTATACCTTAATTTCTACAAATAGAAAAAAGGAGGGTTACCCCTCCCTTTTCAAACAATCATATTGTATTATCGCTTGATTGTTATTCGACGATTTCCAAGAAAATCTTCTTTTGCTGTGATGAGCCTGCTGCATAGACTACTGTTCGAATCGCCTTTGCAACGCGTCCCTGCTTACCAATTACTTTGCCCATATCACTTTTGTTGACGGCAAGCTTATAGGTAACGCGCTGATCCTCTTCATGTTCATTTACATGGACATCTTCAGGGAAATCAACAAGTGGTTTCACGATCGTCTCAATTAACTCTTTCATGGGCGTGTCCACAATTACTTGCTAAGCTTTGAGTTGTGGAATTTTTCCATGATACCTTGCTTAGAGAACAAGTTGCGCACTGTATCAGATGGTTTAGCACCGTCATTCAACCACTTAAGAACCAACTCTTCATTAAGTTCAACCTTTGCTGGTTGAGCAACTGGGTTGTAAGTTCCTACAGACTCGATGAAACGACCGTCACGTGGTGAACGGGAATCAGCTACTACAATACGATAGAAAGGAGACTTTTTTGCTCCCATACGCTTTAAACGAATTTTTACTGCCATTTTAAATAAGCACCTCCGAATAGTTTCACACAAGATAGAATAATACCAAATTGAAAACAGCTTGTAAAGTGTTTTTTTCTTTACAGACTGAAAATACCTGAATTTACAAGTTAAAACGGGTTGAACGGCATTTTGAAGCCGCCTTTTTTCTTGCCTTTTTGCTGCATATTTGTCATTTGCTTCATCATTTTTTTCATATCCTCGAACTGCTTGAGCAGACGGTTGACTTCCTGTATGGATGTACCGCTTCCCTTTGCAATCCGCTTTCGCCTGTTGGCGTTGATGATTTCAGGATGTGTTTTTTCGTTGGCCGTCATCGACTGGATGATTGCCTCGACATGTGAGATTTGCTTCTCATCGATTTGAAGATTGTTCATGCCCTTGATTTTGTTCGCTCCTGGCATCATTTTCAGGATTTCATCCAATGGTCCCATCTTCTTTACCTGGCCAAGCTGATCCAGGAAATCTTCAAGGGTAAATGATGCTGTACGCATTTTTTTCTCGAGCTCTTTCGCTTTTTCTTCATCGACGTTTGCCTGAGCCTTCTCAATTAGCGTGAGGACATCACCCATACCAAGGATCCTAGAAGCCATTCTTTCAGGGTGGAACGCCTCAAGTGCGTCCAGCTTTTCACCGAGACCGACAAATTTTATCGGCGTATTGGTAACAGCGCGAATTGACAGCGCGGCCCCGCCTCGTGTATCACCATCGAGCTTTGTCAGAACGACACCGGTCAAACCAAGCTGTTCATTGAAGCTCTGGGCAACATTGACAGCATCCTGTCCAGTCATCGCATCGACGACTAGGAAAATCTCATCAGGTTTTGAGAGCTCCTTGATCTGCTTAAGCTCATCCATCAAGTTTTCGTCAACATGAAGACGGCCCGCAGTATCAATCAGGACATAGTCATTATGGTCTTCCTTCGCTTTGGCAATTGCCTGCTTTGCGATTTCTACAGGACTGACCTGGTCTCCCAGTGAGAAAACCGGCATGCTCAATTGCTTGCCGAGCGTCTCGAGCTGCTTGATGGCAGCTGGACGATAGATATCGGCAGCTACAAGCAATGGTTTACGGTTGTATTTTTTTTCGCAGGAGATTCGCAAGTTTTCCGGTTGTAGTCGTTTTACCTGCACCTTGAAGACCGACCATCATAATGACTGTCGGCGGACGATTTGAGGCAGCAATCTTGCTTTGCTCTCCGCCCATCAGCTCGGTGAGTTCTTCTTTAACAACCTTGATGACCTGCTGGCCTGGTGTCAGGCTTTTTACAACCTCCTGGCCAACTGCCCTTTCAGTGACTTTCTTAACGAAATCTTTTACAACTTTAAAGTTAACGTCAGCCTCAAGAAGAGCTAGACGGACCTCTCGCATCATTTCTTTTACATCCGCTTCAGATACCTTGCCTTTTCCGCGGATTTTTTGCATCGTATTTTGCAGTCGGTCGGCCAATCCCTCAAATGCCATATCATGTGCCTCCCTAGTCTAATTTCTCAAGCTCGGCTATCATTTCATTTAAATCTTGGTTGTTTTCTCCATTGTCAATAAGTTCTTTCATTTTTGAAATAAGCTTATTTCTTTTTTGGAATTTCTCAAACAACGACAGCTTCTCTTCGTATTCCTCGAGCATCGCTTCCGTCCGTTTGATGTTGTCGTATACAGCCTGCCGGCTAACATCATACTCTTCAGCAATTTCTCCGAGCGAATAGTCATCAAGATAGTAAAGAGCCATATAACTGCTTTGTTTAGGAGTAAGCAATGCTTGATAAAAATCATACAAATAATTCATGCGGTTCGTTTTCTCAAGCATTTCGATTCCCCCATGTTAAGTGAAATACCTTTACATTAAGAGTTTACACACGATCATCTTCCCTGTCAAGAAAAGTTCTTTACAGCGTTTTGCTGGTATATCAAGATTCTTCCGCTGCTCCTTCTTCCTCCACCAGGTCGGCGAACAGTCCATAAACATATCTTTCAGCATCGAATTCCTGTAAATCATCCATTTTTTCGCCTAGTCCTACAAATTTCACAGGAATGTTCAGCTCATTTCGGATTGCCAGAACAATTCCGCCCTTCGCGGTTCCATCAAGTTTAGTCAGTACGATGCCGCTCACATCAGTAGCTTCTTTGAAGGTTTTAGCCTGGATCAGGGCGTTCTGTCCTGTTGTTGCATCAAGCACAAGCAAGACTTCATGTGGTGCTCCCGGAACCTCGCGCTCAATGACACGCTTAACCTTTTCAAGTTCTTTCATGAGATTGACCTTGTTTTGCAGACGTCCGGCAGTATCGCAAATCAGAATATCTGCCTTTCGTGACTTAGCAGATTGTACAGCATCATACATGACGGCAGCGGGGTCAGAACCCTCTGCCTGCTTGATGACGTCGACACCAACGCGATCACCCCATACTTCAAGCTGTTCGATTGCACCAGCCCGGAATGTATCTCCCGCCGCAAGAAGGACCTTTTTCCCTTCACTTTTGAATTTATGGGCTAATTTGCCGATTGTCGTTGTTTTGCCGACACCATTGACACCGACGAATAAAATGACTGTCAACTCATCCTCCTGGATGTTCAACTGGAAAGAGTCGTCTTCAGCACCAGACTCGTAAATTTCGACTAGCTTTTCGGAAATAACAGACTGAACTTCCCTTGTGTCCTGGATGTTACGGCGCTTAACCTCTTTCTTCAGCTCCTCGACAAGCTCCATTACTGTATCAAAGCCAACATCAGCCTGGATTAAGATTTCCTCAAGTTCTTCGAAGAATTCTTCATCCACTTTCCGGTAACGTGATACAAGATCATTCACTTTGCTCGAGAAATTATCCCTGGTTTTCGTCAAGCCATCTCGGAATTTCTCTGTGACACTCTCAGTCTGTGTCGTAAACTTATCTTTTAATTTCTTAAAAAAACTCACAGTCCCATCGCCTTTCTACTTAAATTCAAAAATATCTCATTCCGCTTCGAGAATGGACCAGTTATGACTTCTGATTTCTCGAGACGGAACAAGGGTATTACACGTTTCTTATGCTTTCACAAGTTCATTCGAATCTTCAAGCCGGACGGATACCAGCTTGGATACTCCTGACTCCTGCATGGTTACACCATATAGGACATCCGCTTCCTCCATTGTGCCCTTACGGTGTGTAATGACGATAAATTGAGTTTCATCTCGGTATTTCTTCAGATATTGAGCAAAGCGGTACACATTGGCTTCATCCAATGCTGCTTCAACCTCATCAAGAATGCAGAATGGCACTGGACGAACTTTCAGGATTGAAAACAATAAAGCAATCGCAGTCAACGCCCGTTCGCCACCAGATAATAGCCCTAGGTTTTGCAGTTTCTTTCCGGGAGGCTGGGCGACAATTTCGACCCCTGTGTTCAGCAGGTCTTCAGGCTGTGTCAGCCGCAGGTCCGCTCTTCCACCACCGAACAACGCCTGGAACACAGACTCAAAGTGTGAGCGGATGGCAGTGAATGTATGCTCAAATCGTTTTTTCATCTCGTGGTCCATTTCCTCGATGACAAGGAACAATGTGTCCTTTGCTTCCTGGAGATCATTCCTCTGCTCCAACAAGAATTCATAACGCTCTGAGACACGCTCGTATTCTTCAATTGCACCAAGATTTACCGTACCTAGTTCCTCTATTGCCATTTTGATGAGCTTTACTTTTCTTCTAGCCTCATCAGCAGGAATTGTTAATGGATACTGATCCTTTGCAGCTTCATATGAGAGCAGGTATTCCTCACGAAGATGGGCAAGCTTATTATCCAATTCTACATCAAGCCTGTTCAGCTTCACTTCTTCATCTTTAAGGACTTCATTGATGCCCTTTAGCAATCTCCTAAGCTCCTTGGATTCAAGCTCCTGATCTTCAAGCTTATTCTGAAGCTCAAGCCGTTCATGTCTCCGTGAAGAAATCAACTTAAGCGTTTCATTTTTGTCCTGGAGTTTTCTTTTTGCTGCTTCTTCCAGTTGCGTTTCCCCGGAGGAGCTATCGGTCATTTCAGAGGAAAGAAGGGATAAGTCTTCTTTTAAAATATCGAGTTTCCGGGTGTGATCCTCTGCCTGGATAACTGCAGAATCCAGCTTTTCCTTCACATGGGAAAGCTGAGCTTTCTTGGATGCCAGACTGATTTTCAACTCACTGATTTCTGAAACAAGAGTATCCTTTGAAGTAGAATTCGAGTTCTTCAGCTCTGTTAAACGCTCTATTTCTTTATCAAATTGAACAAGATCCTGCCGATACTGAGCTAATAAACCATCGAGTTCAACCAATCTGGATTCTAGCTTTTCCTTGTCTGAGTCGAGCTGGGTCTTTTCGGAATCGTATACCGATAAGCGTTCATTAATATTCTTCTGTTCCAGCTCCACTTCCCGCAAGTCACCCTTCAAGCTTTGCTGCTTAAAACGAAGCTCTTCTCCTGTTTTTCGCAGCACTTCCAACCTTGTTTCACTGACTTGTGTTTCAGCCTTTAATGATTTCACTTTCGATTCAAGCAAGTTTGTCTTTTCTTCCATATCAGTTAGCTTACTTGTTAGTTCTTCTAATTCACCCTTACGGCTAAGCAATGAACTCGATTTTTGTTTTACCGCCCCTCCAGTCATAGAACCACCGGGGTTGACCACATCTCCATCAAGCGTGACAATTCTGCTGCGATACTGCAGCATTTTGGCAATTTCATTGGCACCCTTTAAATCTCTGGCAATCACAACATTGCCAAGCAAGCTTTTTACGGCTTCAGCGTATTTTTGATCGAATTGTATCAAATCAGCAGCCGTTCCAATATACTCACTATTCCCTGACAGAACCGCGAGCTGTGATGAAGCGAGATACTTGCCTTTTATGATGCTGAGAGGTAAGAAGGTTGCCCTGCCGAAGGATTTTTGCTTCAGAAACTGAATTGCTGCTCTGGCATTCTCTTCGTTTTGAACAACAATATGCTGCATTGCACCGCCAAGAGCTGTTTCAATCGCCGTTTCATATTGTTTTGGAACATGGATTAATTCAGCAATCGCCCCTTCAATTCCCTGCAGACGATTGTCCCTGGCTTTTAGCACTTCTTTAACACCCTGGAAAAATCCAGAATAGTCTTCTTCCATTTCTTCAAGCATTTCCTTCTTTGATTTAGCCTGCTGAAGATACTGATATGCCTGATAGAGGGTTTTCTCTTGCTTATCATAACTATTTCTTAAAGACTCAAGCTTCTTCTGTTCTTCAAAATAGATCTTTGCCTGTTCCTCCAATTCCTGCTGCGAAGAAACGACCTTTTTTTCTATTTCTGCTTTCTTACCATTGATTTCATCGCGAATCGAGACAAAGCGATCATTTTCACTGTCAAGCTTTGACCCTTTTGCTGCTTGCTGCTGCAGTTGCTGTTCAATATAGATTTTTTCATTTTTAGCGCCGGCCTGTTCGTTCAGCACCTCGATGTAGTCGCTCTTGATTGAATCGATTTTCAGTTCGACATCTTCACTGTAAAGCTTTAGTTGCTCCTGTTTTTCCTGAAGTTCTTTTTGAAGTGAAGAAGCTTCAGCCGATAATGCAATGACAGATTCTTCGTATTCGTCCTTCTGTTTTTTCAAAAAGGCCACAGAAGAAGTCAGTTCCTCGATATTCTTTTCGAGTTGTCCCCTATTTTGTGAAGCGTTCTTCTTTCGTTCCTTGAGAACTTCTCTTCGGCCTTCCAGCTTTTCAAGCTCCTCACTGGCATGCAAAAGCACGTTCTGCAAGTCGCTTACCGATTCATCAAGTGCAGCAAGCTGGTCTCTCATTTTTTCGATTTGTGCTTCTTTTTTCTGAAGGACAGCAGACTGCTTTATTTCATCTTCTTTATGCTGTTCAAGCTGGATGGACAACTGTTTCCATCGTCCATGCAGGTCCTCGATTTCATATGCAGTCAGCGCAACTTCAATCTGTTCAAGCTCTTCCTTTTGCTGCATGTAATCCTTTGCAATCGAAGCTTGAATCTTCAGCGGCTCTACCTGGACTTCTAGTTCGTGTATGATGTCAGTTACGCGATTTAAGTTCTCCTGAGTTTCAAAAAGCTTACTTTCTGCCTTTTTCTTGCGGGATTTATATTTTAGGACACCAGCAGCTTCTTCAAATATCGTCCTGCGATCCTCAGGCTTGCTGTTAAGGATTTCCTCCACCCTGCCCTGGCTGATAATGGAGAAGGCTTCACGGCCAAGTCCGGAGTCCATAAATAATTCAATAATATCTTTTAGTCTGCAATTCTGATTATTGATTAAATATTCACTGTCACCAGACCGAAAAACACGCCTTGTTACACTCACTTCATTGTAATCGAGTGGCAATGATTGATCTTCGTTATCGAGGGTCAATGTTACTTCCGCAAAATTCAGCGGTTTCCGCGAATCACTTCCGGCAAAGATGATATCTTCCATTTTTGCACCGCGGAGCGACTTGGCCGATTGTTCTCCCAAAACCCAGCGGATGGAATCAGTGATATTGCTTTTCCCGCTTCCATTAGGACCTACAACAGCGGTCACACCAGGAACGAATTCTACTGAAATCCTCTCAGCAAACGATTTAAAGCCGACCACATCTAATCGTTTTAAAAACAATATGGCTCTCCCCTTTCCAGTTATACTATTTCTCTAAGTTGTCATTCGAAAAGCGCAAGCGCCTTGTCCAGCCCCGACAAGCGCTGGAGGGCCGACCAGTGAAGTCGTTCTTTGACTTCACCTGAGCGGACCGAAATCGAAAAGTATAGCCGACTGCCCAGAAACGCAGAAACTGGAGACTCCGACAAAGAAGCGCTTTTGGCTTCTGCCGGCGGAGTTGAAGTTTCGGAGTTTCTAGGAGGCGAAACTAGACAATTCGAAAAGCGGAGGCGACTGCCCAACTCCGACAAGCGTTGGAGGGCCCTGACAGTGAAGTCGTTCTTTGACTTCATTGGCAGGACCGAAGCGTCTCGAGGAGTTAGGAGCCGCAGCTAGACAAGCGACTCGAGGGGCTAGGCGCTGGAGCTAGACAATTTTGAATTTTAGATGCATCTTCTTTTGTAAAAATCGTTCTATTTATTTATCGTCCGTTTCCATATTTGCTTCCATATGGGACTTCAATTTTTCGAGTGCCATCTGGGCAGCATGCTGTTCTGCTTCCTTTTTCGAACGTCCTGTCCCTGTTCCTAGTTCTTGCCCATTTAGGAAGACACGGGATTCGAATTCACGGCTGTGTGCAGGACCAATTTCCTTCATAATCCTGTATTCTAGCGACCCTGCACCATCTCTTTGAACGAGCTCCTGAAGCTGGCTCTTAAAATCCATCACATGAGAAAAAGCACCAGCATTAATTTTTGGAAACACAATTTCTTCCAGGAAGTTAGTGACTGTTTCAATTCCCTTGTCCAAGTATAAGGCACCGATGAAGGCCTCGAAGACATCAGCCAAGAGAGCTGGCCTGGTTCTGCCGCCTGTCATTTCCTCTCCCTTGCCAAGCAATACGAGTTCACCAAAGGACAGCTCGTTGGCAAACGCCACCAGCGATGGCTCGCAAACTACAGCTGCGCGCAGCTTCGTAAGCTCTCCTTCACTCATCATTGGATACTTTTTATACAAGAATTGGGACACAGTCAATTCCAAAACAGCGTCACCAAGAAACTCCAGCCTCTCATTATCTTCATGAGGCTTCCTGCGATGCTCATTCACATAGGATGAATGGGTAAAAGCCTGCTTTAAAAGCTTATCACTATCAAAATGAATACTAATATGATCCTGGAATTCTTTAAATTTCTGCTCCTTAGCGCGGATATTCTTTTTTTCTCTTTCTCTTCCATTGTTGCGCATGATTTATTCCACCTTGCTCATAATTTAAAGCTGTGATTGCATGAATTGCTGTTTAAAATGACTATGCATTTTACAAAACAATACAGACTAATTACAGTTTACAAAAATTAACGTCTATAAAGCAAAAAAACTTGGCTTAATTCCAGTAGATTACTTAATTATAAGGAAAACATGGGAGCTTTTTATACAGAAGCTATTTTCGCGGGGATGATCGCTTTTCGTATAAAAATAGTAAAAGGACATAAAGTGCCTTCTTCTTTTAACACCTCCATAGCCTTACACACATCCTTATCCAGGCAACTAAGTATGAGAAGACCATTTACAGAAGAAAGCCCCGTTTATAAAAACGGAGCTTCTTTGTAAATCGAACAATTACATTTGGCTATTTATGTAGTTAACAGCGTCACCAACTGTACCGATTTTTTCAGCATCATCATCAGAAATTTCCATGTCGAACTCGTCCTCTAATTCCATAACCAATTCAACGACATCAAGGGAATCAGCACCAAGATCATCTTTAAAAGATGCCTCTAAAGTTACTTGAGATTCTTCTACTCCCAAACGGTCAACAATAATTTTTGTTACGCGTTCTAAAACGTCTGCCATGCTTGTTCACCTCCCCTCAAGCCATTATAGTTGATTTTGTTTAAATAATAAATGGCTGTAATAACTTTTTAATATTAGGGCTCTGTTAAACTGGTCTGTTGATTTTCGTTCCACGCGCTTGGCTTTCCGCGGGCAGTCGGGGAGCTTAACAGAGCCCAATCTAGGATGTAACCCTTGCGATCTTATCGTTTAGCACTTTCGGGAAAGCTTAAATAAATCCTACATCACCATGCCGCCATCTACGTGGAGGGTTTGTCCGGTCATATATGCACTATCTTCGGATGCCAGGAAGATGACGGTTTTTGCAATGTCTTTTGGCTCACCGAGACGGGCTAACGGTATTTGCTTCAGCATTTCTGTTTTTACATCCTCGTTTAACTTATCGGTCATGTCTGTCGTAATAAAGCCCGGAGCTACTGCATTCACGGTGATGCCCCTTGACGAAAGTTCCTTCGCGGTTGTTTTTGTAAGCCCGATTACTCCAGATTTTGCAGCTACATAGTTTGCCTGACCCGGATTTCCACTGACGCCAACAATAGAAGAGATATTGATGATTCTGCCGCTTCTCTGCTTCATCATTTGTCTAGTAACTGCTTTTGTACACAAGAAGACACCTTTTAGATTGATATTGATTACATCATCCCATTCGGATTCTTTCATCCTCATCAATAGATTATCTTTTGTTATACCCGCATTGTTTACAAGTATGTCAATCATGCCAAAACGCTCGATCGTTTCTTTTACCATATCGGTCACTGATTCAGAGTTGGAGACATCTGCCTGGATGGCAAAAGCATCCAGTCCCATTGCCTTTATTTCATCAACCACTTCAAGCGCTTTTGCTTCACTGCCTGCATAATTGACAGCAACAGACGCGCCTTCCCTGGCAAGTTCTAAAGCAATTTCACGCCCAATCCCGCGTGATGCACCTGTTACAAGCGCCACCTTACCTTCTAGTCTCATTCCTTCTCCTCCTTCAGAGCAGTAACTGCCGCTTTACAAGTTTCTGCGTCATATATTGCGTACGTCTTCGCCGATCGATCAACTTTCTTAACCAGTCCTGACAAAACTTTCCCTGGGCCGATTTCGATAAAAGTATCGACGCCGAGTTCCAGCATTTTGGACACTGAATCCTCCCATAATACCGGAGAATAAAGCTGCTCCACTAGTCTTTTTTTGAATTCGGAAGCTTCAGTCATCGGTTCAGCAGTTACATTTCCAATCACCGGGATAGCCGCATCATTTATTGCAATATTATCCAATACAGCTTCAAATCTTTCAGCTGCCGGCTTCATTAGTGATGAATGGAATGGACCGCTGACATCTAGAGGAATAACCCGTTTAGCTCCCGCTTCCTTTGCTTTTGCTGCGGCTTCTTCTACTCCGCTTTTCGACCCAGAAATCACGATTTGTCCTGGGCTGTTCAAGTTAGCCAGCTGAACAGGCTTCCCGCCAGCTGATACTGTTTCGGTTACATCCATTAACTTTTGGCGGTCCATGCCAAGGACAGCAGCCATTGTTCCTTCGCCGTTCGGTACTGCTTCTTCCATGAATTCGCCACGTTTGCGGACTGCATACACTGCGTCTTCAAACGAAATAGCCCCCGAAGCGACCAATGCAGAATATTCACCTAGGCTATGTCCGGCAGTAAAATCCGGCTTGATCCCAAACTGGCTAAAATAATTTAAAATCGCAATACTAGTCGTCAAAAGAGCAGGCTGAGTATTTGTTGTGAGCGTCAGTCTATCTTGAGGTCCCTCAAAAATCAAAGTGCTTAAGCTTTCACCCAGGACCTCGTCGGCTTTTTTAAAAGTTTCTGAGACTGATTGCTCTGAATCTGCAAGAGCCTGTCCCATCCCAACTGTTTGTGATCCTTGTCCTGGAAACAAAAACGCGATTTTCCCCATGAAAGATTCCCCTTTAACTCGTGATTTTATGTTCATCATACATTCAAATACTTTTTGTTTTATCTTTTTTCTACTGCAGTTTTGATTGTTCCGGAAACATCCTTTTCAACCATTTCTCTCGCCTGTCGAATCGAATTAAACACTGCATTTGCGTCAGAAGATCCATGAGCTTTAATAACAGGAGCCTTAAGGCCGAAAAGACCAGCACCCCCATATTCTGTGTAATCCATTTTATTTTTGAGCACTGCCAAGTCCGGTTTTAGAACAGCGGCAGCCATCTTGCTTTTAAAACTGGATGTCAAAGCCGATTTAAGCATCTTAAACACCGACATCGCTGTACCTTCAATCGTCTTCAGGACCATATTTCCGGTAAAGCCATCTGCCACTACAACATCCGCGACTCCATCAAGCAAGTCCCTTGATTCCACATTGCCTATGAAGTTGATGTCTGTATCTTTCAACAATTCATATGTGTTCCTTACAAGCTCGTTGCCCTTCTTCTCTTCTGTGCCAATATTCAACAGGCCAACACGCGGATTTGCGATTCCTCTTGCCTTCTCACTGTAAATGGAGCCCATGATTGCATACTGGACGAGATGTTCCGGCTTAGCATCAGCGTTAGCTCCGACATCAAGCAGCAGGAAGCCTTCTCCTCCAATAGTGGGAAGAGTTGGTGCAAGGGCTGGTCTCTCAATCCCTTCTATTCTTCCGACTACGAACAAACCGGCAGCCATCAATGCTCCTGTATTGCCAGCAGAAATGCATGCGTCTGCTTTTCCGTCTGCAACTAGTTGGGCTGCAAGCACCATTGATGCGGTTTTCTTTCGGCGCACTGCTCTGACAGGTTCATCGGTCCCGAGAATCACTTCTTCTGTATGAAGAATTTCAATCCTCTCTTCATTCGTCAAATGATCTCTAATTTTACTTTCGTCGCCAATAAGCACGATATGTATGTCACTATATTTTTCTATTGCTTTCATTGCTCCGAGGACGATTTCTTTTGGTGCATTGTCTCCGCCCATCGCATCTACTGCTAGCCTCATCGCATTTCATCCCTTACTTTTCATTTTTTGAACGGTACATTTCAAATTCACCTTTAAAAACAAGTTCATTGTTCACAAAACTCTTCACTTCAACATGGGTCCGGCCATTGTCATCATCGATTTTCTCGACTCTCGCTTTGGCTATTACCCGTTCACCTTCTTTTACCGATCTTGTGAATTGTATATTCGCTTTAGCTGTCAATGCCAGTTCATCATTTATAACTGCAACCGCCAACGAATTCGCTTGCGCAAACAAATGGTGTCCCCTGGCAATTTTATTTCGTTTAAATACATGTTCACTTTTTATATCAAGTATTGATATAGCACTTTGGTCAAGTTCAATATCTATGATTTCTCCAATAACTTCTTCAAGGGGTAATGAACGGACTTCATCTTCAAAACGTTTTTCTGCCACGTTCTTTATTCTTTCCCTTAACTCAGGAATAGATAATTCCAGTCTATCCAGCCTTATCGTCTGGATGCTGACAGTAAATTTTTCGGCCAGTTCTTCATCCGTTATAAAAGGATTTTCTTTTATCGTTTCAGTCAACATGGACTGCCGTTCTCTTTTGTTGCGTTTCATATATTTAACACCGCCCGAGCTATTAAGACTAGGTACTAATAGTAGTATATATATTATAAAAAAAGAATGCAAGAAAAAAATAGCATTGCTGAGGTGACACTAGAATTGGTCTCTATCAGTTAGAACCCGCAGCTAAACACTCATCTAAGTGAAAAAATTCAAACTTACTAATTCAGCTAAATGAACGAAAGCAGATTCAAAACTGAATCTGCTTTCGTTCATGCTATGAATCTTGTAATAGTGAATGTAGATTCAGTCAGATCAATCCAGTTTCTCATTGGCAAGAGCACCCGTTTCCGCTAGATACTCCCGCAACATTCTATATTTTTCACCCTGCCAGAAAGCTTCTGACTGGACTAGCAAGGTCGCGTCATTCCTTGCTGTTTCTAGCGCACGGTAATCATGGACCATATCTGCTACCTTGAATTCTGGCAGACCGCTTTGCTTTTTACCAAAGAAGTCTCCTGGACCTCGGAGCTCTAAATCCTTTTCACTAAGAACAAATCCATCATTCGTTTCGGACATTATTTTCATTCGCTCTTTACCGACTTCGCTTTTAGGATCTGCAAGCAATAGACAGTACGATTGGTCACTGCCACGGCCGACCCTTCCTCTTAACTGATGCAGCTGTGCAAGACCGAATCTCTCAGCGTCATAAATGAGCATGACAGTAGCATTCGGGACATTGACTCCTACCTCAACAACTGTAGTCGAAACAAGGACTTGCACTTCATTTTCACTGAAGGCCTTCATTACCTGGTCTTTCTCATCTGAATGAAGACGTCCGTGCATAAGACCTACCTTGAAACGTTCTTTAAAATAAAAACTCAGTGTACTATGAACATCGATTGCATTCTGAACGTCCAGCTTATCAGACTCCTCAATAAGGGGACAAATCACATAGGCCTGTCTTCCTTTTGAGAGTTCTTTTTCCATGAAGGCCAGTACCCGCTCAAGCATCTCATGTTTGGCCCAATATGTTTCAATCGTTTTACGACCTGCAGGCATTTCGTCGATCACAGAGACATCCATTTCACCGAATACGGTAATTGCCAAAGTTCTTGGTATTGGAGTCGCAGTCATGAACAGAACATCAGGGTTTTCCCCTTTTTCCCGAAGAACTCGTCTTTGTTCAACGCCAAAACGGTGTTGTTCGTCCGTGATGACGAGACCGAGGTTTTGAAAATCCACTTCATCCTGAATCAACGCATGTGTTCCAATCAATACGTCTATTTCACCAAGTTTTAGCTGTTCGAGCATCTCTCTTCTTCGCTTACCTTTAACAGAGCTTGTCAGCAAAGCAACTGTTATTCCAAACGGCTCAAGCAGATGTGTTAGTGACTGCGAATGCTGTTCAGCCAAGATTTCGGTCGGGACCATTAATGCACCTTGATAACCAGCGGACTTTGCTGCATAGAGGGCGATCGCAGCAACTACTGTTTTACCTGAGCCCACATCGCCTTGAAGGAGACGATTCATTCGGTAAGGTGACTTCATGTCACCAAGGATTTCATTTACCACTCGTTTTTGTGCCCCTGTTAATGGAAAAGGCAGCCCTGTGATGAACGCCTTCAGGTTGTCTAATTCATATGAAATCGCAATTCCCGGACTCTGTTCACGTTCCAGCTTCCTCAACGACTGCATTTTAAGCTGAAATAAGAGAAACTCCTCGTAAACAAATCTTCTCCTCGCCTGCTTCATTTCATCAGATGTTGATGGGAAATGCATGATCCTTAATGCATCTCTACGATTAATCAACTTATATTTCTGCAATAGCTCGGGTGGAAGGATTTCAGCTATTTCATGGCTGAATTGGGAAAATGCATGCTTAATCAGCCTTCTGACCGTTTTTACGGTCATTTTCCCTTTCACTGCATAAACAGGTTCAAAATCCTGACTTTTCGATTGCTCCCCCACCGTCATTTGAGTAGCGGTAATCGTCTGCCTGTGCTGATCCCATTTACCGGTAACAGTGATGGTTTCTCCAACAGTTATTTTTTGCTTTAAATACGGCTGATTAAAGAAAGTGGCAATAATTAAGTACCGGCCTACAAGCAGCCTGACTGTAAGACGGTTCTTTTTGCGTCCATAATATACAACAGAGGGTTCACTGTGAACTTTCCCCTCCACCGTGACTCGCTCTTCATGCTTGACTTCCGCCAGGTCCTTTAGACGATAATCCTCGTAACGGTACGGAAAGTACTCAAGCAAGTCACCGACAGTCCTGATGTGCATATCTGCCAGAGTATCCGCCATTTCATTGCCAATCCCTTTAACTGCTGTTACTGATTGCTTTAGTTGTTCGTTCACGATTATCAGGCGGTATACCGAATATTCCGACCTCCAGTCCCTGGTCAATCGGTGTTGCCGCTCCCCCTCCTTACGCTGTTTCTGGAGTCCTTTTTTTACCCTATTTGACTGCGCAGCTCCTTATCAGGCAATGCAGCATCACTGCTTTTACCGTTTTCGGCTGTGTGACTTACTTTCGGGAAATACAACTGCTAATAAGTTTTTCTAAGATCATGCATTAATCTATAAAAAGCTCTTTATATACAAAACGAAATAGAAGGGGAGACCCCTTCTATTTCTTAGTACCATATTACAATTTCGCTTGTCCAGCGAGAGAATTTCGTTTGATGAGTTAATTATTCAATCGCAAAGATGAAAGCGTATAATGGCTGTTCTCCATTATGGACTTCAACTTCGACATCGCCGTAATTGCTTTCAACAAACTCGACGATTGAATCAACCTCTTCATCTGAAGCGTCTTCACCTTTGAGGATCGTCAGGATTTCAGAGTCTTCATCAAGCATCTGATCCAATAGATCCTTGGCAGCCTTGACTTTATCCTGATCCTTCAAGATGATCTTCCCATCGGCAAGACCCATGAAATCACCTGTTGAAATTTCAAGACCGTCAATGCTTGTATCACGGACAGCATAGGTTAGCTGGCCCGTTTTCACATGCTGCATGGCATCAGTCATTGATTCTTTGTTGTCACCAGCTTCAGCTGATGGGTTAAAGGATAGTAACGCTGTCATTCCCTGAGGAACAGTCTTAGAAGGAATAACTACCACTTCTTCCTCCGCCACCTCAGCAGCCTGCTCAGCAGCCATGATAATGTTTTTGTTGTTCGGCAGGATGATTACCTTGCGCGCATTAACTTCTTTGATTGCCGAAATGATATCCTCTGTACTTGGATTCATTGTCTGGCCGCCTTCGATCACCGCATTGGCACCAATGCTGCGGAAAAGCTCTGCAATTCCGGACCCCATTGAGACAGCAACGATTCCGTATTCCCGCTTTTCTTTCTTTGGCTCACTTGCCTGTGTTCGAAGAGGGGTAGTAGATTCACCGACAATATCAGTATGTTGCTGGCGCATATTTTCAATTTTCATATTAATGAGGTTTCCGTACCTTTGTCCGTATGTCAAAACCTCTCCAGGCTGTTCTGAGTGGATATGTACCTTTACAACCTCTTCATCTGAAATAACGAGAAGAGAATCCCCATATTTGCTCAAGTCCTGGCGGAAATTTTCCTCAGAAAACGCTTCTTTCCCTTCAAGCCTAACCATGAATTCAGTACAATAGCCGAATTCGATATCCTCAGTATTCATGTGGCTCTGGACGCTCTTATGATGTTCAGCGCTGACAAGCTCATTCATGTTCGGCATGGCCGTTGGAGAATCTGGAAGCTTTTCGCCCTTTAATTCTGCAAGGAAGCCTTCATAAACAAATACAAGACCCTGTCCGCCACTATCGACTACTCCTACTTCCTTCAGGACAGGCAGCAAGTCAGGTGTGCGGTTTAATGACGCCTTCGCTTCTTTCAGCACTTCTTCCATTAAACCAATAAGGCTTTCATGGTTATTGGCAACAGCTACAGCATGCTTGGCAGCATCCTTGGCTACTGTTAAAATCGTGCCTTCCACAGGTTTCATGACAGCCTTATACGCTGTTTCAACACCGGCATTCAACGCAGCGGCAAACTCTACAGAGTTCACAGTTGGCTTATTTTCGATTGCTTTTGCAAAACCGCGGAATAATTGGGAAAGGATAACACCTGAGTTTCCTCTTGCTCCCATAAGCAGGCCCTTAGCAAGCGCGGAACCCACCTTCCCGATATGCTCTTGTACATTGTTCTTTACTTCCTTGGCACCGGAAGTCATGGATAAATTCATATTTGTTCCTGTATCACCATCAGGAACAGGGAAGACGTTCAGCGCGTCGACATATTTGGCATTGGCCGCCAAATGGTTGGCGCCCTGGATGATCATCTCCGCAAAACGTTTTCCGTCTAGAACATTAATAGACACAAATCTTTCCTCCTCTTACGGGTTCGTTACACGAACTCCCCTGAACGTAAATATTGACCGAGTCAACAGCCAGCCCTACAGTTTTATCAAGGGTGTATTTAACCTTTGACTGGACATTGTGGGCAACCTCGGAAATTTTCGTCCCATAGCTCACAATGATATACATATCGATATGTACTTCTTCGTTTTCCTGGCGAACGATAACTCCGCGAGTGAAATTCTCCCTGCGCAAAATATCTGTCAATCCGTCCTTGATCTGATTCTTTGAAGCCATCCCGACAATACCATAACAATCGACTGCTGCGCCGCCCGCAATCGTTGCAATGACGTCATTTGATATATCAATTTGTCCGTACTTCGTTTTTAGCTCGATGGACATGATTCGTTCCCCCTTTGGAAAAATAGCGTAATGCTACAGTTATTTTACTATAAACCAATCAATTTTTAAAGTTATTCTGCCATTCCCTTTATTATTCAGCAAGAATCTCAACTATATGTCAAGGTTTTTTTCTTTATAGCTTTCACCAGAACTATTGCAAATGAGAAATTTCTATGATAAATTATTAAAGTATGTCAGAGAAAAGGTTATCCTGTTAAATCGCAGTTCTGACGATATGCAAATAATTGCAGCAAAAAATAGTTTCAGCTTTTGTCAGTTAGGAGGGAAATCATATGCCACGTAAATGTGTAGTAACTGGTAAATCAACTCGTTCTGGAAACGCACGCTCTCACGCAATGAACGCTAACAAGCGTACATGGGGTGCTAACCTTCAAAAAGTACGTATTCTTGTAGACGGTAAGCCTAAGCGTGTTTGGGTATCTACAAGAGCTCTAAGATCAGGTAAAGTTGAACGCGTATAATTAAAAAAAAGTTGCAGACCTTCTGCCTGGCTCCAGTGGCCGGCAGGAAACTGCACGGCATCCTTGAGGGTGCCTTTTTTATTGTTTAAGAAATTATAAAAATGTAACTACGTGTAGTCTTCCTAATCCAGCTTAGCGCCTAGCCCCTCGAGTCGCTTGTCCTGCTGCGGCTCCTAACTCCTCGAGACGTTTCGGTCCGGCCCAATGAAGTCAGAGAACGACTTCACTGGTCGGCCCTCCAGCGCTTGTCGGGGCTGAACGAGGCGCTTGCGCTTTTTGTTCTTTTCTGCCCTGTTTTATTTCATCCTCATGCTCATTCTCCCCAATTGACTGCAAAATAATAGCACCCCGTTCCCAGGGTGCCAAAGAGTGTTGATATACTTTCCTTCTTTGCTTATTCTTTGTTATCGGTTCTAATCCTTTTTAAATGCACCTAACATTGCCCGTACGAGGCCACCTAAAAACTTAGGCAGTTTGATTGTATAGAATCTCATACCGTCCCTCCTCACCATCTCTCGCAAACCAGTCTTCTTTCTGCATCCGTATAGTATATTCGCGGGTATGCAAAAATTGCTCCTTACAAGTGAATCCGTGAATTCAATTTCATGAGCAGAGCTCTGTAAGAAGACCTTCAATCCTTGCTCCTTACAACTAATAATATGCCTTCAGAAAATGAAAAAGTACCATGACCTCTAATAAGTTCATTACTAATACATAGTGTCGACCCCATCGGAATATGACAGTCATTTAATGGGTATTTAAAATTTTCCAGCGTCATGCCAGAGACTGCTGGTGTTACAGGGAGGAAGGAAACATATTTAAAATCATCCTGCTTGGTGACGGTATAGGTACCTGGATTCTTGACATATAATATGTTTTTTTCATCAATAATCTCTATGTGGATTTCAGAACCCTGCTGGAGTGGCTTGACCAGGAGCTGGATATTAGCCATTAAATGGTCAAGTCTTCCTCCGGTTGCGCCAAAGATCTTTATGGATTCTGGCTTTTGTTCAAGAGCCCAATTTAAAGCTAGTTCCATATCTGTCTCATCTTTTTCAGGCTTGAATTTTTTCAGATCGGTTACGACTGCTTCTATCTCTGCCATCTCAGCTGCTGAAACTGAATCAAAGTCTCCAAAAGCTGCCGTCGGTTTGACGCCTGCTTTCAACAGAAAATATACTCCTCTATCAATTCCAATCCAGATTACATTACTTCCATCATACGAGGTGAAATCGGGTATCAGGTTTGGTGGTCCTCCTGCTACTAAGTTTATTTTCATGAAGACAATCTCCTTTTAAAATCCAATTCAAATGAACAATATGCTAAATAAAGCCAGCCGAAGTTACGGCTGGCTTTATTTTATGGTCTTAAGCTTGCGATTGCAGCTTCTCTGTCTTCCTTATTAAAGACTGCTGAACCAGCTACAAGCACATTTGCTCCTGCTTGAATACATAATTTAGCGGTCTCTTCATTGACGCCGCCATCAATTTCAATTTCGAGTTCAGGGTTTAGTGTATCTGCGAGCTCTTTTACCTGCCTGATTTTTGGAATTACAGAAGAAATGAATTTTTGACCGCCAAAGCCCGGATTGACGGACATAAGAAGGACCATATCCAACTCCTCGATAATATGCTTCAGGCTATCCACTGGAGTTGCCGGATTCAGGACAACCCCTGCCTTTACACCAGTCGATTTAATTAGCTGGATCGTCCTGTGCAGATGCCTGCTAGCTTCTACATGGACTGTAATGTAATCGGCTCCAGCTTTAGCAAATGCTTCGATATATTGGTCTGGATTCTCGATCATCAGGTGGACATCAAGCGGAAGTTTCGTGACTGGCCTGATTGCCTCAACAATCAGCGGGGCCAATCGTAATATTCGGCACGAAATGACCATCCATGACATCCACATGAATATAATCTGCCCCACCACGCTCAACGTCCTTGATTTCATCCCCCAAACGGGCAAAGTCAGCTGATAAAATTGAAGGTGCTATTTTCACCATGTTTCAGTACCTCGGCTTTCTATCTTTGATTTCTAACAAAAAGTCCTTATAATGCGAATACCTGTATTCAGGAAGATTTTCAGAATCGACTGCTTCCTTAACTGCACACTTAGGTTCAGCCATATGGAGGCATCCCCGGAATTTGCAATCCTCACTAATTTCGGCAATCTCAGGGAAGCATGAATTCAACTCTTCAGCCCCAATGTCGGTAAATTCGAGAGAACTGAAACCAGGTGTGTCTGCAACTAGTCCATTATTGATTGTGATCAACTCGACATGCCTTGTTGTATGCTTGCCTCTGCCAAGATGTGAAGAAATATCATCGGTTTTCAATTCCAGATCTGGCTGAATCGCATTGAGAAGCGATGACTTGCCAACTCCTGACTGACCGGCAAATACAGAAATCTTCCCCTCAATATGCGGTTTTAATTTTTCCAAGCCCTCTGAAGTTTCTGAGGATGTAAAAATAACCTCATAGCCTGCTTTCCGATAATCTTCAGCATATTCCAGAAGTCGGGACTTTTGCTCTTCACTGGTCAAATCCATTTTCGTAATGCAGATGAGTGGCTCGATTTGATTATATTCAACAAGTACCAAAAACCGGTCGAGCAGGGGCCGTACTGAAATCGGGTTCTACTGCTGAAAAAACTAGGATTGCCTGGTCTACATTCGCGATTGGCGGCCGTACTAACTCATTCTTCCGGGGTTTAACCTCCATGATGTAGCCTTCCGTGTCATTTTCAGCCTGGAAAACAACCTCGTCTCCTACAAGAGGTGTTATCTTGTTTTTGCGGAACACCCCGCGGCCGCGGCATTGGACAACGCCATCAATATTCGCAACATAATAAAAACCGCTCAGCGCCTTGATAATTTTGCCCTCAGGCATAGCAACACTCCCTGTCTGTTAGTCTTCTGGATAATCAACGCTGCCACTATCAAAAATTTCTCCATCTCGCATGATTCTATATTCAGCCTTTTTATCAGGAGCGATTAAAAATTCAAGGCTTACAGTAGTGTCATCTGTAATTTCAATAGTGTCTATAGGAGTTTCTCCATTATGGTTTAAGTCGGTCATGTAAATCTTGATTTCCTGTGGAACTCCTTCTTCTGTAGGCTGATATGGTACGAGAATTTCTAGTGTTTTTTCTTTAGGAACTCGTTCCTTTCCTTTCGAAATAACAACACTTACCTTACTCCCTGGAGGCAGTTGAGTACCTGCTTCAGGTTTTTGGGAAATGACCGACCCGGCTTGCACCGTATCATGAAAAGCCTCAGTTCTCTCAATGATCAGGCCAGTGGTTTCTTCATATACATCGAGGTTACCTTGGTTGTATCCTTTTAGATCACGCAACGTCACCAATTCAGGTCCCTTGCTAACCGTAAACTCCAAAGTTGTCTCCTCAGGAATGACGGATTCACCATCAGATGGATTTTGCTCAAGGATGGTACCCGCTTCACTATCGTCATGCTCTTCGTTTTTTACGATATCCTTGAAACCTTTTCCTTCCAGGAGTGCGTATACATCATCGTAATTCCTGCCGGTATAATCAGCTAATTCCATAGCTTCTTTACCTGTACTGATGTATAAGTCGATTTCATTGCCTTCTTTGATCATCTTTCCTGCTTTAGGATTAGTGCGGATAACATTACCCTCTTCGACTTCATCATCACTGATTTCTTTCTTATCTCCAATGATAAACCCAACAGACTTAAGCTCAGCGACTGCTTCTTCTACTTCCATGCCACTAACATCAGGCACTTCCTTTTCCTTCGGCCCGAATATGTCAGGACCCATTGTCACCATTACTATTCCCGCAGTCAGGATCAGCAAAAACAAAACCGTCATGATAATTGGCCATTTCTTTTTCTTCTTTTTTTCAGGCTTTCCATTTGGTTCCTGTGCGGCAGGAGCATCTTTCCGTACGATTGTTTCATCAAGATTATGATAAGGTCGGTCATTCGTTATGATTGGTATCGCTTTTGTTGCATCATGGTCTTCCGGTATGACGAACTTTCCTTCATTCAAGCGTTTAGAGTCAAGAGCTGTCCGCAAATCATCTTCCATTTCATCGACATTATCATAGCGATGGAATGGATCCTTCGCAGTTGCCTTGAGGACAATATTCTCAACGCTTTGAGGAATTTGCGGATTCCACCTTTTTAATGAAGGAGTTTCAGACTGCAAATGTTTCAGAGCAATGGATACAGCGGATTCACCTGAAAATGGCAGCCTGCCGGTGAGCAACTCGAACATGACTATCCCAATCGAATAAATATCCGATTTCTTATTTGCCATGCCGCCTCTTGCTTGTTCAGGTGAAAGGTAATGAACAGATCCCAGCACTGAATTCGTTTGAGTAATACTGGTTGCACTCAAAGCCATCGCAATCCCGAAATCGGTAATTTTCACTGTACCGCTGCTATCGATCAAGATATTGTGGGGCTTGATATCCCGGTGGACTATATGGTTATGGTGGGCATTTGAAATGGCTGAAGTAAGCTGTTTCATGATGTCCAAGGCCTCTTCAACAGGAACAGGTGCATGTTGCTGTATGTACTGCTTCAACGTCTGTCCACCGACATATTCCATCACAATATAGTATAGCCCGTCTTCTTCACCGACATCATAGATGCTGACGATATTCGGATGGGCAAGGCTCGTTGCAGATTGAGCTTCTCTGTGGAACCTGCGAATGAATTCATCATCATTGGCAAAATCGAGACGAAGCATCTTGACTGCTACATCCCTGTCGAGAATCATATCATGGGCAAGGTAGACATTCGCCATGCCTCCGCCGCCAATCATATCCTTGATCTTATAACGCCCGCTGATTCTTTTTCCGATAATCATATTCTTCACCTGCCCTCGTTGAATTCCTGGTATTCGACGATTGCAAGAGTAATATTATCTTCGCCGCCATTTTGGTTCGCCCTTTTGATAAATTCTGCTGCCTTATCTTCAAGGGACATTTCTTTATTAGTTATGACACTTTCCATTTCTTCCTGGCTTACTTTATTGGAAAGACCATCTGAACAAAGCAGCAATGCATCTTCCTCTTCAAAGATGATTGTTTTCACGTCCATTTCAACCGACTCTTCAGTTCCGAGCGCTCTTAGAAGGACATTTTTCCGCGGGTGATGCTCTGCATCTTCTCTGGAAATTTGACCAGAACGAACGAGTTCGTTAACAAGAGAGTGATCCTCAGTCAGCTGTTTGAATCCCGATTCGTTTAATAAATAACAACGACTGTCCCCTATATTTACGATGGTTGCGAACAGATTCGTACAAATGGCTGCGACGATCGTCGTGCCCATGCCTTCACATTCGGTGTTTTTCATAGAGTGCTCGAATATTTCCTTGTTAACTTGCAAAACCGCTTCATTCATCCATTTTTCTGCTTCTTCTGCTGTATGTATCTGTGATGAACTTTCCCATAGATTTTTTAAATGATTGGTTGTCATTTCACTGGCAACATCCCCTGCACGGTGGCCGCCCATGCCATCTGCTACGATGGCAAGGCGCTGACCGTGAGGATTAACAAAGATGCCTCCATTGTCTTCATTATGCAGGCGGACTTTTCCCCTGTCTGTCATGAAAACAGCTTTCATCTTGTCACCTCGTCTCTTCTTTTCTTTCTTTCGCCCGAAGTTGTCCGCAAGCTGCTTCAATATCATGCCCTTGTTCTCTTCTTATTGTCACATTCACTCCACGGTCGCGAAGTGTACGCTCAAACTTGAAGATCTGGCTCTTTGGTGTCCTTACGTAATCACGTTCAGGTACATAGTTGACCGGGATAAGGTTAATATGGCACTTAATGCCCTTAACCAGATCCGCCAGCTCCTCCGCATGCTCAACCTGGTCATTCACTCCGCCAAAAAGACCATATTCAAAGCTGATTCGCCGTCCTGTCTTGTTCACATAATAGCGGACTGAATCCATCAGGTCTGGAAGCTTATATGCTCGGTTGATCGGCATCAGCCTGCTGCGCAGTTCGCTATTCGGAGCGTGCAGCGAAATTGCAAAGTTGATTTGCATATTCTCATCAGCAAACTGATAAATTTTCGGGATGATTCCGCTTGTTGATACCGTAATATGACGCGCGCCGATATTCAAGCCTTTTTCATGGTTGACGATCTTCAGGAAAGAAAGCATATTGTCATAGTTATCAAATGGTTCACCGATTCCCATGATGACAATGGAACTGACTCTTTCATCTGTTTCATCAAGTGCCTGTTGTACTTTTACGACCTGGGCAACGATTTCTCCTGCTTCCAGGTTCCTTTTTAAACCGCCAAGTGTTGAAGCACAAAAAGTGCAGCCAATCCTGCAGCCAACCTGTGTGGTTACACAAACAGAGTTTCCATACTCATGCCTCATAAGTACGGTTTCAATGGACTTGCCATCATGCATTTCGAATAGGAACTTGATCGTTCCATCTGATGATGTCTGCTGAATAATTGTATCGAGTGTAGTCAATACGAAATGCTCTTCAAGCTTGTCCCTTAAAGTCTTTGAGAGGTTGGACATATCCTCAAAAGAAACTGCTCTTTTTTTATAAAGCCAGTCAAATACTTGTTCTGCCCTGAATGGTTTTTCTCCTTGATCCTTCAGCCAGTCCTTCAGTTCATCAAGCTGAAGGGAATAAATGGACTTTTTAGCTGTCTCTTCTGCTGCTGCATTTCTTGTTGTTTTTTCTTGTTCCATGTTATTCCACCTTCTTTCTTAAACAAGCAATATAAAATCCATCAGAGCCAAAATCTTGCGGAAATACTTGCACATCATAGCCATTTATTAAGGGTCTGATTGCCTCAGGCATTCTTTCTGCAAATGAAGTGTCTCCTTCGAATTCGGGATGCTTCTGTAAAAATCTTTCAATTACTTCCTGGTTTTCTTCACGATCAACTGTACAGGTACTATATACTAGTGTACCTCCAGCTTTTAAAAGAGGGGCGACCGATTCAAGCAAGCTTAGCTGTATAGTCTGCAGCTGAGATAAGTCTTGTTCTTTTTTAGTATACTTCATATCCGGCTTACGTCTCATTACACCAAGCCCGGAGCAAGGAGCATCCAGCAAAACCCGGTCAATCGACTGTTTCTCAAATTGTTCCGCTGCCTGGCGGCTGTCCATTTTTTGGGCTTCGATATTTTCGAGGCCAAGACGTTCAGCGTTGTCGGAAATTAACTTTACCTTATGCTCATGGAGGTCCAGTGATATTACTTTCCCACTATTGGCCAGCTTCTCGGCGATATGAGTAGTCTTCCCACCCGGTGCTGCACAGGCATCAAGAATCACTTCTTCTTCTTTGATTCCCAAAGCATGTGCAACCAGCATCGAACTCTCATCCTGGATAGTTAACAAACCATACTTGAATGCTTTTGATGAAGCCAGGTTGCCTTCGCAGGCACTTGATTGCTTCAGGGAGAATCGGACTTGGTTCTACTTCAAATCCTTCCTCCTCAAGAAGATCAAGGCACTCATCCCGTGAGATTCTCGTCAAATTCACCCTGCCTGTCTGAAGAGGAGCAGTTAAATTGACCTCACACATTTCCCTGGTTACTTCCACACCGAATTGATTTACCCACCTTGTGACAAGCCACAAAGGATGGCTCGTCTCAATTGAAATTCTTTCAGCAGGATCTGTGATTGAATCAAGTGAAGGCAAACCATTTCTCTGTATGCTTCTAAGCACACCATTTACAAGACTTGCAATGCCTTTGTGCCCTCTGCGTTTTGCAATTTCAACCGCTTCATATATAGCAGCTCTTTCGGGTATCTTATCCAGGTAAACCATCTGGTAAACTGTCATGCGAAGCAGATTGATAACCCAGCTTTGAAGCTTTTTGTTTTTCTCAATAAAAGGCTTTAGGTAAAAATCGATGGTCATTTTGCGCTGAAGCGTGCCGTATACCAATTCTGTCAGCAGCCCGACATCGATCGGATTGATTTCATTTTTTTCAATCGCGCTATTTAATAGCAGATTGCTGTACGCCTGATTCTTTTCTATTGTTTCAAGGAGCTGCAATGCTGTATCTCTTACATTTTTCTTTTTACTCATTGATGTCTCCTAACTTAACACCAGGCTCTAAGTTTGCCCCAGCTCCACGCAAGAATTGCTTCGCATCCATCTTTTTCTTGCCGGCTGGCTGAAGCTCGGTGATTTTTATTGCCGTTTCATCACCCGTTGCAACAACAAAACCATCTTCTTCAACGTTGACGATCGTACCAGGTTGGTCGCTTCCTTCATAGCTAGCTTTTTCGGCACTCCATAGCTTCATTACCAATCCATCCATAGTGGTATAGGCAACCGGCCAGGGATTCATGCCGCGGATATGGTTATATATATCGGTGCCGGTTCTGTTCCAATCGATTTTTTCCTGATCGCGCTTGATGTTCCAGGCAAATGTTGCTTCTTCATTATTTTGAGGTACAGGATTGATTTCTCCTTTTAACAACTTTGGAAGCGTCTCTGACAAGAGGTCTGCACCGGCGGCGCTCATCTTATCATGCAATGATCCAACTGTATCTGTTTCGGTAATTGGTACTTCCACCTGAGTCAGGATATCGCCAGCATCAAGTTTTTCAACCATATACATGATGGTTATTCCTGTTTTCTCTTTTCCTTCAATGATGGCATAGTGAATTGGTGCACCACCGCGAAGCTCTGGCAGAAGGGATGCATGGACATTGATACAGCCATACTTCGGTGCCTCAAGGAGCTGATTGGGTAAGATTTGTCCAAACGCAGCAGTGACAATTAAATCTGGTTCAAGAGCCAGGATTTTATCCAGCTCTTCCTGCTGGCGGATTTTCTCTGGCTGATAAACCGGGATACCGTTTTTCAGCGCTTCTGCTTTTACAGGAGGCGGAGTCAGGACTCTTTTTCTTCCAACTGGGCGGTCGGGCTGGGTAACAACTCCTATGACGTCATAGCCTTCGTCGACCAATCTTCTCAAAACCGGTACAGAAAAGTCCGGAGTCCCCATAAATACGATTTTTGTCATTCCTGGTTCAACTCCTCTAAATCAGCTTCTTCGATATATCTTGACACCTTAGTGGTGAATAACACACCGTGCAGATGGTCAATTTCATGAAGAATCGCTCTTGCCAAAAACTCCTCTGCTTCTAATTCATAGCTTTTGCCTTTACGATCCTGTGCCTTTACCTTCACATAGTTCGGGCGAGTGACCTCTCCGTATAATCCCGGAAAACTTAAGCATCCTTCAGGTCCAGTCTGCTCGCCGCGAGTTTCGAGAATCACAGGGTTGATCAATTCAATCGTACCGTGCTCATCATCAATATCGACAATCGCAATCTGTTTCTTTATATCTATCTGAGGGGCGGCCAGGCCGACACCATCAAATTCAATCATTGTATCATACATATCATCCAGCAGCTTTGCCAATTTTTTATCAAAAACTGTAACCTTATCGCATTCCTGCTCCAAAATGTCTGCTGGGTAATTAACTATTTTTCTTACTGCCAAAATAAATCCTCCAATAAATCCATTTAAATAGTAGTATTAGCTTGTTCAATCATCTTTTATCGTAAACTTTCCTGAAAGCTCATTCCATAAACTTTATTGCTATTGAAAGCAGCAATCGATGCAAAAAAGCTGAAAAGTCTTTACATCAGGATATAAGGATTCAGGTCGACAGAAATCTGTAACGCTCCTGTACCTGTTTCCTGCTGGTAATGATCCAGTATTGTTTTTAAGGCGCCTTTAAGTTCTGGCTCCTTTTTGTATTTTATCAGACATTGATACCGATATCTATCGTTGATCCTTGGGATTGGTGATGCTACTGGACCCAGAACCACTGCTTCATTCGTAAGCCTTGATGAAATGAATTTTGCGATCTTTTCAGTAACTGATACGACTTTCATCAATTCATCATGGCTAACTGTTACTAGGGATAGATAGTAGAATGGCGGGTACTGGTGGACCTTGCGAATCAGCATCTCCTGCTGGTAAAACCGATCGTAATCTTGTGTCCCCGCAAGCTCCACACTGTAATGCTCCGGAGTATATGTCTGGATCACTACCTCCCCGGGAAGCTTGTGTCTACCAGCCCTCCCGCTAACCTGCGTCAAAAGCTGAAATGTTTTTTCCGAAGATCGGAAATCAGGCAGATTCAACATTGTATCTGCTGAAAGAACACCTACTAAGGTAATGTTTGGAAAATCCAACCCTTTTGCAATCATTTGCGTTCCGAGTAAAATGTCGGCCTGACCCTCCTGAAAAGCAGTCAGTAACTTTTCATGCGATCCTTTCCTGCCGGTTGTATCAACATCCATCCTGATAATTCTTGCTTCAGGAATCAGTTTTAACAATTCTTCCTCAACCTTTTGAGTCCCGGTCCCGAAATAGCGGATATGCTCACTATTGCATTCGGGGCAAATAGTCGGCACCCTGTCTTCATAGCCGCAATAATGGCATTTCATCTGCTCATTATACCGGTGATATGTCAGCGTAATATCGCAATGCGGGCAGTTCATGACATATCCGCAATCACGGCACATCACAAACGACGAATGCCCGCGTTTATTTAAAAACAGGACAGTCTGTTCTTTTTTCTCAAGCCTGTCTTTTATCTTTTCAAAAAGCTTTACCGAAAACATCGACCGGTTTCCAGTCCGCAATTCCTCTCGCATATCAACAATCTCAACTGTTGGCAGCGCCTGATTGTTCATCCGCTTTGGCAGGGATAGCAGAGTATACCTTCCTTTTTGCGCCCGCGCAAATGATTCTAGTGACGGTGTTGCACTGCCAAGAACAACTGGACAAGCATTTGTTTTAGCCCGCTGGATCGCCACGTCCCTTGCATGGTATCTCGGGTTCTCTTCTTGCTTGTAGCTCGTTTCATGTTCTTCATCGATGATGATGATGCCGATATTCTCAAATGGAGCAAAGATCGCTGACCTCGCACCTACAACAACTTTTACTTCCTTACGCTGGATTTTGCGCCATTCATCATATTTCTCTCCAGCCGACAGGCCGCTGTGCATGACAGCCACCAAATCACCAAACCGTTCCTTAAAACGTGTCACCATTTGTGGCGTTAAGGAAATTTCCGGCACGAGTACAATCGCTTCCTTGCCTTTACTCAAGACTTCCTGGATGGATTGCAGATAAATCTCCGTCTTCCCGCTGCCTGTTACACCATACAATAGAAAGACTTCATGCAAATCCTTTTCAATTGAAGAAAGGATCGGGCTAATAGCCTTTTCTTGCTCCACAGTCAGTTTCAGAGCAAATTTCCGTTCGAATTCTCGTTCTGAATATGGGTCTCTGTAAACCTCCATCTCTTGCACTTTCAGGATACCTTTTTTAACAAGTGATTGAATTGATCCCTGGGAGATTCCAAGAGTGGTGAGTATTAGCCTCTGTTCTACAGGTTCCGGATGCTCAAGGAAGAAGTCGAGCACAGATTGTTGCCCTGACGCCTGAGGTGGAAGTTTGTCCCGTGTCTCCTTCAGATGTTCTGGGTCGATTGCTGGGGAAACATGCTTGAGCAGCTTTTTCCGCACCCTGTCCTTCACCTGGTAAACAACATCTACCCTGCCAGATGCCGCCTCTTTTTGGAGTTGCTGGATAAGCCCCTTCGAAACGGCATCCTCCCAATTAATTTCTCTATTTTCTCTGAATAATTCTATTAAATTTTCAGGCATGTCGGTTAACTCTGTTCCTGTTGCCAGCACAATTTTCTTTTCATATTTAGCCTTTAATGCGGCTGGAAGCATTGCCTGATAAGAGGAGATTTTATAGCTTAATGTATGCTCAGTCAACCAGTCACCCAGCTGAAGTAGCTCTTCATTCAATACCGGTGCCAAATCAAGTGGCTCGATAATTGCCCGCAGCTTCGAAAAACTGGACTCTCCCTTAAGGTCCCTGACAAATCCCTGAATCTTTCTTGGTCCAAATGGGACAATCACCCTTGTCCCGGGCTTGATCACATCTTTGTATTTTTCAGGAATTTTATAGTCAAAGGTTTTGTCGGTTTGCTTTGCAGGCACATCGACAATAACACTTGCTATATTCATATGCTTTCGTCCTTTTTTAACAATTGGAGAACTTCGGAAAGGATATTTCGGGCTACATCTGCTTTTGGCATTAAGGGCAGCTCGATGTGCGTCCCCTCTTTTTTGTATATGGTGACGATATTTGTATCAGCACCAAATCCAGCACCATCTTGCTTAACGTTATTCGCGACAATCATGTCTGCGTTTTTTCTGGCAAGCTTGCCCTTTGCGTGGTTTTCGACATCATTTGTTTCAGCCGCGAATCCCACAATCACTTGGCCCTTTTTCATTTGACCAAGCTCATAAAGGATATCCTTCGTTCTCTCCAGCTCTAGAGCCTGGTCGCCTTCCTTTTTCTTCATTTTCTCTTCAAATATATATTTCGGACGGTAATCCGCAACGGCTGCGGTGCCAATCATAACATCTGCTTCATCAAAATGTGCTATTGCTGCCTGATACATGTCCTCAGCACTTTCAACTTTAATCAATTCAACTCCACTTGGAGGTCCAAGATTGACTGGCCCAGAAACTAGGATCACTCTTGCTCCCATTTTCACAGCTTCTCCTGCCAACGCATACCCCATCTTTCCAGTTGAATGGTTGGTTAGATAACGGACAGGATCGATTTTCTCCCTCGTAGGACCCGCTGTAATTAAAAAGGTTTTTCCTGAAAGCTCCCCTCCCTGATTATTGAAAAAATGGTGTGCAAGCTCTACGATTTTCTCAGGCTCCTCTAGACGGCCCTTGCCTGTATAACCACACGCTAGATACCCTTCACCCGGTTCAATAAATTCATACCCGAAGTTCCTAAGAGTCTCCATGTTTTTCTGAACCGCAGGATGTTGATACATATGTACATTCATCGCTGGTGCAACCCATACCGGTGCAGTTGCAGCCAGGAGTGTAGTTGAAATCATGTTGTCTGCGATTCCGTTTGCAAGTTTACCGATGATGTTGGCAGTTGCAGGTGCAATTATAATCAAATCAGCCCAGTCAGCTAAATGGATATGGGCGATATTTTCAGGATTTTTCTCATCGAATGTATCTGTATAAACTTCACTTCTGGACAATGCCTGAAAAGTGAGCGGAGTTACAAATTTGGCCGCTGAGTCACTCAGGATCACTTTCACTTCAGCGCCGGCCTGGGTAAGCTTGCTCGTCAGTGCAGCACCCTTATATACAGCGATCCCGCCGGTCACGCATAATAGAATTTTTTTACCGTTCAGCATGTCAGAGAACCCCCAATTTACAACAAACTTTCATTATGATTGAACTATAACATTTTTTCACAGATTAAGCATGAAATAGGCAAGGCAGTTACTTAAATATAATCGCCATCGCATTTACAGAACCATACGTTTTGACAGCCTATACTGGGTCGCTATATTTGATTATTGTGATTGGCTATGAAGCCTTTTTTAAAAAAATTCACGATTCGTGCCTATAGATCTAATCTATTCTCCATAAGGTTATAAAAACAAAAAGGCAAGCGCCTTGTTCAGCCCTGAAAAGCGCGGAGGGCCTCCGCAACGAAATTACTTTATAACTTCCTATGAAACAAAAAAATAACAACCCAATAAATAGGTTGTTATCGCGGTGTTATTCGTTGATATTTAACTCTTCATGGCTTCCTGCTGTCTTGAAGTGGAGCTTTTCTGCGTTGATTTCCTCAAGCGCCTTGCCAACGAATTTGTGAGAAACATACTTATCTAATTTAGCATCCATGTGCACCTGCATGCTGCGCGCGCGCTTTGCAGCAACCGATACCAATGAATATTTCGAATCAATTTTAGTCATTAAAGAATCAATAGAAGGGTTAAGCATTTATTCTACCTCCAGCATTTTTTTATAACGATGTTGAACGCGTTCCCTGCGGCAGTGTTCCGCTGCCACGATTGATTTAACTCGATCGGCTGCGTTTTCAACATGATCGTTTTCAACCACATAATCATATAATTCCATCATTTCTAGTTCTTCTCTTGCAGCTTTCATCCTGCCTTTGATAATATCTTCCGTTTCTGTGCCTCGAGTGACAATCCGGTTTTCAAGCTCTGAAAGGCTGGGCGGTGCAAGGAAAATGAAAAGTCCCTCAGGGAATTTCTTCCTGACCTGACTTGCTCCCTGCACTTCAATCTCAAGGAAAACATCCCTTCCTGCATCGAGCGTTTCGCGGACGTATTCGACTGGAGTTCCATAGTAATTGCCAACAAACTCTGCATACTCTAGAAGCTGGTCCTCTCTGATCATCTCCTCAAACTCTTCCCTTGTCTTGAAGAAATAATCCACTCCATTTTGCTCACCCTCACGCGGCAGCCTCGTTGTCGCGGATACGGAATATTCAAAAGCTGTATCGTGCTGGGAAAATAATTCTTTCCGGACTGTGCCTTTGCCAACTCCTGATGGTCCTGAAAGAACAATTAACAATCCTTTTTCCTGCATTAATAAGTCCTACCCTTCATCAATAATATCATCACGGTCATTCAAGCGATGCGCTACCGTTTCCGGCTGTACTGCAGAGAGAATGACATGGTCGCTGTCCATGACGATGACAGCCCTTGTCCTTCTGCCGTATGTAGCATCTATTAATGATCCACGGTCGCGTGCGTCCTGGATGATCCGTTTAATAGGGAGCTGATTCAGGACTTACGATTGAAATGATCCGGTTAGCTGAAACAATGTTGCCGAAGCCTATATTTATAAGCTTTATAGCCATGATGGTCCCCCAATCATCAGTTATTTATTTTGACCTTTAAAGGCCATTTCTAAACGCTACTCTATATTTTGCACTTGTTCCTTAACCTTTTCCAGGAGGCTTTTCATTTCGACAACTTCCCTGGCAATTTTTGAATCATTCGCCTTGGAACCGATTGTATTGACCTCGCGATTCATCTCCTGAAGCAGAAAATCAAGTTTCCTGCCAAGCGGCTCATCCGTCTTCACTATATCTTTGAATTGACTTACATGGCTTTCAAGCCGGGCAATCTCTTCGCTGATGTCAGCTTTATCTGCAAAGAAGGCAACCTCGGTGAGGATTCTATCCTCATCTGCCTGGTTATCCATAAGTTCAGCCATTTTCTTATGAAGCCTTTCACGGTATTGCTCTACAACATTCGGTGCCAGCTTGTTCACGCTCGAAATGTTCTCTTTGAGCTGTTCGATATACTGCAATACATCCTTTTCAAGTGCTGATCCTTCCAACCTGCGCATTTGGACCAGTTGGCTGCCTGCACCCTCAACGGCAGAAAGAACAAGAAGTTCAAGTTCTTCATTTTCAGCTTCTAGTTCTTCAATATGGATGATTTCTTCCCTGCTGACAATATCACGGAGCTCAATTTCCCCCGTTATGCTGTACCTGTTTTTAATTTCTGATATGTGATGAACTAATTCGTCCAGGGCTTTCCAGTCAATATGTACACTTCGGCTTACTATGCCTTCGCCCTCCAAAGTTACAAATACTTCGACTCTCCCTCTTTTTATGTGTTCGCCAAGTTTCTTCTTTATTTTTTCTTCTGTTTTCAAGAGCTGCCGGGGCATGCGAATATGGAATTCACAAAAACGGTGATTGACCGTTTTCACCTCGACTGTGACACTGAACCTCTCAGATTCAGCTCTGCTCCTTCCAAACCCAGTCATACTGACGACCATTTCAGACACATCCATTCTTGCTATAAGGCTGTTTGCGTAAAATTGTTTGTTAAAATCCTAACGCCGATTTTAACGTGATAAATGCCATTTTGTAGTTCGATATTAAGTATGCTAGCTCTTTTCTCTTAATAATCTTTGATTTTTGTGAAGTAACATAGGTCATTTACTCCTATTATGCAGTCAATAGCAACAAAGTTTGAGAAAAGAGCCTTCTAAAAAGTCGAGTTTTCTGTATACCCGTGGAACAGGCTTGTTCATTTATGTAATCGCTAATACTCGTTTTTCTCGCTCTATCCTCGAGAGGGAATCTCGAGTCCAGGACGAACTAATCTTCAAAATACTTTTGGCCGTAACGGCAAGAAAGTATTGAGAAAAAAAGAAAGGCAATAGAGCCTTCTCTATTACCTAACGGATTATATCATATTTCTCTTTGTTTTTCTTGCAAAAAATGTTCCTGCAAGCAAAAATGTAGGAATTGCCGATAAGCCAATGATTAATAACCAGTCCGCCGCCAGGATTGGAACGGTATGGAATATTGGCTGCAGGACAGGTGAATAAATAACTGCAAGGACCATGACCAAAGATGAAATGACAGCCCAAACTAAATATTTGTTTTCAAACGGGTTGCGGGCGAAAATTGATTTTTCGCTTCGGCAGTCGAATACATGGATCAGCTGCGCCATCACGAGTGTCGTAAATGCAATCGTCTGGGCATATACCAGGTCATCCGGATTTCTATTATAAACAATCATGAATGCGAATAAAGTCATCAGCCCAATCAAGAAACCTCTTGAGATGACTTTCCAGCCTAATCCGCGGGAAAATACCCCTTCCTTAGGGTGGCGCGGCGACCTTTTCATTACATCTTCCTCAGGCTGGTCTAGCCCTAATGCCATCGCAGGCAGGCCATCTGTAACCAGGTTCACCCACAGGATCTGTATCGGCACTAGCGGCAGCGGCAAACCTATGATCATCGCGAAAAGCATGACCAATATCTCCCCAACATTGGAAGCAAGTAGGTATCTGATGAACTTCCTGATATTTTCATAAATATTCCGACCTTCTTTTATTGCTGCTTTTATAGTGGCAAAGTTATCATCCAGAAGTACGAGTGAAGAAGCTTCCTTCGCTACATCTGTACCCGCAATCCCCATAGCCACCCCAATATCTGCAGCTTTAATCGCAGGTGCATCATTTACACCATCGCCTGTCATGGCAACGATATGGACTCTGTTTTGCAGTGCCTTGACGATTTTCAGTTTATGTTCTGGAGAAACTCGTGCAAAAACAGAGACATCATCGACGATATCTTCCAGCTCAGAAACTGACATCTCTGATAACGCTTTTCCATCCAATACTTTGCTGCCTTTGGTTAAAATGCCTAACTGATTCGCAATTGCCTTGGCAGTAATGACGTGGTCACCAGTAATCATCACTGTTTTAATACCTGCGTCGCGGCATTCTTTTACAGCTGTCTTCACCTCAGGACGCGGCGGGTCGATCATACCCTGTAACCCGATGAAAACCAGATCTTTTTCAGCTTCATTTTCATGAAGGACTACTGTGTTGTGCGGAATCGGTTTGAAGGCAATTGCAATCGTTCTTAATGCGTTGCCAGCCAGCTCGTCAATCGCACCCTGGACTTTAGCAGTCAAATCTTTTGTCAGGCGCTGCTGCCTTTCGTCCCAAAGGATCGAATCACTTAATCCAATCAGGACATCCGGAGCGCCTTTTACTACAGCGAATTTACGTCCCGAATGATCTTTCACGATCATGCTCATCATTTTTCGTTGAGAATCGAATGGAAACTCATTCACAATTTCAAACTGGCTAAGCAAGTTCTTTCTTTTGTAGCCGGCCTTCATTGCGGCAACCAGCAGAGCACCTTCAGTTGGGTCACCATCAATGGCGTATTCACCATCTTTGTCAATCATTTCAGCGTGGTTGCATAGCATGCCAAATGTCAGCAGCTGCTGCAGAGATTTTTCATTTTGCGGATCCACGGATTTATCATTATGAAAGAACAAGCCTGTCGGTGAGTAGCCTACACCATCGACAGTCCAGGTTTTATTACCACTCCATAGATGAGTGACAGTCATTTTGTTCTGTGTCATTGTACCTGTTTTGTCAGAACAAATGACAGAGGCACAGCCAAGTGTCTCCACTGCCGGCAGCTTCCTGACGATCGCATTCTTCCTGATCATTCTTTGAACACCGAGTGACAATGCCACTGTAATCGCTGGAAGGCCCTCAGGGATGGCAGCCACTGCCAAGCTGACGCCCGCTAGGAACATCGTATATAAATCATGCCCCTGAAGCACTCCAATCCCTACTACTAATAGGGTTAAGAAAAGAGCTGCTGTAATCAGGGTCTTTCCCAACTGTTCAAGTCTGCGCTGCAACGGAGTTTCCTGTGTTTCGGCCGTCTGGAGCAAATCGGCAATCTGGCCCATTGCTGTTTTCATACCTGTCGCAACAACAACACCAGTTCCAGTTCCCCTTGTCACCATCGTACCCATAAACGCCATGTTTTCCATATCACCCAGTCCCGGGTTAGGAATCCTCAACGGACTTGTGTTTTTTTTGTACTGGGACCGACTCTCCCGTAAGCGCTGACTCTTCAATTTCAAGACTTCTGGATTCAATCAAGCGAATATCCGCACCAATCCTGTCCCCGCTAATAAATTTGAGGATATCTCCAGGTACGACTTCCTTTGACGGAATCTTGGTCCACTCTCCATCACGCAAAGCATGGACTTGCGGAGCAGAAAGCTCTTTCAGGGCATCAAGTGATTTTTCCGCCTTTCTTTCCTGGAAAAACCCTAAAATGCCATTTACAAGAACAATGGCTATGATTGCGATCGCATCGACCATTTCACCGAGAAGTCCTGATATCAACGTTGCTGCAAGGAGCACCAGTACCATGAAATCCTTGAACTGGCTGAAGAATAATAACAGGGCCGATTGTTTCTCCCCCTCGGCCAATACATTATATCCATGCTGTTCACTTCTGCGTTTTACTTCCTTTTCGTCCAATCCTTCTGTAAAATCTGTTCTTAAGGCACTAGCTATTTCACTTTCATTCATCTCATGGAACTTCATGGGGCCATCACACTTCCTCCTTGTTTGTCCTACTCTAAAGAAAGCTTATTCAGCCCTGTCCAAAAAAATGATAAGATGTTTATAGAAAAGCGGAGGCGACTGTCCAACTCCGACAAGCGCTGGAGGGCCTGACATTGAAGTCGTTCTTTGACTTCATTGTCAGGACCGAAGCGACTCGAGGAGTTAGGGAGCCGCGGCTGGACAATAGAAAAGCGGAAGCGCCTTGGTCAGCTCCGACAAGCGTTGGAGTATTAGAAAAGCGATGCAGACATATACAATTGCACGAGAGATAAATAGAAAAGGATGTATTTCACATGTCATTTGACGGATTGTTTACAAGAGCCATTACAAACGAACTCTCCTTCCTTCTTAAAGGGGGACGAATCAATAAAATCCACCAGCCGTATAAAAATGAAATGATCCTGGCTGTGAGGGCAAATGGAGTTAACCATAAGCTGCTTTTGTCTGCTCATCCGAGCTACGCCAGGGTTCAAGTTACAAACGAGCAATATGATAACCCAAACGAACCACCAATGTTCTGTATGCTTCTCCGCAAGCATCTTGAAGGCTCCATAATAGAAGATATCAAGCAGGCCGGACTTGACCGGATGATAATTTTTGACGTAAAAGGAAGAAATGAAATCGGCGATATATCATACAAGCAGCTGATTGTTGAAATTATGGGACGCCACAGCAACATTATCATCGTCGATAAGAACAGGAACATGATCCTAGACAGCATCAAGCATGTATCATTTGCCGTGAATACACACAGGGCCATCATGCCTGGGCAAGAATACGTCATGCCTCCGCAACAGGAGAAAATGAACCCGTTTGAAGCCCAGGAAGAAGACGTACTAAGAGCCATCGATTTTAATGCAGGCAAACTCGATAAGCAACTCGTTTCAAGTTTTGCTGGAGTATCACCGGTATTGGCTAGGGAAATAGTGTTTAAAGCTGGCCTTGCGAACCGCACGACCCTTCCAAAGGCCTTCATCTCAGTGTTGAGTGAGTTCAAAGAACACCACTACCAGCCTTCCATTACGAATGGTGGCAATAAAGAGGCATTTTACCTGATTCCGCTTGAACATTTGAAGGGTGAAACAAAATCCTTTGAATCTCTAAGCAGTCTGCTCGACCGTTATTATTTTGGCAAAGCGGAACGTGACCGCGTCAAGCAGCAGGGCAATGATCTGGAGCGCCTGATTGCAAATGAGAAGGAGAAAAATGAGAAGAAGATCATAAAGCTTGAATTGACTCTTGAAGATGCAAAAAAGGCTGAGCAGTATCAATTATATGGAGAGCTACTGACCGCCAACATCTTCATGGCTAAAAAAGGCATGAAGGAAATCACCGTTGTTAATTATTATGATGAAGACGGTGCTTCGATCACAATTCCGCTGGAGCAACGGAAAACACCTTCGGAAAATGCCCAAAGATACTTTACAAAGTATCAAAAGGCGAAGAAATCCGTGAATATTGTTAAAGAACAAATTGAAATAGCCAGAGCTGAAGTCACCTACTTCGATTCTCTTCTTCAGCAGGTTGAAGCCGCTTCCCCAAAGGATATTGAGGAGATCAGGGAAGAGTTGATTGAAGGCGGATATATTCGCGCCCGGCAGAAAAAGGGGAATAAAAACAAACAAAACCTTAAGCCGCTTCTAGAAAAATACAGTTCTTCCGACGGAACTGAACTCCTTGTCGGGAAGAATAATAAGCAAAATGATTATCTAACTAACAAGGTCGCAGCACGTGATGAAATATGGCTCCATACAAAAGATATACCGGGATCCCATGTTGTCATCCGCAGCAAAGAGCCATCTGAAGAAACGATTCTCGAAGCAGCCCAGATTGCGGCCTATTTCAGTAAAGCACGAAATTCCAGCTCTGTTCCTGTAGACTTCACTAAGGTGCGACATGTAAAGAAGCCAGCAGGCGCAAAGCCTGGGTTTGTTATATACGATCAGCAGCAGACCGTATACGTCACGCCGGATGAAGATATGATCCTGAAATTGAAACAGTAACATTAAGAAACCCGCCTTGATTTTAGAGGCGGGTTTTAGATTATATATCCATTTCAGGCGATTGCCTCTTTTTTCTTTTTATATTGTTTTATAAAACCAATGATTGCAGGAATGAACGCAGTAGAAGATACCATCAATAAGGTGAAAAATAAGTTATTCACTACCCAGTCAATATTCCCAAGCAAATGCCCTGCAGTCAGCCATAAAGTCGTCCATATCAGCCCTCCGATAAGGTTGTAGCTTAAAAATGTTCTAAATTCATATCCCGTGTACCCTGATACAAAAGGTACAGAGGTTCTCATGAGCGGGACGAAACGTGAGGCAGAAATGGCTATCTTGCCATAATCAGACAAGAAATCCTTCGCCTTACCAATAGATTTATCTGATGTTAGACGGTTTAAATAATGTTTCTTTGAGTTTAACTTCCTTAACAGCTTGCCAATCAAGAAATTCTGGCTGTCACCAAGGATCGTAGCAGCCGCAAATAAGATAAACAAGGTTTTAAAATTCAAGTCTCCGGTCGCGGCAAGAGTACCGCTTGCAAAGACCATTGAATCTCCTGGCAAAAAAGTGAGGATGACAAAACCCGTTTTAAAATAAACAATCAAAAACAGCATGATGTAAATCGCTGCCCCAAACTCATCGATATAGTAGTGGAGACTACTATCAATATTTTTCAGCACTTGAATAATTTCGTCCATGCTTTCCACCGTCCCCTCTACTTGGCATACAATCAACAACTTTCTAATCATATTGAAACACATACATTGGCTGCTTTGCCACTGAATGAAACGCATACTATCTTATTAATGTATTCTCTTCCATGAAAAAAGCGTACCCTCATTCAAGGATACGCAAATAATAAACTTTTTTTCTTTTTTATACTTTATAAGTATCACTTTTTACAGCTAACCATTCTGCTGGATTCTTCTGCCATTGAACCAGGCTTTTCTGGTTTTCACCCGTGATCATCCCTTTTTCCTCAGCAATAGTTGATAGTACATTAAAATCCGTTAAAGAATAAGCTGTGATATCAGCAGCCTTAAGCTTCTGCGTACCTTTTTCCAATCCATATGTAAAAATCGATACAACCCCGAGTACTTCGCAGCCTGATTCTCGCAATGCCTCAACCGCTTCAATGACGCTGCCACCAGTTGAGATCAGATCCTCGACAACGACGACCTTCTGGCCTTCGGTCACCTTTCCTTCGATTTGATTTCCTTTTCCATGCCCCTTAGCTTTCGAGCGGACATAACTCATCGGCAAATCAAGCAGTTCGCTGACCCAGGCGGCATGAGGTATACCAGCAGTAGCCGTCCCAGCAATCATTTCAGCCTCTGGAAAATGCTCAACAATCAAACTTTTCAGCCCTTCAGCTACTTTTCTGCGAATAGATGGGTAGGATAGTGTGAGTCGGTTATCGCAGTAGATCGGCGACTTCATTCCCGAAGACCAAGTAAATGGGTCTTCAGGCTGCAAGCTAACGGCTTCGATTTCTAGCAATGCTTCTGCTATTTCTCTTTTCATTGGTAAACACCCTTCCATTCATTTTTAATCTTAAGGTAGCTTTCAAACGGATTGGCAGCACGAGTAATTGGCCTCCCGACTACGATTGCCGAAATTCCTTGTTCTCTTGCAAACTCAGGAGTTGCCGTACGCTTCTGGTCGTATTGGCTGCTGGCTTCTGGGCGGATACCTGGCGTGACGGTCAAGAATTCCGGACCCAATTGGCTATGGATGGACCCGGCTTCATAAGGGGAACAGACAACCCCATCCAGTCCGGATTTTTTCGCTAGTGCGGCGTAATTTAATACGGACTCCTGTAACGTTACCCTGATGAGCTGTTCAGAATTGACCTGGATTTCTGAAGTACTTGTCAATTGGGTGACCGCAATGCAATCAGGACGCTTGAGACCTGCCGAAGTGCCTGCATCAAGACCTTCGATTGCTGCTGCCATCATTTCCGAACCTCCAGCAGCATGTACATTGACAAGGTCACACCCCAGTCCAGCCAGCACCTTCATCGAGCTCTTTACAGTATTGGGGATATCGTGAAGCTTTAAGTCCAGGAAGATTTGGTGTCCATGCTTTTTCAACTCCTCGATGATGGCAGGACCCTCCGAATAGAAGAGCTCCATACCGACCTTTACAAACAGCTGTTCCTGCTCAAATGGCATCAAGAACTCCATGACCTGGCTTTTCCCAGGAAAATCAAGGGCGATAATAAGCGAGTCTTTCATTCTTCTTCCAGCTCCTTCCCGTTAATTCCGAAATATGGTCTGCACCGAGCTTATCTAGCCATTCCGGTAACTCTTCAATGATTTTCGGACATATATATGGATCGACAAAGTTCTGGGTTCCAACAGCAGCCGCGCTTGCACCGGCAAGGAAATACTCGATGACATCTTCAGCTGATTGAATCCCCCCCATTCCAATGATCGGGATGGAAACATGCTGGCTGACTTCATAAATCATCCTGATGGCGACTGGCTTCACGGAAGGGCCTGATAACCCACCCGTTTTGTTCGCAAGGATCGGCTTTCCTGTCATAAGATCAATTCTCATGCCAAGCAAAGTGTTGATCATTGTTATCCCATCAGCACCGCCATCCTCAACTGCCTTTGCGATCTGGACAATGTCAGATACGTTTGGAGAGAGCTTAACATATACTGGCACTGCAGATACTTCCTTCACCTTTCTAGTAAGTGCCCTGGCCATGTCTGGGTCCGTACCAAAAGCGATCCCGCCAGTTTTTACATTGGGACATGATATATTCAGTTCGAGGGCATTGACATTCGGAGCCGCGGATAATTGTTCTGCTACTTTTACATAATCATCTTCCGTTGAACCGGCAATGTTCGCAATGATTGGTACATCAAACTGCTCAAGCCATGAAAGCTCTTCATTAAATACTTTTTCTAAGCCTGGGTTCTGCAGGCCGATGGCATTGAGCATCCCGCCCGGCGTCTCGGCAACTCTTGGAGTTGGATTCCCGAATCGAGGCTCCGGCGTCGTCGCTTTTATCATGATTGCTCCCTAAGAGACTCAAATCATATAGCTGGCTGAATTCCCTGCCGAAGCCGAAGCAGCCTGAAGCAGGCATAATTGGATTTTTCAGGTTCAGCCCTGGCAGCTGAATTGATAGCGAACTCATATGACAACCTCCCCTGCCTGAAATACTGGTCCATCGCTGCAGACCTTTTTATACGGAAGTCCTTTTGGATCATCCTTCGTATGGCAAACACATGCAAAGCATGCACCGATACCGCAGCCCATCCGTTCTTCAAGCGACAAATAGGTCTTCTGTGCATACTGACCATTCTCAATTGACCGCAACATTGGTGTCGGGCCGCAAGCAAAGACAATATCTGCTTGAACCTCTAATCCTTCAAGAATATCAGTGACAAATCCTGTTCTTCCGTAAGACCCGTCCACAGTCGCCACAAAAACTTCTCCGAATTCTGATAGCTCTTTTTCATAAAAAACAGACTCAAATGACTGGAATCCAATAATGCTAACGACGTTTACTCCTTTTCGAGCCAGCTGCTTGGCCAGCTCATACATGGGCGGAACACCGACGCCGCCGCCAACCAGGACAGCTGTCTGTCCTGGCTCCGCTTCATCTACTGGAAAGCCATTGCCTAATGGTCCGAGGACATCAACTGTCATTCCTGTGGATTTTTCGGCAAGCAGGGAGGTTCCTTTCCCCTGCCTTCGGTAAATAATCGTAAACGACCCATCATTGATTGAAGCGATGCTGATCGGCCTGCGAAGAAGGGGATCTAATCCGTCGGCCACCTTTACATGGACAAACTGTCCGGCCTGTTTCATTTCACTGGAAAGTTCACCAGCCAGGACTAGTTCAAAGATGTTATCTGCAATTTGTCTATTGCTGACTATTTTGCAGTTTTCCTGCCTGATCATGAAAGCACACCTTCTTTGGCTGGCTCCATCGGCTTTAAGGCATCTGCTGAAAATGTCATAGATTCAATGACTCTTAAAATCGCTTTTGCAGTGTCCAGTGATGTAAGGCATGGAACACCATTTTCAACAGATTCTCTGCGGATCCTGAATCCATCACGTTCTGGCTGCTTCCCTTTTGTCAGCGTATTGATGACCATCTGTGCTTCTCCCTTACGGATGACATCGATCAGATTCAAGCCTTCTGATCCGATCTTTCCGACTGTTTTCACCTTAATACCGGCAGTCTCCAGGTATTTCGCTGTACCTTCTGTCGCCATCAATTGATAACCAATGTTCGAGAATCTTTTCGCAAGTGCCAATGTCTCTTCTTTGTCCTTATCTGCAACCGTAAGCAGGACTGTGCCGAATTCCTTAATTTTCATACCAGCAGCAATCATCCCTTTATACAAAGCTTTTTCGAGTGTCGTATCCTTGCCCATAACTTCCCCTGTTGATTTCATTTCTGACCCGAGAGTAATGTCCACCCGGCGTAATTTTTCAAATGAGAACACCGGTACCTTTACAAAAACTCCATCCTGCTCTGGAACAAGTCCTGTTTCGTACCCCTGCTCAGGCAGGCTCTGCCCAAGAATGACCTTTGTAGCGATTTTTGCCATCGGAACATTCGTGATTTTACTCAGGAATGGTACCGTACGGCTAGAGCGAGGGTTCACTTCGAGCACATAGACCTCTTCATTTGCAATGACGTATTGAATATTCAGCAAACCGACAATGTTCAGCCCTCTTGCAAGTTCAATCGTATAGTTCATTAGCTTTTGTTTAATTTCTTCGCTGAGGCTTTGCGGCGGATAGACACCGATCGAGTCACCAGAATGGACACCAGCTCTTTCAATATGCTCCATGATTCCAGGGATCAGTACATTCTCCCCATCTGAAATCGCATCGACTTCCACTTCCTTTCCAGTCAAATAACGGTCAATCAGCACAGGATATTCCGGATTTATTTTGACCGCGTTTTTCATGTAATGAAGAAGTTCTTCTTCCTTATAAACAATCTCCATCGCCCTGCCGCCGAGTACATAGGATGGACGAACTAGAACTGGATAGCCGATTTCTGATGCAATCAACGCTGCTTCTCTGACTGATTTCGCCGTGTTTCCCTTCGGCAAAGGAATTTGCAGGTTAGAAAGTGCGTGTTCAAATTTATCACGGTCCTCCGCACGATCCAAATCTTCCAGACTTGTTCCGAGAATCTTCACTCCTCTGTCCACAAGCTTTGAAGCCAGGTTAATCGCTGTTTGGCCGCCGAATTGAACGACGGCGCCAATTGGGTTTTCTAGATTGATAATGTTCATGACATCCTCAATGGTTAACGGTTCAAAGTACAACTTATCCGAGATGCTAAAATCAGTAGAGACCGTCTCAGGATTATTATTGACGATGATTGCCTCATAACCCGCCTCTTTGATCGCTTTTACGGAGTGAACAGTTGCATAATCGAACTCGATTCCCTGCCCGATTCTGATTGGCCCGGAGCCGAGCACAATGACGCTTTTTCTATCTGTCACTACAGATTCATTTTCTTCTTCATATGTGCTGTAGAAGTATGGCGTTTCCGACTCGAACTCAGCGGCACAGGTATCGACCATTTTAAAAACGGGAATCAGATTGTTTTCAAGCCGCCATTGGTATACTGCCTGTTCTTCGACCTTCCACAGATTCGCAATGACCTTATCGGAAAAGCCTTTTCGCTTTGCTAATCTCGCTGTTTCAAAGTCAAACTTATTTTCAGCAAGCTCGTGCTCAAAAGCTATTACTCTTTCTAATTTATGAAGGAAGAATAAATCGATTTTGCTCCAGCTGTGAAGAGTTTCTATTTTGATTCCTCTTCTGATAGCTTCTGCCAGGTAAAATAATCTCTCGTCTCCAGCCTTGCGGATTCTCTTTTCAATCAATTCATCGTTGATTTCTTTTTGATTATTCAAAGAAAGGTGGATCACATCTGCTTCAAGCGAACGAATCGCTTTCAGTAATGACTCTTCGAACGTGCGTCCGATTGCCATCACTTCACCGGTTGCTTTCATCTGTGTTCCAAGTGTACGGTTCGCGGATTCGAACTTGTCAAAAGGCCAGCGCGGGATTTTTGTTACAACATAATCAAGCGCAGGCTCAAAGCAGGCATATGTTTTTCCTGTCACCGGGTTCAGCATTTCATCAAGTGTCAACCCTACAGCAATTTTTGCCGCAAGCTTGGCGATTGGGTAGCCTGTCGCCTTCGATGCTAGGGCAGAGGACCGGCTGACTCGCGGATTCACTTCGATCACATAATAGTTAAAGCTGTCAGGGTCAAGTGCGAGCTGAACATTGCAGCCGCCTTCGATTTTTAGGGCCCTGATAATTTTCAGACTGGCATTCCTAAGCAACTGGTATTCGCGGTCGCTCAATGTCTGACTCGGTGCCACGACGATGGAATCTCCTGTATGGACTCCGACCGGATCGAAGTTTTCCATATTGCAGACTACAATGGCATTGTCATTGCTGTCACGCATCACTTCGTATTCAATTTCCTTGAACCCGGCAATGCTCTTTTCAAGCAAACATTGGCCTACAGGGCTGTTTTTAATACCACTTGACACAATCTCAATCAATTCTTTCTCGTTGCTGCAGATACCGCCACCTGTTCCTCCCATCGTAAAAGCAGGGCGGACAATCACGGGATATCCGATTCTCTCCACAAAAGTATAGGCCTCTTCAAGGTTGTGAATGATGTCGCTGTCAGGGACCGGCTGGCCGAGTTCATTCATCAGGTTCCTGAATAATTCCCTGTCCTCCGCCTGGTTGATCGCTTCAAGCTTTGTACCTAGGATCTTCACTCCACATTCATCCAAAACACCTGATTTAGCGAGCTCAACAGCAAGGTTAAGTCCTGTCTGTCCTCCAAGTGTCGGCAGGATGGCATCCGGACGCTCCTTTCGGATGATCCTTGCCACAAACTCTAGAGTAAGAGGTTCAATGTACACTACATCCGCAATTTCCGTGTCAGTCATGATTGTAGCAGGATTCGAGTTAACAAGAATTACCTTGTAGCCTTCTTCACGCAAAGCGATGCACGCCTGTGTTCCTGCATAATCGAATTCTGCCGCCTGGCTGATGATGATCGGGCCTGACCCAATGACTAATATACTGTTAACATCTTTACGCTTTGGCATTTGTGATAGCCTCCTTTTTTTCTGCTTCAACTAGCTCCAGGAATTGGTTGAATAATCCGTTCGCATCTTCCGGTCCTGGTGATGCTTCCGGATGATATTGGACAGTGAATGCGGCAGCGGTTTTATGGGCAAGGCCCTCGACACTTCCATCATTCAAAGCTATGTGCGTTACTTCAAGCTCTGTCTCCGTGATAGAGTCTTCAGTAACTGTATATCCATGATTTTGCGATGTCAGCGCTACTTTCCCTGTTCGTAAATCCTGAACCGGATGATTTGAACCACGATGGCTGAACTTCATTTTCTCTGTATTTGCACCGCAGGCAAGCGCGAACAACTGGTGGCCGAGACAAATTCCGAACATTGGAACCTTGCCCAGTAGGCCCTGGATCATTTCGATTGCTTCAGGAACATCTTTCGGGTCTCCAGGTCCATTTGACAGCATGATGCCATCCGGACTCAGGCTGAGGATTTCTTTCGCAGTGGTATTGTAAGGAACGACAATCACATCACAGTTCCGGTCTTTCAGTTCTCTCAAAATTCCATGCTTAAGGCCAAAATCAACAAGGACAACCCTGTGGCCTCTCCCAGGACTCGGATAAGCAGTTTTCGTTGAAACTTCCATTACTTGATTGGTTGGCAGCGTTTTGCCCTTAAGAGCTGCAATAACCTTCTGGGGATTTTCATCAATCCCGCAAATAGAACCCTTCAAAGTTCCGTGTTTGCGAATGATTTTTGTCAGCTTCCTAGTATCAATTCCAGCAATGCCCGGGATGTTTTTCATTTTAAGATAAGCGTCCAAAGACAGTTCTGATCTCCAATTGGATGGATATTCAGCATTTTCCTTTACGACGAGACCCTGGACCGCAGGGCTGATCGATTCAAAGTCATCCCTGTTGATACCGTAGTTTCCGATTAACGGATAGGTCAGCGTCACAATTTGCCCGCAGTATGATGGATCAGAAAGAATTTCCTGGTAGCCGGTCATTCCTGTGTTGAAAACAACTTCCCCAACGCTCGCCGCATCACTTCCAAAGCTTTCTCCAACAAAAACTGTGCCGTCTTCCAAAATCAACTGTTTTTTCATGCTGTCACAACTCCCTTTTCCCAGACTATTTTTCCTTCAGCAATCGTCAGAACAGGCCATCCCTTGCAGCTCCATCCTGAAAATGGTGTATTTTTTCCTTTTGATAAAAATTCACTTGGATTGATTTCCTTTGCTTCATCAAGATCAATCAATACCACATCCGCCGGCGCTCCAGCTTTTAGCTCTCCATAAGGTAATCCGAAGGCTTTCGCTGGTTTTACAGTCAAAAATTCAATCAATTGTTTTAAAGTAATGATGTTTGTTTCGACCATATGCGTATATAAAAGCGGGAATGCTGTTTCAAGTCCGACAATCCCGAAAGGTGCAAGCTGTATTCCCTCTTCTTTTTCCTCACTAGTATGGGGTGCGTGGTCAGTTGCGATAAAATCGATCGTCCCGTCAAGCAGTCCTTCAATCAACGCCTCGTGGTCAGCCTTGCTCCTTAGCGGTGGATTCATTTTATAGTTGGCATCATTTCCAGTAATGTCATCTTCATCTAAAAGCAAATGATGTGGAGTTACTTCTGCAGTGACCTTTATGCCATATCTTTTTGCGTCCCTTACTGCCCTGACGGATTCCTTCGTACTGATATGGCAAACATGGTAGTGGCAGTCTGCCTTTTCCGCGAGCAAAATGTCCCTTGCTATATGTACAGATTCACACACTGACGGAATTCCGTTAATTCCCAGTTCAGAAGCTTTTCTTCCCTCATGGAGAGAGCCTTTATTAATCAATGTATTGTCTTCGCAATGAGCGACGATTGCCATATCAAGCTTTGCTGCCCTTTTCATTGCCTCAAGCATCATTCCTGCTGACTGGACTCCCACACCGTCATCAGTCAGGGCAAAGGCTCCGGCTGCTTTTAGTTCTGCGAAATCAGTGAGCTCCTCTCCAAGCTCGCGGACCGTAATCGAAGCATACGGCAGAACTCTAACGGAAGCTGTTTCGTCAATTTTTCTCTGAACCCATTCCATTTGGTCCTTTGAGTCCGGAACAGGTCTTGTGTTCGGCATTGCAGCTACTGTAGTGAAGCCTCCCCTTGCTGCAGCCATTGTGCCTGTAGCAATGGTTTCTTTTTTCTCGCCGCCCGGCTCGCGCAGGTGGACATGAAGGTCAACCAATCCTGGCGCCACCAGCTTACCTTCAGCATCAATAATTTGTTTTGCATCTGCAGAGATTTGAGTGCCAACTTCTGTGATTTTTCCGTTTTCTATTAAAATATCTACTGATTCAAACCCATTTTCAGTAACTAGTTTGCCATTTTTGATCAGCATTGACATATTCCGTTCCCCCATTTCTATTTTCTAGTGCTCTTTTTAACACTGCCATCCTAATGTACACACCATTTTCCATTTGTTTAAAAATCCGTGACTTCGAACTTTCAACTAGCTCATCTGCGATTTCTACACCGCGATTGACCGGTGCTGGGTGGAGGATGATGCTTCCATTTTTCATCAGCCTTTCTCTTTCAAGCGTTAAGCCATATTTTCTGTGGTACTCATCCTTATCAAACAGAATTTTGCCATCATGCCTTTCATGCTGCACACGAAGGAGCATGACCACATCAGCCATCGCAATTGCATCGTCTACTGGCTTATAGAAGCAGCCAGCAGGGAGTTCGTTTAGATTCACCCAATCCTCGGGTCCTGAAAAAACAACTTTTGCTCCAAGTCTCATAAGGGCATCTGCATTGGACCTCGCAACACGACTATGGAGGACATCCCCAATGATCGTGATTGTAAGACCGGTAAACTTTTCAAATTCTTGCTGGATTGTCATTAAATCCAGCAGTGATTGTGTTGGATGATGACCTTTTCCATCGCCGGCATTAATGATGGGAATCGAAATCCCTTTTTCAAGTTCTGAGAAATAACTGTCAGCATCGTGTCGGATTACAACTGCATCGGTGCCAATCGCTTCAAGCGTTTTTACAGTGTCATACAATGTTTCGCCTTTCAGTACACTGGAAGTCTGGACCTCAAACGGAATCACCTCGAGTCCGAGCTTGCGTTCAGCCATCTCAAAGCTGGACTTCGTTCTAGTGCTTGGTTCGTAAAATAAATTGCAGATGAACAGCTTTTCTTCTGGCTTCCAGGTCTTTCCTTTGGCAAATTCACTTGCAGCCAATATGATTTCCTGTATTTCATTTGTATCAAGCTGTGAAGTAGTCAGTAAGTCCCATTTCATGGAAGATCCCCCTTCTTTTTGCAAGAAAAAAAGCACCCTGTTTTCTGTTCAACAGGGTGCTTTACCATGAGCTTGCCGGCATAAACCCGGTATTGCCGGGTTTGCGTGCATCTTGAATAGGCCGGTTCGCTCATAACACCCTTTTAAGCCTCTCTGGACTCTTTTAAAAGGTGGTACTATGCTACATCGTTCTTTTGCTCAGTTTTTTTTTCATTTTCGACTTCAAACATATCTTCTTCAATTTCCGGACGTCCAGGAAGGACAAGGTTAAGGATGACCCCAATAAAAGCTGCTAAAGCCATACCATGTATTTCAAAGTTTTCATTTAGTTTAATGAATGCTCCGCCAATCCCGATAACCAGGATGACCGATGAGACGACAAGGTTTCGTGTGTTGCCAAAATCGATTTTGCTGTCTACCAGCATTCTCAAACCGGATGACGCGATGATACCGAACAACAGGATTGAGACGCCGCCCATCACCGGTGTTGGGATGGAGCTGATCAATGCCGTGATTTTGCCGATGAATCCGAATACTGTTGCAATGACGGCTGCTCCAAGCAGAACATACACGCTGTACACTCTGGTAATAGCAAGGACACCGATGTTTTCACCGTAAGTCGTTTTTGGCGGGCCGCCAATCAAGCCGGAAATCATCGTTGCCATTCCGTCACCCATAATGGAGCGATGAAGACCCGGCTCTTTAATATAGTCTCTGCCAACAACCTTGCTCAGTACAAGCTGATGGCTGATATGCTCGGACAATGTAACGATTGCTACCGGAACCATCAGCATGACAATTTCCCAGCTGATACTTACATTGTAATGAACGAAAGGGAAGATGAAGTCTGGCATTTCGAAAATGTCCGCTTCTTTCACTCCACTAAAATCGACAATGCCTATTGCCATTGAGTATAGATAACCCACAATGATACCGGCAAGGATTGGAACCATGCTAAGCATTCCCTTTCCGTATATCGAGAAGACAATTGTAGCTGCCAATGTTACTAGAGCAGCTGAGAAGTGAATCAAGCTGTACTCAGTAGTGCCTGGTACATTCATAGCCATGCTGACCGCTGTTCCTGCTAATGATAATCCGATAACAATGATGACTGGGCCGACTACGACTGGGGGCAGCAGGCGCATGATCCAGCGGTAGCCTGCCTTTTTGATGATAAGAGCGACAACTCCATAAACGAGTCCGGCAAGGAATGTTCCAATCATCGCTGCACCCGGACCGCCGCCTGCTTTAGCAGCAATGACAGGAGCTATAAAAGCAAAGGATGATCCGAGGTAAGCGGGAACCTGGAATTTTGTGATGATCAGGAAGGCGATTGTTCCAAGACCGCTTGAAATTAAAGCGATTGCCGGGCTCAGGCCGACCAGATAGGGTACCAGTATCGTTGCGCCGAACATGGCGAATAAGTGCTGAAGACTAAGTGTGATCCATTGGAATGGTGATGGTACATCTTTTATATCTAGGATTGGTTTGTTCATATTTATTCCCCTCTCTGTTTTAAAAACAAAAACCCTCTTTGCCAGTGGATACAAAGAGGGTATGGGTCTAAAAAAAACCCGCACAAAGCCGTCAGCCATGCGTTCCCCCTTTTCAGCCTCTCTGGACTGCATTTAAAAGGGCTCTATTTATTTTTCAAATATGCTTACGCGTTCTTCTTCATCAACTTCCTGTAGTTCTACGACAATTCTTTCTGAGCTGGAAGTAGGGATGTTCTTGCCTACAAAGTCTGCCCTAATTGGCAGCTCCCTGTGTCCTCTGTCAACAAGGACAGCAAGCTGGATAGTCGCGGGCCGGCCGATGTCAATCAATGCATCCATCGCCGCGCGGACGGTCCTTCCTGTGTAAAGGACATCATCCACCAAAATCACCTTTTTATTCGAGATGTCGACCGGGATATCCGATCCTTTTACCTCAGGTTCATGGTCAGCCGTCTTCTTCGTCAGGTCATCGCGATACAAGGTGATATCAAGCTCACCTACCGGAATATCTGCTCCTTCGATCTCACGGATCCTTTCCGCAAGCCTTTTGGCGATATAAATTCCTCTTGTACGTATGCCCACAATGACGCTGTCTTCGATTCCTTTATTTCTTTCGATGATTTCATGGGCTATCCTTGTCAGTGCCCTGCGGATTCCCTGGTTGTCAAGCACAACCGCTTTTTCAGTCATTTGTTTTCACTCCTTCTCTGTCTGTGGTATGAAAACGGAAGTTCAGCACGTCTTACGTTAGATATAAAAAACCCTCTTGTCTGTTTAGGCAAGAGGGTAAACGTGTGGTGTTAGCATGCAGCAGAGCATACATCATATGCCTGCGTGCAAATCCGTTTCCTTCTCAGCCTCACGGGACTGTCTTTAAAGGACTTATTAAACTATAGTCATCTTAAAATACTTGTTGAACTTTGTCAACGATTTTCTCTAAAATCGTTTAAAAGCTCCACGAAATATTCAGGTAGCGGAGCTTCAAACTCTATATACTCCCCTGTCCTTGGATGATCAAAACCAAGCAGTCCAGCATGCAAAGCCTGTCCTCCGATATCTAGTGACTTTTTTGGTCCGTATTTAGGATCGCCTGCCAGCGGATATCCGATATACTTCATGTGAACACGTATTTGATGTGTCCTGCCTGTTTCAAGCTGACATTCAACGAAAGTGAAGTCTTTGAAGCGTTCGAGAACATTAAAATGTGTGACAGCATTCTTGCCATTATCGACTACTGTCATGCTCTGACGGTCTTTTTGATCGCGCCCAAGCGGTGCGTCGATAGTACCATGATCATGCTGGATATTTCCATGAACGAGCGCTTGGTATTTGCGGGTAACACTTTTGGCTACGAGCTGGTTCACCAGGCTTTCGTGCGCCATATCATTTTTAGCAACCATTAAGAGTCCAGAAGTATCCTTATCAATCCTATGGACGATTCCTGGGCGGAGAACACCATTAATGCCTGATAAATCCTTGCAATGCGCCATCAGCCCATTAACAAGTGTTCCAGTCAAATGTCCTGGCGCCGGATGGACGACCATTCCCTTAGGCTTGTTCACAACGAGAACATCTGCATCCTCATAAAATATCTCAAGGTCCATTTCCTCTGCAATTACATCCAGCACTTCTGGTTCTGGAATGGTGATTTCAAGCTTATCATTCAAGCTGCATTTATAATTCGTTTTGACTTGAGCTCCATTGACAAGAACGCTGCCATCCTTGATCCATTGCTGCACCTGGCTCCTTGACCATTCTGCATCAAGAGTCGAAACTACTTTATCTATTCTGTCACCAGCCTGTTCCTCACTGATGATGTGTTCCATTTTCTCCATAAGCTTTTCTTTTCGCCTCTCTCTCTTCCCTAATCATGTCAATCATCAACAACCCTACGCCGATCACCAGCGCAGCATCCGCAATATTGAAGATAGGGAAATCGTATCCGAAAATATATGTGTTGATGAAATCGACCACTTCTTTTCGGTATACCCTGTCGATAAAATTCCCAATCGCCCCGCCCAGCATGAAACCAAGCGAAACGCCAAGCAGAAGTTTGCCTTTAGCTGCTTTTTGAATATAGACGACAAGGCCAACCACCACAATGATGGTAATGACATAGAAGAACCACATTTGTCCCTGCAGGATTCCCCATGCAGCACCACGGTTACGGTGCGAAGTAATATACAAAAAATTCTCTATGACCTTTATGCTCTCTCCAAGCTCCATGTTTTTAACAATAAACCATTTAGTAACCTGGTCAAGCAAAATAACAAACAGTGCAATTATGTAATAAAACACAAAGGTAACCTCCACATCAATTCATTACCTTTGAATTTTAGCACATATTAGGAAAAGCGCAAGCGCCGACAAGCGCTGGGAGCTGGACAATTCTCTAGTTGTAAAATAGGTTTTCTATTTTTTTAATCAAAACAACAGATTTTACAAATTTTTAGTAAGAAAACACTACTGACAACATAGTTCAACTTAAAAATAGCAATTAGAATTTTGATTTTAACCGAAAATGAACATTCAAATTGGCTTTCATTTGGGTTATATTCATTTTTATAGCGGAAATTTATTTTTTATAGCGAAAAAATATTTTTCATAGCGAATTTTTTCTTTTTATAGCGAAAAAATATTTTTCATAGCGAATTTTTCCTTTTTATAGCGAATTGGAAATTCGCATTGATTTTTTCCAGTACAGTTTGTGTGGAAATCCAATTCTAAGCTTCAAAATGCATTCTTATATAATTTTTACGGGACCAAATTTATTCTTGATAAAACTCATGAATAGATGGGCTTGCGGTAGTATTGTTCAATTTGGTCTACCTCCACAGCGGATCTTGCTGTAGGAATTCTTTGCAAAAACTCGTATGGCAAACTTTCTCCTGAAATTTCGCATTTCCCATACTCACCAAATTCCATTTTCTCCAATGCAGTTTCTATATCTTTTAATTCATCAACAATGTATTGCAAAATCCTCTCGTCTTTCTGGCTGTGATTCAGGTACGCTAACAATTCTGTTCTCGTTTCGCGGAGCTCATTGTAAATGTAATCAAGATTACCTTCCATGTATCTGCCCCCGTTCCTGTTTACAGCTATTATTTCCACAGGCATGATGCTGACTCAGATAAACTTTTTACATGTACTGCAGGATTTCCCAAGCAGGAAGATAATTGGCAAAAAGAAAAGCGTAAGCGCATTGGTCAGCCCCGACAAGCGATGGAGGTCCTGACAGAGAAGCCGTTCTTTGACTTCATTGGCAGGACCGAGGGGCTACGCGCTGGAGCTAGACACAATATTAGTGCCAAAAATTATACTTTTGTATAACAAAACTCCGGGTTAAAAACCCGGAGTTCAACAGATCGATTAGTAATTTTCTTTTACAACAGTTGCACAGCGTTCACATAGTGTTGGATGCTCTTCAACACTTCCTACTTCAGGAGTGACAACCCAGCATCGTTCGCATGTTTCGCCTTCTGCCTTGGTAACAACAATCGCTGCATTTTCAAGCTTGATCGCGTTGTCAGGAGCCTGATCATAGCTTCCTGCCACTTCGAAGCCTGAAACAATAAACAGCTGACTTAAGTTTTCAGAGATTGAATCCAACAGCTCTTTTGTGCTGTCGTTTACGTATAATGAAACCTTTGCAGTCAGCGACTTACCGATGACTTTCTCGTTCCGTGCTTCTTCAAGAGCCTTAAGGACCTCGTCGCGAAGCTTCATGAATGCATTCCACTTAGTTTCAAGAGCTTCTGCATTTGCGATTTCCTTCGCTTCTGGCATATCTGTCAGCTGGACGCTGTCTTTGTCAGCTGACGGGATGAATCCCCAAACCTCATCCGCTGTGTGAGAAAGGATCGGTGCAGTCAGCTTAACTAAAGCAATCAAGCTTTCATGCAATACAGTCTGAATTGCCCGGCGCTCTGCATTATCAGCAGCCTCAATGTAAAGGACATCCTTTGCAAAATCAAGGTAGAATGAGCTTAGATCGAGTGTACAGAAGTTGTTTACCGCATGGTAGACGCTCGCAAATTCATAGTTGTCATATGCATTGCGCACATATTTAGTCAATTTGTTCAGCTTTACGAGCATGAACTGATCAACTTCGCGCAGCTGCTCGAATGGTACTGCATCCGTTTCAGGATTGAAATCAGAAAGATTGCCAAGCAAGAATCTGAACGTGTTACGGATTTTACGGTAAACTTCAGCAACCTGCTTCAGGATTGCGTCAGACACACGTACGTCTGATTGATAATCGACAGATGCAACCCACAGTCGAAGGATATCTGCGCCTAACTGGTTCATCACCTTCGCAGGAACGACTACGTTACCGATTGACTTACTCATCTTGCGGCCTTCGCCATCAAGTGCGAAACCGTGGCTCAGGACACCTTTGTAAGGTGCTTTGCCTGTTACGGCAACAGCAGTTGATAATGATGAGTTGAACCATCCGCGGTATTGGTCAGATCCTTCAAGATAAAGGTCTGCAGGGCGCTGGAGGTCATCACGCTCAACTAGCACTGCCTGGTGAGAAGAGCCAGAGTCAAACCAAACATCCATGATGTCTGTTTCTTTCGTAAACTCTCCATTAGGGCTGCCAGGATGGCTAAAGCCTTCAGGAAGCAATTCTTTAGCTTCTTTTTCAAACCAGATATTAGAGCCTTGCTCACGGAAAAGATTTGAGACATGGTCGATTGTTTCATCCGTAATGATTGCTTCCCCGTTTTCCGCATAGAATACCGGGATTGGAACGCCCCAGGCACGCTGACGTGAAATACACCAGTCGCCGCGGTCACGGACCATATTGAACAGTCTTGTTTCTCCCCATGCTGGCACCCATTTTGTTTCTTCTACGGCTTTTAGCAATTCACCGCGGAAGTCCTTGATCGATGCAAACCATTGTGCTGTAGCACGGAAGATTACAGGTTTCTTCGTTCTCCAGTCATGCGGGTATGAGTGGGTGATGAAGCTTAGCTTCAATAAAGCGCCAGCTTCTGCAAGCTTTTCTGTGATTGGCTTGTTAGCCTGATCATAGAATAATCCTTCAAAGCCTTCTGCCTCAGCTGTCATAACACCCTTATCATCTACAGGACATAAAACTTCAAGCCCGTACTTCTGACCAACATGGAAGTCATCTTCCCCGTGTCCTGGTGCAGTGTGTACGCAACCTGTACCAGCATCTGTCGTAACATGCTCTCCTAGCATGACAAGTGAATCGCGGCCGTATAATGGGTGCTTTGCAAGAACACCTTCAAGTTCTTTACCAGCAATCTTCTTAACTGCAGTAGCATTTTCCCAGCCAATTTCATTCGTTACTGCTTCTAGAAGGTCTTCAGCTACAAGGAATTTCCTTCCGTCAGCTTCTACGACAACATATGTTAAATCAGGATGGACGGAGATTCCAAGGTTGGCTGGAATTGTCCATGGTGTAGTCGTCCAGATGATGATTTCGACATCCTGGTCCAGAACACCTTTGCCGTCTTTTACAGGGAAGCCAACATAGATGGAGGCAGAACGCTTATCCTGATATTCGATTTCAGCCTCAGCAAGTGCAGATTCACTTGATGGTGACCAGTAAACAGGCTTTTTGCCTTTGTAGATGTATCCTTGTTTTGCCATCTCACCAAAAACTTTAATTTGTTGCGCCTCATACTCAGGCCTCAATGTGATATAAGGGTTTTCCCAGTCTCCTCTTACACCAAGACGCTTAAACTGCTCACGCTGGTTGTTAACCTGCTCGTAGGCATACTCTTCACAAAGCTTCCTGAATTCAGCGACCGTCATTTCTTTGCGTTTTACACCCTTATTCGTTAACGCCTGTTCAATTGGCAATCCATGAGTATCCCAGCCAGGAACATATGGTGAACAAAAACCGCTCATTGATTTATAGCGTACGATAAAATCTTTAAGGATTTTATTTAACGCATGACCCATATGGATATCTCCATTAGCGTATGGTGGGCCATCATGAAGGATGAACAGCGGTCTTCCTTCTGTGTGCTTTTGAACCTTTTCGTAAATATTCATCTCTTCCCATTTTGCCTGGATTTCAGGTTCTCTGTTCGGAAGATTTCCGCGCATCGGAAACTCCGTCTTCGGCATGAGCAATGTGTCTTTATACTCCATTAAGTTGATCCTCCTATTTTTACCGTTGCAATCATGAAAGAATACGATTTCTGAAAATAAAAAAACCTCCTCATCCCTGAAAAGGGACGAGAAGGTTATATTCCCGCGGTACCACCCTAAATAGACAAGGATTCATCATCCTGTCCTCTTAGCATTCTTAACGCGAATGTCACGCCTGTACTTACTGATCCTAAAAGGATGTTCAGCTCGGAACTATCGGGTGATTTTCTGGCAATCCGCCTGCAATGGGCTTCCACCTTCCCCATTTCGCTGAAAAGCAAGCAACTGGAACGCCATACTGTCCCTGTCATCGTTTCTGTCATGTATTGCACTTTGTTATGAAATTATATGCGAAACAGCGTGCCTGCGTCAAGCTAGTGAATCTTCCTCTTCTCTTGCAGCAGCCTTCAATTCAGTTGAATCCAATTCATATTCAAGAAGATGATCCCAATCATCGGTGTTCAGCATATCAAGCTGCGCTTCAATTAGCATCTTGAACCTTGTCCTGAATACTTTAGACTGCTTCTTCAATTCTTCAATTTCAAGGGCGATTTTTCGTGCCTTTGATAGAGATTCATTAATGATCCTGTCAGCGTTCTTTTCTGCTTCCTTGACGATCAGCTTCGCTTCCTTTTGCGCGTTGCGGCGGACTTCTTCGCCAGCTTCCTGAGCAATGACGATTGATTTATTCAAGGTTTCTTCTATATTTGTAAAATGGCCGAGCCTTGAATTCATTTCATTCAGCTTTTCTTCCATTTCTTTTTTTTCACGGATAATTAGTTCGTAGTCCTTGATCACATTGTCAAGAAACTCATTTACTTCATCTTCATCATACCCGCGAAATCCCTTATTGAATTCTTTGTTGTGTATATCTAACGGCGTTAAAGGCATGACGCCACCTCCCATTAAGTTATAATCCTTTATGTACTTAAAGCAATGATTCGACAAATAAACTAAAAATCCTTCTACTATTACTATATAATTATTTTTTTCTCCCGGCAATAACTCGATATTTATCTTTTTTTGTTTTCCCTTCAATTGTGATGATTTTTGCACGGCCGTATCCACGTGCGGAGATAATATCTCCTTCACCACACTCAAAAGCAGTATATTCAATCGCAGTCCAATTCACTTTTACTTGGCCATGCTGGATGAGCAGCTGGGATTTTTGCCTTGAGAGATTGAAAAGAGCCGACATGACGGTATCCAGCCGTAATGATGAAACAGTCGTGTGCATCTCATTCCACTCTTCAGTAATTCCCACTGCCTTTTCAAGTGGAAGCTCTGATAAGCCAATCGCTGCTCTGCCGATCGATTCTAATTGGATACGGATGTAATCAGCGATCTCCTCAGCTGCAAAAAATTGCACATTATCCCCGTCAATCAGGATATCACCAAATTTTCCTCGCTTCAATCCTAGGGACATCAAGCTGCCCAACACTTGACGGTGTTCAATATTCACAAATTTCTTTGCATAATCAATTCCAAAAAGCTTTACCTGAAAATCTTCTTCTTTAGCTTCCATATACTCTGGAAAAAGAAGTGCCCTCTTTCTCTCTGTACCTGGTCGACCGCCAAACAGCTCCCACTTAACGTCAGGATGCTTACCGATGACTGTTGACAGTATTTGCTGCTCCCTCGGATCCAGGAAATCAGTCAATTTCGGAGCATAATTTTGTTCTACATATTCCTTCCAGTTAATCACCTGATCGATAAATTCCCGTTCCTCAGGACGGAAATGTTGATAAATACTCATTTTGTTCTCCTTTTACTCTTAAAACATCGATAGAAAATAAGCAGGGCCTGAATCAGACCCTGCTTAGTTAGAACCATAGTGCTAATTGCCTTAGGCCATCAACGGCAAAACGCAACACAAGGAATGCCACGATCGGCGAAATATCAATCATACCGATTGAAGGAACAATCCGTCGGAAAGGCTCCAGGAAAGGTTCGCAAATCCTTGCTAAAAATTGTCCGATCGTTGTTTCTCTGGCATTAGGGAACCATGACATGAAAATATAAATAATCAGGGCCCACTGATAAAGACTGACTAGTTGAGCTATAATACCTATCACTAAATCCATTTAATCTACCACCTCGACTCTTGGTAATCCCGCTCCTGCATCAATTCAGAAATATTTCCTGTTACTTCTACATTATCCGGGGTACATAAGAAAATATTCATACCGATCCGCTGAATATCCCCGCTGATTGCATAAACTGTTCCGCTGAGGAAATCCACGATACGCCTTGCCTGGTCCTGTTCAATACGCTGCAGGTTCACAACGACTGCCCGGCGATTTTTTAAATGATCAGCAATTTCCTGTGCTTCCGCATACATTCTTGGCTCCACCAGGATCACCTTCGAAGACTTTTGCACACTTTGCAGGCTTACTATATTCTGCTTTTGCTGAACAGGCTGTTTATTGGGCTTGAAAGGCTCGGCTTCTTCCTCGAGCATTTCCTCATCATTATAGTCATATTCATCTTCCAGGAAAAAAAATGTCTTAATTTTTGATTTTAAGCTCATATTATTGCACCTCCGATTCATTGCCTACCAAGGCAGTGCCAATACGCACCATTGTTGATCCTTCTTCAACAGCTATTTGAAAATCATTTGACATTCCCATTGACAGCTCATTACATGGTGCATAATCATACTTAAGCGATTGTATCTCTGCTCTCAGCCTTTTCATCGTCCTGAAGCTTTCCCTGATCAATTGCTCATCCTCAGTTAAAGGAGCCATCGTCATCAATCCGCTGATTTCAATATTTTGAAACTGCTTCAGTTCTTGTACAAAACCAATGACATCATCCGGATGTAACCCATGCTTGCTCTCTTCGCCGGATGCATTGACTTGGATCAGACATTTCACTTTGGAATCGGATCGCTTATTGATTTCCTTCGCAAGTGACAGCCTGTCCAATGAATGGATATATGTAATATGCTCAATGATGTTTTTTACTTTTCTAGTTTGCAGCGTCCCGATAAAATGCCAGACCGGCTTGTCCCCTAATTCGTTCATCTTTTGAAGGAGTCCTTCATCACGATTTTCGCCAAGATGAGGGACACCAGCATCAATCGCTTCCTGAGCCCGTTCTGATGTAACATATTTGGTAACCGCAATAATCTTTATTTCCCCTGGATCACGCCCGGTTTTTTTACAGGCATCTGCTATTTGATTCTGGATAACCTCCAGATTTTCTCTGACTTTCATTATGGACGGCTATCCTCCTTCCAGCCGATATAAGCCATCATTCTGCCTGCATTACCCATATCCCGTCTATGGGAATAGAAATGCTCATGATGGCAGCTGGTGCAATAATCGGTTACAAGTATATTCCTGTCATCTACCCCTGCCCGTAACAGGATCTGACGGTTCAATTCCTTTAAATCGAGAGAATATTGACCTTCACTCACTTGATTATATGGTAACACATCGACACCATCTAGTATATTTTTCACTAAATTGATGATTCTCTCATCAACAATATAACATTTTTTGCATATTGATGGGCCAATAATGGCAGAAATTTTTTCTATATTTGCCCCATTTTGCTGAAATTTGCGGACCATTTCCGCTGCAATTCCGTGAACAGTTCCTTTCCAACCTGCATGAGCCACCCCAATCAGCTTTGTATCCGGATCAATGAAATAAAGCGGAACACAATCTGCAAACACAAGTGTCAGCAGGATTCCATCCTCTTCTGTCAAAAAACCATCTGTTCCTGAAAAAGAGGAATCGTAAGTCGTTGAGCCTCTGCCTTGATCTGATTTTCCAATTTTGGCAATGCTGATATCATGAGTTTGTTCCGCTCCAACCCAGCTGTAAAGAGGAAATTCGATCTTTTCGGCCAGCAGGAGACGATTTTCGCAAACAGCATTCTGCTCGTCTCCAACATGAAAGCCGAAGTTCAAACCCGAAAAAGCATCCTGCTGGCTCACGCCCCCGTTCTTCGTCGTGAACCCAACCTCAAGTCCAGGATAACGCTCCATCCACTCTCTAATTTTAAAATATTCCTGACTTTCTAAGATGAATGGCTCCATTGCTTTTAACCTCACACTTTTTTTGTCTAGTTTATCACATACAAACCGCAATACAACAGTATTACGTTGTTACTGATCATCCTCACTTTTCTGTTGCAGATATCCCCCGCTGTCTTTATATCGGACTAAAATGACATCTTCACCTATTTTAAGGATATTAGTCCAGGGAATCACAACTTCATCTTCCTTTCCGAAGAATCCCAGCACCTTACCTGAACTCCCAATCACAACAGCTTCGATTTTCCCGGTATTTAAATTAATTTCAAAATCCTCTATATTGCCAAGCCTTTTTCCATCGGACACATTCACAACATCCTTAACTTGAAACTCTGTCACCTTAACCATACAGATCCCTCCGGATTTTCACTTTGGCTTTATTAAACCCTTATATAAAATATATGAACGGGAAACTGATGTATGAATTACTTCAGTGGAACTTGAAATTTTACAGAGTATTCCTCCATTGAGGATGCAAATAAAAAAGCTGCCAAAAGGCAGCTTAGCTTTGGATATTTTTATTCATTTGTTTGATGGCTGCTTTTTCAAGTCGGGACACCTGGGCTTGCGAGATGCCGATTTCATCGGCTACCTCCATTTGTGTCTTACCCTGGAAGAACCTCTTCCTTAAAATCAATTTTTCACGCTCATTCAGGCGTCTCATACCTTCCTTCAGAGCGATTTCTTCTATCCAGTTTGTATCCTTGTTTCGTTCATCGCTCAGCTGGTCCATCACATAAATTGGATCTCCGCCATCATTATAGATCGGTTCAAATAACGATACAGGGTCTTGAATCGCATCAAGAGCAAAGACAATCTCCTCGTGAGGCACCTCAAGTACCTTGGCGATTTCTTCCGCAGTTGGTTCCCTTGACGCCTCACTCATCAGCCTTTCACGAACCTGAAGCGCCTTATAAGCTATATCCCTTAATGAGCGTGAGACTCTGATTGGATTATTATCTCGTAAATATCGTCTTATTTCGCCGATGATCATCGGGACGGCATAGGTGGAAAACTTAACATTCTGCCCGAGATCAAAATTATCAATGGACTTCATAAGGCCTATACATCCGACCTGAAATAGGTCGTCAACAAACTCGCCCCGGTTGTTAAAACGCTGGATTACACTTAAAACAAGCCTCAGGTTCCCATTCACAAGTTTCTCTCTTGCTGTGATGTCACCACTTTGCATTTCTCTAAAAAGTTTTCTCATTTCCTCGTTTTTTAGAACGGGAAGCTTTGATGTATCAACACCGCAAATTTCAACTTTGTTTCGTGTCAATCTTTTCCCTCCTCACAGGAGCTGCTGTCAAAAATCAGTATCTCCGCAAGAAGGAAAAATATGCACTATTTACCTAAAGCCTGGACAGGTTTCAGGAAGAATACGGCAGAAAAACCGCCAAGTTATCACTATTTTCAATGAGAAAATTTTTTTATAGAAAGTTTTTCTGCTATACCATTTTGTTGAATTCTTTACGCAGTCGTTTGATAATCCTTTTTTCCAGACGAGAAATATAAGACTGTGAAATTCCTAACATATCTGCCACATCTTTTTGTGTCTTTTCTTCACCGCTGCCAAGCCCAAATCGCAATTCCATGATTTGTTTTTCACGATCGGATAGCTGCTGAAGCGCTTTAACCAGTAATTTTTTATCTACATTGGACTCTAGATCCTTAGTGATAATATCATCATCGGTCCCAAGAACATCTGACAAAAGCAGTTCATTTCCATCCCAGTCGATATTCAGCGGCTCATCAAAGGAAACTTCAGACCGCAGTTTATTATTCCTTCGCAGATACATCAGGATTTCATTTTCAATACATCTGGAAGCGTAAGTCGCCAGCTTGATTTTCTTCTCAGGATTGAACGTATTGACTGCCTTAATTAAACCGATTGTACCGATACTGATTAAGTCTTCAATATTGATGCCTGTGTTTTCGAATTTACGTGCGATGTAGACAACGAGTCTCAAATTTCTTTCGATTAGAATTGATCTCGCCGCTTTATCCCCATTTGGAAGTTTGTTTAAAAGCACTTCTTCCTCTTCTTTCGTTAAAGGAGGAGGCAACGCTTCGCTACCGCCGATATAATATATCTCATCTGTTTTCAAGCCTAGTTTCATTAATAATTTATACCAGTAATAGGATATCCGAAGCCGTAAATTTTTCATTGATTGTCCTCCTTCTAAATTATGTATTTCTGAGTATAGTAATATTAGCTTACCTTCACGGTTGGCTCTTGTTTTGCCATCCCCGCCATCATTTTTGGATGGATAATACATTGAAAACTGCCATCAGCCGAAAGTTCCTGTGCAGTAAAAGATATTAACCCTTTTTCAGCAAGATAAGTTCCTTCATCTGTAGTGATTTTGATCATGTCAGGTTGAAAAGCAATTATTAATTGATGCTCTTGTCCGACTACCTTGCATGGAATAATTCTCATTCGACTTTCTAGCTGCTGCGAGAAATTTCCATCACCTGACAAAATGCAATCAGGATTTTCAGCTATCCTTTTGATTTCACTTGGCATGCGCTCCAAACAATTTGAAATAGATAAAATCATGACAGGCATCTTAGAGATTGGATCATAAAGCTGGTTTCCGCTATCTATCAATCCCTTAATATTGAAATCCATCTCCATAAACTTCACTTCAACTTCTGCCAGTGATTCGTATTGAATCTTGGTCATTTCAAATTGTTCAATATTTCTCTTTGAAAAATGCCACGCAAGCGGAAACCCAAGCAATACGAACATCCAACTGATTGGATCACCAAACCCTTTAATATGGTTCATGGCAACATTCGATGCCAGGTTCATATCAAATTGGATAAAGTAATGCACTCCTGTCAAAGTGCCCCCAAGCAGAAAAGTCGTCACATAAAAAGTCATCAGTGCCTTGAAAAAAAAACGGAATCTTCTATAGCCAAAGGCTGCCAGGACCATCAATATTGAAAAGAACAGTTTCCCCGCTGGGTGCCCTGCTGCAGCATGAAACGGAGTAATTGCTAATATAATGAGCAGTGAACCAATAGTCCCTCCCACACATAGCCGCCATAGCTTAACCTGTCTTTTCAGGATGATGGCAGTCAAGTAAAGAAGGAATGTATCAAATAATAAATTCAATGCCCAGATGACATCCAGATAGATCTTCACCTCTCATCCCCCTAAGAAAAGCGCACGCACCTTGTTAAGCGCCGACAAACGTCTAGATAGGCTAGGCGATGGAGCTAGACACTAATTTAAGTGAATAAACTCGATACGCTTATACAGGTACAGAATTTGCATACGCCTGGTTTGACCGCTAAAAGTACTGTACCAGAATCCCATTCAGACTCCTTCATCCCTCTTAATCATAAGGATCCAGCCAACGTTAATTGACAGATCAATCTGGCAAACCTCACAAACTAATACAGCTGTAACAACCAACATGGCGCTGAGCAAGATTATCACCCACTGTTGAAGCAAGTGGTAATCGATTTGCTTCTTGCTCTATCATTCCGTTACGGAAAAGTATATCGTCAATGACCTATGAAGTGTGTCATAATCTGGCAACAAAACAACAGAGATTTTCACTTTTCCCTTCGGATTTTGTCAATTTTCAGATTATTAACTTTAAGAATAAAATTCACTTGAATTTTTAGTAGTCCATATTTTCCAATGGAAGTTGTTTAGTAGATTTCAAAAATAATATAAAAAAGGGCATAGCCATTTCGGCTATGCCCTGCAGATTTATAAAATTAGCGTCTTCTGTTTCGATTGCGCAGGAATGTTGGGATATCAAGAGCATCGTCACCTTGTGGAGACTGATTGCTGCTTCTTGATGCTTCCTGCTGAATTTCTTCACGTTTAGGCTGTTCTCGCTTGATCGCACCCATACCTGGCTTCTGCTGCCCTCCAAAACCTGGCCTTGTCGGCTTAGGCTGGACGACCTCCTCATTGAAACCTGTTGCAATAACCGTAACGATAATTTCATCTTTTAAGTTCTCATTGATAACTGATCCAAAGATCATGTTTACATCCTGGTCTGAAGCAGAAGCAACAATATCTGCGGCTTCCTGTACTTCATAAAGGCTTAGATTCGTGCCGCCAGTAATGTTCATCAAGACACCCTGTGCTCCATCAAGTGATGTTTCAAGCAATGGAGATGAAATAGCTTTTTTAGCTGCTTCAGTAGCACGGTTTTCACCCGCAGCTACACCAATTCCCATCAGCGCTGAACCTTTATTCGACATGATTGTTTTAACATCGGCAAAGTCAAGGTTGATCAGACCAGGTGTAGCGATCAAGTCTGAAATGCCCTGGACACCCTGGCGCAAAACATTATCCGCTTCACGGAACGCTTCAAGCATAGGAGTGCTCTTATCAACAATCTCAAGCAAGCGATCGTTAGGGATGACGATCAAAGTGTCAACTGCTTCCTTCATAGCGGAAATACCGCCGCCAGCCTGTCCTGCACGCTTGCGTCCCTCAAATGTAAATGGACGAGTAACAACACCAACCGTCAATGCTCCAAGGTCTTTGGCAATTTGAGCAATAACCGGAGCTGCACCAGTTCCTGTTCCTCCGCCCATACCAGCTGTAACGAATACCATATCCGCGCCTTTTAGCACTTCTTCAATTTGTTCTTTGCTTTCTTCGGCTGCTTTCTTTCCGACCTCAGGGTTAGCACCAGCGCCTAGTCCACGCGTTAGTTTTGCACCGATTTGCATTCTGATCTCAGCTTTGGAAAGGTTAAGCGCTTGGGCGTCTGTATTAACAGCGATGAATTCCACACCTTGTACGCCGTGTTCGATCATTCGGTTAACCGCATTATTTCCGCCGCCGCCAACACCGATAACTTTTATAGTAGCAAGTGAATCTAAATTTGTATCAAATTCCAACATGACAAATCCTCCTAATTCGCCGAATTCCTGTTAGCTCTGATTATTCAAAAAAGTAGCCAAGAAATTTCTTCATTCTTGTGGTGACTTTTTCTTCAGGCTGTTTCTCGGGCTTCGATTTTGGATGCGGCTGTTTTTGAACTCTCTTTTCTTTCGGTTCCATCTCACTAAAAGCTGCTTCCATTTTCTTTCCTTTTAATTTTGCGTTTTTATATGCAAATTGGATTAAGCCGACTGCTGTCGTGTACTGGGGTTCCCTTACGCCAATATAATCCGGGATGGCGATTCTTACCCTGCTTTGGAAAATATCCTGGGCTAGCTCCAGAACACCCTGCATATTGGCTGTTCCACCTGTCAGAACAAAGCCGCCTGGCAGGTCCCTTATGTTCATGTGTTTCAATTCATCCTGAACAAGGGAGAAAATTTCTTCCATTCTTGCCTCTATGATATCGGCTACTTCCAGCTGATTGAACTGCTGTTGCTGGTCGCTGCCAATAATTGAAACCTCGAAAATTTCTTCATCGGATGCATGGTCATAAAAGGCATGTCCATGCTTCAATTTCAATTTATCCGCTTCTTCAGTTGTCGTACGCAAACCGATTGATAAGTCCTTAGTGATATGGTCTCCTCCAACCGGAATGACAGATGTACCCCTTAAGTGCCCGTTCTCAAATACGGCAACAGTCGATGAACCGCCCCCGATATCAATCATCGCGACACCCATATTCTTTTCATCCTTTGAAAGTGCGAAAGCTCCTGCAGCAAGCGGCTGCAAGCCGATATCCACAATTTCAAGACCAGCACGCTCAACACAACGAAGAGTATTATGTAAGATAGTCTTTGATCCAGTAATGATCGTTCCTTCCATTTCAAGCCTGACACCGATCATGCCTCTTGGATCATTGATCTCATCAAGACCGTCAACGATAAATTGCTTTGGAATCACGTCTATTATCTCTCGCTCTGGCGGAATCGATACCACCTGTGCAGCATCAATGACTCTGGCTACATCTTCATTGGTGATCTCGCGATTGTCGCTGGAAACTGCAACCACGCCATGGCATGGCAACAGGGAAACATGATTGCCGGTGACACCTACAATCACCTGATTAATCTTTAAACCTATCATTCTTTCAGCTTGTTCGATTGCCCTTTTAATAGAATGAACGGTTTCATCTATATCAACAATGGAGCCCTTTCTTAACCCTTCGGACTTTACATTGCCAACACCAATTATATTTAAAGTGTCGCTGACCATTTCCCCAATGATTACCTTCACACTGGATGTACCGATGTCAAGACTGACATATATATCATTGCTGTTCATTCTGTGGCACCTCCTTCAATAATTCCTAGTGGTTGAACAACAATTTCTTGCCACTATCTAATTGCGTTTCATTTTTTAATTACATTACTTTATTCGTCACAATTAAATATTTCCCTTTTAAAATATCATTTTTTTTTCTACTTTTCACTTGTCGTTGACCATTTTGTCAAAATTATCCTCCGGATGACGGCTATATTCTGGAATAGCCTTACCCCAAAGGCAAAAACTGCTGCTAAATACAAGTCTACACCAAGATGGACACCTAGAAAAGCTAAACTTGCTGCTAATACTATATTAAAAAAGAATCCTGATACGAAAACTTTTTCATCATAAATATTTTGCAGTTGGGCGCGGATCCCTCCGAACAAAGTATCCAGGGCTGCAAGGATCGCGATTGATAAATAGTTGGAGTATTCTTCAGGAATTGTGATATCGGTCAATAGCCCAATGATGACACCGATGATCAACCCCATGATTGGAAGCCACATTATCCGTTGCCTCCCCCTTTGTCTGTTTTAACGGGTTCCATGTACCTGATCCTGATTGTATCTTGATATGCAGGTACAACCAGCGTGCTCTCAGGCCTGTTTACTATCACTTCCAGGTTATCGATGAAAAAATCATCGGCTACCGTGGAAACTTTCATACGATTGTATAACTTTTCGGCTGCGTCTCCATTTTCGGTAATAACCCGAACTTCAATAGGAAAACGATTTAAAGAATGGCCGTTGATTTTTGTCACTCTGTTTATATCCCGGATGACGGTCGTGTTAATAATTCTCTCGCCATCAACGGAAACATACTTCGCGCCATACATATTCAACTCATTCAAAAGCCTTTTAAGCATGTCTGGAGAAACCGAAGGCGGATTGTCCCCTTCGACGATCAGGTTGAAAGCAGGTTTGATCGAGAGAGAGAGCCCCGGACCGGTGACCTCGGTCAGTCCAGCCTCATCCTTCAATTCTGCGAGGGTTTCCCGCAGCACCTCTTCCTTGCTTTGCTGCCGCTCAGTTTCATACTTAGCTATTTTCTCTTCATTGGACCTGATTTCAAGAAGCAGCTTAGACTGTAATTCCTTCTCCTTCATTAAATCCTCACGAAGCTGCCAAGTGTCACGTGTATCCCTGACTTCTGGTTCCCTGACGGTTTGAAACTGAATGGCGACCATTAATCCAATTATTGCAGCTATAATACTGAAGCTGAGATTGTTAGGTCGGACCAATATATTCACCTTGCTTTCTATTAGGCCATTTCTGGTGATATTCATTCAATCCCATTCTAACAGCCTGATAACCTATTTTCTTGTACGGCGTTCGTATTTTGGGAAGAAAACGATGGCTGTGATCATTTACCCAAAATTGGATCCATTTTAAGATCTTCCTTTTCTTCTAATGAAAAAACAATCTGGTCATTCACAAGCTGATCTTTTACCCCACCGGTAATATTCAGAGCGGAGGAAAGAACATCGGGGTCACCAATAGCAGTGATTTCGAATGGGGCAGGATGCTGGTAGCCATCAACAGTGATGACAGGGCCTGTACACAATATATATGAATTGTGTGAAATCCGCTGCCCGTTCACAGCGATTGCTGCTGCTCCTGAAATGTACAACTCATTGATCACCTTGAAGACATGGTGCTCGTGGACAAGATAATTATTGATATTCTCCTCATCAGGATCATACTCTCCATCAGCCAGGGTTACGTTTACTCCCTTGCCTCTGACCTCTACCTTGCCAAGGAACATACGGTATTTCTCAGCGTCCTCTGCCATGTTGAAAAAAACTTGAGCTTCTTTGGAAAGGCTGGTTTCAATTTCTCTTACCTTTTCCTGCTTGGCATTCAACTCTTTCTGAAGATCGCGGTTTTTTTCTTCCTGTTCTATCAAATCGTTCCTCAAACTCAATTGCTTCTCCCATTGCCCGTCTGTCAAGCCCTGGACTTTTTCTTCCTCGTCCTGTGTGACACGAAATGAAAAAGCTATCATGAAGCCAAGTACCAGGGAAACGATTGAAAGAATTACACGGTTACTGTTCACTTTCTTTTTCAATTTCAACTTCCTCAGCTTCCTCTGCTTCATATGCTTTAAAATAAGAGCCAACCTCAAGATCGATGACACCCTTTATAGTAGGGTCAAGCTGGCTGACAATTGAAGGGTAATGTGCCATTTTTTCAGAAAAAGTCCTGAGAGTAGCATTTACCTCGAAACCGTCATTCATATACAGCTTAACAAGGTATTTATCCGTTTTAACGGGCTGTGAGTGAATTTCAGAGATTGAATTCATGACAACTTCAGGAAGTTCCACCAGTGAAGCGATCATTTCATCCAGGACCTTCCCTTCTTTGAACCCTATTAAGATTGGAGCGTTAACAGGAATTTCATCAATCTGCTTTTCTGCTAGTATATTTCCATTCTCAAGGACCGGGTAGAAATTCTTTCCCTTAGAAATGTAGGCAAGCCGGCTAAATTCTTCAAGCTCAATGGCGACTTTATTTGGAAACTTTACGTTCACAGTAGCTTGCTTGATTTCCTGGATATTCTCCAGTTTCTCTTCGACTTCGCCTTTGCTTATTTTCCACACATTTGAATCGTTGCTTAGTCCGCTCTTCTCCACGATATACTCTTTGGAAAAGGATTCATTTCCTGAAACAGTAATCACTTTCACCTTGCTTAGCGGTGACTGAAAATAAATAACACCGGCAATCAATATAAAAAACAAAGCCAGAAGCGTGATAAGCCTGCGATTAGCTTTCTTGCGCCTTTGATGTTTTAACTTTGGAATCCGATCTTCAATTGAGACGATTTTCCTCTTGTCCATTTTCAATCCCCTCTTTATCGGCTGAACCCATTTCCAATAAGATAACATCTTTTTCTTGTTCTTTCAGGTTAAAGCCATCGATATAATAATTTTAGAATCAGAAGCTATGTACCAAGCACATAAGAAAAGCGCAAGCGCCATTGTCAGCCCCTACAAGCGCTGGAGTGCCTGACAGTGAAGTCGCTCTTTGACTTCATTGGCAGAACCGAAACGTCTCGAGGAGTTAGGAGCCGCAGCCAGACAAGCGACTCGAGGGGCTAGCGCTGGAGCTAGACACTAATATAAGTCCAAGAGTTTATACTTTTTTATTCAGTAAAAAGAACAAACGACATGAGAATTTGTCATGCCGTTTGTTTTCCGGACAGCACCTAATCTAATGAATTATTATAACACAGAATTTGACAGCTTGAACCATTTTCCTGCTATTTCCGACCTATTATCTCTACCTCTGTCTCCATTTTCACACCATGTAAATCAAGGACTGTATCCTTTACATGCTGAATGAGACCAAGGACATCCTCAGCCTTTGCATTCCCTTTGTTCACAATGAAATTCGCATGAAGCTCCGAAATTTGTGCCCCTCCGATTTGATGTCCTTTCAAACCTGATTTTTCAATTAAATTTCCAGCGTAATTGGGCAGTGGATTCCTGAAGACACTGCCGCAGCTAGGAAAGTTATACGGCTGGGTTTCTTTGCGATAATCCTTGTTTTTTTGAAGCTCTGCCACAATTTCATCCTTGTTGCCTTCTTGAAGTTGGAAAATGGCTCCTACGACTACACCCGGTCGCTCTTTCTGAAGGATAGACGTCCGATAAGAGAATTTCATCTCTTTGTTAGTGAGCCACTCTAGTGAGCCATCTTCAAAGAGCACATAGGCTTTCTCGAGAATTTGTGAGATATCAGAACCATGGGCTCCAGCATTCATATAAACCGCGCCGCCAATCGACCCGGGAATTCCGCCTGCGAATTCAAGCCCTGAAAGTCCTTTGCGGCTAATGGTAATCGCAAAGTTGACCAGGGAAAGACCTCCCCCGGCTGTCACTGTAGTGCCATCGATCTCCAAATCATCCAGTCCGGAACCGAGTTTAATTACAACACCTTCAATACCTTTATCTGTTACGAGGAGATTCGACCCTCTGCCGATTACTGTCCATTCAACACCGGAATCCTTAATGACTTCAACCGCTTTTCTTAAATTTTCAATTGATGAAGGTTCAATAAGTATGTCAGCAGGTCCGCCAATTTTCATTGATGTATGGTTTGCCAGCGGTTCATTTTCCTTTACCGAACCGATGCTCAATTCCCTAAGTTTGTTAGCTAGATCCTTCATAATTACCTTCCTTTCACGATACAGCTATTTTGACCATTTTATGCAGCTGCATGCCTTTAAGCTACTTTCCTGCCAGTTCTTCCATGACCCGGTACAGTCTCTGGGCTGCATCTGGTATGCCTAGTTTTTTCGCTGATTTTTTCATTTCTGCCAGCTTTTCTTCATTGCTAAGAATGTGGTCAATACTTTCGACCAGCTTTGGACCTGTTAGGTCCTTTTCAAGCAGGAGCCGCGCTGCTCCATTTTCACTTAAAGCCCGTGCGTTTTTCTCTTGATGATTGTCGGTAACATATGGGCTTGGAATCAATATGCTCGGGATTCCCAATGAGGTTAGTTCAGCAAGGGTAGTCGCTCCTGCCCTTGCTACGGTTAAATCAACTCCAGCTAGCACCTCGGGCATATTGTGAATAAATGGTTTGATGATGACATTTTCAGGATTACCAACAAGCTCAACTTCCTTCCGGACATCTTCAAAATGAACATCACCAGTAACATACAGAACCTGATATGGTTTGCCGCTTAATTCTGCTAGGCTTTTTACGACTGCATCATTAATTGGCCTCGCACCCCTGCTTCCGCCAAAAATGAGGACAGTAGGCATTTTAAGTTTTAAACCGGCAGACAATCTGCCTTTAATCCCATCTTGCCCCAATACCTCCGATGCTCGAGGGTTACCGGTCAACACAACTTTTTGTTCAGGGAAGAATTCTCTAGCTTCTTCAAAGCAAATCGCGATTTTATCCACATAACGGCTAAGGAATTTATTCGTCAAACCTGGTACGCTGTTTTGTTCATGGACGATTGTAGGTATGCCCATTTTCGCAGCTCCATAGACCACTGGACCGCAAACGTAGCCTCCAGTACCAATTACCACATCTGGCTTGAATTCCTTGAGCATTTTTTTACTGTCCCTGACACCTTTTAGGAATCGCAAGATTGTTTTTACGTTATCAAATGAAATCTTTCGTTTGAATCCTGTGATATGTATGGATTTAAATGGAATGTTCTCCCTTGGGACAATTTTGCTTTCGAGGCCTTTTTCTGTCCCTATGTAAAGAAACTCGACTTTTTCATCCTTTTTCTTAATTTCCCTTATTAGTGCGAGCGCAGGATATATATGCCCACCTGTACCGCCGCCGCTAACTGCAATTCTCATTTTCCACACCTCAATAACTTATCTCTTTTTTAATCGTGTCCATTACGCATGCATGTAAACACCAGTTTTTTCGGGTAACGTGATGAATTTGAATGGTGAGAAGGAGTCTTTAAAAAAGGCACTCCCCGGTTTTACCCTATTCTACTATATTCTAAACTTAAGAACAGTTTTTAAAGATATTGTTATTTAAATGTAATATAGCATGAACATAGCTATTTTCCTAACATATTCATCGCGTGTCTGAATTTCCGGCTCCTTTTAAAATCATCACTCACAGAGGAAAAAGTCATCAAAAAAAAGCTGGTTTCCTAAAGCCGCAAATAAGGACTCAGTTTGAAATCCGACCAATTTAATAAAACTATCCTTAAAGGACTTTTTCAGTGGCCTCGTTTCGCAAAGACTGTCGTTAAAGTCCTAAAGCTGATTTTAACGTGATAACAAGCCAGTTTGAAGTTCGGTATTTAATGTGCAAGCTTTTTTCACATAAAAAGCTTTAATTTTTGTGAGGAAGCATAGGTCATTCAATCCTATTTTGTTGTCGAATGCAACAAAGTTTGAGAAAAGAGCTAAAACAAAAGACCCTGATGGCAGGGTCTTTTGTTTTTTAACAGGTTAATATCTCGAGTGGCGACTGATATTCAGCAGCACTCCGACGACCATCAGCATCAGTGTCAGGGATGATCCTCCGTAGCTAAGGAATGGGAGAGTGATACCAGTAACAGGCATTAGGCCGGTGACAACACCGATATTAATCATGACCTGGATGGCAATCATCGCAATAATCCCTGTGGCAAGGAAAGTTCCGAATAAATCAGGAGCCCCAAGCGCAATTCTTACTCCTCTCCAAAGCAGCAAGGAGAACAAAAGAAGAATCAATGAACCGCCAATGAATCCAAGCTCCTCAGCGAGAATTGCGAATATAAAATCTGTTTGAGGTTCAGGCAGATAAAAGAACTTTTGCCTGCTCTGTCCAAGGCCAAGACCGAACAATCCTCCAGGGCCGATTGCATACAGCGATTGGATCATTTGGAACCCGCTACCGAGGGGATCCTGCCATGGGTCCAGGAACGATGTAATTCGTTTCATCCTGTATGGCGCAGAAATAATCAGGCCGACAAAACCAGCCACCCCAAGCAGACCGAGTCCGACAAAATGGCTTATCCTGGCACCTGCAATAAAGATAATGACTACAGAAGTACCAACCATTACCGTTCCTGTTCCCAAATCAGGCTGAAGCATAGTGTAGGCCAAAAGCCAAAAACACAAGACCTAAAGAAGGGAAAAGCCCCTTTTTAAATGAAGTGATTGCTTTCTGGTTCTCAGACAAAAATTTAGCGAGAAAGGCGATCATCGCAATCTTCATGAACTCTGATGGCTGAACGGAAAAGGCACCTACACCGATCCAGCTCCTTGATCCATTCCGCACATTCCCGATTCCAGGGATCAAAACAAGGATCAACAAGACAAAACAAATAATCAAAATGACCTTGGCCCATGTTCGCCATGTCCAATAGTCAATATTCATGATGAAAAACATCGCTATGATTCCAACACCAGCAAACAGCATTTGCCTTTTCGCAAAGAAAAACGAATCATTAAACTTATAGTCCGCCCAGACAGCACTTGCGCTATAGACCATGATTAAGCCCACTGCCAAAAGCGTAAATGTAACAATCATCAGAAAAATGTCTGGGGTAGATTTTTTCGTTGGCAAAGCAATACACCTCGGCTGTATGATTTAGGGCTCATATGCCGTTTCCCATCCAGCCTGCACCTGAGAGGCCAAGCAACCTGAGTCATGTTGTTCAAGACAAGCCCTTACTTAAGCTTATGCACGGTCTCGATAAACATGTCTCCCCTTACCTCAAAAGTTTTGTACTGATCCCAGCTTGCACATGCTGGAGACAGCAGGATGACATCACCGGGCTCTGAATGTTCAAATGCCATGGGAACGGCCTTTTCCACATTATCGGCCCGCAAAATCGTTTTTATTCCTGCAATATGTCCTGCCTGTCCAACTTTTTCAGCAGTCTCTCCGAAAGTAATCAATGTCTTCACATTTTTTAATGAAGGAACAAGCTCATCAAAAGAATTTCCCCTGTCAAGACCGCCGGCCAGCAAGACGATCGGTGCGTCGAAAGCTGCCAGGGCATTTTCCGTAGCCAAAATATTTGTTGCTTTTGAGTCGTTATAAAATTTACGTTCATCGATCGTGGCCACATACTGGAGCCTGTGGCGAACACCTGCAAAGGTAGTAAGCACCATCCTGATGGCCTCTTTATTTGCACCTGACAACAGTGTCGCGGCTACTGCTGATAGTATATTCTCCAAATTATGCTTGCCCGGCAGGACGATATCCTTCGTTTCAATAATTTGCTCTCCGTTAAAACAAACCCAGCCATCCTTGACATAAGCGCCACTTTCAAGCACCTTCCTTGTTGAAAAAGGAACGATTTGGGCTTTTGAATTGCGAGCAATTTCCATGCATTCCTCCTGGTCTGCATTGACAATCAGGAAGTCTTCTTCAGTCTGGTTCTGTGTAATCCTGGCCTTAGCACCAATATATTCGTTTCTTGTGCCGTGATAATCCAGGTGTGCGTCATACAGGTTTGTAATGATGGCAATTTTAGGCTTGAACTGGTCAATCCCCATCAATTGAAACGATGACAGTTCAATAACAATCGTATTTTCAACGGTTGCTTCCTGAGCGACACCTGATGCTACTGTGCCGATATTACCTGCAATCAATGGATGCCTGTTCCCCGCCTCCAGAATTTCGAATATAAGAGTGGTCGTTGTTGTTTTTCCGTTTGTACCAGTAATACCAATCAGGGGAGCCTCAGAAATCTGATATGCGAGCTCAACCTCGGTAATTACCGGAATTTCTTTTTCAATCGCTTTTCGAATCATAGGGTTATAGTAAGGAATACCAGGATTCTTAACAACGAGTTCAAAGCCTTCGTCCATCAATTCGATGGGATGGCTTCCACACACAACCTTGATTCCATGCTCTAGCAATCCTTGCGCTTCAGGATTTTCAGAAAGAGGCTTACTATCGTTGACAGTTACAAAAGCCCCTAATTTATGTAGTAGAGCAGCCGCACTGACTCCACTCTTGGCCAGGCCAAGTACAAGTATCTTTTTATGTTGATATGTTTTGATATCTTTCATCTAGATCCACACCTCAATATAGATTCCAAGGATTGCGAAGAGAAGGCCCACAGTCCAGAAGGTGACAACAACACGCCATTCTGACCATCCAATCAATTCATAGTGGTGGTGAAGTGGACTCATCCTGAAAATTCTTTTCCCAGTAGTTTTAAATGAAATAACCTGCAGGATAACGGATAATGTTTCAATCACAAAAATCCCGCCAATGATGATGAGGATAATTTCAAGCTTCGCAAGGATCGCTACTGTTGCAATGGCACCACCAAGAGCGAGAGAACCGGTGTCTCCCATGAACACTTTAGCAGGATGTGCATTGAATACAAGGAATCCTAAAACAGCTCCAACAACAGCTACTGAAAAAATAGAAAGCTCATATTGAGATTGACTCCACGCTAGTACAGCAAATGCACCAAAAGCAATGGCAGCAGTACCGGAAACCAGCCCGTCAAGCCCGTCCGTCAAGTTGACAGCATTCGAAAAACCGACCAACCAGAAAATAATGAACAGGGCATATCCCCATCCAAGATCAAAAGAGATGTCAGTTAATGGGATGCTGATGACCGTTGATAAGTCACTTTGCTTGAATATGAAGTAAAAAATAACGGAAATAATAATTTGGCCAAGCAGTTTTTGTTTTGAAGTCAAGCCAAGGTTTCGTTTCATCACAACCTTGATGAAGTCATCCATAAAGCCAAGCAGGCCAAATCCTAAAGTGACAAATAGCAATAGGTACGTTTCCACTGAAGGCTGGGAGAACTTCCCTGTCATGACGAGGGTAGTGATTGTAATGGAGATTAAAATCATGACCCCGCCCATGGTTGGTGTACCTGTTTTTTTCTGATGCGATTTCGGTCCTTCTTCTCTGATGCTCTGGCCAAATTTAAGCCTTCTCAGAAAAGGAATAAACACTGGAGAAAGCAGTACAGTGATAAGGAAACCCATCAATATTGTGAAAAAGATAACTTGCTCCAGCATTCTATTCCTCACCTGCCTTATTACGATTGCTGCCAAAACCATTGATGTTTTCGGCCATCACAGCTATATCATATGTTTCATCAGCTTTATTAAGAAGTGCTTTGTTCAGGAAAATGAATTTGGTTCTTGCGTTGATGTCTTCGTATTGTGTTAAGTAATCATAGTATAAGTTCATAATTTTCTCTAAGCCTTTCAAATTATCTTGTGTGTAAAAAATCGGGAAGTGGTTTGGTGTGTATGCGGGAACCTGCTCACCTTCAGGCCATACAGCTGCCACAGCACCATTCGATATCGCCTCCTGTAAAGTTCCGGAATCATTCGATACCGGCACAAATAGCCCTTTAGGCTGTTGAACAACAGCCAGACTGCTTACAGTATGAAACTGGATATTCTCATCCCCTATTCCAGTTGCTCTTGAAAATAGACTTGAAACATCCTGGTATGTCAGCATATTACATCTCCTCTATCGCCTCGCGTGCCACAATTCGGTCGTCAAAGTCGAATGTCCTGTCACCTATTTGCTGGTATGTTTCATGACCCTTCCCAGCAATCAGGATCACATCCCCAGATTTCGCATTTTTTATGGCATGCTGGATAGCTTCCTTCCTGTCAATGATCGAAGTATAGACTTCGCCTTTGACTCCTTCTTCCATATCCTTAATGATTTCTGCCGGATCCTCGCTGCGGGGATTATCCGAGGTAAAAACAGCATCTGTAGAATATTCACAAGCGATTTTCGCCATAAGCGGACGTTTCGTACGATCCCGATCACCACCACAGCCAACTACACAGAAAACTCTTTTCTGTGCAAATTGCTGAATTGTTTTCAGGACGTTTTCAAGACTGTCAGGGGTATGGGCATAGTCAACGATCACAGAGAAATCCTGTCCTGCATCGACTACTTCAAACCTACCAGAAACTCCTTTAACACCTTCAACAGATTCGATGATATCCTCTAAAGGTATGCCAGAAACGAGGGCTGCCCCGATGCTCGCAAGTACATTATAAATACTGAACTTTCCAATCAGCTGGATATTAACCTTTTTCACGCCAAACGGGCTAACCAAATCAAATGAGGTTCCGCTGGCTGTCATCTCGATGTTGATTGCCTGCAAGTCGGCATGGTTGTCAATCCCATATGTTAATATATGGGCAGTTGTCAGCATAGCAAATTCATCACTTGCAGGATCGTCTGAATTCAGGACCGCAAATTTCGGTTTCTCATGGTTGAAGCCATTTCCAAGCTGTGAAAACAAAAGTCCCTTCGCTTTCCTGTATTCCTCCATTGTCTTGTGGTAGTCCAAATGGTCCTGCGTCAGGTTCGTGAAAACAGCAACATTGTAATCCGTCCCATGAACACGTCCATAAACAAGCGCATGCGAAGATACCTCCATTACCGCAGTATCAACGTTTTCGTCGACCATTCTTTTGAACGTCTTTTGCAGAGTCAGGCTCTCCGGTGTTGTATTTTTCACTTCAAAGATTTGCTCGCCAATCTTTGTGTACATCGTACCGATCAGTCCGGTTTTCTGATCTGCATCCTTGAGAATCTGTTCAATAATATGGCTGGTCGTCGTCTTTCCATTCGTACCTGTGATTCCGATCATATGAAGCTTCTGGCTAGGCTGGTCGTAAAAGGCATCCGCAAGCACTGCCATCGCCCTTACAGTGTCCTTCACGACAATGACTGGTACATTCACTGGCAATTCTCGTTCGGCGAGAACGGCTGCTGCTCCATTCTTCACGGCTGATTCAGCAAAATCGTGACCATCAACTGTATAACCTTTTATGCATATGAATAAACTTCCAGGAGTCACTCTGCGGTTATCATTTTCAATTGAAGTAATTTCGGGATTTTCTCCCTTATAATCCACGAACGGGTGCAAGTAACCGATCAATTCGTGTAATTTCATAAATATCAAATCCTCTCAAACAACATGGCGACTCTTATTTTACATGATTAGGCTGAAATTAGCCATTGTTGAGATGAAAAGAGCAAGCCCTTTTTACGTCAGTATGTTTCGGCCTGCTGCTCAACAAGTGTAATGGCCAGCAGTCTAAAGCAGGCGGCGGATGATTATCCTGCCGCCTCCTGCTCACCATGAGTTTCTGTTTTAATGATAGCTCTTAGTTAATCGTTCATATAAACTCTAATGGTTGACCCTTCCTTAATTTTTACCCCTGGTGAAGGAAGCTGTTTGACAACCTTCTCACCATCGCCTGCTATATCAAGCTTGAAGTTGATCAATTGTTGCCTTAGTTCCTGTTTGGATAAGCCAATCAGGTCAGGCACCTCCACCATAGGTGTATCGAGCCATGTCAATTCCTTTTCAATCTGATCCTTCCGCGGAGGCACTTCCATAGCGCGCAGACTGTCCTCCATTATATCGCCAACGATCGGAGCTGCTACTACGCCACCAAACTGTACTGTACCTTTCGGATTATCAACCGCAACATAAATAACGATTTGCGGGTCATCTGCAGGAGCGAAACCTATGAAGGAAACGATATGGTTATTTTCGAGGTAGCGGCCATCCTTCGCCTTCTGGGCTGTACCAGTTTTGCCGCCAACTCTGTAAGAGTCTACGTAAGCATTTTTACCTGAACCTTTAGCTACGACACTCTCAAGCGCATGCCTGATTTCTTTGGAAGTCTCTTCAGAAATCACCCTTCTTTTTGCTTGTGGAGATTTTTTCATGACAACCTCTCCAGTAACGGGATCAATCAATTCTTTAGCAATAAACGGTGTATACAGTATTCCACCATTTACAGCTGCTGAAACAGCAGCGACTTGCTGGATTGGCGTGACAGAAACACCCTGACCAAATGCAGTTGTTGCCTGCTCGACTGGACCGACTCTCTCCAGGTTGAACATAATCCCTTTTCCTTCCCCTTGAAGGTCGATTCCTGTTTTCTCGCCAAAACCGAAATCCTTCACATATTTAAACAGTTTTTCTTTACCTAGCCTATCGCCAAGCTCAACGAATCCAGGGTTGCAGGAATTCTCGACAACTTCGAGGAAGGATTGGCTTCCGTGTCCTCCTTTTTTCCAGCAGCGGATTCTCGCTCCAGCTACTTCGACAGAACCGGAGTCATGGAAGTGATCTTTTTCAAGATCGACCTTTCCTTCCTGAAGTGCAGCGGCGAGGGTAACAATTTTGAAAGTAGAACCTGGTTCATACGTGCTCCAAATCGGCAAGTTCCGGTTGTAAACTTCCGGTGCTACATTACGGAAGTTAGCCGGATCAAAGTCAGGCCTGCTTGACATTGCAAGGATTTCCCCATTATTAGGATTCATGGCGACCGCAATGATGCCATCTGGATTATATTTTGCTTGGGCAATATCAAGTTCTCGCTCGACGATGGTCTGCACCCTGCTGTCGATCGTCAGCTTCAGATCAAGCCCGTCCACCGGCGGCTCGTAGTCATCCGCCATATTGTTCATTCGCTGCTGTTTTGCGTCCGCATAAAATTGGACAGAACCTTTTTGCCCTTTTAATTCTTTATCATAGTAAAGTTCCAATCCCATCAATCCCTGGTTATCAATTCCCGCAAACCCCAAGACATGGGACAGGTAACTGCCGTATGGATAATGGCGCTTGGAATCCTCACCGATGTATACACCTTTGATATCGAGTGCCCTGATTTCCTTCGCTTTCTCGTGAGAAATCTTTCTGCCTTCTGGAATTCTCTCAATCATCGCTCTTTTTGTAATATGTTGATAGGCCTTCTCTTTTGACATATTTAAAGCCTTCGCTAATATTTCCGCTGCAGCCTCGGGATCCTCCACCTGGCGCGGCACCACGTAAACAGTCGGTGCACTAATATTCGTTGCGAGCGCCACTCCATTCCTATCCGTTATTTCCCCGCGCTGTGGCTCAAATGGGACGTTTCTGCTCCACGAATCCTTCGCCTTTCCTGTCAAAAAATCTCCTAGCATGAATTGCACATACCCAAGCCGGACATCTATGATGAAAAACACCAAAATTCCAACCACCAGAACGAGAGCCAGCCTTTTTCTGACCGTCACGTTTGATACACGCATATAATGAACGAACCTCCCTCTATAGTTGATCCAATAGTAAACTGAGAAACTCTCAGACACTCGTTCAAATATATGCTTGTACGAATTCGAATATAACAAGAAGTGGAGACAAGCTGAGGTTTGTTTAGGACGTGGAGATTCTACTGCCTTGGAAAATTTTCAGGGGAATTTTCGAACCTGAAGCTACTTTATACAAAGTGAGGAGTTCAGACTAGGATTTTGTCCGAACCTGATGCTACTTCGGACAAAACGAGGAGACCCGAACACGATTTTGTCTGAACCTGATGTGACTTCGGACAAAACAAAGAGATCCGACTGCGATTTTGTCCGAACCTGATGTGACTTCGGACAAATCGAGGAGACCCGGCCACTATTTTGTCTGAACCTGATGCGACTTCGGACAAAACGAGAAGAAGAGTACACGTTTTTGTCCGAACCTGATGCTACTTCGGACAAAATGAGGAGACCCAACCACGATTTTTGTCCGAACCTGATGCGACTTCGGACAAAACGAGGAGACCCGGCCACTATTTTGTCTGAACCTGATGCGACTTCGGACAAAACGAGAAGAAGCGTACACGTTTTTGTCCGAACCTGATGCGACTTCGGACAAAATGAGGAGACCCAACCACGATTTTGTCCGAACCTGATGCGACTTCGAACAAAACAAGGAGACCCGGCCACTATTTTGTCTGAACCTGATGCTACTTCGGACAAAACGAGAAGAACCGAACACATTTTTGTCCGAACCTAGTGCTACTTCGGACAAAATAAGAAGAACCGAACACGTTTTTGTCCGAACCTGGTGCCACTTCGGACAAAACAAGGAGACCCGGCCACGATTTTGTCTGAACCTGATGTGACTTCGGACAAAACGAGTAGAACCGAACACGTTTTTGTCCGAACCTGATGCTACTTCGGACAAAATGAGGAGACCCAACCACGATTTTTGTCCGAACCTGATGCGACTTCGGACAAAACGAGGAGACCCGGCCATGATTTTGTCGAACCTGGTGCTACTTCGGACAAAACGAGTAGAATCGAACACGATTTTGTCCGAACCTGATGCTACTTCGGACAAAACGAGGAGACCCGGCCATGATTTTGTCTGAACCTGATGTGACTTCGGACAAAACGAGGAGACCCGGCCATGATTTTGTCGAACCTGGTGCTACTTCGGACAAAACGAGTAGAATCGAACACGATTTTGTCCGAACTTTGGACTTCTGCGAATCAAAATATTAGGAGCGACAACAAAACAAAAAAAAACAGAGGCAGGGCTCACCCGCCCACTTCCTCTGTCTCTTCATTTTCTTCCTCAGTTTTTAATGAATTCTCAAATTGCTGCAGCGGGGTTTCCAGCTCGACAATCAAATTTTCACCTTCATTGATTGGCAATCCTGGCTTAAGACTTTGTTTTGTAACATAACCGCTGCCGGCTTTGTTTAACTTAATCCCTGTAATTTGCGCCAGCTTCAAGACGTCCCTGAGTGACCAGTCTGTCATGTCAGGGTATGTCATGACTCCCGATGACTTGATAAAGACTTTCTCTCCCTCGAGAGCCATTATCTCTGCCTTTGGCAACTGCTCCTCAACCTGGCTGCCATCTCCTATAATCACTGTTTCAAACCCTTTAGATTCTAGCAAACTCTTTGCTTCTCCTGAATTCATGCCAGTTACATCAGGAACCTTTATCGAATCAGCTTTTTCCATTGAAGCAGGTTTAATATTCAAATACTGAAGACTGCTCTTCATCACAGATTTAAAAATCATGGATGTAGGAATCGATCCTTTAAAATAATGGTCGATTTCCGGCTGTTGAACGGCTACATAAACGATAAGTTTAGGGTCATCTTTTGGAGCCATCCCCAGGAATGAAAACAGGTAATCGCTCGCCCCTGCTAAATAACTGCCGTTAGCTGTTAAGTTCGCAGTACCAGTTTTACCAGCAACCTCGTAACCTTCGATTGCGTATGATTTACCAGTACCATGTTCACCAGTTACAACTGTACCTAAAACATCTCTCACCTTTTTTGCTGTTTCAGCGGATATAGGCTGCCCAACAGACTTCGGCTCTTCCTGCTTGATCACTTCACCTGTGTTTGGATCGACTATCTTATCGATCACTCGCGGTTTCATCATCTTCCCATCATTTGCTACTGCTGTTGCGGCTTGGATCATCTGTATTGGCGTCACAGTAGTACCCTGTCCGTAAGATGTCGTTATTTTTTCAATCGGCCATCTATAGACAATCGTTCCGGCTGTTTCATTAGGAAGGTCGATGCCTGTGGGCTCGTCAAACCCAAAATCAGTAAGGTACTCACGGAATTTTTCTGTACCGATTTTTTCATTTACTAACTTTGCCACTGCTACGTTCGAGGAACGCTGAATTCCTTCAAGATAGGTAATTGAACCCCATCCGCTGCCGTTATGGTCGCGAATCGGCTTTGAGTTTTCAGTAACTTTATAGGAACCAGATTTATACCACTCATTAGGATTCCATTTATTCTCCTCAATTGCCGCTGCAAGCGTGAAGATTTTCATCGTCGAACCTGGCTCAATTGGTGTTTCGACCACCTCGTTATGCCAGCTGTTATCGAGCCCTTCCCTTGTCGTCGGGTGGAAGCTCGGTCGTTGAGCCATCCCGAGAATATCACCAGTCTTCGGATCAGCCACGACTGCAATGATTTTCTTTGGCTTGTATTCCTTGTCTACACGATCGACTGCATCCTCCACGAACGTCTGGATTTTTTTATCAATCGTTAAAAAAACATTGCTGCCATCTTCGGCAGGTGTGACTTTTTTCTCTCCATCAGGTAAAAGGAAGCCCCATAAATCACTTTCGAATGAAAGAGAGCCATTTTTACCAGTCAATTCCTTATTAAGTGTTTTTTCTATCCCGAGCTGTCCAGAAGTAACCGTTTTATCGTCCTCAGTTTCTTCCTTTTCCACAAATCCGACTAAGTGGGATGAGAATACACCATTCGGATAGAACCTCTTTGAATCTCGTAAAAAAGTAATCCCCGGCAGCTTCTCCTCTTCAATCTCACGTTTGGCCTGATGGGAAATGTCGCGGCCGGCTTTTCCGAATTCAACCTGCCAAGCGCCTTGTTTTGTCAGTCTTTTATATATTTCCGACTCACTCATATCAATATACTTAGCAAGCACGGCTGCTGTTTTCGCAGGATTGCTCACATGCTTTGGTTTCTTTTTATTCGTTGTCACAGATTCATTAAGGATAGCGACAAGTGTGTAGGCTGTTGTATCCTCAGCAACAACTTCGCCTTTTCGGTCAAAAATCGTTCCTCTAGTCGCCTCGATTATTTTTTCATTTGAGTACTTTTGCTGCGCCCTTGCAGCCAGGGCTTGTCCATGCACTTCCCCGGTGACCTGGATTGAAATAAACCTGAAAATCAAGATAAAAAAGAGCAGGCTGAATATTACGAATAATACCGCTGCTCCTGCATTCATATTTGGCTGTTTCTTGATCATCAGTTTTCCACACCTTTAACATTGTCTTCATTCAATGTTAAACCGAGCTTTTCTGTTACCTTCTTAATTCTTTCATAGGTACTTAATTCGCTAATCTGGATTTCAAGATCACTGTTAATCTTTTGCTGCTCCTGAATATCGCCTTCAATGATTTGGATTTCTTTGTTGACTTCGTAAATGGCTGCCTGTTTTGAAACCATGAATGTTGCGCCGAAGCAAACAATTGTCCCGAAAACAAACATCAGGATTTTTTCGCCGGGCGTTAATATCGAATTGCGTTTCGCCGGTGCTTTTGCCGGTACCTGAACAGTTTGCTGTTGCTGCTCTTGCTGCAATTTTCTAGCCAGATTGCTCATCATTTTCCCTCCTGAAAATTATATTTTATATTTTTATTTTTTTACTTTTTCAGCGATACGCAGTTTTGCGGATCTTGCCCTGTTATTGAACTCCAATTCTTCCTCTGAAGGGAGGATTGGCTTTCGTGTGACCAGCTTCAACTTCGGCTGGTATTCTTCAGGGATGATTGGCAATCCTGGAGGCAGCGGGGGTGTTTCGCTCGCTTTCTTCAAGGTAACCTTACAAATTCTGTCCTCTAATGAGTGGAAGGTGATAACACTGATCCTTCCACCTATATCAAGTAGGTCAATCGCCTGTTCGAGTGATTTTTCAAATACACCAAGTTCATCATTAACAGCGATTCTTACCGCCTGAAAAACTCTCTTTGCAGGATGACCACCTTTTCTTCTTGCAGGTGCAGGAATCGCATCCTTAATCAACTCTACAAGTTCACCAGTGGTTTCAACGTGTTTGATTTCCCTTGCTGCTTCAATCTTTCGGGCAATCTGCTTTGAAAATTTCTCTTCCCCATACTGGAAAAAGATTTTGACCAGTTTTTCATATGACCATTCATTAATGACATCGTAAGCGGACAATGGTGCGTCCTGGTCCATCCGCATATCAAGCGGAGCATCATGATGGTAGCTGAAGCCTCGTTCTGGTGTGTCCAGCTGTGGAGATGAGACTCCAAGGTCATATAGGACACCATCAACCTCCGTTACACCATGGTTTTCTAGTTCTTCCTTCAAATGGAGAAAGTTGCTTTTAATAATTGTCAGTCTGTCTCCATAAGCAGCAAGCTTTTCTTTTGCATTCGCAATCGCAATATCGTCCTGGTCAAACGCGTATAGCTTTCCATTTCCCGAAAGCTTGGACAAAATTAATTCACTGTGGCCTGCGCCACCGAGAGTGCAATCCACATATGTACCGTCAGGCTTGATACCCAGCCCGTCTACTGTTTCTTCTAGCAAAACTGTTGTATGTTTGAACATTATGATCCACCTTTCCAATCGAGGAGCAGGTAATATTATATCAGAATAATGTTACCCTTAAATATCAAATCCAATCATATTTTCCGCAATTTCAGCAAAAGATTCCTCAGATTCTGCGAAATATTCTTCCCAGATGGCTTTGCTCCAAATTTCAATTCGATTGGAAACACCTAAAATCACACATTCTTTCTCAAGCTTGGCGTACTGCATCAACGGGGAAGGGATATTTACTCTCCCCTGTTTGTCAATTTCACTCTCGGTAGCACCCGAAAAGAAAAATCGGGTAAATGCTCGTGCATCTTTTTTTTGTCAGTGGAAGTCCTTTTAGCTTATCTTCGATCACAGACCATTCAGAAACGGGGTAACCAAATAAACACTGGTCAAGTCCACGGGTAAGAATGAACATTTCTCCCAGGTTTTCTCGGACCTTGGCAGGGATGATCAATCGGCCTTTGCTATCAACATTATGATGGTATTCACCCATGAACATGCCACTACCCCCACTTTCTAAATACAATGTACCACATTCCCCCACTTTTCACCACCTTATATTAAATATTCTCCCCGCTCCCTTGAAATCCTTCCAGGAAAATTCATTTCCACTAATTTCTTTCATTTCAAAAAAGTTGCTTTTAACATATCTCGTCGTTTCTCTTCCTTTCAGGTAATGCAGAAGTGCTGCTTTTACCGTAAATCCTCTTTTCCCTGCATTTCGAGCTATGGAAAGCCACTGCTTTTACCATAAATCAGCTTCTCTCCTCTTCTCGGGCAATGCAGAGGTGTAATTTTTCCATAGAAAAAAAGCTCCATCCACTTAGGATGAAGCTTTGAATTACATTTTTATAACTTTGTGTGTTCCATCGAATTCATAATGAAGCTTTAATAATTCAGGTATTAAACTTAAACCGTACTTATTCAAATAATAGAATGGATTCCAGACTCTTTCCTGTGGTGATCCGCCTGGTCTTAGTGCATTTTCAACTCTTGTGAACTTCCTCAGGATATGGTCATGTTTACGGCAAATGGCCTCCACGATTTTATCCTCCATGAACTCAACCTGTTTTAACAGGATGGATTCGTTCTTCTGCAGCATTGGCATCAGTACTGGGTCAATTCCGTTTGATTTTTCACGAATGACCTTATATTGATCAGCCAGTGTCATTTTTACATTCTCGAAAAGTTCTTCTACTTCACGATCCTTTAATGAATCGATAAATTTGATCTCATGCCCGTTCGTGCCTGAGATCAATACCTCTTGCAAATCAAGGTTCAATTCTTTAAGGTCAGACTCAATCGACCTTTCGAGCAGGGTGATGTTAAGTCTTGGTACAAGCGGGGGCATGTTGAGACCGAAATGTTCAAAAACGAGTTTCAATTCAGCCCAATAGGCAATTTCACCAGGGCCTCCAATGAACGCCAGTGTTGGGAAAAGCAACTCCTGCATTAACGGACGAGTGACAACATTATTGCTTAGCTTCTCAGGATATTCGTTCGCAATCTCCACCAGTTCATCATATGTGAAGGTGACTTCACCATTCTTACCTGAAAATCCTCCACTTTGTGGGTCAAATTGGAGTAAAATCCGTTCATTTACTTTTTCATCGTAATAGAAAAGGTTCGCAGCATTCTCGGTAATTTCGATCATATTAGCAAATCCTGCCGAGATTGTCTGTTCTTGCTGTTCAAGTACAGCAGTGGTAATTTCACGATGGTTCTTTATTTGATTGATGAAGTATTCTTTTTCAAGCCTGCGCAGTTCTTTATTTCCTGAATCCACAATCAGCAAACCTGAGTCCTTGAAAAGCTCCATGATAATCATCGCAAAAAAATCAACAAATGATTCGGCTTTCTCCAAAGATTCTAAAGCAAATGCCAATACTTCTTTCGTGTGCTTTGTTTCTCCATAGGTTTCCATGATTTCTTCAACCCAGGAATAGCATAGGTCCCTGTTGATACAAACTTCTGAAATCATTTTTTTCTCTAGATTCCTTTCAGGATAAACCCACTTTTCCTGCTTATTGTCATTCATGACGTAGACATGGTTAACTTCCTGATAATCATGGTCTTCTCCAGCAATCCAAAATACGGGTACGACTGGAATTCCCAGCTCTGCCTCTTTTTGTTCAGCAAGCTTGATAATCGATATCACTTTATGAATAGTATATAGCGGTCCAGTCAGAATACCTGCCTGCTGTCCTCCGATGACTGCTACGCTATTTTCTTTTCTGAGCTTTTCAATATTACCATTGATTTTGTCAGACTTGGCAAAACGGGTCATGAAGAACTGAATATGGTCTGCAAGCTCATTCCTCATAAAGCTTCTATTTTTCAATTCATCAAGGCGATGAATATAACAGTTTTTGTCTGTAAAATTGTAATGAAAGAAGCTCTGCAATTCAGGGCTTCCAGCCAGGTAATCTGTCGCAAACCGGTTTGCTGCCGGAAGAGAGAGATTCAACATCTCCATTCACTTGTACTTCCTTTCTCTTAGGCAATTTTCACTGTTATGAGTATAGCATTGTTTGAAATGAAAAGAAAAAAACTTTGCTTTACGAAATTTCTAAAATCAAGATTTTCATAATGATTTGTATCACTTTGCACTTTCGCTAGCCATGTCTGTTTTAACTACAATGGTTTCTTGACAGCTTTGGCTTCTTCACAACGCCTTTACAACTTTTTTCTAAACAATAAAAAATGCTGGACCTTCTAAAGGACGGTCCAACACCAGATTAAGCGAACAAAAATGTAAGGCGCTTAACCAAACCATATAAAACTAGGACGATGTATGCTGAAAAGAAAAGCAGGAAATTTAAGCGCCAAAACCCCTTAAACACTTTTGGCAACAATATTTCCTCTTTAAATTTCCAATGAATCCACACAAATATAGCCGCAAGCCCAAACAAGATGATCAAAATCAGCCAGAGGAAGGACTTTTCCCAAATAGTGATGATCAAAAAATGAACAGACAGCACCAGTAAAAAGGTGCTGAAATCAATTGCCGTATTGACTGAACGCCGATGATTGCCTGTGATTTGCTTACTGATGATGAACACAGCGAGGTAGCCAATCATTGGAACTGTAATCAATGCGGCAACAAGCGCGGAGAATAATCCCGACATCATGCTCCCTCCCTTTCGTGCTCCTTCCCCTTGATGCAATGATAATAATTATGTATTAATGGAGCTTTTATATTTTTGCTGTTAGATAAGTCGAGCAAATACCCGAGGATGGCGTCAATTTCAGTTTGTCGGCCATTTTCAATATCTTTAAACATGGATGAATGGTTATTTGCTGTTTTTTCGCAAACTGTCATTAGATTTTTGAAGTACTGTTCCCGATTAGGCAAATCAAGTACATAGGCACACTCATCAAACATTTGCTTAAAAATTTCAAAGTAAGATGGATTGTGGATCAGCTCGCCATTTTTAACTTTAAGAATTGCTGTCAATGGATTAATTACCGAATTGACCACCAGCTTCTTGATTAGCATCTCCTTGAAATCCGGTTCAATGATAAACGGAAAACCCGAAGGTGATATAGTAGATAATTCTCTAAGAAGGTCATCTTCTCCTTTAAATATCGCAGTTCTTGTTACACCCAATCCATTATGCTGAACTGTAAAGCCGTTCTTTCTTACAGCTCCGTGTTCAACGGATCCCACATAAACTTCAGGTGTTTCCAATTCAGAAAGCAGTTTGATATGGCTATAGCCATTTTGCAGAAAAAGGATGCTTCCTTTCGCTTTATCTTTTAGATCAGATATTAAACCATCCAGCTGGTATTGCTTTACCGCAACAACTGTTAAATCATCGTTCCCCTTCCATTCGTGGATTGGGACAGCAGTTACCTTTGCAGGAGTATGCTCTATTCCACTTTTTACAAGATGAAGACCATTTTCGTTAATTGAGTCTGCTTGTTCCCGTGTCCTTGTGTATATGGAAACATCACTACCCATGCTCAGGTAATAAGAGAATAATAAACCTACTGATCCGCCGCCGATTATTCCTATTTTCATAAAGACCCCTTATCCTGCCCTTAAAAAACAACTAAGAACATTCGTGCTTTTATATTGAAAAATCTATTATATTTAACACCGATATAACAATGACTTTAGTCATATTTTAGCAGAAACAATTGCTTGTTAGGAAGAAGGGATTATGGTTATTTGAATTAATTTTGATAGAACATTATCTTTTCCCCAGTAAAAACAAAAACGGAGACCCAATAGGATCTCCATTTTGTTTTTATGCAGGGTAAAATAATTGCGATGTAGGTAACTATATGGGTTGTCTTAATCCAGCTCCAGCGCTTGTCGGGGCTGAACGAGGCGCTTGCGCTTTTTGTTTTTATACCGGATATACAGGATGTTTCCTGACACTGAATTGCATATCTTTTGTTTCGTATAGCTTGAATCGGTCTATCAGTGCATTCCTCAGGTCGTTGGCTGCAACGATGTCGTCAACGATCAATTCGGAAGCGAGCTTATAGATATCGATACTTTCTTTATACTCCTGGTGCTTCTCCTGGACAAAAGCGATTTTCTCTTTAGGATCTTCAATTTGATTGATTTTATTGGAGTATACTGCGTTAACCGCTGCTTCCGGACCCATGACCGCGATCTGCGCAGTCGGCAGGGCGATGCAGCAATCTGGTTCGAATGCCGGTCCAGCCATTGCGTACAAACCAGCTCCATATGCCTTACGGACAATTACAGAGATTTTCGGTACGGTCGCTGAACTCATCGCAGCAATCAGCTTCGCTCCGTGACGGATGATCCCCGCTCTCTCAACCTTCGTTCCTATCATGAAGCCCGGTACATCAGCAAGGAACAGCAATGGAATATGGAAAGCATCGCAGAGCGTGATGAATTTAGCAGCCTTATCGGCAGAGTCCACGAACAATACCCCGCCCTTCACCTTCGGCTGGTTGGCAATGATTCCAACTGCCTTTCCGTCTATACGCGCAAGCCCAGTGATGATTTCAGGAGCGAACAGCTTTTTGATTTCAAAGAAACTTCCTTCGTCGATCAGAGCATCAATACCTTCATACATATCGAATGGAGCATTTTGGTTCACTGGAACAATTTCTTCAAGACTTCTTCCTGCCTTGGGAGCTACTCCTTCGACCACTTCTGTCTTTGATTGGAAATTCGCAGGGAAATAGCTCAAATAGCGCTTCGCTGATTCAATGGCTTCTTCTTCGCTGTAAACGAGCATATCGCCTACACCACTGACAGAACAATGCATGCGGGCTCCGCCCATTTCCTCAAGCGTTACCTTCTCACCGATTACCTTTTCCGCCATCCTTGGTGACCCAAGATACATTGATGCATTCTGGTCAACCATGATCACGATATCGCAAAAAGCAGGGATATATGCCCCTCCGGCTGCAGAAGGACCAAAAAGGAGACAGACTTGGGGGATTACCCCAGATAATTTCACCTGATTGTAAAAGATCTTGCCTGCTCCCCTTCTGTTAGGGAACATATCAAGCTGGTCAGTAATCCTGGCTCCGGCAGAATCCACGAGGTACAGCAATGGCACTTTCAGCTTTTCAGCTGTTTCCTGGACTCTAATGATCTTCTCAACAGTCCTGGCGCCCCATGACCCGGCTTTTATTGTTGAATCATTCGCCATTACACATACTGTTTGCCCGTCTATTTTTCCAATCGCTGTAACGACACCATCTGCGGGAAGGTCACCAGCCTGGAAGTTGGCGAATTTGCCATCTTCTTCATAGACTCCGTCGTCAAATAATAGATTCAAGCGCTCACGCACAAATAATTTATTTTGCTCTGCCAGCTTTTCATGGTATTTCGGTTGTCCACCAGCCTCGATTTTTTGAACCTTTTCCTGCAACGAATCAGTTAAAGTCTTCGCGGTAGTCATTCTACTCCTCCTTAAAATCTATTATTCTAGTACAAGCAGAACATCGCCTTCGTTGACAAAGTCTCCGATGTTTACCTTTACTTCAGCAACACTTCCTGCCCCGTGGCTTTCTACAGGGATTTCCATCTTCATTGATTCAAGCATAAGGACTTCCTGCCCTTCTGAAACCGTATCTCCTGCAGCTACCATCACATTAAGTACTGTACCTGCCATATTTGCTGTAATTTCTTTCATGTTCTCTTCCTCCTCTATTTAGATGCCATTTTTCTTTCTGTTAAGTACGCTGTAGTATAATTGCCTGATTTGAAGCCCTCTTCATTTAATATCTCCGCGAACAGTGGCGCATTGGATTTGATGCCTTCAAGCTTCAGAGTCGCGAAGAATTCCTGTCCTAGCTGGATCGCTTCTTCACGGCTGTTTCCCCCTACTATGCACTTAGCAACCATAGGGTCATAAAAAGGGGTTACCGTTGAACCGGATTCATAGCCAGAATCGACCCGGACGCCTTCTGCCTCAATCCAAGAGAACTCACTGATTTTTCCAGGAGACGGGAGGAACCTAACTGGATCCTCGGCATACAAACGGAATTCAATGGACCACCCTTTCTTTTCGATCCCATCCTGGAGCAGAGGCAATTGTTCACCACGAGCGACAAGAAGCTGCCACTTAACAAGGTCCAGACCTGTGATGGTTTCTGTGACTGGATGTTCGACCTGCAGTCTTGTATTCATTTCAAGGAAATAAAAGTTTTCGTTCTCATCAACAATGAATTCCACAGTTCCAGCATTCACATAGTCCACTGCTTTAGCGGCCTTTACAGCTGTTTCATACATCTTCTGCCGTGCTTCTTCTTTCAGGAACGGTGAAGGTGCCTCTTCAATCACTTTTTGGTGTCGGCGCTGGATGGAACAATCACGTTCGAACATATGTACATGGTTGCCATAGGTATCGCCAAAAATCTGTACCTCGACATGCCGGGCATTTTTGATGTATTTTTCAATGAATACTTCATCAGAACCAAAGTAAGCCTTTGCTCTGCCCTTTGTAGAATCAAAATTCTTAGCGAGCGCTTGCTCATTTTCACAAAGCACCATGCCAATGCCTCCGCCGCCCCCGCTCGCCTTTAGCATCACAGGGTAGCCGATTTCTTCTGCAAGCGTAATTGCATCCTCCAGCGTTTTCAAACCCTGGTCACTTCCAGGAACGACTGGTACACCCGCTGCTTCCATCGTCGATCTAGCAACGATTTTATCGCCCATTTTTTCAATCGTATCCGGAGCAGGACCAATGAAAGTCAAACCTGCTTCCTTCACTTTCCGGGCAAACTCTGCATTTTCTGATAAAAATCCATAACCAGGATGGATGCCATCCACCTTTTCTTCCTGTGCGATTCTTAGAATTTCTTCTGCATTGAGATATGATTTTTGTACAGGCGGCTCGCCAATCCGGTAAGCGCAATCAGCTTCTTTTACAAAAGGCAGCTCTTTATCCGCATCAGAATAAACTGCTACTGTTTTCACTCCAAGATCACGGCAAGATTTGATAATGCGAAGCGCAATTTCTCCTCTGTTTGCAATTAATATTTTTTGCATGCTATTTCCCCTTTCCCGTAAAAAAATACGCTCACTATATAAAATTCTACAATATTCTGTATATTTCCTGCAAAAAATGGAACCGCTTTCTAAAAATCAAATGCAGAATTTTTCATGTTTTTATAATATAATAAAAATAGGCTATAAAAAACAAATATATTCAGCTGCTTTTAAATATTCCATATTTCGGGTAAATACAAAATGAATTATTGGCGGCTTGATTGGGGGATTGTTTTATGGTGAATAAAGTGGAGAAACTGAAAATCAATTATAAGACATTAGAAGAATTCAAGAAATTCAAAGAGTATGACCACCAGGAGCTTTCGATGCTTGAGGACTTGGAAGCGAACATTGTTGAAAATGATAGCGATTCACCGTTCTACGGAATCTATTTCGGCGACAAGCTTGTTGCCCGCATGAGCCTTTACCAGGTGAAGAAGCAATTTGACCGTTATTTCGAGCCTCCCCAGGATTATCTTGAGCTTTGGAAGTTAGAAGTACTTCCAAATTACCAGGGCAACGGCTATGGAAAAGCACTTGTTGAATTCGCGAAAAGTTATGGTCTGCCAATCAAAACAAATCCTAGAGTAAAATCACAGGACTTTTGGGATAAGATGGGCTTCACGCCAGTTCATTATGATGTAGAAAGAGACCGTGGCGAGAATCCGCTTGTCTGGTATCCGGCTGGTGTAACTGAGCAATTGCAGTAATTTTTTTAAAAATAGCGCCTGCCATTCCGGCAGGCGCTATTTATCGGCTATTTTTCAACCTTCTCCAGAGATCCCTTTCCCTCAACCTGAAAGTTCATTTTTTGCTGATTTTCATCGCTTTTTGAGGTTACTCTTTTTTTGGCGCGATCCATGATGTCAATCAAAGCACGATAATCTTCTTCCATGGAACGCAACTGTGTTTCTAATTTTTCATTTTCAGCAGACAAGTAATAGATTTGCTTTTCTAACCCGCGGATTTTTTCTTTTTGCACATCCTGACTATTTGCAGCTGCAGCTTTTTCATAGAGATCATCAAGATATTGCTTTACTACTTCTATGTTAAGGTTGGAACGCTTTTCTTCTTGTTTTAAAGGCACTCTTGGCGCATCGCTTACTGGTGCCGGTGCCGGTGTCGGTGCTGCTTCTGACTTCTCTTGTGTCTTTGTCTGTTTTTTCGCTTCCTTCCGCTGCTTTTTCGCCAGCTCAATACCAGATTTATATTGTTTTCTTACATAGGAATTCCAGCGAAAACCACAAGCTGCAGCAGTCCTCGAAAGCTGCTTTCCTACTTCTTCAAACGCTTTCAATTGAGTACCGCCTTCTCGAATATTTCTTAATACCACTTCAGCAAGCAATAAATCTTCATCCTGTGACCAGGCATCCTGTCGGGTTAATGGCATCAATAAATCCCTCCTACTGTTTTTTATTCATTCATATGCATCTAATAGGAAAGATAGACTGATAACACCTAATACCCTGCTAATTATTTTTATTTTTTTTCATCATGAATTCGTCCACTTTTTTGTGGTGAGCATCACCCTCCCACAAGACAGCACATCTTCGTGCCTCCTCTTCCATCCTTTCTTTCATCGATAATAGCTTCCATTTTTTATTTAACATCGTTTTATACGCTTCTAATACAGTTGTCTCTTTATGCAGGCTTCCATTCATAAATGAGAGACAGGCATCTATCGGAGGATCATTATAAATTTGGTGGATGAAACCAAATTCTCTAAGTTCCTCAGCAGTGTATATTTTTGCATCAAGGAGCATTTTCATCGCAATAGGCTGTGGAAGTTTTTCAAAGAGAATCGATCCTCCTCCCCAGCCGGTTGTGATGGCGAGGTTCCCCTGAACAAATCCAGCTCTCATTCCATCTCTTCCAATCCGAAAGTCGCAGGCAGAAGCAATTTCACATCCTCCGCCTACTGCAGAACCATTTAGAATGGCAATAGTTGGTTTCGGGAGGACTAGGAGGTTATATAAAATCCCCGCCATCCTTGAGAGCATTTCAAACGCCTGAGCCTCTGTTTTTAAACAATGGAAGGCGGATAAATCCCCACCAGAACAAAATGCCTGGTCACCTGCCCCTGTAATGGCAAAGACTTTAACATCATTTTCTGCAGCCATATCCATCGCTGTTTCAAGCCCGGACATTATTTCATAGTTTATGGCATTTCTCCTATCAGGCCTGTTGATGGTAAAAAGCAGCACACCATTTTTTTCTTTTGAAATTATGTATGAATCCATTGTTTGCCTCCTCTACTTCTCGTCCAATAAATTTTATCAATTTTCTGTAGATTTAAAAAGCGCACGAGCTTCAGAATGGACTGAAATTAGTCTATTAAAGAGTACGCAGGCCAAATTGGAATAGCGCGTAAAAGAAAAAAAGCACAGGGATGCGAATGCATCCTGTGCTTTTCCTTAGAAAAGATTAGTTGTTTACAACTTCTTTTCCTTTGTATGTTCCGCAAGCTTTGCACACACGGTGAGCAAGTTTCATTTCACCGCAGTTAGGGCATGCTACCATACCCGGAACTTGTAACTTAAAATGAGTACGGCGTTTTCTTTTCGCAGTTTTAGACGTTCTTCTAAATGGTACAGCCATTCTTCCCACCTCCTTAAAAGGAATAAGAAAGTTGATGAAGGCCAGTCCTTTTCTGGACCTCCACGCTCTTTTTTATACATTAGTCAGAGGAATCTTTAGAATCCTCAAAGAATTTTGCAAGCCCGGCAAGTCGGGGATCAAGTTTTTCGGATTTCTCCTGTTCCTCGATTACTTCCCAATCCTTACCTGACTGGGGTGCGCCTTCTAGACCAGCGCTATCATCACAGAATACTTGCATTGGAATTTCCACTAGCAAGATCTCTTTAATGATGGGTTCCAGGTCAATGACATCGCCTGTTACTTGATGAACTTCCTCTACAGCCTCATAATCGTGGCTGTTTAACATGAAAGTTTCAGTAGTTTCCACATCAATTGGATATTTTACATCAACCAGTGTCCGTGAACAAGGAAGGACTAGATGTCCATCAACCCGGAAATGAAATGTCACTCTCGTGGCACTGATGTCTGCCCTTCCAGTAAGATGGATGGGAGAAACTTCGCGGATTGTCGGATCTATTTCCTTAATCGAGTCCATTCGGACAAACTCGTCAATCAGAAAGTCCTTGTTTCGATGTTTTTGTATCTGACTTATTGTCCATTTCATAGAATCACCCCAAGGCAACAAAGGTAATTATAGACCTTCGCGTAATCATTTGTCAATATTTTTTCTTTACACCCTTAAATTTGAAATATTGGCATTGGTTTAGTATAACAGTACTTTTTTGAGGTTTCAATTTCATTATTATGCCCTATTTTGCATCTTTTGAAAAGAGTGTGTGGTCAAAACTGTGGTCAAGTGGTCAAAATGCCACTTGGCTATTTTTTATCCAATTTTAATCTTCACCCCACTCTCCTGTTTAGGCTTCTCTTCCAAACCTTTCAGAGAGTTTACAAAATCAGTGAAGCTTTGCGCCTGGAATACCTTGAATGGATACTCCCCATCAATCGCATACCGCTGATCAGATAGTATCAGAACATGTGGGAAGGGTTTTGCCACTATGCTGCCATTGTATAAATTCACATAACGCTCCATCTTTTCATCCATCAGTTTATCAGAGTAAATAGTTCTCTGTACCTCTATGAAGAACCCTGTGCCGCGATACATACAATAGATATCCGGTTCTGCACCTTCCCCCTTTTTTCCGTATTTAGGTTCAACCCAGAAGCTTTCCAGCTTACCTAACTTCCTCATTTCCTTATACACGTTCAGAATCGCTAGGAAATGCCCTATTTTCGCACTGTTCTGCTTCATGAATACATCGGGACCAAAATAGACAAATGGAGTGAATGCGGTAGAACGCTGAATCTGTCCGTCACGTAATAAACGCAATAGGACATTGTTAGCAGCATACTTCGGATTTTTCAACCCGGCAAAGTGTAATTCAGCTATACTGTCACGATCCATGACTCTGAATCGATTCAAATCTTTTATGATGGCTTTGTCTCTCTGAGTTAGCATAAGAACACATCCTCTTCAGTGAGTTGTTTAGGTTCTTCCTTTGGCTCCTGTGGCGTTATATCCTTCACAGGTTGCTTTGATATGCAGAATGGATTCAGAAGCTTCTTAGCCTCTTCCAGTTCCAAATAAGGTGCTTGTAAGTCATAGAGCTTATCAGCGTTCATAATGAAGTGACCGCTTTTCTCGATTTTCTCCGCGTCAGGTGTGTTGACTATCCTGGCTTCGATTTTATCCCTTAGCTTAAAACCCATAGAAACGGTCAAATTGGCTCTGATTGTCGTGTCTAATACTTGGGCATTCGGTCTCTGCATCGACAGGATAGCGAACACTCCAAGCGTTCTGCCGATGGCTACAATCTCAGTGAGTATATCCATGACGGTTTCATCTTTCCGCAGCATGACAAATTCATCAATACAGACAATAATGTATGGTCGCTTGTGTTCGGCTGGCAAGTCATCCACATGGGAGACTTCAAACATTTCGGTTAAGTCGCTCCGCTCGGTTAATTCCTTTTTGATTCCTTTCAACATCTTGGCAATCTGTTTTCCGTCGGATAAAACACACTGCACATGCTCAACCTTTCTGAAGATGTGAAATTCTGATTTCTTGCAATCTCCCAGGTAAAGCTGAAGCTCCGATGGCTTTTTATTTAATATGAGTGTGGTCAGAATAGATCGTAGCTGAGTAGACTTCCCGGACCCTGTTTCCCCGGCAATCAATATGTGTGGATGCTTCAATAATTCTAAGGTGACATACTCGCCTGTTCTGTCTTTCCCGCAGATAATGCCAAGCTTCAATTCCTCGACTTGCTTCCTGATTTCCTCCACATTGTAGTTGAGCACCTTTGTGGATGTGTTCTGATAAACAGTGAAAACGAACTTCTTTATTTCACCATCGATTTTTATTTGTTCGCCAAATACTTGACGGAATGCATAAAAGTTCTTTTGGAGTATCTTCGGATCTAATCCAATGGGAAGAGTAAAAACAAATTCAGTAGAATGTTCAGTGGTGCGTACAGAGTGGATTTTAGGGAATATCTTGCGTTCATCGCTGCCAATGGTTTTATATAAGCTTGCATACCGGAAAGCTTTAATCAGCCTCTTTCGTGCCATTAACTCGCCCCAGAAACTCATTTTAAAATCCACCACACAATTGGGTTATTTTCGAGAAAGTAGATACCTGCTGCCATGCCAGCCAATGGAACAATGATTTTTAAACATGTGCCTAGCCAATGCCAGCCGAATTCTTCAAGTGTCTTATCGGCTACAGCCACAATCAGAGTAGCTCCTGCCGCCAGTAATAGTCCTGGTGTAAATAACATGTGAATTCCTCCTTTTATTTTCCGCAAGAACAGTCTGTGTAAGGCTTTCCACACCATGAACAAGTTGGAATGTATGGGTCTGTATCTCTTTCGACTTTCATTGTAAATTCCTCCTTAATTTTCTGATTCTTAATTGTCAAATTGTCAGAATAATCGCTTGGTTTCCCCCGGTCCCCCTTCCCCTTTCTCCCGCTCCGCTCATTCTTTAACAGATTTTTGTTTTTGCTTTGTTATTGTATTTCTTCTTGTACAAGTGTACTTACTATAAACAGTTAATAATGATTGCAAAAACACCTCCCTCTTAGATGACCTCCTTCCATAAATGATTGCCTACTGTTTTTCAACTGTTTACCTTTCATGTTGATAGCCTATGCCCAGGATCCTCATTACTTGCCTGTCCTCTTGTGAAAAAAATCATAACTAATTTGTGAAAGGAATCATACAAGCAATATCGAATTAATAAGATGGTGATGTAAATGCTGAAAAGTAACTTTAGGGAGATTATTGAAACTTCTCCATATAAGCCATCGTATATACGAGATAAGATCATGAAGGTCCACCGAAATACTTTTTCTGGATGGATGACTGGTAAACACACTCCATCCGTGGAGGATTTATTTAAATTGGCTTATCATTTGGAGAAGAAAGTTGATGAATTTTACGAATGGGAGGAAGAACAATGACAGAACAGCAAGTGATCAACTGCCCTAAGTGTGGAAGTAATAAGGTGAAGGAAAATCTAATTATCAAGAAAGTGCTCATTGCAGCTGCGCTTATCTTTTTCTTCATACCGGTCATCGGATGGATCGCTGGACCGATTATGGCACTGACAGCATGGTCAGGTAATCGAGCAGCTAAAAAGAAAGGCATTAAGCCGATGAAATGCGATGATTGCAAGAACGTTTTCCAGGTAGATGAAGATAAGTTTGTGGAATTTAAAAAGCAAATCGGATAATGATCACGATTAAAGTAAAGTACCTTTCGCCAGCTGGTCGGGTAGAGCAAAGAGGATCCTTCCACATTCGAGGCAGAAAACCGGAAACAATAGCATTGGAGTGGATCAAGAAAATCAAGAAAGAAGTTTACTTTGAAGAACTGCTCGAAGTGATTGTTGATGGAAAAGAGGATATAACTGAAAAGGTGTTAGAAATGCAAAAAGCCCCACTCGATTAGAGCAGGGCTTCTTTTTATTTTTCCAGCTTATTCACGATATTCCGTGCCACTTCCCACACATAGGCAAGAGTAGCAGGAGCGTAAGGGTTTTTACCGTCACTAATTCCGTTCTCTTGGACCCATTCAATCAATCCCTGAATCTTTTCAGGATATTCCCCAGCTGCAGCTTCTTTCTTTTCCATTAATTTTGGTGCTGGTTTCTTTTTCAAGTTATATTGATCAGCCAGGGCATACACAATACCTTGAGCGACAGACCGACGATAAGCATCTGATTTCAACTTATTCAAGTCGCCTTTATTGGTCATGAATCCACACTCAGGAAGTACTGCAGTCATATCCGTTTCCCTTAATACGTGGAAGTCTGCTGTTTTCACTCCACGATTAGGAAGCCCGCTTGCTCTTAATAAATTGGTTTGTATCTTGATGACCAATTCATATGCATCTTTTGGCTTTGACGGATGGATGAACGTTTCAATGCCTGAAGCATCATGCCACCCACCAGGACCGAATGCATTAGCGTGGATAGAAACATACGCATCCACATTCAATTCGTTCGCTCTATCTGTCCTGGTTGCAAGAGGGATGTCTACTTTACCACTTGGATCGTGGGCAAAATAAACTGTGGTATTCAGATATTCTTCAAGTAAGGCCTTTGCATAGTTTGCCACTACAGAATTAAACTCAAATTCTAACATCCCATCTGGTGATCGCTTCCCAGGTGTTACCCGGGAATGACCTGCATCCAGCATGATTTTCATAATGAATCCCTCCTATTGTGGTTCTTGATATCGTTTGGCTCTTGGGCTATCTTCCATGCCTTCTGTGGTTGGATCAAGGACTCCACCAATGCCTAAAAACGTTAGAGCAAAGAAGTTTACAATCCCCATAAATCCTTTAATGGCATCATCTGAAATGCTGTAGCCAGTTGGATAAATAAACTCATTAAAAAAAGCTAGCACCATTTGCGCTAGCAAGATAACCCCAGGTATGAAAACTGTTACGATCCAAGTCGGATTTTTAAATCTTACTTTCCAGTTGATCATCAAAATCACTCCTATAATTTATCTTTTAATAACTCGATCCACGCATATATAATACTTCCGCTGCCAGCAAGGACAACAGTTACCTTACCTATAATTTCCCATCTAGCTTTTCTAGCTTCTATTTTTGATTGAGTTTCTGCTTTTTTGTCCTCTAACTTTGCCTGCGATTCTTGTTTATCCTGATCCAGAACATGATTCACAAATTGTTTCAGCATATCACGAGTTTCTTTACCATCCTTCATGACCGTCAATTCTAATTGCGCTTGTCCTCTTTGTACGCCCATCAGGTCGGATTTTATGGTAGCGACTTCCTGTTGAAAGGCAGCCTGTGCTTTTTCCACCACATCGAGCCGGGGCAGTATGTTCTTGTGTATGATTTCTTCATGGCTATTTAGCATGTCTTTTTCCTCCAATGTGTTACCCCCTCTCTCTATTTACCCATAAAAATAGAGCCTTAGCTGTAAGACTCACCGGTTATTTCTGTAAATTGCGCTTGTGTGATCTTCCCGAAATCAACGTATTTCCGGATTCGTGATGGGTCGTTATAGATACTCCAATCATTCAATGCGATTTTAAACCAATCCATCTAGAGCACACCTTTCATCATTAATTCGAATGATAGATCTGTTAGTTGTTTTCTAAGATCCTCATTCTCTTTCTTTAAATCGGTTTTTGGATAGCTTGCCTTTTTATCCAATGCAATCATTTCATCCGTCACACTATCACTCACTTCCATGTCGTCAATCAGGATAAAGCTCTTTGAAATCCCAGCAAGCTCACCCCCCTTAAAGGTAACACTGTTATCCGTTACTTCCGGATTACTCACTTGTTCTTGAATGTAGATTACTTCTTTTGTTGCAGGCTCGAAAATAACTATTTTCATGATGTAACCTCCTATGAATATGTGATTTCCACTTCAGCAGCAATGGAAAGAATGGAGTATAGGCTGCCGCTGTCAGAATTGACATACACACCAAAACCTCGATAAGTGCCATTGGCAAAGCCAGCAAAGTAAGAAGGATTAACTGTAATCCATGCACCCTGCCCCCATTTTAGTGTGGCAGCACCGATTTCAGCACTTACGCTAGGCGAGCTTCCTGGCTGAGTTTGATAGCCGTGCGCTCTTAAGCTATGCCGGACACCGCCTGACGATCCACCGCTGTTACTCCGCTTGATATACACCCTCATGGCCTTAATCGTCTTTCCTGTACCTATATTGTTTAAAATATCTGTACCAAAGAACCATAATCCTGTTCTTCTGCCGTAACCGTAATTCCCTTGCTTAACTCCATCATTGCCCCAAAATCCTTGGCTGCTCCAGTTGTTACCAGATGCAGATTTAATAAATTTTGTTGTTTCCGGTGCTGGTGGAGCAGCGTATGAACCGTTGTTTGCAGTAAACATTGGATAGATTTGACCGCCATAATCCTTCCCAGATAGGGCTGCACCATTTGGTGCTGTCCCACCGCCCATGATGTAACCGCCATAGGCGAAAATACCATGAGTTGTTCCGTACCCCTTACAGTCTTGAATCCACGCTGTAGCACCGTATCTAGCGAGGATACCCTGTGTTACGGAATACACTTCACTGTTCATGATCTGACAGTAACCGCTTTGGTTCACATCAATACCTCGCTCAGAATTGTTACCGTTAATAATTACATTTTGGATGAAGGCAGATGAACATTGAATCACACTTGCTACAGCGTAACTGTTTGCTTTTCCGTTGACGGTCATGTTCTGCACTTTGCACTGTGTGGAGTTATTGCTTAATGTAAAGTTACCGTTTAACTTTGTGGATTTATCCTGTCCCTCAATCGTGATGGAACCTTTCCCTGAGAATCCACGAAAAGCAAAATCCTGATACAAGTTCTGGCCCCAAGCTATATAAATAATGGCATCACCATCATAGTATCGAGGGATGCGACTTAACGCTTCGTTTATGGTGGCTAACGGTTCGGCAAATGAAGTACCCGAATTATCATCTGAGGGGTCCATGTATGTGCTTCCTGTGGAAACTTTAGCTGCAGCAACATACAACTTTATATCCTCTTTTGAATACCTCGGTACAGTCGGACTTTCGAGGTCTGCAATGTAAAGGTTTGTAAAACCGCCTTTAGTAGCGTCTAAGTCTGCGATTTGTTCGCCACCTACATTATAGAGAATTAAGCGCCCATCTCCACCCTCTCCACCACCTAGCGACAATGTACCGCCTTTACTTCGGTCAAAGAGCATCGTTCCAACTGTAATGAGATCAGCTACAATCCCCTCTGCTGTAATCGCCTGGCGAAAGGTTTGCCCATTATCCACACTCACGCCTACTCCAACTGATGATAACAAGACAAGGTAATTAGGGTTGTCTTTTGACCTGGCTATAATGCCATTCTCGGTATATTCCAACTCAGTTGCAGAACCCAATAACATTTCAGTTGCTCGTCTTACAGCTTCATCCAGTAGACTGTATTTGATTTTCCCGCTTTCATCGAGAATTTTCTTAAATTCTTTTTGCACCTTATCAAACACGGCACCGGAAAAGGATTTCTTGTAATTGGCGAGCGTTACAGTGGTTTTAACAGGTTCAAGCATAAGATTATAAGTTTCATTGATTCCCATGATTCGAGTTTCAATTTCGAGATCATTCATTGGCTCATAGATGACGAAAACACGATCCCCTTCATTCGGCACTGTGTAAGGATAGCCAGCTGCTCTAAGGTCAGCGAAATCAATGGTGATTGAAAACTCTGGTGTGTCCTGGAGCCTTGACTTCATTTCTTCAAGCAATGATTCCTGTGTAGTAAAACGTTCATCTTCCACGGGAGGAGCTTCGATTTCTCCGAAAATATCAGCGTTCGGACTACGGTAATAAGCTGTGATTCCTTCGGCCCCTTTACCGCTGATCACTGTTGCAAGGTTGGTAGTATCCACATTTCTTTCAATGGATTTAATGTTATGTCCATATCTGAATTGAAAGTCTGTATCGACTCCAATCTTTTCTTTAAATCGTACATCAGTGCCAACAATCTCAATCTCCGCTTTGTATCGCTCTATACCTTTTTGCAACAAGGCTAATCGATTGTCATTGCCTAAATTCTCAAAGTCCTGAGCGTAAAAGGTTCCCATGACAGTGTAAGTGTATCCAGTACCGGTAAAGAGAAATTGAAGAAAGGCATCGAATGTCATAGATCCGTTGTGAATGTCAGGCTGCTGCTTGTTGATCATATCAACGAAAAACTTGTGAATCGCATCAACTCGTTTTAAATAGGTGTTCCCGATGGATCGCTCGCCTAGCTTCTTGATGACATACTCTTCTCCATCAAAATCTATAACTGACTCTTCCTCAACCATCGGAAAAGAGTGTTTGTTTTTCAAAGTAGGTAAAACAGTTAAGGAAAGAGTCTTTTCACCGTTTACTTTTCTGTTCCTGGAAAGCTCTTTAAAATCGGTCAACCCTTCTTCTGTTCCAGTTAAATCTCTAACTGTGAGCAATGATTCTCACCTCTTCTCAATAAGAAAAGCACCCCGATTAGAGGTGCTTATGTGATACGCTATCGTGTCCAATTGTTTATTAAATTACTGTGTGCTTGCCTGTTGTGAATAACGCTCCGCCCGCTTTATTCTGAACAATATTGTCATGGTCAATCGCATTAACAATACCATCCCCAGCAGTATACACATAATGAATCAAGGCGTTGGGATTGCCTTTAAAGAAGTTATCATGTGTATTTGATACAACCTTGGAGTTTATATAGTTTGCGCTTCTAACATCTAAAACAAAGAATTGACTTGTTGTTCCTGTGTTTTCTATTCTGTTTCCTTTGTATTCGATGAAAAGATTGCAATTAGTTAAAGCTTCGACATCCAGGAAATAAATCGTATTCGCTGCTGTCAAGAGAATATCATTGTTATTCAATAGAATCCTTGCCTTGGTGGAACGTTCATTTTTGTATGAGATTGTTATTTCTTGCCCTGTGACATTATCTAATACTAAATCAGTTACACCTTGGACATTAAAAATCATTTGCCTTACCACTGAATCACTTCGCAACCTGCTTCTGATGTTTTTGAAAACAATTTTATCGTAGTTTAAGAAGTAAGCCGCATAGTTGTTAATGTTGCTTGTGTAAAGGATTAAATCAACATTATCCATTATTAGCTTTGCATTTAATACCTGATCGCGTGCATTAGGCTTCGGAGCATAGTTCTGAATATCAAAGGTGACTTCACTGTTTCTAGTCGTGAAGTTCATAAAAGGTGGATGTGAAATATACTTGATACGACTGTTATCAATCAATACATTGTTTACCCATCGGGTGTCATCAATCATCGCCACAAAAAACAGATCGCAACTATCAATTTTTATATTGGCATTGACATTAGGAAACTCTGCCAATCCGCTTCCCATGCCGAACATTCCTTTACAACGTATGAAAGTAATATCGTGTTCACACATTCCGTGCATTAGCAATGTAGTGTCTTTACCATCAATCCCGAAACTGTCATAAACAGCAGCATTGTGAGAATTGCAACTAAAGTCCACTACATGCCGTACTTGGAATCCCGTAATATTATGTGCTTCAATATCCCTACAACCCATATGCTGTATGGTATATCCTTGACCACCACCCCATGCTTGCGGTTTTTCAGCATGAATATTATTGTATTCGATGTTCCGACAAGACCAAGGGTAAATCGCATTCCAAACAGTATTCTCGACTTTTACATTATCAAGTTTTAACCCATCCACAAAGAAAGGCGTAATCCCTGATAGAGCTTCTGCCTTTTCAGTAGCAGTAGGGGCGTTCAACGTTGCGATGTTATTCATGTTAATGATATTGGCGTTTTTAATAGCGATGTTTTTAATTGTCTTTATTTTGTGTACTCGACTTTTAAAAATCGTATTATTAACAAATGCAGGATATTTAAATGGAGAATAATAATCCACATAGATATACGTTGCATCCTTAGCCAAAACCTTTGCTACAGTTCTAATCTCTGGCTCGAATTTCTCCTTCACATATGGATAACCTTCTGGTCGTGTCCAGCCGATCAAAAGAATTTCGTCACCAACATTGAAATAGTTATTATTTGATGTGGTGATTTTTCCTTGTGCATGATACTCATAGTTACTAATCTGCTCGATTGCTTCGTAAGTCAGTAAAACAGGTGAGTTAGCAGGAGGAGTATGCGCTTTGTTGAAAACTGAACGGAAGTAAGAAATAAAATCTACATCCGTTTCCACAAAACTTCCTCTAGGGTTTATAATTCCGATCTCACCTTGTTTGTTGCTAGATGCCTTTGCATAACTCAGGATTGTCGAACCGCTGAAATCCAGTTCTAAATCATCAGTTTCAATAAAGAGCGAGGAATTAAGTCGGTAGGTGCTTTTAGGTAATTTTATTTTCCTTACCTTATTCGTCTTGGCTGAATTTAAAACGGACTGGATAAATGAACTAGCATCATTTGTTGATCCGTTAGGTAATCCATTTAAGTTGTACGCTACATCCGCCAATTGTTCACCGATCTCTTGAAACTTTGCATTCTTTTTGGATTCGTCAGATTCGAAACGGTCCCAAGCTGTTCCATGGATAACCCCATCTGTATCAGTCCGTAAATCCATGACTTCTGCAGGTTGAGGATTGCCAGTGATCAGATTGTCGACCCTGGCTTTCTGGACCTTGATATCCGCATCAACATCATCAAAATTTTTATTTAAATCATTCATGTATATTCGGTCAAAGAAGTTAAATAACTTTCTATACTTTCCCATCACATCACCCTCTCTCTACAAGTAATGGAATCTAAAACTAAATTTAATTTCAAAGCTGCCAACCGTACCTGACAAACGAAACCCATTCCATCCTGGAACCAGGCTGATCAATTTCTTGTTAGTGTTACGGAAGATGCTTAGGTTATTCTTAGTCATCTGAATCCCATCGAGTTTTAAAGAATCTCCACTGTTTGAAGTTCCGGTATAAATCCATTCATCACCTGTTGTTTCATTCTTGATAGATAAGTTTGTGGATGCGCCTTTATATTCAATTAACAGCTCCATATTCCGTGGATTAACAGTCTCATTGCCAGCATTGTAAATATTGAACAGGTTGGTATTGTGGACGTATTTCATATCATCAGATGTTAGTCCTTGTCCTACTTGCCAGACTTCCGCATCGAAGGTAAATGGGTCCAGAGTAGTTCCGACTGACTCAGCCATGCCTGATTCAGCAACAAAAGGAATTGTAGTTCTCATAGTATTTAGATTGATCCGTTCCGGATTCCATTGTTCCACACATTCTACATGCCACCTTTTGCCGGGTTGCATTTTTTCTCCAATGTACAAAAAATTCCCTTTGCTGAAGAGTGAATATAATTCATCTCTAAGCAATAGGGAATCCGTGTAGTCATTAGAATCAATTTTAAACTCTGCAGTCAAATATCTTGGTCGTAGATCCTTGCCTAGTTTTAAAGTTCCAGGTCTACCTGGTAATTCTTCCGTATACGTTTCAAATTGGGGAGATGGAATGATTAACCTAAGTCCAATCAATCCGTATTTAGATAAATCAATTTCTTGACCATCTTCATACCATAATCTTATTAGGTTCATTTAGTCCTATCCCCCTTCATGTATGACGATAATGATGCATTTGAACTCATCAGATTATCGACTACACTAAATACTATTTCCCCAATTAAATGATTATCTAAATATACTGGAGACGGCTGTATAGCCATGCCACCTCCAGAAAATTGGTTTATACCTTTTGCAATCTTTCTGAATACATCATCAGTCAATGGCAGTGCTGCTTCCTCGGCTGTTGGATGGTCCCCAATACCGATTAGCCGTGGACTGTTGGCTGGGAATACCCCACCGTTTTTATACCAATCCACCGATATTTTCGGTACACTTACACCCCCCATTGGGTTTAAGTCTAGCTTACCGCTAACCTTGAAGTGTGGAAGTTTTAACTTCGGTAGCTCCCACTTAATACCTTTAAATAAATTTGCAATTTTCTCTCGCAGTTTTCCTGCTTTTTCTTTGATTACATCCCAATTTTCATAAAGCTTTTTACCTAGTCCTATCAGTGTCCCTATTGGATTGGTTAACAATCCGATTGCTGTTTTTAACCATGGGAACTTGTCGCTTAATTCTGATGCTTTTGCTTTGATCGTGTCCCAATTTTTATAGAGAAGGACACCTATGGCAATTAGTGCAGTAATAACACCTATAACTATAAGTACAGGTGCCGCCACTGCACCGACCGATACCCCTAAAGCAGTAGCTAGTCCCGTAATGGTCACAATAATAGGCATTATGGCTATGAATATTCCGATTAGAATGCCAAGTGCTGTCGTGATCGCCACAATACTGGCTGTAAGCGTTGGATTTTCTTGTGCCCATCGAGCAATATCAGTAACTAAAGTCGAAATGGCAGTTAATAAAGGAGCCAATTCTTCCTTCATATCTGCCAACGCTTTATTCAATTCCACTGCTGGATTAGAATCCATTTTTTCAACAGAGGCATTTAATTCGTCCTGGTTCGCTTTCAAATCGATGACCTTATCCTTTGCGTTCAGAATAGTATCAGCGATATTTACCCCTTGGTCTTCCCATATGGTTCCGAAAATTTGAGCACCGAGAGCATTTCTTTGCGTTTCATCTTTTACACCGAGTAAAGCAGTAGTGACATCCTCCATTGCTTTTGAGCCGCTTTCGCCACCCTTCGCCACCGCTTCGCCCCACTCTTGCAATTGCTTTTTGGAAATGTCGGTGCCTTTAAGTAATTCTTCTGTGGCTTTCGGTATCTCTTGACCGAATTCAGCCATTTTGATACGACCTTCTTTAAGACCGTTTAAAAGGTTATCAATATTCCAGGTGCCAGTTTCGACCCCTGCCTCGAATATGGCTTGAATCTCACTAGCATTATAACCGGCATCATGCAGCTGCTTTCCGTATTCAGCGATAATATCAATCTGCTCTGGAGGAAAACCCATCTTTAACAAGGAATTTACTAATCCAAGAGCATTTTCATTAGACATATTCAATTCACTGGAAATCTCATTAGCTTCCTGAATTAATTCAGTAAAATCGATGCCTGCATAAGTTGAAGCAATGACCGCTGCCCCGTCCACAACTGCTTTGTTGGCTTTATCTGTCGAGTTTTTATTTAACGCCCATTGTCTACGAACACCTTCCAGGGCTTCCTCAGCATCTACACCGTAGGACTGAATACCTTTTACAGCCTCTTTTACCGTTTCCTTTGATTTTTCAGGAACATCGAATGTAATATCAATCTTTGTTTCTAATTCAGCTAGATCAAGAGATTGCTGAATGATCCCGCTGATACCTGCGCCAGCTGCCAACCCTCCAACAACCCCGGCTATCTCTCCGCCTAAATCCTTGATGGAGTCTTTGGCATTTTCCGCATCTTTTTTCAAATCTTTTAAGGAGGATCCGTCATTGACTTTTTTCAGTTGGCTCTTGAGATTTTTCAGAGAACCTTCGGTAAATTCGATTTCCCTTCGGAAGTCCCTGTACTGTTTTTCAGATATATTCCCTCGCTCGAATTGTTTTTGGACTTCCGATTGCGCCTTTTTCAAGGCATCGAGCCTATCCGTTGTGGCTTCCACAGACTCTGTGAGGATTTTTTGTTTTTGGGCCAAAGCCTCAACATTAGTAGGATCGAGTTTTAATAATCGCTCAACATCCTTCAATTCACCTCTAAGGGAACTTGTTCGCTTGTCTACATCCTTTAAAGCGTCCTGCAGTTTTGTCGTGTTCCCGCCTATCTCAATTGTGATACCGCGTATCCTTTTACTGGCCATGTTCTCACCTCACCTTAAACAAAAATAAAACCCACTAATAATAGTGGGCTGTCTAGAATGAATCAAAATCCGATTGGCTTGCCTTGCGAACCTTTTCTGACTCTGGTTTTTGTAATTCAATGTAGTGATCAATAAAATCCAATACCATACCGATTGTCATATCTTCCAAGTCATGACTAGTTAATCCGCATTTATATGCTAAACCCACAAACAGCTCAGTGGTTACTTCTTCCGTCTCTTCCCCTGAGCTTGAGGCTTTTTTTTTGTTTGAATCGATGCTGAAATGATATCCATTAATTCGATAGTGACTTCTACGATAGGGAAACTATCAAATTCATCGAGCCAGCTCATTAAATCAGGAACATCTTTGTTTGCTGTTTTAGCAAGTGTCCAAACCACACGATAGAAAACATCGAAATCCAAATTGGCTATATTGATATCGTCTGGTTTGATATCATCTGGATTTTCAATATCCCCGTCCACAAGATCCATAAGCTTATATATGTCCGCAAAATAATCACGCTGAAACTGCGCCTTGTATCTCAAAGGCACAGCACCAGAAGACTTAAACTTAATTTTTTCATCGTCAATGGTAAGAGTTTTCTCCATTAGTTATTCACTCCTTAAACCTGTGGAGTCTTTTGGTATACAGTATCAAACCATGAATCATAAATAGCAGGTGGTGTTGTTGCAGTTGTTTTCGTTTTTACCAACAACTTATCGGCAATTTTAATTGGAGATGCTGCCAATGTAAGTTCTTTTGGAGTAATCTCAGTGCTTCCTGTTTTCGTTGAACCGCTTACTCCAGGGCGACTTGCTTGGCAGTTATACATAACGTGTCTAACTGCTTGTTTATCTCCTTCAAATTGGAATAATAATGCGAACCTTTTCTTTTGTGCATCTGCCACTTCGTTCAAAACTCCGTCAGTCTCGTCTAGTTGTTCACCTAAAGCATCGATTGCAAATTGCTGTGGGATATTTGCAATACTTAATGTTGCTTCATAGCCTTGATTGGTATCCACTAAGTAGTAAACCATGTTGTCAGCATGAAACGGTGTAGATTCTCCACTTGGAGTTGACGTCATACTCACAGCACCTGGAATAGGTATCGGTGTATCAAAGGTTACCACACCATCTACTTCTGTGTATGGAGCGTAATGAACATTGGAAAGTCCGTACTCGACTTTGTTATCAGAAAAAAACTGTAAGTCTAGCTTTAACATCTAAATCAACCTCACTTCATATAATTTTTGATATAGGTTTTCAGACTGAATATATTGACCTGTGGAGGTATATGGAATTTCATATTTATCAAAAACCCCTTCAAGTTTTCCTTCTGCATTCAAGTCTTTTTTGATGCTATATAACTCAACTTGGACATCTGCCATCTTATGATAAGTCTTATTGTCTGCATCAAATGAAGGGTTGAATGCTTCTAAATAAACCAAATACGGCAATTGTGGAGGACTGGAGAAGTGTGAATAAGTAACAGGATAACCCGCTTCATCTAATATTCTTTTAAACTCAACTAAGGTCATCGTTTGATCACTCCTTCCACCCGCTCCATAAATTTTTTCACAGCCTTATCCTCTACTGGTGCCATATGAACTTTTGCCGGCACTCGGCCGCCGCCTCTTTTTGCGTGTCCTTTTTCCAGCAAGTGGGTTATTTGATGCTTCTTGTTGTATACCACCGTTGAATCTCTAAACTTCTTTCGTGTCCAACCTTCCCGGTAATCGCCTGATACATCTTCATGGGCAGATGTGCTTCTTAAATCTTTAATAGCTTCCTTTGTCACGTCGTTTGATGCTTTTAATATTTCTTCTTCAATTTCTTCGGTATATTCCACTAACTCCTTGGCTATTTCGGCAGCTAATTTGTCAATGTTGATATTACCCACCGGCTCTCACCTCGCCATATAGCTCTGTCTTGCCATCTTTGCGCTCGTATGACCTGTAAATACGATAGACCTTGCCGTCATACTTAACACTTTCTTCTTCCTGGTAATCAAGCGTGTGGACGATTATAACAATACTCGCTTTTATGTCATTTAGGCCAGCTTGAAAAAATTCATTCTGTGGAACACTCTTTTTCTTGCAGAATACTTGTCTGGAATAAGTTTCAATTTCATCAACTTGCCCAAGATCATCTTCCACAATCTCAATTGATGGGAAATACGCTAAATCGTTCATCGTTACACCACCGGTACATCTGAATAATCAGCTGATAATGACAAGTGTTGTTTCAGTAGGTCATAGGATCGCTGATACTTTTCAGACTTGTCTTTATCCTCTTCAAAGTCAGCTTTTGCATAAAGTTTGATGGCTCTTTTGATTAATGGATCTACATCAATTTCTTCTTCAGCAATAACAGAAGAAACCCCGGACAGGATTAAATCCGCCCGGGCCTCTTCGATAAGATCGGTTATTTCATCATCAAGTTCATAATGCGATACTCTTAATGATTTTTTGATATCTTCCAATAACATGGTTATTCACCACTCTTTTGTAGGTCCTTTTCAGTTGCAGAAGCTTCCTTTTTCCCTTTAACCTTTTCACCGTTGGAAAGTTCATACCAACCTCCGCCAGTGTGTTTAGGGAATTCAGCGCCTTCTTGCACATCTGCACTTGCCAAGTAGCCTTTTTCAACTAAAAAAGCAACCCTATCGGAGTTGTCATTCTCGTAAAGGTCGCCTCTAAAATAGACTTCTTTGGTTTCTTTATCCTGGAATCTTTTAATTACCTTTTTAGACATATGTTATCTCTCCCTTCTCATTAGACTGTTGGAGTCATTTCAAGGATTACAAAAGCCTTGCTGTCAAGAACGTCTCCATCCACAATTGCATAGCCCATGTAATCTGTTAAACGTTCGCGAACATGATCTTCTCGATACATCGTGATGTCTTCATTGATATTTGCGACATATCCAGCATTAACATTACCTACAAGAATTTCCCCGTCAGGAATTGCAGCATCAGGTTTGATAGACCTTCCGAGAATACGACCTACTCCTCCTGCTTGTACATCAGCAATAAACATCGGACGGCCTTGGCCATCAACAACATTCGCAAGAGTGTTCCAGATAGTTGTGTTGTTTGCGTAAATAGTAGCGCCATTCACATAAGATGAATGAAGAGCCGCCATTAGACCTGTTAAATTGTTAAATGCTACACCGTCAGCTTCAGCATAAGCTTTGATTTGTGGTGTGTTCGCTTCTGCTTTAAGAACCGTTTTAATACCTCGTGGTTCAGGCTTGAATGTGTCACCGCCACCTGGTTTACCTTTACCCACATATACTGCTGTTGATAAAGAGATACCCATACGATCCCCGATTTCACGGATGATGTATGCTTCAAACTCAGCAAGAGCCATCTTCTTGAGTTTCCAAGTGACTTGAACAGCCTTAGCAAGCTCGCAGCCAGTAAGGTCAAGCTGTCCGAAGCCAAGTTGGTCAGTGTCAACCACATCTTCTTCATCGTACCATTGGGCATTGACAGAGTTTGTGGAAGACTTGATCATTGATAGGTTGCCTTTAACATTGAATTTACGTACATCAGCCCAAAGAGGATATTCCTCTTCTGCACGTTTCCAGATGCCGGCTGCAACTGTTTTCGGAATAAGAATTTGAGTGTTTTCAGTATTGTGCGTGAATGCACGGTACTCATCATTAACATGATCCATTGCATCCCGTTCTTCTGCAGAAAGAGTAGCACCCATCATAGTTTTTACCCAAGCTGAACGATATTCGTCTGTCTCATACGCTTCTTGCCATTTCATGCTACGAATTTCTACTTTATCAGAGCGAGTTTCGGTTGGCTTAGGAATTTCACGAGTTTCAACTTGTCCCATCTGAATGCCTTCGGCAAGCTTACGCTTTTCGATGATTTTTGACTCCTCTTCCTGCAGCTGGCGCAGCTCTTCCTCGATTGCTTTTACATCAACTTCCTGATCACCTTCAAGCAAAGAACGGATTTCCTGTTTTCTAGCTAAGATTTCTTGTAAACGATTCATTAATATTTCCCCCTATAGGTAAGTTTTTAAGATTAATTGTTTGCGCAATTCCTTGTTTTCAAGCTGCTTTTTTTCTTCTAAATAAGCCTTGTATGGATCCTCGCTTCTGGCAGATACCTGGCTATCTGGATATGCCGGGAAGCCTACAGGGCTTATTTCAAATAAATCCGCCTGAGTAATGGTTCTAACTACATTATCAGGGTCCGCTTCATCCCATTCTTGTTTTAACATTCTAAAACCAAAAGAAACGCCGTCAACATCACCGCGTTTAATAGTTTCATATGCATCATTTCCAAGAGTTGTATTGGGTAAATCCAATTCAAAACGCAGGCCAATATCATCCTCATACAGCCTTAAAGTGCCGTTCTTTGTCCGGTCTAAAACTTTAGAAGTGTCATGGGACCATAGAGCTCGCTGATCTTCTTTGTTAAGGGATTCTGTAAATGCCCCTTTTTTGAATTGCTCCCTAAACCTGGTGAACCATCCCATGGTGTGAGACTTCATCTCCCACTTTACTGCATAGCCTGTAATGGTACGCTGGCCATCTTCAGTTTCACGCAGCTCAATTGTTGATTGTGGAAGTTCACGCTTCTCCGTCACTGGAGGATCAATCTTCTTCTTTGTCATCCGTCTCACCTCCTTTCGATTTACCTACTTGATACTCGTCAGCTTTATCGGCATTGACCACATTCAATGTCTGAATATGTTTTTCTCCTCCTTCAATAGGTGAAAGGTTGAAGATGTCACGTCCTTCATTTTTGCTAAGCATTCCAAGTGGCATAAGCTCTTTAATAAGATTGACCTTTGTTTTTGTGGAAGCATATTGAAGGCGATTTGCTTCGAAAATAATTTCATTTCCGTGGCCTTGCTCCCGATCGCTGAAAATTTTATATGTCGTTTCCAGGCTTAACTGAATGGCGATAGGCTCGATTACATTTTCATAAAAGGCATCCCATTCATCTTCGTTGTAATTACTCATGACAATTTTTTTGTTCACATTGAAATATTTGTAAACTTTCTCCTCAATGGTTGCCATTTGTTTATCATCAACCATCTTTGGATCGTTCTTCAGTTCCTGATATTCGGCTTTAGCATCAAGAGCCGCAATCCCACCATTATTGGAAACGTCCATATAATCTTTAACGAAATCATCTCGTTGCTTTTTAATATCCTCAGGTTTCAACATTGCATTGGTAAACTTAATCAAACCACGCAAAAAGGCTGACGATTTGACAGCATTGATAATGCCTTCGTCAGTTGTGTGGATTAAGTCTAAAGTTGGAAGCAATGCTTTTGAGTTGGATTCTCCAAACATATCATTTCGGTTGTAAAACTTCCTCAAGTGAATGAAATCCGAATATGGAGCAGTTAGTTTTTGTCCATTTGGAAATTGGAATTTTACAAAGAGGATATTTTGTGCCTCTACCAGCTCAACACTCGACAAATCCACAGGATATAGTCCTGATACTAATCCTGTGGAAGTATCCCATTTGATGTAAACGAAAGCATTATTGTAAAGTTCCCTTTGTGTCACAACCTTATAAATAAAATCATAAGAACTCATGAATTCATTCGGTCTGACAGTCAGCAATCTTTCCAACTGCCCGTTCACATGCTTAACATCGCCATTTAAACGACGTATATGTTTTGGCTTTAATTTGGCAGCATTCGAAGCGATAGAATGAATGGCACTCCTCACGATATCAGAAGTGTAAGGATCATCCCCGAAATCAGAAAAAACAGGAGTGAATCCATTCATAAATTTAAACTGTGTTTCATTAGTCAGCTGCTTTGGCTCTTTTCCAAAGATCCTGTCCCATATACTCCGTTTTTGCATTAACTCACCACCTTTCTAGGCAACAAAAAAACACCTTCCTGGTGTTAGATAATTGCCGTATAGTCACTATAATGTTTTTGCAGAACAACATAAGCGATGATTAAACTTACCGCTCCATCTATTCTCATTTTTTGGCTTAGTCCCTTCACAGGACGGATGTTTTCATTCTCATCCATCTTGATTGAGGTATTAGAAAGACACCATTTGAGTACAGGGTTTTTATTGTAATTCACTTTCTTCGCTTTGATTGCTGCTTCTAAGAGTTTCATAGGCTGAGACATTGTTTTAGCCCCCTGCCGTACTTCTTCCATTTCAAAACCATAATCCATCATTTCTTTGGTCCAGTATTGAGAATTCCAACTATCATAACCGAGCCATAAAGGTCGAATGTCATATTCATTAATCATTTCCATATACCATGCTGTAACCATAGAATAATCAACTTTATGACCAGGTGTAGCCCTTACATAACCTTTCTCAATCCATTTATCATAAGGTATTTTGTCCTCGTGGATTTTCTTCTCAATCATTTCTTCAGGGATAAAATACTTTTGCAACACATATAACATGTCATCCCCTGGCTTCTGAAGAATTAAGGATCCGCAAGTTAAGTCCGTCGTACTACTTAAGTCAGTACCGGCCACCGCGTAGCACCCTCTAAGTTCTTCCATGTCATATGTTAGTTCATTATCAATATCTTCAAAGGATAACCAAGACTCTGTGGAGGTCTCTCTGATATTAAAATCCTTTGTAAGCAAGTTTTTAACCAAAAGGGAATTGGCTTTCGCCTTATTCACCTTAGTCTCAAGGTTATCAACCTTTTTTATGGTTCCAAGACCCGGATTTGCTTTCTTCCAAGATTCTGGATTTGTCCATTCATCTCGCTTATCCAATTCATAAATAACAGGAAGGAAACGGTCGTCCTTATAACCATTTGGGTCATCAAAACCTTCGAGCAGCATCTTTGCCTCGTCGTATTTCATGTCATAAACTGATTCCCGGACGGTACCAGCTGTCGTGATCATGAGGATGAGAGGTTGCTCACGCGCCGATGTGCCGTCCACAATGACATCATATAGATTCTTGTCTGTCCAAGCGTGTATTTCATCCAATGAAGCTCCATGAACATTCAGACCATCTAGTGTATCGCTATCACTACCGACCGGTTGAAAAGTGCTATCGTTAAAATCAGCATTGATTTCCTTTACAAGTGTTTTCATCCTTTTGGATAAAACAGGTGACTTCTTCACCATTCGTTTTGATTCCAGCCATACAATTTTCGCCTGTTTTTCTTTTGTTGCTACTGCATAAATTTCCGCACCGCCCTCGCCGTCTGCGACTTGGAGGTAGAGGCAGATGCCGGAGGATAGGGTAGACTTTCCATTTTTACGCGCAACAACTAAAAAAACCTCGCGATATTTGCGAGTGCCATCAATTTTATGAATAAATCCAAATGTAGCAGCTACAAAAGCCTTTTGCCATAATTCTAAATCAATCGGCTTCCCGTCCCATTTTCCTTTAGAGTGTTTGCAATAATTCTCTATAAACTCCAATGCGTGATTGGCACGTTTTGCATTGTATTCGTAAACAGAATCCTTATCGTACACGTCAGCAGCAAGTTTTTTATATATCCGCCTGACCTTTTGGCCGACAACTTCCTCACCGGATTCAATTTTCGCCCAATATTCAAGGACGGGATTATAGGCTAATGGATATTGTTTTCTTAGTTTCATCTTTTACTCACGAATTCATCGAATCCATCGCTTTCGTCTTCCACACTCAAGCCTTCCTTAGGAAGCAAATTGAATAATTTTTCGTATGCTGAGGTGTACCTATTAATCATGGCATTGTAAGACTTCTGAGCAGGATTCTCCACAATCATTTCTTGAGCTCCTTGCTTGAATAAATACACCGGGCCTTTCGATTTGATTGTGTCCTCCAGGATCTGCAGAGTAACTGTCATAAAAGCAACTCGTTCAATAAGCCGCTGGGCCACTTGCTTCTTATCTTCCTGTAAGTATTGAAAAATATGATTAAATCTTTGTATTTCATCCGCGATTAATTCATCTTGCTGTTTCTTGCTTAATTTCGCCATAAAATTGATACCCCCCCTCATACAAAAATGGCTTGTGTATTCACCCGACCTCACCTCTTCGGTCCTTTCGAGGTCGTCCAAAAAAGCTGAACCGGGGGGTGTACTTGTTTATTTTCTAATTAAATTTCCATCATTATCGAATAAAAGGCCTTCTGCTGTTACTCCATTGCTATGATGTTCTTGATTGTGGCAATCTTGGCATAGCAGCTCAAGGTTATCATGGTTTAATGTGACCATTGGATTGTGTATGTTATCAGGCGTGATGTACTTCTTATGATGGACTATCTTACCTGGTGCTGCACATCTTTCGCACAATCCGAACTTGGATTTGAAATAGGATTCTCGGCATTTCTTCCAGGCTGTTGATTTGTAGAACTTGCGGGCGAATGGTTTCATTTAAGACCTAAACCTTCCATTCGTATACGTCTGCCCGCACTCTCTTCATCAGTACGTACAAGAAAACTCGGTTTAGACATCGCTTGTAAAATAGTGATGATACAAAGATTAATTTCTTCTTTCACATCATCATTAAGGTTTTCATCATCAAGTAATGAACGCAAATAATCAATCTCTTTTTTACGCTCTTCGAATAGATTTACAAATTCAACTTTAGGTTCGTTAATATGCCATAGTTTCATTTTCTCCTAACAGCTCCTCTCACCCGTTTGTAAGTATCCCGATTCTTTCCCATGATTTCTTCCCAGTCTTTCCTGGTCATCTCATTTGGAGGCTTTTCTCTTCTGGATCGTAAACGGTTCAGATGCTGCTTTTGTTCCTTTGGTAAACATTCAGCTATTTTCATATCCATCATCCTTTCGTCCAAATAAAAAAGCACCCAAGTAATTGGATGCTCGCCCGTGTCTTTGATATATTTCGTTAATACCATATTAGCAGGTTAGAAACCTAATGCTCATTCAACATTCAATTTAGATTCGTTGTTGAATCGTTTTAAAAACTATTCTTTCAATGAATTTTAAGGAAAACTCAATCTGTTTTCTCTTTCATGGCTAATCCCCTTAAACGTAATCTTTCCTTTTCTTCTTCCGATAAAATGCGTTGCTTTTTCATAGAAACTTGTTTCTCTGATAATTCACCTTTTACACATATCGGTCGGCTGTTTTCTTCTTCCACAATCTCCATTTCTCCGATGGACATCAATTTACGGATATGTTTCGGAACCGTCGAGTATACTTTCCATACGTTGTTATCATAATCAAAAGCCAGGACTGTTTCTTGCTCAGACTTTGCATAACCCATTGTTAAACCTCCTTCTTTTTATAGACTTCTATTTTCAGAGCCAAAGCCAATTTATAAAATATCCTTGGTTTGAACTTCTGGTGATAATAGGACTCGCTCATTCCCATAGCGTTATAAACTTCATAATCGTAAAGTTCCTCGTCTCCCAGGTATCTCATAATGACTGCTTCTCTTTCCTTTGGAGATAACCTATTAACAGCTTTCCGGAATCTTTCCACATATTCCACACATTCACGTTCTTGATCTACTTGGTGTATTGCAATATCTTCAGTTGTTGAATGAAATCCATTGGTGTTTGAAGGAGGGATAAGTGAATAAGAAGCTGTCACTTTGGGTAAACGTTCTTCTGGTACTGTCATTAGATACATCCGATAGGTTTCAATGGCATTTTCTACATTTTGCTGAGTTTGTTTCCGGTCTATTTCAGGAAGTTTAAACAAAACTTGTTTCCCCACCTTTGGAATCCCTCCTGTGATAAAATGAATTGGGTATAGTCAGGAGGATTCCTGGCTTTTTTTATTTTTCGATAAAAGCATTGCTGCCGAATCGCTTTTTCATATTGGCGTGTGTATCTGCTTCAAGTGAAACGAACGAACTTCCTTTTGGTCGTTCGGTTGATTTGATTGGATATTTTTTGATGTAAGCCTGGCGTTCTTCCTCAGTCATCTTCCAGACGGTTACTTTGCCAATCATGATAATCCCTCCTTTAATTTGCCTTCCTTCCGCATCCGTTTAACTTTTTCTTTTACCTGTTCTCTTGTTCGTCCTAATACCTCAGCGAGCCCCCTGTTGATTCCATGACGTACTCTTCCGTTATCATCAAAGCAATCATGTTCTTTGAAATAGTTCTCAATCAGCCTCTCTTCTTCACCCGTCCAGGCACGATTCGGACCAATGAACATGATTCCACTTTTGACGGCACCTATCATTTCAAGAATTTCAAAGCCAAATTGTTTCGCATCGCCAGCACACAGAATATAATCACTATCATTGTTATCGGTGATAAAGGTGAAAAACACTTTACATTTGGTTTCACATCCACAAATACTGTTTCGTCTTTTTCCTGATAACTTTGTTAAATCACCTTTCTGGATGAAAGGAATCATGTTTCAATCCTCCTTTCGCTACATACTCGAACTATGCAGTAAAATCAATTTCTGTCCTACCTTCTTCATATGCTTTTTCTAATAAAGTCCTTACTGATTTTCTCGTTAATCTCGTCATTTTTATATGCCCGAAATGACAGATGAAGTAAGGTACTTCATTGACAAGGATTCTTTTGTCTTTATATTTTGTGACAATTCCCTTCACTTCTTCTTCCAACTCACGACCACAAAGGCACTTCATTTTTATCACCCTTTCTGTGTCACATTTTTGGTCAATACCTCATCTAAACTATTTAATTTATTGGATGTTTGATTGATTAAGCTAATTGAAGTCAACAAAACATCCACAGCCGCCGATATCCCATATGTCACACTGGACAGGTTCTTTCTCCAATTCTTCAAGGGATTTTGTTTTCATGAAAGTGAATTGCTTTTTAATGTCTTGTCCTTTATGGTCCCTACCGAATAGCCAATTCTTTGTATGCTTATTAGAGTCAATAATGTGTTGGATTTTCGCTGACTTTTCACCAGTACTAACAAACTCCCAAACATCTTTGTACATATGATCCTTAACTTTTCCGCTCCTAATTGCCGGTTGCTTCGCATAGCGGATATAGTCGCTTATAACAATTTCCTGCTCCATGAGTTCAATGAAGGTTTTTTCATCCTTCATCAGCAAGTTCTTGTAATGACCAGCCCCTGCCTTCACACAACGCCCTTTGCAATTTGCATGAGCGAACTGCATGTCATATAACCTACATTGACGGATATCGTACTTTCTCAAAATCTCATCATTATCTATAACATTTTCGATTAACGGCATTTCAACTTTAAAAGGCTTCCAGTTATGCCTTATTGGTCCCTCTCTGTGCATTTCCTCGAATCCAATACCAAAGTATAGGGTTGCGTCAGAAATGAAATCTTCGCCTTTCAGGTAATGCCTGTTATGCCATTTTTCAACCTCAGGAACAATGCCTTTCTTCAAAAAGTTGGAAGATACTTTCATCTTCAACTCTTTACTGCAGGTTCCCACCCGATTATTAGCCATGAATTTTTGCTGAACCATTAACTGAGGAGGCGTAATCCCTCGGCTGTGGATCAGCATAGGAAGTTCTAACTTGTCACTGGATTCATAGATGAATCTATAAAGGTCTTCATCCTCCCACATGGTGTCAGTAAAGTACAAAACAATATTGTCATCCGGGAAGGTTGTTTTAACATAATCAGCTACTGAGAAACTGCTCTTTCCACCAGAAAAGAATATGATATGGTTTTGTAACCTCAAGTGAATTCCCCCATTCTAAACCGTGAATTTGTATTATTCGTGACTGATATTTACAATTCCCATAAGCGTTGATATGCTTAAATCCTCTATTATTGATTTACTCACCAAAAAGAGTAGCCTTTAAGCCATGTTGCCTCACCAGCTTCATGGCTTTTTGGTTTTTACTGGGAAACTATTTACCTTTTAAAATACCGGCTTTCACAAATATGTTTCTCCAGGCTACGGCTAACGATTCATTCCGACGGCGGGCAAGAGATTTGCCCAACCGTCTTTTTTGTTTTCTTTTGTTTTTCATCATTCAGCCTCTGGTACTTCGTCATCATCGCCATAATCATCAAGCAAGAATTCTTCGCCTTGCACTTCAACATTCCCCTGGCTGTCCACAGAATACTCAAGTCCTTCATGGTCATCGATGCTCATTTGTCCTTCTGGCGCACTATCTTTTTCTGGACGACTCTCCATCACTTCTCTTGGAGTTTCATAAGCGTATGTTAAATCGATTAGAAAATACTGACCGTACTTGTTGTATTTCTCAGCGATCTTGTGCATTTGTAGATAATCATTTTCCTTTGCAGCCGAAACGATTTCCTCTGCTTCCTCACGAGTGTCTGCATAGTGTTGTTCCTTTTGATTAAGTTGTACTTTTGCCATTGTTTAACCCTCCTAATTAATATCCGTTATTTTGACGTTCATGATTTACTGCATTTTTAGCCAGGTATGCAGCCGTTATTTGGTCCCAAGTGAAACCCAGCATTTCTCCAAGACCTTTGTAATGACTCAGTAAATCCAAATATCTGAATCTGTTTTTTTCCTTGAGCAAATTACTAACAGAATCATAGATTTTTATAAACTGATCAATCACTGTTCCTTTAAGTTGGGAAGACGCAATTTCAACTTTATATCCAAGCTCTAATCCGATGGATAGAATAAAATGCAGTCCGTCCACATATTCTTCAAGGAGCGGGTTGTAAAAATCTGCATCATCCAAGTCCATATATGGAGCGCGTGATTTGTATGTTCTTGGCTCCTGATCCTTACTCCATTTTTTAAACCCGCGCCATTCGTTAGCACATTCACTGACTTCAACTAACAAAGCAAGTACTTTCCAATCGAGATTATCTTTGTTTTTTAATTCCGGATGCTCGACAATGATGTGATTATCGAGAGCCTGCTGCATTTCAAACATCTGAATAAGTTTCACTTTTTTACCTCCTGGAAGTATTCTTTTCCGAAGTGATTTACGATTTTCTCCATCATCTTCGGGCCGATACCAGGTACTTTTTCCAAACCGTCGAACTTATCAGCGAATAACATGCAGGCACTGTATTTTCCCTGGTCGAAACCAAAGTGAGTACCTTTGCGATAGCCTTCTTGATAACCTTCCTCCCTGGCTTTAGCAATGACTGGATTTACTTTTTTCGGCTTCATTAGAACCACCTATTTTCATCTTTCTGAATATCGATTTCTCGAAAAGACGCGAGAACCAATTCGATTTTCATTTCTTCATAACTTAATTCATTGATGGGAACACCTTGCTGCGATTTCGTTACACCTAATTCACTCAACTTCTCCAGAACAAAGTTCACTTTCAACGACTGTTGCAGTTTGTTTTTAGTAACCGTTCCAGCTATCCCCATGATGTTCACCTACAATGCTTTCAAAGCAGCTTCATAAGCCTGCTTGTAGTGATCGCGTTGTTCCCGAGCTAGTTTCAAACTTTTCTCAAGCCCAAGCTTTTCAGTTGCCATATCCATATAACTTTTATAGCGAGTTTTACCTCTAAGCTCCTTGATTACTTCCCTTTGAGTTTCCACTTCGGTTACAAGCCAATTGATACTAATGAGACGGAACCGACCGTCCCTGACCTCATGTTTGATTTCAGCTAACTTATCCACATCTTATCCCCACTTTCTTGATATTTTTTAAAATGGGTATTTAACTTTGAAGGTGAAATTGATGGGATAAACCATCAGAAATCACCCTCTTCCAATAATTTACTTAATGTGATTAAGTCCACTCCACAATTCAGAATTGTAGGTTCATCTGCTTGAACTGTGATAGGCTCAATTGTATTAAATCTACCGCCCCATAATTTATCAAAGCGTTTGAATTGCATTTCGTCATTATACTTAGGCTTCTTGATTGTTGCTTCTGTACCGTATAAAACCTTTGCTCTTAACACGTCAAATGAGTACCCCTTTCCTGCCTTCTCTACCGATTTAATGATATTGTTAATTGATTCGGTGTAGGCGTTTGTGAATGGTCTATCGAAGTAGTTAAATATCTCCGTTTTATTATTGTTAAAAGTCTTTTTGATTTCCTTAAATTCCTTCATGTCATTAGGTATTTCGCTTTCCCATTTGGTGAAGCGTTCTAATGCTTCCTGTTTGTCCTTAGATAGCTTATAAATGTCTCGTAAACCCTCTTTTAACCAGTAAGCTGTCTTTAGCTCTGGAAACAACTCAAACCACTCATTACGCTTCAATATCTCCTTAAACTCCAAGTCCTCTTGGTTCTTTAAGAGAACCCATCTATCGTAAGTTAGAAGGCGTTGCTCCTTCTTAGGTAATCCTTTCTTAACCTTGATACGAATAGCGTCTAAGGCTCTCTGTGCGTACTGTATAACGTGAAATTTATCAGTAACAATATAGCAATCAGGAACTAATTCTTGTAAAGCGTATTTATAACCTGAATACATATCAATCGTTGCTACCTCAATGTTCTTGTAACCTTCCATACGCTGTATTGTCTCTTTAACAGTACGTTTAGTGTTATCCTTCGTAATCTCCAATAATTTGAAGTTCTCGGTGTCAGTGAACACTCCACGCATTGTCTTATTGAGATGTGCCTCGTCAATCCCTAAAACTCTTGGAGCTACAAGATAACGGTCACGTTCCATATCCTCTACATACTCTTCAAAGTACCGTCTAACACTTGTATGAGATATGCCATATTCATCTGCAATGTTTGTAAATGGTTTCTTTAAAGCTAACTTTTTCATATGCTCTTTAAGTCGTTTAGTAACCTTGTCGTTACGGTCAACACTATCAAGAAGCTCGTAGAAAGTACCATCACAGAATGGGCATTTCCACCTTCTATGGCGTATGATGATTCGCACAGCTTTACCATGCATCGATATGTCGGATACGGTACGCTCCTTTACTTGATGCCTTTTAAATTCTGCATCTGGGTTAGTGTATTCTGATTTAATTTCACCGCAATTGGTACAAATGAAAGGCGGTTCGATTCTCTCTACAGTAAAGCGATAAAAGTGTTCGTTTTGTTCTTTTAGTAATACTTCAAATTCTGGTAAGTTTAACATTGTCTTTTCACCTCGAAAGTTGTCTATTATGATATAAAATCATTGTACAACTTTCGAGGTGATTAGTGAACTATCAGTGTGGTTTACGGTGTTTTATCTATCTTTTCTTACTGAGATAATTGACTTAGCATATTTATTTAACTCTTTCTCCCACCAATCAGCTTCCACTTTTTCAGTACCATTAGCTCTTGATAAAAGTAATTCCCAATCAATTTTTAAATCTCCGTTGTTTAAAGCTATTGTGTTACTTTCTAAATTATCAGGGTGAATACCAATCATCATTTGACCTTTAACAAAAATTGATATTCCTTCATTTTTGTAGAAATCTTCATCTTTCTCTTTTTTGCTTTTTGTCTCCACAATTTTAGCGATTTCACCTTTTTCATTTGTATAAATAGTCTTGTCATTTAGCTTTATAATAGAACTAATCATTTTAATGTCTTTAAGTTGTTCTGCCATGTTTTCTTCTACAATGACATTGCAATTACTAATAACCATATTCCCTTCAAAACTTTCTACATGAGAACCTGCACCATGAATTGTTTTTACTATCATTTTTGTTTCCTCCAATTTTTAATTAATGTTTTTTAGTCTAATCTCACCTTGATGTTTCAAGAAACTAAGTGGTACTCTAAAATTCTGTTAATCTATTTATCACTCTGAAAGTTCAATATCCTTTAAAATATCCCTGTTTTCAGGTAATGCTTTGCTTGATAGTAAAAATGATGATATATCCAGTTGCCGGAATACTTTTGGTCCAGGTATACGATTTCAAAATTGTATTTCGCTTTGAAGGTATTCAACCGGCCGAGCAATGCCAATGGATTGTATTTCGAGCGATACTCACCTTTCAGCATCTTTTCGTATCCATGCAGGTCTTCCACAATCAATGTGAATGGAATGTCCTTCGAGCGTATCAACTCATTTTCAAAAGCCGTTGCTGTATCCTTCTGGAGATTCCCTGTGATTTCATCGATGTGGGCTTTCCGTTCAACTCGACTATTCAAGAAAATGTCTCGAGCAATTCCAAGCTCTTCATTTTTCGGAATCATGCAGCCATAATCACCGGAATCTAGTTTTTGAATTTTGATTGGTATATCCTTCTGGTGAAGGTAATTCAGGATATGGCCGTTTACATTCTCCCTGGTATCGATAACGATCGTGAGCGTTTTGAGTATTTTGTTTAACTCGGTGTCTGTGTAGCTGTAATGAATCATTTTGATTTCTCCAGTAACTCATGGTTTTCGTAAAAGTTGCCTACTACAGTTAACTCGTTTGCCTTACTCATAACATGATGATTCAGAACTGCAACCCAACTGTTTTTATCGAAAAGCATATATCTACCTTCAAAGAATTTAATTTCATACAGGGATATTTTTTCTTCTGTCTTTTTTCCCCAATGCTTCAACATAGCCACTGCATAATCATCAGTTGCAATAATATCCCCCTCATAAATGTCCTTGCCGTTCTTGTCCTTTAGGCCGGTATATTGCATCAGTTCAACTTCATCGAATCTTCTCCATGCTTTATTTGTGTTGATTTGTTTGAAATCAAAGTCGATGTCATAGACAGGTATAATTTCTTTCAGATGCTTTTCCCATGCTCGAAACTTAATCTCCCTCATTCTCATGCTCCTTTCTTCGCATATGTAACAGCACGCTTAAACAACTCCTGGACCATTACATTGGATTTTTCATTTTCAAATTGCCGATAATCTTCATAGATGTCTTTCCAGCCACTTTTCGCCAGCACGATCATCCACTCGTTGAACAAATCAAGAGATTCCAAATCGGTGCAAAGCCAGTTGTTTAATTTATCGTTGTTCTGCCAGCCACAGATATGATGAACCATTTTCATTAACGTGGTTTTTTCATTACTGGCATCCTTCCAAGATTTGAACCAGGCATCGATTTCTTGGAAACTTTGTTCTGCAGCTTTCATCACTTCTGCTGGGATTAATTTTTGATTCTTTATTGCTACGCGATCATCAGTATCAAGATAGATATTTGCACCTGATTTCCAAATATCACTTAAAATTTTCAGAACCTGCAAATCTATCACCTCTGTTATTCAAATCTATTAAAACGCTACTGAATTGTTACTAAAAACAGCCGAAAATTAGCATTTGTTACTTTTTAATAACACCTTTCAACCTTAGAGCCACAAGGGATTGAACTACTTGTGTTACTTTTGTTACCTATTTTGGGCATTAACGCTCCTAATAGAATATATTTATATATATATTTTTTTGTTTATATATATTTTTAGTAACAAAAGTAACACTTGACAAAGAAAAAGTATGTTGAACCCTTGATACATAAGGGTTTTAAGAGAATTTAAAGGTGTTACTTTTAGTAACACTTTCGCTATTTTCATCATTATTCAGTAACTTTTGCTGAAAAAAAGTATCTTTTCGCTCGATTAAAGTAACACCTTTGATGAAATACTTGTTTCTGTTGCCGCGTTCTCTCTTTAACCCCTGGGATTCTAAAATCCGGTAAAACGCTCGGTTTCTTAATTGATGTTCACCATTTTTGAAGCACCAGTTGGAGTAAACTTCGTAAAGTTCCTTTGCTTCAATCTGGACATCTTCACGTTTGAAGCAACATTCGAATAAAAAGGGCCCCAATATATCCATTTCCTCTTTGTAATCGCCAGTTGCTTTCATTACGCTTGCTGGATCATTGAGTCCCGACTTCTGCCACTTCAAGCAACCCTCAATCGCCCAATTCAAGATCCCAGGCATTTCCAAGCTGAGTTTTTCCGGAAGCTTCTTATCTCGCTTTTCTTTCGGGAGCTGCAGGTTGAATGGTATTAAGCGAATTCTTCGCCAGATACCTTCATCCACACCTTTTATTACTGGCTTATGGTTTGTTGTGAAGAATACTTTGAACTCTGGAATAAACTCGAAGTATTCTTGTCGAAGAAATCGGACCAGCACCGGCTCTCCACCTGTTATCTGCTTTACAAAAGCTTCGGATAGTTGCTCTCCATCCTCACTTTCGATTGCCGATACAAACCGGGCACCTACTAATCTTGCAATATCGTTATTTGCTCCGGTTTCCTTTTTCTTGATAAACGTATCTGATTTGGCTTGCTTTCCGTATTCGCCCATCAGGTCCTTAATCGTATTGATGAAGGTTGATTTGCCGTTGGATCCACCGCCAATCAGGAAGACCATGATTTGTTCTGTAATCTCTCCAGTAAGGGAATAGCCGATTAACCGTTGCATGTATTCAACCAGCTCTTGATCACCCTGGAATATTTGGTCTAAAAAGCTTAACCATTCAGGACATTTAGCATCTTCGTCAAAGGCAATATTGGTTATTTTGGTTAAGCTCAGTTCCCGATCATGAGGCTGCAGCTGGCCAGTAGTTAAATCAACAATTCCATTCTCGAGATTGAACAAATATTTATAACGGTCAAAGTCTTCACGTTCTCCTGGAACCAATGGCATAAGGTCCTTGATGCTATTCATTCGAATATTCCTTCGCTCGCACATCCGGGCCCATTTGTTTTCCATTTCATCCTCTGATTTATATAAGCTTCTGAGCACCTTGGCAGTTATTCGTTCAATTTCTTTCTTGGTGTCCAGCTTCCATCGTTTGCCGTCCCATATCAGCCAGCCCATATCACTTACATATTTGATTACATGACCATATTCGTGCGCGATCCGTTCTGCATTCCCAAGTTCAGTTAATCTGAATTTCTTTTTCGGCTTGTCCTCCACAACTTCTTCTGTATCCCCTGCGTGAAAGTCGAAGGAAAATTCTTTGTATTGTTCTTTGTTATCCAGAATCGTTGTATGAGTTGATGAAATGGCTCTTGCTATCGTCCTTTCACCGTATGTCTCATTGGTGTCTCTGAAATGGATAACGTCCCATTTATCACGCATTAGGCCTGATTCCCGGAACATCGTATCCATTCTGGTTGATGATTTACCTGTCCAGAACGCAAGGTGATTACATAAAGCCAGGTCACTTGCTGAATGGTCATCATTAATCAGGTTCCCATTGCATAAAGACCGGATTTCGTCACCATTCTTACTGCGGAACATTTTCTCCCAGAGAGAATCGTTGGTGATTTTTAGTTCGTCCTTTTCAAATTCAGCTAAATTCACCCGACCTTGGATATCACTGTCATCGAAGTACTGCTCGAATACTTCAGCTAGTTCATCCGTCCGTTCATATACTTCATTGGAATTTTCTCTATTGCCTGTGAAGGTAAAGTATCGACCGTATGAGTAAATTTCTAAGCCGTGTTGCGTGTTTTTCCGTCCTGTCCCTAATACAGACTGTGGAAGATTCCCTTTAATGATGATATGGACACCTTTACCTGATGGAGAAAATTCAGTGTAACTATCCAAAGTGTCGATGATTTCTGTTGCGAAAGCGTTTGGTTTGCCATCCGTAACACACTTATCAATATCAATCCCGATGTAGTTATCCTGTCTGCTGAAAACGAACCCTATGCCGTCATATTCACCTTCCAGATAGAACTTGACTGCCGTTGCAAATGTTGACCAGGTGCGACGATCATTGGAGCGAGCTTCATTACCATCCGCTTGATATGGTATTTTTGTTGGCTTGTTATTTCGTTTTTCCGATTTCCACAAAATCCATTGAGGAAGGGCTTTTAATTCGGCTGGGATTTCGTTGAAATTGTATGGATTTTCTTTCATTTCGCCCTCCAGTAATGCTGTATTTCTCTATTTTGGGTATAAAAAAGAGAAGCCGGCCAAAACCAACTTCTCTATTTAGTTTTATTTAGAACGGGCAATCTTCATCGCTGATCGCTACACTTCCAGCCTGCATTGCTGGAGTCACGTCAGATGCATCGTAGTATTTTGCCTTAGCAGCTGTACGTTTTTCCTTAACGCCATCAACAACTTTTTCATATTCTTCATGCTTAACCGTGATTTTCAGGTTTTTGTTGATAAGCTGCTTCGCCATATCATCAGCAGAACTGAATGGATGACCATTTGGGAACCCGCAAGCTTTCAACAAAGAGTTGACGATTTTTACAGCAACCTCGTGTTCAAAAGTAAATGTGTTATAAAGAACTTTTGCACCTTGGTGAGCTTGTGGAACATCACTGCGAATTTCAAAATCAACAGACATTTTCGGTTTGCCGGCTTGAGTTTGACCAGCCTCAGCATTCACGATCACAGCTTCATACTTACCTTCCGCGACTAACTCAAATCCAGAACTTGCTTTTTCTTCATCGAATTTAAAGAATGACATTATTAATTTCCCCCTGCTTCATTTTTTGTGGATGGCATTATTAATTCCTCTTGCACGCAACCTTTGCGGTCATCAAGGTGATTCTTAGCAAAGATGCTCTGATTGCCTTCAAGAATAAATCCTCTGGTACCGTCTGCTTTGCGAATCAATCGAGCAACCACATGAACAATGCCCATAACGTGGTTGACAATCTTATCTCGGATATCCGGGATAAATTGGTTATATTGCTGGCCGTCATCATGGACAATACTTCGAGTAGTTTCCCAAGCAGTGTAGATGACATTTGCATCCAATCCATTAAAAGTTTCAACAACTTTTAGCAAGTGATTATCGAACAACGCATAGTCCTTTAATTCAGGCATTCCGCTTTTAGTTTTTTCACCTTTGTTCATTAGCCACAGCTTCTGATAATGAGTAAGGTTGTCCACGAAAATATTGTCGTATTTCGTGATGTTCCCTTTTGCAAATGCATAGAATTTTAGAATGCTATCATGTGGATCATCTACGTTAATTTTTGCGACATCGACATTTTCATATCCGGATAACACCTGGCTGGTTCCATCGATATCAAGTACCAATGTTCTTCCCGGCAGCAGACCTGCTAATGTTGTCTTACCATCCCCAGGCTTTGAATAGATGATGATTTTGGCCTTCTTACTTTTCGTGATTTGAGCTCCGTTTGTTAGTTCCATTCATTTCACCTCCCTTATAATCAAGCCCTGCCTGAACATATGAGCATCCCTTTGACGAATCGGCTTTGCTACCCAACGCCACTTCCGGGCATTGTTCCCAATCCTTTTATACAAGGCGTTCCATGCTTTTGTTTTACTTGGTTCCTGTATTCCAAATACAAATTGGCGAGATACATCACTCCAGATACCGAACATTCCAGTGTGTGATTCATGGAATTTCAATGGTTAATCACCACTTTCCGCTTTCAATTTTTCGATATGCTTATCAATGGCTTCCACAATTGAAATATGCTTTTCATTGGCTTCCTTTAGCAATACAATCGATTCTTCTTTCCGTCGAATGTCATCAAGATTATCTTGCAGCTGTCTTTTGTGGTATTTCTGCGCCCTAATCAGCTCGTCCAATATGATTTCCAAACAGTTTCCCCTCCCAACGAATCTCGATATCTTTCATATTGTGGACGGCTATGAAGTTACGAATCTCTTCTTCCACAATCTCGAATGGAGTTCCATTATCGAAATGTTTTTGGAACCTGAGATAAACTTCATCCTCGCTTGGTATCACTCCAAGTTCATCAAAACAGTAAGAGATATATCGATAAATGAGATATTGGATATTTGATTTCATTTACTTAACCGCTATTTCAAACACTTCATCTTGTGGATGGTAGGTAGCATAAGAAAACTCATGAAATTCTCCATCGATGAAAACTTTGTATTTCTTAATCAACTCAACGAATTTTTGGATATCTTTCAGTGACATTTTTGCGTTTTGAGGGTAACATTCCCCTTCTGTTGTCCATATTTCGACTTTAATCATTTTGGTTCCCCTTCTTTTTTGCTCAGCTCTTGATCCAGGCGTTCAAGCTCATCTGCAATTTCATCAAAAAGGGTACTTCCGCCGATTGTTTTATGATGTTTTTCTAACCAGTTGTAAATCGTCTGGAGTCTTTCATCCACAGGACTGAATACCGTCCTATCCTTGCTTTCGAAATAAGGCATTTTTTAACCTCCAGTTGATATTTTGTAATTTCTTGCATAAACTGAAGTTGTACAAGTATTCTTCAGGTTCCCATCAGTTGCAGCTGGTGGGATTTATTTTTGCCATGAAACCATGAACATTTTTTCCAACCATAGGCCTCGAACTTTCACTTCATAGCCCTCATTTTGATAATGGCTTTCTAACCTTTGAATAACCTTATCCATAATATCCTTTGATGAATTAATTATTAGATTTGCATTATAATTACCATTTGCAGCACTAATTTTTATCTTTTCATCAAGTTTTGTAACAGCTTCATTGAATAATTTATCAACCAATTTTGGTGCATTATCATTTGATAGTTTCCTAGCTTCAGCTGCGTTCGTTCTACTCACCTCCTTTAAAGTCGATTTCTTCGAACTACGCTGTAAAATCAATTTCTGTATTACCTTCTTCATACGCTTTTTCCAATAACGTTTTTACTGATTTTCTTGTTGTTCTCGCCATTCTTATATGTCCAAAATGACAGATGAAGTAAGGCACATCATTGATAATGATACTTTTATCTTTATATTTTGTGACAATTCCTTTTACTTCTTCTTCCAAATCACGACCACAAATACATTTCATCCCTCATCATCCTTTCTTAGTGAACTACATTGGTCAATTTGAAACGAATAACCCGAGGATCACGACCAGTGCCATAATTCCATAAGCGATTGCTGCCCAACCCCACTCATAATTTTCATTGGTTTCTTTATGGGCCAATCTCATTCAGTATTCACCCCTTTTAAAGTTAGAACCAATTTCGTTCATCAATTTTCGCCACCTGGCTAAAAGAGAAAGGCTTATTCAGCCTTAGTAACCTGCAGCCTTTATTTGCTGATGCATCAATCTCTTATAAAGCATTAAGCGATAGTTACGGTAAGTATATTTAGCTGGTAAAACTTTTGCTGGATGATGTGATACACGTTCAGCAACCTTACGAGTGTAGTAAGCAATGCGCTGGTCGATGATTTTCATTTTCATGCCTCCTTTTTATGCTTATTAATCCAAGTGACCAAATCATCTTTGATAACTCGTTTGGTTCTTCCGATGCGTACCAACGGAAAATCATTTTGCTCCATCAACTCATAAGCGTGACGCAAGCTAACACCCAAGATTTCCGATACATGCTTAGCGTTTAGCAATGCTGGATATTCTTGAACCATTCTTTATCCTCCCTTCGTATAAGTTGTCTTTTAGACAACATTTGCTTAAAATTTTTTTGTTGACTTTGTTTTGTTGTCTTTAGGTCAACTTATGACTTTATATTAATGCATGTTGTGCAATAGGTCAACATTTTTTTATATTTTTTTATTTGTATGCATAGTTTGTTGTCTAATCGTCAACAATATACCTGTATCTTGTGTGCTATTGTTACTATGACAAGTTGTCCTAAAGGACAATAGGAGGTGTGGTATGAATGAGTTATTTAGGATCTAGAATAAAGGAACTCAGGCAAAGAAAAGGTCTATCCTTGCGAGAACTAGGTGAGGAAATAAACATGAATTACAGCCATTTGTCCAGGCTTGAAAACGGGCAAAAGGTACCGAGTTTAGAGACCATTGAATTATTGGCAAATTATTTCGAAGTAAAGGCTAGTTATTTTTTGGATGAGGTAGATACAGAAGAATTAACCAGCAACGAAGAAGAATTTCTAAGGGATTTAGACCTGTCGCTCGATGACATAAAAGAGAAATACAATTTAAAGTTCGAGGGCAAACCATTATCTGATGATGAATTAAATGACATAGTAACGTACCTAAAAGTTAAACGAGGCTTAAAAAAATAACTACCTTTTTGAGGTAGTCGAATTTTTTTGTTCTTCTTTTTTTAGGATTTTAGCCAGTAACTGTTCTAACTTAATTTCTTTTTTAATCAACACGATCCAACTCCTTAGATATTTTAATGCGGGGGAATGGTGTCTTTTGACGGTCAAAGTCGGAAGGTGCCTGCTTCGAGATATCCTAAAGGTAAAAGGCATGAACATACAACAGTTGGCGAACCGGCTTGGAGTCTCCAGACAACAGATAAGCAAATATGTGAACGACAAGAAAAAGATGTCGTTTGAAACTGCTTTGAATGTCGCTGCTGTCCTCGATGTCAGTGTCATGGAACTATACGAAATCATTGAAGTGGGTACCAAAAATGGTAGGCGTTAGGCCTATCATCGACTTATCCGCACCCTTTAGGTCTCGGTCTTTATGTCGAAATAATACCACGTCAGAAATGCTAATTAAGTCGAATTTTGTCTAAATAAATAAAAAATGTTATTTAGATTTAAAATTGTAACAATTTGTTCTGCTTTAAATAAGAACATCCGTTCGTGTTTTTATGGTATGATTGTATCACTTCAACTAAGATTTGACAAACATTATTTGGGAGGTACGGAATATATGAAAGGCAGTATAAGAAAAAGAGGAAATTCTTATCAGTATCGCTTCCACATTAGGGATCCAATTACAAATGAACGAACAGAGGTATCAAAGGGTGGCTTTCGTACCAAAAAGGAAGCTCAAGCAGCCCTTACACTTGCCTTAGCAGAAGTCGAAAAAGGAGAGTTTATAAAGTTTGATAAAATGACCTTCCAGGAGCTATCAGAACTGTGGATGGCCAACAAGAAGGGAGAAGTCCGGGAAAGCACAATATATTCTTATAAACGTGCATTAGGAGCCAGAATCATACCTGTGTTCGGCAATAAGGATATTAAGGACATCAAAGCCATGCACATACACAATTTTTACATGCAGCTGAAAGATGCAGGATTATCCAAGAAGTATATAGCTTATGTGGGCACGATCATCGGCTCAATTTTTAAAAAAGCTGTTGAATTGGAATTGCTTCGCGATAATCCGGTAACGAACGTGAAAAAGCCAAAGATGCAGAAACAAAAACAAAAAAGTTGGTCTGTTGAACAAGCTTTAACATTTTTAACTGCGGCCAGAGTCCGAGCTGATTATTACTTGGCATATCACTTAGCATTTTACACTGGAATGAGAATCGGGGAAGTATTGGGGCTGCACTGGTCAGATATAGACTTTGAGAAAAAGAAAATCTATGTCCGTCACAGCTTAACTTTGAAGGAAGGTCAGTATGTCATTGGACCACCGAAAACAGAGTCCTCCGAACGTGTTATTCCAATTACAGACCCTTTAATTGAGGAATTTAACAATCACAGGAAATTCAGCAAGAATACGTCAGATGATTTAGTTTTCAGGACCAAGAAGGGAAAATTAGTTATTCCTTACACACTTCGATATATCATGAAAAAGATATGCCTTGACCTGGATCTACCGTTAATTCGATTCCATGACATAAGAAGGACCCACACCACAATCCTAATGGATAGAGGTATGAGTCCTAAGTTAGTATCGGAACGCTTGGGGCACTCCGATGCGTCTATTGCTCTTAATATTTATACCGATGTATATGATGAACGTCAAGAGGAAGCAAGTAATTTAATGGACGAAATACTCTCCCGTGGTCAAAGTGTGGTCAAAGGCGAAAAGTCGGATGATGAAACCTTGTGATATATATGGTTTTTCCGGATTTATTGTGTAAATTTTTTCTTTACACTATAATTTACTTAATTACTTTAAATTAAACTTCAAGACAATGCAATAACCATCTTAACATGAAGGAGTGCAAGAATGAAAGCAGTTGGCGTCGTTGTTGAATATAATCCTTTCCATAATGGCCATTTATTCCACCTTCAACAGGCAAAAGAACAATCTGGTGCAGATATTTCTATTGCTGCGATGAGTGGAAACTTCCTTCAGCGCGGAGAGCCTGCACTTGTTTCAAAATGGGCAAGGACAAAAATGGCTCTCGAAGCAGGTGTTGACATCGTGTTTGAGCTTCCTTACCGTTTTGCGACACAGCATGCGGAAACTTTTGCAGAAGGGGCGGTATCGATTCTTTCTGCTGCTGGTTGCGATACTCTTTGTTTTGGAAGTGAATCAGGTGATTTGGAGGCCTTTAATAAAACGGTCGTTTTTCTTGATGAGAATAATGAGGTATTCCAGGAAAAAATAAGACAATACACTAGAGAAGGATATAGTTACCCTAAATCAATCGCCCTTAGTTTCCAGTATCTTGCACCAGATGAAAGCTTTATCGATATTTCAAGACCGAATAACATCCTAGGACTTCATTACATACAGGCGGTCATCAGGCAAAAAAGTTCAATGAAAGCCGAAACGATCACTAGAAAAAGTGCAGGTTACCATGATGAGCATTTTGCCTCCGCCACAATAGCCAGCGCTACGAGCATACGCAAAGCCTTATTCGGAACGGCAGGAGAAATAGAGAATATTAAGCAATACGTACCAGAAGCGACTTACGAACAGCTTACAAGCTACAGGAATCAATATGGCGGTTTCCATTCATGGGAAAATTACTGGCCTTTATTGAAGTATAAATTGCTACAAAGCACTCCAGCAGAATTAAGGGGCTTCTATGAAGTAGAAGAAGGACTAGAAAACAGATTACTTGCCGCTGCTGCTTCCTCAGAATCATTCCAACAATTCATGGAAAATATTAAAACAAAGCGTTATACATGGACAAGGCTACAGAGAGTCTGCCTTCATATTTTAACCAATACACGAAAGGAAACCATGAAAACGAGCCGAAGAACTGTGAGTTATTTACGTCTTTTGGGCGCAACAGAAAAGGGACGCTCTTACCTGAACCAAAAGAAAAAAGATTTTAGTCTGCCGCTTGTTGCAAAACTTTCTGCTTTCACTGACCCTGACATCGAATTGGATGTCAAAGCTTCAAGGATTTATGCTCTTGGGCAAACAGGTGACGGGCAGCAAGAACTGCTTGCGGAGGAATTCTCCAGGCCGCCAATCATGTTGAAATACAGCTAGAACTGTTGGTTACATAACTATTAGCAAAAAGAAAAATCAAGCTATTTTCAGCTTGATTTTTCTTTTAGATTCTCCAGATAGGATACAGCTTCATCAAACGTATCCACCGGGACAATTTTCATTTTCGTCTCAATATCTTCAGCGGCGATCACCGCTTCTTCGTAATTCGAACCCTTGGTCCCTTTTTCGAATGGAGCAAAGAAGATTTCAGCCCCCGCTTTATCTGCAGCTACTACTTTTTGCTGGATTCCGCCAATTCTTCCGACTGTTCCATCAGTACTCATTGTTCCTGTTCCGGCAATTTCATACCCTTTTGTCAAATCTTCCTCAATCAATTGATTATAGATTTCCAGTGAGAACATAAGTCCAGCAGATGGTCCACCGATTTCTTCAGATTGGACTGTTACATCTGGCTCAACGTCAATTTCTTTGTCATCGACAAGCTGAATGCCTACTACCGGACGGCCGCTTCCATCATCTAGTGCCTTTAAAGGTATTTTAACTGAATTTGTCTTGCCATTCCGCTGATAGGAAAGCTCGACTGTATCACCTGGTTTTTTTGAACTGACATATTCAATGAACTCTTCAGATGAATTAAATTCATTCTCATCTACCTTAAAAACCAGATCGCCTGGCATAAGTTTGCCTTCAGCCGGCATCCCTTCCATTATCCTTAACACATAAACTCCCTTGTAGGTGTAAGTAACTTGTTTACCCGCTTTTTTATAGGCCACCTCTATTGCTGATGTTTTCGAATTATCCATCATGTGCAGCTGCCGGATATTGTATTCTTCATCTGACTCATTATCCGCCCTGATATCTTCTACAGGATAGATTTCCTGATATTTGCTCAGCTTTGCAATGATGTAGGCATATATATTCGCTCTGCCCATCCTGACTGTCGTAAGCATGAAGCTTCCTTCCTCATCGTAGCCGTCTTCAACCTCTACAATCGGTTCCAGCTCCTTAGCCATACCCGGTTTGGTAACATAGTAAGGCAAGTAATAAAAAGCGGTGGCTATTAATAATATAGCTGCCAATATAGACAGAGCTATAGACTTTTTTCTGCTCATTCTGATTGAGGCTCCTTCCATTGTTCAATGCACTTTTTTATCTTATCCATGTGTTTTTTTGCTTCTTCTTCTCCAATAGCAATGATTTCATCTATGTTAGTAAATGCTTTGGAGTTAAACATTTCGACCGGAGTCCTGAGCATTACATCGGAAGCGACCTCTCGATTTGAGACCAGCTCCATTTGCATGATATCGATACTCTGCATGATCACATCGAAAATGGATGTAACATCCTCGTTCTTCTTCACGCTGGATACATCAACCGCAATAACGATATCCGCTCCCATCTCCTTAGCAACAGAAACAGGAATCCGGTCAACAACTCCTCCATCGACGAACAACCTTCCATCCAGCTTTTCCGGAACAAAAATACCCGGAATCGCGATGCTGGCTCTAACAGCTTCCGCCACAGGTCCTTTTTTAAAGACTACCTTCTCCCCTGACATCAAGTCTGTCGCAACAATGCCAATCGGGATATCCAGTTCCTCGATCATTTTTCCATGGGTAAAAATCCTGATAAGTTCTTTCACCCTTTTCCCAGCGATAAATCCCATCTTTGGGACTGTAAAATCAAGATAATATTTCCTTTTGAACACACGCGACAGTTTATAGAGACGATCAACGTCAAGGCCAGCACCATAAAATGATGCTACCAGTGCCCCCATGCTGCTCCCGGCAATCAAATCGATCGGGATGCCTTCATCTCTTAAAACTTTTATGACACCCAGATGGGCAAATCCCCTTGCTCCACCTGACCCTAGAGCTAAACCTATCTTTGGGCTTGCCAAAGCTTTTTCCTCCCTTAAAACCATGATTTTTTCGGGTAAAAGCTAAACTTGGTCTAATTTGAAGTTCAGCGAGTATATTGATTTATATGAGGACAAGGCTGACAACTAATCATTGTTTATGTATTTTTTCAAATCAAAAAGGATCAGCTGAATGGAATTGAAATTAACCAAGCACTTCCAGATATATGGCTAACTGGAGTGAAAGGTACATAGAATCGGAAGATATATGGAAAATAACACCTCTGGTAAGTTTCTTTCTATTTTACCATTGATTTAAAAAAGTTTCACAGCAAGACCGCAGGAAGGAGGATATTAGGTGATTAAATCCAGAATAAAAACAATTTTCCTTGCAGCCTCCGTCACTTTACTGGCTGCTTCACTCATTTCTTTTCCCCAGCAATCCTTTGATGCTTCGATTAGAGGCTTGAATATGTGGTGGGAAATTGTCTTTCCCTCACTCCTTCCTTTTTTCATCGTTTCAGAAATGCTGATTGGATTCGGTGTCGTGCGTTTTATTGGTGTTTTATTGGAACCCTTGATGAGGCCACTGTTCAGGGTACCGGGTGTTGGCGGTTTTGTCTGGGCAATGGGTATGGCTTCCGGCTTCCCAGCAGGAGCAAAGCTGACGGCACGAATGCGCCAGGAAGGGCAGCTGTCAAAAATCGAAGCAGAACGGCTTGTATCGTTTACTAATTCCTCTAACCCTCTATTCATTTTTGGTGCTGTGTCGGTTGGGTTCTTTTATAATGTTCAACTTGGTGTTATTCTGGCCCTTGCCCATTACCTTGGAAACATAAGCGTTGGATTGATTATGAGGTTCTATGGAAGAAGTGAGGAAAATGCGACAAAGGAAAAAGAACGGAACCTGACGATCAGGGATGCGTTTGCCGCTTTGCACAGGACAAGGTTAAAGGACAATCGTCCGGTCGGAAAACTGCTGGGCGACTCTGTTATGTCTTCCATACAGACCTTGTTGATGATTGGCGGGTTCATTATCTTATTCTCCGTTATTAACAAACTATTATTCCATCTTCACATCACCGCATTCCTGGCTGAATTCCTTGAAATTTTGCTAATGATGCTCGGCATGACAGAAAGCTTGAGCTTGCCATTCATTTCAGGACTTTTCGAAATTACTCTCGGCAGCCAGATGACCAGCCAGATCCAGGATGCTACGCTGATGCATCAGGCTGTAATAACCAGCTTTATCCTTGCCTTCAGCGGTTTTAGTGTCCAGGCTCAGGTTGCCAGCATTCTTGCCCAGACAGACATCCGCTTTCAGCCTTTCTTTTTTTGCAAGAATCATTCACGGCATCTTTGCAGCATTCTTTGCTTTCATTTTATGGAAGCCGGTTTATGTACGTTTTTTTGAAGATGGGCAGCCATCCAATGCTTTGCCGGTGATGGAATATCTTACTTCGGAAGGCAGCCGCCTCGCAGCAGCGCATAACATCCTCACCACTGCAGGGCCGCTAATTACAATCGGCAGTTTGCTTATTTATGTATGGTTACTTGGAAATCGAATATTAAAAGAAAAATAACGGGCAAATTTCTGCCCGTTATTTCTCTTTTTCATTATGGAATTTTTCAAGTAAAGCCTCTTCAACTTCGGGCGGAACTAATTCAGAGATATTCCCATCATACTTTGCAACCTCTTTTACAATACTTGAACTCAAGAATGAATACTGGTTGTTTGTCATAATAAAGAAAGTCTCTATTTTATCACTCAACACTCTGTTCATTGATGTAATCTGCATTTCATACTCAAAATCTGAAACAGCCCGCAAGCCCCTGATAATCGCATCCGCCTTGACGCTTTCTGCATAATCAACCAACAATCCCTGGAAGGAGTCCACCTTTACATTCGGGATGCTCTTAGTCACTTTTTCAATAAGTTCAATTCTTTCTTCTACAGAAAACAATGGTTGCTTTGAAGAATTATTCAAAACCACTACATAAAGTTCATCGAATACCTTTGCTGCTCTTGTGATGATATCCAAATGTCCCAATGTAACCGGGTCGAAACTGCCCGGACACACAGCCACTCTTGCCACTTATACTTCCTCCTCATCAACTGCATCAACTTTATAAAGAGTAATTCCTATAATTCCATATTTTTCGTTTCTTGTCTGTACTAGTCCTCCAACCTTTTCTGGCAGAGTGATATCAGAAGCATGCTCACAGACAATCAGACCATCATGATGAACAAGGCTCTCCTTATTGATCGTTTCCAACAGCTTGACCAGCTGTTGTTTTTTATAGGGCGGGTCCAGGAATATATAATCGAAAGTTAAGTCTCTTTTTTGAATTGCTTTCAACGCCCTGACAGCGTCATTTCGGTATACTTCTGCCTTTTCTTCCAACCCGCATGACTTTAGGTTTTCATTAATGACATGTATCGCCTTGCCTTCTCGATCGACAAAAATGACTTTATCCAGACCTCTGCTAAGAGCTTCGATCCCAAGACCACCGCTTCCAGAGAATAAATCCAAGCCCAGTCCTTCTGTAAAATAAGGGCCAATCATATTGAACAGTGCTTCCTTCACTTTATCAGTGGTAGGTCTTGTGGAAGTTCCGGGTACCGCTTTCAAAACACGGCCCTTTAAATCACCTGATACAACTCTCATGTTATGTACTCCTCAATCTTGTAGCTTTTTTACTATGTAAATTACTACCTTATCCTACCACACATATAAAAAATTAACCAAATAAGTGTATATCCCTTCCTAATGTGGAAATAATGATGATTAACAACATCAATTTGAGGATGTTGTTGCCAACCGCGGAGAAGACTTACGTTTCCCCATAAGTTCTTCCTCCGGTTTCTCCTCTCCCTTTGCCTTCTATCCTTTGAAGGGATATAGAAGGACCCTGCAGAAACTGCAGGGCTTTTTTTTTTGCCTATTATAGGTTTTATAAAACCTATAAACCAAGAGTGATCGATTCCTCACTTTCCGAAACCCGCACTTTAAAAATTGCATTGATCCAATGCTTTTCTATATACAAATCCCCATTCAGGTTCTGGAATGGGCTCTCAAGAAGCCCAAAGGTTTGGCCTCCATGAATGAATGTTTTATTCTTTACGTTAAAGTAATAAGTATTGTTTGCAGATGAAATTTCCAGTGTTGATGAATCAGGTCCTATTGTAGTTTTATAGCCTAAAGCATTCATAGTAGGCACTAAAGGAAACAGGTATTGATCTCCTTTAATGACAGCTGCTAGTTCTTCTTTTTCATCTTCATTCACTATTACGCTTCTTGCGTCTTTAAAAAGTAATGGGGAAATCCCTGACCTATTTTGGCTGTTCATCGAAAAGAAGTCCGATTTCATCCCTTTGATTGAAGACAAATACCCATCAAGCGAGTTGCCATTAAGGTGACCTTGTTTGGAAGAGAAGCTGATAAAGGCAGCTATTTCTTGTGAAGTCAAATTTTTTTTCCAACTCTTCAACCATTGCCCTGCTCTTTTCATTTTCTGGTTCCTGCTTTGTTACCATTGAAGCCAATGCCTCAAGAATCCACTCTTCTGTTCCAAACTTCGAAGACAAAAATGCCACTGCCAAGTCTTGTTCAAACTCTTTATCAGTCAACTCGTTCCCTGCCAACAGGAGGCCGTTACCCCGGACAGTCCTTTTTCCATCGATGATCACTACAGCTAGGTGGTTGTCAGAGAAAGTCTCTAGACTGTCAAATTTGTATATAACCTGATCCTTTTTAGCTGTATAATAGTCGATTCCCTTTTGCCCTGTTAGTTTGATAAGGGGCTTCTCTTGCCAATATAGCGAAGGAGATGAATTCTCTCCTTCAAAAACATAATAGTGCAGCGACTCCGTTTGCTTATAGCCTTTCAAAGGGAGTCCGGCGGACCATGTACCCCTTTTAAAATATTGGTCTGCTAACTGGATTCTCGTCTTTTTGATTGTTGCATCCTTCAGAATAATCATCCAATCATTCAATAGCATCGAAAGTCCGGGGCCAGATGTTAATGTGAATTCAAAATGCATCTTATCCCCTTTAGGCTTATTTTCTTCATGGCATGTATTCCCCTCTGCATCTGTGCATTTAACCTCTATAGCCTGTGACGGGATGACTGCCTGATATTGCTGGTTAATATCGAGGTTATCAAATGTCTGCTTTACTTGAATCCCATCCTGTTCCACCTTCACCGTTACAATGAGAGATATATCTCCCTCCCGTTTAGCTGGTATGTCGTTATTTTGTTGAAAAGCGCTCCATTGCCAAATGACAGCTGCGCAAATAATCATGAATAATCCTGTGGTCAACAGGAAAGAAACATTCTTCATTGAAATACTCTCCAATCTCTCTACTAATATAAAATAGCAAATACAAAGCTCGAGAGTAAGATAAATTATTAAAAATTTATAGAAAAAATCGAGTCTGACAAACGCTTCAAATTCTTGACCACAAATGGTAAAGTATGATGGAAGATAAGTTGGAAGGGGTAATTCAGATTGATTCAACGTTTTATCGAGCTTGGAGAAGGATATTCAGATCTTTACGAATTGATAGAAACCGCCAGGGCAAATGAGCATCGATTGATGCACTTGATGGCAATCCATACAAAAATAAATGAAAAGGATGTAACTTCCCTTGTCGTTGTGCTAAAGCCGACACACCCCGGGAAATTTCAGGCGTTATATGTTAGCAGGGAGGGTATTCCAAACCCTCATATGCTTAAGAACAAACGATACGACATGTTTGTTGAATTAGCTTCCGAACTAGACAAAACGATCATAGAGTTTGATGCGAAACCATCAACAATGTTCGCCGAGAAAGAATTGTACTATCAGCACCTTATTGGAATTTTAAGGCTGAACCACTATATTCCGCCTCTACAATAGACTCATAGGAAAAGAACAAAAAGTACAAGCGCCTCGAGGAGCTAGGCGCTGGAGCTAGACACTAATCTAAGTGTAAAAAGTCTATAATTACTGATATAAAAATCAAAAAAGGTGAGGGTTCCCCCTCACCTTTTTCTGTTGACTAATGCGAAGCCAGCACAGTTCTATATCCCCATCTTGTAATCATATTCTTTTGCTTTATCAGGGGAAGAGTTTTCGAATTCCATCTTTAAAAATGGTTTATAGGAAGGTTCCACCTTTTTAACAAACGAATATGAACTGATTTTTTCCATCAGTGCTTCTGCCTCATCGAGATTACAGTATATGACTGCATATTTCAATTTCTTCGAGACAAAATGAACATTTCCAAATCTTCTGAGCATCTTGGCTTGCTTTAATGAATACAGCCAGACGATGATTCCCTGTCTCTGTCCTATCATATTCTTTTCCCCTTCGGTAAACGTTTGCTTTGTACTAGTCTAGCACACAAAAACCAGTTTTTTCAATAATCAATCCCATTAATCCAGTCTAAAATCATCATTGGGCTCAAACAATGCTAAAATCAAAAGAAAAAAGCATGGGATCCCCATGCTTTCTGTCGTTGACCTAGGCAGAGCACCCACAGCTTCCTCCGCTTCCGCAACCGCCTCCGCAAGAGCTTTCGAAGAATGGATTTCCGGTAGGAACCTTTACGCTCTCTGAGACGGATCTGCCGATGATCACACTAACCTCATCAAGCAGGCTCTGTAAGTCATTTTCTGCCTTTTTGAATTCGGCAATAACCTCATCCATGTCCAGCTCTCTTTTGACAATCCTAATTTTCCCCATGACTTCCTTGTAGTCAGGATGGTACTTTCCGAAACGCTGAACCTCTTCATATCGTTCCTTCAAGTCCACAAATTCACGAACCTTCCTTTGTGTCTCAGGATTATTTTTAACATTATATAAACATTCCCGATAATACTCGGCAATATCAGATTCTAAAATCATGCTGACTAACTGTTCAGCTTCTTCCAACAATAATACTCTTTCTGACGTAACAGCAAGCAATGCTGGCTCACCTCCGAACCTCATTTTACCATGAAACTGCCAGAAAAGCTAAATTTTCGAGAGGGCATCATCTGAAAGCCCTGGCACGCCTGCATAGTCCCCCTTCAAAAAAACAGCAAAGCTTTCTTCATCAGAAGAAAGCTTTGTCATGATTGCGAATTCATGCTTGAGAACATATGCATCATCATCGATGCCATCTGGACATTGTTGGAGAACTTTTGAACCTTATGCGGGATCGTTTTTTCAAAATGGTGCAACGCGGCGATCTGCGCAGAATAAATGTCCCTTGGGTCCCTGCTCAGTTTCCTGTACCAGTGTGGCTGGGCTCGGACGAACTCTATCAACTCTTTATTATTTCGTAATTGCTCCATGACATCTTTACGCATTGTTAGCCTCCATTCTAATCCTGTCTGAAGGAGAAAGGATGTGCAGGACCTGAACTATTAGGTGTCTGTTGTCCCCCTTTACTTCCCTGGAATTGTGAAAGGACTCCCTGGATTGCCCCGAGTGCCTGGCTTATGTTATGGATTTGTCCTTGAACCTGTTCGGGATCCATATTTTTAACAGCACCCATGATTGTCCCAATCCAATCGGTTTTCTTTTCTTCACTTTCTTCGTCCTTTTCATGATTGCTCTTGTTATTCCATTTGGGGTCATCCTCACCAAGCAAGTACCAATCTTCGTACATCTCCTGCCAGGTTGTGTTTCCCTTTCTGACTTCCTGCACGAGCTCTGGGTGAGCTTTCACGAAATCCTTGAACTTTTCAACAGAGGGATGGAGTTTCTTTTTGACCATAGCTTTCACCTCACAGTGTAACAAATGCCTATAATAGCATATGAAAATCATCATGATTGGTGAAGGATTTCAGAAGTCAACCTTGTGCTTTAAAAGAGCCAAAGTGTTAAAATATAAAACAGATTATAAGATGGCTTTTTTACTATAATGATAAATCATTCGAAATCATACGAATGGAGCCATTCAGAAAGAGGTAATAGTATAGTGGAAAAAGAATTGCAGCAGCTTTTAGACGAATGCATCTCGTTATCAGGAGAGCATGAACTTGAGGACCTGAAAACGGTACTTTCAGGAATGAAAAATAAATTTAGCGGAAAAAACAGCACGTATATTGACGGCCTCCTGCATATGGATAGAAGACTCGATCATGAGACTTGTGAAATTGATATTCCGATTACAAATGTACTCGATAATACCCTTGGCATAGTGCATGGCGGTTTTACTGCCACAATACTCGACACGGCTATGGGAACACTTGCGAATAAGCTGCTGCCAGAAGGTTACGCGGCTGTCACGTCACAGATTAACATCCATTATCTTGCGCCAGGGATCGGCGACAACCTTCATTGTAAAGCCACGCTGATCCATAAAGGAAGAAGTACTGTTGTCCTTGAAGCGAATGTATTCAGGTCAGACGGCAGAAAGATCGCTCACTCTTCCGGAAGTTTCTTTGTTGTCAAAAAACAGCATAAATAAGGGTGATCATGGATGGTTACAGCAATTGCGATTCCGATTGTCCTTGCGTATTTTTATTGGTTGACTAAAAAAGAAATGCATGCCAATTTTCAGGAATGGATCAAACTGGAGGACATTCCTGAAGAAGCGGTCGTGAGCGGAAAAATCATTGAGGTTACTGAATATAAAGAGCGGTTTTATTACCATCGGTATAATCATGTAACAGTGCTGAGGGTCAACACTGGCTTCAAAGAGATAACCGTAAAAAAAGTGACTCCATTAAGGAAAGGTTCATTTCCACATCGATTCAAAGCAGGGGAAATTGTTCATCTATACGGCAACTGGAAGCAAGGTTACTTTTCAATCAATCGGACAGTAAGAAAAGCGTAATTCTCAAAGTGAAAACTACGCTTGCTATCATGAAAACAGAACGAAGGAGCATGACCTTGCGGACATGCTCCTTCGCTGTAAATAATGTATAAATGTAAAATAGCAATTACTGTTGTTGCTCCCACATTTTCAAGAAGTTCTGGGTATAATGCATCTGATACACACCAACTCCAAGATGCGAAAACTCTTCATTCAATAATGCCTCACGATGGGTTTCACTATTCAGCCATCCCTCGACAACTGCTGGTCCATCTGTATAATTAGCTGCGATATTTTCCCCAGCCACCTGATACAAAATCTCCGCTGTATTTAGCCTCTCCGATAAATCTCCGAACTTTTCCGACTCATGCGAAAAATAATCTTCAATTGCCATATCCTTGCTATGGGCATATGCGACTTCTGCCGTTTTTTCATCCCACTCCAGCGTTGGCAGTTCATGTCTTAATCTGATTGCGTTAGTAATGTCCAGGATCTGTTTTTCTAGACCTGCTTCAATTCTGACCCAATCTCCCTCAGATAATACAGTCGGTTCTAACAGAGTTCCCCTGTACACCATTTCATACGGACGCTGTTTGATGATCGTTTCTTTGTCCATATACCTGATGCTTGAGACAGTACTAGTGAATTTATCAATATAAAGCTGAACAAAATATTCACCCATTTTTATAATGGGTCGTGTGTTCATATCCTGCTCAGAAAGCTCAAATTTGTATGAGCTTCCATTATACTCAAACGTAACATCAGGCTCAATCACGTTCATTGAAAAGATTTCTTCGATTGGCTGTCCAGTTTTAAAAGGTTGAATATTTACTGAAGCGCCAATCCCGAAAGCGGTCACAACCTTTCCGTTCAATACACCAGCCTGGATATATTGGTCAAGGTCATTGTTATAAATCCACCAATGGAAGCCATATGCTGATAGGTCAACCCTGGATGGTTCACCTAATGCAGCCTTAAGAGAATCAATATCCTTACCTAACAAGGAACCAACTCCCTGTGCAGGCTGGTCAATGCCCTCACTAATATTTTTCTCATCGATATCCTTATCGAGGGATTCATCCTCTTTAGGGGCGGTCTTCTGTTCAATTACCAGTTCCTCAGTATCTTCCTTATTAAATCCCATGTATAAACCAATCAGTAAAAAAAAGCTGGCAAAAACTAAAATCCTAAAAATAGTTCGCAGGTAGATCCCCCCTTCTTTGGCAAACCACATTGATGTGAGTCAAAAGACACTATTCTCTCTATCACTATATGAGTGATTTTTTGAAATTATTATATCATTTATAGAGTTCTTTTTAATAGAAGTGTTCTTTCCGACTCAAAAAAAAACATATTTATTAATATGATTGCCCTATTTCTCGTGGTTCCTTGGTAACTTAGTATTAACATAAGGCCTGCTTAATGTAAAATCAAACAACAACTCTTACATAAGGTGCAAACATTTGTAGGAGGATTGATGACAAAAAGGCACCCAATATGAGTGCCTTTGACTATTGCATGCGGCTTCCAGGTTCTGAGATTTCTGATAGAGCATGTTGTGCTTGTTCGTCTGTCATTTCATTTACAGCAAAGTCCCCAAGCGCTACGATTCCTACTAATTTATCCCCTTCAACTATGGGCAGCCTTCTTATTTGATGTTCTGCCATAAGCCTGGTTGCATCTTTAGTGGACATACCCGGTGTCGCTGTAACCAGGTGGCCACTCATTACCGTTTCAACCTTAGAAGACGGTGGATGTTTTTCTGCTATCCCTCTAATGACAATATCCCGGTCAGTGATCATACCTACGAGCTTACCATTGTCAACGATAGGGATTGATCCAACATTCCATTCTTTCATTTTGACTGCTACTTCAAATACATTATCCAATAAAGTACATGTTTCCACATCGCTAGTCATGATATCACGGATTTTACGCACTTTCATTTCCTCCTTATATCAAAGCTTTGCTGCTCAAAGTTAGGGTTACCCCGAATATCCTATTTATGCCTTTAAATATTTCTTATTCATCAGTTGCCCTTTGCAAGCAGTCCAATTGGAAGAAGACAAAATCGCTTTTATATTCATTGCAACTTTATCATATTTTTACTATTATTAAATTTGAGATATAATCTATTTTAGGCGATATTACTGCAGTGTGTTTTAGGAGGGAATAGGATGAAATTCGAAAATACAGGTATTGAAAACTTGAAGGCCGACTTGAACCGTCTTGATGAGGTTATGTTAGAGCACGTCCTAGTCCGTGAGGGTCAATGGGACTATGAGCGAGTAACTTATGACAAAAAGATTGTGGTTAAAGAAGGGACATTTTATTTACGTGTCCAGGGCTATGTTCATGAAGGTGACGTCGGAGCACACAAAGCGATCATTCAGTTGATGACTCCATTGCTGGGCAAACATTATTATCCGCATGGCGTTGAATATGGTGAAGGTGAGCAATTCCCTAAAGCAATTGTCAGCCAGTGCGAAAAGTTATTAAACGATGTGAAAGCAGAAGCAGAGAAATTTGCACTTTAATTCGAAAAGCGCAAGTGCCTTGTTCAGCGCTGACCGCCTGTAACGCCACGTCCTGTGGCTGGCGGTTCTAGCACATCGTTTTTCTCTGTGCTCCGACTCGTGAAGTATTTTTTTGAATTTCATTGGTCGGACCGAACCTAAAAAGCGACTCGAGGGGCTAGACGCTGGAGCTGGACATTTCTCGAAACGAATCTTTTTACTTTTTTATTTCATTAAAAAGACGCATTCAATGCGTCTTTTTTACATTAATGCCGCTAATAATAACATCAATCGCTTTCGGTAAAAAGGAAGTAAAAAGCACAATCTCCTCCTCTATGTTTTTCTGAAGTTCTGTGGCATTTTCAAGGATCGAGTACTCTCCAATACAAATGTCTACAAATACTTTTATTTTCACGTACCCCCGATCAAACTCAACCATTACTCCATTGTCAGCAAATGCATTTCTTCGTCGCAATCGTGAAATCCTGGTTTTATACCTCGATAGTTGAAAAAAGACATTTTCATTTATGTTGGCATGAACAATTGCACAGACTGCCCGGCATACCTCTCTAATTTGCTGAGGCATGACATCTCCTGACTTCTTCATTGCCTCACCCCTAAAATTAAGGTCCGATACCTGATGTTCTCAAATATTGATAGAGTTGGAATAGCGATCTACCATTGCTAAAGTGAGTCCGTCAGCATAAAAATCAACAAAGTTTATAAAAAGACGTGGGTTATAGCTGATTTTTGTTGTTTCTTATATTAAATGCGTACTATAATTTAAGTGTTAAGGAATTTTTTGCGCTTTCTGAGATATAAGGCTTAAGTGCCCTTAATAAATGCTTTTTATAGGTATATACTCTCCAAGAGTATAGAAAGGAGCTTCACTTGTCCGGTATTTTTACTAAACGTACAATCATGATTGCATTAATCACCATCGCCATCACAACAATTCTTTACATTATCCTTCCGGTTTCCATCCCGTTGATTGCTGCTTTGATTACCGCCCTTTTTCTCGAGCCTGCAGTGGTTTACTTCCAGAAAAAATTTAAGATTGGGCGGCGCCTGGCAGTATTGGCAATTTTCCTCCTGTTTGTATTGCTCATAGTTATTTCAGGGTATTTCCTGACTACAACAGCAGTCACCGAGGCAATTGACTTGATTGATAATACTCCAGTCTATATAAATGAAATTACGAATGCATGGTATAAGGCGGAAAATAGGTTTGTGGAAGCAGCCAATGACCTACCCAGGGAAGTTGTAACCGAAATCAGCAACCGGGCAGAGGACTTTCTCAATAAACTTAAGAATGACATGATTGCATTTATCAATATAGATAATTTGAAGGCATTGCTGACCTACATCCCGAATTTTCTGATCAGCTTCCTTGTCTATTTGATTGCCCTGTTTCTTTTCTTGCTTGAGCTCCCATCCTTGAGGCAAGGTGTATACAGCCATTTAACTGAGAGAACAGCAGATAAAGTACATTTCATGACATCCCGCCTGTCTTATGTTGTGTTTGGATTTTTGAAAGCACAATTTTTGGTGAGTGTCATTATTTTTATCGTAGCCCTGATTGGGTTGCTTTTCATTACTCCGGAGTATGCAATTGTTATGGCGGCGATCATCTGGCTGATTGATTTTATCCCGCTGATAGGTTCAATTGTCATATTGGCTCCCTGGTCAATCTTCCATCTGGCAACAGGTAATATAGCCCTAGGAAGCCAGCTGGCCGTCCTGGCGGTTATTTTGCTGATTATCAGGCGTACGGTCGAGCCTAAGGTAATGGGCAGCCATATAGGCCTGTCTCCACTATCTACACTGATTGCCATGTATCTTGGACTGAAGCTATTCGGCTTCATGGGATTTGTCATCGGACCATTGCTCTTGATTGGATTCAATTCAGCCAAAGAAGCTGGCATAATTAAATTGAAATTCAAAATTTAAATCTAGAAAAGCGTAAGCGCCTTGTCCAGCCCTGACAAGCGCTGGAGGGCCTGACAGTGAAGTCGTTCTTTGACTTCATTGGCGACCGAAGCGACTCGAGGAGTTAGGAACCGCAGCTAGACTTGCGTCTCGAAGGGCTAGGCGCTGGAGTTAGACACGAATCTATGTGCAAAAAATTTATACTTTCTAATAAACTAAACGAAACCCGGATGAACTAGCATCCGGGTTTTGTTTTTATTAAATTTTATGCTCTTTTAAACTAGGCTGTTGATTTTCGTTCCAGGCGCTTCGCTTTCCGAGGGGGCTGGCGATGAGCCTCCTCGTCGCTTCGTTCCTGCGGGGGCTCATTTTGACCAGCTAAGCCTGCAGGAGTCTACGCGCCTTCCACTACAATCAACAGGACTATAAAACAACAATGGGGTTTAATAGAGCCAAATTTTAAAAGAAATCATAAAAGAATGGCTTAAATGCTGGCATTGCATGCTCCAGCTCCGCGACTTCACTGATGTCTCCCTTTAGCAGTTCTAGCTCGAATAATTCAAGAGTACGTTTATAGCCGAATAACATGGCCGTTAAACTGTTGATGTTCAAATGCAGTCCGCGCTTTGGAGCAGATACACAGGTACTTTCCTCTTTCACAGGATGAAATTTGACCCCTTCCTGCCCAATTATATATGTCCCTGTATTCCACGGGGCAACAGCATCCTCCAAATGAAGAAACACCTTTTTATCATCAGTAGTGGTGTTGAAGGGATAGCTGGCTAATGCTTTTTCAGCATTCACAATTCTGCCCATGAAATATGGATAAATTTCCGTTTTGAGCTTAGGCTCCTTTAAAAAATATGGGAATGGATCATGGACTGATAACAGTACTTCCACTCGATCTGCCATTGAATCATGCTGGCAGATGAAATTCCACAGTGCTTTCCTCGCTTCATGGGTTAGAGAAACGTATTCCTCAACCTTCATAACATTATCTTTAATCTCGTATAAAATGTAGCCTAAGGCTTCATTTTTAGAATCATAATAAACTGCAGCTGTTTGTTCACCGTATATAGTAGTGCGCCACCATTCCGAATCTCTTGCTAACATCGCGCTATGCATGGCTGCATATTCCTCATAGACTCTTTCAATATCCAATGAGTGATTCTTCTCTGTATGTCTTTTAATGGTTCCTGGTTGTCTATCTACAGGTTTTAAATCTATTTTTTCAATAGTGATCTTCCTATTGTCTGAAATAATCTCCCAGCCAAACCTTCTATAGAAATCGATCTGGAATGGATGAAGGAAAGAAACAATATTCCCACTGTGATCCATATCCTTTAGTGCATGTTTCATTAAGGCATTCACATGGACTTTTCGTCTGTGCTCAGGATATGTAGCGACTCCAGCTATACCTCCCATTTTCCAATCCTTTTGCCCCAGCTTCACATTCAAAGATAGAATATGCAATTTGGAAGCAAGCTCTTCTCCTTCAAAGATCCCTAGCAGCCGATGTTTCTTAAGGGTCTCCAACCTTTTAGGAACATCACTTTCAGGCACTTTATACTGAAACGCGTACATTGATAGATTCATTGAATCCAGATAATGTTCTTCTGACAAAACTTTAATATCCAAGTAAATTCAACCTCCTTTATACAACCTAATACATTCGTTTCTTAAAGCGGAAATACCTTCATTAAATAAAAAACATTGCTATATGCAATGTTTTTAAGTCCGCTATGTTCCAAGTATGACCTTGATGACTGAAGTTGTTTCTCCGCCTTTATAGAATACGTATAGAAGCAGGTAAACGGCAACTCCCGTGATACCTGTAAAGAACCAGACTACACTGGTGACAGGACCAAGTTTACGATGACGCTCTAATCTGTTCTTATATCCTGTGTATAGCGAGATAATTCCAAGGACAGCACCAATAGTAGCAAGTGTGATATGAAAAATTAAGAATATCGTATAGTAAATCTTGATATCATCAGGTCCACCAAATGATGTATTTCCAATGAAAATCGTCCTTGATGCATAAATCACAAAGAATATGATGGCGAATATACCAGCCAGTGTCATAGTCTTGCGATGTTTTTCAATCTTTCTTTGTTTTATTTGGGCCCAGCCAATTGCCACAGTGATCGCACTTAACACAATAAATGTAGTGCTGATTGTCGGCAGGATCGGTAAGTTAGACATATATGTACCTCTCAATCATTATTTCTCCATAAAGTTAATTGTAGGTGACCTGTCTCTTTTTTTTCAATATTTGATTGTCGTTATCTAATAATTTTTTTGTTGGAATGAAAATCATAAAAATAAAAGCTTCCCAGCAAGGAAGCTTTTAATCATTATTACTTAATTGGCTGTGGAGCGCTCGCAAGATTGATCGCATCTTGTTCAGCCTGATGATCCTCTTCATTTCTAAACCATTGGAAGAACGCATATCCAAGGAAGATGCCATAGACGATTTCCTGAATGACCTTCATGATTACTCCTCCTAGCTGCTGATCATGCAGAAGTGAAATAGAACTGAAGGTTTCAGGACCGCTTAGATTCAGGTTCGATAGCATCGTTGGCGGTACACATAATTTCAAAGCTTCTCCCCATGCATTCGGGTCGGAAAAAGTAGCGTACATGGGTGTATCAGCAAAAATGATTAAAGCGCAAGCAGGTGTGATTAGTACACCGTCAGCAAAGATATACCCCATCTTTTTAACACCGGATAATGTCTGATACTCTTCCAACTTATTGACTAGAGGCCACCACATGAACATCGCGAGAATAAATAGGATCGATGTGTAACCTGCATGCAGCCACATATCCGTTTTTACAAAGTCAAAAATCAGTGGTATATGGTAAATAGAGAATATTCCATTAAACATGATCAAGGCAATTAGCGGCTTCGTAAAAAAGCGAAACAATGGATCGACTACCGGAAGTGATAAAAACGATCTCCAAAGCCAATCAGGCAAGCCAAAAATCAATAAAGGAGGTACGACAAGGTAAAGTACTGCCATTTGAATCATATGCATATAAAAGGTTATATGAGCCATCAGATCCACAGGCGAGCCTTTAACGCTATACAGCACAATGATAGCAGACGTAAAATAAATAGCCTGCTTTCGTGTTGCTGGAACACCTTGCTTGAAACGATGATAATATTTGAAAACAATTAGATAATAAACAACTAATAAAGCTGCCATTACCAGGAAAAATACTGGACTCCATAGTGCTCTGAATCCAAATATATCTAGAGTAAGCATTGTAATTCACCCCGTCCTGTTTTAGAACTTTACTTTCATTATACTTCCAAAGGTATGGTACTTCAATAAAACGGCACTGCCATTAAATGTTAGTATACTTCCTTACATAGAAAAAATCGGCTAATAGCCGATTTTTTCTTTAAGTCATATTACCACCAGATAATTGTTGTAAATGCCAGGATTGTTACAGCACCTATAACGACTCCAGAATAAAGGAACAATGCTGGTGCTTCATGTCCTTTGTGGCTCATGTGCATGAAATAGTATAGCTGGAAGATTACCTGGATCACAGCAAGGAGAAGAATGAATGGGACTGTAAACCAGCCTGAAAATCCTTCATATCCTACTGCAACGAAAGCAACAAGAGTCAAGAAAATCATCAATGCAAAGGAAACGATTTGGTATCTCATCTCTTCGGCGCTTTTCTTGCGACGATATTCGACGTCTACTCTTGGGTTACCTGAACTTGGTTGTTGATTAGCCATCAGTTTATCCCACCATTCCCATTAGATATACAACCGTGAAGATGAATACCCATACAACATCGATGAAGTGCCAGTAAAGGCTGGCAACATAAAATTTTGGAGCGTTGTAAAGGTTCAATCCACGCTTGGAGTTGCGGACCATCAGTGTTATGATCCAAGCCAAACCAAATGCAACGTGACCACCATGGAAGCCAACTAAAGTATAGAAGGCTGAGCCAAAAGCACTGCTAGTGAATGTGTGCCCGAATTCATGAACATAGTGATTGAACTCATAAATCTCAAGAGCAAGGAAAGCTGCGCCAAGTGCAACTGTCAAACCGAGCCATAGCTGCATCTTCTTAAAGTTAAAGTTCTTCATATGGTACATAGCATATACACTTGTCAAAGAACTTGTTAAAAGGAGCATTGTCGCTGCAAAAGCAAGCGGTATTTCAAAGATATCCTTGGCAAGTGCATGGTCAGCACTAGGAACCTTATCTTTCAATGCAAGATAAGTAGCGAACAGAGTCGCAAACAGTACTGTCTCTCCCCCAAGGAAGAACCAGAAGCCTAAAAACTTGTTCTTTGCTTCGAGGGTTGCTTTTTCAGGCTCCGCAGGCCATGTTTCATAAGTGAATTTTTCTTCAGCTTGCATTATGCCTTTGCCCCCTTATCATGATCATCGTCCATTAAGTCTTCTTTATGAATATGGAATCCATGATCATCTTTAATTGAACGTACGAACATTGAACCTAAAGTGATAGCCATTCCTAAAATTAAGACTGGTAGTCCCCATGCGTAGTCTGCACGGTACATCGCACCAAATGCAGCAACGAATAGGCCAAATGAGATAACGAATGGAATGAAAGAGTTATTCGGCATATGGATATCGCCCAGTGGTTCTGCAGGCGTCATTTCCTTCTTGCCTTCCATTTTCTCCAGCCAGTAAGCATCCAGTCCGCGTACAAGTGGAAGCTGCTTGAAGTTGTAGAATGGCGGCGGAGATGCAATCGACCATTCTAATGTACGGCCATCGCCCCATGGATCATTTCCGACTTTTTCGTTTTTAACTTGTGTCATGATTACGTTAATTAGTAGAACGATTGTAGCAACCGCCATAAAGATAGCACCGATAGAACTGATCAAGTTTCCTAATGCAAGTCCCTGTCCAGGCAAGAATGTGAAGATACGACGTGGCATCCCCATTAATCCTAGGAAGTGCTGGATGAAGAACGTCAGGTGGAAACCAATCAGGAATAACCAGAAAGTGACTTTACCCAATGTTTCGTTCAGCATTGTACCAAACATTTTTGACCAATATAAGTGTGCACCTGCAAATAGAGCAAATACAACACCACCAACGATAACGTAGTGGAAGTGAGCGACAACGAAATAGCTGTCGTGGTACTGATAGTCAGCCGCAGCTGAAGCCAGCATGACCCCAGTTACACCGCCGGCAACGAATGACGGGATGAAGGCTACTGCCCAGAGCATCGGAGTCGTAAACTTGATGCTTCCTCCCCACATCGTGAACATCCAGTTAAAGATCTTGATACCTGTTGGAACGGCAATTGCCATTGTCGCTACTGCGAAAATCGCGTTAGCAATCGGACCAAGACCTGTAGTGAACATATGGTGAGCCCATACCATGAATCCAAGGAAACCGATCAATACAGTCGCGAATACCATGGATGAGTAACCGAAAAGGCGTTTTCTAGAGAATATTGCAAAAATCTCCGAGAAAATACCGAAAGCCGGCAAAATCAAAATATAAACTTCCGGGTGACCAAAGATCCAGAAAAGGTGTTCCCAGATGATTGTATTACCACCATTTGCTACATCAAAGAAATTAGAACCAAACATACGGTCAAAAATCATTAAGAACAGACCAACAGTCAATGGAGGGAAAGCGAACAAGATAAGTGCAGATGTTACGAATGTTGCCCAAGTGAACATCGGCATTCTCATATAAGTCATTCCCGGGGCACGCATGTTAATGATCGTTACGAGGAAGTTAATCCCCCCGATTAGTGTACCCGCACCAGAAATCTGCAATCCAAGTGCATAAAAATCGATACCGTGTGTTTCAGACGCCATTGCAAGAGAAGCATATGAAGTCCATCCAGCATCTGGAGCTCCACCAAGGAACCAAGAAAGGTTCAGGAATACTCCACCAAAGAAGAATAACCAAAATCCTAAAGAGTTCAAGAATGGGAACGCTACGTCACGCGCACCAATCTGGAGCGGCATAACAGCATTCATGAATGCAAATACAAGCGGCATTGCTGCAAGGAATATCATCGTTGTTCCATGCATTGTCAAAATTTCATTATAGAAACCTGCGCTTACAAAATCATTATTAGGTACAGCTAGCTGAATACGGATGAACATAGCTTCAAGTCCGCCTAGGATGAAGAAGAATCCGCCAGCAATTAGATAAAGGATTGCGATTTTTTTATGGTCAACCGTTGTCAGGTAATCCCATAACGTTGCGCCGAATCCCTTTTTCTGAGCATAGGTACTCACAGTTTTACCTCCCTTTCAAACAAATCCCCTGTTATTTCTGGACTTTCAAGCCCATCAGATATTCTGTTAATGCATCAAGTTCTTCAGTAGAAAGCTCAGGATACTTGCCAGTCATCTTGTTTGCTGGCTTGTATGCTTCTGGGTCTTCCAGCCATTTCTTGATATTTTCTTCTGACATATCCAAGACACCAGCAACGCGTGAACGATCACCGAAGTTTGTCAAGTTAGGACCCACACGAGCTGCTTCTGGAGCAGTATTTGCCGGAGTTACGGCGTGGCATCCGATACAGCTGTTATTGAAGATTTCCTGCCCTTGCTGAGCAGTAGCAGTTTCTGCCTTAACAGGTTCTTTCACTCCTTGCATACCTGCTACCCATTGATCAAATTCAGCACGTGGCAATGCTTTTACTTTGAAATCCATCAATGCGTGAGAAGGACCGCAGAGCTCAGCACATTTTCCGTAGAAAAGGCCTCCAGCTTCGTCAGCACCTTTGCTGTCAAACTCAAGCCAGAACTTATTGATGTTATCTGTGTTTGTATCCATCTTTCCTCCAGCAGAAGGAATCCAGAAAGAGTGCTTAACATCAGAAGCCTTAAGATTGAAGTAAACCCTTTCATCGGTAGGCACTACCAAATCCTGGCTGGTTACAATTTCCTCATTTGGATACTCGAATTCCCACCAATAAAGATTCGCGCGTACGTTGATCACAAGTGCATCAGTTTTTCCTTCAGCATTTTTCTTTTCCATAGGAGAAACATCTGCAAACTTAAATGTTGCAGCTACTGTAGGAACAGCAAGAATTAGAAGCAATAAGATCGGAATAACAGTCCAAAGAATCTCCAGCTTGTGGCTTCCCTCAACCTGCTTTGGAATTTCGTTGTCATTCTTCCTGCGGAACTTCATAATGACATAAATAAAAATGATTGTGACGACAGCAATTACTCCCACCATAATCGCCGTGCTCAACAACATAAGTTCATACTGGGATTGAGCAACTTCACCTGCAGGTCTTAAAGTAGACAGGAATGGCTCACCACAGCCGGACAAGACTAATGCCATCAATGTGAACAATGACAGCAGACGCCATTTAGCAAGCATCTTCATAGCTTAATTAAACCCCTCTTTCGTAAAAAATCTTATAAATTTGGTTGAAAAAATATATGGAAAAATCCTCTCTCAACAAAGAGTGAATCTCCTAACGAAGGTTAGATCAGTGTGACAATTACCATAGCAACAAACATGACAGTTAAGTATTGTAAAGAATATACAAACATCAGTTTTGCCCATTTTATATCATCTTTCAGCTTTTCAAGGTAGATTCCCAATACAAGCCATCCAATATTCAGGATAGTTGCTAGAATCATGAATGGCATTCCTAGTTCAGGAATGAAGAATGGTAACGGAAGCAACGCAGTAACCCATAGGTAAATCGATCTTTTCGTTGCTTTGAAACCTTTTACAACAGGAAGCATCGGTATATTAGCTGCCCGGTATTCCTCTACCCTTCTCATTGCGAGAGCATAGAAGTGAGGTGGCTGCCAAACAAAAACGATGGCAAAAAGCATCCATGCCATAACGTCAAGATTAGCGTCCACTGCAGCCCATCCGATTAGCGGTGGAACTGCACCAGAGATACTGCCGACAATTGTATTGGAGACATATTGTCGTTTTGACCATAATGTATATAGAACCACATAACTAAATACTCCAAACAACCCGATAACAGCAGCTGTGATGGTCGTTGTAAGCAGAAATGCGGTACCAATCCCGATCAGCAAGAAACTCATCAACGCAACTTTCCCAGGTTGAACTCTTCCTGTTACCGTAGGTCTGTCTTTTGTTCGTTCCATTAAATGGTCGATATCACGATCGATGTAGTTATTCAGGCTGCATGAGCCGGCGACGATCAAAGAAGACCCTATCAATGTCGCAAGTATCAAATCAATATTATCCAGAAAGCGCGCTCCACTGAAATGAAGAGCTAGCCATAATCCAGTAAAAGTCGTCATCGCATTGGAATTTACAATTCCCACTTTAATGAGTGCAAGAAAATCCTTCAACATCGTCTTTTCCACGACTGCAGGCTGTCCGTCCTCTAATACAGCTTCTGATAAAGCTTTTGAATTAGACATCCATATCCTCCTTCATCCCTTTTCTTTCAAAATCCTTTAAAGGAAATTTTTACAAAAAAAAGAAGAGTATTTGTACTTTATATTTCCGATAGTTTTCACTATTCTCAACGTGTTAAGGTTGTTAAATGTTTGTGTAGAAAAATAAAGCCTACGTTGTATATTAAATCACACTTCACAACTTTTTTGTGAATTTTTTTTGAACAAAATTTGACTAATTTGTGTCTTACCGCCATTATCCATAAAGTTTATTTTTATTGCAAGGAATTTTGACTTTAAATCCTTAGAATATTTGGATGTCTTCTTTTTACGTATATACATATTCTTGGATAATATTTTCATGTTATTAAATTGCTGGTATAAAAACTCATCGTCTTTCCCGCCAGAATGCCACCATGAGCATTTTACCTATGAAACATGTTAATGTCCATCTATAATAGTAAGTATTGAAATATTAACTATTATTGTGTAGTATCTTAAGTATTGTTTTCTATCCTTTTTCGTCAAAATTCGTTATTATAGGGATAGAATTTTTTCTTTTCTACAAGCTTCTTCTATTATACATGTCAAGTTTAATATTTGACAACTTATCGAACTTTAATTAAGCAGGTGATGATCATGAATCGTTCCCTTAAGTGGCTGGCTGTTTTAACCACGATTGGGATGCTTTTTGTATTACTCGGAGGAGCGTTGGTTACAAAAACCGATTCCGGAATGGGCTGCGGCAAGTCCTGGCCACTTTGTAACGGAGAATTCGTTCCTACTGATATTACTCCCGAATTGGTAATAGAGCTTGCTCACAGATTAGTGTCTGGCAGCGTAGGCATCTTGGTACTAATCTTATCCATCTGGACATGGAAGTCTATTGGGCATATACGCGAAACGAAATTCTTGGCTGTTTTATCTTTTTTCTTCCTTGTTCTGCAGGCATTGATAGGCGCCGCTGCTGTAGTTTGGGGACAATCTGATTTTGTCCTGGCACTTCACTTTGGCATTTCGCTCATCTCATTTTCCGCTGTACTTCTATTAACCTTGCTCATTTTTGAAGTGGATAAGAAGTTCCAGGCTGAAAAATTAGTAATTGATAAAAGAATGAAGTTCCATATTATCGGCCTTTCCGTGTACACCTATATGGTCGTTTATACTGGCGCTCTAGTCCGGCATATGAATGCCAGCCTGGTCTGTAAAGACTGGCCATTATGTACAAATGGCGGTCCCTTCCTTCCTACCAACATTTACGAGTGGGTACAAATGGGGCACAGGGCTGCAGCAGGGTTCATTTTTATTTGGATCGCATATGTCACCTACATCGCTGTTAAACACTATAAACATGAAAGAGTACTATACTGGGGATGGATTATCGCAATGATTCTTGTTTCACTTCAAGTCATTGCCGGTGCATTTATCATCATCACAAGATTGAATCTCTTTATTGCGCTCGGACACGCTTTCTTCATTTCTGTGCTGTTTGGTTTATTCAGCTACTTTATCCTTTTAGTTTCGAGAAGCAAGAAAAATGCCGCAAGAGTAACAAAAACTAAATCCGTTGATCTTTCTCCGGCAACGGCAAAATAAAAAGCTGCAGCATTGACGCTGCAGCTTTTTCTCTTTTTTATTATGACCTGAACTTAAAGGAACTTTGGCTTACAACAGTTTTTTCAGGCTTTGGCTGTGCTGCCTTGTCCTTCTTATATTTCTCTTCGTAGTTTACAAACATCGAAACATTCACCAGTATCCCGGTAGCAATCGCAAGCTGCAGCAATGATGAACCTCCATAACTCACAAACGGCAACGGAACACCTGTTAGCGGTATGACTCCTGAAGCTCCACCGAGATTGACAAACGACTGAATGCCAATCATACTGGCTATTCCTATTGCAAGCAAACTGCCAAATGGATCTTTGCATTTAAGCCCGATATGAATACCCTTTAAGACAATGAATGCCAGACTCAACAACACAAACCCTACACCAAAAATCCCTAATTCCTCAGAGATGACAGCTATGATGAAGTCTGTGTGAGGCTCTGGCAAATAACCGAGCTTCTGAACACTTTCTCCAAGACCCAGACCTTTCAAGCCGCCAGACCCAATAGCATAATAGGAATTGGCTAGATGATAACCAGTATTTTGTTCATCTGTAAAAGGGTTGCTATAAGCAGTAAATCTGCCTATCCTTTTTTCAGAAAAGATTTCATCCTGCAGGAACAGAACGAAAGGAGCTAGAAATCCAAGCCCAAATAATATCAGTTTTGATATATTCTTCAGGTTCATCCCTGATGAAATAATGATTGTCGAAGCAATAGCAAAAATAATTGCCGCTGTACCGAAGTCAGGCTGAATCGCGACTAGCATACATACTAAAATCAAGTATACAAGAGGCGGTACAACTCCTTTATTAAACTGGTTTATGTAGGTTTGCTTTTTTGCATATACGGCTGAAAGATAAATGATTACACTTAACTTCGCAAACTCTGAGGGCTGCAGGCTTCTAGCTCCAACTTCAAACCAGCTCAATGCATTGTTCGTCACTTTCCCAAATAAAAAGAGTGCACTTAGCCCACCAAGTATAAACACGACCATCGGCAATAAAATCTTAGTACTTTTCATCGCCTTGTACGGGAAGAACGCCGCAACCACAAACAGGAATGTTGCAAGCATTAAGTTGAACTTCTGTTTTTGAAAGAAAAAATCACTAGGATAATCATACCTCTGGATGGCAGTGACCATGCTGGCACTGTAAACCATGACCAGGCCAAACAAGCACAAGAGCGCAATAACAATGATCAATGAATAGTCATAGGATTTCAGTATTTTTTTTAACATCGTCTCTTCCCCATCTTCTAAGTTGTTTAATCTATTCTACTATAAGTTGAAATATCCTGCCTTGTTTAAGGAAAAGTTATGGAATTCTTAATATATTGTAATAGAAGTGTAATGCAGCCTTTGAGACCGCACTTGGACTTTTAAAACATTATAACTAATGGACTCTTAGATTATGAAACGTGCGTCACAAAAAAACTCAAACAATCGATTAGGACTGTTTGAGTTTTTAGGATTTATTTTTTTAACGAAGCTTCATGCAATATGGAAAGCTCTTGCTCCAATTGGTCGAGAATTACTTTGCCATCAGATTCTTCGATTAAGCCGAGTCTTACTGCAAAATCTATCTCTCTTGATAATCCAAACATTTGCGTATCTAAAACCTCTTCATAAAGAGGGCATTGAGGCATTGTCAGGTTATCCATTTGCACTTTGATCAGCTTTAAAATTTTATCAGCGTCAGCCTTTAACAAGGCATGGGCTTTTTCCTGATGGTTGATTATCATATCAGACGCCAACTTGATCCCCCCGTTTCCGAGCGATTACCCAATCCTATCTTTAAATTTTACCCTTAAGTGGACAATAAAGCAAGAATTTTCAGGAGTCAGTTCTATATGAATTGCGTGCTAAAAACGTGTGGAAATGACAACTCACAAAATTATCGCTATACTGAATTAATAATAAGCAAAGATTCAGGAGGGAATTATGGAAACAATCATCCCAATTAAAGGAAAAGTCAAATATAAGATCACTTTGGATCCTGGCGTCTGGATTTTCGATGATCGCAAAGTAGACTTGAATACATATTTCAGTGAAGACCAGGAGCGAGGAGATGACCTTGAAGAGTATACGAAGTCAGTCTCAAAACATTGGGATCGTGAAATTATGGAGGGTGCGGTCTATCCACCAACCCTTAAAACAGAAGTGAAATTCGAAAAAGAAAAAGTCCTGAATGGCACTTTCGGCATACCATTCAAGCCATTCCTGGTTAATTCAGAACCGGAGCAGACAGCGAATAATGTAGTAATTGAATATGGGGAAAATGACCAGCTATCACTTTCACTCGAAGAAGCTTCTGGCCTCATCCTCGGTTTCTCGGAGAACGGCAAACCTTTAAAAGAAGACGGACCGCTGCATGCATATTATAAGGATGGTTCAAATAAGGAAAATCCCATAAAAAATGTAACCGGTTTTACGGTGGAATAATATGTAAGGTACTGCGCAACGGGCATCCCAGAAGGGTGCCCGTTATTTTATTGTCCCATAACCCGCCTTGTCCTTTATAACTGACACCTCAAAATCCAGCATACCCAATTAGTTAATTCAAAAGATCGGCTGCGAGCTGGGCGAGAGATGACCTTTCTCCTTTAACTAGCTGGACATGACCTGCGATTTGCTGGTCTTTGAACTTCTCAACCACATAGGTCAACCCATTATTATAAGCATCCAGATACGGGTGGTCAATCTGGTCAGGGTCACCCATCAAGACAATTTTACTCCGCTCCCCTACCCTGGTCAAAATCGTTTTGATTTCATGCTTTGTCAGGTTCTGAGCTTCATCTATAATGATGAATTGATCCGGTATGCTCCTGCCCCTTATATAGGTTAATGCTTCTACCTCGATTGAACCCATCCCTGCGAGTATGGCATCCAGTTCACCCGGTTTTTTTGTATTGAAAAGGAATTCAAGGTTATCATAAATTGGCTGCATCCATGGTCTGAGCTTCTCCTGTTTTTCACCAGGCAGAAAGCCCAGGTCTTTCCCTACTGGCACAATCGGCCTTGCTACGAGCAGCTTTTTAAAAATGCCCAAGTCCTCAGTCTGGAGCAGACCTGTTGCCAGAGCGAGCAATGTCTTTCCGGTACCTGCACGACCTATCAAAGTGATCAAAGGCATGTCTTGTCGCAGGAGCAGTTCCATGACCATAATCTGCTGAACATTTCTCGGCTTGATTCCCCAGGCGTGCTTACCTTCATATTCAAAAACAAGCTTTTTCACTTTTTTATTCTTCGTATCAACCATTCCTATCGCAGATGCAGAACTGCCTAGAATATCCTTCATGATTACGAACTGATTTGGGTAAAAGAAGTTTTGCCCCTTTAAATCAGCAATGTTAAGTTCTCCTCTTTCATAAAAACGATTTAATTCTTCTATCTGTATATACACTTCTGCATAGCCAGAATACAAATGGTTGATTTCCACAACCCTGTCACTTAAAAAATCTTCTGCGATCAGACCTATTGCATCTGCTTTCACTCGGACAAGTGCGTCCTTACTGACAAGGATGACCGGCTGACCATCTTCCTTCGTTTCTTCTTCAAGACTTAAGTTTTTAGCCACAGCCAGTATACGGTTGTCATTAGTCTTTTCAACAAAGATTTCCTGCAGTTGATGGAAGGATCGATGGTTCAACTCGATCCTAAGCGTGCCACCTCCTTCAAGATTAATTTTCTCATGCAGCTTCCCTGTCTCCCTCATACCGTCTATGAGTCTTGAGACTTGACGCGCATTCCGTCCAATCTCATCCATATATCTTTTCTTTGAATCCACTTCCTCCAGAACTACAGCAGGTATGACAACTTCATTGTCTTGAAAGGAAAAAATCGCGTGCGGATCCTGTAGTAAGACGTTTGTATCCAGTACATATATTTTACTCAAATTGATGCCTCCCGCCTTATTGATCTCGACTTTGGCCAACTTGGCAGCCTTGACCGGGACTTTGGTAAAATATATGACTTTTTGAATAAAGATAGAAGATATTTTGCACAATAACCTTTGAGCATTTCTTTTTTGTTGCTTTTGTCATTAGCTCGGATGCATGCCGAAATATCACTTCGGAGCTCTCTATCAAGGAGCCGAGAGGACGATTCAAATGCATAGAAAAGAGTTACAGAAAAAATTATACAATGCGAAAACTTCCTTCTTCATTTACATTTCTAGTTGATTTAAGGACTTTTTTAAAAGAATAATTAACCGGAGGGGTTCATTGATGATAAGATTGGTTGCTGCACTGTCGTTTGTGATGTTATTGACTGCGTGCAATGGACAGAACAACGCAAATAAAGCTGACGAAGATCACAGGGTTAAGGTCCAGAATAGTGCGATCAAGGAAGTTGACCGCCAATCTGGCCAGGAAATTTCCCGCCACCTTGTGAACTTGACCGCCCATATCCCGAATGTTGATGATGCTGCGGCTGTAGTGGTTGGACGATATGCTATTGTCGGCATCGACGTAAATGATAAAATGGAGCGATCTGAAGTAGACACTGTTAAATATACGGTTGCCGAAGCCTTAAAAAAAGACCCTCATGGTGCACGTGCAGTAGTAGTTGCAGACCCTGATATCACCGCGAGACTAAGGGAGATATCAGAGGATATACAGAACGACCACCCAATACAAGGGATCATGAACGAGCTTTCGGACATAACGGGAAGAGTGATGCCAGAGGTTCCGGCAGACATGATTGAACCTCAGACTAAAAGCCCGACTGAAGATCCAAAGAAAAAACTCAAAGAGAGTGAACAAAAAGAGTTGGAGAAGAAACAGGAAAAACAATCCAACTATCATAAATGACAAAAAGCTTAGTCAATTGACTAAGCTTTTCTCATTGCATCCATTACCTGTTTATCAAGGCGCGCAGCTGCATCTTTATCATATGTCTTGTCGTATTGTGGTTCAGCGACGATTTTTGAACCATAGAACATAACGTCTCTTACTTCGCTGATTTTGATTTCAACTAAAGCCAGCTTCAAAGGCACTCCTTCAAGTTTTTCCTGCTTGACGCTTGCTGTCCCGCTGATTGAATATGTAGATTCATTTGCGATCAGGTTGATTACTGCTTTGTCATTGCCCTTTATATTCTCAATGATTCGAGAACGGTTATCCACCGCAAAGTAAACAGTATCTTCATCTTTTGCCAACACCCAGGAAATCGCACTAACATTTGGGCCGCCGGTTTCGTGGTCCACTGTCGCCAGGGTAACAAAACGCTCTTTTTGCAATTCATCAACCAATGGTTTGATTAGTTTAGGTTCTACTTGATTTGCCATATTCACCCTCCTTAAACTATCATAATAGTACTACGAACTCTTTAAGCAGAGCAAATCAAATGATTTTCCCTGTTCAGCCTAGAAACAATGATATACTATAATATAATCCAATCTCATACAGGCTATGTATTATAATTATGATAAGAGGTGTAACAATGAGAGTCAAATGTGTACTATGCGACAAAATTGAAAACATTAACAGCGATACCCTTCAGGCTAAGCGGCTAAGGAACCGGCCGATCCATACATATATGTGTGAACCATGCAATGAACGAATTGCCGACAAAACGAACAACCGGATCGCCACAGGAAATTTCAAGCTGTATCGTACCCAGGTCAAGAAGGATGATTGGTGATTGGTGATTACCTTCCTAGTTAAAGTTTAGAACGAAATTTAGGGCTGATTCAGACAGCTTTTGGGGTCCCTCCTCAAACCTGTCTGAATACGAGCTTTTTTTTGACAGCTTATGTACATTGAAGCTCAAACCTGTCTGAATTCGGAGCTTTTCTTGACATCTTTGGGCTCTGTGACCTGAAACCTGTCACAATAACCACGTTTTCTTGACAACTTCGGGCTCTGTGAGCTGAAACCTGTCACAATAACTACGCTTTCTTGACAGCTTTGGGCTCTGAAGCCTGAAACCTGTCACAATAACTACGCTTTCTTGACAACTTTGGACTCTGAAGCCTGAAAGCTGTCACAATTACCGTGTTTTCTTGACAGTTTTGGGCTCGTCAACCTGAAACCTGTCACAATTACCGCGTTTTCTTGACAGCTTTGGGCTCTGCGACCTGAAACCTGTCACAATAACTACGCTTTCTTGACAGCTTTGGGCTCGACAACCCGAAACCTGTCACAATAACCACAGCTTTCCTGCCTTACGTCTGAATCCTATCTGATCCAATTATCATTTTTACAAACCAAATCCCATAAATCAAACAGCAAAAAAATCCGCCCAATTCTAGGCGGATTTTTCTCTATTCTTCATCTGGATAGTTCACGTATTTGTCTGGTTCTTGCCTGATTTGGTCAAGCATGACTTCAATCAGGTCGCGCGGGAAACGGTATTCTTTAGAATTACCTTCCTGTACGACAGTAACATAATACATTAGTGCGTCCCATTTAAGTTCTTTGGATTCAACATTATGTTCTTCAGCAAGAATTTGATCAAATAACTGTGTAGTTTCTTGAGCTGCTGTATCTTCTGGCCGAGCATCGCTGACAATTTTGATTGTCAGCCAATTATAGATTGCATCCTGGAGTGATTTCATAATGCCAACTCCTATTTAACATTCGCTTCTGCTTTTTTATGCTGTCGCAGCCTGAGCTTGTATATGATCAGGATGAGTGCAGCGACCACAAGTCCTTCCGTGATTGGAAGGAAGATAGCGAGGAAGGTCAGGACTGTCGAGCCTAGCAACAGAAACGAGTAGATGATGATACTCTTAAGTAATGGCAGCTTCTGTGCAAATCCTAGTTTATAAACAAGGATGCCGAGAGCGGCGATCGTCAGGTATAGCAACCACATGCCAACCGTCGGGTTCTCATCTACCCTGAATAATGCTGCAAAAAATGATAATCTCTGGCTTACATCCATACTTCTTCCCCCTACTTTAATTAAGCTTCAGCGAATTTTTTCTTTTTCGCCATTCTTTCACGCTCGTTCTTATCAAGAATCTTCTTGCGGAGTCTGATTGATTCTGGTGTTACTTCGCAATACTCGTCATCGTTCAAGTATTCTAATGATTCTTCCAAAGTCATGATTCTTGGCTTCTTGATGACAGAAGTCTGATCCTTATTTGCAGAACGAATATTAGTTGCTGCCTTTACCTTCGTGATATTAACTGTAATATCATTTTCACGAGTGTGCTCACCAACAATCATGCCCTCATAAATTTCTGTTCCAGGCTCAACGAAAATCGTTCCGCGGTCTTCTACCTGCATGATACCATACGTAGATGCCTTTCCTGATTCCATTGATACTAGAACACCCTGACGGCGTCCGCCTACCTGGCCTTGAAGCATTGGCTGATAGCTGTCGAATGTATGGTTAATGATACCATATCCTCGAGTCAATGTTAAAAATTCAGTTGTGTAACCGATAAGTCCGCGTGCCGGTACATTGAAAATCAATCGAACCTGGCCGCTTCCATTGTTGATCATGTCGAGCATTTCGCCTTTACGTGCACCGATCGATTCCATGACAGAGCCTGTATGTTCTTCAGGTACATCGATTTGAACGCGTTCAACCGGTTCAGATCTCACCCCATCAATTTCCCTTACGATAACTTCAGGTTTTGACACTTGAAGCTCATAGCCTTCACGACGCATGTTTTCGATCAAAATGGACAAGTGAAGTTCTCCACGACCTGAAACGATCCATGCATCCGGTGAATCAGTGTTGTCTACTCTAAGACTAACGTCCGTTTGCAGCTGTGCACGAAGTCTTTCTTCGATTTTCCTTGCAGTCAGGTATTTACCCTCACGGCCTGCGAATGGGCTGTTGTTGACTAGGAATGTCATTTGTAGTGTTGGCTCATCAATTCGTAAAACTGGCAGTGGATCCTGGTTGTCGAATGGACATACCGTTTCACCAACATTAATGTCTTCCATTCCAGAAACTGCGATCAAGTCACCAGCATTGGCTTCCTGGATTTCCTGGCGCTTCAGGCCGAAGAAACCAAAGATCTTAGTTACACGGAATTGTTTTACAGAGCCGTCAAGCTTCATCAACGCTACCTGCTGGCCTACCTTCATAGTACCGCGGAATACACGGCCGATTCCGATTCTGCCTACATAGTCATTGTAATCAAGAAGTGCAACCTGGAATTGAAGAGGCTCTTCTCTGTTGTCGATTGGTGCCGGAATATGGTCGATGATGGATTCATACAATGCCTGCATGTTCTCATCCTGTTTTTCAGGGTCCATGCTTGCAGTTCCGTTGATTGCCGATGCATATACAACAGGGAACTCAAGCTGATTCTCATCTGCTCCAAGTTCGATGAACAAGTCAAGAACCTCATCAACTACTTCAGCAGGACGAGCAAAGTCTCGGTCAATCTTATTAACGACAACAATTGGCGTTAAATGCTGTTCAAGAGCTTTCTTCAAAACAAAACGTGTTTGCGGCATGCAGCCTTCATAGGCATCTACAACAAGCAAAACGCCGTCAACCATTTTCATGATACGCTCTACTTCGCCGCCAAAGTCAGCATGGCCAGGAGTATCAAGAATGTTGATACGTGTATCGTTATATGAAATAGCTGTATTTTTCGCGAGGATCGTAATTCCTCGTTCTCTTTCCAAATCGTTTGAATCCATTGCACGCTCTTCTACGTGCTCATTAATACGGAATGTGCCTGATTGCTTCAGAAGCTGGTCAACCAAAGTCGTTTTACCATGGTCAACGTGGGCAATGATCGCTATATTTCTAATATCTTCTCTTAATTTCAAAAAAGTCACCCTGCCTTTAATATCATAATTTATCTATTGGCTTTTTACACAACTTACATATTATAACACAATAAGAGTGGAAACCTATAGGCATTTTAATGTACAATTAAATATAATATTATTTGCACCAAATGTCGAATGGGGGATTCACCTTGAATCAGATTAAATGGCCATTATTATTTTTCGCATTTGCAGCAGCTTCATGCATGATTGGTATTGGAATCGCCATTGGCGAAAGAAGCGTTGCCGGTACGTTAGCATGTATCATCGCATTGATTTTCGTAATGGGATTTGGCTTTAAGAAGAAAAAGAAGATGAGAGAAGCAGGAGAACTTTAATTAAAAATAAAGTACAAGTGCAAGTGCATTGAAAGCATAGTTAAAAAAAACCGGCTGCACTTCCAGCCGGTCATTCGAGAGGGCGGACCATAATTAAATAGGTTTCGCCCTTGTTTTCTTCTGTTTTGTATTGTTCAAATCCGCAATCTGACAGGAAGTTGGACCACTCGTATTCATCGATTGGAACTGCGGCAAAAAGTGCCTTTTGACCATACACTTTAAATTCGCCACCAAGATGGCTGATAATCTGTGATGCGAATCCTCGCCGTCTTTCCTCCGCCATTATCAATATGGTACCAAGCCATGGCTTTTGATTGGAGTGGGCGGATTCCACGTGAAAGGAAACTGCCACAGGATCTCCTTCCTTTTCCCAAACTCTCCATTCGCCAGACATATCATCATATTGCTCAATGTACTCTTCTATGGACAAACCCTTCAACTCATTTTTTCTCCACTCATCGCTTGCAGATATTACATCCTGAAAAAACGGCAGATCGGAGCTTTCAAATCGCCGCCATGTTAGAATTACCACTTTCCATCCTTAAGATAATTCTTTAGGATATCACCGTGAAGTCCTGGCTTTGATACGAATAAGGAATTCTGTTTGAGCATATTCAGCTCATCACCCCTCAGATCAGTAGTTTCTCCGCCAAGTTCCTTTATGATGATGATCCCAGCGGCAATATCCCATGGAGCTAGCCTAGGAGTCAAATAAGCATCTATTCTTCCGGTTGCAACATACACCATTTCCATAGCCGCTGAACCATAGGAACGAGTTCCTCTCACGTCTTTCACAAGCGGTATAAGCAATTCGTGATTAATTCGCTTATTAGGAGCGACCCAGGTTGCATTGAGAGCAATAATCGCTTCACTTACCTTGGCTTCCGTTAGTTTCGGAATTGATTTTTCGTTTAGATATACTCCATTGCCTTTCATACAATGATAAAGTTCATCATGGACAACATCATATATAAGTCCAATCATTCCTTCTCCATCAATATAAATACCTATTGAAATGGCGAAATTCCGCTGCTGGTGAACAAAATTCATAGTTCCATCGATTGGGTCTATGATCCAGACGGCCCCTGATAAAGATGTCACTTCGTCTCCGTACCCTTCCTCGCCCATAATTCGATGATCAGGGTAGGTACCTTTGATCTTCCCAATAAAATATCGCTCTGTTTCTTTATCTATATCCGTAACCAGGTCATTCGGGTTTGATTTCGACGTGACATTCAAAGTCTTTGGAAAAGATGCCCTGATATTTTCACCGGCCTCTTTCATCCAGCTTTGCGCATATGTATAAATCTCTTTCAGATTATATTCCATTCAGCTTTCCCCCGTTCATATATTTTTACGTACACTCAAGCTTTTGGAATCTATTTTAGCTTATCGGATTACCTTCGTTTTCATCAAGTATTAGGATTTCCCTTGTCATCTCCTTAAAATGCAAAATTCCTAAGATGCTAATGACCATATTGCTCTCACCCCATTTTATCGCTAGAACATAAGAAACGAACTCCATCTCATTTACAGGAGTTCGTCAATTGTCTCGGTTGCTGCAGTTTTCCCTTTTTCCCACCAACATATAATACCTTTTATAAAACGTTATAACTATTATAGAGATTTTAATCGTAACAATTCTTGTCGGATTCGTTCAAGTTTTTGTTTGCATTCTTTCATTTTTGATTTATCAGAATCTGTCATTGCTTCAAATAGTGTGGCTAATTCGTAATCCATTTCCAAACGTAGTACTGCTGTTCTTTGGAGCTCACCATTTTTCTTCCTTGTTGAATTTATAAGCTGTTTCATTAATTTACACTCCTCTATTAATTTCTATTTTTTATTATTGTATGAATTTTCATTTGGCTGTGGTACAAATTTGTGCGTATACCCATGACCCGAAAAAATGCCTGTCGCTTCTTTTTTTTATAAAGATTTTGCTACAATATTTGACATAGTACTAGGAGGTTTTTATATGTCATTTTCAGGATTTGAACAAGCAGATTTCGATGTTTTCAAAATAGATGGTCTTGATGAACGAATGGAGGCCTTAAAATCCCAGATCCGCCCTAAACTGGAAGACCTCGGCCAGCACTTCGCTCCAACGCTTTCTAGCATTGCCGGCGATGAGATGCATTACCATGTTGCAAAACACGCCAGGAGGACGAAGAATCCGCCAAAAGATACGTGGGTAGCATTCGCCAGCAATCCTAGAGGCTATAAGATGCTACCTCATTTCCAGATTGGATTGTGGGAGAGCCATGTCTTTATCTGGTTTGCTGTTATTTACGAAGCACCTGACAAGGAATCAATCGGTAAAAAACTCGAAGAAAATATTAATTCCATTTACAATCGCACTCCTAAGGATTTCTATTGGTCAATCGACCATATGAAGCCAGAAGCCACGATTCACAGTGAGCTTTCCAAGGAAGAACTTCTTTCCATGTTCAAGCGACTGCAAACTGTTAAAAAAGCTGAAATCCTTTGCGGTCTGAACATTACCCGCGAAGAAGCAGTCAAACTTAGCGGTGATGAAATGCTTTCCAAAATTGAGTTTGTATTTAAAGAAATATTACCCCTATATAAAATGGCATAAACCCCGAAACACATAGGCGACTGCCCATTTTCGTTTAGTGCTGACCGTCTGTTAAGTAACGGTCTGAGGCCGGCGGGTACAGCGCGTCTTCTAGACCGGAGGCATTTCAAATGAGTCGTTCTTTCATGACATTGCCGGAAATAACCTTCTCTCGAGGAATAAGGAGCTAGAGCAAGACAAAAGAGAGCCCATTTTTGATTGGGCTCTCTTTTGTCTTGCTAATTATCTTTTAAATTTTTTCTGAAGGACTTTGATCTTTTCACCGGTCCCAGTTTGTTTGATTTCTTTTACTGCCTGATATGCTTCAAATCCGCTTACCTCTTCAAATTCTTTGAAAAGAGTTTTTTCCTCAGCTTTGCCAGGAACAATTTCTTTAAAGCGTCTGTATGCCCGAAGCAAAGTATCGCGGTCGATCCCTTGTTCATAAGATTTTTCAATACATTCGTAAAAATGTATGATGTCGACTATTTCGTCTGTTGACCATGTGTAGTCTATTGGGTATTGATATTCCATGATTTCACCTGCTTTTTAAGCAATGCTAGGAAGCTTAAACTTACACTCCAGCGCATTGTTCGTATGTTAATCGATTTTACCGTTTTTTATTATTAGGCGCAAGGAATCCGAGGTTTACCTGCTCCAGGTTGATCTTATCTCTTCAGCTTCGTTCATGATCCTGTTAAAAAGTTCAGCTACCGAAGGAGCGTCTTTGATTAGTCCCATCACCTGACCAGCCCAGCCAAATCCATGTTCATCATCGCCTTCATAAATATACTTGCGGTTTGCGGTTCCGCTGATCATCTCTTTTAAATCTTCATAACCGCCACCTTGCCTCTCTATTTCGATAATTTTTTCTGTCAATGTATTAGCTATCGCCCTTGCAGGCATTCCGAGCGTTCTTTTGATAACTGTAGTATCGTTTTCAGTGCCTTCGACCAGCCTTTGCTTGTACAGCTCGTTTGCATGGACGCATTCCTTAGTGGCAATGAATCGGGTCCCCATTTCAATTCCCTGTGCCCCAAGGCTTAAAGCCGCCATCAATCCCCGGCCATCTCCAATTCCTCCCGAAGCGATGACAGGTATGTTGACGGCATCGACAACAGTAGGAATAAGCACCATCGTCCCAATATCACTCTTCCCGAGGTGCCCCCCGCCTTCCTGTCCGACAACCATGACTGCGTCTGCTCCCAGTTCCTCTGCTTTCTGTGCCTGCCTTTTTGCTGCCACAAGAACAAGCTTTTTAATATCTGTTCCTTTTAATTGCTCAAATATTGGTGCCGGGTTGCCTCCCGTCATTGAAATAACCGGAACCTTTTCTTCAATGGCTACATCCAGATAATGAGAGAATGGCCTTCCATGCTGACCGATGGCAAAATTAACTCCAAATGGCTTGTCAGAAAGTTCTCTTACTTTATGTATCTCTGTTCTCAATGCATCAGGGTCAGGTAGTGACATGGCCGTAATCTGACCCAATCCTCCTGCATTCGATACAGCTGCGGCTAATTCTGAATAAGCCAGGTAAGCAAGACCTCCCTGGACAATTGGGTACTGTATTCCTAAAAGGTTCGTTACATCAGTATTCCAGTTCATACGCTCTCTTCCTCTCATACTTGTTTCCTTAGTACTTCTATTTCTATTGATGTTTCTCCTGTTTTCAAAATTTCCGATACAGCTTTTGTTTGATATTTTGAATTTCTTTGCAAACACCTTGTTTAGTGCTATAATGCATGTGTTTTATTTTTTCAAAAGCTAATCATAACCTATAAACAAGGAAATCCAATACATTAAAGAGGTGTGATCATCAATTGTCACAAAAAGAAACACCGTTGTTTACCAGCCTATTAAAGCACGCAGAAAAGAATCCGATTCAGTTTCATATTCCCGGCCATAAAAAAGGCAGCGGGATCGATCCTGAGTTCAGAGAGTTCATTGGTGACAATGCTCTTTCCATTGATTTGATCAACATCGGACCCCTTGATGACTTGCATTCCCCTAAAGGCATCATCAAGCAGGCACAGGAACTCGCAGCTGAAGCATTTGGTGCAGATCATACTTTCTTTTCAGTACAGGGGACAAGCGGCGCGATCATGACCATGATCATGACTGTTTGCGGACCTGGAGATAAGATTATCGTTCCACGTAACGTGCATAAATCCATTATGTCGGCTATCGTTTTTTCCGGTGCGATTCCAATTTTCATTCATCCTGAAATTGATAAAAAACTGGGAATTTCTCACGGAATAACAACCGATTCCGTAGAGCGGGCGCTGGAACAGCATCCTGATGCAAAAGGTCTGCTTGTGATCAACCCAACTTATTTCGGCTTTGCAGCTGACCTGAAAAAAATTGTTGAGATTGCCCATTCTTACAATGTTCCAGTTCTGGTCGATGAAGCCCATGGTGTCCATATCCATTTCCATGAAGACCTCCCGCTTTCAGCTATGCAAGCTGGTGCGGACATGGCAGCAACAAGCGTTCATAAGCTGGGCGGATCAATGACGCAAAGCTCGATCCTAAATGTAAAAGAAGGTTTGGTTTCATCAAAACGTGTCCAGTCTATTATCAGCATGCTGACGACTACCTCTACTTCATACCTATTGCTTGCATCGCTGGATACCGCCAGAAGAAGGCTTGCGATTGAAGGACGAGAAATCATCGGCGAAACGATTAAACTGGCGCAATGGATTCGCGGTGAGGTTAACGAAATCGAGCATCTATACTGCCCGGGAGAAGACTTACTTGGAACAAACGCTACTTACGACTTCGATCCAACAAAAGTTCTGATAAGCATAAAAGATTTAAATATCACTGGATATGAGGTCGAAAATTGGCTTCGCGAAAAATATAATATCGAAGTTGAGCTTTCAGATTTATACAATATCCTGTGTATCATCACTCCTGGTGACACTCAAAAGGAAGCTGAGATTCTAGTTCAAGCATTACGTGAACTATCAAAAGAATTCCACCATCTTGCTGAAAAAGTGCATGCAGAAGTTATGCTTCCTGACATTCCATTATTGGCATTGACGCCTAGAGATGCATTTTACGCGGATACAGAAGTGATCCCTGTTGAGGAATCAGAAGGACGAATCATTGCCGAGTTTGTCATGGTATATCCTCCTGGAATTCCCATCTTCATTCCAGGAGAAATCATCACCGAAGAAAACCTTGTATACATCAAGACCAATATGGAAGCCGGACTTCCGGTACAAGGCCCTGAGGATGATGAACTTAAGTCATTCAGAGTAATCAAGGAACACAAAGCAATAAGATAAGAAAAGTGCATGCGCCTTGGTCAGCCCAGAAAAGCGCTGGAGGTCCTCTCAGGTGAACTCCCTCTTTGACTTCATCTGAACGGACCGAAATTGAAAAGTAGAGCCGACTGTTCAGAAACGCGCCGGCAGAAGCGGTTTTTGCTTCTGCCGGCGGAGTTGAAGTTTCGGAGTTTCAAGAGGCAACACTAGACAATTCGAAAAGCGGAGGCGACTGCTCAACTCCGACAAGCGTTGGAGGGCCTGACAGTGAAGTCGCTCTTTGACTTCATTGGCAGGACCGAAACGTCTCGAGGAGTTAGGAGCCGCAGCTAGACAAACGTCTCCAGGAGTCAGGAGCCACAGCTAGACATGCGACTCGAGGGGCTAAGCACTGGAGCTAGACACTAATCTAATTGCAATAAATTCATACTTTATTATTAAGTAAAAAGAAGGGCATGCAGCTGCATGCCCTTTTATCTATTCTTATCTTTCCTCTGCACCATCATGATCGCAGCAGTTAGCTTTTTTTGAATACAAAACCGTTACTTTCTCATCTTCGAAATGGTCAATTGTTGCATTGCAAGTTTGACAAACGATTGTGCCCATATTTTCAAACTCCTTTTCGTTTTGATTTTTGAAAGCGCTTCATTATCTTCTGTTTATATAATAATATAACACTATTAAGTTGTAAAGCCTAAATTGTATAACACTTTTAATTTTTTTCGGTAAAATTAATCTGATTATATGCTGACCAATCAATTAGTATGACACTTATTTGACCTCAAAAACTTTTTAGTGTGTTTTTAAAAATTAAAAAAACAGGCCTATTTAGCCTGTTCTAAATTTGCTTATTCGTACTGAGTCTCGAACGGGGCTGTTGGCAATTCTTCATTGAAAAATAATGCAAGGTCCTCAGCCTGCCGGACTTCTTTAATATGGAATGCTTTCTGTAAATATTCTACGTCTTCTATGTCCTTAGGGTCGAGGAGTGCTGAACGCCCCGTCTGCATGCAAACTACAAGAGGTTTCCCGAAAAACATATTGGTATATACAATCCCAAAGTCATAACGAGTATCATAAGTAGTGAACCCCACAAACCTGACGTGAACCTTTTCGTGCTCATCATAAAGCTTATCGAATAGTTCCATATGCCTCCTCCTTTTTAATTTAATATTTAGAATATTATTATAATTTATTTTTAACAAAAAGGCAAGTGTCTAGAAAGCTAAAAAGCTTTTATTCTATTGTCAATGCTTTTTCCGGAGTGATAAAATGATGAGGAATAGATAGGAAAAGGGGATTCGACGATGTCTAGTAATGCTTATATCAAACTTGTTCCATCATCATCTCAGCAAGCCATTTCCACCGAGGAACTGAAGGATTTATTTACTTACTATAAGGAAATAACCGCTAAAACAGGTGATCAGGTTGATTGGAATTATGAAAATTCCGCATTTCCTTATGATTTGAAGGAAAAAGAGGATGGTAAAGGCACATGGTTTTATCTGCAATCATCTCAGGACCGTTATAATGCCATTTTGATCGGTGTGGATAAAGAAAAAGTTAGCGACGAAGACGGCACAGAGCGCGAGCAATCATACATACAAATTACCCTGCCGCCGACAGCAACTGCTGGTGATAAGGGAAAAGCAAACGAATTCAGTAAATTTATCGGTAAAAAACTAAAGGGAGAGCTCCATTTATTCAATGGCAGGGTTATGTACTTCTATCAACGAAAATAAAGAGATTATTTGCAATCAACCGCCTCGGTTTTAGACATCAAAAACGGCTGCTATTGAGCAGCCGTTTCTTTATTTGCCGGAGTTTCGATTTGCATTGGATCAACAATTTTAAAACCTTTATTTTGCAGACCTTTTACGATATCACCAAGGGCTGCGCTTGTCCACTGGCGGTCATGCATCAGCAAATTCGCCCCATTCCGTAACAATGGTGTATTCACCATTATATCCGCAAGAGCTTCCTTTGATTGATAATTCTTTTCCCAGTCATAGCCGTAGGTCCAATTCATAAGCAGCATTTTTTCATCAGCCGCAACCTGCTTGCTATAGTCAGTATTCATTCCGAACGGAGCTCTAAAAAACTGTGGTCTTTCACCAATGAGTTCTTCCACCCTGTCATTAAGGTCAATGATCTCTTTCCTTTGTTGTTCCTCGGATAATTCTCTTAACGATTTATGGCTATATGTATGGTTTCCAATCGGGAATCCCATTTGATGAATCTCTTTCAGGACTTCCCCTTCCTCAGGAGTGTCAAGGAAATGGCTATTAACAAAAAAGATGGCTTTTACATTCAGATCTTTTAACGTTTTTGCCATCTCGAGAGCATGTTTGTCCGGTGCATCATCAATTGTCAATAATACTATTTTTTCATCAGGGTTTTCGATATTTTGAATTGAAAAATCACTATTCATAACATACTGTGGTGCTGCTTGTACTACTTCTTCGCTCTCTTTAGCCTCTTCAGAAGAATCATCACCTGCTACCGTATCCTTTGTTTCCGGCTTTTTATCTGCGGTTTTTTCCTGTCTTTGTACTTGCTCTTTATCTACTTCACTTGTACCATTTGGCTTCTGCACTTCTTCTGACGCTCCACACCCAGCTAAAATAATTGAAGCTGAAATCATAAAAAATAGCGTTTTCTTCAACATTTTCCCCTCCTGATGGTTTATCTTTGCTGACATGGCTGATGGCTTACCTTTTTTGAATCAGTATTTCAAGAGAACCATAAAGAAAAAATAAAAGACATTGCCATATGAATTGATACATAAATAGCAAGACTCAAGACCGTTATGAAAAAGGTTTGTTTCGCCGATTTCACTATATTATTGCCAATTATTATTGCTAAATAGAAAAATACTAAGAACATTATACCATTATAAATGGGATGATCGTGTTTGGATAGCCATTCTATCAAGCTATATCCACTCCAAATAATTAATTGAAGCAGCAATACTGTATACAATTTCACACTGTCCACCACCATGTCTAAATTATCTTTTTCCCAAGTCTCATTTAGATAAACATTCTGGTCTTTTAACTAGTATATGTCCAGTTGGTGTGGATATTTTTCATTTATGTAACAATTCAATAACATTCCATTCTTTTGGAAATTGCTGTGATAGAATATGGACAACTAGTTACTCGTGTGACACAACAATCTGAAAAAAGTGAGGCAAAGATAAATGAAAAGTTTGTCTTTTGTTTTTGTCGCTTCGTTCCTATTTCTTACGGCTTCATGCAACCCCGTCAACGATTCAGATCAATTGGAACTGAATAAAAATATCAAACAAGTTATTTTCTTTTCTGATGATGAGAATTATAAAAAAGAAGCATCCTACTATGATGCAATTATTGAATTAAAGAAAGAATATCCTGCCGAATTCGATAAAATTGTTGTCATTTCTGCAGCTAACGCCAATAAATACTACGATCTTTTCAAGGTGAAAAAATTCCCGGCGATTTTAATTATCCATCAGGAACAGGTCCTTGCCAACGTGAATGGCGATGTCACGAAAGATCAAATCATCGAACCTTTATCAGCAGTTTTGAATAATGAATCTTAAAAGCGCAAACGCCTTGGTCAGCCCCGACAAGCGGAGGAAGGCCGACCAGTGAAGTCGCTCTTTGACTTCATTGGACGGACCGAAATTGAAGAGTCGAGCCGACTGTTCAGAAACGCAGAAACGGGAGGCTCCGACACAGGCTTCTGCCGGCGGAGTTGAAGTATTTGGAGTTTATAGAGGCGACACTAGACTTGCGACTTGAGGAGTTAGGAGCCGTAGCTAGATATATTTTATCCATTAAAAAATCCTTTCCATTATTAGGAAAGGATTTTTTTAATCAAGAAAGACAACTTTTAAAAGCGGACTAGCGCCTAACCCCTCGAAACGGTTGTCGAGGGTGTTTAAGACGCTTGTACTTTTTCTATTATTTTACGATATGAATTGGATTTCCAAGTGCTACTTCTGCAGCTTCCATCGTAATCTCACCTAGAGTTGGGTGAGCGTGGATTGTCATTGCTAAGTCTTCAGCAGTCATACCTGCCTCAATGGCAAGTCCAAGCTCTGCAATCATGTCTGAAGCATTCGGACCAGCAATTTGAGCACCGATGACAATGTCATCCTCTTTACGAGTGATCAGCTTCAAGAAGCCGTCTGTCTGATTAAGGGATAGTGCACGGCCGTTTGCAGCAAATGGGAATTTTGATGCTGTAATATCGATGCCTGCATCTTTCGCTTCCTTTTCAGAATAGCCAACTGATGCTAATTCTGGATCAGAGAATACAACTGCCGGAATTGCCAGGTAGTCGATTTCTGAAGGATGTCCAGAGATGGCTTCAGCTGCGATTTTACCTTCGTAAGAAGCTTTGTGTGCTAGTGGCGGTCCTTCGACAATGTCACCAATTGCGTATATGTTGCTTACATTTGTGCGGCACTGTTTGTCGATTTTGATAACACCGCGGTCAGACATCTCGACGCCAACCTGCTCAAGGCCTAGTTCGTCAGTGTTAGGCTTTCTTCCTACCATGACAAAAACGTAGTCTGCTTCGATTTTCTTTTCTTCTCCGTTTGCTTCATATGCAACTGTTACGCCAGATTCAGTCTCTTCGACACCCTTTGCGAGTGCCTTCGTGATGATTTCTGCACCCTTTTTCTTCAAGTTACGTTTTACTAGAGCGGACATTTGCTTTTCAAATCCATTAAGGATTTCGTCTGCACCCTCAAGAATTGTCACCTTCGTGCCAAAGCTTGCGTATGCTCCGCCAAGCTCAGTTCCAATGTAGCCTCCGCCAATAACGACGATGCTCTCTGGAAGCTCCTGAAGATTAAGTGCTCCAGTTGAATCAAGGACGCGCTTTGTGTATTTGAATGCTGGAATCTCGATTGGACGAGATCCAGTCGCGATGATTGCATTTTTGAACGTATATGTCTGGGCTGAATTCTCATCCATTACACGAATCGTATTGGAATCGACAAAATAAGCTTCACCGCTTACGATATCGATTTTGTTGCCTTTCAATAAGCCTTCGACTCCGCCAGTTAGTTTCTTGACTACTCCAGCCTTAAATTCCTGAACTTTAGAGAAATCAAGCGTTACGTTTTCCGCTTTGATCCCCATGTCTTCAGAATGCAATGCGTTTTCGTATCTATGCCCTGCAGAGATCAAAGCTTTAGAAGGTATACATCCCACATTCAGGCACACTCCACCAAGAGTTGCTTTTTCTACAATTGTTACTTTTTGGCCTAGCTGGGCAGCGCGAATCGCTGCCACATATCCGCCAGGGCCGGCACCTACGACGAGAGTATCAGTTTCGATTGGAAAATCTCCTACTACCATTTATTACCCCTCCATTAACAATAGTTCTGGATCATTCAACAGGCGCTTGATGTGATTTAAGGCGTGCTGTGCAGTAGCGCCGTCAATCATACGGTGGTCGAAGCTTAGGGAAAGCGCTAGTACAGGAGCAGCTACAATTTCTCCGTCTTTGACTACTGGCTTTTCTGCAATTCGGCCGATTCCAAGGATCGCAACTTCCGGATGGTTGATAACTGGTGTGAACCATTGTCCGCCAGCAGATCCGATGTTTGTGATTGTGCATGAAGCACCTTTCATTTCTTCTGGAGCAAGCTTGCCATCACGAGCTTTTCCTGCAAGTTCATTAATCTCATTAGAGATAGAGAATACAGATTTACGGTCAGCGTCCTTCACGACTGGAACAAGCAAGCCTTTGTCTGTGTCTGCTGCAATACCGATATTATAATAGTGCTTGTGAACGATCTCGCTTGTCGCATCATCCAATGATGTGTTCAATGCTGGGTATTCACGCAATGCACTTGTTAATGCTTTTACCACATAAGGAAGGAACGTAAGCTTGATTCCTTTTTCTGCAGCAACTTCTTTGAATTTTTTGCGGTGTGCGACAAGATTCGCTACGTCCACTTCGTCCATTAATGTAACGTGTGGAGCAGTATGCTTAGAGTTAACCATTGCCTTGGCAATCGCTTTTCTGATTCCGCTCATCTTTTCGCGTGTCTCAGGGTATTGTCCTTCTGGAATTGCCTGAGCCGCTGCAGCTTTTGGTGCCTCTTCAGCTTGAGGTGCCTGAGCTTCTTCAGCTTGTGGTGCAGCTGCTGGTGCCCCTCCGCTTAGGAAGCTTTCGATGTCAGCCTTCACGATGCGGCCGTTCTTTCCTGAACCAGGAACCTGACGAATATCGACACCTTTTTCACGTGCGTATTTACGTACAGATGGCATTGCGACGATGTTGCGGTTAGGGTCAACTTCTGCTTGTGGTACAGCCGCTGCTCCAGCACCAGTTTGACCTGCAGGGGCAGGAGTTTCTTCTGCTGCTTCTTTTTCAATATTTTGTCCTGATTCTAATGTAGACTGAACCTGAGATTCCGTCTTTTCCTGCTTTGGCTGTTCAGCAGGTGCATCTTCCTCTTCACCTTTGAACTTAAGGTGCTCATACCCTGGAGCATCGAACGTTACAAGAACCTGTCCTACTGTTGCTACTGTTCCTTCTGCTACTAAAACTTCTTCAACTGTACCAGCGACAGGCGAAGGAATTTCTACTACTGCTTTGTCATTCTGCACTTCGCAAAGTACATCGTCTTCCTGAACTTTATCGCCAGGCTTTACGAACCACTTGACTATTTCACCTTCGTGAATACCTTCACCGATGTCTGGCAGCTTAAATTGGAATGCCAATGGAATTCACCCTCCTAAGTTTTTATCAAACCTTTATAATTTCACCGTTTATTTAAAATGTAAGGACTTTTTTAGCTGTTGCAATTACATCTTTGTAGTTAGGCAGCCATACAGATTCCGCTTGAGAGAATGCGAATACTGTGTCTGGAGCTGTTACACGCAATACAGGTGCCTCAAGGCTAAGGATTGCACGATCATTGATTTCTGCAACAATCTGTCCAGCCATGCCAGCCTGTTTTTGTGCTTCCTGCACAACAATTGCTCTTCCTGTTTTTTCAACTGAAGCGATGATTGTTTCAATATCGAAAGGCATTACTGTTCTTAAGTCGATTACTTCTACAGAGTAACCTTCTTTTTCAAGCTCTTCAGCTGCTTTAAGGGATTCGTGAACCATTGCACCATAAGTGATAATTGAAAGGTCTTTACCCTCACGCTTAACATCTGCTTTACCTAGTGGAATTGTGTATTCTTCTTCCGGTACTTCCTGACGGAAAGAGCGGTAAAGCTTCATGTGCTCAAGGAAAATGACTGGATCGTTATCGCGAATAGATGAAATTAGCAATCCTTTTGCATCATATGGAGTTGAAGGGATAACGACCTTTAGGCCAGGCTGCTGTGCAACCATTCCTTCAAGGCTGTCAGCGTGCATCTCAGGAGTATGTACGCCACCGCCAAATGGTGAACGGATGGTCACTGGTGAGCTGTATCGACCGCCAGAGCGGTAACGCATACGAGCCATTTGCCCTGCAATAGAGTCCATTACTTCAAAAACGAAACCAAAGAACTGGATTTCAGGAACTGGACGATAACCTTGAAGTGCAAGACCAATCGCCAATCCGCCGATACCGGATTCCGCCAGTGGTGTATCGAATACACGGTCTTCACCAAATTCATTTTGAAGGCCTTCAGTCGCACGGAATACACCGCCGTTTACGCCTACGTCTTCCCCGAATACAAGGACGTTTGGATCGTTCTTCATCTCTACGCGAAGAGCGTCTGTAATTGCTTGAATCATTGTCATTTGAGCCATGGCTTACTTCGACTCCTTCTCTTTATATATTTCATACTGTTCTTTTAAGTAGTCTGGCATTTCTTCATACATGATTTCCATAAGGTCAGTTACTTTTTGCTTAGGAGTATCATCCGCTTCTTTAATAGCGTTTTTGATTTCTTCTTTTGCTTTTTCAATTGTTTCGTTTTCCATATCTTCAGTCCATAGGTTCTTCTTCTCAAGGAACTTACGGAAACGTACTAATGGATCTTTCTTTTCCCATTCATTGTCCAAATCAGATGTACGGTAACGAGTTGGATCATCACCAGCCATTGTATGTGGACCGTAACGGTAAGTCATTGTTTCAATTAATGTAGGTCCTTCGCCGTTAACTGCGCGCTTCCGTGCTTCAAGAGTTACTGCGTAAACTGCAAGAGGGTCCATACCGTCAACCTGGATACCAGGAATACCAGCAGCAACAGCTTTTTGTGCTATTGTCTGTGCAGCAGTCTGCTTTTCAACTGGAGTAGAAATCGCGAAACGGTTGTTTTGAACAAAGAAGATTGCTGGTGCTTTGTATGCACCTGCAAAGTTGATTCCTTCGTAGAAATCACCTTGAGATGAACCGCCATCACCTGTGTAAGTTACAGCTACTGCTTTTGCTCCACGCTTCTTCATTCCAAGCGCAACACCTGCCGCCTGAATGTATTGTGCTCCAATGATGATTTGTGGTGAAATGACATTTACACCTTCAGGAATTTGATTACCTTTGAAGTGTCCGCGTGAGAATAAGAATGCTTGCGTAAGCGGAAGTCCATGCCAAATCATTTGAGGAACATCGCGATAACCTGGAAGGATAAAGTCATCTTTCTCAAGTGCATATTGAGATGCAAGCTGGGAAGCTTCCTGCCCTGCTGTAGGAGCATAGAATCCTAGGCGCCCCTGGCGGTTCAATGAAATGGAACGCTGGTCCAGAATCCTTGTATAAACCATACGTTTCATTAATTCTTGTAATTGCTCGTCCGAAAGCTCAGGCATTGCCGCTTCATTCACGACTTCGCCCTCTTCATTCAAAATCTGGAACATTTCAAATTGGCTTTCAACATTTTCGAGCTGCTTCACTGCATCGAAAGTGTTGTTTTTTGTTTTAGATGCCATCAGAGCCACCTCTTCCTTTCATACTTCATGAATTTTAATTGAATATACAAAAATAGGTTACCCAATATCAGGATAAACTTCCCCGGGTTTCTAAATACATGTCAGAGCAGAATTGATTTTTGGCCGATCAATAATGAATCAAGAAGTTTTCCCAAAAAACTTTCGCTTGGAACACCAATTGAACACACCATTCTTTAGTTTTCCACAGATTTAGTATAAAAAAACTTTTATTTCTCCATTCTTATGTCAAAAATACTGTATCAGTGAAAAATAAAAATAGATTAATACAATCCGCTCATTCGTTTTTTAGTTTACAACACGAAAATAAGTCCGTCAAATACTATGTTTCATCTTTTTTGATTTTATTCACTATCGGTATGTTATTATCTCAGAAAAGCAACTGTATTACTGTTTATTAATTACTGTACTATAATAAATTCCGTTTAATCGTAACTGTATTAGTGCTGATTAGGCGATTTGGATGGCTAGTTTTCCGAAATGCAGGCAGCCCCTCACCAGGTTCTTCATCTGCGTTGTGCCTTCCTCTTTCATATCCAAAACAAAAAGCCACTTTTTTAAAGCGGCTTTTTGTTTTAATTTTTACTTTTCCTTATCCGTGCTAACTTCTATTCCGGCTTTTTTGTAAAAATCCATTTTTTCTTGATTATACTGATCGGTCTTATCATTGAATTCTTTATTGTTAGTCAAGACAATTTCATATACTTCATTCACTTTATTGATTTGTTCTTCAAGTTTTTCAAAGCTTAATTCCTTGTCTTTAAGCATTGAATACAGCTCTTTGTCATATTGAAGCCCTTTTTTGTAGTTTTCATACAGTTTATCATGAATTTCATATCTTTCTTTCATGGTTGTCTGTAATTCAGCTGCCTGCTTCTTCAGAGCCGAGTCATCTATTTCGCCGATGATTGTGTCTACATTTCCAAACTCTTTCTCAGATTCATCAATACTTTCTTTTTCTTTATCGATATGTTCTGCTCGTTTGTCAGCGATAGCCAATGCCTCATCTGCCAGCTTAACAATTTGGTCATATTCTTTCAATCCAAGTGAGATGATTTGCTCGTAAATTTCCTTTTCCTTCTTCTCCAACTCTACAAGCGGATCCTGCTGATCCTCGAACCCTTTTTCAATTGAGACCACCTTCTCAAGCGCTTCAAACATTTTTTCCTCTGGCGATTGCTTGTCCAGACACCCAGCTAAACTTAAAACTCCAGCCATCATTATAATAGCTAAACTTATTTTTTTGATAATGGACAATATAATGACCTCCTCATTGATACCAATTTTACTATAGCGATTACGATGTGATTTGACAATAGATATGAAATTTTGCGGAAATAATTGTTCATCGCGGAAGTGGTAATTGCTTGTCCTTTCGCTAAATATATTCACTCCTCAGTGCGTTTATGCTCTGGGCTTACGCCTATACTTTATATTTTCTTGTGCATAGGCTATAGCAATCGACCGATTTACGGGCGAAAAATACAATTGAGGAGGTTTCCTAATGCACGGTTACGGATATGGATGTGGTTATCCCGTGGCAGGAGCTGGATATGGCAATGGATTCGCTTTAATTGTCGTGTTGTTCATCCTGCTGATCATTGTTGGCTGCGCTTGCTGGAAGTTTTAATTAGGAATGCGTAAAAGCCTTGTTCAACCCTGCAAGTTTTCGAGGGCCTGCTGATGAAGTCGTTATTTAACTTCATGGCAGTTAGGAAAAAGGGAGGGCTAGTCCCTCTCTCTTTTAACATTTCTAGTTAACTTTTCACTATTCATTTGTTAGACTTAACATTATTACATACTAGAGGTGAAGTTAATGTTGACGATGGATGATATCGTCCGTGATGGACATCCCGTGCTCCGAAAAGTCGCGGAAGAGGTTTCTATGCCTCCTTCACAGGAAGATATGGCAGTGCTTGAAAGCCTGATTGAATATGTTAAAAACAGCCAGGACCCTGAGGTTGCACAAAAACATGGGCTCCGTCCCGGAATTGGTCTTGCCGCACCACAAATAAATGTATCGAAAAGAATGATTGCTGTTCATGTAACAGATGAACAAGATCATATATTAAGCCATGCCCTTTTCAACCCAAAAATCATCAGCCATTCTGTGGAGCGTTCCTATCTTGCAGCCGGTGAAGGATGCTTGTCAGTTGATGAGTCGATCCCTGGTTATGTACCGAGATATGCCAGAATAACCGTAAAAGGGGTAGACCTTGAAGGAAATGAAGTGAAGCTTCGGCTGAAAGGCCTGCCAGCGATTGTATTTCAGCATGAAATCGATCATTTGAATGGCATTATGTTTTACGATCACATTAACAAACAAGACCCATACGCCGATGTTCCTGATGCAAAGCCTATTGAAAGATAAAGCCGAATCTTAAGTGATTCGGCTTTTTTGTGGCTTTATGCACTTAAGTTTCGGCTTATTCGTAGTCCATTTGTGACAGGTTTTCGGTTATACTTTGTAAGCGTGGCTGAATTCCGCTGGTTTCTTGACATCTTTTTGCCTTTTCGTCTTCCACCTGTCTGAAGTACGCCCTTTTCTTGACAGCTTCTCTCCTAATGGGCTTGAAGCTGTCATTACTCCGGCATTTTCTTGACAGCTTTTCGCCTTTTCATCTTCATCCTGTCATTTTAACTACCAATACAGAACTTCACCACATTTACATCAAACCTGTTTCATTTACTCTCGAATTGCACTGTTTTAAATTAATTTCAACTCTTTCAATCCATGCCAGATTCCGTCGTCATCTACATCTCGAGTAACGATATTCGCCAGTTCCTTCAATTCCGGAACGGCATTCCCCATGGCTACTCCAGTGCCGACTGCCTTTAGCATTTCAAAATCATTCAATCCGTCACCAAAGGCGTACACATCTTCAGGCTTAAAACCTAATCGATCCACCATCTTCTTTATGCCTTCTGCCTTTGAACCTCCTGCAGGAAGAATGTCCACTGAAAATGGATGCCACCTGATAAATGTGAATTCTGGATAAGTCTCCCGGTAATACTCCTCTTGTCCTTCTTCACAGAACAATAGTGTTTGATAAAGGTCTCGATCTACATAAAACCGGTCATCATGTTCTGGATGAGCGAACTTCAGACCTCCAAGGCTTGTCTCAATGTAATTGTGGTGCTTCACTGATGATTTCATTGTCTTGTGGTTCATAAAAACGACTGGATGTCCTTTATCTGATGCTTCTTTGTATATTTCTTCTATCTTTTCATTATTCAATGGGTTTTGGTAGATCGGCTCTCCTTCAAATACAACATATTGGCCATTGAAACTAACAAATGAATCGATTTCCAGCTCTTTTCTAAGGCTTTCGAACATGAACGGGGCTCGTCCTGTAGCAATGGCTACGAAAACCCCATTTTCCTTTAATGTTTCAATCGCCTGTTTGGCAGAGGCTGGCAGGTTTTTATCATGGTCCAGTAATGTACCATCAATATCAAAAAATACAATTTTACTCATGATCTTCTCCTTTGATGCTTTTCTTGAAAGTATTTTCTTATTTTTTCCCAATGGGTCTTTTCATAATTTTGATTGAAATAAAAAAGAAAACAAACCATTGATTTATACGCATTAATCACGGTAGTCTATCAAATTCACTGGTGCGTGTACAGGAATTAGGTATGAAAAACTGTGTCAGAACCATGACAATTTATGTCATTCCATCAATAACCATGAAAAATTTTGCTATTTCATCATATAATATAAACAAAAAGATAGGAATTTGAAAAATAATCTTTGCTAAACTTTCCCTTGTTTACTTTACTTTGGACAAGGATAGTTTAAAATAAGAACTAAGGAGATGATCCACTATGTTAAAGAAGCTAAGAAAGAAGCTTTTAAAACAGTGGAAAGATTTGCTTCGCAAAAAAACAATCGCTTAAACTTTTGAGCCCTTCAAACTTGCGAAGGGCTCCTTCCTTATTGTAAATTGGTTAATAGCGGAAAACATGGCAGGATGGATAATAACAATGGAAACGTTGTTAATTTTTATATATGGCTGATTTCGAATGTTGTTTTGGCAGAATTATGCCTTGCTTACTTATTTGAGTACGTCTCCCTTTAGATTTCCAGACTGGGGCTCGCATAAACCTGCAAAACGTTTCATGAGAAATTGCCTAAAAAATAGAAAAAGTTAATTTAAGGAGAGAGATTTTTAATGATTTTTAAAGTTTACTTCCAGGAATCCAACAAGCAAGTACCAGTTCGTGAAAAAACACAAACTATTTATGTAAAAGGTGACTCTGAAAGAGATGTACGGACAAAAATTGCTGACCGCCAATATAATATTGAATATGTCGAGGCAGTTGAGGGTAACTATTTTGAGTATGAGAAGCAAAAAGAAGACTTTGAAGTATTGGAGATCGAATAATTTATGAAATTCGTTAAAAATGACCAAACAGCCGTTTTCGCGCTCGGTGGACTAGGCGAAATCGGTAAGAACACCTACGGAGTGCAGTTCCAGGATGAAATTATCTTGATTGATGCCGGCATAAAATTCCCAGAGGATGAATTGCTCGGCATCGATTATGTTATCCCTGACTATTCGTATTTGGTAAAAAATGAAGACAAAATCAAAGGCCTTTTCATTACACATGACCATGAAGACCACATTGGCGGCATTCCTTATTTGCTGCGGGAAATCAATGTCCCTATTTATGGCGGAAAACTTGCACTTGGACTGATCAGAAACAAGCTTGAAGAACATGGGCTGTTGCGTAAAGCCAAGCTGATCGAAATTAAGGAAGAAGACATCATCAAATTCCGTAAAACATCAGTCACTTTCTTCAGGACTACACACAGTATTCCTGATTCATATGGTGTCGTAGTGAAAACGCCTCCTGGACAAATTGTCCACACTGGCGATTTCAAGTTTGACTTTACACCAGTAGGCGAGCCAGCCAATCTGACCAAAATGGCTGAAATCGGCAAAGAAGGTGTTCTTTGCTTGCTATCGGACAGCACTAATGCCGAGGTACCTCATTTTACGATGTCTGAACGCCGTGTTGGCGAAAGTATTCATGATATTTTCCGAAAAGTTGATGGGCGGATCATCTTCGCTACTTTTGCTTCCAATATCCATCGCTTGCAGCAGGTCGTAGAAGCAGCAGTTGCTAACGGCAGAAAAGTTGCTGTATTCGGACGAAGTATGGAATCCGCTATCAACATTGGACAAGAACTAGGCTACATCACTGCGCCAAAGGACACGTTCATTGAAGCGCAGCAAATCAACAGACTCCCTGCTAACCAGGTTACAATCCTTTGTACCGGAAGCCAGGGCGAGCCAATGGCTGCTTTATCAAGGATTGCGAATGGTACACACCGTCAAATCCAGATTCAGCCTGGCGATACAGTTGTATTCTCGTCTTCACCAATCCCGGGTAACACCATCAGCGTTAACAGGACAATCAACATGCTTTCACGCGCAGGTGCCGATGTAATCCACGGATCATTGAATGACATCCATACTTCAGGTCATGGTGGTCAGGAAGAACAGAAATTGATGCTTCGCCTGATCAAGCCAAAATATTTCATGCCAATCCACGGTGAGTACCGCATGCAGAAGATGCATTCGAAACTTGCTGCCGATTGTGGAGTTCCTGAAGAGAACTGCTTCATCATGGATAACGGTGAAGTACTTGCTCTTGGCGATAATGAAGTTAGCGTAGCTGGGAAGATTCCTTCCGGCAATGTTTATATTGATGGAAGCGGAGTTGGCGATATCGGAAACATCGTTCTTCGCGACCGCCGAATCCTTTCTGAGGAAGGCCTTGTGGTTGTTGTGGTAAGCATCAATATGAAGGAATTTAAAATTGCAGCAGGCCCAGATCTGATCTCGCGTGGATTCGTCTACATGAGAGAGTCAGGCGATTTAATTAACGACGCCCAGAGCTTGATCAATAAACACTTGAATAAAGTTATGGAAAGAAAAACAACTCAGTGGTCTGAAATCAAAAACGAAATCACTGATACTCTTGCACCTTTCCTCTATGAAAAAACAAAACGCCGTCCAATGATCCTGCCGATCATCATGGAAGTGTAATCAAAAACCGTTGCGATTGCCGCAACGGTTTTTTTGTTAGCTATTCGAATCAATATTACTTTTTTGTTTTGTACCTGCCTTCCTTCTAACAAAGAATAGGATAACAGCAACAAACACTCCTACTATTATAAGGATGGGAAGATTTCCAATCAGGAATACAATCATTCCAGACCCTGCTGCTAGCAAGATGTTGATATTATCAGCAAATTGTTTCTTTATTTTCTGCCATGTGTTAAGGCTATCGTTATCTATTTTCGGCACTGGCACTTCATTTTCTTGCAGGGTGATGGTTACAGTCGAAAGTGCTGTCTGATTTTCGAGGAACTTCTTTCTTCCCGCGATTTGTTCAATCTGTTCCTGCACTTCTGCCAAATCGGATGAGATTTTCAAAAGATCCTCTGTTTTTTGTGCTTGTTTCATGAAGTCGATCAGCCTTGCTTCAACGATCTTCTTTGATTTCAACCGAGATTCCAGGTCAACATACTCCTCTGTAACGTCCTGCCCGCTCACCTGGCGATTATTAACTTGAACTGAAAGACCTTCAGCATCATTCAAGAACGCATGAAAATGCTCCTGGGGAATCCTGAACGTCATCGTGCCACTTTGTTGTTCGCCATCATAGCGAGTTGAATTCGACTGTACAATATATCCTTTGTACGCTTTTGCTTGCTGTTCTAGAGCATTGCGCGCTTTTTCAAAATTGTCCACCCTGATATCCATTTCTGCATTATAGATGACCATCCGCTGATCAGTCGATTGAGCTCCATCCTTATCAGATTGTCCCTCTGCTGTCGCTTTCTCTCCAGCATCAGCAACTTGTTTTTCACCTTTCGAAAAACCAATATCCTCACTCACATTCTCCATGTCAGAAGCAGAATTCATTTCACCTTCAGAACTCTTCTGACTCTCATCCTGTGACATGCCCCCGCTGCAGCCAGCTATTAGGAAAACACCCAAAATACCCATATATAATATCTTCTTTAACAATTAATAGCCCCCCTGAAGCAACTCTATTTATGAATATGACGGTAACTCTGTAAAAAAGTTACAGATAGCGAGAAGATTAGTAGTCCTTTCCTATTTCCAGCACAAGTCGCTAAACTTGTGACCGAAATGCCGAAGACGCTTACATCTCGGGCACATGTTCCCTCTACTTGTGACCGAAATGCCTAAGACGCTTACATCTCGGGCACATGTTCGCTCTACTTGTGACTGAAATGCCGAAGACGCTTACATCTCGGGCACATGTTCGCTCTACTTGTGACCGTAATGCCGGAGACGCTTACATCTCGGGCACATGTTCGCTCTACTTGTGACTGAAATGCCGAAGACGCTTACATCTCGGGCACATGTTCGCTCTACTTGTGACCGTAATGCCGGAGACACTTACATCTCGGGCACATGTTCCCTCTACTTGTGACCGAAATGCCGAAGACACTTACATCTCGGGAACATGTTCGCTCTACTTGTGACTGAAATGCCGAAGACGCTTACATCTCGGGCACATGTTCGCTCTACTTGTGACCGTAATGCCGGAGACACTTACATCTCGGGCACATGTTCCCTCTACTTGTGACCGAAATGCCGAAGACACTTACATCTCGGGCACATGTTCGCTCTACTTGTGACTGAAATGCCGAAGACACTTACATCTCGGGCACATGTTCCCTCTACTTGTGACCGAAATGCCGAAGACGCTTACATCTCGGGCACATGTTCCCTCTACTTGTGACCGAAATGCCGAAGACGCTTACATCTCGGGCACATGTTCGCTCTACTTGTGACCGTAATGCCGAAGACACTTACATCTCGGGCACATGTTCGCTCTACTTGTGACCGAAATGCCGAAGACGCTTACATCTCGGGCACATGTTCGCTCTACTTGTGACTGAAATGCCGAAGACACTTACATCTCGGGCACATGTTCGCTCTACTTGTGACCGTAATGCCGAAGACACTTACATCTCGGGCACATGTTCGCTCTACTTGTGACCGAAATATAAAGGCGGTTCTCCTCTCAATTAATCCGGCTCAAAATTGCTCCTATTTTAATCACAAAAAAAGCCTTCAGTTAAGAAGGCTTTCTACATTTAGACGGCATCTAGCATATTGAATTGTGCTTTGACAAGATCATGATATTCTCCCTCGAGGTCCATAAGTTGAGCATGATTGCCTCGCTCGATGATCATACCATTCTCTAGTACGAAGATATTATCTGCTTCCCTGATTGTCGACAGTCTGTGAGCAATTATAATTGCCGTTCTGCCTTTCAACAGGGTTTTCAATGCCTTTTGGATTTTCACTTCAGTTTCTGTGTCGATGCTTGCCGTCGCTTCATCCATGATTAGAATCCTCGGATTGGCTAGCAATGCCCTTGCAAAGGAAAGTAGCTGTCTTTCACCTACTGAAAGGATATTTCCTCTCTCTTCTACTTCTGTTTTATATCCATTTGGCAACTTCTTGATGAACTCGGACGCCCCTACCGCTTCAGCCGCAGCCCTTACTTCTTCTTCTGATGCATCCGGCCTGCCGAATAGAATATTATCGTAGATCGTTCCGGAAAAAATAAAGGTGTCCTGCAAGACGATACTAATATGCTTCCTAAGACTTCCTATAGAAACTTCTTTAAGGTCATGGCCGTCAACCAACACCCTGCCCGATGTAGGATCATAGAACCGGCTGATTAAATTGGCAATCGTTGTCTTCCCAGATCCTGTATGACCAACGAGGGCAACCGTCTGGCCAGCCTTCATTTCCAGGCTGATCCCCTTAAGCGCTGTTCGCTTTTCATCGTATGAAAAAACCACTTTCTCAAATTTAATTTCACCGCGCATATCTTCAAGTTCAACCGGCTGATCTGCCTCAGAAACGATTGGCTTCTCATCTAGAAATTCAAAGATACGTTCGGATGAAGCCATTCCCATCAATAGCTGGTTATATACCTGGCTAAGTCTTGAGATTGGTTCCCAAAACATACCGAGATAAAAGGCAAATGAGACGAATACACCAATAGAGATGGTTCCATTTTGGATTAAACTCGCTCCATACCAAATCAAGACAGCAGTTCCAAGCGCGTTGGTCAGTTCAACCATTGGACGGAACATAGCATTTTTCTGTGAAGCTGACTTCCAGCTCTGGAAGGTCTCATCGTTGACTCCGTCAAAAAACGCCATGTTTTCCTTTTCCTGAGTAAAAGATTGTGTAACCCTGATTCCCTGGATACTTTCATTCAGGTGAGAATTTAACTTCGATTGTTTCATACGCACATCCTGCCAGGAGCGCCTGATGTTTTTCCTCAGCTTTGTCGAGATTAAGAACATGATTGGCAAAATAATCATGATTGCCAGTGTAAGCTGTGGACTTAACGAGAACAGGATAAAGAAGATACCAATCAACAGGACGATGTCCATCAATAGGTTGATGACACCGTTGGTGAACAATTCCTGGAGGGAATTGATATCATTCATGATCCTCACGAGTATGGATCCTGCTGAACGCTGGTCAAAAAAGCGATGGGAGAGATTTTGCACATGGGTGAATAAGTGTTTGCGCAAATCATATATCACATTTTGTCCCAACTGATTCATCCAGCGGATCCTGAATATGTTTGCGATATAGGAAGCCGTATACAGACCTCCTATTAGTGCGACGAGCCAGAAAAGCATGGTGGCATCTTTGTTTTTTACTGCTCTATCTAAAGTATATATACCGATCAAAATTGGAATGACCAGCCTCACCGCAGTCGTGATTAATACCATAGCAATCGAAAGCGGAACAAGATTCTTCTTATATGGCAGCATATAACCGAAAAGCCTTGACATCTGCTTCCAGTTAAAGGGCTTATCAATAACCTGGTCAGCAGAATAATGGAACCTTTTCAAAACTTGAGAGTTTCGTGTCTTGCTCAAAACCATCCCCCCTGTACATTTAAGAAAACTGGTGCAATGACCAAATTGAATAACAGATATCGCTTAATAGGTATCTAATATCAACCAGTTTGCGATACCTTTTCACGGTCTTTGAATTGAATATCATAGATTTTTTGATATGTGCCGCCATTCTTGATCAAGTGTTCATGGGTTCCTCGCTCAGCAATTGACCCATTTTCAAGCACGAGAATTTCATCCGCATGCTTCAGGGAAGAAATACGGTGTGCGATGATGAAGGTCGTACGCCCCTTCATGACTTCTAGTAATGCTTGTTGGATCTTGAATTCAGTTTCCATATCTACTGCACTTGTGGCATCATCAAGAATTAAAATACTTGGATTGACACAGATTGCCCTGGCAATAGCAATTCTTTGCTTTTGTCCACCCGATAGCCCCATGCCTCTTTCTCCCAAAATCGTATCGTACCCATCCGGGAGCTCCATAATAAAACTATGGGCCTGAGCGCGTTTTGCTGCAGCAATGATTTCCTCCATTGTAGCTTCAGGGTTGCCATAAGAAATATTGGCTTTGATTGAGGAAGAAAATAGGAAAGATTCCTGTAGTACAATCCCTATATTGCTGCGAAGTGATTGAATAGAATAGTCTTTTACATTCAGACCATCGACCAGCACCTGGCCGGCGACTGGCTCGTAAAACCTTGTCATCAGCTGGGTAATACTTGTCTTTCCTGAGCCTGTCGATCCAATCAGCCCAATTGTCTGTCCTGGACGTGCTTTAAACGAAATATTATATAAAGCTTCGTTTTCGTCGTCTCCATATCGGAGTGTTACATCATTGAATTCTACTTCACCAGAAAGTTTTTCAACTTTCAGCGCCCCTCGCTTCTCTTCAATCTCCTCTTCAGCCTCAAGAATCTCCAATAATCTTTCTCCTGATGCTTTTGATTGGGAAAATAGGTTCACAACGAATCCAAGGTTCATGATTGGCCACATGATGTACCAAACAAGGCTGTAAAAAGCCACCAACTCCCCCCGGCAGCAGGGAATCATTCATAACAAGGAAACCGCCATAACCTAATAGCAGAACAACGCTCAAATTACCCAAGAACTCCATGAATGGGAAATACTTCGCCCAAATTTCAGAAGTGAATAAGTATTGATCTTTATAATTTCCATTCGAATCATTAAATCTGCCAATCTCATAATCTTCTCGAGAGAGAGATTTTACCGTGTTGATTCCGCTTATATTCTCCTGGACTTTTGTATTCAGTTTCCCGAAAGATTTTCTAATGCCCCTGAACGCCGGGTGGACTGCTCTGTCAAATTTATATACAACTACCGCAAGGAAAGGCAGTGTCGCGAGTGTCACAAAAGTCAATGAAATAGAATAATAGAACATGACAGAAAAACTTATGCCGATTAGGAGAACGAAACGAATCAGCTCAGAAAATCCAAAGCTGAGGAAAAAGCGAAAGCCTTCCACATCGGCAGTAAGCCTTGACATTAGATCTCCTGTCTTCGCATTATCATAATATCGAAAGGAAAGAAACTGAAGCTTTTCATATAGAGAGTTTCTCAGCTTATAGACAGAGTGAATCCCGAACAGGTCCCCTGTATATTGATAAATATAAGTACAAATTCCTTTCACGATCATTGATCCCACAAATCCGGCTGCAAGAATCGGAATCAGCTCATAGCGACCTCCAATGACGGCTTCATCAATGGTTAGCTGCAGAATCATAGGATAAACGACCGTAATAGCCGTTACAACCAACATAAATAATATTGACCATATAAAATAATTTTTAAAGGGCCAATAATATTCCTTTAACTTTTTGAATGTCTCCATTCATTTCCCCCCTTTGGAAAATTAGAGATTCTTTAGGCAAGAATGTTTTGTTTCACTTTTCTCAAAAATTTTGGAAAAGGTTAGTAAAAAGAAAATGCACGTATACATTAATATATCGAGTTTCGAAATATTTTTCCAGTACTTTGTTTGAATTTTTTTATTTTTTTGTATATGGGAATTATCTGATATTAGCGAATGAAGGATAGATGGATGGTTTTAGCTGTAAAAATAAATAGGTAAAAAAAAAAATGCCCGTTAGGTATATTCTAACGGACAAATTTGAGTTCTTTTTTAAGAAAAGTGTCCGTTAGAAGGTCTCTATCGGACATACTCGGAGGCTTACTGAAGAAAAGTGTCCGTTAGAATATGGCGCACTCCTTTATTCTTCCTTTTCCATTTCTTCGAGGACCCTGATCACACGCTTTTCAAGCATTTTCAGTCCGCTGCCTCCAGCCTGGAAATGCCTTAACAGACCGTTCTTGTCAAAAAGATAGTAAGCAGGGACGTACTGGTTTTCAAAGGCAGCTGTCAGTTTATGCTCATCATCAATGAAGATGGGCTGTGAAATCTGATGTTCTGCTGCCACTTGCTTGATTTCTTCCAAATTCATGTCTTTATCGGATCTGGGCATATGGACAGCCATCACATTCAATTCCTCTTTATAATTATCACGAAGTTCATTCACCGATGGCATCGCGACCTTGCAAAGATGGCAGCTGATTGACCAAAAGTGGATCAATGTCGGCTTTTCACCCACCAGCTGATTCCTGGTAAACTCTCCATTTAACCATTCTGTGGCTCCTGATATTTCAGGCATAGGTTGACGTAATCTCATATCGAACACCTCTTTTTTAGGTATATCTATTTCACTGACAATTTAAAGCCTAATTGACATTATAATGGGCTTAATTGCTTTTGTACTCAATATACTTGGTCAGCAAGTTAATGGCTGTCTCGATGGCGTCCTCATCTGGATCCAGTCTGGCATGATGAAGTCCATGCTCTGAATTAACACCTAGCCAGAACATGAAGCCAGGAATCTCCTTGAGCATATAACCAAAGTCTTCGCCAGTCATTGCTTCTTTGCAAACAATCACGTTGATATTTTCCTTTTTCTCAGCAAAGGCAATAAAATCACGTGCCAATTCTTCATTATTATAAACTTGATGATACATGGCTCCATAGTCAATAGAGGTCTTGCATTGATAACCTACTTCGATTCCTTTTACGACTGCTTCAATCCTCTCCTTGACTCTAGCCATAGAATCAACAGACAGTGTGCGAATTGTACCTTCTAGCCTCGCTGTTTCAGCGATGATATTTTGTACCGTGCCTCCTGTGATTTTGCCGATTGTAACAACAGCACTATCAAGGGGATCAACATTCCTCGAAACAATAGACTGTAGCTGGTTCACAAGAGCACATGCTGCAACGACCATATCATTAGTCTGGTGCGGATAAGCAGCATGTCCTCCCTTCCCAGCTAGATCAATGAACAGTTCGGAAGTATTGGCAAAAAGAAGACCTTCTTTGGTTGCAACCGTGCCAACTGGATATTCGGGTGCAATATGCAAGGCTATAATCATATCAGGCTTCCATTCCTGCATGATATCAGTCTTAAGCATAGGTTCAGCACCACCAGGTCCTTCCTCTGCAGGCTGGAAAATGAACAGCAAATTGTCATCAATCGGATGAGCAACGAAATAAGAAACCAATCCTAGAGCTATTGTCATATGAAAGTCATGTCCACATGCATGCATTTGCCCTTCGTGCAGTGATTTGAATTCCAATCCGGTTGCTTCTGTGATTGGAAGGCCGTCAATATCTGCTCTATAGCCGATCGTCTTCTTAGGGTTACTTCCTTTGATCCTGACAAAAACCCCGGTCTTCCAAGTCTTTATTTCAAGGCGTTCCTGGGGAAGGCTGCCTAAATAATCTAGAAGAAAAGACTGAGTTTTGAACTCCTTGAAACCCAGCTCAGGAATCAAGTGTAAATCTCTTCTGATTTTAATGAAATTAGTAAAATCCATACAGTTCTCTCCTTATAAAAGAAAGCGCGGACCCAATATCCACGCTTTCTTGCTGTTTAGGAATACTAAAATGATTTAGTTGTGGATAAATACAGATAGTTTTCTTAATCCAGCTCCTTGCACCTCGAGTCGCTTGTCTAGCTGCAGCTCCCTAACTCCTCGAGACGCTTCGGTCCTGCCAATGAAGTCAAAGAGCGACTTCACTGTCAGGCCCTCCAGCGCTTGTCGGAGTTGGGCAGTCGCCTCCGCTTTTCGATTTGTCTAGTGTCGCCTCCTAGAAACTCCGAAACTTCAACTCCGCCGGCAGAAGCAAAATGCGCTTCTTTGTCGGAGTCTCAAGTTTCTGTGTTTCTGGGCAGTCGGCTACACATTTCGATTTCGGTTCGCTCAGGTGAAGTCAAAGAACGACTTCACCTGTCGGCCCTCCAGCGCCTGTCGGGGCTGACCAAGGCGCTTGCGCTTTTTGATCATTGCTTTTAAAGCTGGCGAAGCTCCTGCTTGATTTCAGTTTTTGATTTCGTTTTTTCGTCGATTTCCTTGATGACGCGAGCTGGTGTTCCAGCTACCACTGTATATGGAGGCACATCGTCGATAACAATCGCGCCTGCAGCGACAACTGCACCTTTGCCTACTGTTACGCCTTCAAGGACAACAGCGTTGGCTCCGATTACTACATCATCTTCAACTATGACTGGCTTCGCTGAAGGTGGCTCGATAACACCAGCAAGCACAGAACCTGCACCAATGTGGCAGTTCTTGCCGACTGTTGCACGACCGCCAAGGACAACGTTCATATCGATCATCGTACCCTCACCAACAACAGCACCGATATTAATGGATGCCCCCATCATAATTACGGCATTGTCACCGATTTCTACCTGGTCCCTGATAATTGCACCTGGTTCAATACGAGCCTTGATATTCTTCATATCCAGCAATGGAATAGCCGAATTTCTGCGGTCGTTCTCAAGGACATAATCCTCAATTTTAGCCTGATTTGCTTCGATTGCCGGATTGATTTCAGCCCACTCACCGAAAATTACACCTGTGTTGCCTGTAATGAAAGTCTTGGAATTCTCACCAAAGTCGATTCCTTCCAAATCACCTTTAATATAAACTTTTACCGGAGTCGCTTTTTTGCTATTTTGAATAAACGAAATAATTTCGTTTGCATCCATCATTTTCATTTACTTTACCTCCAATTATGTATTCGCCTTTTTCCGCTGAAGAGTTGCTCTTACATAGAGTTAATATGCTAAAGCGACAGCGCAGAAACAGCCTTTTCTAAAAATTACTTTAACAAACAAAAGTTTTTAAAACAAGAAAAACTATTTATCTGGTTTCTTGGACTCATCAATATGTTCTTTGACGATGTCTATGAAGGCCTGGACCTGCTTTAACCGGAAGGCTGATTCATACCCGAGAAGCCAGGTGTCCCTTCCCAAGGGTTCATTGTTTTCGTCTTGAAGCGGGACTTTAAAAATATCCTTTTCTGCCCCATTTAGAGTTATTGCCGGAAGGATTGCATAGCCGATACCGTTAAAGGTCATTTGTTTGCAGGTTTCAATCTGGTCTACAATGATGGTCCTTTTTGGTGCTGTCTGGAATTGCCGCAGCCACCAATCCTGGATTTCCTGGTAGTAGTTGGAATCACTTTTAAACTGGATAAACGGCCGGTCTGTTTCCAGCACTTGTTCTGGGCTTGTAATTTCCGTGTCCACTAAATACAGACTGTCCTTGAATAAGTGGATTTTGACACCCTTCCAGTCTGGTGTGCCCCTGATAATTCCTATATGTACCTGATCTTCATAAAGTGCCTTTGAAATTTCACTGCTCCATCCAGTAACAAGCGAAATTTTAGCTTGAGGGTAACGGTTTACATATTTCTTCAATACCTGAGGAAGCCAATTTTGACCGACAATCGAAGCTACAGCTATTTTAAGGGTACCATACACCTCAGAATTTAATGCATGTATTGATTCCCTGGCTTTTTCTTCTCTGGCAATTGTCTCATTGACAAATTGTATTACAACCTCACCTGCAGGAGTTAAAGTCAGCCCTTTTTGGGACCTGAGGAAAAGCTTGGTACCCCAATCCTTCTCAAGCGATTGGAGTCGCTGTGACAAAGCTGGCTGTGATACGAATAATCTCTCTGCGGCCTTCCTCATATTCATTTCCTGTGCAAGCACAGATAACAGGTGAAACTCTGATATAGATGACATAACTGAACCTCTTGATAAGATTTTCTTATATTATAAATGAAATCCCCTATTTTTACATTATAGAAAAAACTGCAGATCACTCTGCAGTTTTTTCCTTCTTAGGCAGGAATAAGATGAACAGCAAACTGATAATCGCAAAAATGAATACGACAATGTAAACAGAATGAAGAGCGTTTGTCAGTGCGTCCTGCAGGATTGTCTTCAATTCTGCAGGAAGCTTCATCCGTTCTGATTCATTGAGCAGGACATTCGCTGTATCTATCGTGAGATTCTGGTCTGTTGCTCCCTTGTTCTTCATATGGGTCAAGATGCTGCTGTTTAGGACTCCCCCCAGCAAGGCAGCTCCCACTGTATTTCCCAGGTTTCTCATGAACATATTGGCTGCTGTCGCAATCCCTCTTTGCTGCCAGGCAACAGTACTTTGGATGGATACGATGAATGCTGTACTAGTTAGACCCATCCCCACTCCGACGAAAAACGACCCTGTTGCTGCCCACAAAGGACCACCTGCAGGAGTCAGAGTGACAAAGAGGATGCTTCCGAGGATCAATGCTGCACCACCAAATAAAGAAGTCTTGCGATAGCCGATAGTCAACAGCAGACGGCCGCTGAGAGCCGAAGCAATCGGCCATCCTATCGACATGGCCGTCAAGGTGAAACCAGCTACAATCGGGGACCTCTCCATGACACCCTGAACAAATGCAGGCAAAAAGCTTGAAATGCCAATCAGCATGACACCGGTTGTCAAAGAAGTCATATTGGCGATGAATATCGATCGTTCCCGCCAAATATTAAATGGCATCATCGGCTCTTCTGCCCTTCTCTCTTGAAGTATAAAGAGGATCAAGGTCACTGCGCTCAGGCTGATCAGGCCAATCGTTTTTGGGGATGTCCAGGCCCAATTTGCTCCCGCTTCCACCAGGACAATCATCAGGGAACTTATCGCCGCTGTAAGGAGCACTGCACCAGGATAATCGATCTTATGCTTCTTTTTCTCAATATCTTCATGGAGATAAAGCCAGAGGGCCTGCAATTGCAAGGATCCCAAGCGGGACATTGATCCAGAAAACAAATCTCCAGCTCGCATATTCCACGAGTAAGCCTCCAAGAGCCGGTCCCGAAACAGCTGAAATTCCCCATACACTGGAGAGATACCCCTGTATCTTCGCCCGTTCTTCCCTGGAATAGATATCCCCAACAATGGTTGTGGCAATCGGCATGACTGCACCTGCGCCGAACCCTTGTATGAACCGGTATAGAATCAACATTTCCATCGTTTCAGCAGTCCCTGACAAAATCGAACCAATCAAAAAGATGATAATTCCAAAAGTTAAAATTGGTTTCCTGCCAAATAAATCGGATAATTTGCCATAGATGAGAACAGTAACTGCATTCATCAGCAAATACGCAGAGAAAACCCAGCTATATAATGCAAAACCGCCCAGGTCACCAACGATTGCCGGCATAGCCGTAGAAACTATCGTGCCTTCCACAGCACCCATAAACATGGCAAGCATGACTGTCGCGAGTACAAAAGAGCGTTTTGTTACTTTTTTGTTTATCTGTTGATCAGCATGTCCCATTTGCACACCTCTAGAAGAAAAGCGTAAGCGCCTTGCTCAGCCCCGACAAGCGACTCGAGGGGCTAGGCGATGGAGCTGGACACTAATCAAAGTAATAAAATTTATTCTTTCTTATACCGTGAAAAAATTCAGCTCCCTTACCCGGGAGCTGCATGATCTAATTTTTATTATACCTTTTAACTTGCTTGCTCAATTTCAGCAATACAGTCCGTCTTGTCAGAATACCTTCAAAAATTCCTGAATCATCTTCTATACAGAGAAAAGGGTGATCTACAAGAAGGTCTAAGGAGGATTGAAGAGTTGAGTGGATGTTTATTCTTGGTACTTTCGAATTCATAGCTTCTTCGACTCGTTTTTGTTCAAGCTGCTCGAACTCGATTCTTTCCAGGCCGAGAATTGAATCCATTATAATAGGCGTACTGATTAAGCCCATTAGACGATAATGAGGATCAAGGACAGGAATCGCAGTATACCCGCTCTTTGTTAAAACAAGAAGAGCATGCTCAAGGCTATTGCCAACTTGGACATGGGCTACGCGTTCAGAGGGTATCATCACATCTCTTATTGACACTTCCAAAAACTCACCGCTGTAAAGACTAATCATGGCGAAAACTCCCTAAAATGAATTTCTTTCCATTACATTTTATCACAAAATGAATGAAGACGCTTTTATTTAGTTTACCTCAATAAAACGAGGATATTAAATACAGAATTCAAAACAAGAAAAGCGCAAGCGCCTTGGTCAGCCCCGACAAGCGCTGGGAGGCCGACCAATGAATTCGCTCTTTGACTTCATTGGCAGGACCGAAATTGAAAAGTAGAGCCGACACTAAACTAGCGACTAGAGGGGCTAGGAGCTGGGGCTGAACACTAATTTAAGTGGAAAATTTACTCTTTCTTATTCAATAAAAAAGGACCACAGATGGGTCCCATTTTTACTGAAGATTACTGAATAAGATCAAAGATCTCAATTGTAATCATATCAATGTTGTCGAATTGATATTTCTTAGGTTTTTCTTTGTCATTGTATATTTCCAATTCGTATGTTTCAGTTTTTGGATGATATGTAACCTGGCATTTACGCTCACCATTCACTTCAAAAAAGCGTTGAGCAGGTTCTCCTCCATTGGACTGCTCTTGCAAATTCTTTAAACGAGTGATTATTCCCTGAAGCTGTGACATTATGCTTCCTCTCCTTTCAAAACAAAAACCAATAACTTATAAATAGATTTTGCAATTGGCCTATTTATATCCATGTAAAATGATTTCAGAATTTTCTATACACAATTCTTTACATGTCAATATTAACAGAATAAAATAATGTGAGACGATGTACAAGTAAAAGCTTCAAGAAAAGGAGTGATTTTTTGAAAAAACCAGTGCAACTATCCGAAAATGTCTTTCTAATCGATGATTTTGATTTAAGTATGGAAGAACGTACCGGTACATATGTTTTAACAGAAGAACAGGTGACGCTTATTGAAACATCCGCCAGCCCGTCCATTCCCTATATCCTCGAAGGCTTACAAACACTAGGGATATCTCGATCCGATATCTCATACATAATTGTGACACATATACACCTCGATCATGCAGGCGGAGCAGGTTTAATGCTCCAGCATTGCCCTAATGCTAAAGTAATTGTACACCCAAAGGGTGCCAGACATCTAGCTGATCCTTCAAGATTGATTATGGGAGCAAAGGCAGTATATGGCGAAAAGTTTTCACAGCTGTTCGATCCAATCGTAGAAATCTCGGAAGATCGCCTGATGGTAATAGGCGACGGCGACACACTAAAAATCAGCGAGACACTGACACTTGAATTTTTAGATACGCCAGGACATGCAAATCACCACTTCAGTATCTATCACCCGCTAACAAAGGGGATTTTCTCTGGCGACACTGCCGGGATTTATTATCCTCAGCTTGATCGTGAAGGCATTGAATTCTACCTGCCAACGACCTCACCGAACCAGTTTGATCCAGAAAAAATGCTTCATTCCATAAATCGTTTTAAGGAACTTGGTACAGAGCGAATTTATTTTGGACATTATGGTATGTCAGAAAACCCTTCTGAAGCTTTCAGGCAAGTGGAGAGTTGGCTAGAAGTTTTCGTTGAAGAAGCAAGGCAGGCAGTCTTAGAGGAAAAGCATCCAGGTAAGCAAGTGGAGTACATCACACAGAAACTTTATGATAAAATTAAAACTCACTTGACCCAGCTGGGACTGCCAGATCAGCATCCGATATATGAACTGCTATATCTGGATGTAAATGTAAGCGCCATGGGGCTGGCTCATTATTTAAACCATAATCTCGGAGGAACACATTAAAATGAACGACATCATCGTATACACACAGAACGATTGCCCTCCCTGCCAAATCATTAAAATGTTCCTGACGGAATACGGGTTTTCGTATACAGAAAAAAATATCAATGAAGATGATAAAATCAGACAAGAACTTACCGAAACATACAACTCCTATTCCACACCAACAATTGTGATTGGTGAAGTAATCATCACTGGGTTTGATCTCGAAAAGCTAAAAAAGGTTCTGAAGATTAGGGAATAGTGCTGATTGATTAAAGTAACGGGGGTTGTTTGGAGAATCTTCTAGTATCTATGGGAACTGCCTACTCCCCCGGAAGCGTTGCGACTATAACAAAAATCAACAGCCTTGTTAAAAAATGAAAAGCGTGAAATCTCGATTCAGATTTCACGCTTTAACTATTTTTATCCATTTTTATAATAACCCGAATAACAATGTCCTGCTCTCATTCTTGAAGATTACACCTAACTCCATGAACGTTTTCAGCGTTGAAAAATTCGGTCCAAATACAAATGTCTCGTTCGTTGAATTTTCTTCGTTAACAGGATCTGCATCCTGTTGCTGCTCCTGCGCTTTTTCAGGATAAGCTTTATTGATTACTTCTTGCGGAACCTCATCATACAGATAATCAGCTACCTTCCAATCACCATTCACTTTAACAATCTTCAAGCCTTCATAATGATCTTCATAGCCTACAGGACCTTCGGTATTCCGCGGGAAAAACTCGACAACAAAGATTTCATTTTCCATTTCCACCACTTTTGTTTTTTCTGAAAAGGCGTAAAACGGAATAAAATAAAGAGCAAAGTCCGTTCCATATGTCTGGTACTCACTTTCCTGACCTACCACATTCTCTTCAATGAATCGGGATTTGTAACTCTTAGTAAAATAAGGATCCAGAACGCCTTCAATTTCCTTCATTGTCCTGCTTTTTTCACTTAAGGAAACCTGCGATTCAAACGCCTTTTTGAGGAATGCGAAAACGTCTTCCCTGCCATCCAAATCTGAATTGGCATATGCATTGGCCGGTACAATAAATAATAATAACGATAAAACTAAAAATAATTGCTTTATTTGCTTGTCCAATTGCTCCCCCTCCTCTATGGTGACTAGTAAATCAATTTTACCAACATTTACCCTATTTGATTACGAAATTCATTCGTAAAATAACATCAGCATCTGACAGAAAACTTGTTTCACACTTCCAATTTACCCTCATCTCACTCGAACTAACGCATAAGTTAAAAAAATTGTAGTTTTATACGATGACTATTCCTTTTTCCCAAAAAAATAACCCCCGTTTGGAGGTTAATATCCTGTACCGGTGGTCACAGCAAAATAAACGATGAACAACAGGGCTATGGAGAGAACGATTATATATGTCAAAAAAATCGGGTTCCGGATATAAGCGTGCTCCTGGACAGCACCAGGGATCTGGGAATCCAGATTGCCTTGAGCCTTTTTCTGTCCCTTTCCGAAAGTCCAGGTATAAAAAAGACCAGCAACCAGCACGCCTGCACCTGCCAGTAAAAGCATTGTTGTATATATGCTCAAGTTAAATCCCCCTTATAGAAGGCTGTATATATAAATTGTGCAGATTCTGCTTTACTATGCTTTTTTCCGCTTGTTAAAATAACCCTTCACGTTGATTGAGAAACGTGGCGCTTAAATCCACAAATAAAAATTCTGTTCCACTTAATGGGAGTGAAAACGTCCGAATGACCTCCCCTGTTTCTATATCACTGTATCGGTCTGACAGGATCCCTTTTTTCCCTGTCCTCATTCTAATGATATTCTCGAGGAAATAAGGTCTCCAACTCCAGTTCTTTCCCTCGTATTTTGGCTGCACAAGCCAGTGATCTCCTGTTTTATAAAGGTTTGGCGATAGCTGGAAACCATCTTCGTCACAGACATACATCCTGAAGGCAATTCCATCAAGGCTGTCTCCAAGCGCCATGAGGAACTCGCTTGGACTTTGGCTTTTTTTACTGCGGTTTATCAGTTCCTGAAACTTTGTGTGTAACTCGATTCTTAAGTCAAAAAATGATTGAAGCCGTTTTTTCTCGGATAGAATAAACCCATGAATTTCTGTCTTTAATTTTTCCCTCAGGATATCCTTAACCACTAATTCCCTTTGAGGTTTGAATAGATAGAACCCTTGATAAAACCTGCCTCCATTCTTCCAGGCAAATTGCAGCTGGTAAGGTGTTTCGATGTTTTCAAACAATAGAGTTGCACCGATTTTCCTAGCGAGGATTGACAAAGAATGAAGGACATCGAGATAAGCAGGACCCGAGTTATTGGACCTTAGAGTGGACATATCAATTTTTAAGATTTCAGGTTCAATACCTGCTATGCGCTCAAAATAGCTGCTTTCGTTGCCCACTTTATCCATCGCGATTTTAATCCCAAAGGATTTGTAGTAGTTGATCAGATGCTCTATATGTGCTTGTTCATTGGACACAGAAATTTCAAGAACAATATGCTCAGGTTTGACACCCATTTCCTGGTATGAATGAATTAATTGTAAAAACCCTTCTCCATCATCCATCATTAATAATCCTGCATCCCTGTTCACAAACCATAAGAGGTCTTGTTCCCATGATTGAGAGACCACTTCCATCGCTTTGGCAAAAACGATATTTTCAACTTCGATCCGGTACTCTTCCGGAATTGTATCATCTTGAAAAAAAGTTCCGAGACTTATGTCATCACTTCCGTTAATATACCTGCCCAAAACTTCATACCCAATAATTTTATGCTCATCTGCATTAAAAATCGGCTGGAAAAAGGGAACGACATGGTCTAGGTTGGTTAAAATATCCAAGGCATCCAATATAAACTGCAACCTCCCTTCAAAATACATCTGATGCGAAAATCCAACAATCATTTTTCTATTCATTAATGTGATATGAATGATTTTACCATAATATGAGTATTCCCTCAGTTATACCGTTTCCAATTACATCATGTCATAAAAATGACTTTTCAAGTAAAAATAGATATAGGCTTATGGAAGGATGATGACATGAAAACGCGGCATTTCATCGGCATTCTTCTTCCATTGCTTGGATGCAGCCACGGCTCGCCCGCCGAAAATGAAGCACAAATGCAGAAAACCTTGAATAAACCAATCATTACGAATGAAAGTCCTGTGCCAACTCAGGAAATGGCGGTCCCAAACACTATTCAAAAACAGGCAAAACAACTGCAACAACAAAATACCAAAGCGTTACTAAACGTACCCTTGATCAAACAAAATCCAGAGTTAAAATATGGTTGTGAAGTAACCAGCTTGGCGATGATGCTGAAATACGCCGGAGCTGATACAGATAAAATGAAGCTTTTCAAGGAGATAAAGAAAGAAAACGATGCTTTGAAGAGATCAGCAAATGGTGATATCTTGAGCTGGGGTAACCCAGCTGTAGGCTTTGTTGGAGATATGACCGGAAAACAGGCAGGCTATGCAGTCTTTGATAAACCAATAATTGATTTAATCAATCGTTATTTACCAGGAAGGGCAGTCAATTTGACTGGCAAGGAGTTTGACGCAGTACTGGACCAAGTATCTGCAGGTTATCCAGCAGTTGTATGGACTACCGGCAATTATCGTTTGCCCGACCGCTGGGAATCCTGGACGCATGGCAATGAGGTCATCAAAACGCCTCTAGACCTTCACGCTGTAGTCCTGGTCGGTTTCAATGAAACAACGGTCTATTTGAACGATCCTCTGTCTGGCCGAAAACAGGTGCCAGTAAACAAAACTATCTTTATAAAAACATGGAAAGCGATGCAATCGAGAGCAGTCAGTTACCGTTAAATATAGATAAGGCTGGGTAAACCCGGCCTTGTCTTTTTTTGGACTGATTGGGCACAAACTCTCCCAAATGGGTGCCCGTAGGAATGGAGATTAAAGCGAGCAGAAGATAGCAATTTTAATTTTCTCTCCTCTTTTTTTCAAGCGCACTGTGTAGCTTGACAAGCGATTGGACGATCGTCCTTTTTTTATTAAACCCTTTCGAGGGAGCACTTTCGCCATTATGGATAGCTACTGCATTCCCCCCATGTTCCTAAACGATTAAATCCATAGACAAAAACCTTTATATATCCATTTTTTGTGGGGATATATATCATTTCCATCTTAATATCATAATCATCCATCTACAACACCTCAAATTCATTTACCTATAAATGACTTTTCATATTTCCTTCCTCTTCCCTTCTAAAATTAATTAAAAACATCATGAATCGTGCCCTTCCCTAAAATGCCACTTCTAATTTCCTTGTTTGTTTAGGAAATTATAAAATTATTTAGTAGTGGATAACTACATGTAGTAGTCTTAATCCAGCTTCAGCGCCTAGCCCCTCGAGTCGCTTCGGTCCGCCCAATGAAGTCAAAGAACGACTTCACTGGTCGGACCTCCAGCGCTTGTCGGGGCTTAACGAGGCGCTTGCGCTTTTTGTTCTTTGTTTGCTAGTATAGTAGAGAAAATTCGGGAATAGGTTGGTATTTTTCATGTCTGAACAAATCACTCGGAGGACTTTTATTAAACGGGCAGTTGGAACTTTGTTGACTGCTGGAGGACTCGGCACAGGGAGCTATTTTTATGCCCGGGAAGTCGAACCACGCATGCTTGATATTACCCGTCATACGATTAAAAATGCCGCGGTGCCTTCCGGTTTTGATGGAGTGAGGATCATTCAATTCAGCGATACCCATATCGGATTCCAGTATACAATGGAGCAACTGAGGCAATTGATTTCTAAAATCAATAAACTAAAGCCTGACCTGATTGTTTTTACCGGGGATTTACTTGACGACCCCCGACACTTCACCGAACAAAACAAACTGATCTCTATGTTGAGCAAACTCGATGCCCCGCTAGGTAAATTTGCCGTGTATGGCAACCATGACCATGGGGGATACGGTTCTGATCTATATAAACAAATAATGGAGCAATCGGGATTCACATTATTACTGAACAACGCAGTTAACATCAAGCTTCTTGATGGAAGTTCAATATGGATTGCCGGAATCGATGATGCTATGCTTGGTAAACCTGATCTGAACGCGTCCATCGCCAATATACCAACTAACTCATATACAATCCTTTTATCCCATGCCCCAGACAAAGCAGAAGAAGCAGCACACTTCTCAATTCAACTGCAGATGAGCGGACATAGCCACGGAGGACAGATTCAGATTCCCTTTTATGACCCATTGGTGACCCCGCCTTTTGCCGAAAAATATGTGGAGGGCTTTTATACTGTTGGCAAGAGCGAGGGTCTGACTCTGTATGTGAACCGCGGTCTTGGGACGACAAGGCTTCCATTCAGGTTTTTATCTCAGCCTGAACTTGCAGTTTTTACCTTAAAAAATGAAAAAACAAGCAGCTGATCAGCTGCTTGTTTTTGCTTTCAGGATGAACTTTTCCTCTGCTTCCAGGGCTCTTAATGGTCTGGAAAAAAAGAACCCCTGTGCTTTTTCACAATCCGCATTTGTCAGGAAATCAACCTGGCTCTGCTCCTCGACACCCTCGGCGATCACTTCCATTCCTAGGCTGTTTCCTAAGTGGATGATCGTAGTTATGATAGCGGCATCCTTGCCGTTATACTTTATATCTCTTATGAAACTCTGGTCAATTTTCAATACATCGATAGGAAACTGTTTCAAATAACTAAGCGAAGAATAGCCAGTTCCAAAGTCATCTACAGAGATTTTGATTCCTAAGTTCTTCAGCCGCTTTAGGATCGGAATCGTCTCCTTTGTATCCTGCATTGCGCCCTCGGTAATTTCAATCTCCAGGAGAGAAGGCTCAATATTGTACTTCTCTATCGAACTTTTGATCACCCGAACTAAATCCAACTGCATGAACTGCTTAGGAGATATATTGATAGCGATCCTGATTGGCTTTCCGGTCTTCTCTGTCCATTTCTTGATTTGCCGGCATGCCCCTTCAATTACCCAGTTGCCAATCGGGATAATCAGTCCAGTATCCTCTGCAAGAGGGATGAATTCGGCTGGAGAGATAAAACCGAATTCCCTGTTGTCCCAGCGGAGCAATGCCTCGAAGCTTGATATTTCATTGGTAAGCAGATGGATCTGCGGCTGATAAAAAAGTTCTAGTTCGTCCCGTTCAATTGCTTTTCGCAAATGAGCCTCGAGCGTAACGATATTTACTCCCGTAGACTGCATATCAGAGCGATAAAATTGATAATGGGCCTTCCCTTTTTCTTTTACGCTATATAAAGCTTCATCCGCATATTTAATCAATGTTTCTGCATCCTTCCCGTCATTTGGGAAAAGGCTGATACCAATACTAGGTGTAATATAATACTCCTGGGAATTAAAATAAAAAGATTCATTGAACCTGAATAATACTTTTTGTGCAAATTCCGCTGCACCTTTCCTGCCTGTTCTTTCCAGTAAGATGATAAATTCATCACCGCCCTGTCTGAAAACAGTACAGTTTTCTTTTTGTATGTCGATCAGTCGATGTGCTACTTGCTTCAAAATCTGATCACCAACCAGGTGTCCAAGTGTATCATTCAAGTATTTAAATCGATCTATATCCAGAAATAAAAGGGCAAATTCAGTCTTTTGTTTCTTTTTATTTTTAACAAGATTATCAAGTTGATCAAGTAGCGCACGCCTGTTGCGCAATCCAGTCAACTGGTCATGAAATGCCATGTACTTAATTAGTTCTGTGCTTTTTGCCTGCTCGGAAAGATCTCTGATAATGATATACATACCTTTAATTTCAGAATGAATTACGACCGGAATTGTCTTTAAATGAACCGTCAGGAATTTTCCTTTTCTGTGCATGAACCGACAATCGAGCGATTCCTTTGCATTACCCGCTTTTGTATCAGATAAGAGTTCCTGAAAGGGAGGCAAGTCACTTTCACATATCAAGCTAGTGATTCTCTTCGATTTAAGCTGTTTGACAGTATAGCCTGTCAATATTTGAGCCGCCGGGTTGACATCAAGGATCTTTCCCTTTAAATCAATTGAAAAAACAGCATCCAGATTATGGTCAATTAGGGAGCGATATCTTTGCTCACTATCAATCAATCTATTATTCTCTTTAACCTTCTCTGTTATATCCCTGGTTACCGCTACAACATATTTCACTTTACTGTCTTCATCCTTGATCGGAGTTAAAAGTGTCTCTTCAGTGATCTTATTGACTTTGTCGAGGTGTACTTCATCATGGAAAACGACTTCCACCCCCTCTTTTACGGCCTTACTATAATGTTTTCCCAATGAATTCAGGAGGTTTAGAGGTAGAACCTCATCCATCGTCCTGCCGATATCACTAACAGTCATCCCTGCATGGAGAAGACCATTTTCATTAGCAAATAGATAACGGAATCGGTAACCCGGTTCAACCTGCATGATAAATACAAGATCTTTTACATGTTTAAAGATGATGTCTGAAATCATCTGTTCTATTTTTGTCGAAGCGGAAACGCCTCTTCTTTTAGTTATTCTTGATTGCTTCATCTGATTCATCAAACCATCCTCATTCCAGAAGTACAATAGTACCTGGTTCATGATTGCGAACTAGTTTTATATTCCTATTTTACTCTTTAAATAAGGAAAAACGATACTATTTTTATAAAATTGACAATCTTACGCTAAAAAACGACAAACATTACCCGACGGTGCCCTCTCCTATCGACGAGCATAGACTGCATTAGAGGAGGAGATTCCATGAATCATATTGTTAAAAGAGGAGAAACGCTGGCAGAGATTGCCGCTAATTATCGCAGGACGCTTCAACAAATCCTTGCTGCCAATCCTGGTATCACGAATCCTGCACTCATCTATCCTGGCCAGAGAATCATAATTCCGGGACTTCCAGATCCAGCTTCTATTCCTTATTCAATTTCCGTTTCACTGACCAACCGAAGGCTTACACTTTTTCGTTCAGGCACACTGATAAAATCCTATCCCGTCGGCATCGGTAAAATGCTGACGCAAACCCCGGTTGGCGAATATGTAATTGTGAACCGAGAACCTAATCCCGGCGGCCCTTACGGTTCCATGTGGCTGTCGTTATCAAAACTTGGATATGGTATTCACGGAACAAACAATCCTGCATCGATCGGTAAGGCCGTTTCGAAAGGATGCATTCGGATGCATAACAAAGAGGTTCTTGAGCTGGCAAGGCAAGTTCCCAATGGTACTAGAGTCAGGATCACCCGATAGTTCCCTATAAAAAGGCTTCTATTTCTCAATCAGCCAAATTAAGGGTATAATGAAAATAGTTTATAAAAGTTTTCTAACAAAAACGAAAGGAGCTAGCCCATTGAATAATGAAAGGAACAAGATACCCTCTCTCCGTCCAACGATCGAGAACCTCTCACAAGCAATCTTCACTGTGAACCGTCATGCAAAGACTGCTCCCAATCCGAAGTTTTTATATCAGTTAAAACAGGATGCGATTAAAAAAATGCTGCGGGAAGGCAAAGCTAAAAAAACAGGACTACATTTTTCGAACAATCCGAGAAACAGCCAGCAGCAATCAGACGTACTAGTGGTTTGCGGGGACTACACATTCCATATCCCGCCGACAAAACAGGATTTTGATCAACTTCCCCACTTAGGAAAACTTGATCAGTCAGTGAGGAACCCGAGGGCATCCATTTCCTTAACTAGCGCGAAAAGGCTATTGTCAGCCTACACTGGACTGAAAGATTCCACCGAAACAGCCGTAGCAGGAAAGACAAGGAGATATGCCAAACCTGTATTTAAGAAGCTAGGAGAACGCTACCCTTAATAAGAAAGCTGGAAATCAGCTTTCTTTTTTTTGATTATAAGATCAATTCATCTATTTTCAAGACCAATTCACTTATCTCCGGCTTGCTGATCTGAGCATCAGCACCAACGACACTACCCTTATGGCGCAAGTCATTCGTGATTAACGATGAAAAAATGATAACTGGAAGTTTTCCCAGAACCGGATGTTCTTTTATTCTCTTTGTCAAGTGATGCCCATCCATCTGGGGCATTTCTATGTCAGTGATCACAAGTTGCACTGCCTGCGAAAGAACCTCAGAATCCTCTGCCAGGTGCTCAAGATAGGTAATGGCATCCTGTCCATTCTCAAAAAACTCAAGGTACTGAAATCCAGCTTCACTCAAAGTCTCATGAAGCATTTTCCTTAACATCCCAGAGTCTTCAGCAATGACAATTCTTTTCAAAGATCGCTCCCTCAGACCAAGTTTCTTGACATCGCTGACCTTTATTCCAGAATCAGGATTGATTTCAAGAAGGATCCTTTCAAAATCCAGAAAAAGGACCATTTCTCCGCCTAACTTGATTACTCCGATTATTTGGCTCTCTTGTCCCTGATACATGTCTGAAGGCTTCTCAATTTGAGCCCATGAGATACGGTGAATTTGTGAAACGGTATGGACATGGAAGACTGTCTTCATCTGATTGAATTCAGCGACGATCAATTTATCCTGCTGTGGATTTGTTGACTCCTTCAGCCCCAGGGCTGCTGCGACATTGATGACTGGCAGCACCTCTCCCCTAAGTTCCATGATTCCCTCAACAAATGGATGAGCGTTCGGAATCGCCACAACAGGGACAGGATTGAGAATTTCTTTAACTTTCATGACATTTATCGCAAATTTATTCTGACCAATGCCGAACTCAACAATCTCCAGTTCATTCGTGCCTGATTCTAATAAAATATTGTTATCATTCATCATTTTCTTCCTTCTCTATATAAAATTAGTTTTATATACATCTTATCGGCACAACTATTTAAACTGTTTAGTTAAAGGATTGAGAATTCACGTGCTTGAAAGTGACTATCACCTATTGTCATGAAACTGGCAGAAATCCATTTAAAAATATATAAATTCAAGTTTTACGATGAAAAAGCAAACCGAAAGATCGGTTTGCCGTGTGATTTATTTCACCAATGCCCTTCCTAATGCTGCATCTACTTGCTTTTGGTGATGAAGATCATGATAGACGAAATCGATTAAATATTCCCCAACTGTCATATGCTGTTTGGAGATTTTAAAAGCCAGCGCCAGCTTGTCTTTATCCATTTCTTCAAGCATCTTATGGAATTCAGCGCGCACAGCAAGGAGTCCATCGAGAATTTCTTCCTTTGTTGCTTTATTTTCTGCGTATTCTCGTGCTCGTTCATTAACACTTTGAAAATCAGGGTAGGAAGGCAATTCAGCTCCCTCTTTGAAATAAGGGAATCTTTCCTTTAATGAGTATTGGTCCCAGAAGAGCAAATGCGCCACTACCGCGCCAACCGACCACTTCCCGTCACCTAAAGGCTTATGCCATTCAGTATCTGTCAGTGCCATGAGCGAATGGATCCATCCATCAAAATCTTTATAATGTTGTCTTATCTCTTCCAAATTCATTTGAATCTCTCCTTTTTGTTTAACTTTAAATAATATTCGCTGCTCACCTACAATAACCTTTTTGACCGGGGGGACGAATTTTACATCTTTTCCATTCATCATGGTAAAATAGTGATATTCAATCGAAGGGATGAAAGATGTGGAACATTTAATTAACAACAGGGTGAAGAATATAGAAATCTCGGGAATCAGGAAATTCTTTAATATGGTTGCAGATGTGAAAGATATGGTTTCCTTGACCATAGGCCAGCCGGACTTTCCGACACCAGCACATGTCAAAGAAGCCGGCATGAAAGCAATAGAGGACAACATGACTACATATACCCATAATGCAGGGCTAATCCAATTAAGGAAGGCTGCGGCAGACTTTTATCGAAAAAAATATCATGTCGATTATACAGCAGAAGACGAAGTAATTATTACTGCAGGAGCAAGCGAGGCTATTGATATAACTTTCAGGACCATTCTTGAAGAAGGATGTGAGGTCATCATCCCTGGGCCTGTTTACCCAGGGTACGAACCAATTATCAAGCTATGCGGTGCTAATCCGGTCTATGCAGATATCAGGAATACACAATTTAAAATGACTGCAGAGTTGATTGAGAGCCTGATTACTGAGAAAACAAGGTGTATCGTCCTCCCATATCCATCGAACCCTACTGGGGTCAGCTTGGATAAAGAGGAACTTATAGATATAGCACAACTGCTTAATGGCAGAGAGATCTTTGTCCTGGCGGATGAAATCTATAGTGAGCTTGTTTATGAGCAGCAGCATGTTTCAATTGGCCAGTACATAAAAGAAAAGACCATCGTTATCAATGGTCTTTCCAAATCCCACTCGATGACTGGCTGGCGAATAGGAATGCTATTTGCACCTGAATATCTTGTAAAACATATTCTGAAGGTGCATCAATACAATGTGACCTGTGCGACATCGATTTCACAAATGGCTGCTTTAGAGGCATTGACAGCCGGGATTGATGACGCATTGCCAATGAAGCAAGAGTATGCATCAAGGCGGGATTATGTATTTAACAGACTACAGTCAATGGGACTTGATGTAATAAAGCCTGATGGTGCGTTTTACTTCTTTGTTAAAATTCCGGGATCTTATATCTCTTCATTTGATTTTTGCTTAAAATTGGTCAATGAAGCGAAGCTCGCGGTGGTCCCGGGGAGTGCTTTCTCTGAATTAGGAGAAGGATATTTCCGGCTCTCCTATGCGTACTCAATGGATACGCTAAAAGAAGGACTCGACCGATTGGAAAATTATTTACGGAATTAAAGTGGAAAGCCGTTCCTCGAAATCAGGAACGGCTTTTTATTATCCTTTATATTTCCCGTTATTCTTGGAAGCTTTCTCTTTTTTCGCCTTATCCTTATGGATCTTATTGGTTGCTGCACTGCCTATTTCATGTGAGAACTCAGAATCAATTACAGCAGAATCAAAACCCTTTTTGTTCTTTTGCTGCGGATCGTTTTTTTTCGTCCTTTTAGCCATAAAAATCCCCTCCTTTAGGTTTTAGTATCTTTACCTGGGGAGGGGTCTATGACTAGAAAATATTATGATTGTTTCCAGTACTTAAATAATGCCTGTGTACCGCTGTTTTCTTCGCCGTTTTCAGCGATTTGCTCATAAAGCGATAATGCAAGAGAAAGTCCTGGCACCGGCATGTCCATACGCTTAGCTTCATCCAGGGCGATTTTCATGTCCTTGATAAAGTGCTTGATGTAAAAACCCGGTTCAAAATTGTCATCAATCATTCTTGGTGCAAGATTAGAAAGCGACCAGCTGCTTGCAGCCCCGGTCGATATGCTCTTCAATACGGTTTCAGGATCAAGCCCAGCTTTTTCTGCATAGATGATCGCTTCGCACACTCCAATCATATTTGAGGCAATCGCAATTTGGTTGCACATCTTTGTGTGCTGTCCTGCACCAGCCTCTCCCTGGTGAACAATATTAGTTCCAAGGATGTTAAGTAGTGGTTCTATTTGAAGAAAAACCTCATCATTGCTGCCCACCATGATTGCAAGCCTTGCTTCTCGGGCACCGATGTCCCCGCCGGAAACTGGCGCATCCATTGCATGAATTCCCTTCTCTTTTGCCTTTTCATATATTTCTTGTGCAAGGGAAGGAGTCGAGGTGGTCATATCAATTAAATAACTGCCCGGCCTGGCATGAGTAATGAGACCGTTCTCGCCTAGATAAACCTCTTTCACGTCTGATGGATAGCCAACGATCGTAAAAACAACATCTGCCTTCTGTGCTACATCACGCGGAGAATCTGACCATACCGCTCCTTTTTCAAGCAGCTCAGCAGCCTTTTCCTTTGTTCTGGTATATACGGTGAGCTGATAACCCGCATCGAGCAGATGCCCTGCCATGCTTTTTCCCATCACTCCTGTACCAATAAAGCCAATTACCGTATCTTCTTTAGAAAGCATATGTATTCCTTCTCCCATAGCGATTTTAGGTTTATTTTAACATTATCCAGAAGAAAAGGCCGAGAATTTTACTTCTCGGACTCCAGAACGATCTACCACTTTATGCGCAACAATAGTTTACCCCGCAAGCCATATTTCCAAACCTATTTTTCGCATGTACCTAAACCATTTATAGGTTTCAACTGGGGATTTTCGTTGATGAACACACTTTTTTACGTTTTACGATTTGACCTTGCGTTCCTGATCTTTTTATTCTGAAGCATAACAAAAAGCGTAAGCGCCACGTTCAGCCCCGACAAGCGCTGGAGGGCCGACCGGTGAAGTCGTTCTTTGACTTCACCTGAGCGGGCCGAAATCGAATTGTATAGCCGACTGTCCAGAAACGGAGAAACTGGAGACTCCGACAAAGAAGCGCTTTTTGCTTCTGCCGGCGGAGTTGAAGTTTCGGAGTTTCTCTAGGAGGCGAAACTAGACAAGCGACTCGAGGGGCTAGGCGCTGGAGCTGGATTAAAAAAATACATGTAGTTTTCAACACTAAAAAATTTTATAATTTCCTAAACATAAAAAATGCCGGCTGATAAACAGCCGGCCAAATCTGGGGGAAAATGAGAATGATTAGCTTACTTTCAGTCTAACCAAAGTGCTTACTCATATATACCCGCCATATATAGTGCAAAACATTTTTTATATTACAATTTCGTTACAATGAAATTGCCTTGTTTACTGCTTCAACTACTTCTTCTGTTGTGCTCATATTCAGCACGGTTGAAGCCAGTTTTTCCATATCCGCTCTATTTAAGTTCCTGATCAATGAACGTGCTTTCAAAATGGAAGAAGCACTCATTGAGAACTCATCAAGTCCAAGACCAAGCAGGATTGGAATAGCCGTTTCATCTCCTGCCATTTCACCGCACATACCTGCCCACTTGCCTTCTTTATGTGCAGCATCAATGACCATTTTTACAAGACGAAGAATTGATGGATTGTATGGCTGATACAGGTATGATACTTGCTGGTTCATCCTGTCTGCTGCCATTGTGTATTGAATCAAGTCATTTGTTCCAATGCTGAAGAAGTCGACTTCCTTAGCAAATTGGTCTGCAAGGACTGCAGTAGAAGGAATCTCAACCATAATGCCAAGCTCAATATGCTCAGCAACCTCGATGCCTTCCTTAACTAATTTCGCCTTTTCTTCTTCTAGCATTGCTTTTGCTTCCCTGAACTCATTAAGAGTAGCGATCATCGGGAACATAACCTTCAGGTTGCCATGTACACTGGCACGCAAAAGAGCACGCAATTGTGTGCGGAAAATATCCACTTCCTGAAGGCAAAGACGGATTGCCCTGAAGCCAAGGAAAGGATTCATTTCTTTTGGAAGGTTCAGATACGGAAGTTCTTTGTCCCCACCGATGTCCAAAGTACGGACAACGACCGGCTTGCCTTCCATGCCTTCAAGCACTGCCTTATATGCTGTATATTGTTCCTCTTCAGTGGGAAGCTGGTCCCTGTCCATGTAAAGGAATTCGGTACGGTAAAGACCTACTCCCTCGCCGCCATTTTCAACTACACCTTTTAAATCCTTAGGTGTACCGATATTTGCTGCAAGTTCAACATGATGACCATCAGCGGTTACTGATTTTTCATTCACTAGCTTAGCCCATTCAGCTTTTTGCTTTTCGAAATCTTCCTGGACCTTCTTGTAGGCTTCAAGCACTTCAGGAGTTGGATTGAAATGAACTTCGCCTTTCAATCCGTCAACAACGACGAGATCCCCGTTATTGATTTCTTCTGTAGCTGCCTTCGTACCTACGACTGCAGGAATTTCCATCGAACGAGCCATAATTGCTGAATGGGAAGTACGTCCGCCGATATTCGTTGTGAAGCCTTTTACAAATTGGCGATTCAATTGAGCCGTATCTGAAGGAGTCAAATCCTCTGCCACGATGACTACCTCTTCAGCTATCATGCTAGGGTTCGGGATTTGGATTCCAAGCAGATGAGCCAATACGCGTTTTGTTACATCGCGGATATCAGCTGCTCGTTCTTTCATATATTCATTGTCCATGGATTCAAACATGTTGATGAACATATCAGCCGTTTCTTTTAATGCATGCTCTGCATTGACGTTTTCAGTTTTGATTTTATCTTCAATGGGTGAAATTAATTCTGGATCGCTTAATACTAGAAGATGCGCATCAAAAATCGCTGCCTTATCAGCACCTAAAGCGGTTCCGGCATGATCGCGGATTTTTTCAAGCTCAAGCTTTGACTTCTGAAGTGCTGTCTGGAAACGTGCAACTTCATCAGCAGGAGCCTCTATTGTTCTTTTTTCAAAAGAAAAATCCGGCTCAACAAGCTTGTAGGCTTTCGCGATTGCAATGCCGTTTGAAGCGGCAATTCCCTGGAGAAAGCCCATTATTCAGCTAAACCTTCTTTTTTAAGAACTTCTTCAAGTGTATTAAGAGCCTCTTGCTCGTCGCTTCCTTCAGCAAAGATTGTGATATCTGCTCCCTGACCGATTCCTAATGACATTACACCCATGATTGACTTAAGGTTAACCTTTTTTTCTTTATATTCTAAGTGGATTTCTGAATCGAACTTGCTTGCAGCTTGTACAAGCATCGTAGCAGGACGTGCGTGAATTCCTGTTTCAGCGATAACCTTGAATTGTTTTTGTACCATACTATATCATTCTCCTTTTAAATAGATGATTAAGATGACCATACATGATGCCTTCCAAACTAAATGGTTCAATTCAGCGAAAGGTCAAAACTTTAGGCCGCTAAAATGATATTTGTATTTTACCCATTTGTATTGTTCTTTCACACCATATATTGTTTCCAATCATTTCCGCAGAAATTCGGATTGGCATCCCACACAAAAGAATAGCATTTCGGATAGCCTTAGACAATGAAAAAACCTTGATTTTTAACGGTTTAGAGCATTTTTTTCAATAAAACGTTTTCATTTTATCTAAATTGTGACAAAAGGTTATATTATCGTCGAAAGATTTTCTTTATGTTATCTTTTAACCCTGTTACATTATCTTCATTTCTAATTTTTTCTAGTTTGTTGAATTGTTTTTTTATTGCTTTGATTTCATCCTTAAACCATCCATCCATACATTCATCCAAATCCTCTCCATACCTTACTCTTTCGTATGTCTGGATAGTCCTTATGTCATAATGGATGCCTATTCTGTCGAACCATTCCATGACGTCCTCATGTGGAAGCCTTCCCAACACCTTTTTATGGGCATACTTTTCAAGCTCAAATAATTCCTTCCTTATAAGGTTTTCAGGTACTGCTAGCGCCTTCTTGAAAGCAGGCCTTTGCCAGCTGGACCATTAACATAGGCTGTGGTAGTGGTCCCGGCTTGTACCGTATCTTCCTCAGGCTGACTCCTGAATACATTTGATTTTTTATAGATTAGGTAAAAACCAATTCCAATTATCACTGCAAACAGGATAGGACCCCAAAAATGAGTATCAAAAACCTGATTGGCCTGCTCGATTTGTGTGTCATTTTCAATATTGGGCAATTGTCCGGAAAATACTTTATTGGCCCTGGCTTGCATAGCAGGAGAAGCTATCCAGGAAAATACAGGATATAGCAGGAGAGAAAGTGTCCAGCCTATCACCTGAAGGACAATAAAGAAGATTTCTTTCAGAAGGTCTCTTCCAAACGTTAATACTGAAACCAGGAGCAATATAAAACCCAGCAGCTTTGAGTAGAAGACAGCAAATCTCCTTTTCGAATCCTGTTCCACATCCATCCACTTCAGCAAAAATTGCCCCGATAATATGAACAGCAGCTGAAAGATTAAAAGGAACACGACCTGGATTAAATAGGACCCTCCATAAAAATAAGCAAGCGGTGATACGAACACACCAATCAGAAAGGTAATGACAAGCCATACACTTTCTGAATGACTCGTTGAATCCTGATGGAATTTAAGTACCCTCCAAAAAATCAATATTGCCATAATCCCCGTGTAAAAATTCTCCAGATTACTTAAGCTACCTATCACGAAAAGCAGCGGGGTGATGACCAGAATATACAAAGGCTTTGCAAGATTCGGCTTCATCTCCAACAGAATGGTAAAAAGGATGGATACTGCAGCAGCTATTCCCATGGTTGAAACTAACGGCATTTGTTGGGAGGACAGTAAATGAAAGATCACAAGAATGAGGCTTGCAAAGATCCATTCTATATAAAAGCGAAAAAAGACATTTAGAACCCTGCTTGTCATTTGCCCGCCACATCCTTCAACTTCATTTTAAATGGTTCCAGGAAGGCACTTTCGTTATGCTTTTGCAGCTCTGACAATTGGACTCCCTCTCTTAACCATTCCTTGATATAGCCATCTGATTCAATAGAACGATTCCCTCCATGTATCATGGTTGGTGCAATCGGTAAATGCCTTTTATAAAAAAACAGCATCTGCTGATGTGGAATAGTTGGCGAATGGAAGTCAGCAATTGCCAGTAAATCAAGCAACTTTTGCAGATGATCCTTGCCAGACCCTAATGGCAGATAAGTAAATGGTGTGAATCCTGCAGACCTGATATTCATGCAGAGCGAGAAAGGAATATTCTGCTTATGGAAAAAGTATGCCATTTCTGCTGTGCTGCTCATCAAAAATTCCAGCTCGCTAGTCACTGAATAGCCGTCACTAACGTTGATGAATAGAATCGCACCTGCCTCATTGATCCGTTCAAATTCTTTCGTCTGTAATCTCATTTTCCTTGCACTTGCTTTCCAGTTAATCCTATTGAAGCTGTCTGTAGGCAGATAATCTCTTGTTCCGATTGGCTCCATATGATCTTCAAAAAGTGAGAAATTGGATGGATTGTGTCCAGGCTTAACTGACTTATGTTTTTCGATATTACGCACTGAAATAGCCTTAGGATAGACTAGAGCTTCAATATTGATAACGTCAGAGAACTCGAGAATTGTATCGCCGAACCCAAAGAAATGCGGAATATGAATCTCCATTTTTCTAATTTTAGATAATCCCCGCTTTTCAGCTATAAAAGGAATTTTGATGTTTATTTTTTCTCTTTGCCCCATCGAAAATGGCAAGCTTATATCAACCCTGGACGAATGGATATGATACTCACCCGATACTGGGACAACGGCACTGTCAAAAAAAATGGAGAGATTGCCTTTCATGATCGGCAGACCCTGATTAATGAACTCCAGGCTCCACTCTCCCTTATCTCCGATAAAAAAACGATTTCGCTTTCTACTGTTATCAAAAATGAACCCTTCGCCAATATGTTTCAGATAATAAGAATTTCCAGCAGCAATAAAAATAATCAGCAGGCCAGCTCCAAACATCAGCAAGGAATTTATGTAGAAGCTTGAAATCACTAAAAGGATTCCGAGAAACGCCAATATGGATAGGAAACGGTCCTCAATGACGATTTTTTTCCATTGCATCGGCTTATGCCTCAACTTCAACTGGAAGCGGAATTGATTCCAGCATATCTTCGACTACTTTTTCTGATGTCATCGTCAACGAAGCATCCGCAGATAGGTATATTCTATGACCTAATACAAATGGTGCCATCTCCTTAACATCATTTGGAACTACATACCTGCGCCCCTTTATAAGAGCCCTTCCTTGGACAGCCTTTACTAAAGCAAGCGTTCCCCGAGGACTGATCCCTAATTCAATAGAAGGATGATTCCTTGTTTTGCGGGTGATTTGCAATAGATACTCTTCAACCACATCACTTAACTTTACATTCCTGAGTTCCTGTTTTATAGAATGGATATCCTCCTCACTAAGTACGGAGTTAACCTCTGTCGTTGCAGTCCCAAATCGATGTTTCTTAATCATTTCCTTCTCTTCATCCACTTCTGGATACCCAAGAGACAGCTTAATAAAGAAACGGTCCATCTGAGCAACCGGTAGCTGGAATGTTCCCTGCTGTGATTCTACAGGGTTCTGAGTTGCAATAACGAGGAAAGGGAATTTCAAGGATATCGTGTGTCCATCAATCGTTACCTGGTTTTCCTCCATCGCCTCCAGCAAGCTTGATTGTGTTCGCGGTGTTGCACGGTTTATTTCATCTGCAAGAAGAATATTAGTGACAATTGGCCCTGGCTTCAATTCGAAATCCTGAAGCTTTGGATTGAAAAACTGTATTCCTGTAATATCACTTGGCAAAACATCCGGTGTAAATTGGATTCTTGAAAAATCGCCGCTTATACCCCTTGCAAATGTTTTAGCAAGCAATGTTTTCCCTGTTCCTGGCACACTCTCCATCAAAATGTGGCCATTGTTCAATAGCGCGATAACCATCATCTCTATTTCATGCTCTCGTCCGACTACATTTTTACTAATTTCTATTTTAAGTCGCTCTAATTTGTTTACCAATTCCATTCCTTTTTCCTCCCATTGTGAGTGAAATTTGGTTTCTTTCTATAAAACACTCAAGAAAAGTTTAACACCATAACAAAAAAAAGTGAATTTTCAACCAATTTTATCCAATTAAAAAGGAACACTTTTTTAGTGCTCCCTTAAAATTTTTTTGAAGTAATATGTAGTTCTCCGTGAAATATATTTAAAAGTTTATCAAGTTCCTGGCTTGCTGATATGGTCTGAACGCTTAGAAACCCTGTTTCCTTAGCGGCTGAAATCATCTCTTTACGTTTGTGTTCGATTTCTTCCATTATCTTTTCAAGACACGCAGTTCCCATCATCCATCACCTCATCAGTCTGTGTTAATATTTTACTACTATTCCACTATAAGGGATAGTAAAATTTACATAAGCCCCACAGTTTTCCCTGATTAACTCCTCGCCTCATCCACATATCGAAAAATGACATCTCCACCTCTTTGAGCGACTCCCCTAAAATGTTTAAAGTCATCCCTCGTCACCAGAAATTCACGAAATATCATAAAATCCTGTTTTGAAACAAAGATTTCTTCTACTTCTTTATATTTCAAACTTTCCAGCATTCGGACAGCCTGTTCCTTATCCAAATAAACCACCCCAGTTTCTTAAGTTAAAAACTATTTTATCTCCTATTGCTCAAATTGCAAAACCCAATTGTTTTTACATTTAAAAAATGGGAATTAGAAAAGCGCAAGCGCCTTGTGCAACCCCGACAAGCACTGGAGAGCTAACAGGTGAAGTCGTTCTTGACTTAACCTGAGCGGACCGAAGTGACTAGAGGGGCTAGGCGCTTGGGCTGGACACTAATCTAAGTACAAAAATTTGATACTTTCTTACTCATTAAAAAAGTACATTTCGGATTTCCACTGGATGGAAATAAGATTATTCTATATAATAGATTTTATAAATTGAATTTTCTAACTTTTATAAAATGAAAATTTCGTGAACATTTGAAATTTAGCACCGATTTTCCTTTACGCTAGGAGAAAATTAAGGCAAAATGTTAGTAATTCGAAATATAACGAAGGAGCGAGTTTATTTGAAGAAAGCCGATGTTGGAAATGTAATCGAATTCAAAGAAGGACTACAAGGTGTTGTGGAAAAGGTCAATGAAAACTCGGTTATTGTTGATTTAACATATATGAACAATTTCCGGGACTTAGAGCTCGATCAACGCACCGTCATCAATCATAAAAACTATAAAATTGTTAAAGAAACAGCCTATTAATATATGTAATTCCAGAAAAAAAGCAGCCTAAGCTGCTTTTTTCTTCTTATTATTTATTATCCTTGCCAGCAAGTTCCTTAAAGGATTTTACCTTGCCATGCGGGTGCTGATCCTGCTTTCGTACTGTCCAATTCCGCTCCTTCTCGCGCTTTGATTCAGACATGATCTTCCCTCCATTCAAATTTTCGTTCATTATTACCATGCCCCATCTTGAAGAAATCATTTCCTTACAAATTTAACGAATTTTTTGGTACAATAAATTTTGTTTCTGGAAAGGGGTTTTATGAATAATGAAAAATTGGATGGCGGATCGCAGATTAATTCTTGGTATTTTGATCGCTCATCTTCTCCTATTTTTTACCTTCGAGGATAAAGACGTATTCTGGTATATATTCACAGCTTCGATGCTGGTTTTGATCAGTTATTCCATCATACACGAAGAAATTGAGGACAATACATCCACACTAACTTATTTAACGGTTGGAGTTGCTTCAGGACTCGGTTTATTCGGCTTCTTTTGGCTCGGCAGCTTTCTGATCGAGATGCTCAATTTACCTATAGCGAATCAAATCTCACGTCTGTACAGTAGGTTCTCACCTGAATTATTCTGGCATTATCTCGTACTGGTCTTAATACTGGCTCCTGGAGAAGAAATCTTTTGGCGGGGGTTTATCCAAAAACGACTTAGCAAATACTTTAGTATGAAAGTGTCCATCGGGCTTTCAGTGATGTTATATGCTTCTGTCCATTTTTATTCCGGAGAGTTCATTCTCGTACTTGCAGCAATTATTGCTGGACTAGCGTGGAGCACTTTATACGCATGGAAGCGGAGTTTGCCACTCGTTATTGTCTCTCACATCGTCTTTGATTTATTATTGTTTGTATTCATTCCTCTAAGCTAAACTTTTAACCTAAAATGACCCATGCCAATCATTGGCATATGGGTCATTTTTATTATTGCCCAATCGGCTTGCCCATGATATTTTTGTAAATGCGACAAGTCTTGTAACTTTCGTTATTATATTCCGTCTAAAATTGTAGAATTCACCATACGAAATGACAGGGGGCAATTAGACATGAACAAATTAGCAAAGTCATTTACAATCATTGGATTATCAGCATTATTCATTGCAGGCTGTGGCTCTCCGGAAGATTCAGAATCAACAACAGACAAGGTACCTGCAGCCCAGCCAGCTGCTGCGCCAGAAAAAAATGAAGAAGAGCAAAAGACATCAGACCTGAAAAATAAAGAAGAGGGCTTAATCCGGATCATGGAGCAAAACATTGCTTATACAGTAAATGGCGAACAAAAAGAAGAAACTGGTTTTTTGAAGTACAATGATAATCAAAACTACTCCATGTATGTTTTGTCTCAATATGAACTGACTGCAGAGGAACCCAACAAAGATGTACTGATGTGGACTGAAGACGATAGTGTGTTCATGAGGATAGAATTGCTTCCAGTTGACTCAGAGTGGACTTTAGTTGAAGAGAATTCAAAAGCACAACTTGCTGCTGTAGGCTCCGAGGTAAAAGAAACACAAACACCAGAGGACCCATTCTTCAGCAATGCCTGGGCAATGGAAACGAAAAGTGAATCAGACATCGTCACTACTTATTTAATAAAAAATGAGGAACAGCCTTTAAAGCTGACTATATTCACAAAAGAAAGATGCTGACCACCGCAACGCATTCCTGGAAATGGCCAAGACGATCATGAAAGAGAATAAATAATAAATAAATAAATAAAGAAGGGGCTATTCCCCTTCTTTTTTATTTATTCCCATGAACTGGTTTCATCCACAACAACACAATGAAAATCAAACTGATATAGCCAAAAAATGGGTACAAGATTGAAAGAAGTGTTCCATAATCAATCAAGCTGATGAAATAACAAATTAAAAAGAGCAGTGAGACAACTAGCAGACTTGGCAGCTTGATATATTTTTGAATCTGCCTTTCAAGCCCAAATATATTGCCGATGACAGATGTGAAGATTTCTCCATAAACAATAAGGACAAAAATCCAGTAAAGACCTGCAGCTAACTGCTTCATGACGACGGCCATCGGTATTTCAAATGTTTCGAACCCGGGAAGCATGATTAAGGTCAAATGGCTTGAAAGCAGGATTAAAGTCAGCGCAATCCCGCCGAGGATCCCTCCCCATTTTACAGTATTATCGTCCTTCATCTCTGCTGCAACAGGAACCAGCACCGCCTGGGCAAGCGACAGGTTCAGGGCTGTATAAGAAAATGGTCCGATCACGGCCTTCCAGCCATCCTCTGCATATGGAATAAAAACGACCTGTTCTATGAAGCCTGGCAACTTGACTGACAAAAACAATAAGATCAGACTGAATAAGATCATCATCGGAACAACAAAGGTATTAACAGCAAAAACACCCTTCAATCCGACGACCATAACGGCAAGTGATAATGCAATCGTGATAAAAATCCCCAGCGATTTAGTCAATCCAAGCTGCTCCTCAAAAACGGCTCCTGCACCTGAAAGCATAACAGCACAAACTCCAAGCAGCATAAACAGCATCATTATATTGATGATTCTCCCAAAAAATTCCCCAAATAAATGTACATTCATTTCTTCATAAGATTGGGCCCCGATAGCTGCTGCGATGCGCATTAATTTTGCACCCAGATATGTAAGAATGTATCCGGCCATGAAAACCCCAACCAATCCAACTATGCCAAAGCGAGAAAAGAATTCAACAATTTCCCTTCCCGTCGCAAAACCGGCTCCCACAACAGTACCAACATAAACAGCAGCGATTTGAAAGGCAGCACCCCAATTCGTCTTCAAACCGTTCCCCTCCCTCCTTCTCAATATATGTAAGGATAGACAAACCATGACGAGCTTTTTTAAAGAGGATACAATCGGAATATTTACAAAAAATTACCACAATCAAAATTCTTGAAAGTCAAATAAGGTCAAATTATAATAAGAGTAAATTGATCAAAGATAGTCAAAGTCAAAATAAACCTTTGATCTAAATTAATATTTTTTAGGGAGGAATTTAAATGCTTTGTCAAAATTGCCAGGAGAAACACGCAAATATTCAGTTAAGGTTAAATTTAAACGGTAATCAGAAGCATTTAATGCTCTGCGAAGATTGCTATCAAACAGAAAAAGAGAAATTAGGTGCTTCCTTTGGCAATCCGATGTCCGGACTTTCCGGATTTGGAGGTTCACCTTTTAACGATATGTTCAAACAGTTTTCAGGTAATAATCACAACCCTAACCATCCCCCTTCAAATGCTGCTACGAAACCAGCTGGCGGAGGAAATGGCTTTATCGATCAATACGGGAGAAATTTGACCCAAATCGCAAAGACTGGCTTGATTGACCCAGTAATTGGACGAGATGAAGAAGTTAAACGAGTTATCGAGATTTTAAATAGGAGAAATAAAAATAACCCTGTCCTTATTGGTGAACCTGGTGTAGGTAAAACAGCCATCGCTGAAGGACTCGCGCTTAAGATTGTTGAAGGTGCTGTTCCTGACAAGCTCAAGAACAAGGAAGTTTATCTTTTGGATGTTGCCTCTATGGTCTCCAATACAGGAATTCGCGGCCAATTTGAGGAGAGAATGAAACAGCTTATTTCTGAATTACAGACTCGTAAAAATATCATTCTGTTCATTGATGAAGTTCACCAGCTTGTTGGTGCAGGGTCTGCAGAAGGATCCATGGATGCAGGCAATATCCTGAAGCCTGCTCTTGCCCGTGGTGAACTGCAAGTAGTTGGTGCGACAACTCTTAAAGAATATCGTCAGATTGAAAAGGATGCTGCGCTTGAGAGACGCTTTCAGCCAGTACATGTCCTCGAGCCATCAGCTGATGAAACTGTCGAAATCCTGAAAGGCATACAGTCCAAGTACGAAGATTTCCATCAGGTTTATTTTTCCGAAGAAACAATCAAGGCATGTGTACAGCTTTCACATCGTTATATACAGGATCGATTCCTTCCTGACAAAGCAATCGATTTAATGGATGAAGCCGGCTCGAAGCTTAATCTTGCTTCTGACTACACAGATCAGAATGATGCCGAAAGCCGCCTTGCTGAAATCGCAATGGAAAAGGAAGAAGCATTGAAGCAGGAAGACTATGAGACAGCAGCAAAGCTGCGTGATGAAGAAGCAAAGCTGGATAAAGCAATCAGTGACAATGGTAATGCAGTACGCCCTGTGGTAACAGTCCAGCATATCCATGAAATCATCGAGAAGAAGACTGGAATTCCTGTGGGTAAACTTCAGGAAGATGAACAAGCAAGGATGAAGAACCTTGTTGTAAACCTTAATGGCAAAGTGATTGGCCAGGAGGAAGCTGTCCAGAAAGTAGCTAAAGCAATCCGACGCAGCCGTGCTGTCCTGAAATCAAAGAACCGCCCAATTGGATCGTTCCTATTTGTGGGGCCAACAGGCGTTGGTAAAACAGAATTGACCAAAGCATTGGCAGAAGAGTTATTTGGCTCTAAAGATGCAATGGTTCGTCTAGACATGAGCGAATATATGGAAAAGCACAGCGTTTCCAAACTGATTGGTTCACCCCCTGGATATGTAGGCCACGATGAAGCAGGGCAGCTGACCGAAAAGGTTCGCCGCAATCCATACAGCATCATTCTGTTGGATGAAATCGAAAAAGCTCATCCTGATGTACAGCACATGTTCCTGCAAATCCTAGAGGATGGCCGCCTGACTGATAGCCAGGGTCGCACAGTAAGCTTCAAAGATACTGTGATCATCATGACAAGCAATGCTGGAGTCGGTCTCAGAACAATCAAGGTAGGATTCGACCAGAACACAGCTGTCAAAGAATCAAATATCCTTGAATCACTTGGAGGCTTCTTCAAGCCAGAATTCCTGAATCGCTTCGACAGCATCATTGAATTTAAGGCACTTGAAAACAAGCATCTTCTTCAAATTGTCGACTTGATGTTAGTTGAACTGATGGAGACACTTTCAGAGCAGAACATCAGCCTTGAGGTGGAAGCTGAAGTCAAGAAAAAGCTTGCTGAGCTTGGATACCACCCCGCGTTTGGTGCACGCCCTTTACGCCGCTCGATTCAGGAACAGCTAGAGGATTCCGTCGCGGACTTCATCCTTGAAGAGCCGGGTTCAAGTGAATTGAAAGCAGTAATTGAAAATGAAGAAATTATCATCAAACGAAAATAATAACATGGGAGGTCCGGAGTAAATCCGGACCTTTTTTTACTTTTTTCATCTTTGAATTACTTAACGGACGGCATAGCAAACAAGGCTTTTTACACGAGATAAACACCAATCCGAAAAAACTATTTGAAATTTTTACACTTAAAAAATGAAATCTACATAGAAGACATATAGAATAAGAGAATAACTATGAAAGAAATGAGGTAAACCAAATGGGTTTTTTGACAAGATTCAGTCTTAAAAATGCTTTTGCAGTTTTTATCATCTCCTTTTTATTGATACTCGGCGGATTGTATTCCTTCACTCGCCTGAAGGTCGATTTACTGCCGAATATCGAGTTCCCACAACTTTCTGTTGAAGTCATTTATCCAGGGGCATCGCCTCAGGATATAAATGAGCAAGTGACAGAGAAGCTAGAAACCAAATTCAAGGGAATTGATGGACTCAAGAAACTGCAGAGTTCTTCTTTTGAAAGCATCTCAATCATCAATCTAGAATTTCCTTTTGACACCGAACTGGATGATGCTGAACAGCAGGTCAATTCCTTCATCAAGGAGGCAGGCCTTCCTGAAAATGTACAGACAAATGTAAACCGATTTTCTTTTGGTACATTTCCTATTTTCAATATCTCATTGTTCGCCAAAGACAATCAGGATCTCGAAAATCTTGTAAATGAAGAAATCATTCCTGAACTGAATAAAATTCAGGGAATCAACAGTGTTTCAGTTGGAGGCATGACAGAAGATATCCTTCAAATTACCATTGACCAGGATAAAGCAACTCAACTTGGCCTTAACTTGAATGAAATTAAAGAAACAATCAATGCTAAGAAATTCAGCTTCCCTGCTGGAAATCTTACTGAAAACGAAATCCAGGTTCCTGTAAGGGTCCAGGAGAAAATTGAAGAAATCAATGAACTCGAAAACTTGGTGATACAGTCAAAATTCGTGCCTAATGCACCACCAGTTAAGCTGGGGGATATTGCGTCAATTGAGGTAGTAACCGAAAAACCTGAGATCACACGATACAATGAAAAAGAATCTTTATCTATGGCTATCACGAAAAAGCAGGATGCAAATACGGTCGAAGTTGCAGAGAAGGTTTTAGCGGTTATTAACAGCTATGATGACCGTCTCGAATACGCAATTGGTTTCGATTCCGCTGAAGGAATTGAAAAATCGGTAAATACACTGGTTAAAGAAGGCTTGCTCGGAGCCCTGTTCGCTTCAATCGCTGTACTTATTTTCCTTAAGAATTTCAGGGCGACGATTATTGCGATTGTATCGATTCCACTTTCTCTATTGATATCGTCCATATTCTTGAATCAGCTGGACATTTCATTGAACATCATGACACTTGGCGGAATGGCAGTAGCCGTTGGCCGTGTAGTGGATGATAGTATTGTTGTTATTGAGAACATTTTCCGCAGAGTCCGGAAAACGAATAAAGCCATGACCGATGATTTGATCCAGGATTCCACAAAGGAAATCCTTAAGGCAATCACATCATCAACTATAACCACAGTTGTTGTATTCTTGCCATTAGGACTTGTGGGAGGAATTACCGGGGAATTTTTCCTACCTTTTGCTCTAACTATTGTATTTTCTTTGCTCGCATCATTAATTGTAGCCGTTACAATCGTCCCTATCCTTGCAAAATTCTCATTCAAGAAGGTGCCGAAAGAAGAGAAAGAAGGCGCGCTGCAAAGAGCATATGGAGCTTCAATCAAATGGTCGCTGAACCATAAAGCCCTTGTCATTTTCCTGTCCATTGCCTTGCTTGCTGGCTCTGGGTTCCTTGTCAAAGGACTTGGGTTCACATTCATCCCGAATGAGGAGCAAAAGTTATTAGTCGCTACTTTCCAGCTGCCCTCTTCGACGACGCTTGAGAAGACAAATGAAGTCTCTGTAGAGGTCGAGAACATGTTCGCAGAGCAAAAAGAAATTAATGATGTTACCGTTGGAATCGGCAGCCGGGACTTCCAAACTGGTCTTAAACGCCAGAACCAGGCAAACTATTTTATCAGTCTTGGAGACGGTGTAAGTGTTTCAGAGTTTATACCTGAGCTGGAAAAAGAAATGGAGGAAATCGTTCTATCAATCGAGCCTGATGCTAAAATCGGCATCCAGGAGCAATCTACAGGCGGACCTCCATCAAATAGTAATGTCAACATTGACCTGTACTCTACTGATCTGACCGCCTTGCAGGACGCGGCTGCGCGGGTGGAAGATTACATGATGAAGCAGGATGACTTAAAATATGTTTCTAATAATTTTTCCGAGAAGCAAAAACAAGTGATTGTCGACATCGACCCTGAAAAATCTGCACAATTAGGGATTTCAGGATTCCAAATCCTTGGTACAATCACAGATAAAACAAAGCCCGTTGATGCTGGCTTAATGAAACTTGGCGGTGAAGAGCGACGTGTTTCCATCACCTATGATGAAAAGTCCGAAACAATCGAAGATCTTAAAAATACCGTCATCTTTACCCAACAAGGACCGGTTCCAATTACCGAAATCGCCAATATCACGGAAACGGAAGCATTCACTTCAATCCAGAAATTAGATGGCAAGATATTCGCCCGAGTTTCTGCACAAATTGATTCAAATGATATTAGAACCGTTTCGAATACCGTTATAAATGGTGTCCAAAACGATATCGACCTACCTGATGGTGTTTCCCTAGAGGGCGGAGGAGGCAGTGATGAGACAATCGAAACCTTCACTCAGCTAGGTATCGCAATGATCGTAGCTATCGGACTTGTGTATTTGACCATGCTGATTACATTCGGTCAGGCAAGGATTCCGTTCATTATCCTTTCTTCTTTGATTTTCGTGCCAATCGGCTCCCTGCTTGGCCTCTGGATTGCCGATGAGCCAATGTCAGTAAGTGTCATGATCGGACTGCTGATGTTGATTGGTATCGTTACGACAAATGCAATAGTTATGGTAGACCGAATTGGTCAGAACCGGACAGAAAAAGGGATGCCTATCCGCGAGGCGCTTGTAGAAGCAGGTATTACAAGGCTCCGCCCAATCCTGATGACAGCCTTTGCGACAATCGCAGCATTGATCCCATTGGCGCTTACCACTTCATCAGGTACATTGATTTCAAAAGGGCTGGCAGTAACCGTCATTGGCGGACTTACCTCGTCTACCCTGCTGACATTGATTTTGATTCCAGTCATTTATGAAGTGTTTTTCTTCAGACAGGTGAAAAAAGAACGTAGTATGTAAAATGAAAGCCCGCATGTACATGCGGGCTTTTTGTAAGCTCTAAAGCGGAATCATACCCTTATGTAAGCTTTTTCACCTCTATAAGGGTATCGTTCTTGCCGTATCTTATCCTTATGCAAGGTATTTCACCTCTATAAGGGTATCGTTCTTGCAGTATCTTACCCTTATGTAAGCTTTTTCACCTCTATAAGGATATCGTTCTTGCCGTATCTTACCCTTATGTTAGCTTTTTCACCTCTATAAGGGTATCGTTCTTGCCGTATCTTACCCTTATGTAAGCTTTTTCACCTCTATAAGGATATCGTTCTTGCCGTATCTTACCCTTATGCAAGCTTTTTCACCTCTATAAGGGTATCATTCTTGCTGTATCTTATCCTTATGCAAGGTATTTCACCTCTATAAGGGTATCATTCTTGCTGTATCTTACCCTTATGTAAGCTTTTTCACCTCTATAAGGGTATCGTTCTTGCCGTATCTTATCCTTATGCAAGGTATTTCACCTCTATAAGGGTATCGTTCTTGCTGTATCTTACCCTTATGCAAGGTATTTCACCTCTATAAGGGTATCGTTCTTGCTGTATCTTACCCTTATGAAAACTTTTTCATCTCTATAAGGATATCGTTCTTGCCGTATCTTATCCTTATGCAAGGTATTTCACCTCTATAAGGGTATCGTTTTTGCTGTATCTTACCCTTATGTAAGCTTTTTCACCTCTATTAGGAACCTTTACTAACGTAATGATAACGAATACAACAATGCAAATTAAAAAAACTACCAAAAAAACTGCAGACAACTGATTTTTGTCTGCAGTCTGAAACGAAGCCGCTAAGAGCTTCGCTTTTCCTATTTATAGCTTACTGTCGTCAACAGAATTAAGCCAACTTTCAATTTCGCCAATTACTGATTCAACACAGCCTTCTTCAAATGGGGAAATAAGGTTTGCTTCCTTGACAAGGTCAGTGAAAGCCATGCTTCCTCCCAGCTTGCACAGGTTAGCGTAATCCTTCCATGCTTCTTCCTGATTTTCTCTTGAACGCTTCCAGAACTGGAATGCACAAATTTGCGCAAGTGTGTAATCGATATAGTAAAAAGGTGAATTATAAATATGACCCTGTCGTTGCCAGAATCCGCCTTCTTCTAAATAAGTATTTCCATCATAATCTTTATGCGGGAGGTACTTCTTCTCGATCTCACGCCATTGCTGCTTTCTTTCTGCAGGTGTAGCTTCCGGATTTTCGTACACCCAATGCTGGAATTCGTCAACAGATACTCCGTATGGCATGAATAATAAACCACTGCTTAGGTGTGAGAATTTATATTTATCGGTATCTTCCTTGAAAAATAGGTCCATCCATGGCTAAGTAAAGAATTCCATGCTCATTGAGTGGATTTCGCAAGCTTCATAAGTTGGCCAATTATATTCCGGAATTTCAAAATGACGGCTAGAATATACCTGGAAGGCGTGGACTGCTTCATGTGTCAGGACATCAATATCACCTGAGGTTCCGTTAAAATTCGAGAATATGTATGGTGACTTATAATTCTCAATGTATGTGCAATATCCGCCGCCAGCTTTACCTTTCTTTGCGACAAGGTCCATCAGGTTATTTTCATTCATGTAACGGAAAAATCCACCTGTCTCTGGCGACAGCTCATCATACATTTTCTGCCCGTTTTCAATGATCCACTCAGGAGTTCCCTTTGGTGCTGCATTCCCGGTTTTGAATCCGAATGGCTCATCATAGTATCTTAATTCTTCGGCACCGATACGGTTCTTCTGTCGTTCCTTTAGCTTTGTTGCAAGCGGTACAATGTATTTGTGGACCTGGTCTCTGAAGGCTGCTACCATGCTGCTGTCATAATCAGTGCGGAACATTCGGTAGTATGCCAACTCTACAAAGTTGCTGTAGCCAAGTTTGTGGGCCATTTCTGTCCTGACTTTTACAAGTTCATCATAAATGCGGTCAAATTCTTCTCCGTGCTCAGAGAAGAATGCGAATTTCGCTTCACTTGCTTTCTTTCTCGTTTCACGATCTTTCGACTCGGTAAAAGGATCAAGCTGCGCAAGTGTACGCTCTTCGCCTTCAAACATAATTTTTGCTGATGCCACTAGTTTTGTATACTCAGTTGAAAGCTTATTTTCCTTCTGCATCAATGGAACTAATTCTGGTGAGAATTGTTTTAATTGAGCTTCAGCCAGAGCGAATAGCTGACGACCCCATTTTGCTTCAAGCTCATCACGGTAACGAGATGAAATAAGTGATTCATAATACTTTGTTACCAAACCTTCTACCTGTGGAGCGAGTTCGTCCAGGAAATCCTGCTCCTGCTTATAGAATTCATCCTCGGTATCAATTGAATGGCGAATATAGCAAAGATTGAACATGGTTCCAACATCGTTACGCAAATCGTTGATTCCATTCATCGCTATGCTTTGTTCCTCAACAGATCCAGCATTATTGAATTGTTCAAGCAGTTTATCGAACTTGGCAGAGACCTCATCCAAATTCGGACGTGTATATGTATATTGCTCAAATTTCATGGTATTGCCCCCTTTACCTTTATAAGGGATGTATGCTCATCCCATCTCTATCCTATTCTACGGATATTCCTTGTTTTCCTTTTAATTACTTGTTCTTTTCATCAAATACAAGAAAAAAACAATAAAAAAACGGCTTCTGCCGTTTTTAATATTTGCTTACAGAAAGACCCAGCTTTTTTAACAATTCAATTGCTGAATCTTTTTCATCATCATTCAGGCTATCCATAAGATCATGGATCAATGCGCTATGTTCTGGAAAAATTTCCTCTATCAATTTTCTTCCATCATCAGAAATTTTCGCATATGTTACCCTGCGGTCTTTCGGGCAGGCTACTCTATTTAAGTATCCCTTTTCTTCAAGTTTATCGACAACATAGGTAATACTGCCGCTTGCCAGCAGAATCTTCCCCCCGATTTGCTGCAATGGCTGTTCACCCTTGTGATATAGGAGTTCAAGAACAGCAAATTCAGTCGGGTTGAGACCATTTTTTTGGATGACCTTGTTCACCTTTTCATTAACAGCTCTGTATGCTCTCGATAATACAATAAATAACTTTAAAGATTTTTCATTTTCAATGTTCATTCAATTTCATTCCTTTACCTTAAACGACTAAGTCATAAATAGAGTATATCTGAATTTGTTGTTTTTATCAGTATTTCCCTTAATTTTATAAGAAAAACTAATTAATGTCTCTAAAAATAGGGATTACCGGTCCTGCCGCAAGAGAATATCCTCAGTACTAAGTTTAAAACTCACGCAATTGAGGGAAAAATACGGTCATCAACACAACAATGAATTAGGAGTGGCTTGAATGAAAAAGGGTTTAGGAATTGTTATCGGCTTGTTCGTATTATTAGGAATTTTTATCATGATGGGAGTTGGCAGTTACAATAACTTCGTGGCTGAAGAAGAGAATGTCAATAATGCGTATGCTCAGGTAGAGAACCAGCTTCAGAGAAGGCTCGATCTAATCCCTAACCTTGTCAACTCAGTCAAGGGTTATGCAGCTCATGAAAAAGAAGTCATACAATCTATTTCAGATGCACGCGCAAGGTTAGCCGGAGCAAATACACCCGAAGAACAGGCGACCGCTAATGCCGAGTTGTCCGGCGCATTAAGCCGCTTGCTTGTGGTTGTTGAGAACTATCCAAACCTGAAGGCGGACAAGCAGTTCACTCAACTGATGGATGAGCTTGCGGGAACTGAGAACAGATTGGCTGTGGCCAGGAAGGATTATAATGACCAGGTATCCGTATTCAACAGGAAAGTAAAGCAATTTCCAGGTGCCATTATTGCAAACATAACAGGTTTTGATGAGAAGGAATACTTCAAGGCAGACCCTCAGGCACAGGAAGCCCCTGAGGTTGATTTTGGAGGCTGACGATGAACAAAAAAAGATTCCCTGACCTTGCAGTAATACTTGGCATCTTGCTATTTCTGCTCCCGGCCGGGGCAATCGCGGCACCAAATGAGATACCTGCTCCAGTTGGTGATATTTATGTCCAGGATTTCGCAAATGTTTTAAGTGAGAACGAGGAAATACAATTAAAAAACATCGGAAGATCGATTGAAGACCAGACTACTTCCCAGATTGCGGTCCTTACGGTTGAGTCGATCGGAGAGTCAAGTATCGAAGAATATTCTGTTGAAGCTTACCGAAAATTTGGGCTTGGAACGCAAGAAAACGATAATGGTGTGCTGCTTGTAATAGCTATGCAGGAAAAGAAAATCAGGATAGAAGTCGGGTATGGACTTGAAGGAATTATCCCTGACGGCAAGGCTGGGCGAATCCTTGATGAATTTGCGATTCCCCACCTGCAAAATGGGCAGCCAAGCCTTGCTGTCATGAATGCGTATCAGGCACTTGCAAACGAAGTCTCAGGAACTAATGAATTCGGGACTGCTCCTCGTGATGCCCAGCAGCAGGACTTGCCCATACCATCCTGGCTGCTCATCATCATCGTAATCGGCGTCGTAGTCCTCGATTTTATGTTCTTTGGCGGCACCCTCACCTACCTTTTGTTATCAATCATATCAAGAGGCGGCGGTGGTGGTGGTGGTCCGCGAGGCGGCGGTGGCGGATCTTCCGGAGGCGGCGGTGCCAGCCGTGGATGGTGATAAGAAAAGCGCAAGCCACTTCGTCAGCTGCGACAAGAGTTGAAGATGGACATTTCACAAGGTAAAATACACACCCAAACTCCATCCTAAAACACCAGAAACAACCTGGTGTTTTCCTTTTATATTTTAATTGTAATAATCGGCTGTTTATTCCTGATTCGATCTGCGATTTCTTCCATCATCGCCTGTAATCTTTCGTCCCTGTCATCTGGGGCGATTTTTTTATGCAAAACTGCGTACAGGACAATATCGCGAAGCATCAAGAACAAAGGGACCTGCTCCTTCCAGCCTTCTGGCAGCTGGTTCGCTTTTCTATACCCTTCGATAAAAGTTTTTAGAAACAACTGGCTAAAGCGATTCCGCGCCGCTTCCTCGCTGGCTGGGATTTGATAAATAATTGAATAATACAAAGGGATTGCGAGATCTGAAGTGAACCAATGGTAACTTGCATCATCAAAATCGAATACGTGAATCTGTTTTCCATCATAAAAAAAATTCCCCGAATGAATGTCGGTATGAATGATGCCGTAATTATCGATAGTCTTAGGAAGCGCGGAAATCTCAGCAATCACCTCTTTCGCATTTTCCACTAACCCCCGCTCGTCAGAAGGGAAGTATTTCTCAACTGATAGAAGCTCGTCCTTATCCCAGCTGCTGCGTGCTTTAATGCCTGAAGACGGCTTATAGGATTTTGTAGCATGATGCATTCTTCCTGTTGTTTCACCCTATATCCTGAACAGGTCTTCATTGAATTGTTCTGAGCGTACACTGACTGCAGCACCCGGTGCTTTTGCATACACACAAGCAAAGAATTGACTATTATCTGCTGCCAAAATTTCTTCTGCAAGATTTCCGTGTACCGAAGAAAAAACCTCAGGGACCGACAGACCACTGTTATTCAAATGCCTCATCCAGTCCAATTCGGATAGAATCTCATCGTGGACTCTGTGGGAGCTATGCGTGAGTCTCATGATATAGGGATGACCGTTTTTATATGTTTCATAAACATAATTTTCAAAATCACCAAGCTTTTTCACTTCTTTATCCAGGCCGAAACACTCTAGAAAATGATTTAAAATCTCCTCGTTCATCAATGAACTCACAGCTTTTTCCATACAATAGTCCCCTTTGTTAAATAATCTGTATTTTCTAATTTTTATTAGACCATAAATTTCAATAGAAAAGCTATTTTTATCTCGTGACTTTTTTTGTAAAATGATATCTAGGAAACCGAAATAATTTCAAAAGGAGACAATCATGACCCAATTAGCTGCCGCGGTCAGTACGAAACCGCAGAATCAAAACGATACTGCTTATAAAATACTCTTCATTATCGGGTTAGTACATTTATTAAACGATTCCATCCAATCTGTCATTCCTGCCATGTTCCCCATTCTTGAAAAATCAATGGGCCTTTCATTCACTCAATTAGGGATGATTGCCTTTTCTTTGAATATCGTTTCTTCGATTCTCCAGCCACTGATTGGGATGGCTACCGACAAAAAGCCAATGCCTTATGCCCTTCCGCTTGGGTTGACTTCGACGATGTTCGGTGTTCTGGGACTGGCATTCGCTCCGAGCTTTGTATTTGTTATTCTTTCGGTTTTATTCATTGGTCTTGGCTCAGCTGTATTCCACCCAGAGGGTTCCAGGGTTGCCTATATGGCAGCCGGACCTCGCAGGGGATTAGCTCAATCCATTTATCAGGTTGGGGGCAATTCCGGACAGGCACTTGCGCCACTGATTACAGCGCTCATCCTCGTCCCGCTCGGTCAATTTGGAGCAGTTTGGTTTACGCTTGTAGCGGCAATCGCTGTTGGTCTGCTTTTATATATTGCAGCCTGGTACAGCCGCAAGCTCGATTATGAAAAAATAACCGCCAAAGCAAAGCAGGCCAGCGAACAAGTGAATAAAGGAATTTCGAAAAATATCAAAATTGCGCTGGTCCTGATCTTATTTTTGATTTTTGCGCGGTCCTGGTATATTTCAGGGATGACGAACTTCTATGCATTTTATGCAATTGACAAATATGGACTCTCGATTAAAGAGGCGCAGATTTTCCTGTTTGCATTCCTTGTTGCAGGTGCGTTCGGGACTTTTTTCGGAGGTCCGCTCGCAGACCGCTTCGGCAAGAAGAACATTATCTTTCTTTCGATGATTGCTACTGCGCCTCTTTCGGCAATCATTCCATTTATGCCATATTCAGTCGCATTCGCTTTGCTGACGATCAGCGGATTCATCCTGATGTCGAGCTTTTCTGTTACAGTGGTATATGCCCAGGAGCTGGTTCCCGGTAAAATCGGGACGATGGCAGGGCTGACGGTAGGTCTCGCTTTCGGAATGGGCGCCATTGGTTCTGTGGGACTCGGGTATCTTGCTGACTTGATCGGTATGCCATTGATGATCATCAGTGTCGGATTCCTTCCCTTGCTCGGAATATTGACCTTGTTCCTTCCAAAAGATGAACAACTTGCTGAATGGAATAATGATTAAAAGCCTCTTTCAAGAACACTTCTACACAAGGTTCCAATAATTAGTTGATAAGCTACAAATCTCAAGAAAGAGCCTAACAAAATTATTCCATTTGCATTATTTATGTTTAGGCATGCTCCTGTTAAGGAACAAAGAAAATGAGGATAAAAAGAAGGGGAGATCAACATGTCTAAATTTAAGATTAACTATTTTTTTGAAAAAGATTTTAAAGTTTCACGACCAATCGAGGTGGAAAACATTTCAGAAGCCATCCAGGATGCCAAGGATCAAGAAGGCCAGATTGAATTCACAGGTGAGGATCATGTTTTTTATAGATTCGATACGAAAGACATTAAGCTTGTGACGATTACTGAAGCTTAATTTATATACAAAAAGGGTGATGCTGTGATGGCTTCACCCTTTTTAGTTACAATTAAATTAAATTAATTTGATACGCTCTGCCAGCTCCTGCTTTTCTTCCTCGCTGAACATATTCTCAGCCATTGGGAAAAGGATGCTCTCTTCTTTAGCGAAATGGCTCACCAAAGTGTGGTTCGCATTTTTTATCATTTGTGCATTTTCAATCATTTTCTCTCTTGAAAAGCCTGTTGTTCGATCCTTCGTATTGTGTAGGAAGGTTCCAATGAAGCGTTTTGCCTGGTCATGTTCATATTCCATTACAGCAATTGGTCCCATTTCCCTTCCAATATAAATAGCCATCATCTCAAACAATACACCTTCTTCACGCTCCGAATGCGGTTCAAGCTCAACAAGGAACTCGATGACCAATTCCCTAAGCTTCGAAAAATTCTCCTCCATCTGCTCCCCTACCTCAATCTTCATTGAAATATCCAAAAGGTTCGCAAGCATCTCCAGTAGAGGTGGATGTTCATCTTTTAATTGTTGAAGACCCGCACTTAATCTAAAACTTGAATCCTGGTTAATCCCACTCATACACCCTGTCATCCTGATCGGTCTCCTATTTACTTTGATAATTTAATTATAGGAAGCAATCGCAACCGGGGTTGTGACGGGCATCACAATTTCTGTTCATTTGAGAAATTGTGAAGAAAGATTGACACTTTGTTAAACTTTCTAAAAATTTTAACAATTAATCTTCAAATATTATAAATCATTACATATAATGAATTTATAGCTTAAAGTAAAAGGAGTGAATTTACATTGCAAAATAATTTGTATCGCGATTTTTATAAAAAATCACTTATGCCAGCAGGAGTCAGTGACAAGAAAGTCTTCCTTGATCTCCAGGCTGACATGCTGCATACTCATTTACTGATTGGTCTTCAAGACCACCAGGAAGATGGCCGGGAATACTACCATTGGAACGTTACAATATATACTTCAGATTCGTCCGGAGTCTATGATGCTGGAAAACCAGTATATGCTTCAACATTGTATGACCGTTTTGATGAAGCTGTTGAGGCAGCGCGGAATATAGAAAAAGAGATCCTCAGTGACCAGCTTCACGCAGTGCGACCACAAGAAAAAATCAGTTAACTCCCTCATTTATCCCTCTCTTGATAGCTCCACCTTTTTTTGTTCCCATTTGTGAATTAACATACATATGTTGAATATAGCATAATTGTTAGTATCCATTTCTTAAAGGTATTTCCCTTCATCCTATTCAAACAATTCCGTTCATTTGTCGAGCCATATGACGACTTTTCCATAAGCCTGGTTCAATTTCCCGTCATTTTTCCAGACATTCAAAGCAACAAAAAAACCGACGAACAATATGTCCGCCGATTTCTTGTTTCCATTAAGCAAGCCTGAATACGATTCCGTGTCCGCCTTTTGGATATTCCCATTTGATATTCTGATATGGGCAGCCGATGCGGCAGCTGCCGCATTCGTGACAACCTTCATAACCTACCTGCATTCTTTTGCCTTCCCATTTGTATACTTCAGCAGGGCAGAATACCGTACATAGTTTGTCAGGGCACTGAGTCATGCAGACGTCATGGTCCAAAACGGTCAGATGCGATTTGGTGTCACACTTAAACCTTAAAAGAAATTGTTTTTCCTCGATGTTTGTCGTTGACATTATTTCACCGCCTTCCAGGCACGATAGATGTCTTGCATTACCTTAAAGGTTCCCTTTTCAGCTGTCACGCTGCGCATGATTTCTTTTTGTTTTTCTTTCTTCGGTGTGCCATCGACTGTGAAGAACTTGCTCATCGCTTTGTTCATCATTGGCAGGTATTCCTTGAAGTATTGCGGGTACGTCTCAAAGGTGTGTGCTGCATCCTTATATTTTTCAAGGTCCTTAATGATAAAGCTTCCGAATAAGGCCTCCTTATAGCGATTCAGGCTGTTTTCACTGAAGTCTCCATCTTTCTTTGCCTCGACGATCGCTTCCGCCGCCATTTGTCCCGATGCCATCGCCATGTTCGAGCCCTCACGGTGAATCGCATTGACTAGCTGTGCGGCATCTCCTACTACAAGCACACCATTTCCCGCAACTCTCGGCACAGAATTGAATCCTCCTTCAGGAATCAAGTGGGCCAGGTATTCGGCTGATTCCCCTCCCTCTATATAAGGACGGACCATTGGGTGTTTTTTCAGGTAATCGAGCAGCTCATATGGCTTCAATTTCGCTTTGATCATGCTTGAAAGTGTGGTGCCAACACCAATGTTCAAGCTATCTTTGTTTGTATAAAGGAAGGCGGTGCCAAGATTGCCTTGAGTTGAGTCACCAAAAATCTCAATCGTCGTTCCGTGGTTTCCTTCAAGATTGAAGCGGTCATTTATTTTATCCTTCGGCAGATTGATGACTTCCATAACCGTAAGGGCAACTTCATCAGGACGGAATTCCCTATGGAAGCCAAGCTGCTTCGAAAGCAGGGAGTTAACTCCGTCTGCAAGTACGACAACGTCTGCAAATATTTCTCCATCAGGACGATCTGTACGGACGCCTGTAACCTTGCCATTTTCAACAATACATTCAGTAACAACTGTTTCGTTTATCAACAATGCACCTTGCTCGACAGCTTTCTGTGCGAACCATTGGTCAAATTGTGCACGCAGCACTGTAAAGTTATTATATGGTTCAACCGCCCATTCGAGACCTTTATATCCAAACTGGACAACCGATTCTTTATCCATCATCCAGAATCGCTGTTCAACAACCGTCCTTTCAAGAGGAGCTTCCTTCCAAAATTCCGGAATGATGTCTTCCATCTGTTTACGGTAAAGGACTCCACCCATCACGTTCTTTGATCCAGGGTATTCACCGCGCTCGATCAACAATACTTTAAGACCGTTTTTTGCACAGTTGTAGGCACATGAAGTTCCAGCAGGGCCGGCTCCTACGACGATGACATCAAATTTTTCAGACATAGCTCATTTCCCCGCCCTTCTCTTTACTGAGCTCTTTGAACTGTTTGATTAGTTTAGGCACAATTTCCAATGCATCGCCGACAATGCCATATGTAGCTACATCGAAAATCGGCGCGTTCGGATCCTTGTTGATGGCAATGATCAGCTCAGAATTTTTCATTCCCTCAACATGCTGGATTGCCCCTGAAATACCGATGGCGAAATAGATTTTCGGAGTAACGGTCTCGCCTGTCTGGCCTATTTGCTGCTCATGCTTGAGCCATCCCGCTTCGACCACATCCCTCGTACCGCCGACGCTTGCACCAATCACTTCAGCCAGCTCATGGATCAACTGGAATCCCTGGATATCACCTAATCCTTTTCCGCCAGCCACGATGACATGTGCTTCTGCAAGGCTAGCTTTTTTTGTTACGTCCTTCACAATTTCAAGTACTTTTGTGCGCATATCTTCTTCCCGAAGTTCTAACTCTTCTTCTATGATGACTCCCTTCCTGCCTTCATCTGTTTCGAGGGCCTTCATCACTTTAGGGCGTACTGTAGCCATTTGTGGTCTGTGTTTTTTACACAGAATGGTTGCCATTATATTTCCGCCAAAGGCAGGACGGCTTGCCTCCAGCAGCCTTTTCTCAACATCTACATCGAGCATCGTCGTATCAGCTGTTAAACCTGTACTCAAGTCCGTTGCAACAGCACTTGCCAGGTCCTTTCCATTAGGTGTTGCTCCATAAAGGAAGATTTCCGGCTTATATTTTTCAGCCAGCGTACAGACACCCTTCATAAATGACTCTGTCCGATAATCCTTCAGGACCGGATGGTCAACGACATATACTTGGTCTGCACCGGCATAGATTACTTCATTTGCTAAAGGCATGACACCTTCGCCAAGCATAACCCCGGAAAGCGGCACTTCCAGCTTGTCGGCAAGCTTCCTTCCCGCACCAAGTAATTCCAGTGAAACTCCTTCAATCTTCCCTTCATTTACTTCAATGAATACCCAGACTCCCTGGTTTTCTTCCATCCTGCTATTCCCCCTTTTAAATCGCATCAAGAGTTGGCTGTTTTTAATTTCAATAAATCTTTTCTTTCCATTAAAATTCCCATTAGCTGTTCTACTTGAGAATCAGCGTTTCCTTCAATCCTTTTCCCGCCTTCAAGTTTTGGAGGACTGAACATCTTGCCCACAATCGTAGGGGATCCTTTTAATCCGAGCTGAGTCTTGTCAACATCTGCAAGGTCATTGACAGACCAGATGACCGGCTCATATCGTGCAGCATTGATCATATTTGGAAGCGGTGCATATTCTATGTCATTAATCTCTTTTTCAACAGTCAGCAGGCATGGCAGCTGTGATTGCAAGACTTCGTAGCCATCGATTTGCTTACGCTTGATATGAACGTATTTCTCTTTCTTATTAACCTCAGAAACTTCAATAACATTCGTGATTGGCGGTATATCTAGGCGGCGTGCAATTCCGGGCCATACTTGTCCTGTATCACCATCAATCGCATGCTTGCCACAGATGACTAAGTCTATCGGATTATCCTTTGATATTTTTTCAAGCGCTTTGGAGAGTGCATAGCTTGTTGCCAGGGTATCTGCACCTGCAAACGCCCTGTCTGAGATGAGGAATCCCTGGTCAGCGCCTATTTCAACGCTTTTCTTAATAACTGCAACAGCTTGCGGCGGTCCCATTGATAAAACAGAGATCGTTCCACCTGTTTTATTCTTGATTTTGACTGCTTCCTGTACAGCGTGGGCATCATAAGGGTTCAAAATTGCTGGTGCGCTTCGCCTATCCAGAGTATTCGTTTTAGGATTGATTTTGATGATCTTTGTATCGGGCACTTGCTTGACACATACGACAATGTGCATACTCTCTTTTCCCCTCCTCAAAATGAAAAACTATTAACTTGTAAGCGATTACTTTGGCAATGAAAAATAAAATGCTATGTAGTACGATATATGAATCGCATCACAAGCATAGTACCAACAATTAAAAAAGTGGTAAGCAAAATTGTACATTTGAATGGTGAAAAAATGAGGTTAGATCTTGATGAACTTAGAATTGTCTAAAATGGTAGTACGTTGAACTGTACTTAATTGGAGTAAGTCGCATGATGATATAAAAAGCCTATCTATGTTAAAAATAAATAAAATAGAAATTAAAAAATATGATAAATATCACACAAAGCAACATTCAAGTGAAAATTTGAGCAAATTTTCAATGTTTTGATGGAGAGCTGAAAAGAACTAGGGAGAGTTTTTAATCGAAGTTTTCTTATAAAAATATTTCAGCCACTGCCGATTTCCTGGCAGTGGCTAATTTTTACTATAGTGTAGAATGTTTTTATGCATGAGCTAAAATATATTGTTTCTTTGTCATCAGAATCATTTGCCTGAACAAAACTTTTCCTTTTTGCCGCTGTATTTCCGTCTCTTTGCATAAAGTTTGATATTCATAAATTAAACGATCTAGTTCCTGGCTTCGATAGATTGTTTCCTCACTTGTATATCCAGATTCCATTGCAACAGCCACCATCAATTCCCTGGCACGATCAATTTCTTTTAACAAAGCATTTTTCGATTGATACACTTCTATATCTCCTCTACTACTTTAATTCCTTAAATAAATAAAAGTTTACTTGAAGAATTATGGCAAATGCTTGTTTGATTGTAAATAGATTCGCAAAATAAGACAATATTCACCGCGAAAAATTTTTTCTTCGACAATGTTTGCATTCCTGATGATTACTGGCTGACTTTTTCCTCTCCGTAAATTGGAACCCAGCCTTCAGTTGTCACAAAAATCCTTACCGCAACTACCTGGCGATCTTCCTGAAGCGTGAAATAATGACGTGTATTTTCAGGTACAGAAATTAAGTCTCCCGGATTCAGGAAAACCTCAAAAAATTCTCCGTCCTTTCCTTGGATGACAAACACACCATGGCCGCTGACGATGAATCTTACCTCATCATCTGTGTGGTGGTGTTCCTGCTTGAAATTCGCAAGCAGCTGGTCAAGATTCGGTGTATTGTCAGACAGTGAAATGACGTCCTGAGCTTTGTAGCCTCTGCGCGCAGAAATATCTTCAATCTCCACTTTGAAAGCTTCAAGGATTTGCTGCTTATCTTCATCTGATAACAAGAATTTTCCCTGAAGATGAGCTGGAAGCTTATGGATGTGCCACTTTTCATAGATAACTTCCTGTGCGCTCAGAAATGCCTCTACCTGCTGTTCATCAACGATTCTTTCCTGTGTGTTTTGTTTTACGATAAATGCCATATGAATCTCTCCCTTTATATCATGTCTTTTATTTTACTTAATGAAATTGCTCTAAAGTTCCTGATTAAACAACCTTGAACAATTGGAATGGTTTGTGCTCGAGTAATCTTAACTGGTAACGGAATAAAAACTCAGTAGCTTCGAGAATTTTTTTAGCTTCAAAGGCGTTCCTTCCCCAGACTGTGATGCCATGGTTACGAATCAATACTGCCCCAGTGTCTCCTTTTACATGCTCTGTGAATGCTTTAGCAAGGGTTGGAATATGTGAGTAATTCGGAATAATGGGAATTTTGAGGACAGCATCTTCCTCCCAAATATTGAAAGCTTTAATTAATTCCTGACCCTGGAATTGCACCTCGCCCCTGTCTCCATAGACCTCGGAGATGACATTGTTATCAATTGTATGGACATGAAGACTGCATCCAGCGCTTGTCTTATTGTATACCTCAACATGAAGCAGAGTTTCCGCAGAAGGCTTCAAATGTGTTTCCTCCACCGGACGACCAAATTGGTCAACAAGTAAAAATTCTTCATCAGTACGTTTCCGCTTATCTTTTCCGCTTGAAGTCACAAGGAATTGCACTGGGTCGCTGTTCACTTTAATCGCAAGGTTTCCACTCGTTCCCATAAACCAATCACGTTCAGCCAGTTCAGCCTTCACGTCGCCCAATTCTTCCCATTTGGTTTCTAAATAACTCATCCTTTCACCCCTGTCTTAATTTTTAAAGCTTCAATACAGTCATAAAACGTTTCAAAAGATGTATGTGCAACTTCCCATTCTTCACATTTATCTTTTAAGTAATCTCTGGCTAATACGAAATCTGCCTGTTTTGCGGCTTCAAGATCGGTCACCGAATCACCGATGACGATTTTATAAGATCCGCTTTTTTCGAGCTTCCTCATAATTGATGGCTTACAGCATCCGCAATCATTTGAACATTGTTCATCGCAGCTGTTCGGCCATTCAATTTTGATTGTTTTTCCTGAAAAATCAGAACCATTACAGTAAATGCCAGCAATTGGGCCAAATTGTTGAATGATAGGTTCTATGAAAAAATCAATTCCTCCGCTTACGATATATACAGGGATTCCTTCTTCGCTGGCATAATCGAGGAATTCCTGAAAACCGGAGCGAATCCTAGCATTTTTGACGGCAAAATCGATGATTTCTTCCAGCAAGGTGACCGGAAGGAGGGAAAACATTTTCCCTACACCTTCCCTGATCGAAATCGTTCGATCAAGGACTGATTCTTTTATATCGTCCCATCCTTCAGGGCCAAATTGATTCATGATCGCGATGATATTGTCCTTTTCGGTTACGGTTCCGTCGAAGTCACAAAAAATGACTGGATGGGTCATTTCGCCACTACCTCGGCTGAACCCCAAACGCCTAAAGCAATTTTCAACTCTTCAAAATCAAGCGTGCCCTCTTCAAGCGTTTTTCCTTGTAATACGGTTTCAATTGCCTGCCTGAAAGCCTTGCCGCCCCCCTGTGCTCCACCAGGATGACCATGTACGCCTCCGCCGGCATTAATGATTGAATCCACTCCGAAATCTTTTATAAGCAATGGGACCATTCCGGGATGTATACCTGCTGATGGAACCGGGAAAGTCCTGTTAAATTGATCTTCAGCAGTCAGTGCTTCAGCAATGGAGATCGCCTGCTGCTTTTCGAGCGCCACACTTCCATAAGGTGAAGGGAACAGTGAGAAGTCTGCTCCTGCATAGCGGAGTAATTTCCCCAGAAGCAAAGAATATGAAAAGCCATATTCATCAGCTGATGCCAACGCACCGCTGACTGCCGGGTGAGCCATGATTGGTATACCAATTTCTTCATCTTCCCTAAGTTCCTGCAAAACATCTAAACCGTAGGCGAACACATTGAACAACAGCGCATCGGCTCCCAGCTCAGACGCTTTTCGCGCTTTATCCCTAAGCTGTGCAGTCCTTCCTGTCAGGTTTGCAGCATATAAAGTTCTTTGACCAGTAGATTCATAGACTTCATCGAGAACCTGTTTCCCAAGAGTGATCCTCTTTTCAAAAGGAGTAAGTTCATTCTCAAAAAGAATTTCATCATCCTTAATTAAATCGACTCCTCCCAGACTCTGTTCTTTTAGCTGTTTTAACAGAAACTCCATATCACGTCCGATGACACCTTTGAAAATGCTCATAAGCAATGGCCTGTCATAAACGCCAATCTTTTCCCTTATTCCTTCAATCCCATAGCGCGGACCGGGAAATTCTTTCTTTAATTCTTCTCCAAATTCAAGATCTACCAGCTTTACCTTGCCATCAAGCGATAGTTTTCCAAATACCGTTGTGAGGATTGCTGGGAGATCTGGCGAAAAATTAAGGGCAGGATAAGCGATCTTGATTGTCGCCACTGTGTCTGAATTGGTGTTCACGCCAGAACCTTCTACAGAAACAACTCTTCCCTTATGTTTTTTTAATTGTTTTTGGTCCAGTTCAGGTAGATCTGTCCAAGATCCCACTGTCAGCCCAAGCGCGATCCCCTCTGCTTTTTTCTCCGGGTTATGTTTTGCATCATGGACTATGTATGTCGCTGTAATTTCACTCATGTAGATCAATCCTTTCAGTTAGAAAAGCGCAAGCGCCTTGTCCAGCCCCGACAAGCGTTGGAGGGCTGACCAGTGAAGTCGTTCTTTGACTTCATTGAGCGGACCGAAATCGAAAAGTATAGGCGACTGCCCAACTCCGACAAGCGTTGGAGGGCCTGACAGTGAAGTCGCTCTTTGACTTCATTGGCAGGACCGAAACGTCTCGAGGAGTTAGGAGCCGCAGCTAGACAACGATCGAGGGGCTAGGCGCTGGAGCTAGACATTAATATAAGTGCAAAAAAACCATAAAAAAACCATAAAAAAACCTCTTCACAAAGAAGAGGTTAGAAAATACACTAAACTCTTCTCATCTTTCAGCTTTCGCTGCAAGAATTAGCACCGTGCCCAGCTAAATGCTGGATCGGTTGCCGGGCTTCATCGGGCTCGTCCCTCCGCCTGCTCTTGATAAGAAAATAATTTAATCAAGTTATTTAATTGGTTAAAGTAAATTTGTTAATTAGGATTATGTCAGGTTAATAATTCAATGTCAACTATTTTTTGAAAATTCCCAAGCTTTCTATTCTGCTGACAGCTTCTTGCAATCTTGCCTCAGAACTCAGTAAGCCAACCCTCACAAAGCCCTCTCCATGTTCACCAAACCCAACACCTGGAGCAACTGCTATATGTGCTTTTTCAAGTAAAAAATCTGCAAATTCAACCGAAGTGAATTGTTCCGGAACCTTAAGCCAGGCAAAAAACGAACCTTTTGGAGCAGTGACGTGCCAGCCAATATTTTTCAATCCGTCAATAAGGACATTTCTTCTTGATTCGTATAAATCATTCAAATCAGCCACACATTCTTGCGGCCCTAGTAATGCTTCTGCTGCAGCTTCCTGAACAGCACCAAACAAGCTGACATACATATGGTCCTGAAGCAAGTTAATTGCAGCAATCACGCTCTTGTTCCCCGCTGCAAAGCCAACACGCCAACCAGCCATATTATACGTTTTTGAAAGCGTATAAATTTCAATTCCAACCTCTCTGGCACCCTCTGACTGTAAAAAGCTTTGTGGTCTTTTTCCTTCAAAGCCAATCGCTCCATACGCGAAATCATGGACAACACAAATTTCATTTTTTCGGGCCAGCTCGATTGTCTGATCAAAAAATTCCTGATGCGCCACTGCGCCAGTAGGATTATTTGGGTAGTTGAGAAACATCAGTTTTGCTTGTTCCAAATCGTCTGCACTTAATAAGGCATAATCAGGCAGAAACTCATTCTCCTCTTTTAATGGCATTGTCACCATCTTTGCCTTTGCAAGTTCAACTCCAGATATGTAGTCAGGATAGCCGGGGTCAGGAACAAGGATTGTGTCCCCCGGATTCAACAAACATTGAGGAATTTCAACGAGGCCAGCCTTGCCACCAAATAGGATGGCAATTTCTTCTTCTGGGTCAAGATTGACTCCATACTCCCTTTTATAAAAACCTGCTGCAGCTTCTTTTAATGAGCTCAATCCCCTAAACGGCGAATACTTATGATTAGCTGGGTTTTCTCCAGCTTGCTTCAACTTTTCAACGATGTGCTGTGGTGTCGGCTGGTCAGGGTTTCCCTGTCCAAGATTTATAACGTCTGCCCCTTTTTCAGTATATATGCCCACTTTTTGCACGAGTGAAGCAAAAAACTGCTTGGGCAGGCTTTTCAATAAATTTGATTGTGAAAATTCCATTTTCTCACCTGCTTAGAAAATATATTAGTATGTAAAAATTTTAATTTGAAATTCTAGTCACAAATGATATAACGTAAATAGTAACTTGTAAAGATATAATTTTCAGAAAGTATGGCGGTGATGAATGATGAAATATAAAATAGCATGCTTGCAAATGGACATTGTCTTTGGGAATCCTGAGCAAAATTATAAAAAAGCCTCCGAACTGATTGACAAGGCAAATGCTCAAAAACCTGATATCATTGTCCTTCCGGAGCTATGGACTACCGGATATGATCTCGATCAATTAAAAGACACTGCAGAAGAAGAAGCAAAAGAAGCTAAAGTGTTTTTCAAGGATGCAGCTGAGAAATATTCTTCCCACTTTATTGGCGGTTCTGTTGCTAATAAAACCGAAAAAGGCATTGAAAATACACTGCTTGTATTCGACAAAAACGGTGAACAGGCAGGATTGTACAGCAAGCTCCATTTGTTCAAGCTCATGGATGAGCATCTATACCTGGCTGCTGGCAAGGAAAAAGGATTGTTTTCTTTAGATGGCCAAAAATTTGCCGGGCTGATTTGCTATGATATCAGGTTCCCAGAATGGGTCCGTGCCCATGCACTCCAGGGAGTCGAAGCGTTGTTCGTAGTTGCTGAGTGGCCAATCCAGCGCTTAGAACACTGGCGAGCTTTGCTCATCGCCCGTGCAATTGAGAATCAATGCTTTGTGATAGCCTGCAACCGGACCGGCTCAGACCCCAATAATAAATTCGCTGGCCATTCTATGGTCATTGGCCCATGGGGGGACGTGATTGCAGAGGGTGGGGAAGAAGAAGAAATCCTCATAGCAGAAATCGATCTTGGCGAGGTTAAGGAAGCTAGAAGCAAAATTCCTATCTTTACAGATCGAAGGCCTGAATTGTATTGATGTCTATCAAGAATAAAAAGCGCAAGCGCCTCGAGGAGCAAGGCGCTTGAGCTGGATTAAGAAAACTTCATGTAGTTATTAAATTATTTTATATTTTCCTTAACAACAAAAAAACCGCCTAAGACATTGTCTCAGGCGGTTTTGGCTTTATACAAATCATTCCGGTTTTGCCCACATTTCTTCAGGATTCAATTCATAAATCGCATTTTCACGATACATATAATGATTGATGATGAATTCCCTTCTGATTGTCGCATAGTCCTCATGGAACTTCATGATATATTCGTTCAATTCCTTTTCTGGATATTTCTTTCCGGCTTTCAACCCACGGACCATATATTCAAATACCATCAGCTTCTTCTTCCGTTGCGCTGGAATGTTCTTTAATTTTCCGTCTTTTGTAAAGAAATTCTCAATAACCTTTTGTCTTTCAATATTTTGCTCGATCATTGCTTCTACTTCCCCTTCCTTTTTCTCGATCAATTTGTCAAGCGTTTTCGCCTGTTCCTTGATTAATGACTCATTTAAGTGAAAATAAATCGTGTTCTTGTCTCTGCGCTCGAAAATCACATTGATATCCCTTAATTTTTTGATATGATGTGTGATTGTCGGCGGGGTAAGTCCAAGCTTTCCGGCAATTGCCTGGCCATGAAGCGCGGCCCGTTTGCTAGCAAAGCCACTATCCTTATCCTTGTTGGGTCCCCCATTGCCTTATGAAAAGCGACAATTTTATCCAGCTGCATAAAACCACTCCATTTACACTTATTTGATATATATCTAATTAGCTATACGTCTAATATAATACATCGTTCACTATTTTAAAAGGAGGATAAGTAAAAATTTGAAAACATTACACGGTTTTTAATGACTGTTTCATACTTAGCTCTAAAAAAAAACGCCTGATTGAATTTAATCAGACATTTCCCTGGTTAATGGCAGATAAATATGGAATAATGTGCCGTCCCCGACTTTGCTCTCAATTTCAATTGTGCCACCATGTTCTTCAATGATTTTGAAGCTAACCATCAAGCCGAGGCCTGTACCTCTTTCCTTGGTTGTGTAAAAAGGTTCTCCAAGCTTTTTAATCTTTTCAGTGGGAATTCCTTCTCCTTCATCCTGGATGCATATATGTATCCTGTTTCCTGGTGCCTGGCTGACCGTCACACTGATTAAGCCGCCCTTAGGCATTACTTCTATCGCGTTTTTTATAATATTAATAAAGACCTTCTTTAATTGATTCGGTTCACACAGAAGTTTGGGCAAATCATCATCATATAAAGTTTTAATCTCCACATCATGTAGCACAGCCTGCGCAGTAAGAAGGGCCACTGTTTCATTCATTATTTTTGAAATATCGGTAGTCTCATATTTTATTGACTGAGGTTTGGCCAAAATGAGAAACTCGTTGATGATCGAATCGATTCTTTGGAGTTCAGTCTTGATTACCTGAAAATATAGTGTATAAGCATCGCCTGTACTATTTTCGAGCAGTTGGATGAACCCTTTTAGCGCAGTCATTGGATTGCGGATTTCATGGGCAATACCCGCTGCCAGCTCACCCAGCATATTAAGCGTATCTGATTTATGCAGCTGAGCTTCCATATCTATTTTTTCAGTGATATTCCTGAAAACAATAAGATTCAAGTTTTCGACCAATTGGTGCTTGACAGAGTATTCAAAGTGCTTCTTCCTGCCTTCTTCATATGGAATGGTAATTCTTCCATCTAGTCTTCCTTTGCGAGGAAGTGCTTGCACTTTTGCATCAATAAATTCTTCAGAAAGTCCAAGATCTATGAAAAGCTTGCGAAAGTTTTTCTTATCCAGGTCTTCTGGCGTTAATTCTAGTTTTGCCATTCCAGAGGGATTAATTTCATAGTGTTTGCAATTTTTATCCCAAAGTATCATTCCCTCAATCGACCCCTCAAAAATCCTCCTAAATCGCTCCTCGCTTCTCCTAAGCTTTTGTTCCATATGGTAACGCTCACTTGCGTCCCGAACTATAGTCATATGATAGCCATCGCCCGTATTGAGCTTAACAGTAAATTCCAGAAGTTTCGTTTCTCCATTTGGCAGCAGAAAGAACGCTTCATCGCGCAGCGCACCTTTTTCATTAATCAGTTGTTTCATCTCACTATATTTCTCATCATTTTGATATATTAGGTCTGAAATTTTAAGCTTTAACATCTCTTCTTGAGCGAGCCCGAAAATCTTGCAGGTTGCTTCGTTAACAGCAATGATTTGTCCACACTTGCCCCAAAACACAATGCCATCCAGTGTTTCGAGGAAGAAGTTTTTTAACAAGCCTTCGTCCTCAATGAACCTTGCTTCAAAACTTGCTGCTGGACCAGCTGGGATCATTTGAACAAAACAGTCAGTGGCTACCCTCTGCTGCTTATGCTTCCACTCTTTTAAAGAGGAATTTTCTCGTTCTAAAGCGGCTATTTTCTCTTTCAGTGCCTTAATCTCATCTGCAATGTTAGCACTACTCACCAGAAAGCCTCCTTGTCGGATTCCCATTTTTCTAGTAATTTCTACATAATAGGTAAGAATCCCTCTAAAAACGGGATTATTTTCCTGAAGAACTGCTAAATTTCCAATTGAAATTAACCTTATGTGGAGCTACTATGCTACAATCGGGATCCTTCCTGGCGAATGGTACCCTTATGGCGACCCCAATAGCTGCATAAAAGGGTCTCTCTTTTCACGAATGGTACCATTATAGCCTATCAATCAGTTGCAAAAGGGTACCTTTCATAAGGTGGATACAGCTATCTCTTACAAGTTTATATGAAAAGAAGCCAGGTTTCCCTGGCTTCTCTGTTTTAAAGATATTCGTTTTCGTGCTTAGCCTTCAGGCGCTGCCACCTTTTTTCAACTTCTTCTTCAAACTCCACGAGCATACCTTTATTTTCTTCTGTTAACAGATGCTTGGTTTTACCCATATATTTCAACCAATCTGCCAATTGAATCTTCTTGTTTTTCGCTTCTGGATCGTAAGTGATATTAGTGACACCTTGCTCCACTTCGTATAACGGGAAGAAATTCGAATTCACAGCGGCCTCGACAATTGTCTGGCCAAAGCGGTCTTCCGATTTCCAGTTGAGCGGGCAAGTTATCAAAAGCTTCCCGTATACAGTTCCTACATTTTGCGCATACCACTGTGCTTTCGCCGCCTTTTTAACAAGGTCCTGCGGGAATGCTTCTGTTCCTGTGAATACATAAGGAATATTGGTTGAAGCCATGATTTGGGCTGTATCCTTATGGTGGAACGCTTTACCCTTTTGTGCCTTGCCGACGTTTGATGTACTAGTCATGTGGCTAAAAGGAGTGGAGTATGAAAGTTGGGAACCTGTATTCATATACCCCTCGTTATCGTACTCAAGCATAATTAGCTTGTGTCCGCGAAGTGCAGTGCCGATTGCCGATCCCATGCCGATGTCCATACCTCCATCACCGGTCACCATTACGAAGGTAGCATCTGCTGACACTTCGATTTCACCGCGGCGCTTTAGTTCAAGGAATGCCTCAAGTGTTCCGGATAGTGTTGCCGCACCGTTCTGGAACAGGTTATGGATCGTCGTCTGCTTATGGGATGTATGCGGATACGCTGTTGTCACGACGTAAGCACAGCCCGTTTGGAAAAGAATGACGAGATCTCCTTCAATCCCTTTAAAGAATAGTTCCAGACCGCCGAAGATTCCGCAGCCTGGACATGCTCCATGGACTGATGCAATCCGTTTCGGCTTGGACGTCAAAGCTCTTAGTGGAGGGATTTTGACATTCAGTTTATTCTTTTCTTCATCTCTTGTTACCTGGATAAGTCCTGAATTATAGACATTCCCATGCTGTGGTTCAATGACCTGCTTCAATGCTTTTCCTGGATCACCGGCAACATGTCCATAGTAGTCGAATGGCTTTTCTGCGTATCCTTTTTCCATAGCGTCAATCGCCATGCTGAAAAACGCTTCGGCATCATCTGCATAGAAATCTTTGCCGCCAAGTCCAAACACCCTGCTTTGGACGATAGTTACATTGTTTCTGTCTTCCTGCAGCGCGGACTTAATTTCATGTGTCAGGTTAGGCCCATGTCCGCCGTAGGAATCAGCACGCTCACCGACGAGAAGTGATTTGACATTCTTCAGTGCTTCCCTGATTTCCTGTGCAGGGAATGGTCTGATGATATTAGGGCTGATGACACCAGCCTTGATTCCTTTCTCACGAAGCCTGTCTACAACATCCTTGGCAGACTCTGCCGCAGAGTTCAAAAGGAACAAAGCTACGTCAGCATCTTCCATTTGATAAAGATCAAGAATTTCATAGTTCCGTCCTGATAGTTTCGCGTATTCTGCAGCCACTTCTTTATAAACATCTTTCGCTTTGTACATCGCTTCTGATTGCTGGAAGTGGTTGTTCATCAAGTCGTCGCCATTCATATGCGCTCCGATTGTCAACGGTTTCTTTGGATCTCTGGCGAAATTGTACTCTGTCGGCGCCTCGCCAACAAATCTCTGGACTACAGCCCGATCCTTGAAAAAGTTCACTTTGCGCTTTTGGTGGGATGTAAAGAAACCATCATAAGCGACCATGACCGGAAGGCGTACTTCTGAGTGCTCGGCAATTTTCAGCGCCATAATATTCATATCGTAAACAGCCTGTGGTGTCCTGGCAGTTAGGATTACCCAACCCGTATTAAGCGCAAAATACAAATCTGAATGGTCTCCGCGGATATCCAACGGACCACTGATGGAACGAGTTACCAGGTTCAAGACCATTGGATAACGTGTACCAGATTGAACCGGAAGCTGCTCAAGCATATACATTAACCCGTTTGCGCTTGTTGCGTTGAACACGCGGGCTCCCGTTGCTGCAGCACCATAACAGATTCCCGCGGAACCATGTTCACCATCAGCAGGAATCAATTTAATATCATGCTCCCCTCTGGATTTCATCATATCCAGGTATTGAGCAACTTCTGTTGAAGGGGTAATCGGAAAATAGCCCATGATATGATAGTTAATCTGAGCTGCAGCCATTGCCGCCATTTCATTTCCCGATTCAAAGGTTGTCACCTGTTCTGCTGTACTCATTGCCTTTACATTTTCTTCAAGAACGGACATTAAGAAACCCCTCCAGTCACATAAGGATAGTTATGTTTTACTTGGTTCTCCTCAGCATAGCCGATCATTTCTCTCAGCTCGCTCAAGGCATTAGTTGGACATGCTTCAACACACTTCAGGCAGCCTTTGCAATATTGATAATCAATGCCCTTAAGGAACATTTGTTTTCTGCCGCGTTTGTCCTCTCCTTCTTCCCATACAAAACAGTAATCGGGGCATGCAGTATCACAAGCAGCGCAGTTGATGCATTCCTGCTGATTGAATTGCGGGAGGAATCCCTGTCTGGAACCACTCAAGTCTTTGAGAATACTATTTGCCTGAGCTGTAATCACTCCGCCAATCTCCTGCGTTTCATAGCCAAGAAGCGGCATTGGACGCTGGAATTCTTTGCCCATTGCTCCTTCTTCTGGAGCGTACGTTTTGAACTGAACATCATTGTAGCCTCTCTCGAACGTTCTGATGTTCGGCTCAACTAAATGAGGATATTTCTTTTCGAAAGTCTTGCGAATAACATTTTTCATCGCTTCTGGGTCAAGGAAATCTATGATGCGGTATAATGCTCCAAGCATCGCTGTATTTACTTTTGTTTTCTCCTCGACGGCGATCGATAGCGCGTCAACTATTGCCAGTGTTCCATGCTCTAAATGAAGATCGTTTTTTATGTCGTCAAAATCTCTAGTCGAATTCACCAGAAGGATTCCGTCTGGGCGCAACCCGCTGACTACATCGACCATTTTATAAAGTGCCTCATGGAATACACCGACCACATGCGGCTCTTCTATCGGACTGTGGACCCTGATCTCAGTTTCAGGTTCACAGAAACGGACAAAACTTTTCACCGGTGATCCTTTTTTCTCCGATCCATAAGAAGAAAAGTTGGAACCGTTCAAACCAAGACCGAGGACACCTGCTTCCGCAAGCATCTTTCCTGCAAGGTTTGCACCAAGCCCTCCAATTGATTCAAGCCTTATCTCATAAAACCCTAATTCATTCTTTTTCGGTAAGATAGACATAATCTCCCTCCCCAATTTGGTTGTAAAGGTAACTGACTTTAAAACATTCCCCACTAACAATTTTATAGAATTTACAATTATTAAGCTGTGACATATATCAAACATTTGGACTTATTTATTGAAACACACCCAAAAATATAGAGCTGAAGCCGTATGTTATAATGAAAAACTTTTATATAACAGAGATAAAATTGTAATAGTACAGAAATGATTATTCCTGATTTAGGATTATATTCCTTAATTTTGAGCAATTAACCTAGTTTGTAATTATCCTAGCCGGGGTAAAAGAGGGTTAGTATTTTGGGGGGTCTCTAATTAAGGGAGGAACTATGAAACAACGAGATTACTACTTTGACAATGCTAAGTTCATCTTGATTTTTTTCGTCGTATTTGGCCATCTTTTGCGCTCGTTCATTGAAGACAATGAAACGATTTATAATGTTTATAAAGTCATTTATACATTCCATATGCCGGCCTTTATCCTAGTTTCTGGATTTTTTGCTAGAGGCTTCAATCAAAAAGGCTATGTAATGAAAATTGCCAAGAAGTTAATACTGCCATATTTTATTTTTCAGCTGATCTATTCTATTTTCTATTATTTCCTTTACAGCAAATCGACTTTTACGATGGATCCGCTTAACCCGCATTGGTCTTTATGGTTTTTAATCAGTTTATTCTGCTGGAACATCATGCTGATCGGTTTCTCAAAAATTAATGCACCCATTGGACTGCTGATTGCTTTTGGATTAGGTTTAGGTGTCGGATATATTGATTGGATCTCCAACTACTTGAGTCTTTCAAGGACCTTTGTCTTCTTTCCATTGTTCCTGTTTGGGTACCATTTGACAAAGGAACATATTAAAACACTGACAAGGCCAGCTTTCAAAGTTGGAGCACTTGTAGCTTTCGCCATCGTATTTTTAGGATTTTATTTCAATCCAGATATCGACTATAAATGGCTTCTTGGTTCCAAACCTTACTCATTGATGGAAGCAGCTTCGTTATCAAGCATGTTCACACGACTAGGCTTTTACTTATTAAGCTTGCTGATGGTGTTCAGCTTCTTGACAATCGTGCCGAAGAAGCAATATTTCTTTACAGACCTCGGAAAAAATACATTGTACGTATATCTGCTTCACGGTTTTTTTGTACGAACCTTCCGCGAAAGCGAAGTTCAGCACTTCTTCCATAGTCCTGAACGCATCCTTTTGCTGGCAGTCATCGCACTGCTCTTGACTTTCCTGTTGTCCAGCAAGTATGCAGCAGCATTAGCACAACCACTGATCGAGTTTAAAACTTCAAGAATCAACCGCCTTAAAACCCGGTTTGCGGCGATCCTGAGATTTTATAGAAGGAAGCTATTGAGTAATTAGAAAAATAAAATTGTAGAGAAAAAAGAGACTGTTTACAGGTATACAAGATTACCACAGTCTCTTTTTTCTATGCCTTCTATTAAATCGCTCTCTCCATGCTGATTGGAGCTGAAGTCCCGAAGACTCCTCCGGAAATGCTGAACCCTTTTCATCACCTTCAAATGCATTCAACCTGTCTTTTTTGACCAAACTGAGATATAATTATAAGTTGATTTGCTGCTGGATTTTTATAAAGGAGATTTTTTAATGAATATTGTTTTAACAACGCTTAACGCGAAATATATACACACAAACCTTGCGATCAGGTACCTTAAGGCATATGCCCAGCCTGAGTATGATGTAAATCTGGTCGAGTACACAATCAAAGACCCTGTTATCAACATTGTCTCAGATTTAATTCAAAAGCAGCCTGATGTCATTGGATTCAGCTGCTATATTTGGAACATTGAAGAAACTATCAAAGTCATTAAGATGATCAAAAAAATCAACCCTGCGATTCAAATTATTGCAGGGGGGCCAGAGGTTACGTATGACGTTCAGGATTGGATGAAAGAAGTTGCAGAGTTTGACTTCATCGTCATCGGTGAGGGTGAACAGACATTCAAGCAGCTTCTTTCAGCACTGGCTTCCGGAGACGGTTTTACAGAGGTTCCTGGAATTGCTTATCGAAAAGACGAGAACATCTTAATGAATGCTCAACAAAATAAACTGGATTTAAAAGAACTTCCCTCTCCTTATCGTTTTGAAGAAGATCTCCCGCATCTTGCAAAAAGGGTAACTTATCTCGAAACAAGCCGCGGCTGTCCTTTCAGCTGCCAGTTTTGTCTTTCCTCCATTGAAGTCGGAGTCCGCTACTTCGACAGGGAAAAAATCAAGGATGATATCCGTTATTTAATGGCAAATGGTGCGAAGACAATTAAATTCGTCGACAGGACATTCAATATTAGTCGAAGCTATGCTATGGAAATGTTCCGGTTCCTAATTGATGAGCATCTTCCTGGGACTGTGTTCCAATTCGAAATCACGGCTGATATTATGCGTCCTGAGGTCATCGAATTCTTGAACCAGGAAGCCCCTGCAGGATTATTCCGTTTTGAAATTGGCGTTCAGTCGACTAATGATTATACAAATGAATTGGTGATGAGAAAACAGAATTTCGAAAAGTTAAAGCGCACTGTGACGATGGTCAAGGAAGGCTCCAAGATTGACCAGCACCTTGACTTAATTGCTGGTTTACCCGAAGAAGATTACCACTCGTTCAAAAAAACATTTAATGATGTGTTTGCAATGCGGCCCGAAGAATTGCAGCTTGGCTTCCTGAAGATGCTGAGAGGGACGGGTTTGAGGCTGCGGGCTGAGCAGCATAATTATGTTTATATGGATCATTCACCATATGAAATCCTCGGGAATAATGTCCTTGATTTCAATGACATCATCAAAATCAAGCAGGTGGAAGATGTACTTGAAAAATATTGGAATGACCACCGGATGGATCTTACCGTTGAATATCTTGTTACCAAAGTTTTCCCTTCACCATTTGATTTCTTCCAGGATTTCGGCTCTTATTGGGAGACAAGAGGATGGTCACGGATTGGCCATCAGCTCGAAGACCTGTTCAAAAGACTGTTCCATTTTCTTCAGGAAAAAGGCGTGGACAACTTAGCAGCGATTGAGAGCTTGATGAAGTATGATTACCTTGCAAGCATGAAACATAAGCCACGCAAGCCTTGGTGGGAACTGCGCCTGGACAAGCAGGAGCGATCTGAGTTGTACCGTGGTATCATTCAGAACCCAGATGTCCTTGGCGATAAGTTCCTCGAATTAAATATCAGTGAAAAAGATTTATATAAGCATACTCTGCTTGAGGATATCTCGATTGACCTCGAAAAGTTTATTGAAAATGGAGAAATTGAGTACTCCCCTTCATACATGCTTGTTTATTTTGATTCAAAATTGGATCATCCACAATTTTTCACTTTTAAAGGGCAAGATGGAAAGCCGGCTTAATACAGCCGGCTTTTCATTTTGACTCAAACCCTTATTATTTACAGTCTTTATTTGCTTTGCGTTTCGCCTTTTTTCCAGCAAAAGGTATATCATATAACTTCCCTGCATTAATGTCTCCAAACTCCATGCCGAACTCAACGTTCATTGGCTTCTGATGCCGACCTTCATGTTTTTTCATCATGCTCTTCCTTTCCTGCCCTGCTTTGAATTTCTGTTTGCAAATTTGCCTGGGTCTTCCCCATGAGCAAACTCCGCAGAAAATTCGCTTTCCTGAAGATTCTTCTTAGGTGTATTTGTATATTTAGCCACAGCATTTCTTTCTGCCTTCCGTTTAGCCATTCTAACCACCTCCATACTACTATTTTTTTCAATCACGGATTTGCTATGTACTGATTTGATTACCTAATTTTACAAAAGGAACTACCTAATAAAATACGGCATAAGACAAAAAATAAGCTCAAAAAGGAGGAGCTGAAATGGTAAAAAAAGACCGGGAGCTAAAAGCATTGGATATAGAGGAAACTTTGCCTCATCAAATCAATGCTCCAAGCTTTAAAGATACAGGAATCGAAATGGAAGCTCCATTCAAGAATGAGCATGGAGTCATCATTGGAGACAGTCTTTACGCATCTGAAAACTCACCGCTTGAAAACTGGACTGATGAGACGGACCCAGCAATCATGGCTGGCGATGAATGGGTGCACCCTACGAATGATATAGGATGGAACACATCGGAAAACAGGGATCTTCTTGAGGAAAAGCGAAAACCGCAGTCCTATCCTTTCATGCACCCTACTAAAGATGTCAGCAAAGACCAGGATTAAGATAACCGAAACAATATTTTTATAAATAAAATGCAAAAAATCCGGGATGTACTCCCGGATTTTTTTTGACATTAACCAATAATCACGCGTTCCTTTGGATAATGGATGCTTTCTTTTTCTGTTTTGCCGCCAATGATCAACAGAAAGGATATGACTCCTACTCTTCCGATGAACATCAAAATGATTAGGACCATTTTTCCGATTGTTGAGAGCTCTGGTGTGATGCCCATGGATAAGCCTGTTGTTCCGAAAGCAGATGCAACTTCAAAGATGATAGGCAATAGCGACTGATTCTCCGTAACCATGAGAATAAGGACTGCAAAGAAACATATGAGTACAGCCATGATGGTAACAACCAAAGACTTGATGATATCTTCCTGGTGCAGTTCTCTGTTAAAAATCCTGATAGCTCGTCTTCCTCTTGCAAAGTGGTAAAGGAACAAGAGATTAATCGCAAAAGTTGTTGTTCGAATCCCTCCCCCCGACCGAACTTGGTGATGCCCCGATAAACATCAAAGCTGCCATCAGGAATAAGGTAGGGTCAGTAAAATCATTCACATCCATTGTCGCCAATCCGCCGCTTCTGGTTGTCGTGGACTGGAAAAAAGCATAGAAGAATGAATCCAACAGCGATTTATCGGATAAGAAATGATTATATTCCAGTGCCCATATTGCAACCGTTCCAAAGATAAGGAGGCCAAGGAACGTAAGAGTCGTAATCTTAAGAAATAGTGAAAAACGGAAAGGACCACTTTTTTTGTTTCTGAAGAGGAAGCTCTTCAATTCAACCAACACTGGGAAACCAATTGCACCAAGCGTAATCAAGAGCATATTAATCGTAACTACAAAATAATCCTGTGCATAAGGGATTAGCGAGGCACCAGTAATATCAAAGCCTCCATTGGTAGTAGCACTGATAGATGCAAACAAACCATGAAGAAAAGCTTCTTGCCATGTCGGAAAGTATTTTAAGAAATATAATCCTAATAGCAGTGCACCAATTAATTCAATGATAACAATAATGACCAGGATTTCCTTCAGCATCTTCACCAGCCCTGACATAGAAGTCTGGTTCTGGTCCATCATGATTAACCTTCGTTCCTTCAGCCCAATTTTCTTCCTAATAATTAACCAGAAGAACGTGCCAAGCGCCATGACTCCAATCCCGCCGAATTGAAGGACGAACATGAGGATAAAGATTCCCGGTACAGTAAAAGTATCGCGTACCGTTATTACTGAAAGTCCCGTAACACTGACAGCACTTGCGGCAGTGAATAACGCATCCATGAAAGACCATTTTGCCCCGGGCTGTATGGCAATAGGCAAACTTAATAAGCTCATCGAGACAATTACCGCAATCAAATAATAAGCTACGATAATTTGTGCAGGAGATAATTTGTTCAATCTTCTTCTAATATTAATCCACATAATTGCTTCCTTTCAGCCCCGATTCATTTACATACCTATGATAAAGAATATCATCACATTAATAAAGTACTTTCTTGCAGTTTTCCAGTAGTTTGCCACTTTAGCAAGAATCTACAGTTTTTTCACATGACCGCTGGAACTTACAGAGCAAAAATCCGGTAAACATTATCCAAAAGTATAAAACATTACCACTTATGAATTCACCTGCAATGTTCAAACTATCTGTACAGAGAAATTTTTCTCTGTATACTAACAGAGGAGTTGATATTGATGGCTCGTAATTCTAATAAATTGCTGGTTCCTGGTGTGGAACAGTTCATGGACCAGGTTAAATATGAGATCGCTCAGGAATTTGGAGTGAATCTTGGATCCGATACAGTTTCAAGAGCAAATGGCTCAGTCGGAGGAGAAATCACTAAACGCCTTGTTCAGCAAGCACAAGCACAGCTCTCTGGTCAAAACAAGCAATAAATTGATAGAGCAGCTTTGATATTTAGCCTATCCAAATCTCGATAAACAATTGAATATGGACATGGAAAAAAGTCCGGAATGCATTCCGGACTTTTTACAATTCATTATTTCTTAGTAGGATTGTCTTTATTTTTCCCAGATTGCCCCCTGTTGTCATTTCTAGGGGCTTGTTGGTTGTTAGACTTTTTTTCATCTTTAGTTTGTTTGTTGATCTGCCCATTTTTATTGCTATTGCCTTTATCAGTACGGTTGTTGTTTCCCTGCCCATTCTTGTGGTTCGCCTTGCCATTACCGTTCTTTCCGGAATTGTTATTTACCTTAGCCTTATCTTTTGCAGGGTGTTCCGGCTTGTTCGGTTGTACTTTTGGAACCTTAGGATCTATTTTCTTAACCTGACCTGGCGGTTGCTTCTTTTCAGGCTGTGGGACAACAGCAGGAGCAGGATCTTTCTTTGCTGGCTCTGGTTTGGCCTGTTCCTTTTCAGCAGGCTTAGCAGTATCCTTTTGCTTTTCTTTGTAGACACCAGTAGTAACACCCTGCTTTTGTGCCTTCTCTCTGTCTTCAACTGTTGCTTCCATAACCTTAATATTCAATTTTTCAATTTGAGTTGATTTTTTTATTTCAGAAATCTTCTTTTCTAGTTTTTGGTCAACAGATTCTTTTGATTTCTTATTATGAACTGTCGAGATGACAACGTCATTTTTTTGTTTGAAGAAACCTTCATCTTTTATTTCCTCAATGATCATCTCTGCAACCAAAGCTGCATCTTTCTTTTTCCAGTCTTTTAATTCCGCAATGATTTCTTCCCCTTCAGGATTGTATCCTTTCATACGGAGGACCTTTAAATCATCATTGACTGCCAGTTCAATGCTTGGATTCACATCAATGGACATATATGCGTATACCTGTCCGTTTTGATACGCAGGAACTAACGCGGTCATGGCAAGCATAAAAATTGCTGCCAGCGCAATACTCCGTGCTTTAAAGCTATTTAGTAAAGAAAGATTGAATCTTTTCTTTTTAACAGTTAGCGTTTCTGGAAAAAAATGAATTTCTTCTCCTACCTGATAATCTTGTTGAAGCTTTCGGGCACGTAAAAACTCGCCTTCGGGGGTCAACAATGTTAGGTAAAAATCATTGATTTCAAGGATTACCCCTTTTCTCATGTCTCTAACACCCCTTTAATATAATCCTTTAAATATACATAATCCCCAATTAAAATAAGTGCAATTGCAATAATATATTTTCTGTTTCTCTCTATGGTTTTTCTGCTGACTTTGACCATGTCTTCCAATTGCTTGATTGGCAAGCGCTTTTTATCGAGAAGCAAATTTTTTAATTCCTCGTTATCAACCATTGCCTTTGCAACAAGCATCGCATTTTTGCGGGCATCTGCATGCTTGGGTGACTGCTCGAGCAGATCCTGGAAAGATAGATCAAAATCTTTTAATACTGCCTGAAATTGAATAATTTCTTCTCTTCTTAGTTCCTGCTCGGTCTTTCTTCGGAAGTCATCAAGAGAAAGTTCATCCTCAATAGTCGACCTCTGTTGTTCTTCCTCACTCGGATCATTCGATATATGGAAGCTCAGGTTTTGATTCCGGCTCTGCTGACGGATATAATCAATTACCCTCCGCTTAATCATTACTTCTGCAAAACTTAATAATGAATTCCCTTTTTCAGATGAATATTTATCGATAGCCTCATTAAAAGCAATAAGGCTAATGCTAAATTCATCGTCCGATTCATGTATGTATCTCTTACAGACAGACGAAACAGTTTTCGCTATAAATGGCTTATAAGAATCTATTAATTCTTCTCTTAAAGCTGCATCCCCCTGGTGAATTTTCTCTACAGTTTCTTCCAGTGGCCTGCGCTTTTTCTTTGCCATGAACAATAAACTTAGCAATAGCCTCACCTCTTTTCTCCCCACATTATATCATGACTGTCAATTTATCTTTTTGTGGGTAGGCAGTGAAAAGATAGCCACTTAAGGCTACCTTTTCTTAGTCTATTGTTCATTATGAATTAGTTTTTATCATTGCCTTTGCTGTTACCGTTTCCTTTGCCATTTTCATTGCCTTTATTTTCGTGTTTCTTTGAATTCTTATCTTGTTTCTTATCTTGCTTAGCCTGATGCTTTTCTTCTTTCTTTTGCTGTTTAGCTTCCTTGCGGTCCTGTTTTTCAACAGCCTTTTGTACTTTACGCTCTTGTTTAGCTTTTTCTTTTTCTGCTTTTGGTGCCACTACTGGTACTACTGCTGTGTCATCATTTACAGGCATTGTTTCGTCAGCAGACTCTTCAACAACTGGTGTTTCATCAGCAGGCAGCAGATCTGACTCAACGATTGGTTCTAGTTCTACTGGCTCAGTTGTTTGTGTATCTTCGTCCTCAACAGGATGCTCAGCATATTTTTCTTCTAATTTAGCCAATTTCTTTGCCATCTTAGCGTATGTTTTGTCAATGTTCTTTTGAAGTTTTGCTCTTGCATTTTCATTGCCGACGTGTTCCATGGCAGCTTTTAATGCAATGATATTCTGTCTGAGCATTCCTTCAATCTGTTCGAAAGGATCTTCACTTACAACTTCTTCTTCCTCAGACCCTTCTTCTGCGTCTTCATCACCTGGCTCTTCAGCTAGAGCATCGTCAGCAGACTCTTCTCCATCTTCAGTCGATTCTTCAGAATCTGCTTCCTCTGTGTCTTCATCAGATGCTGAACCAGCTTCTTCTGTATCAGCAGCCTCATCTTCTGAACCTTCTTCATCCACAATTTCCTGTGAAGATTCCATGTATTGCAAAGCAGCTTCGATTACCTCAAGGGCTTCGTCTTCTTTTCCCTCAGCGAACAAAGCACCTGCCTCTTGGAGGCGTTCTGCTGCATATGTAGCAAGCAATTCTGCTTCTTTAGAATTATCAAATGTAAAAGCAAGCCTTATTTTCTCAAGTGCGATTTTAGCAAAGTAGAAGAAGTCACCAGGAATCAAAGATGGGTTCGTTTCTTCGAGTTCATCGACCTGTGTTTTTGCTTCTTCAAGCTCTTCGGGGCTGACATTTTGCAATTCTACCGTTTCAAGCTCAGAATTATTATCTTCTGCCATTGCAACTGGCGAAAAGGCAAATGTTCCAGCAAGCACTAATGCCAATGTACTTTTGGCGATTTTTTTCATCTCTTGGTTAGAAAGTTTCTTCATCCTCAGTTCACCTCGTATGTTTTTGGAGCGGCCGCTTTAATCACTACAAGGTTACGTTTGCGCTTACAATGTTATGGGGGTTTTAAAAAAAAAAAATAAACACTTCAGTCAAAATATGACCGAAGCACTACAAATATTGTTGATATGTAAGGTTTTAAATGGATTCTTAGTTTTTGAAAAATTTGAGCAAGACAGTTTCTACTGAAGTCTGGAATCTTCCCATCATGTACTGACTTATTGAAAGTAGTTAGTATGAATGACCAACCCAGCTGGATGAAATTACATTTAAGAATTCTCCCAGCAAGATAGGCATTGTTAAAATATGCAATAAGATCTGGCCATTCTAGTTGTAATAAAACTTAAGCAATAGCTTCCTTATCAAGAATCCAGTAAGCACTCCAGGAATGACAAAGAGCATTGGAAGGAAAACTGGCCCTGGAAATACGCCAAAGATTTTTACCTTCGGTGATATCATCAGCCCAACTGTTACGAAATAGGCAGAAAACGCAAAAGGCAAAAAGGTGATCTTCTCTTCCTCCGGCATTACGCTTCTATACGCATCCCACATGGCGAACATGTATAAACATGGGTAAAACATCAGCCACTGGTAGTCCATTACATGCATAGCCTTTTCTGTCTCCCCGAGGAAGCTATACATTATTCCTTTATTAAAATTACTATTAACGTTAACAAGGAACTCAAGGAGGACAAATAAAATGCCCTTTACAAGGTTTCCCGTCAGTAGCTGGGGAAAACCTGGCAGTGCGATGCTCCACATTACCGCTTCTAGTTTGGTTAAGTTCTTTTTAATCGCCACGTCACGTTTCATCCTTTAGTCATATTATTGGTACCTTTATGAGTGCTGAATTCTTCACAGTGTCAAAAGATCACCGGAATCTATTCTTTCTGATCCTTCGTATTTCACTACTTGTTTTAGATTGTCCAAATTGTGCTTCGAATTATCATTTTTCCAGTTAATTGTTAAATATATTTCATATGAATGACTTAATCCAGATTTCTCAACAATGGAATACTAAGAAGGTAAATAGAAAAAAATGTCAAAATTAATTAAACCGCCCCTAGTACTGGGACGGTCGAAAATTATTTGTTGCTTTTCAAGAGGGCGATATAGTTTTTAGCAAAAGTGAGCCAATCTTTTTTTCTCGGCAAAATAGCTTTTAAATAAATTCAGGAACAATGGATATTTCCCTTTATACGGATACCATTGAATTTCAGATTTCATGAAACCCATGTCTTCCATGATTGCTTTTTCATGACAAAAGATTCTCAAGCCGGCCTCAGAATGATAACGGCCAATGCCGCTTTCCTTGGTTCCCCCAAAAGGAAGACCATGGTTGGCTACGGTAATGAGGACATCATTAATAACGACAGCTCCAGACACAAGCCTGGAAGAGACACGACGTGCCTTCACTTTATCCTGGGTCCAGACACTTGCATTCAGGCCATACACGGTTCCATTAGCAAATGCTATCGCTTCTTCTTCTGTATCGAATGGAACAACAGGAAGCAATGGGCCGAAAGATTCTTCCTGGATGATTTTCATGTCTTGCTCGACTTCTGTGATAATGGTAAGCGGCAGGAACATGTCTCCCTTCCAATCAGAAGGTTTCAATCCAGTTTCCAACTTCGCTCCCCGTTCAAGTGCTTCATTCAGCTGTTCTCTCACCACGTCTTTCTGGGCAGGAAAAGTCATTGAACCGACATCAGAATTTATATCGTTCCCTTGATGAAGGGAATTGACTTCTTTTTTCAATTTTTCAAGGAACTTCCCATATATTGACCTTTCAACATATAACCGCTCAGCACTCATACAAACCTGACCGCTGTTTGTAAAGGCACCCCATGCCGCTGCCTTAACTGCCCTGTCGAGATTGGCATCTTCAAAAACAATCATCGGATCCTTGCCGCCGAGCTCCAGAGTTGTTGGAATCAAATCCTTCGCAGCCTGCTGCTGGATGATTTTCCCTGTACGGACAGAGCCTGTAAAGAAGATGTAATCTGGCTTACCCGAAGTAAAAGCAGCGCCAACTTCCTTGCCGCCATGCGCTACCTGTACTGTTCCTTCAGGGAACCCTGAGCGTCGGAACAAGTCTTCGATGCATTTACCAACAAGCGGAGTTACCTCTGATGGCTTCAGGATGACAGAATTGCCTCCAGCCAGAGCGCTGATCATCGGTACCATCGCCAGCTGCAGCGGATAATTCCAGGGAGAAATGACAAGTACGACACCACGTGGCATATATTCAATAAAGGATTTTTTACCGATTAACAATAATGGTGTTTTCACCTTTTGCCTGCTAAGTGCCTTTTCAGCATGTTTAATTATATGGTCGATCGCATCAAGTGTAGGCATGATATCTGCTACAATTGACTCTGTCAATACCTTACCAGTATCAGCTGAGATGATTTTTGCAATTTCATCCATTTCATCGACCATCAGCTGCTTCAGCTTTCTTAAATATCCGGTACGCTCAGAAATGGCAAGACTGCTCCAAGCCCCAAAAGCCTTCCTCGCCTCCTGATAGAAGAATGGAACTTCATGGACAGGCGTCTCCTCGATTTCGGCAATAATCTCCCCTGTTGCTGGTGCCATAACCGACATCTTTTGCACTTCTTCAACTGAATGCACATTCATTCACCTGCCAATAATTAAAGTTTTATATAATGTTTATTTGGTATTGAGGATTATTTTTATTTTCTAGATAGAAAGCCGCCATAGAAGCAATCCCTTCTTTGAAATCCGGGCATGTGATTCCTGAATCCTTTAAGTCATCCTGTGCCTGGGAAGAATCAAAATGGCCTCTCCATATAAAATAGTCAAGTGCTTCCTTTTCAACTCCAAGATACCTCCTGAGCATTCTGAAATTGAGTCCTCCTTTTGCCAGTGACAGTGGTACAGAACCTTTAGGCTGTCTCTTCAGCAATTCGTACATCATCATTTCATATAGCTCAGACACTTTGTATGGTTTAGGATCCGTAAGATGATAGGTTTTCCCTGTTCCCTTATCAGCAAAGGTTAAATAGGTTGTCGCCTCAATAATATAATCCACTGGAACCAGATTGACAACAGTATCCCCTTTTCCAAGCTTTGGCAAGAATGGCATGAAGCTGAGGCGGTCGATGAAATTCATGATGAAATACGGGCTATCGAACTTAATGGTTTCTCCTGTTCCGGAATGACCTTTTACAATTCCTGGCCTGATGATGGTGACAGGAATCTCTGACTTCAATGACTCTACGAGGACTTCAGCTTCATACTTGGTCTCTTCATAGAAGTTTTTGAAACCTGGAGGCTCGATCAATTCATCCTCATACAATATACCTTCCCGCTTGCCTGCAACGTATCCAGTGCTGAAATACGTATAGCGCTTAAGATTTCTTAAGGTTTTCGCCCATTCATTCACGAACCTTGTTCCATCTACATTCACACGATAAGCAATTTCCTTTGGAACCGCAAGGTCATATACAGCTGCAAGATGGAAGACATGCGTTACAGTTGACTCAAGCTGTGCTTGCTTTTCCTGGTCAATCGCCAGGGCTGATATTGTAATATCGCCTTTGATAATCTCAAACTGGCTTTCAGACAGGTTAAAATCCTCAACGATTTTTGCTCTCTCAGTCTCTGCCTTATCAACCATATTAGGCAACACCAAAACATGAATCTTTCCTTTACCATCATTTTTCCGTAAAACTTCCCTAATCAATTGATTGCTGATGAATCCCGGAAATCCTGTAAAAAAGTACCCGTACTCCATGAATGTCCTCCTCACCGTTAATTAGCTATATTTTAACGGTAAGCGTATACAATCGCAATTACTTTGCTGACTATTCTGAAAAATACGATAAATGTCGAAGGCTGCAATATACTTCAGTGAAACTCCCCGTTTATATTGGAGGCCAATGTCTTCGCAAAAAGAGACCTGGCTCATCTCAGCCAGGCCTCTCGCATTATCTTCTTCTTCTAAAATCCTGATTTGTATCTTCTTCTTCTTTTACGCGTTGAAGGAGCTCTTCTAACATACCGGCCATTTCTTCTTTCGTGTATTTTCCCTTTTGGAAATATGTGTGGCCCTCTTCTGTTCCCGTTTCATAATCTGTTTCTGTATGGTCTTTTAGCAGATAGGCTGGTACAAGATGCCCATCTGGTGTCGCATACATTTTATTTCTTCTTCTATAATCTTTGTCAAAGAAGCTATAGACCACCGGAATGACAAACAGGGTCAGGAATGTACTGCTGATCAGTCCGCCAATCACTGTAATTCCCATCGGCTGGTTGATTTCAGTTCCTTCCCCGATGCCAAGGGCAAGCGGGAGAAGTCCAAGGATAGTCGTCAAAGCTGTCATCAGGATAGGCCGTGCCCTGTCTTTTACCGATAGGACAATAGCTTCGTGCGGTATCAAACCACGTTCTTTCTTCTGGTTGATATAGTCAACGATTACAATCGCATTGTTTACAACGATACCTGCAAGTACAATGATACCGATGACCACTGTCAAGCTTACTGGTGTTCCCGTTGCCGTCAGCGCCAGAGCGACACCTATTACCATCAGCGGAACCGTGAACATGATGACAAATGGATACTTCAGTGACTCAAATTGGGCCGCCATGACGAGATAGATCAAGATGATAGCCAGAACGAAAGCCAGTACAAGATCATCAATTGATGATTCTAGAAGCTCTCTGTCTCCACTGAAGACAACTTCAGTTTCTTCTGGCAAATCAAGCTCAGCTATCCTCTCATCCACCTTTTTGGAAATATCACCAAGGTTCGTTGATGATTTATATTTCATTGTGAATTCCACTGCACCTTGCTGATTGATCCGTTGGATTCGGACAGGACCACTCCCGGTCTCAATATTGGCAACCTGGCCAAGAGTAACATAATTACCGTCAGGCTTCTTGATCAAAAGCTTTTTCAGCTCATCGATATTCTTTGTTACTTCACGATCATACTCGACATAAACACCAAGAATTTCTCCATCTTCGCCTGGCATTTGCGTTGCCATATCCCCTCGAGTGACATTGTTAACAATCATGGCAATTTGTGCTGGTGCCAGTCCCTGCGCCAGTGCTTTTTCCCTGTCAACCGTAATCTGGATTTCCTCAACAGTATCATTCAGGCTTGTACTCAGTTCATTGACATCTTCGAGCTCCGTCAGTGATTCATATATTCTATCAACCGACTCATTCAGCCGCATTTCACTGGAATCTCTAACATTGAAAGTCAGGGTGTTCGGAGCAGACCCGGATGTAGACTGCATATTAAAACCTAGTTCAGCACTGCTGTTTGCATTTGCCGCTGCTTGTTCCAGCTCTTTTTTTTACATCATCGACAAACTGGAAAGTACTGATTTCCCGTTCTTCAAGCTCATCCATTTTTACATACAATTCACCAACATTGGCATTTGTCGTGCCTCTGAATGAAGCCTCTTGTGTAGTACCAACCAGGCTTACATAAACATCGACCTCTTCTTCATCTTTCAATTTATCTTCGAGAGCAGCCATGACCTTTTGTGTTTCAGAAAGAGCAGCCCCGTTTTCGAGATTCACCCTGATGCTGAAGAATCCTTCATCCGTAGGAGGGATGAACTGAGTGCCAACTGTAGTCACTCCATATCCGCCTCCGACCAGCATCAGCAAAGTGATTAGAATGACGATGAATCGATGGCGCAGCGCCCATCTAACCGATTTTTCCAATCCCCTCAATGAGCCTGAACGCTGCCTTCTTGCTTCGATATTTTTCTTTGGTGCCTTCAACAGCCTGCTCGCTAACATTGGGACAACGGTCAATGCAACCACCAAGGAAGCAAATAAACTGAATGAAATCGTCAAAGCGAACTCTGTAAACAGCTCGCCGATGATCCCAGAGATGAAGACAACTGGCAAAAACACTGCTACAGTGGTCAAAGTTGACGCAGTAATGGCAGCTCCTACTTCCTTAGCTCCATCCCTTGCCGCTATTTTCGGATCCTTGCCCATTGAAAGATGGCGATATATATTCTCGATAACAACAATAGCATTATCCACCAGCATTCCGATTCCGAGTGCCAGTCCCCCAAGGGTCATGATATTCAATGTGAAATCAGCAAAGAACATCAATACGAAGGTGAAGATGACGGAATATGGAATGGCAATCCCGATGATAAGCGGACTCTTTACATTTCTAAGGAAGAAGAACAGAACCGCCATCGCAAGCAATCCCCCGACAATCAGGGAGTTTGAAATATTTCCGATTGCCATTTTGATATAATCTCCCTGGTCAAAGAGTACCTCTGACTCTATCCCAGCGTATTTATCTCTTTCAAGCAAAGTCTCCAACTCTTCGAGAAACGCTTCAGAAACCTCTGCCGTGTTGGCATCCGATTGCTGCAGGACACTCAACAGCACTGAAGGAGTTTGATTCGTCCTTGTAATCGTATTGTCATCCTGTTTTTTCAGCTCAACGGTTCCGACGTCCTCTAGTTTGATTTTCTGATTTGTTACCGGATTGTTGAATACTGTCAGGTTCTTTAATGTATCTAATGAATCCAAAGAACTGATGATCCTTGTTGTCAGTTCTTTGCCATCTGTCAAAATCGTATCGCCAGGCATCGATACATCATTAGCCCTTATCAAATCGACAATATCGGACTGGCTAAGCTTGTAATCCTTTAACTTTTCCTGGTCGAGTTCCACCCTTACTTCCTGTACGGAGGTACCCGATAAATTGACACTTGCGACCCCATCAACCTTGGTAAGCTCTAGTTCTAGCTCTTCCGCCAGCTCCCTTAGCGCAGTTTCATCCTGGCCAGAGCTTAATGATAGCTGGATGACTGGAAATTGAGACGGATCGAACTTCATGAATCTCGGCTTATTCGCGTCGTCTGGAATCGGCGTCATATCCAGCCTCTGGATTACATCATCCTGGATATCATCAATACTGGTTGTCCAGGAAAATTGCATCAGGATTAGGTTGGCACCTTCCTGGGAAGTAGAAGTCATCGTCTTGATTCCCGGCAGCGTAGCCAAATTAGCCTCAAGTGGCTTCGTCACCTTTTCCAGAACTTCTTCAGGACTGGCTCCCTGATAATTGGTCACAACTACCCCAACAGGCGGGTTTATATCCGGAATTAGTTTCAAAGGAATCCTCATCAATGAAACAACCCCAAGAATCAGGACCAGGAACATGGTCACTAATGTAAAAACAGGCCTTCTAATCGAAAAATTACTGATTTTCATAAGCTAACTCCTTTCGGCGGTAAAACACACTGACTGACCGGACGGTTATGTCTGTCCCACCCTAAATATAGTGAAGCTCCATGGATAATTCAACTATCCAATGTGCAATTTAAAAGAACAATTTTTATAACAAATAAGCATACCTTCCATTTTAAAGTAATCAAAGGATTAATGAAACTTTTAGGCACCACCTATTTTAACCAAAGAATCCTGTTCAGCAACTCAGCTGTTTGTCTGTTTTGCGGGCGCAGAGTCAGAGTTGTTGTGACCCAACAATGGGGGTCACATAAATCCTGGTTTATGTGACCGGTTTCCTGTTTCACCGCCGAGTTGGGGCACATAAATCCCGCTTTTGTGACCGGTTTCCTGCTTCAACGCCGGGTTGGGGCACATAAATCCCGCTTTTGTGACCGGTTTCCTGCTTCAACGCCGAGTTGGGGCACATTAATCCTGTTTTTGTGACCGGTTTCCTGCTTCACCGCCGAGTTGGGGCACATAAGTCCTGTTTTTGTGACCGGTTTTCTGCTTCACTGCCGAGTTGGGGCACATAAATCCCGCTTTTGTGACCGGCTTCCTGCTTCACCGCCGAGTTGGGGCACATTAATCCTGCTTATGTGACCGGTTTCCTGCTTCACCGCCGAGTTGGGGCACATTAATCCTGCTTATGTGACCGGTTTCCTGGTACGACACTGAGTTGGGGCACATAATTACCATTAAAAAAAAACAAAAAAAGCGGCAGCTTATGCCACCGCATTTTCCCCTGTTTTCGATAATGTTATTCCGGTAAATCCTGCTGCCAGTGTCAATACCGGTGACAGCAAACAAAAGAATGCAAAGGGTACGTATTCTATCGTGCTGACTTCAAGGACGCTGCTAAGGAACACGCCGCACACACTCCAGGGAACAAGTGGATTGAGTACTGTACCGGCATCCTCAAGGACGCGCGAGAGGTTTTTGGGATGCAAGCCCGCTTTTTCGAAATGTCCTGCAAATGTATTGCCTGTTATAAGGATCGAAAGATATTGCTCTCCGATCAAAAAGTTGATTCCAATGGCAGATAAAGCTGTAGATCCAATAAGGACAGGCACCTTTTCCATGCTGCTGGCAAGCCCTCGCAAAAGTGCAGGAAGAACACCAAGCTTGAATAGCAATCCGCCCATGCTTAAAGCAAGGAGTACAAGTGATACTGAAAAAAACATACTCTCAAGCCCCCCGCGGCTCAACAGCGAATCCAGCTGTTCGTTGCCGCTTTCAGAAACGTATCCGGTATATAAAATTCCAGGAAGCGTCCCCCAGTCCTCTTGTGGGATAACCATCATGCTAATGATCATCGCTGAAAGGGTTCCTGCTCCTAATGTCAAAATAGAAGATACTTTTTTCACTGCAAGTATCGCAATGATAGCCAGAGGAATCAGCGAGTACCAATGTACTAGATTCATCACCTCAAGAGTACTTTGCAAGCTTCCAAGTTTTGTGAAGTCAGCTAAACTCAGTTCTGGCGACAAAGCGGCAAATAAGAATAGTGAAATGAAGAATGCAGGTACCGTCGTCCAGGACATATTTTTAATATGCTCAAATAGATCTACTTTCACAGTAGAAGACGCCAGAATCGTTGTGTCCGAGAGCGGTGACATTTTATCACCTAGGAAAGCGCCTGAAACAACCGCACCGGCGGTGATTGCCAATGAGAAGCCAAGTGTTTCACTAACTGCGATGAACGCGACACCGATCACAGCAGAAGTAGTCAGTGAACTGCCAATGCTTATCCCAACAATAGATGTGACAATAAAGACAATCGCATAAAACCACTTTCCAGTCACTAATTCAAATGCTAAAAAGATCAGGGTAGGTATGGTCCCGGCAGCAATCCAGCTGCTGACCAGCATGCCAATAAAGAAAAAAATCAGCACAGCTCCCAGACCTGCCTTGGCACCATCAGTCATACTCTGTTCTAGCTCAGCCATCTTGATTTTTTTCAACAACCCATAAATGATTAATGATCCGATCCCCATCAAGACCGGAATGTGTGGCATTAGTTCAAGTTTTATCATGCCATAACCGATCCCCGCCAGAAGCAATAATATAACAGCAGCTGCCTCAGAAGTTTTCAATGATATTGATTGGCTTTGGTTTAACATGATGATTCCCCCAATTAGTAGTAAAATGCAAAAACTCCTCTAAGTCTAGGGACGAAGGAGCTCCGCGGTACCACCCTAATTGGCAAACATTATATCTGCCCGCTTCATTAACAGTGCCTTCCAGTGACAGGTGTAATTCAAATCAGCCATTGCCTGGATTTTCATCAACCATCCAGTTTCTTTGTGCTGCTCATGGGGATTCTACTAATGTCTGCCGGCACTTAGTTTATAACTTTTATACTTAAACGCTTTTATGCATAAAAGCGTTATAGAATAATATTAATATAGTATCAGATTGGAAAAATGTCAATAGATTGGACTAAAAAAGTAGAATCAGTCCCTGTACATGATAAATATAAATATGAAAAAGAGCCGGCATTCTACAATGCCGGCTCAAGCTTTTATGAAGCATCCATAGGATTATAAAGTTTTACATCAGGATTCTTGTCCTGGAACCATCTTAAGGCAAATTCATTTTCGAATAAGAATACTTTTTTATCGTAACGGTCATTGACAAGCAAGCTCCTCGAACTGGACAGGTTTTCGTTTACATCGTCGCCTTCAATCCAGCGGGCAATCTTAGATCCCTGTCTTTCCATCAGAACCTCTACATTATATTCGTTGCGCATCCTTGCCTCGAATACTTCGAATTGGAGCTGACCAACAGCACCAAGAAGATACTCTTCGGTCTTCAATGTCTTGAATAGCTGGATGGCTCCCTCTTGGACAAGCTGCTGGATTCCTTTATGAAAATGTTTTTGCTTCATGACATTCTTTGCTGAAACTCTTACGAAAAGTTCTGGTGTGAACTGTGGAAGCTTTTCATACTGAAATCCTTCCTTGCCAGAAACAATCGTATCGCCAATCTGGTATGTGCCCGGGTCGTAAAGCCCGATGATGTCACCTGCTACAGCTTCTTCAACTGTACTGCGGTCATCAGCCATGAACTGTGTTGACTGTGCAAGCTTCATTGATTTTCCTGTACGGCTAAGCTGGACAGTCATTCCACGCTCAAACTTGCCTGAGCAAATGCGCAGGAAGGCAATTCTGTCGCGATGTGCCGGGTTCATGTTTGCCTGGATTTTAAAGATAAAGCCTGAAAACTCCTCTGATTGCGGATCAATCTCTCCTGCAGTTGAGTTCCTTGGCTGCGGCTGCGGCGCAAACTGCAAATAGGAATCAAGGAAAGTCTGGACACCGAAAGTAGTTAAAGCACTTCCGAAAAATACAGGAATCAATGTTCCATCAGCAATACGTTCTTTTGAAAATTCATTTCCCGCTTCATCTAACAGCATGATTTCTTCTAAAGTTTGATCGTATAATGAGGATTCTTTCAGAGAATGCTCCCCCTCGATTTCTCCTTCTTCGTTCAAATGAACAAAGCGTTTATCCTCATCTACACGGAACTGTTCAATCCGATTGTTGAATCGGTCATAAATCCCAAGGAACTCCTTGCCCATGCCTATCGGCCAGTTCATTGGATACGATTCAATTCCAAGCACTTCTTCCAGTTCAGCAAGCAGCTCAAGTGGAGCTTTACCCTGGCGATCAAGCTTGTTAATAAAGGTAAAGATCGGAATTCCTCTCATGCGGCAAACCTTGAAAAGTTTGAGAGTCTGATCTTCGATACCTTTTGCAGAGTCTATAATCATCACGGCACTGTCGACCGCAGTTAATGTTCTATAGGTATCCTCTGAGAAATCCTGGTGGCCTGGTGTGTCAAGGATGTTAACCTTGAAGCCATCATAATCAAATTGCATGACACTGGAGGTTACGGAAATTCCACGCTGCTTCTCGATTTCCATCCAGTCACTTGTAGCAAACTTTCCAGTCTTCTTGGCTTTTACCGTACCAGCATCACGGATTGCTCCGCCGAACAGCAAAAGCTTCTCCGTAAGTGTCGTTTTCCCGGCATCCGGGTGAGAAATAATCGCAAATGTTCTTCGCGATTGTACTTCATCTTTTAATTTTTTCATGATTAAATGTTTCCTTTCTGTTTAAAGGCAAAATTCCTCATAGAAAAGCGCAAGCGTCTTGGTCAGCCCCGACAAGCGTTGCCCGCCTAAAAACGCCACGTCCTGTGGCTGGCGGGTCTAGCACGTCGTGTGCCACGGAGGGCCGGCAGTACCATTGAAGTCGCTCTTTGACTTCAATGGGCAGACCGAAACGTCTCGAGGGGCTAGACGCTGGAGCTGGACAATTCTCGAAGTGAAATATATATTTTCTTTACCATGATTTTAATCTTATCTTTCTGGCGATAAGTTTGCAATCCTGCAAATGCATATCAGAACTTTTAAATATTTTACTTAAGCGTATATAATAACCTGAGGAGGTGCAGCATGGATTCAGTTACACATACACTTTTCGGTTTAGCCTTGTATGGTGCCGTTGATAAAAAAGATATGGAAAAACCGCAAAAGCGTGCTTATTTACTCACAGCAATCGGTGCAAGCCAAATTCCAGACATCGATGTTGTTTCTCAACTCTGGGATAATGAGGGTCTTTACCAGATGTGGCATCGAGGCATTACCCACTCGATATTCCTGACACCATTGTGGGCTGCTTTATTTATTCTACTATCTTCTCTTCTATTTAAAGTAAAAGATGTAAAACTTTTTTTCCTTGGATGGGTGGCAGTCATCATCCATAATACAAGTGATTTATTCAACGCCTGGGGAACTGGCTATCTCGAACCATTTTCCAATTTAAGAATCACATTTGGGACAATCCCCATCATTGATTTCGTTTTCTGGGTGATTCTAGGAACTGCATTCGTTGCTTCCAAATTTAACAAATTGAAAAGCCCAACTTATTTCAAAGTCGCATGGATTTTCATCGCACTGCATGTCGTTATCCAAAGTGTTCAGGGATGGATGCTTTATAATCAATATGAGGACGATTATGAACAGATTGCACTTTCTGCCGGTTTCATTCCATGGACATATACTGTTATCGCCAAAAATGATGGGGAAGTTAACATTTATCAGGATAATCTTTTCACAGACAGAAAACTTCAATACGAGCTTACTTCCGCTGAAGATGCCAATCTCAATGATTTATTCACTGAAAAGCCTGAAGCTAAGACGCTTACTGAATGGTCGCCTTTTGTCGTGATTGTCGACGACGGAGATAGATTGGGAGTTTACGATCCACGTTTTTACCGAAACGGACAATCCTTTCTATTTGAATACATTGATAAAACTCAGTAAAGGACTTGCCAAATAAGAAAAGCGCAAGCGCCTTGGGCAGCCCCGACAAGCGCTGGAGGGACTGACAGCGAAGTCGTTCTTCGACTTCATTGGCAGGACCGAAACCGAAATGTATAGCCGACTGCCCAGAAACGGAGAAACTGGAGACTCCGACAAAGAAGCGCTTTTTGCTTCTGCCGGCGGAGTTGAAGTTTCGGAGTTTCTAGGAGGCGACACTAGACAATTCGAACAGCGGAGGCGACTGCCCAACTCCGACAAGCGTTGGAGGGCCTGACAGTGAAGTCGCTCTTTGACTTCATTGGCAGGACCGAAACGTCTCGAGGAGTTAGGGAGCCGCAGCTGGACTAGCGTCTCAAGGAGTTAGAAGCCGCAGCCAGATAAGCGACTCGAGGGGCTAGGCGCTGGAGCTGGACACTAATCTAAGTGTGAAAAATTAATACTTTCTTATTCAACAAGCAAAAAGAGCAGCCAAAAGATTATCCGGCTGCTCACTCTATATCCATTTACATTTTTTCTGCTATATCATCCATCATTTCATCTATTGTAACAGTTATCTCATTTGTTTTCCTTGCTACTGCAATCGTGAATTCTAATAACTCTTTATACTTTTCTACTGGAATAGTTGAATTCGTTTTCTCGTATTCATTTACTTTAAGACCGAGATTTTGCAGAATCATGATTGCCTCTTCTACAGATCCTCTTTCAATTTCAAACATTCTGATTCCCCCTATTTCTCTGGTTGAATTCCATTATGAGGGAGTTAAACCTATTTTTAAATGGTAAAACTTTCATTAATAGCCAATCAATCTGTAAAAAATAGGTTGAAAGTCGTTATTTTTGTAGTTTCCACTGTAAAAATCATAAAATTAGTCGTTATACTTATAAAATCACCACTAAAGAACTAGAACTTTTTACCTTGTTAGAGTTATATTTCTTATAAATCCATTCGACTTATTGAATAATTTTCGAAACCTTATGGATGAATTCCTCGCCTGAGATCCATTTCCCACCACCTTGTACAAGAAATTCTGTGCCTCCACCCTTGCCATCAATTATTGAAATGGCCCTTTGTAAGAATCCCTTCAAGTCGACTTCTGTATTCTTGCCTTTTGCAAAAACGAATTGCAGCTTTTCCTCATTTTCAGACGCAAGCAAGTAAATCTTATCTTCAGCAGCTGAAACAAGCAGCCTGGCCAGCTTTTGAAGTTCCTGTATACTCCTGTTCTTGAATACAGAGCTGACGATATTATTTTTACCTGATCCAATGATGTCGTTTACTTCAAATCTTAATAACTGCTCCTTCATCACCTCAACTGTTTTTTCAAGTTCTTTCTTTTGGGAAAGAAGTCTAGTTACTGATGACCTCATATGCTGTTCTGGTGAATTGAGCAAAGCTGTGAGCTCCTCAATGACTTCATGCTTTTGCCCTAGCTTGTTCAGCACCCTTTTGCCACAAACAAACTCAACACGCACCATTTTCTTCTGCCGTTCCCAACCAAGGATTTTCAATGCCCCGACCTCTGCGGTGCTGTTTGGATGTGTGCCGCCGCAGCCATTGTAGTCAAAGTCTGGAATTATAACGAGTCTGATGTTATTAGAGACAGCTAATTCTTTCCTTAGTCTGTATTGCTTCAGTTCCTCTTCATCGACCCATTTAGTGACGATTGGGCGGTTTTCAATAATCACCTGATTAGCTAGCTCTTCTGCCTTTGCGACTTCGTCTGCTGATAGATTTTCTGTTTCCAAGTCTATGGTCAGAGTTTCTTGACCAAGATGGAAACTGACCGTTTTATATCCAAACAAATCCTCAAACGAAGCTGAAAGAATATGCTGCCCAGCATGTTGCTGCATATGGTCAAATCGCCGTTCCCAGTCAATTTCCCCTTCAACATGGATTGCTTCCATTAATCCTTCCTTTAGGTAATGACGAATTTCCCCTTCAACTTCATCAACATCCACTACTTCAACGCCATTTAAGAATCCGGTATCAAATCGCTGACCACCGCCTGTCGGATAAAAGGCTGTCTGCGAAAGGATTGCATATAACCTACCCGATTCGTCTTCTTTTTGGGTAATCAGCTCTGCTGCAAATTTTTTTATGTATGCATCTTGATAATATAATTTGCTTTCCATGTCATTGTTCACACTCCGAAATAAAACTTATGCTAACCAGTATAGCATTTTTCCCATTGTAAGTAGACGGATCATTATATCGGAAAATAGGGCAGAATCTACATAAAAAACAGCTTCCTGTTTACCGGGAAGCTGTTGGTGTTTTACTATACAGTTTCTAGAGCCTGCTCTGCCTTGTTGATTAGCGTCTTTCCTTGTTCTATCAATCCCTTAGGAAATGGAGCGTCCTTGTCTTCAGGAGATTTAAATTGGTCAAAAGACCCTGTAAATGCCCCGATATTCCCTTCCTGATCCACCTCGGTCTTGAATTGATGGTCAAGAAGGAATGGCGTTCCAATCTGGACAAAAGTGCCATCATTATCCAACGGACCACCAGTCGACTTGAAGGGAATACGTACGTACTGCCTGTCACCATGGTCGTCGTTCATCTTGTAATCGATATATGCATGATCATATTCCCACTGACCATTGACATTGAAACCAAGCGGGCTGAGCTTTTGCTTCAATTCACCGACAGTGAGTTCTTTTCCGTCTATATTAGATTGAATTGGAATCATAGTTCATACCTCTTTTCATTTGGATTAGTCTCATAACTTACTTTTTCCACTTGGAACAGAATATCAAACCTTCTTTAGCACACTGGCAAAAAGTGAGTATGATTTATCTCAATGAATCGGCACATTTTGTGTATGAATCTGTCTGTTGCCTAAAGTAATCACTACTAATCCGAAGAATCTACATATTACAGTCACTCCCTAATCTCTATAAATTCGGCAATAATCTTTACGATACCACGGTTGATCTCTACAATTTCAAAGCCTTCAAAAAAAGTGGAGACCCCGATAGGCCTCCACCAACAATTATTTAGTTAGATAATATACAATTGATTCATACGGACGCAGGGTAAGCCTTGAAATATTCTCGCTTGAATCCCCATAGTTGGAAAGTAAAATCCCAACCTCATACCCCTTAGCATCTACCGAATCAGGCAACTCAAATACAGTGTCTTTTCCATAAAAATTATTCACGACTAGCAGTTTTTCATTCTGCCCGTTCCTAACATATGCAAATATGTCCGGATGCTCTTCATGGATAAGCTGATAATCGCCAAAGGTGATAATATCATATTGTTTCCTCAACTGGATCAGCTTTTTATAATGATAGAACACTGAATTTTTATCAGCGAGTGCGTTATCAACATTTACAGTCTGATAATTCTTGGCAACATCAATCCAGGGAGTACCGTCTGTAAAACCTGCATGCTTTTCTGCATTCCACTGGACAGGCGTTCTGGAATTATCACGTGATTTGCTCTGCAGAATCTTCAGGATTTCCTCCTCGGCCATGCCCTCTTCCATTTTGATTTTATAGATATTTAATGATTCAACATCTCGATAATCGTCAATTCTATCAAAATAAGGATTGGTCATGCCTATTTCTTCGCCTTGGTAGATATATGGCGTCCCCTGCATCATATGGACTGCTGTACCCAGCATCTTCGCTGATTCCAGGTGGTATTCACCATCATTCCCATATCGCGAGACCACTCTCGGCTGGTCATGGTTACACCAGAATAATGCGTTCCAACCGCCGCCTTCATGCATTTCAACTTGCCACAAAGATAAAATCCGTTTCAGGGCAAGAAAATCAAAATCCACAAGTGACCATTTGTCACCATTTTCATAGTCAACCTTTAAATGATGAAAGTTAAATGTCATGCTCAGTTCGTTCCGATCCGGATTTGAGTATTTGACGCAGTTTTCAATCGTCGTAGAAGACATCTCGCCGACCGTCATGCTCTCATATTTGGAAAGTACCTCGGAATTCATTTCCTGCAAATACTCGTGTACTTTTGGTCCATCGGTGTAGAATTTCCGCCCATCGCCCGGTGGTACAGAACCATCATCATCTGGAAAATCCTGATCCTTTGAAATCAGGTTGATTACATCAAGCCTGAAGCCATCGATACCTTTCTTGAACCAATAATGCATCATCTCGTATACATCATTCCTGAGCTGTTCATTTTCCCAATTCAGATCAGCTTGTGTGACATCGAACAAATGAAGGTAATATTGGCCTGTAGCCTCCTCATACTCCCACGCATTTCCGCCGAATTTTGATTCCCAATTGGTAGGTGCACTGCCATCTTCCTTCGGGTCTTTCCAAATATAATAATTTCGGTAAATGCTATCCTTTGATTTCAGGGCATCCTGGAACCACTCATGCTCAGTTGATGAGTGGTTCACGACCAAATCCATGATAATTTTGATTCCGCGCGAATGTGCTTCCTCAAGCAGACGGTCGAAGTCTTCCATCGTTCCGTATTCTTTATATATTTGATAATAATCACTGATATCGTAGCCATTATCCCGCTGAGGTGAATCATAGACCGGCGTCAGCCAAATTATATCCACTCCCAGTTCTTTCAAATAATCAAGCTTGGCGATAATCCCCTGCAGGTCGCCTGTTCCATTGCCAGTTGTATCATTAAAACTCTTTGGATAGATTTGATAGACAACGGACTTTTTCCACCATGGTTCAGTCATAATAAAACATCCACCTCCATCAGGATTCACTCTCTAGGTGCTTTTACGCTTCTTTATTCTTTCTTGTTTTTGCCAAAATGAATGTCAGTACGAATGGTACGACAATCGCGATTCCCATCCCGATGAAGAAGACTCCCCAGAACTCAGTAAAGATTGACAGGAATGCAGGCAATCCGCCGACACCAATTGAAGGCGCCATTACTCCACGAAGGGTGATGACAATACCCGCAATTGCAGAACCAATAATTGCAGCGATAAATGGATATTTGTATCTCAGGTTTACTCCGAACATAGCTGGTTCAGTAATTCCAAGCCAAGCAGAAATGGCTGATGTCAGTGATAAGCCTTTCAGTTTTTCATTGTCCTTCTCTACAAACATCATTGCGAATGCTGCTGAACCTTGTGCGATATTGGATAAAGCGACCATCGGCTATAAGAATGTACCGCCGATTGTACCGATCAATTGCAGATCCACCGCTAAGAATGTATGGTGCATACCTGTGATAACAAGCGGTGCATAAAGGCCGCCATAAATCAATCCGCCAATTGCAGGCACTGCATCAAAAATTCCGACAACACCGTCAGTAATTAAGTTCCCAATTGTAAAAGTAATCGGTCCGATCACGATGAAAGACAGGAAACCTGTTAACAATAAAGCTATTGGAGCTACCGTCAATAACTGGAACGCATCAGGAATCCGCTTTCGTAAGAAAATTTCCATTTTCGCAAGAACATACGAAGCTAACAACACTGGCAATACCTGACCTTGATAGCCTACTTTCTCAACAGTCAGTCCAAACAAATTCCATGTAGGAATTTCTTTTGCTGCCCCGTAACCCCAAGCATTCAACAAATCCGGGTGCACTAGCATAAGTCCCAGAACAATACCTAGAAGCGGGCTTCCACCAAATTTATTAACCGCACTCCATCCAATCAAACCTGGCAAGAATACGAATGCTGTATTTGCAATTAAATTAATGATGCTGGCAAAATCGGCCCAGCCGGTATAAACGTCAATAAATGCCTGTCCTTCAAAGAAGATGTCCTTTCCAGTCAGGATATTATTGATCCCCATTAATAAACCTGCAGTAACAATTGCTGGAAGAATCGGAATGAAGATATCTGCCAGCGTCTTGATTGCCCTTTGAAGAGGATTCAAGTTTTGAGCTGCTGCATCTTTTATTTCTTCTTTTGAAGCTTCTCCAATTCCGGTAATCGCTACCATCTCTGCGTAAACCTTGTCCACAAGCCCCTGTCCGATCACGACCTGATATTGCCCGTTTGCGGAGAAAGATCCTTTTACAAGATCTATATTTTCCAGCTTTTCCTTATCCACTTTTCCTTCATCCTTCAAGGCAAAGCGCAGCCTTGTAACACAATGGGTGGCAGCGGCAATGTTATCTTTGCCTCCTACAGCTTCAACAATTTGTTCAACTGCTTGTCTATTCATAATTCCTCTCCTCCTGTTACCGTTTTCATGAAATATAAAAAAAGATTGCATCCAATTTCCGAAAGCTTGTATATACATGTTGTTTACGTTTTCATTTTACTTGTATATACATCAATAGTCAACAATTTTTAATCATCATTTAAAATTCCCAAAACAATTGATTTCAAACAAAGATTTATTTGCGTTTTTTTCAGTGCAAAAATTTATTAGCTGCTAGAGATGTTTTGTTAAAAGCATTGATAGGGTAAAAATAAGAGATAAGGAATTCTAGCAGGAAGGGTGTTTGAAATGTTAGATACAAAAAAACTCGAACAAGGGTATAAAAAGTTCGAATCCAAGGCGAAAGAGTATATAAAAAAACCTGAGAAAACGGATGTTTTATTGAAGGATGCAGGCAAAAAGGCTGAAGATCATAAAGGCTCTCTTGCTGAAATTTGGGACAACCTGCAGCTGCTGTTTGATTTAGTCGGGGCCTGGCGCCGGGGAGAATACCGAAAAATCCCGACCAAATCAATCGTGACCATCATAGCTACGATTATTTACTTCGTATCCCCGATTGATTTAATTCCGGACTTTCTCTTCGGGCTCGGAATTTTCGATGACGCAGCAGTAATCGGTTTTACCTTAAAACAGATTGCATCTGATCTGGAAGAATTCCGCATTTGGAGGGAAAGCCACATAGCGGGCGTTGCCATTATTGAAGAAACCTCATTCGAAGAAAATACACAGAGCCTGAATTAGCCCTATCTTAAGGGCTTTTTTTTCGGGGAAAATATCGTTCTTCCTATAGTTCAAAAGTGGGCTTTTATGGAATAAATACTTTGTCCTATTCTAATTCACACTCCCTTTCCGTACTTTATTATTAATAGTAAATTTTTTACAAGGTTTACTATTATTAAAGTTCTTTAAAAAAAGGGGGATGAATCATGCAAAAACTGTTCATGTTGACTTTTGTATTATTGCTCGTTTTCTCTGGTTCTGTCATTGCCTCTTCTTCACAAAATCAAAATAGAAATGCCAGTCCTGTCCAGGATTATCAAAGTAAATCCGCAGTAAATACTGAAGCGTATCTATGCTGGCAATGCACAAAATATGCCTACCACAATGGCTACAGGACGTGTGTATCGGGCGTATGGCTCACAACCTGTCCAGTCATGAATTAGTAAAACCAGAAAAAGGATGCTTCCTGTCAGCATCCTTTTTCTTTCACCGGATAAACAGCATGAAAATAATGGATTGTCCGGAATAACTTCATACCTTTGACCTTTCAACAGAACGGCAATATAAAAAAGAATACGTTTGTCCGTATTGACAGGAGCAGCGTAAGACTTCCCATCATACACAAGCAGTCATCCACATTAAATTATTTTATAGTGTCATCGTAGTAAATCAAAAAGCAGGTTCAAAATTGAACCTGCTTTTCCATATCTTCAATCATGGCAATCACTTTGGCTGTGTTACTTGCTTCAACTTTATATATGCGTTGCTCTTTCACTCTTTTGATATATACATTTCCATCATTAACCCATAATTTACATTTGTCTGGTTTCCTGCCCTCATAGATTAGTAATAGATCAAAGGTGTTTTCCATCTCCCCTGCATTCTTCACCGGGTTTCGCCCATTTACAGTCCTGTTCATTATCTCCAGCCACCCTTGGTCATCAATGATGGAAACTCCTTTTCTTGTCAGGTTCGAGTGGAGGTTAAATGGTTCTGAAGGGATAGATTTAGTGAGGTACGTAATGACAATTTCGCTTGGTGCCAATAACTCTGCAGGATTAATAGCAGCTAGCCCTTCCGGGGATTGACTTTTGATTTCTGTTAGAAGGTAGGCTGAGCAAACCAGTATCATCACCAATGTCAGGAGTCTGCCTGACCAATTCCTTGCTATATAGCTAATTGACTGATTCGGTCTTCCGGTCTGTAGTATTGAATTATATGTTTTTCTTTTTTGGATTTCCGATCTTGGGATTTGGCTAAGGCTTCTGAAGCTGTCTTTAATTTCAAATGATTTCTTCAATGATATCCCCTCTTCTCTTTAACTCTTTTTTTAAGGCAGCCATAGCCCGCGAAGTAGTGATTTTCACTTTACTTTCGCTCCAACCAAGAATCACCGCGGTTTCCTTAATTGAAAATTCTTTGATTTTTCTTAAGATCAATACCTCCTGGTAGTTGAGCTTAAGTGCTTTTATCCCTTTGTAAAGGAGTGATGTCTTCTCTCCCTTTACGATAATTTCAACGGGAGATGGCTGACAGGATTCAATGACATACTTGTCCAATGAAAAAAATCGCAGCCGCCTTCTTCTTCTTAAGTGGTCAATTGCAACATTCCGTGCGATTTTTACGATCCATGTGAAAATTTGTGAATCACCGTTGAATTGATGAATATGCTTGTACACCCTTAAAAAAGTTTCCTGGGTCAAATCCTCTGCGACTTCCTTCTTCCCGGTCAATAACAGGAGATAGCCGTAAACCTTGTCACTATATTCCTCGTATACTTCCTGAAAACGAATGCTGTAGTGATCGCTCAAAATTCTCCCCCCCTTTTTACAGACAGTTAGACGAACATGCACGAAAAAAGAATCGCTTTTTTCGGAATATTTTTAATTTATTTTAAAATAACAAGAATTCACATTTTTTTCATCGTTCTATTTGACTAGCCTGTTGTAAAATGATCATTAATAATGGATAAGCTTTAATAAAATTTGCCCTAGTTCAAAAGAAAAGAGACTGTCAACAGTCATCATGACCATTGGACAGCCTCTTTCCATGTTTTTATTAGCGATAGCATGCGCAGCCGACAATGATTAAAAGGATGAACAGCACAACGATCAATACAAAACCGTTGCCGTATCCAGCTCCTCCTACGCCGGGACCGCCATATCCACAGCCTCCGCTGTATCCGTACATAATATAACCTCCTAATGAAGTTTACTTAATCAAAATTTAGTAACCGAAACCCCAAGACGCTCCGATTATGATTAAAAGAATGAACAATACTACAAGCAGGGCGAAACCGCCACCATAGCCGCATCCTTCAGACATCGTAACAACCTCCTTTTTTTGTGTCCCTATATCCTATTCAGGCCGGAACAATTGTGCAATAAAACACCGAAAAAAGTACTAGCCCAATTAATATAAGCGTAAGAGTAAAAAAGGACGTGCTGAATAACATGGACAAAAAAAGAGAACCTCAAGTGGTCCTCTTCTTCACAGATTATGCCTATCCTATTTTTACCTGACTTTCCTGTGTTTCACTTAGAAATTCATATGTAATCAACGGATTGACCGGGATTTCCAGCCATCTTGAAACTCCATTATTGTTCACTTTCTCCATGTACACTGGTTTGCAATCTTCCAGCAGACACAACCTTAACGTCTCGAATCCACTTAATTCCCAAACAGCTTGCTCGATTTCTTTCTTTTCTTCCGCAGTCGCTAGAACTTTAGCTTTTTTAGGCTCTAGAAGGACCACAATCAATTCCTTCCGCATCTGTTTTTCAAGCTCCATCCTTGCAAAAGCCAATTTTTTCAGAGTTCTGTTCAGCTGCCACATGCTGATCCCAGCTATTTTTTTATAGATCATCTTTTATTGCCTCCAGTTTTCCCCCAACTCTTATTCTAAAAGACAATTCGAATAAACATAACATTATATTAGGGTATGGAAAAATTTCTAATAAAAAAAGATTGCGAAGCCGCAACCTTTTTAGGTTATATTAATTGGTATTTATAAGTCCAGTAAATATTTCGCGTACTTGGACATCCTGTCTTGTGTCCATTTTGGCGCTGAGACCATTTTGATATCGATATGCTCTAGGTTACCCATCTGCCCAGCCAGATGTTCACGGGCGGATAAGGCAATATAATCAGCAAGCATGCAATCTTCATTCCTTGTAGTCATAACAATTTCGACATCTTTCTCATTCTTGACACAGACTTCATAGACAAGGCTAAGGTTCACAATATCGACTCCAAGCATTGGTTCCTCTATTTCTTCAAGCATTTTATAAATTTCTTTTTTATCCATATTGAGTACCTCCTCCCGCAATCGTCAGGTCAATTATCTTGCTTACTTATATCATAAGAGTTACAGGAAAAATAGTGGAGTGACGCTCTTCACATTTCATATTATTGTCATTATTACAAGGATAATTTGTGTCAGTTTTACCAAGCGAGTTTAATTTCATTAAAAAAGCAGGCTGCTTGTTATTCAGCCTGCTTTACATCAACCTATTACCCTTTCCTGTTTGTTCAATTTTTTTAAATATAAAAGTGTTTCTTTATCCGACGATGCAGGAAGTTGGTACATTGACTGGTACTCCTCAGGCCCTTTACCTGTGATGAGGATCCACTCGCCACTCTTGGCGTTATCCCATGCCTCTTTTATTGCCAAGGTCCTGTCTGTAATGACACTTCCTTTGTTCATGCCAAATACATCGTTCAATTCTTTTAATTCATTGGTCATTTCTTCTTCGGATATTCCGTTCAGGTCATCGAAGGTCAAGGTGAACTCATCACTCATTGCAGCCGATGTTTTAACCATATGCTCTCTTTTTGTCTTGTCCCGCTCTCCACGGAATCCGAAGATATGCTTTACTCTAACTGCCTCATGCTCTTGTGCAGCTTGAAGGCAGTATTCAATCGCATCCTTTGTATGCGCATAATCAACAATGAAAGTAGCACCTTCAGGATGGGAGATCATTTCAAACCTTCCAGGCACGCCTGGGAAAGATTTTAAGGCTTCAGTAATCACGTCTGGAGCGATCCCGATTTCCACCGCTGTCAAGAAGGCCATTGCAGCATTATAGACATTGTGGAGCCCTGGTGATGGGAAGGTCAAGGGGTATGTGATTCCTCCCATTTGAACGTCAAATCTGCCAGCTTCATTCATTCTAATGTCGTCTATTTTCAAATCATGGATCTCATCATACCCAATTGAATATACTGGGATCTTTTTAGCTTTTAAAATACGTGCCAGCCTGTCACCCCACTTCCCCAACCTGCTGACAACAGCAGAACCTTCTTTTTTCATATAATTGTACATCATTGTTTTTGCCTCAAAGTAATCTTCAATTGTCGGATGGTAATCGAGGTGGTCATGGGATAAATTCGTGAACAACCCATAATCCAACTCAAGCCCTTCAATCCTGTATTGCTTCAGGGCATGTGATGACACCTCCAAAACAACAAACTCATCATCGCTTTTCGAAATCAATTCCTGAATTTGTAACGCATCTGGAGTGGTGTTGGAAGGCTTGTACACTTCATTATTTATAATATAAGACACAGTCCCAAGGAGAGAGCAGCTTTTACCCGCATGCTCAAGGATGTGTTTTAAAATGTAAGAAACGGTCGTTTTGCCATTTGTACCTGTAATGCCAATCACCTTATGCTTCCTCGACGGGTATTGATAAAATGCGCTAGCTGCCCTTCCCAATGCTAGCCTGCTGTCGAATACCTGTATATAAGGGACCGAAAAATCAAGCTCATTTTCACCGATGACAGCTGCAGCACCATTGTCTATGGCTTCATCAATAAACTTGTGGCTATCGATCTGAAAGCCTGTTATCGCAACAAACAGATCTCCTGGTTTTACTTTCCGTGAATCCATCTGGATTCCAGACAAATCAGGATCTGCATCATTCCTGTATTTTTTCAAACTGCTGTCCAGTCCTTCAAGTACCTTGGTTAATCTCATTTCCAAAACTCCCTTTTAACAAGCCTATAAACTCCACAGTCGAAATTATTAATGTATATAATATGTCTATTTTTATATTCCCCCAAATGTTTAAACTATGCTCCGTAAATGATACAAGATTTTATTTTTAAAAAAATGAGTAATAGGAAATAGAAAAAAAGACCGGCAATTTAGCCAGTCTTTTACTATTCTTTCCTGTTTCACTTTGAAAACTGGGATAAGTATTTAAAATTCAGTCTGCTATGCTGTTTGAGCATAAAGGCGGAGACTGTGGAGCCTCTTTTTCTAAGTGTATTCAGAGCATTGATCATTTCCTCAGCCGTACCAATTCCGATGCCATGACCATAATATAATCCATTTCCAAGGACTACAGCATTTTCTCCTCGCCAAATTGGTTTTTCAAAATCCGGATTCATGAAATAGACCACATCGCCAGGTATAAACTCATTCCCTTCTAACGTGATGATAGCCAAATCAGGGTCATAATTCCAATTCCAAACGAGCAACCCTCTGAATAAATAGTTGAAATCCGACAGTCTGATCGAATCCAGAACAGCTTTGTAAAAAATGATCACCATTGCTGTGGAGCACTCGAATGCATATTGCTGACCATTTTCATAAATATCTTGAATCGCGTCAGAAGGCAGGACATTCGGATTTAACAAGTAACCCATCGGCCCCTTTGTCCAATAAACTGGATTGAACCTTGAATATTTGAATGAGGTAAAAGCTACTGAAGCCTCCTTAAGCTTCAATGCCGCTTCAATGATTTTCTCCCTAAGATATATGTCGAAAATAAGCTGAAAGGTTGTGTCATATTCAAACATCGTCAGGCTATTATCTAATTCATTGTATATTTCTCTCTGTTTCCCTGACAGATTCTCAAGCATCTGGCCGCTTGCCGAATCTGGAAACCGGATGATTATCATCACACTCCTCCTCCATATTCCGCTAGTTAAACATACATTCTAACTATATGAAGATGAATCGCTTAAAAGACATTGAACAGGTCTTTTAAAAAAATACAGTTCTCACACTTATATGCTTGCCTGAAAGAATTCTTGCTTGTAAAATTCCCCATCCTTGTGCTTTAAGTTAATCTCGGTACTGAGTTTGTTTCAATTACCTAAAAAAGGGTATTTTTATTGAAATCAATGCGAGAAGGAGGCTTTTATCATGACACAAAAAAATAAGAAAAACATTCCTATCGATAATACTCAAAACATGGACAACCCGGAGCAATATGAAACCCGGACGAAAAGTCTTCATGACAAATTCAAAAGTGAATTGACCGTGGATCCGATTCCTATGGAAGACCTTAACCAGGAAAAACAGGAGGAGAAGGATGGCTATCATTCAAAGGATTCATCCTCGAGTGAAAAGAAATACAATGTAGATATCGACAACGAATTATAAAAATCGCCTTGGTACTTCCAGGGTTTTTTAGGTTTATGAAGCTTAAGAAAGAGAATATTAATAACAGACACAAAAAAAAGGAGGAATTCATGTGGATAATCAAAATTTAAAAGAAAAAATCACCCAGGTCCTTGGTGAATCAAAGGTTGGCACTCTGGCAACCGTAGTCGGAAATAAACCTCACTCTCGATACATGACCTTTTTCCACGAGGACTTGACGTTATACACTGCGACAAGTAAAGAAACCTACAAAGCGGAAGAGATTGAAAAGAACCCATATGTTCATATCCTGCTCGGATATGAAGGTGAAGGAATGGGTGATGCTTATATCGAATTACAGGGAAAAGCATCAATCCGTGAAGATGAATCACTCAAGGAAAAATTCTGGAATGAAAAGATGGAAAAATGGATCGAAAGTGCTCATGACCCTAACTACATTATTCTTGAAATAAAACCAGAAACCATTCGATTAATGAACGATAATGGAGAACCAGAAACCTTAAATTTATAATAAACCTCAGGAGATGGAACCAATCCATCTCCTTCTTTTTTGTATTTTTCGTCAAACTTTTGTTGGATTTATATGACAAATACATATTGAATAAAATTTATTAATATCGTAATCTATTGATGGATGCTGCTTGTGAATCATTTCACATTTTTTTGTCTATGTTATCAGGGAATCATTTATTTTTTTACCAATACATGTGAATTATTTCACAATAAACAACCAGAAAGAGGGATTATCGATGCAAACTCCAAAAGTTGTCATTTTAGGTGCAGGATATGGGGGTCTCATAACTAGCCGCCAGCTTGAAAAAACTTTACTGAACGGCGAGGCCCAAGTCACATTAATCAATAAACATGATTACCATTATATATCTACTCAACTTCATAAGACAGGTGCGGGCACTGCCTCGGACGAAAAAATCACTTTACATATCCCTGACCTTTTTAAGACAGATAAAATCAAATTCAAAAAAGGAACGGTACAAGCCGTAGACCCTACTTCAAAGAAAGTCCAACTCGAGTCTGGTGAATTTATCGAATATGATTACCTGATGATTGGCCTCGGATTTGATGTGAGTACATTCGGTATTCCTGGAGTTGAAGAAAATGCTTTTAAAATCAAAAGTTTCAGAAGTACTAAGTCCATGTACAACCATATTCTCAAACAGTTCGCAGCCTATAAAGAGGACCATGATCCTTCAAGACTGACTTTTGCTGTTGCCGGTGCGGGCTTTACCGGTATAGAAATGATTGGTGAGCTAATAGAAGCGATGCCAAAGTTATGTCTCACATATGATATACCTTTGTCGGTGACAAGAATTATCAATATTGAAGCGTCTGCATCTGTTCTGCCAGGATTTGATAAAGAAGCTATTGACTTTACAGAAAGCTATATTAAAAAGAATGGTGTAGAGCTGATGGACTCTACAAAGATACTTGAATGTTCTCCAACTTCCATAACATTGGACAATGGCGAAGAACTTCCTTCAAGGACCTTGATTTGGTCGGGAGGTGTGCGGGGTAACACCCTCCTCGAAAAACTGGATTTACCTATTTCGAAGGGCCGCATCATTGTTGATGAATTTTTGCGTGTACAAGGAATGGAAAATGTCTTTTGTATCGGGGACGCAGCATTATTCTTGAAAGAGGATGGAACCCCACTCCCTCCTACTGCCCAGGTGACCATTCAACAGGCAGAGGTTTGCGGACCAAACTTAATTGCCAGCTTGAGAGGTGAACAACTCAAAGCATTCGAATACCACCACAAAGGTACAGTCGCTTCCATCGGTAATAAAGCAGCTGTCGGAAAAATCTTCGGTTTGAAGATCAGTGGTTTTTTCGCAGCTTTAATGAAGCAAGTAATCGAAGCTCGCTACCTCTTTGTACTCGGTGGACCAGGTCTGGTCATCAAGCAACTCTTTAAAGTAGGTAAACCACATTCAGAGCTGGCTATTTCCAAACCCAAATAATCATTCAGCGATGTCTTCAACATGAAGGTAACTAAACTTAACAAGCATCGGAGCCTCATGGCTCCGATGCTTGTTTTTGTGAAGCAGTCAACCCATCTCCCGGAGGACGCTTCCCCCGTTTCAAATCATTTATTGTCAGGCCAAACCTCATTTCCAAGTGCGGATAATCCTTAAAGTGATTCCAGTCTCCTCCCCACGTAAATCCTAGCTCCTTGGCAATGCCTACTACTTCCATCCAATCTGATTTCCCATTGCCATTTCCATCATAAGAAGTGTCCCATAGGGCTTTTCCTTGTTTATTCAATAACGCGAAGTCGATTGCCAGACCAAAATTATGGTAAGATTCCCCGGCTTTAGCATGTGTGACTATTTGGCCTTCTTTAGATCTTCCCTTTTCATATAACTGATTCTGCTCATCAAAACTCCTAAAACCATCCGTTACCAAGACCCTTATTCCTCTTTCAGCTGCCTTCTGGACCAGCATATCCTTATTCTCCTGGACAACTGGATGCAGTTGCTGTGGCAAAGGAACATCTTCATTAATTTTAGGCTGGCTGAGGAATTGATAATATAAAAGGAGCGCAACCAAAATCAGCAAAAAAGTGATGGATGCGTTCCCGAAAAATTTATTTTTCACGGTAAAAGTCCTTTCAGCTATTCTTTATTATCTATTATATAACGAATTTCCTCCATCCTTGGTTTCATGGGGATTTTTTCGAAATAAAAAACCTGGCAGTAGTTTTTGCCAGGCAGCCACCCTAAAGTCAAATTTAATATTTCCGAAAATCCTATTCAAACTTGTATTTCTCTAAAATGCGATCAGCGATCAGTTGGTATCCTTTATCATTCAAATGGAGCGAATCACTGAAATACTTTTGTTTATCTTTACCTTTAAACAAATCATTGGTTGGAATGTAACTTACCAGTTTTTCTTTTTTCGCAGCTTTTATTATTTCTTTATTCCAATCATTAATTATCGCTTCGATTGCTGCGCTGTCAGGGTAGGGATTATATAGTCCCAGCAGAAGGATAGGCGCTTTTTCGTTCTTATCAGTCAAAATATTGAGGATCGCCTTCAAATTCTTCAAATACTCTGCCTGCCCTTTCTCGATTTGCCCATGCTTCAGATTCTTTAAATTCTCGCCATTGCTATTGATTAAATCATTAGTACCGATATAAAGAATAAAATAATCTGCTTCATCAAGCTTCCCTCTAATAGTGACATCAGACAGCTGAGTAAGGATACCAGAAGATTCAAGACCATAAATAGCTTCATTATCAAAGTTGAAATCCTTTTTGTTACCCTTGTTCAACATGGATTGCAGTGTATCAATATAACCCGAGCCCTTCTTATCACCGTAACCATAGGTAAGAGAGTCTCCGAATGCTATCACCAGCCTGTCACCTTCCTCTTTTTGAGTGTTGACCACACTGAATGCAGCCATAGAGACAACAATAATTAATATTAGAGATGAAATCAAGATTGTTTTTTTCTTCATGTTGTGCCCCTTCTCTACTTCTTTTTGATTTTTTACCCTTTATACCTGGAATATGAAACATGAAGAATTCTTCTTAAAATTCCCTATTGCTAATGCTGGTTCGACGTGTTATATTTATCAAGCGATGAGCTGAATTGTGTAAGCCGACAGACACTCCTTCATGGAAATGCACGATGTGGCGTGCAGTCAGTCGCCTCAATACGCAGAAAAGACGCCCTATGGGCGTCTTTTCTTATTTTACAGGATATTTCTATTTATTTTCATAACCGTCACGGTACATTCCTGAAGGATTATTTAAACCATCACGGTCCAGGTCAGCGGAATTATTTAGTGAGTCACGCTGGCGGTCAAGATCTGATTCATTGACTACAGAATCGTCGTCTGCTTCCAGATGTGCTTCTTCATGCTTTACACTTTCGACGACTTGTTCAGGAGCAGTCACTTCTCGCTTGCCAATGACAAGCTCTTCCGAAACAACCGGCTTCTTAGTAACCTCTATCTTTTCTTCCATGATTGGTACACGGATCGTTTCATCGTCATCAATAGAAGCATCCATGCCAGAAGAAGTTTCGTTCACGTCACGTCTTTCCACGTAAACTTCCTCTCGTGTGACTGGAATGTTGACCTTCTGCTGTTCTTCGACCACTTCCTTGTGAACCTCCACTTCGCCTGCCTGTACCCTTTCCTTAGAAACATCAAGCTGCTCTTCTCTTAACCTCAAAGTCTGCTCATCAGTATTATCAAAATCTCCTGTTACTGATGTATCGTTTCTGTCATATGCTCCGGTTACTGATGTATCTGTAACATATCCTGTTTCTTCAACATCAATTCCGGATGCAGCTGTTTCTGCCAATAGGATGATGCGTCCATTTAGAACATCTTCTTCGTATTCACTTGCTGCGTCATCTGTTAAGCCTACACTAACCAGACGGTCAGAAATAGAAGGCTCATTGCCACCAAGATTTCTGTCTGCATCAAATGCTGTCATCAGGCTTTGCCAGAAACCGCCTTCCCTATGGTCATCAGTTTCATTCCCGATATTTTCAGTTGTTATACCTGTTCTGCTTTCAAGCGCAGTGGTAACATCCTTTGTATCACCAATGATTGAGAAATCCTGAACGGCATAGCCGGTGTTTTTATATTCTTCAATTGCATCAATCAATTCTGTTTGATTATCATATACTCCAACTACTTTTTTAGCCATTTTACATTCCTCCATTTCAATGTATGATTCATCCGGTTGCCCCGGTAGTGTATTCTTACCCGGCGAGGACAGGAACTCAAACTATTTAGTACTTGCCAAAATTAGCCACAACCGTAATGTGCAAAGAACAAAAAGCGCAAGCGCCTTGTTCAGCCCCTACAAGCGCTGGAGGGCCTGACCGTGAAGTCGTTCTTTGACTTCATCGGAAGGACCGAAGCGACTCGAGGGGCTAGGCGCTGGAGCTGGATTAAGAAAACTTCACTGAGTTATTCACAATCAATAATTTTTTATAAATTCCTTAAACAAGAAAAAAGCCAGAATTAGTCCGGCTTTTCATCTTCGTCCTTCTTTAGAACCTCTAAATAGGCAATATGATACTCGTCGATCTCGATAATCTTGAAAAGATAATCTTGTTCTTCTATTTCGTCACCAATTTCGGCATCGATATTTTTAGTCATGAACCATCCGCCGATTGTATCTACTTCATCTTCTGATATATGGATGCCTAACAGGTCATTCACTTCATCGATCAATACTCTTGAGCTGAACAGATAGTGATTTTCATTTACCTTTCTTATTTCTGCAATTTCGTCAACATCAAACTCATCTCGGATGTCTCCGACAATTTCCTCAAGAATGTCCTCTACAGTCACCAGTCCGGATGTTCCGCCATATTCATCAATCAAGATGGCTATATGGATGCGCTCTTTCTGCATTTTGACGAGTAAATCATGGATAGGGATTGTTTCAATTACTCTAATGACAGGCTTGATAAATGACGACAGGATCGATTCTTTTTGAAGATCCTTACGTGTCAATTTAGCAGTGAGTATCTCCTTGATATTGATCATCCCTACGATATTATCCTTCTCGCCATCTATAACTGGATAGCGTGTGTATTTCTCTTTTTGAATCACATCTATAATGGTATCGATATCATCTGTTATATCAAACGTGACAATTTCAGTACGTGGTACCATTATTTCTTTAGCAATCCGCTCATCAAACTCGAAAATATTATTTACATAGTTTAGTTCGTTTTGATTAATCTCACCGCTTTCATAACTCTCTGATAAAAGAATGCGGAGTTCCTCTTCAGAATGGGCAATTTCATGCTCAGATGCGGACTTCAAACCGAACAGGCTGACCAGAAGCCTGGCTGAACCATTCAACACCCATATGAAAGGGTACATAATCTTATAAAACCAGATTATTGGCTTGGAAAAAGCAAGGGTGACTGCTTCTGCTTTTTGGATTGCTACCGTTTTTGGAGCTAGCTCCCCAACGACCACATGCAAAAAGGTGATCGAAGCAAAGGCAATTCCAAACGATAAAATACTGGATAAGGACGAATTTAGATGAAAGTTTTCGAATACAGGATGGAGCATTTCTTCAACTGTGGGTTCTCCTAGCCACCCCAGGCCAAGAGCTGTAATCGTAATACCCAGCTGACAGGCCGATAGATATTCATCGAGATGTGTGATCACGTGCTTTGCCGATTGTGCTCCATTCCTCCCTTCTGCAATCAGCTGGTCAATTCTTGAACTCCTCACTTTTACGATGGCAAACTCTGTCGCTACAAAAAACCCAGTTAAGGCAATTAATAAAACAACTAAAAACAAATTAGTAATAATCAATGGGCAAGCCCTACAATCGTAAGGCAGTCACCTCCTAGAAGACAGTACTTCATTCAAAACAAAATGATGGTCAAAGGAATATTTCTTTAGCACCACGATGTTTTGTTCATTTTTTAAATTATACCCTTATAGTAAACAGCTAACGCATATTAGAGGAAAAACGTGAATCATTCCACCCTTATTATGGGTCGCAGGTCAAAAATATATCAAAAAATAGGCTTTTATGGTTATCCGCCAAAAGGTAAAAGCACTAGTTTCTTTCAAACAAAAATATACGACTAATTAACCCATTTCCCTTAACTAATTTTGAAAAATGCCGAAAATAACAATAATATGAGAACCTTTCAGGACTTAACCCGACTCCTGCAGTTTAATTATTGGTAGTTGTTCTCAAATGAATTTATCGCTTACGAAGATCAGAGGGAGTGGACAAATTGCTTTTCAAGAAAAAGAAGAAGAACATGGCAATGAAAGCAGTGACTTCAAAGAAATCAAGCAAAAAAAAATCCAACAAAAATATGAGTCTTAAACTAAAGATTGTATCTTTAAGCATAATCTCAATGCTGCTTCTTGCTTTGGCTACTACATCTTATGCTCAGTACACCATCAGGACGAGCAACATGGACTCGATGGAAGCAGAACTTAATACAATTTCAAGCTTGTTATCGGACCAGGTTTCTGCAGGGAAAGCAAAAACAATTATTGCCAATCCTTCAAAAAACAATCCAGGTGTTACCTCAATGCAGAAACAAATGGACCAAATTCTAAAAGAAAACCCCTTAATACATAATCTTTATTTAATTACGAAGAACGGGGAAAAGTTTGTAATCCCAACAATGAGCTCAGCAATGATGTCCAAGGATATTACATATGGTTCGAATTATTCTGGCGGCAAGGATTTTGAAAAAGCAGCTCTAGAAGCTTTTGAGGAAAACAAACGGACAACAACTGACATTTACAAATCGCAAAACGGTGAAAAAATGACCGGTTTTGCGCCAATCTCCGATATGACAGGAACAACTATTGCCCTCTATGGAGTTGAATTTGACGTTTCCCAGGTAAATAAAAAGATTAATGCTGAGGTCGCGGGCATATGGATTCTATCTCTTATTATTCTTGCCCTTTCAAGTGCAGCTATGTATTTCCTGGTGTCAAGACTCATTAAACCGCTGAACAACATCAAGGTTTTAACAGCAAACATCGCAAAAGGTGACTTGTCACAAGATGAGATCATCGTTACGTCAAAAGATGAAATCGGATCACTAGCTATAAGTATTAATACAATGGCTGCCTCCCTTAGAACACTCGTTTCTCAGGTACAAACAAGTTCAAGGGAAGTTTCAAGTGAAACAGTTGGGTTATCCAATATAGCCTCAAGTTCGGTTGAAGCTATCAGGGAACTGACATCAGCTAACCAGCAAGCTGCCGCAAGCACACAAGAACAGAATGCCAACATCGAAGAAATGCAAGCAACATTGGAAGAAATCAATGCCGGTATCGAAGAGATAAACGCATCTGCTCAGCAGGCAAGCTTCATTGCTAAAAATTCAACGGTAACTTCCAAAGAAGGAACCGTAAGAATCGACGAGATGCTTGAAGGACTTGAAGCTGTAGATGAAAATACAAACCAGCTGGCTGATATTATTACTGTGCTTGAAAAACAATCAGACAAAATTACACAATTCGTCAAAATCATCAATACAATCTCTGATCAGACAAACCTGTTGGCATTGAACGCGGCCATTGAAGCTGCAAGGGCTGGTGAGCATGGGAAAGGTTTTGCGGTTGTCGCAAACGAAGTTCGGAAGCTTGCTGAGGAAAGCGCAAAATCAGCCTCCATTATCATTTCCATCGTTAACGAAAATATCCAGAACACTCGTACTGCCGTTGACTACATCACAAAAACAAGAGAAGCTGTACAATACAATAAAGACCTTTCTGCTAAGGCAAAAAATACACTTAATGAAATCTATGAAACGACATTGGAGATTGAAGACAACTCCAATAATATTGCAACTGCCATTGAACAGCAGGTCAGCGCATTTGAACAAATAACTAATTCTCTTGATACAGTCTCTCAAGCTTCCCAGCAGATTGCCGCAGGCACTGGACAGACGGACCAGTCCACACAAGAGCAGCTAAGAATCGCAGAGAATGTAAACGAGACGACAAAAATCCTCCAGCGGACAGCACTTGAGTTGGAAAAATTGACCGGGAATTTTAAATTATAGTTTTGTTAAGTACGTAACGTTTGGTTTTAATGGCAAGCTCTTTTCTCAAACTTTGTTGCTATTGACATCAACATAGAATGGAATGACCTATTTTTCTTCAAAAAAGAGAAAAGAGCCAGCAAAATTAATCTTGAACTTCAAACTGGCTATTTATTACGTTAAAACCGGCTTTAGGATTTTAACAACAATCTTTACGAAAACAGACTATTAGAAAAAAGGATGCCACCGCGGCATCCTTTTTTATCTTTTCCTGAATCCTTCTTCTTCTAAATATTGTTTGGCTTCATTGTATGAAAGGAATGTACCATCCAGATTAAGTCCAGCATATACATTCCACATTTCATCTTCATGAACAAGAATCAATGTGTGGTTTTCTGAATTAATCCAGCGTTCTTCTTCATTGTTCTCAATGATGGCTGATTCGATGGTGCTGTTGGGGGATAAGGACTCAATTGACTGTTCAATGATTGATTTTAGCTCATTCGAAGTAAAATCACGGATATTTACCATTCCCTTAGGATCCATGTCATAGCCTTCTAAAAATTCACCATAGACAAACCCATTTCCATTTGGGTGAAGGTGATAGACAACGTTTTTCTTGTCGTATACGCTCTCAGAATAATGAAAGTTTACACGGTCTAAAGAGACATCTTTTCGTTCAAGTTGAGGAAATGATTCAATAATTGCAAGTTTTTGTTCAAAAGTCAGCATAATTGCCTCCATATTAATAACAAATTTTTAGATTCTGTTCATTATAACATTTGACAGTCGAGTAACAAATAAATCTTGATCAAGCAAAACGTATGTTACAAAAATTGATTTAAGATATAATTAAGTTACGTAAGGAAGGAGTGATTTTATGAAAATGGTTAGTGCAATTAAATCTAAAAGCAAAATTATCACTATGAAGAGATTCCTCCAAACTCACTCGACCAGGGATTATTGTTTGTTTTTGCTCGGAATCAATACCGGAATCAAACTTCAGGAATTACTTAGTCTAAGAGTCCACGATGTATGCGATAAGCATGGAGAAATTGCAGACTTTCTTTCCTTTCCGCTCTATTTCAATCCTCCAGTTTACTTAAATTCCTCTATAAAGCGGTCCCTAAAAAAATATATAAATGAAAATTCTTTAATCGATACAGACTATCTTTTTAAGTCGAGAAAAACTTCTAACCCAATCACAAGACAACAAGCCTACAGGATTATCAATGCAGCAGCAAAAAATGCCGGAATTGATGAACCGGTAGGAATGACCACTCTCAGGAAAACATTTGGCTATCATGCTTACTCTCAGGGTGTAGCAATTTCACTCATCCAAAAAAGACTGCAGCATTCCTCGCCGTCAGAAACAAAGCATTTTATTGGAGTAGACCAGGAAACAGTCCCGGTTAAAATAAATATCAATCTATAAGGAGGAGTTTTTATTGCCTGAACACATTATTAGTACGGACTCATTCATCCTGCTTTTAGCTTTTTTATTCATTGTCGGGGTGTTGACTACGAGATTTTCAACAAGATTAGGCGTTCCCTCCCTCATCCTTTTTATCTTGGTTGGAATGGTCATGGGCAGTGATGTCCTGGGTATCATCTATTTTGACAATGCATCATTGACACAGAAAATCGGTGTAATTGCACTGATCATCATTTTGTTTGAAGGCGGCCTGCAGACAAATTGGAAGGATGTCAGGCCGGTGATTGTGCCTTCTTTATCATTGGCGACTATTGGAGTTTTAATTACCTCGGGTATTATCGCGGCGGCTGCTAAGATGATCCTGGGCCTCGACTGGCTTGAATCCATTTTATTCGGTGCGATAGTTGGTTCAACTGACGCGGCGGCTGTGTTCGCAGTCCTGAAAGACCATAATATCTCTCCAAAACTCGGATCCACCCTTGAAGCCGAATCGGGATCGAATGATCCGATGGCAGTATTTTTAACAGTCGCAATGATTGAACTGATTACCATGCCGGATACAAGTATCTTGACATTGATTGGTGATTTCTTTTTGCAAATGGGGCTTGGTTTGATACTGGGGATCATATTTGGAAAGATAGCTGTAAAAGCTTTGAATTCCATCAATCTGGATTCCAGTGGACTATATCCTGTATTTGCAACCGCTTTTGCATTGCTGACTTATGGCATTACAGCTTTCCTAAACGGCAGCGGGCTTTTGGCTGTATATATTGCAGCTATTCTGATCGGTAATGCGGAAATTGCCTACCGCCATTCTATATTCCGTTTTTCAGAAGGTTTTGCCTGGATGATGCAAATTTTGATGTTTGTCATCCTCGGACTTCTTGTATTTCCATCAGAACTTTTTACTCCTGCTATTTTAATTCAAGGAATTCTTATCTCATTGATTCTTATATTTATAGCAAGACCAGTTGCTGTGTTCATCTCAACGATTAAAATGAAGTACACCCAAAAAGAGCGGATTTTCCTTTCATGGGCAGGATTGAAAGGCGCTGTCCCTATAATCCTTGCCACCTTCCCATTGCTGGCAGGTATCGAGGACAGCCATCAGATCTTCAATGTTGTCTTCTTCGTCGTACTCACAAGCGCACTGATTCAGGGAGCTACCATACCAATGCTAGCCAATAAGCTGGGATTGAATGGACCTAAAAAAACGATTCCGATGCAGTCACTTGAGTTGATTTCATTAGGAAAAGCTGATGCAGAGATGATTGAATATGAAATGGAGAGCGAAAGTGCAATTGTCGGTAAAACCTTGATGGACATCCCCTTTCCAGAAGGGACACTGGTGAATGCGATCATCCGCCACGGCAAACTGATTGCACCTACTGGTAATACGGTCATCATGGCTGGAGACTTCCTTTACATTCTGTCCGGGCGAAAAAATAAGCCGAAACTGAAGAAACTGCTAAAGGAAAAAGCTCTATATTCACAAAATGCACTCGATCTGAAGTAAATAGCTGTTTTCGTCAATTTCAATGCTTTCAGAGCCTGGACCTGCCGAAAACAAATTAAAACCAGTGAGCAACCTCACTGGTTTTAATCATTTATCGTTTTAATTTTTCCAAGAACATATCCTGCATTTCTTTTAATATAAGTTTATATTGATAATTTTCAAGGATCGTTGCCTGCAATGTAGCTCCATTGACCATTGCCCAGAAGATATCCGCAAATTTCAAGGGATCTAGTTCTTTGTTGAATTCACCTGATGTTTGCCCTTCTTTAATGATTTCTATCAGTAATGAAACAAAGAAATCTTTATATCTTTCAGTCAACATTTCCTTCAACTTTGGATTCCGTGTCGAGTACAATCTGAACTCATAATGGACAATTGCATCACCCTTGTTCTCTTCCTCATTCGGATCGTTATTCAGATAGGCTTCAAACAAGTAGTTGAGCTTTTCCATTGCTGTCTTTCGCTCAGCTATCGCTTTTGCAAATGTATGTCCCGAGTCATTCGTCTGTCCTTCCATCAAAGCAAGATAGATATCATCCTTACTTTTGAAGTAATTATAGATTGCCCCTTTGCTCAGGCCAGAACGAGCGACAATATCATCAACAGTACATGATTCAAAACCCTTCTCAGCAAAACAACCATGAGCGCTCTGCAGTATTTCCTGACGCTTTTTTTCCTTATATTCCTCTGAAACTATTGGCGTCATATACATTACCTCATTCTTCTTCGTTGAATTATAATTTGTACACTTTGCTATACTTTTCTTCCAGATACTGAACCAGATATTCAGCATTCAGTTCTTCACCGGTGGCTTTTACAATCAGTTCATTAGGTGTATAAAGCATGCCATACTGATGGATGTTTTCCTTTAGCCAGTCTTGAATCACTGAAAACTCACCCTGCTCAATCTTCTCATAGAAATCCGGCAAATCTTTCTTAATCTTGTTCAGGATTTGGGCTGCATAAAGATTGCCAAGAGAATATGACGGGAAGTAGCCAAGACCTCCGAATGACCAGTGAATATCCTGAAGCACCCCTTCACTGTCAGTGGATGGTGTAATGCCAAGATAGTCATTCATTTTCGCGTTCCATATTTCTGGCAATTCCTTTGCCTCTATTTCCCCGGCAATCAAAGCCTTCTCAATTTCATAGCGAACCATGATATGAAGATTATACGTTAGCTCATCAGCCTCAACTCGGATGAAAGATGGCTGGACAGAATTCGTGGCTCTATAAAAATCATCCAATTCCACATTACCAAGCTGTTCAGGGAAATGTTCCTGAAGTTTCGGATAGAAGTACTTCCAGAATTCCTCGCTGCGTCCTACCATGTTTTCAAGGAAACGCGACTGAGATTCATGGATTCCAAATGAAGCACCTTCCTGAAGAACTGTATCCTGGAATTCCGGATTGATATTTTGTTCATAAATACCATGCCCGGCTTCATGAATTGTTCCGAAAATAGCAGAGCGGACATTATTTTCAACATATCTAGTCGTAATCCTCACATCACGTGTATTGACAGGTTGTGCAAATGGATGGACGGTTTCATCCAGCCTGCCTGCTTCCATATCGAAGCCTATCAGCGGCAAGATATAACGATTGAACTCTTTTTGCTTCTCTACTGAATAAGGCTGTTCAAATATCTCGACTGATGGCTTGTAAGAAGACCCTTGAATTCTTCTAAGTAAATCCGTGCTTGATTCTCTTAATTTAACAAACAAAGGATCAAGCTTTTCCACAGTCAGGCCAGGCTCAAATTCTTCAAGAAGCGCATCATATGGATGATTTTCATAACCATATATTTCAACAGCTTTTCGTTTGAATTCTACGATCTTCTCAAGATACGGAAGGTACTTTTCAAAATCATTATTCTCTCTTGCCTCTTCCCAAGCATCATTAGCTCTTGATGTAAGTACAGAGAAATCCTTAATCATGGTAGCTGGAATACTCTTTGAACGGTTATAAAATTTAAGTCGTTCACGGACCTTAGCCTGTAACGCCTCATCAAGGTACTCCTCTGCTTCTGGTGCGGAGAGCATGCTGAGCACTTCCCCCATTTCCTCAGAGACAGTTAACTTGAAAGCTTCTGTTCTAAGCGTTCCATTTGCATTTGCGAAAGTAGAACGTCCTTTTTTCGGTGACATAACTTTTTGGTCCCAGCTCAACAAACCTAAAATACTATTAAAATGCGAAATCTTTTCATCTAATTCATTGAACTTTCCAAGCGCAGACATGATTGATTGGTTCATTACCTTTTGTTCCATGTCACATACCCCTTTTCCTTTAATTCTTTGGCTAAATACAATAAAAAAGCTTAGCAGTCGCGATTTCACTTAAAAGGATTACGTTTTTGTGAAAGAGTCAAAATAAACTAGTCAGTCGGTTTATTATAATTCATATTACATTGTTTTTTCAATAATCACAAAATTATTAAGAAATTTTTCTGAAATCTTGTAACTTTCCAAACTTACTTACGTCAAAACTTAAAGAAAATTTTCCCAGAGGAGAGCTTATGAAAAAAATTATCCATTACTTGTTTTTATTTTTGACCTTCATCACCGGTCTTCTATTTTTTATGGTGTTTCCCAGGCTTTTCGTCTTCCGGGATCCTGATAGTGACCACATTGGCATTAATCTTTTCTCTTTTTTTAAATTGCTCGGAGATACGGTCATGCAATTTTTCAAGCCTGCCAGCTGGCAATTCTTTGAAAGATGGAACACGGAAACAGTTATTGACCGCTATACATACTCACTAGAAGTAATTTTTGTAAGCCTGATATTTTCAATTGTAATCGGAAGTTTAATCGCTTATTTATTTATGAATTTTCCCTATAAACAACGGTCAAGAGTTAAAAATATCCTTAACTTCTTTGAGGGAATACCTGATCTGCTTGTTATTTTCATGATACAGATGTTTTTGTTTACTCTTTATAGGGAATTCCAAATTCGCTTGGTTACGATGTATGGTTTAGCCGGGAAGGAACCACTGATTTTTCCAATGATTATCAATTCTCTGCTGCCATCACTGTTTTTTGCTCAATACCTAATAAAAGTAATGGAGGAGGAATTTGAAAAACATTACATTCTCTTAGGCCAGGCAAAAGGGTTATCGAAGGTGCAGCTCCTTTTCTCCCATTTAACCCGCAATATCGTGCCGGTTGTCACGATTCATTTTAAAACTATTATCTTTATGATTTTGACAAACCTCGTGCTCGTTGAACATATGTTTGTCCTTGACGGGTACATTCAGGAGCTAAATAAACTTCTTCAGATGAAAAGCACCTCTCCCGTGAGTATTTTATTTTACGTTGGTGTTCTTATGCTTCCTGTCATTCTTGTGGAAAGATTCGTTTCGTTAATCGGTAAAAAGTTCGGAAGCCTCCGGGGGATGGATATATGAGAAGTATCAAGGGGATTTTCTTATCGGCAATCGCTTTGATTGCGTCTTTTTTCAATAAAGGACAAAAAAAAGGAAACAGAAGGTTGCTTGCTTTTTTGAAAGCTGCCTTTGGGAAGTTTGTGGAATCGATTTCTTACATTAATAATCTTAAGCATCGGAATATCCTGATTGGTTCGACGATACTTATTGCGTTGTTCCTAATCAGCTGGAACACAGAGCTTATGCCTGAAAGCAATGAGCCACTGATTTTCGATGAAGAAGGAAACTTTGTGGCTGCTCCGCCTGCTCCTCCTTCGCTAGTCTTTCCGCTCGGGACAGATTTGGGAGCAAGAAGCATGGTTAATCTTGTGCTCGTTGGAGTTAAGTATACTCTTGGAGCTATATTGGGAATCACATTTGCCCGACTTTTGCTTGGTACACTACTGGCGCTTATAACGAAATTATTGTATCCGAGCTTTAAACGATACTTCAGTGCTTTCTTTTGGCCATTCAGGTATATTCCTCAATTGCTTGTCGCGATTATTTTAATGATTCCTGTGGCATCATCACCTACAGGAATTTCAGCAATAGTCATACTGGAATATCAATTGATTATCATGCTGCTGGTTGGTCTTCCCGGCGTATATCATTACATCCTTGATATGATGGAAGAAATAGAAACACAACCCTATGTCCTAAGTTCAACGCTGATGGGTGCCAGCAAGTTACACATCTTAAAAAAGCATGTATGGCCCAATATCAAATCTCATTTGCTGTTATTGACTACACAGCAAATCTTATCAATCTTACAGCTGTTGACCTTCCTTGGGATTTTTTCATTGTATTTAGGCGGTCCTCATCCAACCGCGCTAACTGATTCACCTCGACTGATATACAGAACAATCACTAATGAACTAGCAGGAATGGCCGGCCAAAACTACTGGCTGATCAGAAGAGCCCCTTGGATGGCTTACAGCCCGATGCTGATCATTGCTTTTATTGCGATCATCGTGAATTGGATGAAAAAAGGAGTCGAGGATCATATTGCGGGAGTGGTGCCGGTTAAACAAATGACCAGAACTTCTGTCGCTAAAAAAAAATACCAGCACCGCAAAAAATTTTGTAATAGTTGGCTTGCAAGAACAGCCTGAAGTGGATTATGAAGAGAAGAAATATTTTAGTGACGTAATCCGTGAAAAACTCAGGCAGACCCGTAGGTTTATGCTCCGCTATAAGGTTTACCTGGCTGTTGATAATACTGCCATCAAAGCTTCTCAATTTATTTCGGAATACCCTAAGCCTGCATTTACTTCATTACTGACGGTATCTTTCGTGCTATGGGCGGGTGTATTTTCGTATGCGGAATTTTTCGCGGATGAAAAACCAAAGAAAAATAGTGTTGGTGCATCCAATGAATCAAAAGAAGCGAAAGACTTATTTAGTTACAGCTTCACCAACAAAGAGCATCTGCCGGTCAAATATAAGGCTGACCTGAGTTATCAGGGTGCCGAAGCCACACTGCAAGGAACACTCACAGTCGAAACAACCAATACTACCGGTGCCGATCAGGATAAAATATATTTTCACCTGTACCCTAACCAGTTCAAGGAACCGATTAATGGACCTGATTGGGAATTCGTAAGAGGCCCTTCACCGACAACAGGCTCGATTGATATACAAGATATCAAAGTGAATGACCAGAAAGCTGATTTTAAAGTTGAAGGAACTATTTTAGAAATTCAAATGGCTCAGTGGAAAGACAAGACATATTCAAAAATTGACATTCAATTCAAATTCCAGCTGCCTTCGAATTATAGCAATTCAAGCTATGATTATGCTGCAGTCTGGCTCGGAAATTTCCTGCCCAAACAGGCTGTGCATGATAAAAATGGCTGGAACCTGGATCCTTATTCACCTATCGGAAATCCATTTTACAGCGAAACAGCTGACTATGATGTAACTATTAACACCTCTGCAAAGTACGAGATTCTTTCGAATGCAGAAGAAGTTAATGCAAGGATCGAGAAAACGGATGAAAAACAAAAATATCACGTCTCCATAAATAATGTCCGTGATTTCTCCGTCGTTCTTTTGGATAAGCAATATTATCAAGCTGAAAGATTCATGACCCAGAATCAAACGCTTGTGAATGTATGGTACCGCCCTTCCATTGATAAGCAGCAGACCGCAAATAAAAACGCAATGGGCGCTGACCAATCGATTGATTATTTCGAGGAGTTTTTCGACTCAACATTACCTTATAAGGAACTTGATATTATCCGAACCGGAGAAGGCAATCCCCAAATGGCTTACCAGGGAATGATCTTCTCAGCTGGATATAATTTTTCAGATAACAGCTATACTTCTCTCAGCATGACCGACGGTGTGATCCGTCAATGGCTGTCTGGATTGGTCGGAAGCCAAGGATATAAAGAACCATGGGTAAATGAAAGTCTTGTAAGCTATTCATTGAAAACTTATATGGGAGAAAAAGGCTACACGGCTAAAAGCTCCGCTGAAGATCAACTAAAACAACAAGAAGAAATCGCCAGAATACAAAAAGAAGGCCAATATTTAAGCAGCCCATTAAGCGATTTTAAAAATATCAATGACTATATCGTGATGATGAATTTACATGGGTACAATATGTACGCTGAGCTGGACTATTTAGTCAAAGATGGGAAAGTGAATAAAGCTCTGAAGACATATGTCAACGAGTATACAAATAAAAACGCCTCTGGACATGATGTAATTGAACTTTTTGAAAAAACAGGTCATCCTCAGGCAAAAGGATATTTCGGGGGATGGCTGAAACCTGAGGTAAAAGAATAGTTGAGTTTTCGCCTGAGCTTTAGTAACGAGCTCAGGCGTTTTTTATTTCTTTTGTATTAATTGAATATGACGAAGGGGTAATACGCGCAGGTTCACTTCAGACAAATCACTCGGCCGACTCTTCTCTTTTGACCGAACCTGCACCTACTTCAGTCAAATAACCACCGAGAGGCTTCTACTTTGTCCGACCCTATACCCACTTCAGACAAATCACCGCCCAGATGTTCTTACTTTGTCTGAACCTATACCCTCTTCAGACAATTCACCACCGAGATGCTCCTACTTTGTCCGAACCTTCACCCACTTCAGACAAATCACCACCGAGATGCTCCTACTTTGTCCGAACCTGCACTCTCTTCAGACAAATCACCGGGCCGACTCTTCTCTTTTGTCCGAACCTGCACCCACTTCTGACAATTCACCACCGAGATACTCCTACTTTGTCTGAACCTGCACCCACTTCAGACAAATCACCGGGCCGACACTTCTCTTTTGTCCGAACCTGCACCCACTTCAGACAATTCACCACCGAGATACTCCTACTTTGTCTGAACCTGCACCCACTTCAGACAATTCACCACCGAGATATTCCTACTTTGTCTAAACCTGCACCCACTTCAGACAAATCACCACCGAGATGCTCCTACTTTGTCCGAACCTGCACCCACTTCAGACAATTCACCACCGAGATACTCCTACTTTGTCTGAACCTGCACCCACTTCAGACAAATTACCGCCGAGATGCTCCTACTTTGTCCGAACCTGCACTCTCTTCAGAAAAATCACCGGGCTGACTCTTCTCTTTTGTCCGAACCTGCACCCACTTCAGACAAATTACCGCCGAGATGCTCCTACTTTGTCCGAACCTTCACCCACTTCAGACAAATCACCGCCGAGATGCTCCTACTTTGTCCGAACCTTCACCCACTTCAGACAAATCACCGCCCAGATGTTCTTACTTTGTCTGAACCTTCACCCACTTCAGACAATTCACCGCCCAGATGTTCTTACTTTGTCTGAACCTATACCCTCTTCAGACAATTCACCACCGAGATGCTCCTACTTTTGTCCGAACCTATACCCTCTTCAGACAATTCACCGCCGAGATGCTCCTACTTTGTCCGAACCTGCACTCTCTTCAGACAAATCACCGGGCCGACTCTTCTCTTTTGTCCGAACCTGCACTCTCTTCAGACAAATCACTGGGCCGACTCTTCTCTTTTGTCCGAACCTGCACCCACTTCAGACCATATTTCATTCGTAATAAGTATCCGATGTGGTTCCTTTTGGAGTGTAAAACTTCTTTAATACTCTGGTTATGCGCCTTTTATTTATTTCTATGTTGCACCATTCATAGATGCTTTGTGTCGTTATCTTTCTATCTGGAAACAATACCTTGAATTCTTCTATTTGCTTAACGATTGATTGTTCTGCAGATGCAGAATTTCCGCATTTACCGCAGATTAGATGGCGTATTTTTATAGAAGTATTAAATGAACCACAAGCCCTGCAGTACATACCTTTTTCCAATTGGTCATAATCATATGGAGGCAGAGTGGTAAATGGATTTTTTACGTGGTGCAAGGAAAGCAGTTTATGGGCAAGTATTTTATGATTCTCGTCCAACTTCGAAGGTGTTTCGTTAAGTTCTTTTAAGAAGCGATTGATTTGGGTTGGTAAAATAATTGGCAGATCCTTCGGAGCTTGGTAAAGGGTAAATTCTGGGTTGTTAAAAACAACTGCAGCCTGAACGAGGTAATTTAATTTGAGGTTTTGAAGCAGTTGGCGAAAGAGCGTCTCGCTTCTCTTTAATTGTATGACTGGATTTTTGAACTCTCGGTTGCTCTTCATGTGGTACAATTTTTCTGATTCCAGGTAATAATCACCTTCGTGATATTTCACATCCAATAGATGTATCAATCCCACAGATATTATGACCTTATCAATTTGGAAATATGAATTATTCACTTGGAGCAGCAGGTCATCTATTATATACCTTTCCTCAGAGAGGTTTTCAGTCAACAGGTCAAATTCAGTTTCCCCTCTATAGCCCTTTTCCAAATTCGAAAGATGAAATTTATCCTTTGCCGCCAACTCCATTCGTGTGTTCAGGTAGCGAAGTCCTACTAATTCCTCTGATTCAGTTCTTTTTTTTAGTAACATAGTCCACTTCCTTTCTTTAAGCTTATTCTAATTCAAAAAGCATTCTATTTTTGTGAATGTTTTGTTAACATTTTTCTTTTTCCTATCTTGGTTCGATTCTAGGACCTATGGATCATGCCATATCAACCGTTAAATTTTTTGTAATAGGCATTATTAATCGTTTAACTCCTAAATTAGACGCAGTCTCAATCGTTTAACTCCTAAATTAGACACAGTCTCAATCGTAAATCCATGAAATAATGTTGCACTTTTGACTGTAAATGCAAAAAACCGCCTGGAGCCAAAGCCCCAGACGGCTTATCCTTCTATTCTCCCTGCTTCGGAGTACTTTCAACTCTGTTTTCAGTCTTGTTGTCGCGTATTTCGTCTGTCAAGGCATCAATACTGTTTCTTACATTAGCCTTTCCTGAGAAATTCTCAATCAACTCTTTTACATCAATACCGGATGATGCTTTTAGTGATTCCTGGAGCGTGGACATTAGGTTAGTCGCATAGCCCGTTACCTTGTTTGCTCCACCATTGGCGTCGCTGCCGCCAGTGTCGACAACGGTAATCTTATCGATGTTTCCAAGTGGCGCTGCAACTTGCTTCGCGTATTCAGGAAGCATTTTCAAAATCATATCGAGGATTGCGGCCTGGCCGAATTGTTCGAATGCTTCTGCGATCTTTTCCTTTGCTTCTGCTTCGGCAACACCTTTCAGGCGGATAATTTCGGCTTCGGTTTCACCTTTTGCCTTTTCTGCCTCCGCTTTCGCAAGACCGTCCATACGAACTTTTTCTGCTTCCGCTTTAGCCATTGCTTCAATACGATACTTATTTGCGTCTGCTTCAGCCATTTGCTTGGCCTTATCTGCCGCAGCGGACTGCTCGACTGCATAGCGGTCAGCGTCGGACTTTTTCTTGACTTCAGAATCGTATTGGCGTTCGCGACGCAGTATTTCTTTCTCTTCAAGTTCAATTTGCTTTTGGCGCTCGATGATTTTGACCTGCATTTCCTGTTCGGTAACCTCTTGCTGTGTACGAGCCATTTCCAAATCATAAGCCTGGTCAGCTCTCGCCTTGGCACTATCCTGCTCGCGGCGGTACTCAGCAACCTTCAACCCATTGATCTTTTCGGCTTCGGCGATTTCAGTCGCGCGTTCAAATTCAGCCTTCTTCGCTTCTTTATCTGCTTCTGCTTTCTTGATACGAGTTTCTTTTTCCGCGTCAGCAGTTGCGATATCAGCATCTCGTTTTACCTGTGCAATACGAGGTTTACCAAGGGAATCAAGGTACCCATTTTTATCACGTACATCCTTGATCGTGAATGACACTATAACAAGTCCCATTTTTGCAAGATCCTGTGAAGCAACACGCTGAACTTCCTGCGAGAACTTATCACGATTCTTATAGATTTCTTCTACAGTCATCGATCCTAAAATCGAACGAAGGTGCCCTTCTAATACTTCCTTCGCCTCATTCTCGCGGTCTTCTTTTGATTTCCCAAGGAATTGCTCAGCAGCAGTGGCGATTTCACTGATGGAGCCGCCGATTTTAATAATCGCCGTTCCATCTGCCATGACTGGAACACCCTGTTCAGTGTATACTTCAGGAGTGGTTACCTCAAGCTTGCTTGAAAGCAGGCTTAACGGGCGGGATTGCTGGAATACGGGGAAGATAAACGTACCGCCGCCACGGATGATTTTTATTTTGTTGCTTGATTCATCTGTGTGCACATTGCGGTTTCCCAAAAAACTGCCCGTTACAATCAGGGCTTCGTCAGGTCCAGCCGTTTTATACTTGGTAATGAAAACAGCTATCATTGCTATGACAAGAAAGACTACAAAACCAATAACGATAAACATTAGATCCATACCTTTTCCCCCTAAATATAAGTCTCTAACTCTTCATATAACTTAACTTGCAGGACTCCATTTTCAATATCGATTATCAGTACTTTTTTTCCATAAGGAATTTCTGTTTTTGTAAAGCTGACTGCCGGCTTAGAGATGCGGCCGCTGATATTCTCTATGATGACCTCACCATAACCGTCGACAGGGATCCCAGTAATGACGGTCCCGATCCTCCCCCCTTAAGTCACTCTCTTTATACACAAGTGATTCCTCGGCATTGGATAGTGGAATCAGCACAAATACATTCAGCAAAGTTACAAGAATAAGAGCAATAATTGCAGAAGCAGCAGCAATCAAAACACTGTGCAGCTTTGTGAAAACTTCACCTAAATACCCGCCTGAAGAAAAAATCGCAACAAAGGAAAAAACTAATGTTGGATTCAAGAAAGGAATAGCTTCTGTCAGTCCCTCAAGGGCGTCCCCGAAAAATAAATAAAGAATAGTGACGCCACCCGAAATCACCAAACCGTAAAAATAAATCGCTTCTAATGGTATGCCAAACAGCTCCATTTTCGTCACCCCTTGCTAAAATCGAAACAAGCGCCCTCCTTATTCCATTTATTTCTTGATATGTAATACGATTGTCATGATATTTGGTTTCAATTTTTTAAAATTTTGTTGAAAAATAGCTAAATAAAACTATTCGTGAATTGAGTCACCTTTTCTTTGCAGTTTATTTCACTTGACGTTCTTTATCTTTGCTATAAATCTTTTTAATCATTCTGATCTGCCCGCGGTGATTGAGCTCATCCTCAAACACATGGAACCATTTGAAATAATTGTTACCAGGCTGGTTCCACCACCAATTTGTTTGTTCGAACAGCCAGTCATCTGTCAGCGTCTGAAACTTCTTATAAGTATCATTTCGTGTTGCAGCGAGATCTTCCAGGTAATATTCAAGTGGAAATCCTTTAAAAGCTGTTCTCCCCTGCTCACCAAGCGCAATTCCCGCACGTAACTCTTCTTCTTCTTCCTCTGTTGGGTCACGCTTTTCAAAGGTAATAATTTGATAGATCCGTTCTACTGCAGCCATATGTCCAAGCAGCATACCGATAGAATTCGCCTCATCATGAATAAGAAAATCAAGTTCCTCTACCGTAAGTCCTTCTACTACCTTTAATGTAGTATTCCGCGTGTAATCCATCATTGAAACAAGCTGGCTAAATGTCGGAGTGAATCCATCTTTCTTATCAATTAAAAATAGTGTTGACATGTTAAAGCTCTTCATTCAACCTCATTTCTCTAAGAGACTAGAATTACTTTAATTTCGACATTTTACAAAATTATCCTTTATTTCAATAAATAAAAGCCGATTAAATAGCTAAATCTCCAGATTCCCTATCTTCATTTCCTTGGGGAAAAATAAATTCATTATAGAAATTCGCATTAGTTGTTACAATGTACGGTGATAACCATAGAAAACCAACTCCAAGCGTGAAGATCGCGATAAACACCCAGCCTATGAAACTTAAGTTCATCAGAAAGAACTTCCATTTGTAACCTTTCATCCTCTTTTTACTCTCCGTGATTGCTTCAAGCGCTGAAAATTCTGGATTGTCTCGCAATAGGAAGAAGGATTGTGAATAGGAAATCCCTTTTATGAACCCAGGAATAATTAATAATAATGTCCATAGCATTGTAAATATCCCTATCAAAATAGCTGTACCAATAACTTTCAGGGACAATTCCCAGTTTTTATAAACAGCGAATACCTGTGAGATTTTTGGGTCATTCCACCTGGCAATCGTTAAATAAAACCAATAGCTTGCAGCCGTTAGCGGAATAAATAAAAACGAAAAGAAAATATTTGTTAAGCTTGCGATTAGTGGTGTTTCTGTTTGGTTCGCCCACTCCGAAAACCCTCCGCTAACAAATACCTCGAAAGTCATTGGCACGAAGGTCGTGATAAAGAATACCAAGAACGTTAGGAGCACTCCTAAGCCCCACTTCCCTTTCAATGCTTCCAGGGATTTCTTTTTTAATTGATTAATAGTCAAATTCATTTTATATCCTCCTTTATTTACCAATAATATCGGCAAAATTTTTCAATAATAAAGTACATCCCATTATATTTCCTAATTTTCCACTACATACATAGAAGATTCTATACAACAGATGATACTGGTCTACAAAAATAAAAAAACACTGCTATGCTGCAGCGTTTTCGATTTAATGAAACTATTCCTCTCTCATTAAGCTTTAAAGCGGTACCCCGCACCCCATATGGTTTCGATGTATTCAGGGTTGGACGGGTCTATCTCGATTTTCTCTCTTATTTTCCGAATATGGACAGTTACGGTAGAGATTTCACCCATGCTGTCATACCCCCAAATTCGTTCGAACAGGTGATCTTTACTGAAAACCTGATTGGGGTTAGTCGCCAGAAATGTCAGTACATCAAATTCCTTTGTTGTGAACATAGTCTCTCGATTGTTTACGAAGACTCGGCGGTCGGACCGGTCAATATGCAGTCCGCGTATATAGATATCCGTATTTTCCGGTTCGCGATGCTTCGCCACCAGCCTCTCATATCGGGCTAAATGGGCTTTGACTCTTGCAATCAATTCATTTGGACTGAAAGGCTTGACCACATAATCGTCGGCTCCCAAGCCAAACGCCCTGATTTTATCAATATCTTCTTTCCTTGAAGTTACGAGCATAATCGGAACATCATTTGTTTTCCGAATCATCTTGCATACTTCAAAACCATCTATAACCGGAAGCATTACATCAAGAAGTATCAAATCATACTCATTGGACAGCGCCATTTGAAGCCCTTCATCTCCAGCATTAGCGATATCGGAGGTGAAACCATTGATTTCTAAGTAATCCCGTTCAAGTTCAGCGATGCTCATTTCATCTTCAACGATGAGGATTCTTTTCATGATTTCACCTGTCTTTCTAAAGAAATAATGATTTTTGTACCAATCCCTATCGTGCTTTCAGCCGTGATGGTACCTCCATGTTCTTCAATGATCATGCCAGCGATCGACAACCCAAGACCGCTGCCTCCTGTTTCTTTGTTACGGGAACCCTCTTCCCGGTAAAATTGCTGGAAGATGAATGGTAGTGACTGATTACTGATTCCTGGACCATTATCAGCTAGTTCCAGGATGACTTCATTTTGATTCTGAGAAAGAGAAATGATTATTTCCCCGTTTTCCTTCTCCATGTATTTCAGGCTATTTTCGATAATATTCGAAAATACTCTTTTCATCTTATCCCGGTCGATGCTCACTGGGTAGGAGTCCGCTGCATCGAATTCAAAGAGCAGCTTCACATTCTCCTTTTCCAAATCAAAAGCCAGTTCCTCAAGATAATCATTTAAATAACCCTTTAAGTCGACTTCCTCAAAATCAAAAGGCAGTTTCTTCAAATCAAGTTTTGAGTAAAGAAATAATTCATTTATCAAAGAATCCATATCAATTGATTTCTGGTGAATCGTTTGAAGATAGCGTTCCAATTTTTCAGGAGAATTTGTTACTCCATCCCGGATGCCTTCCACATATCCTTTAATGGAAGTAATCGGCGTTTTCAAATCATGAGTGATATGTGCGATCAGTTCCTTGCGATTCTTTTCATATTGGGCCTGTAACTCTGCAGATTCTTGCAGCTGCTTCCTCATCGCTTCAAAATCGGCACTCAACTGTGCGAGTTCATCCTTCCCTTTTACGTTAATTGTATGGTCAAGATCTCCCTCTTTGATTTTTTGGGCTGCTTCCTTCAACTGCTGTATTGGTTTGATGATGCTCCTGGAAACATAATAGGTTAACAACCCATTTGTAATAACCAGAATTAATACCAGGATGACAAAAAGAATCGGGTAAAATGTACGCATAAGCCTGGTTAAAGGGCTGGCATCCTTTATCAAAAACAACGAAGCACTCCCTTTGTCAGGAATGTAATAATCATGCTGTCTCAGAGAAAATGTTTCATCCCCAATTCTTTCTATGTTGCGGGATGTGGAGGATACTCCGTATTCAGGCAGATCCGCAGCAGACAAGTGGGCAGTTTTCTGAGAGGAATAAATGACTTCATTTTCCTGACGCAAAACTATGAAGATACCATCTTGTTCTAATTCAGCAGAAAGAACTGATAAATATTCAATACTAGCCAACCCTTTTGGATCAACAAACGATTTTTCCTTAAGTTCACCAAATAGCTTTGTATCCTCACTGACCGTTTTCTTATAATCATGACTTTCTGGCATAAGGTCACTGACTTCCCGGATATCACCGAGAAACAGAAACAATAAGAGCAAGCCCGCTAAAAAGAACAGGATCAGAGGCACAAAAACCATTGCCAGATAGGATAGAATTAATCGATATTTAATAGTCATTTAAACACCTTCGTTATAGTTCCTTTGCTTTAAACATATAATAGCCGGCAGTCAAAAACAATGAACTGAAGGAGAACAAATAGGTGAAAGATTGCACTAGCCATAAAACATTCACATTTCCCAGCCACTGCTGATACCAGTCCATGTACGCTGTCGGAAAGAGATGCACTAGATTGGGAAAAGCAAATGGCAATGCAGCCATTAAGCCATACAGAAAAATGCCGCTTGCCAATGAAGCAGGGCTGCTCTTGAACCATTGAGAAATGAATGCAGCCAAAGTAACGATTGCCGCAAGCGGTACGATTGAAACAAGCAATGAGAGGGTCACTGAACCAGCCTCGGTCCAAACGATTGTTTTTTCCAGAGCAGTTGAAGTGATGAAAGCAGAAGCCCAAACAATAACCAGCTGTATAAAAGTCAACACCGCTATTGCTGTGGCTTTGGATAAGTAGATTTCCATTCTGGTTATAGGCCTCACTTGAAACAAAGACCCTTTTTCCCATTCTCCAGCAAATAGCTCCGAACTGGGACATAAATATAAATAGAGGAAGAACGACCAGGATAAAACTATTCATAATGAAAAAACTGACGCTTAGAGAAGGCAAGGTAATCATATCATTCGATTGGATGCGCACTGCTGCAAAGCCTATTAAAATTGGCATAACTGCGGCAAGCACATAATAAAACTTCACACTTTTCTTTGCAATCAGCTTATCGATTTCATTACGTGTATTGCTAGCAAATTCCCGCAATATGAACACCCCCAATCCTTTCGACATAGAGATCCTTAATAGATTTTCCGGTCTCCATTAGATCTTTTTGGACTATACACTGAAGTTCCCCGTCGATCAGGATGCCAAAATGCGTGCAGATTTTATCAAGCTCAGAGGTGAGATGGCTGGATATAAGGAACGTGACTCCAGTGTCCGACAACTGTTGGACGACATTCCTGAAAACAAGCATCCCATCAATATCTAGCCCATTTGCAGGTTCATCGAGTATGATCAGCTTTGGCTTTGTGAGCAGAGCGGCGGCTAACCCGAGGCGCTGGACCATTCCCATCGAATAAGAAGAAACCTTGTCATGTTTATACTGGCTTAAACCTACTGACTGCAAGACATCATCGATTCGGGAAATGGGCAGCTCTGGATAAAACCTGATGATTATTTTCAGGTTTTTCCAGGCAGTCAAATGTGAATAGATGCTTCCGGAACCTATATTTGCCCCTACATCCCTGATTGCAGACTTATAATCTTTCTCAAGGTCCTTACCTAAAATCATTACCTTACCTGTATCAGTTTTAAGGAGACCAGTTATAGCCTTCATCAATGTTGTCTTGCCAGCGCCATTAGGACCAATCAAACCAAAGACATTTCCTTTTTCGATCGAGAAATTAATATCCTTAATTCCACGCCCGTTTTTGAACCTTTTTCCAATATCAGAGACTTCGAGAACTGTTTCCATACCTCTCACCTTCTGCAGCAAATTTATTAGTTATGTGGTCGTCCGTGAGTCACTTCTTCGATCGTCAAATTTGTAAGGTCAAGCGACTCGACTTTAGTGTCATTTGCATTAGTCAGGTCCAGACTGACAGCAAAACTTACTTGATGTGTTTTTCCTTGTGCATCCTTGCCTGTCACTAATACTGTTACATCCTGTGCTTCCACATAGTTCTGGCTGTTAATTTTAGCTTTGACTTCAGCTGACTTAATGACAATATCTTTTTTAAGTTCAGGGAGATTGAATTTTACATCATGGAAGCTTGAGTCCAAATCTTCCGTTCTGTCATTCATCATTGCAGCATGTTTAAGCATCATGGAAGTCACAACATTGGCTGCCATAGATATTTCAGTATTAGAGAGGTTAAGGATTACTTCCTTTGATCCATTGGTGCTGTCGTTGACAACCATTTTCTGCTGAAGATCTTTAGTCAGGACATCCACTAGCTTTTCCAGGTCTTCCTGGAGTTCCATCCTGTCTGACTGTGACCCATGGACACGGTCCTTGGACTTCATTGAATAAACTTTGTTTTCACTGTTTTTTTTCACGAGGAATTGACCATCTTGGCGATACATTTCGTAAGATGCTGTCGTTTCACCATTTGAAACAGAACTGCTTCCTTCCATCGTCTTTTCTAACCGATTTGTCATGATCGTGGTGTCAGCACTGTAAATTGTTTTGCTGTTGTCCAAAAGGTCCATACTGATGTCCATCGTCGTGCTTTCCAACAGATGTGTGTTTTTTAATGCATCTTTGTACAAGTCATATCCTGATGTGTTCGCCGAAATCGAATACACGCTGCCGAGCATGACTGCCCCGCTAATTCCAATTACAGCCAGAATCTTCTTATTCATTTCTTAACCTCCTCATAATGGGTAATTCAACTTACAAGATTAGGTTAACCTTCATTTCTAAACTGCTTCTAAAAAAAATATTAAATTTTTCTTAAATCACAGGCAGATATAAGATAATTGCAAGCTGCTCAAAATCGCAGAATGTCTGTTTTTGCAGGGATTGCCGTACATAAAAAGCCGGAGTCTCTTTCTTGCAGACTCCGGCTAACTTATCATTTTACTTTTCCTTAGAATCTTTGTTTGCCGCTTTCTCTAATCTCCTGAATCGCCTTAAATCTGCAGACCTGATTGGCAGCGGCTCTTTTTTCAGCAGTTTAAGAATCGCGAACATTAACAGCAGAAGCAACACTGTAAACGGCAGTGCAGCAATCAATGAAGCAGTTTGTAAAGCTTCGAGCCCGCCTGCGTATAGCAAGACTGCAGAGATAGCCGCCATAAGCGAACCCCAAACGATTTTTGCAAACTTCGGTGGGTTCAAGCTTCCTGAAGTCGTCATGCTTGCCAGTATATAGGTTGCTGAATCCGCTGAAGTTACCAGGAAAGTGAAAATTAGTATAATAGATAAAATGGAAAGAATAGTTGACATCGGCAGAACTTCAAAAGTCTTGAATAAAGCAGATGTTAAATCTGCGTTCACTGCTGCAGCAATTCCTGAGTCATAATTCAAATCATTCCATAATGCGGTTCCGCCAAATGCTGCAATCCAGAGACAGGCAATAACCGGAGGAATTACCATAACACCAAAGATGTACTCCCTGATGGTCCTGCCCTTTGAAACCCTGGCAATGAACGCTCCAACAAATGGAGACCAGGCGATCGCCCATGCCCAATAAAAGATTGTCCAATCTCTTGTCCAGGTCCCTTCCTGGTAGGGCTGCAATCTTAGGCTGTATTGAATGAAGTTGGCAAAATAGTCTCCAATCGCCAGTGTGAAGCTTTCCATGATAAAGACTGTAGGGCCTGCTATCAATACGAATAACAGCAGCACAATTGCGATTCCAAGATTCAAGTTACTCAACATCGCGATCCCTTTTTCAAGTCCTGTAGAAGATGAGATCATATAGGCAATGAAAATGACCAAAATAATGATCATTTGAATGCCGATAGAGTTTCCAGTATCAAAAACAGCGTTGAGCCCGCCATTCATTTGCAGGACGCCAAGTCCTAGGGATGTAGCGATACCCATGACGGTAGCTACAACCGCAAGGGTATCGATAGTGTTTTTCACTGCTGGTTTTGTACCTGTAATTGGTTCAAGAGCAGTAGAAACCAAACCATTTTTTTGTTTGCGGAATTGAAGGAATCCAATAACTAAGCCAACTATCGCAAAAACAGACCATTGACTCACACCCCAGTGAAAAAAGGAGTATCCCATTGCAACTCTAGCGGCACTTCTTGATTCCCCTTGTATATCCGCGAAGGGTGTGTTGAAAAAGTGGCTCATTGGTTCTGCAATTCCCCAGAATACGAGCCCAGCGCCAAAGCCAGCTGAGAAAAGCATACCAATCCAGGTAAAGAAGGAAAACTCAGGTCGTTCCCCTTCACCACCAAGTCTGATCGCGCCATATTTACTGACGGCCAGTCCTATTAAGAAGAGCACAATAATAAATACTGCAAGCAAGTAGAACCAGCCAAAATTAACTGTTGTAAAACCAAACAACTCTCCAGCCACCGCACCAAACTTCTTTGGCATAATAGCTCCAACTACGACGAACAACAAAATCACCGCAGCTGACACAGAAAAAACATAGTTTGATAATATATTCTTGATCATGTCAGCCTCCAAAAAATATGCATTTTTCCAGTTATGTATACCAATTACACTTACCTTTAATGTAGGGAAATAAATTAAGAGCAGGGAAAACTTTGACATCCTGCCACGTAATTATTCTGCAATCTTTTTCCCGTTATTATCCATGGCGAAACATTTTTTACATCCTAGTCTTTTTAAAGATAAAAATGAACGCTTAGAGAACCTAAGCGTTCATTCTTTAAAATGTTTTGCTTAAAAACTCTTGCGTACGTTCTTCGACAGGATTATCAAAGATTTCATCCGGGTGGCCAACTTCTACAATCCGGCCTCCATGCATATAGACAACCCAATCAGCTACCTCGCGCGCAAAGCCCATTTCATGTGTCACGACTACCATTGTCATGCCCTCTTCTGCTAGTTCCTTCATGGTTGACAGCACTTCTCCAACCAGCTCAGGGTCAAGTGCTGATGTTGGCTCATCAAACAGCATGATATCTGGCTTCATCGCCAGCGCTCTCGCAATTGCTACCCGCTGTTTCTGACCGCCAGAAAGCTTGGATGGATAGACTTTTTCTTTATCTGCCAGTCCTACCTTGTCAAGCAGTTCCCTGGCCTCCTTGATGGCCTGGGTCTTGCTGATACCCTTCACATGTACTGGTGCCTCGATAATGTTCTCAATCACATTTTTGTGAGGAAATAAATTAAAGTGTTGAAATACCATACCGATTTTCTGGCGCACTTCGTTCACATTATGAGTATCGGCATTTACTTCTTCGCCTTCAATGATGATTTGTCCATTGTCCTTGATTTCAAGGAAATTCAAACAGCGCAGCAAAGTACTTTTACCAGAGCCACTTGCTCCAATCAAGCAGACAACGTCGCTTTCTTTTACCGTTATATCCACATCCTTCAAAACATGAAGGTCGCCAAATGATTTGTTCAGTTTCTTAACATTGATCATATCTCTTCCGTCCAAAACAAATTCCCCCTTAATCACTTACCGAAAGTTTCTTCTCAAGCAGTCCAACCAAAGCAGATATCAAGTAAACAAGGAATAGATAGTACACAGCAACGATGAGCAAGTAGGTCATATTATCAAAATCGTTTGCCCCTTTTGTTGTCGCGACGTTGAATAATTCGTACATTCCAATGAATGCTGCAAGTGATGAATCCTTGAGGCCAATAATGAATTGATTCCCAAGAGGAGGCAAGGCACGACGGAATGCTTGAGGAAGGATGATTCTACGCATTGTAAGGACCCTGCTCATTCCGAGCGAACGTCCAGCTTCCATTTGACCCTTGTCAATAGACTGGATCGTCCCCCTGAAGATTTCCGCAATATAGGCACCGTTATGAAAAGCTAGTCCCAGGGCAACGGACCAGAAAGCGGAAATGTTTAAATTGGTCATTCCAAAGTAGAAAATGAAGATCTGGACGATCAACGGGGTTCCTCTGACCAAATAAATATAGGCATTCGCAATCCATTCCAATACTTTAATACCCGATATTTTGAGGAAGGCAAAAAACAATCCTATGAATATAGCAATCAGAATCGAGACTGCTGTAACTTGCAATGTGAGCAGCATGCCTTTGAGGAATATATCATACGTGTCAAAAAAGACTTCTATAACATGCGATAGACTTGGCAAAATTCATTCAACTCCCTGTGGACTCTTTTATCATTCTAGGTAAATATCATGTTTAAGCAGAAACGAATGTGCAGTGATACCGCACATTCGCTCCCAATTGACAACTTATTCCTCCGGTTTAGCTGTGATGTCTTCACCGAAATATTTTTCACTGATTTCTTTCAACGTTCCATTTTCTCTTAAAGTTTCCAATGCCTCGTTGATTTTTTCCAGTAATTCGTCGTTGTCTTTGGCTACAGCAATTGCCTGCTCGCTTCGACCAAGAAGCTCTTTGCCTTCAATTTTAAGGCCCGCACCAATCGCTTCTTTCCCTGTAATAAAGTCCGTTATAACAGCGTCGTGCCTTCCATTGGCTAACGCTTCTAAAGCAGTTACGTCACTGTCATAAAGCACAATATTATCTGTCACTTCTTCAGCAGTCTTTGCATAAGTAGAACCTTTTGAAACAGCAATTTCCAATCCATCTAAATCGGCAATTTTCTCTTTATCACTGTCAGGTCGTACAAAAATTTGTGGTCCAGAATAGTAGTATGGAGTAGAAAAATCTACATGCTTCTTGCGATCATCATTAATGGTGTGACTGGCAACCGCTGCATCGAATCGGCCTGACTTAACACCTTCTACGATACTTGCAAACTTGAACTTCTTCTGATTTGGTTCAAGACCAAGTTCTTTTGCCACTGCTTCGGCAACGTCTATGTCAAAACCAGTCATCTCGCCTTCACCATTTGTGACGCTAAATGGCTTGAATTCACCGGATGTTGCAAAGGTGAATTTGCCTTTCTCTGCTAAATCCATACCGCCTTCACTGCCGGATGTTTTTTCATCGCTGCCGCAAGCAGCCAGGAGACCTGCCATGGTCACCGTGATAATGAATAATGCTAAAATTTTCTTCACTGTTTAAAACTCCCCCTTATAATCTAAACTTCTTTAACTATTTATTCTGTTAAACGGTCCTTATAACACAGTTATAGTAACCGTAACATTCGACCCAAATTACTTATACCCACTTTACAAGACCAGTAAACTATTATTGTAAGAATCCATTCAAATTTCCTATTCTACTGAATAGTGTGATTTGGTTTAAAATTACGTTATGACCATAATTGTAACAATCTTGTAACATTCAATCAAAATCCTAATTATCTGATAATTTATCAAATCAATTGATATTCTTTGTTCTCGTCCACTGAGCCTTCCGAGCCTCCCTTTTCCCTCTGATTCCTCTAAGATACTCCTATTTCTTCCTTATCCGACAATGTATGCGAAAAAAATACATTATTCTAAAAAAGCCAGGAACTCCCTTGGAGAGTACCTGGCTTTCAATAAATAATCAAAACGACCTATTTTTTTATCTTAACTGATTTTAAAACCATTTGGGCCCTCTGTGCCTCTCAGTATTTCCCTCTGCCGAACTGCTTTCTTCCTCATAGTATTTCTCTTTTTCAAATTCACGCCCCAATCTTCTTCTTGGACCAAAGAAATCCAGAGGATGTCTTCTTTCCTCATGGCGTCTCCTTGACCTTTCCTGAATGATTTCAACTTCTTTGGCATGAATCGTTAGCTTATCTACATGGATAACCTTTCCCTTTTCACGAGACATATTTTTCCCTCCTACTCTTATTTATTCAGTATTATCCTATTCGTTCTTTCAGGATGGGTATAGGCGGTTTGATTTAAAAAACCGAAAAATGTTTCTTACTTGTAAAAACAGATTATGGAAATAGTAAAAAATAATAAGGTAATTATGTAATATTTTTCAGTCTGTATGATCGTTTAGCTTCACCGCTCGTGGGTAAAACTTGTACATTGATAACTAAAACTCTTTTCGAAAAAAGCACTCAATACCCAGGTGAGGGCTGAATTGAGTACGAAATGCAACCCATTCAGTGACCCACACTTTTAAGATAGGAGGCTTCTATATCATGTTCGGTTTTTCTGACTTTGTGGGCTTTCTATTGGCCCTTTTACTTATTTATCCTATAGTTTCACTGATACATGAGTTAGGACATTCTTTTTTTGCATGGATTTTTGGAGGTGAATTCAGTTTCTCACTTGGACGCGGAAAAACAGTTTTCAAGAAAGGCCCATTCAGCTTAAATAGCATGTATTTTTTGGATGCTTTTAGCGAGTATGAGCACCTTAAATGGAATAATCGATTAACACATTTCCTTGTCCATGCAGGTGGAATTATTTTTAATCTAGGATCAGTATTGGTGCTAAATATCCTCATCTCACAAGGATTTATAGAACCTCATACTATATTTGTCCGCTATTCCTACTTTTCGGTCTGGCTGGCAACCTTTTCATTGATTCCAGTTGATTACGGCAACGGCAATTATAGTGACGGTCTGGCCATTTACCATGTTCTTCGTTATAATGAGTGGCCAAAACTTACCGGATAAATTCTTCATGAATCGTACCTGTTCAACTGGGACAGGTACTTTTTTGTGATGCAGAAGATCCCTCTGCATCACAAAAAAAAGAGGCATTCCTATCTAAAGGAATACCTCTTGCCCTCCAGTTTAGGAAGTCACAAACATATTAGTGTTCAATGAATTAGAGTCCCTGAAAGTTGTATGGATTTCTTCTTGTCTTTCTTCGTCCACTTCAACGAGCACAAGGACATTTCCTTTCTTCAAGTATCTCTCATATTCCTTGGCGTCATCTTCCGTTACTCCCGCACCTGTCAATGCACCGACAATTCCGCCACCTGTAGCGCCAATCGCTGCACCACTCAATGTTGTTGCTAGCGGACCAGCGGCAGCTAGGATACCTATTCCAGGAATTGAAAGCAGACCGATTTCTGCAATCAGACCAGCGATTCCTCCAAGAACACCACCAGTCCCAGCTCCAATTCCGGCACCCTTGCCTGCATTTTTGCCTCGATCAGAATCATTTTCAATTACATCTACATCCGTTTGGTCTTCAATGTTCTCGAGTTTATCATCGTCCTTTGCAAAGATCGATAAATCATTCGTGTCAAATCCCATTTCCTTTAACCTTCTAATGGCACCTACTGCTTCGTCTGAATCCCTGAATACTCCACCAATGATTGTCTTTTCCATAAACTATTACCTCCATTCTAATTTTTCGCTCTTTCGCGTGATTCTCTTAATGAGCGTGAGAGTTACTTTTGCGACTAGGTAGTTAATAGTATCCCTACCCGCAAAACAGCTATTTACAAAATAATAAACTGTGTGATTTTGCCTATATTAAACCCTTACCCGTCGCATTTTTACCTAAACATAGAGTTTTTCACAAAAAAATAGATAGAAAAAGATGGCGTAAGAGCCATCTTTTTCTATCTATTTCCCTTTGTTTCCGTTTTCTTCTCTATGCTTATTTTCTGCCTTTACTGCACGTGTGAATTCCTTTGCGTAAAGCACTTCCTGAGCATCAGTCAAACCATTGTTCTGTTCGGTATTCAACCCTTTGTTGGGAGCTTTATTCTTATCCATTTGATATCCCTCCTGAGCTAGAATTAGATGCTGATCCATCTCTTACTTTTCTACCCTGATGATGTAACAGTAAACGAACTCATTTAAAATGGTGTCATTTTAACGGGGATACCCACTAGAACTTCGTCATGGTTTGTCCTCTTATTTCATAAAATGGTGGAAAGGAGGCTTGCCATGTTTTTGTACAATACTTATGTGTTTTTTACCCTTGCTGCAGTTATTCTAATTTCCATCCTATTGGTTCTCCGACACAAGACGCAGATAACATTCATGAATGGGATGATCATCTCGATGTTTCTGGGGATGAATATAGGCTTAACTGGCGGCATTTTACTTGGAACCGTTTTTCGCGGGGATTTATATATGTCAACCATCCTATCATTGCTGCTAGGGGCAGCAGCTGGCACAATAATAGGGACTTTATTCAGTGCTGCTGCAACAATCGAAGGTTTTATGTCCGGTATAATGGGTGGGATGATGGGGGCAATGCTCGGAGAAATGCTGCTGCCTGAAAAATCGCTGATCCTTATCAATATCTTCTTAACGATTTCATTAGCTGCCTTATTCCTTTTTAAAATACTTCCCAAAAATGAGTCATCCATCACAACCAAGAAGTACTTAATAAGACCCATACTCACCTTCATATTGCTAGTAATTTATCTTTATTTAGGCAGCCAGCTTGGTCAAACTTGGATTGAAACTCTTAAGGGAAGTACCCATCACCAGGAACACCTACATCACCTATGAGAAAAGAAACGGTTTAAATACAACCGTTTCTTCAGGACGGTTCCAATTGCCATCCTCATGACTTTATGCAAGCGTATATATTCACGCTCGCAAAAAATAATATTTTAGACTGGTTAACATTCCTAATCCAATTATAACAACAGTACTTTCTTGACTACTTTGGGCCCTCCACCCTCAAACATGTCACAATAACAGCAAATTCTCGACAGCTTTACATCCAATTTTCCAGCAACGGTTTCGCTGCTCCCTAAGGAAGCATTTAGCTGCTAATCAAATATAGAAATAATCTTCTTAGCAAAAGCAGCAAGTTCCAGCTTTTCAAGTGTATGGCAGTAATCATATTCAATATTGCCAACTGATGGTCCTTCTATCTCTCTAAGATACTCCAATACTTTAAAATCACTAAACCATTCGCCTATCTCAGCTTCCGGATGTATAACGTTTTTCCATACATTTTCAAGTGTCGGGCTATAAATTCTTCTTGCTCCGGACTTAAGCTTGCAAGCATTCAATTTCAATTGATATTTGAGCCCAGGCATGCCTTCGTGCACATCATTAAAAATATGGGACCAGTAATCTTTTCGTGAACCCGTATGTGGGTGAGCCACGTCCCATTCTTCCACCTTTTTCAAAACATCCTTATCAAAAAGGATAGTATAAAGTCTCTTTCCTAATTCGATTCTTTCATGCATTGACTCGAATTGATTTACTGTCTGTCCGGCCAATTTAGTCACACCGTAATCATTATAAGGGAACAGAATTTGGTTGAAGGATAATAAATCCTGGATTTCAAACTCCAGGGTACTGAATACTTCTTTGATATATTTCTGATTCTTGATGACTCTATTTTCGATATAATTCTGTTCATTAATAATCAGTCCAAATGTGAGCAAAGTTGAATTGGAAGAGCTCCAATAATAATCCCAGATCGTCTCGGCAAAGATGGAAACATTTAAGTGAGAAAGCAGCCTGAATAGTGGTTCTTCCCTTTTATGACTTTCTTCATAAAGCAGCAGCTGTGGATAGGCATCCTGGAAGATAAGCCAATTCCCTCGTTCAAGGAAAGCGAAATAGGAGCCTTTTTCCCTGCCCGATATCAGCCTTGCTAAAAGTTCAGCTCTTAAATCCGTCATACTCCAGCCACCATTCCTCGAGACCATATGAGCCAGCAATGCCCAGTGGATTTCCGGGTACTTGTTATAAAAATCAAGATATGCTTTTGTTCTAGTAATATTGTTTTTATTTAGCTCTTCGGTCTTCTTCTTTATCTCGAGAATGATTTTTCTCTCTTCCTCTTTTGGTTTTTTAACCAAACTCACTTTTTGCCTTCTTTGCAAGTTTTCTTGGATCACTTCAATAGGAGACTTTCCTTTTCTATTAATAAAGAATATCTGTCATCCCCCCTATTTCAATTTGCATAAGATTTAGAGAAATAATTCCAGTATAAAAAGGTGATAAATAACTTCTTTTTCATTCTATTTCGTTCAGATTAAATAAATGAGCCAGTAATCAAATTTCCATCAGTTTGCAGGTTCTAGTTCCTTAACCTGAAGACGACCAAACCCCGAAATTCGAGTGCAAATTTTTTTCGGGGAAAACGATGTTTTAACGTGTTAAATAAATTCGATATCAAGCATAACCAGAAAGGCTTCCAGCACGTCCATAATGCTGCTTCGTTTGGCCAAAGCCAAAACTTAATCCTGCACCCCCGGATTTTTCATAGACCAACTGAGGTCTTGCGCAACGAGCAAATACCAAAAATTGATATGAGAATAAACGATTCGACGAAAGAACAAAAAGCGCAAGCTCCTCGTTAAGCCCCGACAAGCGCTGGAGGGCCTGACAGTGAAGTCGTTCTTTGACTTCATTGGCAGGACCGAAGCGTCTCGAGGGGCTAGGCACTGGAGCTGGATTAAGAAAACTACATGTAGTTAGCCACACTTAAATAATTTCATAATTTCCATTAACAAAAAAAGCTTCAACCCTTTAAAAGGATTGAAGCTTTTTAGTATGATTCCTACTGGGTTCGAACCAGCGACCTCTACCCTGTCAAGGAACCAATCGTAAACAAGTTTTATAAAACGTTGATTTAACAACAATTCCGTTATTCTATTAACGTAAATATACAGAATTGAGTGCAGTACATCAAGATTTTTAATCAACGTATTTAAAACGATAATTTGTTTTTTTGTTTTTCCAACTGTATTTTAAACAATGATTAATTGTTTGTCTTTCAATCCCTAAAGTACGACTTGCCTCAGAAACAGATTTGAAATGAATTTCTTCATTTTCGTTGTATGCCACAATTTCTCGCTCTTGCTTTTCATATTGTAATTTACGATTTTCTTCAGCGGAAATAACCACACAATTTTCAAGCGAATAAATATTACCGCCTTTGCTGTCTTTATCGAGTTGCCATTCTCGACCTTTATACAATAAATGACCATTTAGCAAATGATTGTCAACGTCCTCAACGAAATTCCAGAAATTATGCCATCTTTCATGAACAATAATATCTCTCCCTCCGTAGTATTTGTAAGTTGCGTAATTTGGTTTATAACAACGTTCCATCATTGCCCACCAACGCCTGTATAATGGGTGTTTTTTAGCATTCATTTTTCACATTCTCCGTTCCAATAACTTAACAGTATTTTATTGTGAAAAATATGAATGTAAGGTCATCGGAAAAATTTATTTTTTGAATATTAATATTCAATTCTAAGGTCGTTTCAAATGACCTTGGGATTCTCTGTTCAACAATACAGACCATTGAGCAGATACAGTAAAATTTCTGTTTTATGTGATAACCACCTTCAACTGTACCTTGCAGAAACATAGCATTTTTGACGATTTTCTGTGAATTTTCCATAGTTTTTTAATCATTTTTCGGTACTTTTGCTATCATTTTTTCATTAATTCTCGTTGATTAATCAAGTTTTTTCATGAGTTTTTACTTCACTTCGGAAAGTACTGGGAATGAAAAATCCATTAGTGGTGCGGATTGCTGTGGATTTTTTTGTGGAAAACGCATTAAAAATCGAACAAAAATTAAAGGAAAAAGTAGGTAGGGGGAGCGGGAAAGTTCAAAATCTAAATTATGGGAATTTGGATTTTTTCGAGAGGCAACCTCCCCTTAGTCTTGGGAATCCCCTACCCAAAAAAAACGACCCCTAGGGGGGTCTATAGGAAATATTCTCTTTCTATTTCTTTCGCTTCAAAAGCAAAGTCAAGTTGCTCCCTTGTTCCTAGTTGTTGATTGCACAAGGCACATAAAGTCACGCAGTTTGACTCTACAAACGTAAGGTCAGGAAATTTGATACGTGGCTTTATATGATGAACTTGAAGGTTTGAAGTAACTACCATGTTGAATTTAATTAAACAGCGCTGACAGTACCCACCGTCACGCTCGATGATTCTTTTCCGAAACTTCCTCCACTTGGTAGTGGTCAATACCTTGTTACGTTCAATTTCACCCTTTGGTTTTTGTTGTCGCTGTTTTTGGCAGAATGTACACTTCTCATATTCTTGAATCAATTTCCCACACACACATATTCTCATTCTTGGCATACGGTTCGTCTCCTTGTTTTGTCGTTATTGTATATATAGGCAGATTCATCTTTTATCAGGTATTTAATCAATATACTTCTGACCATTTGCTCGTATCAGTGTGACGTTTAGCACCAAAGTTAATAGGAATGTTCATCAATGATTATCATTCACTAAACGACAAGCAGTTGTATGCGTAGAATATATACGAAGAAAGGTCCACTCAATGGTGAACCAGTCCTTAATCTGAATGTATTATTTTTTCTTTTTCACAATTCCCAATGATATTGCTGTAGAAACCATATCCTTGTATGTCAATATCATCTTTTGTAGATCCGCTTCAGTCGCTAAAGTAATCTTGCCTCCAACACCAAAATGTTTCTCCGCAATAGGAATCAACTTCGTTTCTTGTTTGTGCTTATGATAAATAATACCAAGTTTCTTGATTCGCTTCATGAGGTCAATATATTCGCTTGAAGGTTTGGGTTTGGGTTTAGGTTCTACCATAGACGGTTCATTCATATCAGGATATTCAGGGCGATTAAGGTCATACTCTGCTTTATTCAATGCAGTATCCGCTTTCCGTTCATCCTCAAGTATTTTATTTTCCACTTCAAGATTAAAGGTTCGATTAGGATTCTTCCGCCTGGCGAACTTTCTAACGTCTTGTAGCATTTCCCAAGTCACTTGGTCAATGGACAGCAAGCTTTTATCCTCTCCGATATACTTGGGTGCCATTACATAATATTCATGCTCCGATTTAGTCCCTTTTTTCTTAAAGGCAAGCAATCCTGTCCTGAACAAATTCTTATCTTCGCCAATTGCCCTGTCTATTGTGGAAGGGTCAACTCCAACAGCAACAGCAAGAAAACTATATGACACCTTTACATATACATTTCCTTTAGTATCTACTTGCCCCTTGTATGCCGCTTTCATTGCGAGGTCATACATTTCTTGATAGAGTAACTTTTCAACAGGTTTCAATGCTTTACGGTATTTGTCGCCTTTGCAGATAACTTTAGGAGTTGCATAGTATAACCCTGTTTCTTTGTTTCTGTCCCTGAGCATTTCAATATACTCTTTTGTGATGTAGTTCTTCTTCATTGTTTTCTCCTTTGGAATGTTTGTTTGGTATGGAGATTGAAAGCGGTTAAAACGATAAACACGCTTTGAAATCTTTATTTAATTGCTCGGTATTTTCAAAAAGGAATATGATTGTTTTATTGTTATGGTGTCGCTCAAAATCAACAGGTTCATATCCCATACGAATTAAATAAATTGCAATATCCTTGTTGAAAATCCTTTTCACTGACATATAAATCCTCCTCCGATGTTCAATTACAATACGTATTGTATTGTGATTTTTCAGGTTGTTAGGTTAATTTATAAATTTTTTAACCATCTTCCCAACAGGGAAGAAACCGCAGAAATGAGCGGAGCGAATTTCTATATGTTTTTATTTAATGTTTTTATTTGTGCCTCAAAATGAGGACACAACCTGACTCAAATTGAGGACAGCCATAGTCATCTATACTCAAAATGAGGTTAGTTAGAAAAGATTGTCAGCAGTTTTAGGATAATTGATAATATTCAAGTATTGTAAATTTTTAGGAGGTTGATGAAATGAGAGATGAATTAATTCAGCAAGGTATTAGACTACTATTGAAAGTTTTTTATGATGAAGAACACAAAAGCGATGAACTTGCCATTACCTCGCTTGAATTGTTTTTCGAGATCGGATTGTTTGATGATATAGGTCAAGTAGCCCGATTAATCGAAGAGGAGCATGCCTTTGCATTGTTGGAAAAAATGAAACTAATTGATTATGAGTTGGTTGAGCAAATCGAGTTAAGGTTGCGAGGAATTACACAGTATCCGTTAGACTAAAAACAATGTTTCTTACAGAAAGCGGAAGAACCGCCGCGGGGGATGTTCCGCATCTGAATAAACCAAGAAATATGAAAGGAAGGGCATTAATACCCTTCCTTTTGATTTGTCTATGAATTATGCTCTTGTTTTTGTTCCTTTTTATTGTTCCAGTTTCTTGTCCGCTTTTCTTACATTAGCAAACGTAAAGAAATCCGCTCGTTCATAATTCAATTTGGTTATCCATAGGAAACCAAAATACCTTTTCTTAAGTTGTTCTTTGTAAGTTCCATCTGCTTGTCTAACATAAAGGTATTTGAATTTCTCAAAAGTAGTTGTGTTATAACTAATTACCAGTTCTTCATTGGTGGAAAAGTTGCTTGACGAATTATTGTATATCGTAACCGGAATATAAAGAGTGTCAGTGTTTCTCCAAACTGGCAAACTAAAGTATTCTGTAATCAGTTGTTTAGGAATTGCACCTTTCTTGCCGCCTCTGTCACTGAATGAAAATTTGATGTGAACATTGATAGCATCGTTGCTCGTTACATTTTTCAGTACAAAAAAAGTAAAAACTGATTTTCCATGTAGTTGAGTGTGGCGGTGCAATTTTTTTCCGTTTTCCCCTAACAATACTTTACCTTCACCATGCCGTAAATTAGTTTCATCGAACGGATATTTCAATTCAAATTCAGCGTACTCGAAAAACATTCTTTTGGTGAAATTATTGGTTCTTTTGTCTTTATACATTGTAAACAAAGAAGTAAGAATAAATGTGATAATTGCAGTAGCTAAAGGTAGAAAAACAATTGCTTGGTTAAAGGTCAAATTCATTAACATTCTCTCCCTGCATTTTTCTACATTATACCATTTCGTTCAGCAGGAGATTTAAAAAAATTGTAGAATATTGGAATTGAGGAGGAATCATGATGAGCGATATAAGTTGTCCTGAATGTAAAAGAGAATATTATTTAAACCATTTTAAATTGCCATTTAAAGACGACGGGGAAACGTTACATTGCAAATGTGGAAAGGAGTTATATCGGTATGGCAAAGGAACTGATATGTACACCCTTGAGGAAGTAGGAGAATATAGAAAGAGAATGCAAGCATTGGAAGAGGAGCGGTCTAAATATCCTATTTGTGATTGCGGAGAAAGAATGGTGCCCAGAGAAGGACCTTATGGCAAATTTTATGGTTGCTCTAAATATCCAAAAGGTTGCAATAAAATTGTTAAAAGATAAAGTAAACCACCAGTCAAACATGCTGGTGGTTTTTATTATGTTGCCTATAAATTAAACTCAATTTGATGTTCTAAACTGTTATTATTGCTACTCCCATTTACACTCTCCACTAAATCAAACAAACGATCTCGGTCAATCAATTCAACTTTATGTTTCTTCGCCAATATTTGTGCATTTTCAGTAAAGTAGGAATTGGTTATAACATACGCTTCCTGGCAGTTATAAAAGTGTTTACCTGAAAAAACCTCTTGAATGGCACTATTCGTTAGTTTACTGCTGTATCGCTTACATTGAACAGCAATTTTCTTACCATTTCTGTATGCGAGGATATCTACACCTTCATCTCCTGAAGCTTTTGTGACTTGAACATTTTCATATCCCAGTTTTTCAAGCAAAACTTTTACAAAGTTTTCAAATTGTACACCTGTCATTTTATCAATTTCTTCAAATGAATAATTTATCCTCTCCTTTTTAATTCTCGCCTGTTCCAATCGCCACTTATATACAAATTTAGCTTCTTGTTGGACTTCTTGCCATGCGGGAAGTATATAATTCAAACCTTTAGTATTTTTATCACGGTAGTCAATATATTGTTTTTGAATACGCTCACTATTATTAATTATTATAAAACTCAATACAAACAACAAACCGGTGGGAATTAATGCTCCTAACCAACCAAATAAATTCATGAAATAAAAATATCCGAAAAAACCTGTGAATATCAGAGTGTTTCCGATATACTCATAAATTTTTGCTCTCCTGCCATACAATTTATATCCTTGAATATCTGCTTCACTATAAATTGCAGAAAAACGTTCCTTTTCCGCTTGAATTTGTTCATCTAGACATTTAAAACACTTTAATTCGATTATATTTTTAGAGGGATTAAAAGATTCATATATTACTATTTTATCTGATGAAGTATATCCCACTAGCTCACCATGCTTAGTGCAGAATAGTTGTAATTTGCGATTAAGTGGTTTATTTTTACTACTTTTCTTTTTATAATTTCGATTTCGATAATACGAAGACACTTTTATCACCCCTTGATAATTTTACCATCTATTAGGACTAAAAATGTTAAAATTTACTTTTTTCTCACCAAAAAGTCCAATAGGTACATTCTGTGCTAACAGATGTCTACTTGGTCTCTTCCTTCTTAACATGTTTTTTCTTGGCGAGGGGCCGGGCTAGTCTGCCGTACAGAACCCTTCCCCATCTTTTATGCAATTATTTTGGGAAATAAAGTGTATTCCCTTCACAGAAACCTTGTAGAATCAACAATGTATGAAATTTGTATATAACAGAAATTCATGCACTTTAGGAATCCATTAGTATCAAAGTTGCTTGTTAGGCACTGTTTACATAATATATATTGTCGGAGGACTCTAGTGAATACCATATTCACTTGATGTATATTCGTATTTGTCGAGATAGGCACAAAGGTGTCTCGTGAAACTTGAGACACCTTTTTCATGCGAATTTATATTTAAACTCGGCTTCGTGCCTCCTTCCCTCTTTGTCTCCTTACACCACAAATTTGCTTTCTTATAATAATCAAGAATTACAAATTTAAGGGAGTTGATGAAGAAATGAAAGATTATGAAGGAATGTTTGAACAATGTAAACGCTCAATGACCATCGAAGAATTACATAGGCTCAAGAAAGCAGTTTATGATATAGCAATCACATGTGATTATCTGAAGGATTATAAAAAAGCTTCATATTTTTATACGCTTTCAGAAAGGATTAATACCTACATCAAACTGGAGCGGAACTGATATGGACACACCAAAAAAGAACGTTTATAAGAAATCTATGGCAATGGATTTAATTCGCTTGGGTCACAACTTCTGTCACTCAATGCGTAATCGTGACGATAGGAGATTTCAAGTATATGTATTTGAAGATTCGCCACAACTCAGAAAGGACATGGCAAAATTATCAGGGAAAGAATATGATGAAAGCATTTAAACATTTTGTTTTCACTCTTTGGGTCATATTCATGATTGCTTTGTATGCTTATCTGTTTTGGGATAAGATACTGATTCTAGATTCAGAACAGGAACGGATTGCTCCAAAGCTTGAAGAAATGCAAAAGCAAAGAATCGAATATTACGAGGATAAATGACAGTGCCTTAAGGTGCTGTTTTTTATTAGACAAATTTCGACAATTGTGCTAACATACAGATAATTACATAAGGGTACTCGGCAATAATTATGAGCACTCACCCCAATTCCATAATTAAAAACTAACATTAAAAGGGGTTTTTAATTATGATTAATCGAGTTATTTTTGAAGGAAAAGTTTATTACAAAGTTGCTGATTTAGCAAAATTATTTGATGTGTCAGTATGGAAAATGAGAAAAATTATTAAAGCGCAGGACATCGGAGCACCTTTAAGGAAAGGTTCAGGCTTCGGTCGTGCGGTATTTGTGTTGGAGGAAAATGTAGCAAAAATTAATATAACTGGCGAAGTGAAAGTTCTTGAAACAAAATTCACTGCCGACCCAGTGAAAAAGACGAAAGTTGTGGAACTTCCCACTCATGCTAAGAAGAAGAGAACAACTGCTCCTAAAAAAACGAAAAAGAAAAAGGTTGAAAATGTCGTAGCACTTCCTGACAGCAATTTAAATAGTCTTCAGAAAGAATTTGAAGAGTTGCTGGAAAAAGGAAGGGAATTAGGACGCAAACTTTATATGGCAAATCAAATGTCAGTTGCTAATGCAATTTCTGATGAACATTTCGGAATAGGCGGAGATTTTTTGAAATCCACTATTGATGATATTGAAAAATTGCGCTTAGTTGTTCCTAAATTGGAAATCGCTGTTGCTGAATTAAATGAATCATCTGGAGAAATAGCAGCTGCGATTGATGAAACGACCAATGACTCAGTCGAACCTGAATTGAACTATTAACAAATAAAAGAACGGACACTAAGCCGGCAGTGTCCGTTTCAAAATTATTTACGTTTATTATCACGTTTTCTACTGGTGATATTTTCTTTCCCAAAAAACCCATGATTGGCATGCTTTTCTTGAACTGTATTGTCAGCCATGTGAGCATATATCAGCACAGTTCTCAGGTCGCTGTGCCCAAGGATTTTTCTTAGGGATTCAATATCACCAGTTTCTAAATAATGCGTAGCAGCACTGTGACGGATTAAATGCAGATAAAAGCGTTTTTCAATTTTTGCTTCTTTTGCATATTTCCTTAAATCTCTTAATACATTGTTTTTGCTTAACATTCTACCGCTTAACGATAAAAATATTATATCGTCCACTTCGCCTTCAAATGCTTCATTTTCTTCAAGAAGTTGAACCAGCAAGCGATATGTTTTATTACTTAATGGTACGGTGCGAGCTTTGCGTGATTTAGCGTTGTTAGACCGAACGATAATAGATTTGTTCACATGATCTATATCTGACGGTGCCAGCGTCAAAGCTTCCGTTATCCTGAACATTCCATCAATAAGTAAATGCAACAGAACATAGTCCCTATATTGCTTGAAACTTTTGTTCGAGTGCGACTTAGCGACCTTGAGCAAATTATTCAGTTCCTCACGGGTTAAAATGTCAATTTCTTGAGCATCTTTTTTAAATCCTTCGTACCTGTCAAATGGGTTCACCTGAATCAAATTTTCTTTCATGCACCAATTAATAAACGTTTTTAAATTTATTATCCTCGTCTCCACTGTAGCATCTGACATTCCTGGAGTCTGGGCATGTTCTGGTGTATATTTGTGCCCTTCAAATTTAATACAATCAAATTTCAACCAATAAGCATAGTCACTGATAAAATCAGTGGTGATGTTTTCAAGATACAACGGGCGATTACTCACAGTAGCATGATACTTCTCAATGCTTTTGTAAACAATAACAAATTTGTTTAATGTGCCTGGCCTTAAATTTTGCTTTTGTTTGTGTTCGATGAATCGTTCAAAAATGGATTTGAATTTTTCCTTTTTAACCACTTTATTGGCGATTCGTTTGTGCTGTTGTCGTTTTGCTACTTTTGGTCGTTCTTCAAAAAAATTCAATGACAAAGAAAAACACTCCCTCATTCTGCAATTTGAATTAACAGAATAACGGAGTGTTTCACTCAAAGTTTGAGTTGTTCCCAACTCAACTTTTGTTTGAAACGTTGATACATCAACGTTGGTGTTACAATGTATGATTCCTACTGGGTTCGAACCAGCGACCTCTACCCTGTCAAGGTAGCGCTCTCCCAGCTGAGCTAAGGAATCGTTCTAATATTGTCCCAAACGTAGTGAGGACATTTACTAATATATACTGGATTAGTAGGAATGTCAATATAATTTCCATACATAAATACGCTATTCTATAATTTTTTTATTGCCTTAATTACACTTTCGATATATGTATCTTCATGTGGGACAAAATCTCTTTTGGACACAAGCATGCTGTGTGATTCTTTTTCATCATTCACACTCATTAGAAAACCTTTCACTTTTATTTGCTCGACCTGCCTAAACCATAAGTTCTCAAATTCAGTCAGGCTTGCCATCATGATACCGGAGACTTCTTCTCTTTGCAGCCTGTAATGATCGAAGGGTTGAGGTTGATCATACAAATAAACATGGCATAATTCATTGTCGATTAAATCTGGGCATTTCAATGAATCTTTTATAACCCCTAACGAATGCAAATCCTCCATAGCCAATTCAATTCCAAGTTCCTCCTTCACTTCTCTTAAGCCATCCACAGGACTTTCATCAGCAAGAATATGTCCTGCTGCCGTAATATCCAACAACTTAGGATAATCTTTTTTTGTTGAACTACGGACTTGGAAGAAAAGAAACTCTTCATTGTCTATCCTCTCAGTAAACCAGCAATGAAAGGTTTCATGCCAATGTCCTGATTTATGAACTTCAGACCTTGTAGCAGTACCAATACAATTACCTTGTTGATCAAACACCTTAAGCATTTCATTTTCCATGATACACCCCCTTCTAAATAATACCATAAAACCCTTCTAATTTTTACGAACAAATGCTCTAAAAATAATTGAATAAAGAACGAATGTTCGGGTATAATATAAATAGAAAATAAAGGAGTGAGAGCGTATGAATGCCCTTCTAGAAAGATCATTTCAGGAAAAGCTTACTGTCGAGATGATTTATCTTGCAGCTAATAACCAATTTACACATCGCCGGATTATCGTAAAGGAAATGCATGATCATTATTTTAAAGCTTACTGTTTTCTCCGAAGGGCAGATCGCCTGTTCAAAAAGGAAAACATACTTTCTGTTATGCCCGACAGACGCAAACTGCTTAAATCAGGCTAAAAAAAGAAGCCCTTTAAAAGGACTCCTTTTCCCGTACATTAGTTTGCTGGTTTTGGCTTCACTGAATCTTTATCTTTAATTAGCAACTGAAGTGCAACTAGAAGGACAAAAAGACCAAGACCGATTATATCCGACATTCCTTCTGGATAAATCAGCATAATACCTCCTACTATTCCGAGCACTCTTTCCCACCATTGCAATTTCCTTAACCAATAACCAATGACCCCTGCTCCAATCGCCAGCATACCAGAAATGGCCGAGAATACCACCCATATTAGTTCTGTCCATGTTGTATTGATCATTAGAAGTTGAGGAGATAACACGAACATATATGGTATGATAAATGCCGCTATCGCGAGCTTGGCCGAATTTATACCGGTACGCAGTGGTTCTCCACCAGAAACTCCGGCCGCCGCAAATGCTGCAAGAGCAACTGGAGGCGTGATATCGGCAATAATGCCAAAATAGAAAACAAACAAGTGAGCTGATAAATCCGGTACACCAAGTAAAATAATCGCTGGTGCAGCAATTGTTGATGTGATAACATAGTTAGCCGTGGTTGGCGAACCCATTCCTAAAACAATGGCAGCAACCATTGTCAACATCAAAGTAGGAATCAAGTAGCCACCAGAAAGATCAAGCAAGCCATTTGCAAGTTTCAATCCAAGTCCAGTCTTAGTAACTACCCCAACAATGATACCTGCCGCAGCTGTAGCTGCCGCCACTCCAAGAGCAGTCCGCGCTCCATCGACAAGTGCATCAATCGCATCCTTGAAACCGATTCTCGTCTCTTTGCTGAAAGCACTAACGACAATTGTGGAAAGAATCGACCATAAGGCCGCACGCATGATACTCATTCCGCTTACCATCAAAAGAATAACAATCAGGATTGGCAATAGAAGATAAATCTTTTTAAGGACTTCTTTTCTGTCAGGCATTTCTTCATCAGATAAACCTCGCAGGCCGATCCTTTTTGCTTCAAAATGAGTCATAATCCATATACCAGAGAAATATAACAACGCTGGAATTGTAGCTGCCTTGGCAATTTCCCAGTAAGTGATTCCGCCACCGATGAATTCAACCATCAGGAACGCTGCCGCTCCCATGATTGGAGGCATTAGCTGTCCTCCTGTTGATGCCGCTGCTTCTACGGCACCAGCGAATTCTTTCCTGTAGCCAAGTTTTTTCATCATCGGAATCGTAAACGAACCTGATGTCACAACGTTAGCCACTGAGCTTCCACTGATTGTTCCTTGAAGGGCGCTCGAAAAAATCGCAACCTTTGCTGGTCCTCCAGTACTTTTTCCTGCAACGGCTACAGCGAGATCGTTGAAATATTGACCTACACCTGTTTTTACCAGGAAGGCACCGAACAATAAGAATAGAAAGATGAATGTTGATGAAACACCCAAAGGAGTTCCGAGAATGCCCTCAGTAGTAAAGAACATCGTCTGGACTAGAGATTCCAGGTCTAGACCCCTGTGTGCCAAAAACCCTGGCATATAAGGTCCAAAAAGAGCATATGCCATGAATATAGCGGCAATAATCATGATCGGCAAGCCAACCGTCCTTCGTGTCGCTTCCAGCACCAAGAGGATAGCCGCAATACCAATGTAGAAATCCACCGGTGTCAATCGGCCGACACGGTTAACGAGTTCATCAATCATAACTGGCCAATAAGCTCCAACAGCTATAGCAATCAGTGCCAATAACAGGTCGTACCATGCAACCTTTTTCACCTTAAGATTCTTCTTCCTAGCTGGAAACAGTAAGAAAATAAGCGCGAGAGCGAATCCCAAGTGAATGGAACGCTGGAGTTGGGCAGTCAGGACACCAAATATGGATGTGTACAGCTGGAATACTGAGAAAGCCAGCAGTCCGAAGAAAACAATCCATCCCATCTTGCCAGCCAATTTTCTAGTTGCAGCCTCCGGATCATATTTTTCCAAAAGCTCTTGTTGTTTTTCTTGAGATACCATTTCTTCATTTGTCGTCAAGGATATTCACTCCTTCCAATTGCTCCAATATACTAATTTTCTCAATCTTTATCCGTACCCTTGTACCAGGTTCAATCGCCTTCGACAACGGGTATGTTAAATTTTCATAAATCAGGGTGTGATTTGCACGGACCTGGCCAAGCCTCAGATCAAAGTGTGAAAATTCCCTGTTCATATTCGTAATATAGTACTTTCCATCCTTCATTTCAAAGTTCTCTCCATCTGCAACTTCCGATGGCATACCGATAGCAAAATCCTCATACTCCAGTTCGTATTGACTGATCTTATGGTTATCGGTAACTTTGTAGCTTTCAATTACATCTGACAGATGAATTGAATGCTTATACTTTATTTTAAAGACTCCCCCTGTCTGAATCGGTACATAGCAGAGTATATCATTACTTTCAGGGGCTTGAAAAACAAGAGCTTGTTTGTAAGGGATATTGATTAAGATAATTGCAAAAAAAATGATGAGGGTTAACAGAACGAAGATTTTTGATTTAATCCAGTTTAAATTCATATCACTAGCCTCGCCTGTCCAATGTCTCCGATGGAGTACTTTCTTTATAACAGTAAAAAATAGACCGGTTGGAAGTTCGGTCTATCCTGCCCGGGTTTTCACCCATATAGTGGTCTTATTCTACTTTTTGTGAAAAAGATGAATTGACCGGACAATATCCTTTCAGGACATTGTCCGGCCATGTTCAACCTATTACTGAGCTGCCTTAATGCCTTTTTCATCATAGTACTTCTGAGCACCTGGATGAACTTCAATTCCAACACCGTTAAGTGCATTTTCCGGCTTGATTTGCTTAGCTTTTGCGTGTGTAACCTGATCAAGGTTCTCAAAAATTGACTTAGTGATGTCATATACAAGATCATCAGAAAGGTCAGCTTTTACCACAAGCATCGCTAGAACTGCCACTGTCGGCACTTCTGAATCAAGTTTGTATGTTCCAGAAGGTACTACTTCTTTCGCATAGTAAGGATACTTTTCAATAAGCTCTTCAGCTTTGTCAGCGTCAACCGGAACAATAACTACCTTTTCCGTTGCAGAAAGCTCTTCAACAGCAGCTGTAGGTGTTCCAGCAGTAACGAAAGCAGCATCGATGTTTCCATCTTTTATACCGTTTACTGATTCATCAAAGCTCAAGTCCTGCTTTTCGATATCATCCAGTGAAAGACCGTAGACTTCAAGGATTTGTTCAGCATTCGCTGCCGTACCAGAACCTGGTGCACCGATTGAGACCTTCTTGCCTTTTAGGTCTTCTACTGATTTGATTCCTGATTTTTCTGTAGTGACGATTTGAATTGTCTCAGGATACAATGTTCCGATCGCCTTGATATTTTCGATTTTGTTTCCATCGAACATTAACTTTCCTTCAGTTGCATAGGAAGCGATGTCAGTTTGTGTGAAGGCGATTTCACCTTTATTGTCTTTAATGCTCTGCATGTTTTCTGCAGAAGCTCCTGTAGTTTCAGCATTCGTGCTGACTCCAGTAGCATCCGAGACAATTTTGGCAAATGATCCGCCCAACGGGAAGTATGTACCACCTGTACCACCAGTAAGGATGCTCATGTATTTTGGCATATCTTCTGATTTTCCTTCTCCGCCGCCCTCTTCTTTAGAGTCGCTGCTACCACATGCAGCTAGTACCATTGAAAGAACCAGCATTAATGCAGTGAATAAAAGAAACTTTCTTTTTTTCATCAGAATTCCCCCTTATAGAAATAGAATTGTTCAACATAATCTTAACATAAGACTTCACACGATTGTCAAACATGTTACTTACTAACTATCCTTCTTACCCGATAGACTTAGATTGCCATAAAAGATTTTTCAAAATACATATGCTAAAATCATGTTGATAAGAAAAGCGTAAGTTCCTTCTTCAGCCCCGACAAGCGCTGGAGGGCCTGCCAGTGAAGTGCAGGACGGGTCCAGGCACTGAAGCTATACACTTTTCGAAGAAATCTATACATCCTTTGTTGTTAGATAGTCAAATGCAAAAGAATTGATTTGGAGGTAAATTAATGGATTTTCCAATGGGCAAAATAGAAGAAATCAAACTTCAAAGCAAGGAACTCGGGGAAGAAGTGCTTATGCTGGTATACTTGCCTGCCAACTATTCTCCCTTATATAAATATTCATTACTTATCGCACAGGATGGGCGGGACTATTTCCAACTCGGCAGGATTGGAAGGATTGCTGATGAGCTCCTTGGCAAAAAGGAAATTGAAAACGTCATCATCGTGGGAATACCATATGCATCCGTCGAGGATAGACGGCGAAAGTACCATCCAAATGGAGAACAGCACCAAGCCTATATTCGTTTTCTGGCTCATGAGCTTGTTCCTTATTTAGATGAACAATATCCTACCTACCAAATGGGCATGGGCCGTGCATTGATTGGTGATTCACTCGCAGCTACAGTTTCCTTGCTTGCCGCGCTCCAGTATCCGCACACATTTGGAAAAGTGCTTCTTCAATCACCTTATGTTAACGAGGATGTTTTCACGGCTGTGAAAGACTTCCGGCAACCTGAATTGCTCCAAATTTATCATACGGTTGGCGAGCAAGAAACAGTCGTAAAAACGACTTCTTCTAATAGCAAGGACTTTTTAACGCCGAACAGGGAGCTGTCGAGGATTTTTAAGGAACGGGGATATGGCTATTTTTACAATGAGTTCGAGGGAAATCATACATGGACCCATTGGCAGCCAGACCTCAAGCGGGCATTTAGACATGTGTTTTCCTAATCCAGGCTTCTTTATATTATCTATTTAGAAAATTTGTTATAATGAATGGTAAATCATAATATAGGTTTTCAGAAAATCGCTAGGCATCACACTAATGAAACGGGGGTATCTCAGATGAAATTCGGTATTGTCATTTTTCCATCGAAGAAAATCCAGGATTTTGCAAATTCAATGAGACGTCGTTACGATCCGCACTATGCGTTAATCCCGCCTCACGTAACTTTAAAGTCCTCCTTTGAAGCAACGGAGGAAGAAATCAAGGAAATCGCGAATAAACTCGATTCAATCGCCAGGAATTTCAGACCAGTCAACATCAAGGTCACTAAGATTGGTTCCTTTAAGCCCGTTAACAATGTAATCTACTTAAAGATTGAATCACCTGAAGACTTGGAAAATCTTCATAATGAACTAAATGCAACCTTTGACGGTAATCAAGAGTATAACTTTGTACCTCATATCACTATCGGGCAGAAAATGTCTGACGATGAACATTCCGACGTTTATGGTTCATTGAGAATGACAAAAGTGCAATTTGAGGATACCGCCGACAGAATCCACCTATTATACCAGTTGGATAATGGATCGTGGACGGTATATGAAACATTCAGGCTCGGAAAGGAATAATCTATCGTGGAAGTGAAAATTGTAAACAACGATCAAGAATTAGCAGATGCATTCGAAGTACGTAAGTCAGTATTCATTCATGAACAAAATGTACCGGAAGAAGAAGAACTAGATCAATTCGAATCGGATTCTGTTCATTTTGTATTATATGATAATAACCTCAAAGCAGCTGGTGCAGGGAGATTCCGTGTACTGGATGGAATCGGCAAGGTAGAACGGATTTGTGTTTTAAAGGAGAACCGCAAAACAGGTGCTGGAGTTGCGGTCATGAATAAAATCGAGGAATATGCCAAGTCACAAGGCATCTCAACCTTGAAATTGAACGCACAAACACATGCCATCCCCTTTTACTCCAGGCTAGGATATGTAACGGTATCAGAAGAATTCATGGATGCTGGTATCCCACATAAAACGATGAAAAAATCCATTTAAATTTACTGAAACTCCATTCTTATATGAGTGGAGTTTTTTTGAATAACAAAAAGGCACCACAGCTGAGTTTAGATTGACTCGCTGTAGTGCCTTCCTTTTCCTGTTAATTCAGCATATGCCTGGCTGACCACTGAAGGATTTACCTTCTTTTTATAAACCCGATCCATATTAGAAAAGCTTATATCAGAGGCCGCCAGCTGCATTCTAGCCACAGGCTGATGGTCTTTCCGCTTTTGCATTGGTGCAACGGCTTGCTCTTGTTGTTCCTGCCCCTGTTCTACAGGATCTTCTTTACGGATCCTTGCAATTTTATTAATCTGGAAAGGATCATAATCTGTCCCTATTTCACGCTCAGCATATTGTATATATTGATAATTTGTCACTGGAAGAATGTATCCCATTTTGGTATCCCCCAAGTATAATTATTTATTTCTTACTATATTCTTCTATTGCATTTCCCTGTTTATGACCGTATTAAACTGCTAATTTTATAATTTTCCCGCGTTATCCACAAAGTAAATATGGATAGCGAAAACACCTTTTGTTAAAAATCTTATTCTGCTATGATAGAGATTGTGCTATTTTTGGTCGGAGATGAGGGATAACATGAAAACAGCCATGTATAATCAACAGATAATAAGCCTCGAACATTATAATCGTGCGGATTTTCAAAAGCTTTATGATGACGGAAAAAGAGGGATGCTTACTTGCAGTGTATGCGGCAGTCCTGTCCGCCTTTACCTCGGCATAAAGGACACGCCCCATTTCTATCATCACCTCACCGCAAAAGGAGATTGCAGTGAGCAAAATGAATTCTCCCCTTCCGTTCAACCTTCCGGGGAAGGTGAATATATCGAACGAAATGGTTTCCGGATCCCGAAGGCCCGTTCCATTACGGCTGAAGCAGATAGAGAGGAAAAATTCATATTCCCGCGGGAAGTAAAGATTCCTTCACCTTTTAATCCTCATCCACCGGCTAAGCCTGGGCTTAAGTTGAATTATTTAAAACAGCTTAAAGAAGCCGGCATCCATTTTGATGGCAACCAGGAGAAGGCTGTAGTTTTAACAGAAGGGCCATTGTTGATTTTAGCGGGTGCCGGGAGTGGAAAGACGAGAGTGCTGACAGCGAGAACCGCGTTCATGATGGAAGAAAAGAAAATCGATCCAGGTTCTATCATGCTTGTTACCTTTACAGCAAAGGCTGCCGCTGAAATGAAGAAACGGATTGCCCTTTACCCGGGAATGTCCCCAGCTAAGGTTAACCAGCTGATTGCTGGCACCTTCCATAGTATTTTCTATCGAATCCTTTGTTTTCATGAACGTGAAAAATGGTCTTCTGACAAGCTGCTGAAGAAAGAATGGCAGCGGGAACAGATTTTAAAGGAGGCTGGACGAAAGCTCCAGCTGGATGAAAAAGAGTTTGCCTATGACCTGGCACTTCAGCAAATCGGTTTATGGAAAAACACGATGATCATGCCACACGAAGTTAAGCCAGATTCCCCATGGGAAGAAAAGGTGGCTTTGCTGTATAAAGACTATGAATCTGCTAAAGACAGGCAAAGACTATTCGACTTTGATGACATGCTTCTCGGCTGTTATAAGCTTTTTAAGGAAAAACCTGAAATACTGGTAAACTATCAAAATCGTTTTAACTATTTTTTAATAGATGAGTTCCAGGATATTAATAAAGTTCAATATGAACTTATGAGAATGCTCTCTGAAAAGAATGGAAATGTTTGCGCTGTCGGCGATGACGACCAGTCAATCTATTCCTTCCGAGGCAGTGACCCTGCCTACCTGTTTAACTTTAAGACAGATTTTAAACATACGAAAACAATCATTCTAAACCAAAATTACCGTTCGCCTCATGAGATTGTCGAGACAGCGAACACATTAATTTCTGCCAATCTCACCCGTCATGAAAAGGAAATGAGCGCTCAATTTTCCGGTGAACGTCCGCCGGTAATCCTCCATCCCTTCGATGAAGAAGAAGAAGCAACGATGATTCTGACAGATATAAAAGAACGGATCCAACAAGGAAAACGTCCCGGTGATTTTGCCATCCTGTTCCGGACGAATGCAGCCAGTCGTGCAGTATTCGAGAGGCTGGCAAACTCAAGCTTGCCCTTCCGTCTTGATCAGGATATCGAATCCTTCTACGAGCGTTTCATCGTCAAAGGAATGCTGTCTTTCCTGAGGCTGAGCATGAATCCTGACGACTCAGAGGCTATCAAAAACATTCTGCCATCACTATTTTTAAAGCAGACGATTTTCCGGGATTTACAGGCGAATAGCATCCTGAACGATTGTTCCATGCTTGAAGCACTTACCCATGTGAAAACGGGCTTTGCCTTCCAAGAGCAAAAGCTGAAAAAGCTCATACCGATTGTACGCTCTCTGGCTTCCCTGTCACCGATAGCGGCAATTGATACCGTCGAAAAGGATCTTGGATATCAAGACTTTATCAAAAAGCGCGGAAATGAAGGAAACCAGCTTGAAAAGGGATCAGACGACATCCGGGATTTAAAAGTAGCAGCACGCAATTTTAAAACCATCGGAGAATTCATCGAGCATGCTGACCATATGACAGCCATGAACGCTGAAATCAAACGGAGCAGCAGGAAACTGACTGATGCCATCACATTAAGCACCATTCATCGAGCCAAAGGGTTAGAATATGGAATTGTCTATATAATTGGTACCGTCGACGGAAGCATCCCTCATGATTACGCTTTGGATGCCTATCGCAATGGAGACCTCCAGCCTCTCGAAGAAGAACGCCGGCTTCTATATGTGGCGGTAACAAGGGCAGAAAAGAACTTATTCATTTCCGTTCCACAAAGAAGGCGTGGAAGAAAAGCTAATCCATCCCGTTTTTTATCCAATATAAAATAACAAAAAGCGCAAGCGCCTTGTCCAGCCCCGACAAGCGCTGGAGGGCCGACCAGAGAAGTCGTTCTTTGACTTCATTGGGCGGACCGAAGCGACTCGAGGGGCTAGGCGCTGGAGCTGGATCAAAAAACTTCATAGAGTTCTCCACAACTTAATAACTTTGAAATTGCTAGACAAGAGAAAAATACCAAACCAGGACCTGGGGATATAACTCAGGTCCTGGTTTGGTATTCAAGGATTACTTTTTGTTGATCATCTTTGAGATTTGGCCAAAGTCAAGCTGCTTTCCATCCTTAACAATGGATTGTACAATCTTGTCTTCCATTTCTTTATTCACCGGCTTGTTAGCCATTTTGGAAACTCTGCGGATCACGCCTCTCACCGTTTGCTCATCTTTAAAGTTCGCATTTTGTAGTGAATTCGCCAGCTCAAATACATCATTCATATTTACGCCAGTCTTTTTCTCTATATTCTTGAAGAAATTATTATCCATATAAATCACGCCTCCTTCTTTAACTACTCTATAGTATGAAGGAAGCAAAAAATGGTGAAAGAGATCCATAAAAAATCAGCATTAGTTCATGCAGAAAAAAGCTGTTCCGGTTTGGAACAGCTTTTCCTTCTCTTTCTTAGCTGTAGAAGCTGGCTCCTACAATAATCAACAAAATGAACAAAACGACAATCAATACGAAAGTGGAGCCTCCGTATCCGCCACCGCCGTAGCCGTAGCCGCCGCCACACCAACCGTAGCTCATTCTTCTTCACCTCACTTTTTATTACTCAATAGCAATATATGTGAGGCTTAACGAAAATGTATGGGCGAGCCCCCAGCCATTTATAAAAGCTTGGGTTAAATTTGATCAAAGTCCGGGAAATGACTCGATATAAATTCATCATATAGATCAAGATTGAGCTTTTGGTTTGAATCAATTTCTGCAAAAAATACTTGACGCGGCTCATATCCTTTTTCGTGAATCTTATCTATCAATGTATCTCGATTCAAACCAGCGCGCCTTAAGTTTTCATTGATTAATTCACCGTCGATCAAAACCGTCACCGGTGGAGACTCTTCTTTCACTTTGATTCCAATATCTTCATACTTTACAGGCTGCTTGGCTTTTTTCAATAAAACACTCAGTTCACCATTCGAATCAAGCGAAGCAAACTCTACATCAGCCACTTTGAATACACTTTTCTTGCGGAGTTGTTCCAGGAGTTCATCTATGCTATATTTTTCCTTACGCATATTTTTCTCGAGAATATTGCCATTTTCAATGAATGTAGTTGATTTCCCCTCAACTACATTGCGAAAGGCTCTGCTTTTTAAGGATATCGTGGAAATTGCCAAAGGGACGAACGACCAGACAACCAGACTGGTAATTCCATCCCTTAAGCTCAAATCAGGATCCATCGCTAATGTACCGGCAATATCTCCTACAGTGATGCCAACGATATATTCAAAAAAAGACAGACTTGATAATTGCTTTTTCCCAAGGAGTTTTGTAATGACAAATAATCCCACAATCAGCAATATGGATCGTATGATAGTCCTAAAAATATCCGGCATTAGATCATCATCCCTTTAGACACAGTTTCAGCCTTTTGGCTTAAAAATAAGGGCGCCGATAAAACCGAAAATTACAGCAGCCGAAATACCTGAACTTGTGATTTCAAACATGCCTGTCAGGACACCAACCAGACCGTGTTGTTCCGCTTCCTGAAGCGCTCCGTGAACAAGCGAATTCCCAAAGCTTGTGATGGGAATCGTAGCCCCTGCACCTGCGAAATCAATCAAAGGTTCATAAAGTCCAAATCCATCCAGGACAGCCCCAATAACGACAAGCAGGCTCATCGTATGCCCTGGTGTCAATTTCGCGATATCAAACATTAGCTGACCAAATACACAGATTAAGCCTCCGACAACAAAAGCCCAGAAAAACATAGGTAGCAAAGCGATTCCTCCTTTCTAGTTCATTTCAATTGAGACAGCATGGGCTATACATGGAATGGTTTCTTTTTGCTGAAATGACAGTGGTGATAAAAGAGCCCCTGTTGCAACAACAAGAATTTTCTTATAGACACCTTTTTTCATTTGATTCAATAAGTGACCATACAGTACCGAGGCTGAACATCCAGCTCCGCTGCCGCCAGATTGGACCGGCTGTTCATCGCTATAAATCATCAAACCGCAATCCTTAAATTGTTCCTTGGTTATATTCAGTCCAGAATGCTGCAAAAGTTCGTATGTTGTAGCCTGCCCTATTCTTCCAAGATCACCTGTTACAACTAAATCATAATACGATGGTTCACGATTCATATCTTTGAAGTGAGCAATGATTGTGTCCGCTGCTGCAGGCGCCATTGCCCCACCCATGTTAAAGGGATCAGAAATTCCCATATCCACTACTTTCCCGATAGTGGCAGAGGTGGTGACGATTTTCCCCTGTTTATCCATGTTATCAGTGACCACTGCAGCTCCTCCTCCGGTTACTGTCCATTGCGCTGTCGGTGGCTTTTGTCCGCCATATTCTGTAGGGTAGCGAAATTGTTTTTCTGCTGCCGAATTGTGGCTTGAAGCACCTGTTACAGCCTTTTTTGCTCCCTTGTAGTTCACGATGAATGATGCCAGAGCAAGACCCTCCATTGAGGTAGAGCAAGCACCAAAGAGACCAAAATAAGGGATTTCCATCGTCCTTGCCGTGAAACTCGTCGGAGTAATCTGATTGATTAAATCGCCGGCGAGCATGAACTGCATGTCCTCTTTATTGAAGTTTCCCTTTTGCAAAGCTGATTTAATTGCTTCTTCAAGTAAAACTCTATGAGCTTTTTCGTATGAATCCTCCCCCATCCACAAATCGTCATGAAGGACATCAAAGTCAGCCGCGAGTTTTCCCTCAGCTTCAAAAGGACCGACGGATGTGCCCCATGATTCAATGGCAGGCCGGTTGCCAAATTGCCATGACTGTTTTCCAATCAACATTACAGCACCCCCATCATTATCAGCAAAGTTTTTACAAGTGCAACGACAAAGGCTGCAAAGACTCCAAAAAGGATTACTGATCCTGCTAATTTGAACATATTTCCTCCGACACCAAGAACAAAGCCCTCAGTTCGATGCTCAATCGCTGCCGAAATGACGGAATTTCCAAAGCCAGTCACCGGTACTGCACTACCTGCTCCTGCGAATTGACCGATATGGTCATAGACTCCGAATCCAGTTAGCAGCATAGAAAGGAAAATCATCGTAGCAACCGTGGGATTTCCGGCTGTTTGCTCGGTAAAATTAAAAAAGTATATATAAAAATAGGTTATTGCCTGACCAATGGTGCAGATCAAACCACCAACTAAAAATGCTTTGATGCAATTTTTAACCACTGGGCGTTTAAGTTCATGTTTTTGTTCCAGCTGTTGATATTTCTGCTGCTCAGGTGTTAATTTTTGCTTTTGTTTATCCCCCATTTCACCCATCCTTTCTTAAGTTAATTCTTTTTTCAAAGAAATAATCCGCTGCAATTGTTCCTCTGCTTTTTTATCTGGAAAGGACGGATCTTTCATTCTCTCCCTAAGCTCGACTGCTTCAATAAAAATTTTATAATCACTTGAAACAATGAAATCATCATCAGGATAATTCTTTTCCAGTTTCTTATTGATTTCTTTTTCAATCCGCTTCATGCCAAATCGCTTCAAGTGCTTGACCTTATATGCCACCAAAATGTCCTCTTTACCTACAATGACGGCAACATCATAAATTTCATCAAGGGCAGCGATATCTTTCTTGACCTTCTTAGCCAGTTTGATATTCTTCTCGTCAAGGTCATTTGTCGCTCCTGGGTCTGGATTGACTGACTGAATCATTGATTTCCTGCTATCTGGAGATGTTTTTCCAAAAGAAGTACAGCCAGCTATGCCGGCACCAATCAGCATGGATACCGCTAAAACGCTTACAGCATTTTTTATATTCATCATTAATCCCTTCCTATGCTTCATCTGATAAGTTAAAAGTATTTTCCACGTCCAAAACAAAATTTATGATTTTTTTAAAGTGGGTTTTTATTCCAGTTAAGGTGAAGAGGATTCTTTTGCCTTCTTGGCAGCAACTTTGCTATTGAGCTGATCGAGAACTATTTAAGCCCGTCCATGAGAAAGTGATTCCTTGTTGTTTTTTATAGCCTTCCCAATTCAGCGTAATCTAGGACAAAAAATCCAATAGTCCTGTTCAGCCCCGACAAGCGCTGCCCGCTGAAAGCACCACGTACTGTAGCTGGCAACACTAGCACATCGTGTTCCTCAGAGGGCTCCCAGTGAAGTCGCTCTTTGACTTCATTGGCAGGACAGAAACGTCTCGAGGGGCTAGGAGATGTATCTAGGTTAGATATCCACATCTAAATAAATTTATAATTTCCTTGATTACAACTAAAAACGCCTGCCAGAAAGTTTGGCAGACGCTGTTTTATGCTCTTTTTTTCTTTTTTCCGCAACCGCAGCCTCGTTTTTTTCGCACTCGGCGGGCTGAAGTATTACTTTTGGATACAGTTGAATCCTTGTCGCTTTTTGGGTTTTGCTTTTCTTCCATGAATACATCCCCTTTATTAAAGAGTCCATATTGTAGTTTATGACCAAGTATTCAAAGGGGTTCTGGACGGACTCACTAATTTAGGTTTGTGATGCTGTTCAGTCTTTAATGAAATGATGCTGAATCACTGAAGCGATACCGGCGATTCCCAGCACTGTGATGACTGGCATTGAAAGATGTGGTATCAATTCATAGCCAGCATATAGGAAAGAAGTTGCCCAAATACCAGTACACCAGTGGCAGCTTAATAGCTCCCCCATCCAATATTTAATTCCCTCTCCTTTAATTTCTATATAAGTTTCCGTACTGCCATCCTCCATGATTTCCTCCACAGAATGATGAAATGGTGCTCGAAGGAATTCAGTGATTGTATCGTAAACAATGAGCCTCGTCAGACGAAAGCTCGCAAATACAAGAAGACATAAATCCAGCCAACTACCCATTCGTTACACCACCTGAGTTGAATGAAGTCAATACAGCTTATGCAGGGCGAATCCCTATGTATAGGCCCTGAGCCCGTCCGCTCTTGTCATGAATTTTTATTAGGAATCATGTTGAAAATTAGACAAACACCCACACCAATAGGAGGGCAATTCATATTCTATTAAGGACAATAGGTCATATCAACTAAAAGGAGATGAATTATATGTCTTGTGGAAAAAGAAAATTTGACACAGATAGTTGTGTAGCGGATATTTTAAAGCGAGTTGCAGACGCTCAAGACGAAGTTGACAACGATGAAGGTGATTGTGACGTCAGCTGCCATAAATCCATCCAGGATCTTCTTGCGGGAGCAACTACGCCATCTACTTTCGATACAATTCCGCTAATCTTGTACTGCAAATGCGAACCATTCCTTGGTACAGGTGTTCAGCTGCTTAGAAGAAACGGCACTTCTCAATCATTACGCTGCATCGAATCATACTTCTTCCGTGTCACCAAAGTAGATGACAACTGCGCAAAGCTTGAGTTGCTGACGACAACTGATGATCCAAATGGCTTACACAAATGTGCAGATCCATGCAGCCAAATCAATGGAGAAAGAACTACTTTCTACAGAACTGGCATCTGTATGACAGTAGACCTTGACTGCTTCTGCGCAGTGGTTTGCTTAGATCCAGTAGCTACAGAAGATCTATAAGAAAAGGAATAGGGGCTGCCAAAAGGGTAGCCCTTTCCTTTTATAAACCGCTGATCTTGATATCCTTGATTTCGTTAATGAGTATACTAATTGGCTTTCTCTTATTTCGCGGAAAGATACGGATATACTCCTCATCTTTTGATAAAAAGTATCCTACAAACTTATTTTCCGTTGTAATGAAACTATACTGGATTTTTACAATCGATGCTGGAAACTGCTCCAGGTAATCGATCTTTTCTGTGATGGACATGTCCTTAAACGGCTTCTTCTCCGTTTCTTCGGTTTCGTCTTCTCTATTTTCCATTTTGATATCTGCAGAGTCTGCTGTCACTGGAATATCTCCAGTGCCTTTTTCATTCTGTTGAAGCCCAACCTCTTCTATTTGCTCACGATCATCGAATATGAATTTTTCTTGCATGCTTGTTGAAACATCTCCATAAGTCCGCTGGTCAATATATAACAGTGGGTTCAATCGTTTTTTTCTACGGGCCATTTTCAAACCTCCCGGGTCGATTCAATTAGTCTATTTATGTTTATGCAGGACATTTACCCAGGGTTAAAACTTTTTTCAAACACATGAAAAGCCCGCTTGAAATTTCAAGCGGGCTTCACATAATGTGCTTTATAAGATATGAAAACCTGAATCGACATGAATATTTTCACCAGTAATCCCGCGGGACATGTCACTGAACAGGAATACAGCTGTGTCTCCGACTTCTTCAGGAGTTGTGTTGCGGCGAAGCGGAGCTCTTTCTTCGATTTCTTTCAAGATTGAATTAAAATCACTTACACCTTTGGCAGATAGTGTACGGATGGGTCCTGCTGAAATGGAGTTCACACGGATATTGTCCTTCCCCAAGTCTGCTGCAAGGTAGCGGACGCTGGCATCAAGGGATGCTTTTGCTACACCCATGACATTGTAATTCGGTATCGCTCGTTCTCCTCCAAGATAAGTCAAAGTAACGATACTTCCGCCTTCTGACATGAGTTCCTTCGCTTCCTTGGCAACGGCTGTCAGTGAGTACGCGCTGATATTATGAGCTAACAGGAAGCCTTCGCGTGATACATTCATATAGTCCCCCTGCAGTTCATCTTTGTTCGCAAATGCGATACAGTGGGCAACTCCAGAAATCGTTCCAGCCGCTTCCTTAACCTCCCGGAAGCATTTTGCAACATCTTCATCGTTTGTAACGTCGCATGGCAATACTAAATAGTTCTCGTCCAATGATCCAGCAAGCTCACGTACACTTTTCTCCAGTCGCTCTCCTGCATACGTGAAGATCAAGTTTGCTCCTGCATTGTGAAGGGACTGGGCAATTCCCCAGGCTATGCTTCGTTTATTTGCAACACCCATTACTACATATGCTTTTCCGTTCAGTGAAAGAGTCATTTTTACTGTTCCCCCAATGTTAATACAAGTTATTAGTACCTAGTGCTAATTCTACACTATATCTTTTCATTTGAAAAGAAAAACCCGCCAATAAGGCGGGTTTAGATTTTAATTAACACCAGAAGCAGAATTCGAGTTCTCGTTTCAACTCATCCACGTACTCTTTCGAACCTGTCACAATCAAACGGTCATTAAGCCTCAATTCGGTATCTCCATGAGGAACGATTGATTCATTCTCACGTAAAATACGGACAAAAATGACATCTCCCGTGAATGGGAAGCGTCTAAGAGTCATGCCGTCAAAGTGATCATTAAGCATTCTGATTTCATGCAGGGAATTTTCCTGGTTAGTCAGGATAGTCATGACTCCAGGTGATTCAATCATCGCGCGCAACAGTGATTCAGTTGACCTAAGGACCGAGAAGACTTCGATTCCCTCTTCCTGTGCTTTTTCGGCAAGATCCGGACTTTCAATCCTGGCGATTACACGGTCGATTCCTTTTTCTTTCGCACTAACTGCAATTGTAGCATTCAAATCAGGATCCCCGGTGGATATCACGATAATATCCGCTTCATATACCTCATGCTTTTCCAGGGTTCCAATCTCGTAATTTTCCATTTCGATGATTTCGAAGACTGAATCAGCAATCTGCTTTTCAGCTTTTTCCTGCTTCGTATGAAAAATTACAGGCTCATACAAAGTAGATTGCAGCGCTCTAGAAACAGGGAGTGTCATCTGGTTTGCACCAATGAATGCCACTTTGACTTTAACTTCCTCTGCCTTCTCCTGAGGGAACAGCTTTTTAAATAAAATTGGTGTCAAAACACTCGAAATTACGGCAACTAATATCAAGGTCCCACTCATTTGTGGTGTAATCATTTCCATACGTTCCCCAATGGTTGCAGCTGCAATGACCAATGACAAGGTTGATGTCAGCAGGAAGCCTGCTGCCAAAACTGTTTTTGTGTCATACCATTTTTTCAACAGATATACAGGAATCAGCTTGGATAAAAATAATGCAATGAGTAACAATGGAATAAGCAGTAGCAGTTTTTTCTCACTGAACAACGACCAAATATCAAGTTCAACACCAACCATAACGAAGAAAATCGGAATAAGGAAACCATAGCCAAATGAATCAAGCTTATGGACCATTTCCTGATCGGGGGCAAGCAAGGAAACAAGCACACCTGCCAGGAAGGCCCCAAGGATATTTTCAGCACCTACTGTTTCTGAAATGGCAACCAGAAGAATGATAAGTGCAAAGACGGCTCGGGTTCCGATTTGCGTTGTTCCAGTGGAAAGCGCATCGATGAAGGTTCTATTTTTGAAGACCCGTCCGATAAAATACAGGCCAACCCCTGCTGCGAACAGAACGAGCAGCAACCATGTATTTCCTTCTCCTCCGTCATAAATAGAGACGAAAACTGCAAGCAGGATCATTGTTGCCAAATCGGCGATAACTGCAACCAATAAGATTGTCTGCCCAATATTTGTTTTCATTAAATGTGCGTCTTTCAATGTAGGAACGACCACACCCAAAGAAATCGTCGAAATGATCAATGTCATTAAAAAGACGTTCTCAATGAAGCCCGCGAGCACAAATAAATAGGATAATCCCAGTGATACGATGAAGATGCCAACAAAGATAATAGAAGCAACAACGAATGTATTAGGTTCTTTTTTATCACTTGCGTTCTTTTTATTGTTCTTTTTATTACCTGAAAAAGCGGTGAAGTCGATTTCCAACCCACTCAAGAACATCAGGAATAAGAAGCCTAATGTCGACAATGTGCCCAGCCAGGCATCTTCATGGACAATGTTAAAGCCGCTTTTACCAATGATCAAGCCCATGATGATTTCAGCAACTACGACTGGTATGAAATTCAATTTTAAACGGTGTAGTAAAATAGGTGTTAAAAATGCAACGATAATGACGATTACAAGTGATGTAATCGAAGCATGATGTCCCATCCTCTTCCCTCCTTTATTTTGTTAGATAACTCATAAATGCAGTTGCAATCCCGAAATAGATCAAGATGCTGATAATATCATTTATCGTTGTAATGAATGGTCCAGATGCCACAGCCGGGTCAATCTTAAGCCGGTGCATCAGCAAAGGCACAAGTGAACCCGCAAGTGTTGCAATGATTAGTGTAATGAAAATGGAGATGCCTACGAGGGCTCCGAGGAATAGTTCACCTTTCCAAAAATAGACGACGAATGTGATAAGGATACCGCAAACTGCACCAGTAATAAATCCAGTTCCCGCTTCCCTCAGGATAATATTCCATTTGCTCTCTTTCTCAAGATCCCCAGTTGCAATCCCCCTGACAGCTACAGCCAGTGCCTGTGTACCTGTATTACCCGCCATCCCGGCAATCAAGGGGATGAAAACAGCTAAAATAGCTACCTTATCCAATGTATCCTCAAATCTTCCAATAAGACTTGCTGTGAACATGCCCATAAAGAGCAAGATGATCAGCCATGGCAGACGCTTCTTTGCAGCGGTTAATGGATTTCTGTCAACGGTATCAAGATCTGCTATACCTGCCAGTTTTGAATAGTCATCTGATGCCTCTTCCTCCATAACGTCCATTATGTCATCAACAGTGATGATTCCGAGGAGATGATTTTGAAAGTCAACGACTGGAAGAGCGAGAAAATTATAATCTCTCATCATCCGTGCGACTTCTTCCTGGTCCTCCCCTACAGAAACGGAAACAACACGGTCATTCATAATCTCGGCAATCATGGTTTCATCATCTGCAACAATCAGGTCACGCAATGAAATAACACCAGCCAGTCTTTTATCTTCATCTACTACAAAGATATAGTAAATTGTCTCAGCCTGTGGCGCCTCTTTTTTCAGGATATACATCGCCGATCTGACAGTCTGGTTAGCAGAAATCGCAATGAATTCTGTCGTCATGATACTACCGGCTGTGTATTCCTCATAATGCAGCAAGTCCTTGATTTCTTGTGCTGCATCTTCATCCATGATCGTCAAATAACTGACAACCTGGTCTTTATCAAGCTCATTCAGCACATCGACAGCGTCATCCGCATACATATTCGATAGCATATCAGCCGCATAATTAGGATTCATTTGAGCCAGCACATCTTTAAAGTCTTCTTCATCTGATTCCAGATTTTCAAATAAGTCGACCATCTCTTCAGGCGAGAGGAAGTTATACACTTTCGCGCGCTCTTCATCTTTCAGTTCACCGAAAAAAGCTGCCTGATCGTACGGGTGCAGTTCTAAAAATTCCGCACGGAAATCATCAATTTTCTCAGAGTAAAGTGCTTCCATCAGCAGCTCTGTGTTTATCTGCTGTTTAGATGCCGAGTCTTGTCGTTCTTCAGACATCCACCTTACCCCCTTTCCTTTATGTACATTTCATTATACTAGCATTTATTAATTTCTTTGTCTTTTATCTACTCTTTTTCAATTAAAATTATTTGGGCAATATATAGTAAGATGCCAGTTTGTTTGAATTCAGTCTTTTCTCTTAACATACCCTTTTTTATTGTAAACTTGCCTTTTTTCCGATTCCAGGGAAGACTGAATAATTAAAGGAGGAATCCGAATTGAATCTTGATCTAATAGGCGATCTTCATGGCTGTTATGTTGAATTTGAAATACTCACCAAAAGACTTGGATACGACTGGAGCTCTGGCCTTCCGGTTCATCCCGGTGGACGGCACCTTGCTTTTGTCGGTGACCTGACTGACCGCGGACCAGAATCATTAAAAACCGCAAATCTGGTTTGGGAGTTAGTGGTAAATAAAAAATCCGCTTTCTATGTCCCCGGGAACCATTGCAATAAACTGTACCGCTATCTGTTAGGAAATAAAGTCCAGACGACTCATGGCCTTGAGACAACTGTTGCAGAGTTTATGTCGTTGAAACCAGAGCAGAAAAATGAGTTCCGTGAAAAATTCCTTCAATTATATGATTCTGCCCCTTTATACCACGTCCTCGACAAGGGCCGACTTGTGGTGGCGCATGCCGGGATCCGCGAAGATTACATCGGGAAAAGCAACTCTAAAGTAAAAACATTTGTCCTTTACGGTGACATCACAGGTCAAAGCAATCCAGACGGAACTCCTGTACGGCGTGATTGGGCTAGGAACTATCAAGGAAAAGCAATCATTGTTTATGGGCATACACCGGTCAAAGAGCCTAGAGTCATCAATAATACGTACAATATCGATACAGGAGTTGTTTTTGGCGGCAATTTGACAGCCCTGCGGTATCCTGAGATGGAACTAGTATCCGTTCCCTCTACCATGGCATTCGTTCCGGAAAAATTCAGGGAAATAAAATAATACCCCGTATTGAAAAAGCTAACCATACATACGATGGTTAGCTTTCTCAGCTTTATTTTCCAATAAACATTTGTGTCCAGTAGTTCCCTTCTGTTGTATGCCCAACGCCAATGTGCGTGTAGTTAGGACTTAAAATATTTTTCCTGTGGCCTTCACTATTCATCCATGCGTTCACGACTTCTTCTGCACTCTGCTGGCCCATCGCGATGTTCTCACCAGCTGAGTTATATGATACCCCAAAGTCCCTCATCATATCGAACGGTGAACCATAAGTAGGACTCGTATGTGAAAAATAATTCTTCGCCTGCATATCATTGGATTTTTCCTGTGCTACATTGCTTAATGCTGTATCGGGCTGCAGATTTGGCAAACCATTTTTTCTGCGCTGTTCGTTGGTCAGGTCAATGACTTTTGCTTCAAACGCACTTAGCTTGGTACCAGAAGGTGTTGCTTTTTGCTCTGGCGCCGGTGCAGCTTCCTCTTGCGGAGTTGGTGCTGTTCTTTCCTGTGGTGCCGGTGCTGCTTGTTCAGGGGCTGGAGTTGCCCTTTCCTGTGGTGCTGGTGCTGCTCCTTGTTCAGGGGCTGGAGTTGCTCTTTCCTGTGGTGCCGGTGCTGCTCCTTGTTCAGGGGCTGGAGTTGCTCTTTCCTGTGGTGCCGGTGCTGCTCCTTGTTCAGGGGCTGGAGTTGCTCTTTCCTGTGGTGCCGGTGCTGCTCCTTGTTCAGGGGCTGGCGCTGCTCCCTGTTCAGGTGAAGGAATTGCACCCCTTTGCAAGTCCGGTAGTTCTACACCTGTACGACGCTGCAATTCCGCAAGCATTTTATCTAGATCAGCTTGCTGCTCCTCCGTCAATTTCAGCCTACCCCTGTTCATCTCCATATGAGGATATTTCGAACTAGGTATTCCCGTGCTATAGGAATTCGGGTCGACTGTGAGAAATCCTTTACCATTTGGCATTTGCATTATTTCACTTGTTGCATTACCGCCATTTTTTGCTGCATTTATTTCTGCTCTGCGTTTTTGTTGCTTCATTCTATTTGCATCATTGTCCCAATAACCTGTTCGGTCATTTCCAAGGGTTGTCATTCTGTTGTCACGTATGTCCATCGCTTCATCATTATTGTTATTGCACGCAGCAAGCCCTAACAACATGACAGCTGACACAGTAATTATTTTTCCATGCTTTAATATATTCAACTTTTCTTTCCTCCTTGAGATTTCATTTATTACTTCCTTAGGATTTGAAAAATCGCAAGGAAATATATAATGAAAAATCTGAGAGAAATGTAAAAAGGCAAATCGTTTATAACGACCTGCCTTTTTCAAGCACTTCATTCATATCCATTGGTAGGCTTGCATTAAATAGTAATTCTTTGTCCAAGAACGGATGGACAAAACTTAATTCGCAGCAATGCAAAGCTTGTCTTGATACCTTATTTTTAACTCCGCCATATAAAGTATCCCCAAGCAATGAATGCCCTAAATAGCTCATATGCACTCTGATCTGATGTGTTCTGCCTGTCAATAACCTGAGGCTGACATGGGTGAAGTCTTCATAACGCTTTATAACCTCAAACAATGTACAAGCATACTGCCCATCGGGATGTACCTCGCGCTCGATGATGCTGTCTCGTTTCCTGGCAATCGGTTCTTCGATTGTACCTTTATCCATTTCAATAATACCTTCAGCAAGTGCCTCGTACCTCCGCTTAACACCACCAGCTTGCTGCTGCTTGCTGAATAAATGGTGGACATGGCTGTGCTTCGCAATCAATACTAGCCCGGAAGTATCTCGATCGAGCCTGGTGACAATGTGGGTTGTTGCAGAAAGATCTCCACGTTCATAATAACCGATAAGTGCACTAGCCAGGCTGCCGTATGGATGCTCCCTCGATGGAATTGTATTCATTCCTGACGGTTTATTGACTACCAGCAAATGCTCATCCTCATAAATAATCTCAAGTGGGATTTCCTCTCCCTTCAATCCCTCAGATGGAATTTCAGGTGGAAACTCAATTCTAACGTAATCAGTAGCTTTCAGTATGTATCTTACATTAACTTCCTGACCGTTAACCGCAATAAAACCGCCCTTGAATTTTATATCGGTAAGCGCAGACTTGGAAATTTCTTTCTCCTTGAGATATTCCCTAAGCATTTTACCCTGATCAGCAGCCCCGGCTGTATATTCCAGTGTGAAGTTCTTCCCCATATCAGCGGCTCCTGTCGTTCTCATTTCTTTTTAACAATGCTTTCATTTTAAAACAGATTGTGGGGTAGCTGTGGACTAGCTTGTTTTCTTGATCTCTTTGTGTCGCCAGTTTTGAAACACCATCTACACCGCAGTTCTTAGACATTTGGGAAGCTCCCCATCTTCAAAATGTTCCTTAAACTCTGGTTCTTAGACATTTTAGATGCTCGCCCTCATCGAAATGTCTTTTAAACGCTATTTCTTAGACATTTTGACCTTCTTCTGTCACCGAAATGTCCATAAAACTCTGGTTATTGTGACAGGTTTCAGGTCTAAGAGCCTAAAGCTGTCAAGAAAACGCGATTATTGTGACAGCTTTCAGCTTAAAGAGCACAAAGCTGTCAAGAATACACGGTTATTGTGACAGGTTTCAGCGTGTAGAGCCTAAAGCTGTCAAGAAAATGCGGTTATTGTGACAGGTTTCAGCTGGCAGAGCCTAAAGCTGTCAAGAAAACGCGATTATTGTGACAGCTTTCAGCTTAAAGAGCACAAAGCTGTCAAGAATACGCGATTATTATGACAGCTTTCAGCTTGTACAGCCCAAAGCTGTCAAGAAAACGCGGTTATTGTGACAGCTTTCAGCTGGTAGAGCCTAAAGCTGTCAAGAATACACTGTTATTGTGACAGCTTTCAGCTTGTAGAGCATTAAGCTGTCAAGAATACACGATTATTGTGACAGGTTTCAGCTGGTAGAGCCAAAAGCTGTCAAGAATACACGATTATTGTGACAGGTTTCAGCTTAAAGAGCACAAAGCTGTCAAGAATACACGGTTATTGTGACAGGTTTCAGCGTGTAGAGCCTAAAGCTGTCAAGAAAATGCGGTTATTGTGACAGGTTTCAGCGTGTAGAGCCTAAAGCTGTCAAGAAAATACGGTTAATAGACATTTTGACCTTTTTTCTCACTAAAATGTCTATTAAATTTTTCAGACGATTTCCTCCACCACATAGTCCATTTAACCCTGGTTCCTCACTCAATAGCATTTAATCACTGTCTGAAATAAAGGAATCATGTACCCTTTTCCAGAATGGGAACGGGCGGAAACGGGCGAAGCGGATTTTTTCATCTGCTACCCTGAATTGGATTGACTTAACGTCCTTATGCAATAGTGTCAAATGGTCAACTGTTACCTGGAAATCGGGTCTGTTAACAGGTTTTAGAGTACACGTATGATGGTCAGGAAGGATCAGCGGTGACCCTACTGTCCTGAAGACTCGATTGTTGATGGATGCCATTTCGGCAACCTGGATAGCCCTTAACGACGGGTGGAGGATGGCACCGCCCAATGCCTTATTGTAGGCTGTGCTTCCTGATGGCGTTGAAACGCACAAACCATCCCCGCGAAAGCGTTCAAAGTGCTGGCCTCTAATCTCAACATCCATTACAAGGGTGCCTTCAACAGATTTGACGGTCGATTCATTCAGGGCTAGATATCTTGTTTCTCTGCCGCCATGCTGGTATCTGATAATTACCTCCAGGAGTGGATATTCTATCACCTGGTAGGGTGTTTTGGCTACGGCAATGACTAGTTTTTCAATTTCCTCAGGAACCCAGTCGGCATAAAAGCCAAGGTGCCCGGTATGTACTCCAATGAATGCTGTTTTGTCCAGCCTGCTCGCATAGCGATGAAAGGCATATAAAAGCGTGCCATCTCCTCCCACGGAGATACAAATATCCGGCTGGTCTTCATCATATTGTAAATCAAAGTCCAAAAGATATGTTCTCATTTTATGCATCAACGTATTGGACCTGGAATCCCCTTTTGAAGTGATCGCAAATTTCATGTAATCAAACACCCCTGCATATCGGATTTAAACTATTTCTTCCCATCCTGCTGCATTTCTTTTTTCCTTGTGAAAAATGCCTGTGCATCCTGGATTTCTCCCCTGATCGTCGACATTTCTTCATCGAGCCGGAATGCGGCCTCTGCTGCGCGCTGCAGCCTGGTTTTTATGTCTTCTGGAAAAAGCCCCTTGTACTTATAATTCAGCGAATGCTCCACTGTTGCCCAGAAATTCATCGCCAAGGTTCTGATCTGTATTTCTGCGAGAATCTTTCTTTCACCGCGAATGGTCTGCACTGGATAACGGATCACTACATGATAGGAGCGGTAGCCGCTTGCTTTTTTATGGGAGATATAATCCCTCTCCTCGACAATCTCAAAATCATTCCGGCTTCTCAATTGTTCAACGACTATCTTGATATCATCCACGAACTGGCACATGATTCTCAAGCCGGCAATATCCTGCATTTCTGAATCAAGCTTATCAAGTGAAATTCCTTTTTGATGTGCCTTATCCAGAATGCTCGCAATAGGCTTTACCCTTCCGGTGACGAATTCAATCGGGGAATGGTCGGAATGGAGCTCATATTGGCTTCTGATTCCTTTTAGCTTTACCTTTAATTCTTCTACAGCATGCTTATAAGGTTCTAAAAATTGATCCCAGTGTTTCACATCAGTCACCTCATCCGGTTCTTTTCACGAAAGCTTAAGCGGAGGGTGCGGTAAAAACCTGTTCCACTTTCGCGACCATTTTCTCTCCATAGTTGCTGTTGCCAATTATATTTTCAATCAAATATTCCATTTCACTATGGAAGCCTTCGAGTTTAAGCTTGCCTCCATTATTAGTTAAGTAAGTTTCTGGTCCAGCCTGCATACCTTCTTGAATGACACTCCAAGTACCTGCAGGTATGGTAACATAATGATATCCATCTTCTTTATCAATAATATAAATAAATGATAATTGATCGGAATCAACAAGCATTTGCCCTGTTGCAGCAAAACTCCCAAGATCTGTCTCTATGTCTGTAGAGAGAAGCAATTCGTTATTTTCTAATTTTGCATCTGTAATTAAAATTTTTTGGCTCATTTCTTCAACCTCCATAATCTTTTTTATTTTATCATATCGAACCATTTTCTACTAAGGATTGAAGCAAACCTGAATTAAAGAGATAATAAAGAGAGCTTGTTGGAAAGGGCGGATAGATGTGAGCCACAATATTGAAATTGAATTTAAAAATATGCTGACAGAGGAAGAATTCCATTTCCTTGAAAAATACTTCAAATTAGAGCCAGACCAATTCAAAAAACAGATCAATCATTATTTTGATACGAGTTCCTTCACCTTGAAAGATCATGGTTCTGCATTAAGGATCAGAGAAAAAGGGTGTGAGTTCGAAATGACTTTAAAGCAACCTGCACAACAAGGGTTGCTGGAAACGAACCAGATACTAACGACTGGCCAGGCTGAGAAAGCCCTGTCATCAGGAAAGCTGCCAGACGGTGAAGTAAAAGATGCTGTTGTGAGATTAATCAAAGATACAGAGCCTTTGCAATACTTCGGTTCGCTCACAACTGTGAGGGGCCGAGTTTGAGTATAAAGAAGGATTACTTGTTCTGGACCATAGTTACTATTTAAATACAGAAGATTATGAGCTAGAATATGAAGTGACAGATGAGACAGAAGGATATAAGATTTTCTCTGAATTATTGGATGAATTAAAAATTCCTCTTAGAGCAACCGATAATAAAATCAAAAGATTTTACACCGCAAAATATAATCTTTTACAAGAATAGACACCAGGCAGGAGAATTATGATGAACGTTGACCAGTTAAAAGTCATGCTTGAATTGCAGGCGCTCCAAAACTTCAACCAGCCGCCTACCAGCCAATCTGGTAATAGCCTATTTCAAGAGATGCTTTCCGGCATCCTCAGTGATCAAAGCAATGCTTTGGGCGCCACTGCAACAAGGCTTGAAGAGTTGTTTGACAACGCGCCAACAGCGGTTGACTCTTTCGATTTAGTAAAACCAAACATTGGACAAATGCTTCCGCCTATTCAACTGACGAAAGTGGCGGCCAAAAGCCATGCTGATTTTGATGGAATCATTGATAAAGCTGCTTCTCTGTTCAATATTCCAGCCAAGCTCATTAAGTCGGTTATTCAAAAGGAATCGAATTTTAACCCAAATGCCGTGAGCCATGCAGGCGCCTCTGGACTTATGCAATTAATGCCTGCAACAGCAAGAGGCTTGGGCGTTAAAAATGTATTTGATCCAGCAGAAAATATTCTCGCAGGCAGTAAATACCTTCGTCAAATGCTGGACAAGTACGACAATAATATCGAACTAGCACTTGCAGCATACAATGCAGGACCAGGAAATGTTGACAAATATGGGGGAATCCCTCCTTTTAAAGAAACGCAAAACTATGTAAGGAAAGTCACGGATGTCTTTTACGGATAAAAATCGCCTTCATAAGGATAATATTCCCATTGGTTTTGGCTGCCTGTCAGTGGTAACAGGTGGCTTTTTTGTGTACATTAGTAATGCAATCATTAAAAGAAAAGCGCAAGCACCTTGATCAGCCCCGACACACTGTCCGCCTCTAAGCGCCATGTCCTCCAAAAGCTACCGCTTTCGGTCGTACGATGACTTGGTTCGAAACTTTCCTTCCTGGCTGGCGGGTTTAGCACATCGAGTGCCACGGCGGTCTGCCAGAAGAAGACACTCTTTGGCTTCATTGGCAGGACAGAAACGTCTCAAGGAGTTAGGAGTCGCAGCTAGACAAGCGACTCGAGTGGTTAGTTGTATTGAGCTCGATTCTGATCTTTGTTCAAAAATCTATATTTTCTATCCATTTAAACCCGTTTTTATAGAACTCAAGACGATTTGTTTGAGATATAAATTTAGCATTGCTACAATAAAAAGCATAACTATCAAAGCAGAATGAAATTTCTAAAATCTATTTAAAAGGAGTTATCAATATGGTTGAGAATAAGACCTTACCATTCGAAGCCATTGGCGAAGGGACACTTCACCGCCTGGTCGAGGTTTTTTACCACCGCGTTGGAATGCATCCTGATCTTGCTCCTATATTCCCGGATGATTTAACTGAAACTGCCAGAAAACAAAAGCAGTTTTTAACTCAATATTTAGGAGGGCTACCCCTATATACCGATGAACATGGCTATCCAATGCTTCGTGCAAGACATCTGCCGTTCGAAATCACGCCGACCAGGGCGACAGCATGGCTCGCCTGTATGGTTGAATCCATGGATGAAGTTGGGCTTAAAGGACCTGTAAGGGAAGATTTTTATGCAAGACTATACCTGACCGCCCAGCATATGATCAATACACCAGATGGCGAAACTGGTGATAACACATGAAACTGAGTCGGGAAAACCTTTTGAGCTATGACCCATCAGAGTTTTGCCATAGCTTGGATAAAAAGCCTATCGAAATTTATATGTTTGTCGACCCGCTCTGTCCGGAGTGCTGGGCACTTGAGCCAATCATCAAAAAGCTCCAGATTGAATACGGCAAGTATTTTTCCATACGCCATGTATTAAGCGGCAAACTTGCCACACTTAACATGGGCAGGAAAAAACGTTACGAAACAATTGCGGAGCTCTGGGAAAAAACAGCAAGCAGAACAGGCATGTCTTGTGACGGATCGCTTTGGTTTGAAAATCCGGTGTCCTCCCCGTATTTAGCATCGATCGCCATAAAATCAGCCGAGCTTCAGGGGAGAAAGAAAGGCATCAGGTTCCTGCGCAAGCTTCAGGAAGTACTATTTCTTGAAAAACAGAATGTCTCGAACTTCGAGGTGCTAAAAAATTGTGCGCGAAGTGTCGGTTTAGACGTAGAGGAATTCGTAACCGATATTCATTCTGAAACAGCAGCAAAAGCATTTCAGTGCGATTTAAAAATAACGAATGAAATGGATGTCCAGGAAATCCCGACTTTCGTATTTTTTAACGCAAATGTTGAAGAAGAAGGCATTAAGATTACCGGTCTTTACCCATATGAGGTATACGTGCAGATTCTTGAAGAAATGCTTCAGGAAAAGCCAGATGCGGCCAATCCGCCGATCCTCGAACAATTCCTGAACCAATACAAAATGGTCGCCTCCAAGGAGGTAGCAGTTGTCTATGACATGACTGTTCAACAGGCAGAGAAGGAACTAAAGAAGTTAATGTTAAAACAAAAAGTTGAACAAATCCCTGCTAAATATGGAGTGTTCTGGCGTTATCTTGAAGGATGACCGTGCATATGCACGGTCATTTTAATTTCGGTCGGTTTCATATTTCTCCCTCTCCTCCAGAACGACACCAAAAAATGTTGTGAAGACTGACCCCATAAAAATGCGGTTGGTCGAATTAATTGGAAAAGTGGTCGAAATAACCAAGAACTCGCCAATATATTCCGAGATGTGGTCGAAAAAATCAAAAACCCCACAATATATTCCGAGGTGTGGTTGAAATATTAACCTCCCACTGCTGCCTCTATTGTTTTCAGCTAATAATACACAGAAAAAGGCCTTGCAGCTCTCCAACTGCAAGGCCTTTTTGCTATTTTATACGAACAAAGGGGATGGGAGAAATTTTTCACGGTCAAACAAAGGGGTAAATGTTTGCTTGTGATCAACTTCACGCCATAAATATACCATACCATTGCATCTTCTCACAATAACCTTGTGTGTTATTTCACAATATTGTCAAATCCCATTCATGAATGCCTGGACGGAAGCATATATATGAATTAAAAAGCTATCCGGAGTGATTCAATTGGATAAAATAGGTCTTTTCCTTATGGCTCTATTTCTAGTTTCTTCATTTATCATTCACATTCTAGGATTAATGCATCTCTTACCTTTGTATCTCACTTCTCCTATCCTCTTTTTCGCTTTGTTTATTTTACTGATATATTTAAATAACCGAAAAAAGTTCAAAGGTTTTTGATTTTTCCCTAAAAAACCGGCCGCATACTCTGCGGCCGGTTTCGTTTATTGTATCAGGAAACATACATTTACTTCTAAATTTATTTAGCTCAAGCCACTAGCCTCTCGAGAAGCCTTTTAACAATTATGAAAGCAACGCTTCCATTTCGTTCAGCTTTTCTTCAAAAACTTTCAATGCATCTTCGATTGGTTTAGAACTTGTCATATCGACGCCTGCTTTTTTCAGTACTTCAATTGGATAATCGGAGCTGCCAGATTTCAAGAAATCAATATAGCGTTCAACTGCTGGCTGCCCTTCTTCAAGAATTTGTTTGCTCAACGCTGTTGCTGCACTGAAACCAGTTGCATACTGGTAGACATAATAATTGTAGTAGAAATGCGGAATCCTTGACCATTCAAGCCCGATCTCTTCATCGATAATGATGTCCTCTTCACCGAAATACTTTTTGTTGAGCTCGTAGTAATCCTTTGTCAATGAATCAGCTGTTAACGCCTCGTTATTCTGTGCCTTCTTGTGAATCATATGTTCAAATTCAGCGAACATAGTCTGTCTGAATACTGTTCCCCTGAAGCCTTCGAGGTAATGATTCAGAAGATACAGACGCTTCTGCTCATCATTAATTGTTTTTAGCATATAGTCATTCAGCAATGCCTCATTGCAAGTAGAAGCTACTTCAGCAACAAAAATAGAGTAATTGCCATAAGGATATGGCTGAGTCTTCCTCGTGTAGTAACTATGCACAGAATGGCCGAACTCGTGAGCCAGCGTAAACAGATTATTAACATTGTCCTGCCAGTTCATCAGGATATATGGATTTGTGCCGTATGCCCCTGAAGAATAAGCTCCGCTGCGTTTTCCTTTATTCTCATAAACGTCCACCCAGCGATTTTCGAATCCCTCTTTTAGGATATTGTTATATTCATCCCCAAGTGGCTCTAAACCTTTTAGGACATATTCCTTTGCTTCCTCATATGGAATCTCCATTTTCACATCCTTAACAAGAGGTGTGTAAAGGTCATACATATGAAGCTTTTCAAGGCCTAATACTTTTCTGCGAAGCTTTACATATTTGTGCAACAGGTGCAAATTATCATTCACCGTATTCACAAGGTTTTCGTAAACACTCTCAGGGATATTGTTGGCTGAAAGTGCGGCATGCCTGGCAGATTCATATTTACGAATTCTTGCATTAAAGTTATCCTTTTTGACATTCCCACTCAATGTGCTGGAAAAAGTATTTTTAAAGCTGCCATAAGTTTTGTACACAGCTTTGAAAGCATCTTCTCGAACCCTGCGGTCCTCACTTTCAAGGAAACGGATATAGCGGCCATGCGTGATTTCCACTTCTTCTCCGTTTTCGTCCTTGATTGAAGGGAATTCCAAATCAGCATTGTTGAGCATTCCGAATGTATTCGAAGGTGAGCTCATCACCTCTGAAGCTTGAGCAAGGAGAGCTTCCTCTTCAGCGGATAGCACATGCGGACGCTGAAGATTGATTTCCTCCAATGCTGCATGCTCATAAAGCTTTAACTCTTCTTTTTCATTCAAGAATCCCTTGATTTTATCTTCATCAACAGCCAGGATTTCCGGCACGATGAAGGCAAGTGCGCTTGCAGCCTGAGAATACAAATTCTTGATGCGGTCATCAAGCCCCTGATAGAAGGAATTTGTTGTGTCCTGATCATAGCGCATGTGCGCGTATGTATATAGTCTGCCTAGACGCTCAAGCAATTTATCCTGCAGCTGGAGAGCATTATAAAGCTGTTCAGCACTTTCACCAAGCTTGCCTTGATACTCCTGAACAGAGGGAAGCAACCCTTTAACTTCATTGAATTCTTCTTCCCATTGGTTATCGACCGCAAAAATATCCTCCAGCCTCCACGTATTTTCTGTGGAAACCTCGTCCCTAGCTGGTAATTTCTTTACTGTAGATTCGTTTGACATATGGATCCTCCTTACAACATTTCGGAATTCGAAAAACTTTTCTAGTAACATATATTCGCTAATGGTTTCTTATTTCCTTCTATAAAATTAAATAAGGAAAAAGTTTTTCTTTTAAAAGGTTTGCATTCTAACTACCCTATTTTACGCAGTCTTAACACATTTCATGTTAGTGGAATATTGATTGTATAATTTCATTTCGGTACTTGTTGAAAAAGTTGGCTTCTGAATTGATTTGTTCGTCAATTGTCCCCGGGATAATAATTTTTCGGAGTACTCTCACTTTACCTGAATTGATTCTTTCCAAATAGGAAACCTTGGTTAAAAGAAATACATATTCAGCAAGAGCATACCAATGATCTTTTTGCCTAGCAACAGGCAGAGTTCGAAGTTTGATTTCTTTCCTTCTCACTCGCCTATTAAAGGCATCCCTGATTTTTGCATAAAGGATGATGTCCCCCTTTTCATAATGGCGGAATACATCTATGTAAAGGAATGTCTGCCATATGAGTGAAGGCGTTTCAATATATGGGCTAGAGCGGACAGGAAGGCCGATTTCGGATGGAAGTGTAAGAATACTAAGGTGATTGCGATAGAGTTCTTTCAGAAAAGGATTTTGCCATGCTCCGGGGGAAGTTACGTAGCGGGATTTTAGTTTTTGATTTTCAGCTAGCCATATCTTTAATATAGGGAATGGCGTATCGATTGGGCTCAGAAGATTCTCTACCGAATACTGATGAAGTGAGTTCACTACCATATTCGTGATTGTCTTTTTGGAAGTGATCGGAATCGTTCCATTCAAATTGATGAATTGCCCTAACATCGGACAAAAAGCAGGGATATTCCAGGAGTTCCTTGTCTGCCTGATGAAGAGATAGAGGAAGTTATTCATTGATACAATATTATGTTTCTTGCGCTTGACCAAGGTTTCAGCAGCAATCCAAATTGGAATTACACCATAATGCAAATAAGTTTCCGTCCTTTTCACAAAAATTTCTTCCGGTATAACTGAACATTGGAATTCAATTGCATATTTTTGGTTTTGCAGCTTAAAAGCAATGTCTGGTTTCTGTTTCATTTGTTGGTCAAAATGTTCAAGTTCAGCTTGGATTCCTTGCTTTTTCAGCCAATTGAATAGCTGAAGCTTTCCGGATAGATGATATTCAGATTCACGATCATACTCATATTGACAGCTGCCTCCAGCCAAATGAGAAAAGTGCCAAATCTTCTTGCTTCCGAGTTTCATAGCCACCTCTTCTCCACATTCAGGACAGTGGAACTTTTCCCGCGATCTTATTTCTATTAAATCACTTTTTTCCCACCTTTCACCTAGTGATAAACTTGTACCATCGCTTTTATTCGCCACTAGCACATTCGATGCGCCTCCTTTCATTAAGAACAATTCGAGTCCGTAGCGATAATCCCTTTTTAATTTATAAAGGTTTATAAAGTGTTCACAAATTAAGAAAAGCGCAAGCGCCTTGGTTAGCCCCGACAAGCGCTGGAGGGCTGACCGGTGAAGTCGTTCTTTGACTTCATTGGCAGGACCGAAACTGAAAGGTATAGCCACTTCCCAGAAACGCAGAAACTGGAGACTCCGACAAAGAAGCGCTTTTTGCTTCTGCCGGCGGAGTTGAAATTTTCGGAGTTTCTAGGAGGCGACACTAGACTAGCGTCTCGATGAGTTAGGATCCGTAGCTAGACAAGCGACTCGAGGGGCTAGGCGCTGGAGCTGGACATTTCTCGAAGTGAAAGTTATACTTTCTTATCTCTAAAAAAAAATAACCCGGATCTGCATCCGGGCGTCTAAAGCATAGGCGATAACAATCTCGACGTGGATTCGAGAAGTCTGTAGCCTATGTGGCGTTTATTGAAATCATCCATGACTATTTCGGTTGAGTCGAGTACATCGTTCTCATATTCTTTAACAAGTTTCGCCGTGCTGCTGGTTTTGTACAGGAAGGCGTTGACTTCGAAATTTAAGTGAAAGCTTCTCATATCCATATTGGATGTACCGATGGAAGCAAGCTCACCATCAACGATGACAATTTTGCTGTGCATGAAACCTTTTTCGTATTCATAAATCTTCGCACCCGCTTCGAGCAGTTCAGGAAAATACGATCTCGAAGCAAAGAACACGATTCTTTTATCTGGCTGCTTTGGCACAAGGAGCCTGACATCCAGGCCACTTAGTGCCGCAACTTTAATTGCGCTGAAAATGTCTTCATCAGGGATGAAGTATGGTGATGCAATCCATACTGATTTATCAGCTGAAGAGATCATTGAAAAAAAGATATTTTTGATGACACTCCATTCATTGTCAGGTCCGCCGGCAATCATTTGGACCCCTCCATGAGTGTTAGCCTGCAAGGTTGGGGAGAGATAATCCGAAGTCAAAAAACTTTTATTCGTCATATAATACCAATCTTGCAGGAAAATCAGCTGCAGGCTGCGGACTGCTTCCCCTTTTGCCATGAGATGAGTGTCTCGCCAAAAACCGAAGCCCTTGTCTCTCCCAAGATACTCATCACCGATATTCAGACCACCGACAAATCCAACGGTTCCATCAATAACAATGATTTTCCTATGATTTCTGAAATTAAACTTACTGTTCAAGAACGGCAGTCGTACAGGACCAAATTCAACTACTTCTACCCCTGCTTCACTCAAGTCAGAAATATATTTTTTCGATAGCTTCCAGGAACCAACTGAATCAAATAGGAACCTAACCTTCACGCCTTTTCTTGCTTTGCTGATTAAAACTTCTTTAATATCTTCACCAATTTTATCGTGCCTGACAATGTAATATTCCATATGAATATGGTGGGTAGCTTTTTTTAGTTCTTCAAGTATATTGCTAAATGTTTCATCCCCATTTGTCAGCACCTTGGTGGAAGTAGCAAAAGAGATAGGGCTGTTCCCCAGCTTCTGGGCAAGGGTAAACAGGCGGCGGTGGTCCTCTTCCATGTCAAGCATTCTTGCCTTGTTGACCCTTTCTGAATCTCCTTCGATTTTTGAAAAAGCTTTTTTATCGAGGAAGTACTTGCGCCTGAACATCTTTTCCTTCCGTTTATTCCTGCCGAATAATAGATAAAAAATAAAACCGACAACCGGGAAGCCGCCAAGCACGACAATCCATGTCAATGTCTGGGCTGGATGCCGATTCTCAAGGAATATCACAAAGCTGATAAAGATGACTGTAAGTGACATAAATATACTGATATACCCAAGATAGACTGCATCAAGTTTTTCATAAAACAAATAATAAATGCCGGCTAGTATGAATAAGAAAGTTAAGACGCGCACTGTGTTTTTCATTAATTCCACCTGTTTTCTCTCTCTGGATTATTCCTTCAATCAGAATTAGGAACTTTAGATATATATACGTTTCAAATAAGTGAAGAGATTCATACAAATTATATCAAAAAAAAGCGCAAGAGACTCGTTCTGCACCGACAAGCGATGAGGCGGGATTAAGAAAAGCGCAAGCGCCTTGGTCAGCCCCGACAAGCGCTGGAGGGTCTGCCAGTGAAGTCGTTCTTTGACTTCATTGGCAGGACCGAAGCGACTCGAGGGGCTAGGCGCTGGAGCTGGACACTAATCTAAGTGCAAAAATTTTATACGCTTATTCAGTAAAAAAACCGATTTCATCACTGAAATCGGCCTTCCATCATGTAAAATGCTTTCTAATGACACTAAACACATCATCATCGATAATCTTATTACCATATTCATCGAGACGGTGAATTGTAACTGACGACTCCTGCCCATACTCAAGCAGAACGCTTAATATATTATCAATTTCCTCTTCATCCTCGAAATCATGTTCAGGAAATTCAATATATAAATAATACTTGTCATCATAGCTGTAAAAGCTTGTTTTGACTTTGTCTATACCTGACCGTTTTGAAAGTGAAATAACATCTTCGAAATCCTTGAAGTATAGCAGGAATTCTAAATCATCCTCAAAGGCAGGATCAGCATCATCAATCCCCTTTGGATTGAATTGATGGTCAAGCAGCTCTTCGATTCGTTCATCGACTGGCAGATCCTTGAGCTTATCATTTGGTAGCGGCAATTCAAACTTAGGACCATCCTTCGATAGCTGTGCCTTTGTTACCAAAACCTCCAGACCTTTTTCAAGCGCCTGAACCTGAATCCATAAAGGACCTTCAACAGCAAACTCTTCCTCAGCATGCACCTCATCCATCATTTCCCAGAAAAGTTCTTCACTGCGATCACGGTTATACCAGATTTCTTCCCGGTCAAACCCGCGCTCTTCTATGTCCATATATGAAATATAGAACTTAACCGTATTCTCATTAATACGCTCGATTTCCATTCGCTTTCTCTCCCTTCCAGGCAAAGATTTGAAGGGACTAAATACCCCCAAAAAAGCAGTTGGTCTTTATTATTTACCCTTAATAAATAAGCCTAAATCACCTTGATTTACATAGGGGCTGTGTAATAAGAAATAAAGGTTCTTGTACTTTTTATTTTATGTTATATTAAGCCATTTTGGAAACAAAATATACACCCATTTTTTTTAAAGGGTTAATTTATGATTTTGTCTGGATCCACTGACTATTGATTAGGCTTGGGCATAGGCACGAATAAGCTGCCTTATCTCAGGGTTTTCTCCCTTCACCTGCCATCAGTCAAGTGACCGAAAAGTTATTGGTTTTTTATCATACATAAATTTTAAAGTATTCTTCATATTTTAGCAGAAATACACTTATATTACAATTTGTCTGCATGCCTAGAGGCCTTTCCGATGTGCTCTTTCATAGAAAATAAAAAGCCCCCAAAAGGGAGCGAAGATTTGTTCTATTAATTGACTAAACGCTGAGCTTCGCGCAACTGGAAAGTACGCACTTTGCGCGGCAGGAATCGTCTGATTTCGTCTTCATTATATCCAACCTGAAGGCGCTTTTCATCAATGATGATTGGGCGGCGCAGCAAGCCAGGATTTTCTTTGATAACTTCGAACAGTTCTTGTAAAGGCATGGATTCCAAATTCACATCAAGCTTTTGGAAAGTCTTCGAGCGGGTAGAGATAATCTCATCCGTTCCATCTTCAGTCATTCGAAGTATTTCCTTTATTTCATCAATAGATAATGGCTCTGAGAATATGTTTCTTTCAGTATATGGAATCTCATGTTCTTCAAGCCATGACTTTGCCTTTCTGCAAGAGGTACAACTTGGTGAAGTGTATAAAGTGACCATTGTTAATTCACACTCCCTTAGATTTACTTATATATTATTTGCTTTAAATGAGCTGTCATTTCTTAAATAATAATAAGTTTAATTTTATAATTCATATTGTTTATTATACACCATGAATGTAATAAAAGGTATCCCTTTTCATAATTTAATCCGGGTATTTATGTAAGGATTTTTTTGCCCTTCTCTATATATAACGAACGAAATTGAAAAAGGTTTCAATAAAATTTATATTTTTCATCACCCTCTGATCTGAATCTATATAAATATTCGTACTATTCTACTCATTTGTGTCCGTTAAACTCTCATTTTCATAATTTAATTATATTTACCCGATTGCTAAAGACTCAAACCATTTAATTTAAAAAAGTTTTATTCTCATTTAATTAAAGCAAAATGAAAACGCAACCAGGTAAATACACTGGTTGCGTTCTGGCTTATATATCCTGGAGCAAATCATCCCGTTTATCTTCTACAGTCAAAACTTCCTCAACAGGCTGGTACGATTCTCCGTAAAACTTTTTGTCTTTATACGTATGAATCATATTATAGGTCTTCTTCATCGACTCATATACTAAATCCTCAGATGCCTCATCAGGAGACCAATAAAGGATTTCCATCTCATTGATTTCCTTCGTTGCTAGCGACCGGCGTCTGTACCCAATAGTCCTGGCATGCTCGAAGCCTTCCCGCTTGTAAAAACGAAGACGTTTTTCCGTATCTGTATCTTCATAGTTAACCGGTTCAACCTCAAGGATAATTGGTTTACCCTTTTCTTTGAGTTTCTCAATCAGCTTATGACCTAAACCCTGGCCTCTCGTCGTCTTGGAGACGAAAAGGTAATCAATGAAGACAAAATCATCCGTTTCAACGTACATGAGTACATGTCCCGGACCTTCATCCTTATGGTAAATCTCTGGCCTTTCCTTTAAAAGCGTTTCCATATGTTCCTTTGACTTCATTTCCTCTATCGGGAAATACTGATTTAATTTCTCATACCAATGCATTGCTTATCTCCTTTTATTTTTATTCCTTCCTGATAAGCACCCAGCTTTTCTTATATAATCATGATCATAATACTTGTATTATTTTTTCTTTATAAAGTTCTTTTCATACACAGTCAATTCTTTTAAAATAAAGATGTAAGGGGATCATGAATTATATTTATCACAAAATCACTTTCAAGACTTAGTGAAAAAAAAGGTGGAGGTTTATCATGGGCGGTTACATAATGGATTTAACTATCGTTGCTTTACTTATTGTGGGCATTACCGCGACAATTGGTGTAATCACTAATGGAATAGGAACCAGATTCTTTAGTGGCAATAAAAGAAATGAATTCGTTGATCAATCAACTAGTTTACAAACTGGTTGGAAAAATGTCGGCGGCAGCAAGAAGTAATCCACATCCCAACTGTTATTATAACTTATATTGATATCGATAATCTAATGATATGAAAAGCCTGGAACGAATTTTTAATTCTTCCAGGCTTTTTATATCGTATTAGAAGTATAAGTTTCTCAACAGAAAATTTGTCCAGCTCCAACTCTTGTTGTGGCTGAACAAGGTGATTGTACTTTTTCGACTTCCAGTTTATGGTGTGTAATCAACATTTGGTGAGTATCTGTTGCTTGCGTTCCATAATAAATATTCGTTGATACCCTGATCTTTCAATGCCTTGATCTGATCTTCGACTTCCTTTTTCCCGTAGACAAGATAATTTCCACTGCCTAACCAGGAGGCTGTAAAATCTTGAAGCCATGGTCGAGAAACAGGCGGGGTCTTTAATTCAGCAAGTTTTTGATTTTCCATTTTTGCGTATTCTTGAACGAGACGGTATGGCTCTGTGTCAGGCTTGGCAATTCCAAAATAAGAAGTCCAGTGACTTGGATAAATCATTGAAGAAATGACATCTACATTCTCTGATATTTTCGAGAAGTTCTGCCCGATTCCTGGTGCTTCAGGAAGTGTTGCTGTATAGCCGAAGATATCTACAGATACTTTTACATCATACGGCTTCAGCTCTTCCCTAGCGTAGGAAACGAAATCTGTTACCGCCTTGACCCGCTTCTGCACATTATCCATTTCAACATCCTTGTAGTCCCCCATTGAATATTGAAGTGTTGAGTCTCTACGTTCAAAACCTTCAGGAAAACGTACATAATCAAATTGGATTTCCTGGAAACCCATTTTTGCTGCTTCGATGGCAATTTGAACGTTGTAATCCCAAACTTCTTTAACAAAAGGATTTACAAACGATTCTCCTCTGCCATTTTTCCAAACCTGGTTACCGTCCTTAAAAGACCACTCCGGCTTCTTGTTTGCCAGGGCTGTATCCTTAAAAACGACTACTCTTGCAATAGGATAGATCTGCTTTTCTTCCAAAGTTTTCAATAGTTTTTTTGGATCTTTTATATACGGTTTTCCAATCTCTTTGAAAGGGGAATCTTCATCTGGTTTGTATGTAAGATATCCATGATCCTCTTTTATGTCAATAACCATTGCGTTTAAATCAGTCTCATCAACAAGTTTCGTTAAACTACTAAACCTCTCTCCTCCAGCTGAATTTCCGGTTACATAGATTCCCCTTACAGCATCAGGATATTTAAAAGAATAACCTGAATCAAATTTGAACCTTGGCATCTGCTTTGGTATTTCCCTAACCAGAGACTGATGTTCCCTGACTGGTAGTTTTTCTGTTTCATTTGCTTTCGATTCAGCAAATACTGTACCTCCGGTTTGTGAAAAAGAGGCAGCCAATACTACTGCTGCTGCGATTTTTTTAAACTGCACAAACACCTCTCCTTTCAAAAATCATGCCCGCCTTAATAGCAGTGTCTTTATAATATGATTCTATAATTCTATTTTACCCACTTTCGACAGATTTAGATATTATAGAATAAATTTTTCACTTGGAATTTATTCCCTAACCTAAAATCCAAGATTCACATCAAATAAGAAAAGCGCAAGCGCCTTGTTCAGCCCCGAAAAGCGCTGGAGGGCCGACCGGTGAAGTCGTTCTTTGACTTCATTGGGCGGAACGAAGCGACTCGAGGGGCTAGGCGCTGGAGCTGGACAATAATCTAAGTACAAAGATTTTATACTTTTTTTATTCAAAAAAAAAAAAAAAACGATCTCATAATTAGAGATCGTTAAAGTCATTTAACATATTGTTGCTGATATTGCTTCAGTTCTTTTTCTGTACAATAAACATAGTGCCCAGGAACAACTTCGCGCATTTTCACTTCTTCTCCATCTGCATACTGATGTACAGTTGGATCATAGGTTTTGCGTCGTCGCGTGCGCTCAGATTCTGGATCTGGAAGCGGGATCGCAGAAAGCAATGATTGTGTGTATGGGTGAAGCGGGTTTTTGTATAGCTCTTCAGCTGTTGTTAACTCAACCAGCTTACCAAAGTACATTACACCAATTCGATCGCTGATATATTTTACCATGGAAAGATCATGTGCGATAAACAAGTATGTTAAACCTTTTTCACGCTGCAATTTCCTCATCAGGTTGACAACCTGAGCCTGGATGGAAACGTCTAGAGCGGAAATTGGTTCGTCTGCGATAATAAATTCCGGCTGCACGGCAAGGGCACGTGCAATCCCGATACGCTGCCTCTGTCCACCTGAAAACTCATGAGGATAACGGTTGGCGTGTTCTCTATTTAAGCCAACTGTTTCAAGCAGTTCATATACCATTTCCATTCTTTCTTGCTTGGTTTTTGCCAGGCCATGAATATCGATACCCTCGGCAATAACATCGGATACTTTCATCCTTGGATTCAAGGAAGCATATGGATCCTGGAAAATCATTTGCATACTTCTGTTGAATCTCTTCAAATCTTTTTTATTCTTCTTGCCGTGAACGTTTTCTCCCTTGTAAAGGACCTCTCCATCTGTCGCTTCATAAAGCCTGATTATTGTTCGGCCAGTCGTGGACTTACCACATCCTGATTCTCCAACCAATCCAAGAGTTTCTCCTTTAAAGATATCAAAAGTAATTCCATCAATCGCTCTTACTTCATTAGGTTGACCCATATTGAAGTATTGCTTCAGATTCTTTATTTCAAGAAGCTTTTCTCTATTTTCCATCAGCCAGTCCTCCTCTTACAGTTATTTCGTGCCCATGAATTTGCGCATTCTGCTTTTCACAGCTTCCGGCGGTTCTACCTTAGGAGCATCTGGATGCAACAGCCATGTAGCAGCATAATGTGTATCAGACACTTTAAACATTGGAGGCTGTTCTTCTAAGTCAATTTGCATTGCATATTCATTTCGAGGTGCAAAAGCATCTCCTTTTGGCGGATGCAATAAGTTTGGCGGTGTACCAGGAATTGCGTAGAGCTCTTCATCTTTAGAATCCAGGCTTGGCATTGAACTGATCAATCCCCAAGTATAAGGATGTTGCGGATTGTAGAAGACTTCATCCACAGTACCAATTTCGACAATTTTCCCACCATACATTACTGCTACCCGATCTGCAACGTTCGCAACAACACCCAGGTCGTGAGTGATGAAAATAATTGAAGTATCAATTTTTTTCTGCAAATCTTTCATAAGTTCCAGAATCTGCGCCTGGATTGTTACATCCAAAGCCGTTGTTGGTTCATCTGCAATAAGAACCTTTGGATTACATGCCAGGGCAATAGCGATAACCACCCTCTGTCTCATTCCGCCTGAGAATTGGTGCGGATATTGTTTGACACGCAACTCAGGTTTAGGGATACCAACCAGCTTCAAGAGCTGAACTGCACGTTCTCCAGCTGCTGATCTACTCATGTTTTGATGCTTGATCAAAGGTTCCATGATTTGTTTTCCAACTGTCATTGTTGGATTCAATGATGTCATTGGATCCTGGAAAATCATAGAAATATCCTGACCACGGATTTTCTGCATTTGTTTGTCGCTCAACTTAGCTAAGTCTTTGCCTTCAAACAAAATCTCACCTTGCTTGATTTCAGAATTGCCAGGAGGCAACAATTTCATGATTGCTTTAGTCGTTACTGATTTACCAGATCCAGACTCACCAACTATCGCAAGGGTTTCTCCCTTTTTCAGTTCAAAGTTCACACCGCGGATCGCTTGTACTTCGCCCGCGAATGTATGGAAGGAGATATTTAAATCTTTAACCTCTAAAATATTTTCCATAATACATTCACCTGCCCCTTAATCGCGCATTTTCGGATCAAGCGCATCGCGCAATCCGTCTGCCAGCATATTGAACGTGATCATGATGATACTGATGATAATAGCTGGAATTATCATCTCATGTGGGTGCAATCTTAGCACTTTAAAACCTTCATCAATCAATGTACCGAGTGATGCATATGGATCCTGAAGACCAAGTCCAATAAAGCTTAGGAATGCTTCAAAGAATACCGCATTTGGAATCGTGAACATTGTATTGATAATAATGACACCAGCAAGGTTTGGCAATAAGTGTTTGGAGATGATTTTGCCATCGCTGTTTCCAAGAGTTTTAGAAGCGAGTACAAATTCCTGTTCCTTAAGCTTCAGTGTCTGTGCACGTACCACACGGGCCATTCCTACCCAGCCTGTAATCGTCAAGGCAACAGTGATAGAAATAATACCAGGTTTCAAAACAAGGATCATCAAGATAACAACAATCATCGTCGGAATACCTACTAGGACTTCGGTAATCCTCTGCATCACGTTATCCAATCTCCCACCGTAATAACCGGATATCGCGCCATACGCAACACCTATTATCATATCAATAACTGCAGCCAAAAGCGCAATGTACAAGGAGATTTGCGTACCTTTCCAGACACGTGTGAATAAGTCACGACCTAAAACATCGGTACCAAACCAGTAGTACTCTTCTACTTTTTTGACTTCATACATATCGATTTCTTTTCCTGCTTTATTTACCTTCACACCGTCAAACGGAAGCCAGCTGATATTCTCCAGCCCCTGGATTTTTGGTGGCAAATTATTATGCCTTACATTTTGAGTGTCGAATTCCTTGCCGCTGATAACTGGTCCAAGAAATGCCATAATGACCAAAAGTGCCATAACAATCAAACTTACTAGCGCACCTTTATTTTTGCGGACACGCATCCAAGCATCCTGCCAGAAGGTTAAACTAGGCTTATTAATTTCCTCGCTCTTGCCAGAATCGATATCCGCCGGCCTAAAACGATCTTTCGGAATTTTCGTTTCAAAGTCAGCCATTACTTATTACCTCCAGACAGCCTGATACGTGGATCGATGACTCCATAAAGAATATCCACAACAAGGATGATAACTACAAATAATGCAGCAAATAAAAGGGTTGTTCCCATGATAACAGGGTAATCATTAAGGGTAATTGATGTCACGAACTGTTCGCCTAGACCAGGAATCGCGAAGATCTTTTCAATTACCAGTGAACCCGTCATCAATGCGATTGCCAATGGGCCTAAAACTGTTACCAAAGGAATTAGCGCGTTCCTTAAAGCATGCTTAAAGGCAATCTCAAAGAAACTTGCACCCTTAGCTTTTGCCAGCATGATATAGTCAGAACCTAAAACCTCAATCATTTCGGTTCTCATAAATCGGGCAGCGATAGCGATCGGCAGCATGGATAGAGCGATCGTTGGAAGGATTGTGTACTCAAATCCTCGCCAGAAAAGTACCGGGAACCAGCCAAGTTTTACCCCAACATAATATTGCAGTAATCCAGCGAACACGAAGTTTGGAATAGATTTACCTAATACCGCAATAAAAGTTGAGCTGTAGTCGACCCATGTATTTTGTCGTAGTGCTGCAAATATCCCAAGTAAAATACCGACAATCGTACCTAAGATCATTGCTTGTGCACCTAGCTGCATGGAAGGGCCAAGACGGCCGATGATCATATCAGTAACAGACCTGTTATTGAATTGAAAGGAAATACCTAAATCCCCTTGCAGCAGGTTTCCAAGATACTTGGCATACTGCACAGGTACCGGCTGGTCAAGACCATATTTCGCTTTCATGATTTCCAATTGTGCCGGACTCAATTTGTTCGCACTAGCAAAAGGCGTTCCTGGGATGATTTTCATTAAGAAAAATGTTAGGGACGCAATGATGAATAGAGTCAAAAACATATAAAGTACCCTTTTGGACAGGTATTTTGCCATATCTGTGCACCTCCTGTATTATTTCAATTTTCCCTATTATTCGACAAATGCTCTACAGGGAAAAAGAGAGTATATCTAGATATACTCTCTTTCTATCCTCAGAATTATTACACTCTGAAATAAGAAATTTCTTCAGTTATTATTCTTCGCCTTCGATTGTTACCCACTGGAATGAGTAGTCAGGACCGTAGTTGTAGATCGCTAGACCTTTAACATTAGGGTTAAGAAGGATGTTAGCTGCACGCTGGTAAACAGGTGCTAGACCAGCATCTTCTTCAAGCATGATTCTTTCAGCTTCTTGCTGTGCTTCCCATTGAGCTTTTTCGTCAGTAGCAAGTTTGCCTTGAGCATCCTTGATCAACTGATCGTATTTCTTGTTTGTGTAACCCATTCTGTTGCTTCCGCCGTTAGTGATCCAAAGGTCAGTGAACGACAATGCGTTACCGTAGTCAGGACCCCATCCAGCGAATTGAAGATCATAATCCATAGCGTTGTCACGATCTAAACGAATTGCGAAAGGAACACTTTCAAGATTGATTGTCAAACCAGGAAGGTTTGTTTCCAATTGGTTCTTGATGTATGAGTCAGTCTTCTTAGCTGCTTCAGTGTCTCCACCAAGGTAGCGAAGCTCTAGCTTATCTACACCAAGTTCCTTAAGACCAGTTTCCCAATATTTCTTTGCTTCTTCAGCATTGAAAACAATCAGGTCGCCGTTCTTTTCACGGAAATCTTCACCATCAAGAGTTACGAAATCTTTTGGTACAAAGTAGTTAGCAGCAACTGAACCGTTGTTCAGGATGCTCGCAGCTAAATCATCTTTGTTGAAGCCCATTGCGATCGCTTTACGGATGTTAACATTAGCAAGTGCCTCATTCTTCTGGTTCATCTTGATCCAGAATACTGTTGCTTCCATCCAGCTAAGCATGCGCTCGTCGCCATCGTATGCAGGGACAAGGTCAGAAGAAAGCAATCCAGTCATGTCTGTTTCGCCAGCTTCAAATGCGTTTACTGCAGAGTTAGAATCTTTAACGACGTTTACAGTGATCTTTTCAAGTTTAACTTTATCAGCACTGTGGTAGTTAGGGTTCTTAGTAAGTACCCACTCTTCAGCGTCAGTACTTTCCCAAGTTTCCATTACGAATGGACCGTTGTAAAGTAAGTTTTCAGCATTGCTTGCAAACTTATCGCCTTTTTCTTCAACAAACTTCTGGTTTTGCGGATAGAATGTTGGGAAAGCGAAAAGGTCTTGCCAATAAGCGATTGGCTTTTCAAGAGTTACTTCTAAAGTCTTGTCATCAAGAGCTTTGACGCCAAGTGTAGTTACATCGTAAGCTTCTTCTTTAGAACCAGCTTCTGTGATTGCTTCTGCACCCTTGATTTTGCCGCCCATCATGTATGGACCATAAGGAGAAGCAGTCTTAGGGTCGATTGCGCGCTGCCAAGCAAATACGAAATCGTGAGCAGTTACAGGCTCCCCGTTAGACCATTTTGAATCGATTAGTGTGAAAGTGTAGACTAGGTTGTCGTCACTGATTTTTGGCTCGCCATCCGATAGTGCAGGAACTGGCTTGTGGTTCTGGTCAAGGCGGTAAAGACCTTCACCTACGTTGTTTATGTAAGTGAAACTTGTAGAACCTTCAGCAAGGACTGTGTCCATAGTTGGAATCGCAGAAGAATCCAACATTCTTAATTCTTGTGGTACACTAGATGTTTCGTCGCCTGTCTTTGCATCACCATCAGGCTTTTCGTCTCCAGCATTGTCATCTCCGCCGCTACATGCAGACAGGATTAACGAGAATACTAGAGTCAAAATCAATAGAAGTGAAAATTTTGACTTTTTCAAAGTTATGCCCCCTCTTTATTATTGTTTTCTGAAAACTTTTTACATTCCCTATTATACATAGAAAGAATTAAATGTTCAATATTTTTGCGTGAAAAATTTACAACATTGAAACAATAGTAATAAATTTCCTACTTGATTTGTGTTATAATAGTGACTTATAAGCCTTTTGAAGGCAAAATCATGTTGAATCTTATTGTAATATTTGATAATTTTCATGGGTTTATTCTTAAAATTACTTTTATGAAATAACAATATAAGGGAGATTTAGAAAAATGCGTAATAGATTTGGGAAAATCTTTTTAGGATTTTTAAGTTCTCAGTTTTTGGTTTTTATTCTCTCACTAATCTATCAGCAAAGCATAACCCTGCTTAGTTATATAAATTTCTCTTTTTACATTGCAAGCGTGCTGCTTTTTACATCATTAATAATTTTTACGGTCCATTCAGGTTTTTTTGACGCAATATCCTATTCATTCAGAAGTGTTTTCGCAAGTAAAGACGAAGGTGGAAAGAAGAAGTCCTTTGATGAAATGACTCCCTTATCCAAACTGATCACTTTAAATGCGAATCCTCTTTTAAAGGTTGGACTTTTAAACTTGATGTTAATGTTTGCAGCACTGTTTATTTATTATTTGTAAAAAATGCCGCAGGTACTCTTGCTTATCATGATTGTTTTGATTATAATCATTTTTAATAAAACTTTAAAAGCAATGATGAAGAGTAGTACACTTGTTCAAGGCTTTTCAGAGAGTTTGTGGTAGGTGTAAACAAACAGCCTGACAATTGGAATGGACTTTTGAGCTTCTGGTTTGAACTTAAGTAAATCCAGGCGTATTCCTGCGTTAAAGGGATCCATGTTTCACTGAGGCATGGGCAGAGTGACTCATTCGTGAGTAATTAGGGTGGCAACACGGACCATTCGTCCCTAGAAATTAGGCGAATGGTCTTTTTTGTGTTCTTTTTTCTTCTGTTTTTACGTCAATTCAACCAAATTCAGACAGATTGAGAACAATATATATATATCTATAGGAGGAATTTATTATGGAAACTATTTTTTCTGGCATCCAGCCGAGCGGAACCATCACACTTGGCAACTATATCGGCGCGATGAAGCAATTCACTGAGCTGCAGGAAGAATATAATTGTTACTTTTGTATCGTTGATCAGCATGCGATAACTGTCCCGCAGGATCGCTTGCAACTTAGAAAGAACATAAAGAGCCTTGCTGCATTGTACATCGCTTCGGGGATTGACCCTGAAAAAGTTACCCTGTTTATCCAATCGGAAGTTCCTGCACATGCACAGGCTGGATGGATGATGCAATGCGTAGCCTATATAGGTGAGCTTGAAAGAATGACTCAATTCAAAGATAAATCCATTGGGAAAGAAGCAGTCTCTGCTGGTCTTTTAACCTATCCGCCGCTAATGGCTGCCGACATTCTTCTATATAGTACGAATCTCGTGCCAGTCGGCGAAGACCAAAAGCAGCATTTAGAGTTGACAAGGGATTTAGCTGAACGATTCAATAAGAAATTCAATGAAATTTTTACGATTCCAGATGTTCGCATCGCTAAAGTCGGCGCAAGGGTAATGTCCTTACAGGATCCTTTAAAAAAAATGAGCAAATCAGACCCTAACAACAAGGCTTTCATCTCGATGCTCGACGACCCTAAGCAAATCGAAAAGAAAATTAAGAGTGCAGTCACTGACTCAGAGGGTATCGTAAAATATGATAAAGAAAACAAACCTGGCATTTCAAACCTCTTGTCCATTTATTCTATCTTAACCAGCAAAGCAATCGCTGACATTGAAAAAGACTATGAAGGTAAAGGATATGGCGACTTCAAGGGAGACCTGGCAAAGGTTGTTGTTGATGTCATAGAACCAATCCAGAAAAAATATTACGAGCTGATTGATTCACCAGAGTTAGACGAAATTCTTGACCGTGGTGCTGAAAAAGCAAATTTTGTCGCAAACAAAATGGTAAAGAAAATGGAGAATGCGATGGGCCTTGGCCGCAAGCGCAGATAAGAATAAAACGGAGCTGACAATGCGTCAGCTCCGTTTTATTGTAATTGTTATCAATTTACTTTAGGGCCGTGCTCCATTTCCCAAAGTTTTTCGAAAAAGGATTGACCTTTGATAATGTTTTCGCAAAACTTCTCGTGTTTATGTGACCATCCAAACTTTGTCTCTTCATATAACTGTTCCCATACCTCTTCAAATCCAAGGCGTTGAATCTCTTCATATAATTCAGGTTTCCACTCTGTAAACCAGTAACGGACTTCAGCCACATTTTTTGAGGAACTCAATTGGTCCATGGCCATGAACAATAATTGTTTCAACTGTCTTTCTTTGCGTGTCAGCCCACTCATTAAATCTGGAGAAGGAGATAGGATATGGAAGTCCTTCAAAGCACTTTGATCATTGAATCCATATTGGATTGTATCCTGGTTTTCAATCATTTCGTACACCAGCTGTTCCTGGCGCGGAATAAGACGACTCTTTCGGATTGGGATATTATAACCGATTGTGTCAACAGCCAGTATACCAGTTCCATCGGAAACAACGAAACAGTAATCAAGCTGTGTACGTTCATGGTTTTTCCTCAAATATGCCTTACGGTAAATGTCATCCAGAAGCTGTTGAGGCAACTCTGATAAATCATTCTCAATGTAATTAAATAACAAATGGTCAATTTTAAGCAGTGGTACCTGGTCAAGCAGCTCTACTCCATCGTCCTTGCGCCATTCGTGGAAATGGCAGACATTATAACCGTTCTCTTCCCCTTCAAACCAGTTTACCCAGACATCATGAAGATACAACATGATTTTTAACCCCTCACTTCAAGAAACTGTTTGTCCATCAGTATGGGCATCACTAAGTAAAAATATTCCTTAAAAGGAAGATCAATTTTCAGCATTATTGTGCGGCCAATAAATACTTAACCAAATGATACCAATTCCAGCCGGCAGCAAGTAGCACTCCACTCTCCGGGACACAAAAGCTAAATACTCATCCACACCGTGCCCAGCCACAATCATATTCAAATAAGCGATTGAACTGATTCCTCCTGATACAGCCAGTCCAAAACCAATCGTCAAAACAAACAATCTAAAGATCATCAGATTGACTCTTTTCATTGGAGAATTTCATATCCCACACTTTCCTCACCCCGGCCTGTCCATTTTTATCATATATATGAAGGAAGTTGGCGGGAAATTACTGAAAGCTGTTTTAAATGTACCTGACAAAAGAGACAACTACATGAAAAATTCAGCAGTGTCACATAGGAAAGATTCTGAGTATGTATTACTTTCTAACTTATATTAATTTCTTGTCCGAACCTGGGTTGATTTCGTACATTTTATGCGGTTCCCATCACTGTTCTGGTCAAGCCTGGGGTGACTTCAGACATTTCCAGCCATCCCAGTAGTTGTTTTGGCCGAACTTGGGGTGACTTCGGACACTTCCTGCCTTACCCGTGGTTGTTTTGACCGAACCTAGGACTACTTCAGACATTTCCGGCGATTCCAGTTGCTGTTTTGGCCGAACCTGGGGTGACTTCGGACACTTCATGCCTTACCCGTGGTTGTTTTGGCCGAACCTAGGACTACTTCAGACATTTCCGGCGATTCCAGTTGCTGTTTTGGCCGAACCTGGGGTGACTTCGGACACTTCCTGCCTTACCCGTGGTTGTTTTGGCCGAACCTAGGACTACTTCAGACATTTCCGGCGATTCCAGTGACTGTTTTGACCAAACCCGGGGCTACTTCAGACATTTCCTCCACTTCCAACCTTCTATTTTGACCGAACCTAGGGCTACTTCGGACATTTCCAGCCATCCCTTTAGTTGTTTTGACCGAACCCAGGGCTAAATCAGACATTTGCAATAGTTCCTAATCCCCCTCTTACCTCACCCTCTGATAGAAAAATAGGCAAAATAAAAAATCTACCTTTGTATGGTAGATTTTTTAACGGCGTGATCTTGGATTCAATGCATCTTTTAAACCTTCACCAACGAAGTTGATTGACAAAATCGTGAGTGTGATGGCAAGGGCTGGTGGAATCCAGATCCACGGCTTTCCTTGTAATACGTCCGGCTCATTCGCGAACGCTAGCATGTTACCCCAAGATGGAATCTCGGAAGGTACCCCGAATCCCAGGAAGCTCAGTCCAGTTTCTGCGACTATCATAGAAGCAAACAGGATTGTTGCTTGTACGATGATGGTTGAAAGGACGTTTGGCAGTAAATGCTTTGTGATTACTTTGAATGGTGAGCATCCAATTGAGATTGAAGCAAGGATGTATTCATTTTCCTTCTCTGCTAAAATCTTGCTTCGGACTATCCTTGCTACCCCGCCCCAGCTCAGCAAGCTGATAACGATGATCAGGATGACAAGACCATTGATTTTACCGTGGAAAATTGTAGCTAAGACGATAACGAAAACAAGGAATGGGAAGTTCAAGACAAAGTCAGTAAAACGCATGAGCATGCTGTCAACGATTCCCCCGAAGTATCCTGCGATCGATCCTACAATTGTTCCAAAAAGGATGACAAATAGTGTACAGCTAATTCCGACTAAGAGTGATACCCTTCCGCCGTATAACAATCTAGTAAAAACGTCACGCCCGTTTTTGTCCGTTCCCAGCCAGTGCTCTGCAGATGGCTTTAAGGACATTGAGCCAATGTTGATTTTTGTGATATCTGTAGTTGTAATGTATGGAGCCAGAAAAGAGACAATCATTACGAATAATAAAAAGATCAAGCTTGTCATCGCCAATTTGTTTTTCACAAATTTTCTTCTAGCGATGGACCAAGGAGACATGCCTTTTTCCGGCTTCAGGTTTATCTGTGTATTATTTGCTGTAGAAACTTGCATAGCCATCCTCCTTAATCAAGCCTGATCCTTGGATCAACAATTCCGTATAGTATATCTGCAACTAGGTTCCCAAAAAGTGTCAAGAATGAGAACATCATTGTCAAGGTCATTAAGACTGGATAGTCCCTTTGGCTGACAGAGTTCAAGAATAATTGACCGATTCCCGGGTATGTGAAAATCGTCTCAGTGATGATCGCTCCACCGACCAACGCTACGATATCAAATCCAAGGAATGTAATCAGCGGGATGATTGAATTGCGCAAAATATGCTGATTGTAAATTTTCTTTTCAGGTGTTCCTTTTGCTCGTGCCGTTCTTACAAAATCCTTACGGCTGTTTTCTATAATGTCATTACGCAGGAATTGCGTATAGCTTGCAGTACTCAATAAACCTAATACAAGTGCTGGTAAGAATACATGATGAATTCTGCTTAGCCAATATGCAGCTGTACCTTCTGTTGTGGAAATATCCACGGAACCGTTTGAAGGGAACCAGCCCAATGTGAATGAGAAGAAATAGATTGCGAACACCCCTGCAACAAATGATGGCAGGGCCAGTCCAATGTAGTTAGCGGTACCTATAACGTTATCGCCAAGAGTATATGGCTTTCTTCCGGCATAAATACCCATGAAAAATGCAAGAATATAAGTGATGAAAATACTCGAAAAACCTAGGAATATTGTATTTGGCAAACGTTCTCCAATGATATCACTTGCCGGGATTTTATAACGGGTTGATTTACCAAAATCACCCTGCATGAAGTTTGTTATCCAGGTAAAATATTGAATATGGACAGGATCATTGTAACCAAGCTTCTCGCGCATCTCTTCTATGTATGCCGGATCCGTATTGTTCGGATCGATTTCCCCACTAAGTGAGTCCCCTGGCATAAGTTTCGCCAGGGAAAACACTACAATGGAGATAAGGAAAAGCATAGGAATCATGCCGAGTATGCGACGTAAACTGTATTTAAGCATATGCATTCTCCTTAACTGAGTAGGTGGGATTTAATGATTATTGCTTGATCCACCATTCATGAGGTGAGTTAGTGCCTGAAACGTCAATTTTTAGGCCTTGTACACGTTTTGCAACAGCCATTACTTCTTCTAGCTCAAGAATTGGAAGTGCAGGCACTTCTTCGTTGAAAATCTTCTGCCAGTCAGCATATAGCTTTGCACGCTTTTCAGTATCAGTTCCTACTACTTCTAGATCAACAGCATCTTCAAGAAGTTTTTGAGCATCATCATTTACCCAACGTGGGTAGTTCCAAACAGATTCAATTCCCCAAAGTGGTAGTGGATCTGGATCTGTACCAGTTCCCCATCCGCCGTAGAATACTTCAAGAGCTGGATCGTCTTTTTCAAGTTGATCATAGTAAAGGTTAACGTCAGTCATTTGAAGCTCAGACTTCAAACCAACTTCTTCCCAGTACTGAGTCATAGCTTTTGCACGTGCTTCGAAAGTCGGGTTGCCAGTAGCATAGTGAGAGAACTTAACTGTGAACTTCTCACCTTTAGGATCTTCACGGAATCCGTCTCCATCCTTATCTACATAACCAGCTTTATCAAGGATTTCTTTTGCTTTTTCAGGGTTGTACTCGTATTGTACAGGCATATCTTTGTTATCTGCAGCAATCCAGTGTGCAGATGGAATCGGACGGTTAAGTGGCTGTCCTAGTCCGCTGAAGAAAGCTTTTACCCATTCTTCACGGTTGATTGCGAAAAGCATAGCCTGACGCAATTCTTTGCTTGCATACTTGTCTTTATCCATTACGTTTTTCTTGCCATCGTATTTACCAAGTTTGAAACCGATGTAGTAGTAAGATAAGCCAGGAGATTTTACTACTTCAACATTATCAAGCGCTTCGATTTCAGGAAGAACTGTTGGGTGGAATGGAGTCATGTCAAGCGTTCCATTTTTAAGTTCTCCAGTTGTTAGAGAAGAATCGATAACTTTAACGACGATCTTATCTAAGTGAGGAGCGCCTTTCCAGTAGTTCTCGTTCTTAACTAGTTCTACTGATTCACCAGGGATAACCTTTGCAACTTTGAATGGACCAGTTCCTACAGGCTTAGTGCGAACCTGCTCAGAAGCAGCCATGTCTTTAGGTGCGATTCCTTCGAATTCCTTGCGAGAAAGAGGGTAAGCCCAAACGTTTTCAAGGTTGTTTACGCGAGCTTTGTCAAAAGTGATTTTCAAAGTATAGTCATCAACTACTTCAAGACCAGCAATTTTGTCAGCCTTTCCTTCGTTGAAATCCTTAGCACCTTCGATAGTATTAACGTTAGACCAACGCTGGTGTTCTCCACCAAGAGTAGCGATTGTTTCGATAGCGAATACCCAGTCATTAACTGTAAGTTCTTCGCCATTGTGCCATTTTACGCCTTTTTCAAAAGTGAACGTGAATACTTTGTTGTCGTCAGTAGTCCAGCTAGCAATGTTTGGCTGGGCTTTAAGGTTTTCATCATAGTCGATCAATGCATCGTCGAAGAATGCGATGATGTCATCGTCTCCGTCAGCATCGTAGAAGTTCCAGTTCAAAAGGCCTTTGAATTCAGAACTTAAAGCGTAAGTCAATGTACCGCCATCTTGCGGTCCTGTTTCTTCTGCTGCGTTGTCCTTGTCGTCTTCTTTCGGATCAGTTGTTGTCTTCTCTTTGTCTCCTCCGCTGCACGCAGCAAGGAATGTTGATAAAACCAATACTAGCATAGCTAGCCAAAGCAATGGTTTCTTCATGGTTTTCCCCCCAATTTCTTATATTTTTTTGTAAAATTATTGCCCTAGTAAAGGTGGCAAGCAACTCGGTGTCCTGGCTTCACCTCCTTTAAAGCTGGCTTCACTTGAGAACACTCTGCCATCGCAGCTGGACAGCGTGGATGGAATGGACATCCTGTAGGAGGGTTCAATGGACTTGGAACATCTCCTTCAAGTACAATCCTTTCCTTCTTCCTGCGCGGGTCCGGCATTGGAATGGCTGAGATTAAAGCCTGTGTATATGGGTGGAGCGGCTCAGCATACATGCTGTTGCGGTCAGCAATTTCTACCATATTGCCGAGATACATTACGCCGATCCGGTCACTCATATGCTTAACGACACTTAGGTCATGAGCGATAAATAAGAAAGTCAGGTCAAATTCCTTCTGAAGCTCTTTTAAAAGATTGAGAACCTGGGACTGCACCGATACGTCCAGTGCTGATACCGGCTCATCTGCAATGATAAGCTTAGGCCGAAGCGCCAGGGCCCTTGCAATGCCAATCCTTTGTCTCTGCCCGCCTGAAAATTCATGGGCATATTTATAGTAAGCATCTTCAGGAAGACCAACTTTTGTCAATAAATCCATTACTTCATCTTTAAGTTCCTTCAGGCTTGCATTCTTGAAGTTCCTGATAGGTTCTGAAACAATGTCCCCGACCATTTGCATCGGGTTCAATGAAGCATACGGGTCCTGGAAGACCATCTGGATATCCTGGCGGATTGCCTGCAGTGTCTTGCCTCTTAGTTTGGTGATATCCTTGCCTTCAAAGATAATTTCTCCATCTGTTGCATTCAGCAGGCGGATGATCGTCCTGCCTGTTGTGGATTTACCGCAGCCTGATTCTCCTACTAGTCCCAATGTCTCACCCTTTTTAATTTCGAATGATACATCATCGACAGCCTTAACATTGCCGATTGTACGGCGGAAAAAGCCACCTTTTACAGGATAATAGGTTTTCAGATTCTTAATTTCCAGCAAATTCTCTTTTTCTACTAAAGTTGTATTGCTCATTATGCCTTAACTCCTTCTTTTGGCATACTTGCTTCATATAGAATGCACGCCACTTCATGTCCTTGCTCGACTTCTCCAAGCTGTGGAGTGATGCTTGTACACTCTGGCATCGCTTTTGGACAACGGTTTGCGAATCGGCAACCAGTTGCCGGCATATTCTTAAGTGAAGGGACAATACCCTTGATTGAGCTTAATTCTTCTTTTTCCTCATCCATTTTCGGAATGGCACCCATCATCAGTTCTGTATAGGGATGCTTTGGATTATAGAAAAGTGTATCGACATCAGCTCGTTCAACGATCCGGCCAGCATACATGACAATGACTTCATCACACATCTCAGCGACAACGCCAAGATCGTGGGTGATCATGATGACTGACATATCATTTACTTCCTGGATGCTCTTTAGCAAGTCCAGTATTTGGGCTTGTACAGTTACATCCAATGCTGTCGTTGGCTCATCCGCAATCAGGAGCTTCGGCTGATTAGCGATTGCCATCGCGATCATAACCCTTTGCCTCATTCCCCCGGAAAGCTGGTGTGGATATTCATCCACGATTTTCTCTGGTCTAGATATACCAACGCTCTTCAGCAGCGCAACACTTTTTTGCCTAGCTTCTGCTTTTGAGATTTTCGTATGGTTGAACAATACTTCCTGCAGCTGGAAGCCGATTGTGAACACTGGGTTCATCGATGTCATCGGTTCCTGGAAGATCATCGAGATATCGCGCCCGCGGATTTTATTCATTTCCTTTTCGGACATCTTTTCCAGGTGGACTCCTTCGAAAATGATTTCCCCGCTCCGAATTTTCCCAACCCCTTTTGGCAGGAGCTGCATGACTGAAAGGCTCATAACCGATTTACCGCACCCTGATTCGCCAACAACCCCGACAATTTGCCTTGGTTTGACAGCAAAACTGACCTTGTCTACAGCATTATAAAATTCACCATCGATATCAAAAGCTGTTTCAAGGTTCTTGACTTCTAACAAAGGTGCTTCTTTATGTATTGAATAGTTGCTCATTGGGACACCTTCTCACATTTAAATAATAAAATATTCTGCAAATTCGATATATTTTAATAAAATGTTATTACAGATTTGTTACATTTGCAATACTTTTTTTTCAATTGGGAAATTTATAAATTTTTTAAAACAACAAAAAACCCGGTATGACAGGGTTTTGTTAGTATTGAAAATAATTAAAATTTTAAAAACTTTGTAAATTCTTTAGAGGGAATGCTAAACGATGCTTTTTCAGAAAAATATCCATTCTGTTTGTATTGCTTCACAATTTCATAGCCAACTGCATAGCCGAGAAGGGCAGGCCGCCCCCCTAATCCAAACAAAATTTCATCATGCTGGCGGTCTTCCCTCTGGATCGAGAGCTTTTCTTCGACCTCTTTTGCCCAATACTCACTTAAAACTTTTGTCGAATATCGCCTACTCCACTCTCCTGTATATGTGTCACCGCAGTTTTCAGCCACAGCATGCTCGGCAAGACCTTCTAGAATAATTGAATCAAGGAGAGTGTATTCCGCTGGATTTTTCTTTTGTGCCCGCATCCTGCAAACATGGTGGTATTCGTGGACAAATAATGCTTCCAGTTCTTTCTCATCGTTTATCGGAGTCAGGAAGAGAAACATTTTATCAATAAAAGATAATCCTGATTTCCCTTTCCCTTCCCTCATTAACTTTGAATTCGCTTGATCCAGGGGAAAGATGAAGATTGGGATATCTGGTCCCTTCCATTTTGTTTTATACTTGTTGAAGATTTTTTCTGTCACTGACCAAAAGTTTCCTGACTCCAGCTCTTCCAGCGCCTTCCTCGATCTGCTGTGCGGCTTGTACATGCCGAAGTTCTTTAAATAGCTGTAAATTTTTTTGGAATCAACATCACCTTCAAAATAATCAACCAGCTTTTCACATACACGGTATGGACTGTTGAATTCTGTTTCTAACCATGTATCAGTCCTGACTACCCCATCGCTCTCCCTCCGATGAATTCAATTTTTACAGCTATTTTATGACAATAGCCGCCAATAGTTCTGGGATCAATTAATCATTTTAAAAAATTTCCCAACATCAAGAAAAGCGCAAGCGCCTTGGTCAGCCCCGACAAGCGCTGGAGCTTGATTAAGAAAACCCTTATTTTGAATTTTTTATAGGTTCGTAGTAATAGAAAAAAGCCAGGTTTCCCTGACTCATTTTTAATATGATAATAAAACTTCAACATTCGAAAGTTATAAAAAAAGATTCATCCCACTACTCATTGATCTTAGGGTCAAGTGCATCCCTTAGCCCATCGCCAACAAAGTTAAAACAAATGACCGTCAGCAATATCATTAATCCTGGTGCCAGTGGGTACCACCATGATTTTAATAAAATCGTGAAATTTTGTGCGTCCTGAAGCATGTTGCCCCAACTTGCGTCAGGAGGCTGAATGCCCAGTCCCAAATAGCTTAATCCTGATTCTGCCAGGATGACATAGCCAACTGCCAATGTAGCTGAGACAATGATAGGCCCCATCGCATTCGGAAGGATATGCGAAAAAATAATCGTATGTGTCCTGGTTCCAATTGTTTTTGATGCGAGGACAAATTCCCTCGACCTTAAGGAAAGGAATTCTCCTCTGACAAGACGAGCAGTAGTTGTCCAGCCTAGCAGTGCGAAGATTAATATTAGCTTATCCACTCCTGGCTTGAAGATCGTCACTAGTGTAATCAGTAAGAAAATGGATGGGATTGATAGAATGATATCTACAAAGCGCATGATTATAGCGTCAACAATCCCTCCAACATAGCCCGCGACTGCTCCAAGGAAGGTTCCGATTGTAATCGAGCCCAACACCGAAGCGAAACCGACCAATAGGGATATTCTTGCCCCGTACAAAAGTCTGGAGAAGACATCCCTGCCAAATCTGTCTGTCCCGAGCCAGTGGTCACTATTTGGCGGCTGCAATTTCAACAGCAGGTTTTGTTTGGAAGGCGAGAATGGTGCGATCACTGGTGCTAAGAGTGCTGCCGATATTATTATGATCAAGAAAATTCCGCCAAAGATGGCAAGCTTGTTTTTGAAAAACTTCCTGACTATGATCCCGAGCATTGTATCCCGCGAGGTTTTGATGCCATGCAAGTCAAGGCTGCCAGAAGTATTTCCAGCTAGATTTGTTTTTGCCATGTTTTCCTCCCCTTAATACTCGATCCTTGGATCAAAAATTGCGTAAAGTATATCGGCAATCAGATTACCGATGACAACAAATACCGATGAAATTACGGTTAAACCCATAAGCACTGGATAATCCCGCTGGAAGGCTGAGTCTACGAACAATAAGCCAATCCCTGACCAGGTGAAGATTTTTTCAACAATGACAGCACCGCCAATGAAGGAAGGAATCATCAAGCCGAAAATCGTGATAACTGGAATCAGGCCATTACGTAAGCCGTGTTTATAGATGACTTTGTTTTCTCTAAACCCCTTCGCTCTTGCAGTCCTCATATAATCCTGCTTGATGACTTCTAGCATGCTGGATCTTGTATACCTGGTCAATCCGGCCATGTCGGCGGAAGCCAAAACAAATGCCGGCATGATTAAATGGTGTATCCTGTCCCATATGCTGAAAGGAGCATTCAATGTCGCTACCCCTCCAGTTGGGAACCAGTTATTCTGTACGGCAAAGACCATGATTAAAATCAGGCCAAGGAAGAAGTTTGGTGTGGCTACTCCAAAAAAAGAGGTGACTGTTACTGAATAATCCAGCTTGGAATACGGTCTTGTGGCTGAAATAACTCCAAATGGAATCGAAATCAATATGGACAGGATTGTTGAGACGACCATCAGTAGAATCGTATTAGGCATCCTGTTCATGATCATTTCAATTACCGGAACACCCTTGCGGATAAGCGATGTACCAAAGTCCCCCTGAAGCATGGCTCCCAGCCACTTTAGATACTGAATATGAACAGGATCGTTAAGTCCGTACCTTTCCATGAACCTTTCCTTATCTGCCGGACTGATTGTCGGATCCATCATCAGGCTGGCAGGATCACCGGGAGCTAGCTTCATGATTGCAAAGGAGACAATCGTAATCCCCAGAAGCAAAGGAATGACCATCAGTATTCGGCGAATGATATAAGATAGCATGACAATTCTCCTTTAGTAATTAAGAGATTTATATTAAAGGCATGTTTTTCTTGAAATTTGAAAGGGAAGGGATTTTCCCTTCCCTCCCATCCCGATCCTATTTTTTCAGCCACCACTTGGAAATATCATAAAAATCATCCTTCGCGTGGAACACATAGCCTTCTAAATCGGCTGGCATGACCCTGTGTACATTTGGATAGTACAGGAATGTGTAAGGCTGGTCTTCTGCAAGCATCTTATAGATGTCAGCATAAGCTGCCTTATATTCATCCTGATCCAGAATCTGCTTGGCTTCTTCCATCAGCTTATCTGCTTCAGGGTTCGAGTACCATACGAAGTTCAAACCTGCTTCCATCTGGCTTGTGTGGAAAATATCATATTGGTCAGGGAATGTTGACAAGCTCCATCCGAGTACCAGTGCGTCATAATTCCAGTTTGGAGCGGAAATCTGCTCAATGAACGCGCTCCATTCGACGATTTCTGGCTTCGCTTCGATTCCGACTTCCTTCAATTGCTCTTGAAGTACAACGACAATGTCTTCCCTTACTTTGTTACCCTGGTTTGTTTTTACCGTGAAGGAGAATTTCTTGCCGTCCTTATCAAGGATTCCGTCGCCATCTGAGTCCTTCCATCCAGCTTCTGCCAGCAAAGATTTTGCTTTTTCTACGTCAAATTCAAATTTAGGAACATCATCATTGTATGCGAATGATAATGGACTTTCAGGAACGTGTGCCACTTTGCCGTCACCGTTCATGACAGAGCTGACGATTGCTTCCCTGTCAATAGCATGGGTGATTGCCTGACGAACCTTCTTGTCTTTGAATAGCTCATTCTTCTGGTTGTAGCCAAGGTATGTGTATGAAAGGCCCAATCCGGACTCTACTTTAACTCCTGGGAATGATTTGACTGTTTCAATGTCAGTTCCAGGAACTCCTGCAGCAAAGTGGATATCTCCCGCCTGGATTTGCGCAATCATCGCATCCATATCAGGAACGATCTTATACGTGAGTGTATCGAGGTAAGGATGACCTTTGAAATAATCATCGAAAGCTTCGACTTTTACATACTCTCCGTCTTTCCATTCAACGAATTTGAATGGACCAGTACCAATCGGGCTCTTAGTATTGAACTCATGCTCACCAAGTTCAGCGACAGGAACATCCTTTAAGATATGTTCAGGCAAAATGTAATAGCTTAACGAAACCGGGTAGAAGGAAGCATCCTTCTTGCTCAGCTTGAACTCGACAGTATAGTCATCGACTTTTGTAACTGATTCCATCGCTTCGAAAGCAGATCCGCGCTCACCATTATAATTAGCGTCTTTTGGAATACTGAAGGTGAAAACGACGTCATCTGCAGTGAATTCTTCTCCATCATGCCATTTAATTCCCTTTTTTAGTTTGGCTGTAAATGTCAAACCATCTTCAGAAATATCAATTGACTCAGCCATGCTCATTGTCGGATTAAATTCAGTGTCAGATGATACAAGGCTGTCATAAATGAATCCTTCAATGTCAGAGCTCGATGTATCCGTTGAGTAAAGCGGGTTGAAAACGGTAGGTGCACCAGTAGAACCAATGATTAAATCCCCGCCTTGCTGCGGACCAGTTGCTTCCTCTTCTGTCTTACCATCATCTCCAGGAGTTTCTTTCGGATCCTCAGAGCTATTTCCTCCTGTACAGGCTGTCAGAAAGATCGAAAGGATCAAAGTAAGACTAATTAACCACCACGAAGCTTTTCTTAATTTCACATCATTTCCCCCTTAAATTTTAACTGTTTTTTTTTACTATTAACGAAACATTTGTTAGCCCCACTGTTTAAAGCATTCTTACAAACTTCGAGACTCCTTTTAAGAAAGACCCAAAATTCATAAGCATTAATAGTGGTAAAGCCAACAAAGTTTACGCAAATAGCCTTATTAATAGAAAGGTGCCGGTATCTCCTCCTTTCAAGTCGTGCTCTGCACTATGTATACAGATGGCAGGCAACAAAATGATTGCTCTTGACTTCTTTGAAGTCGGGGTTAACCTGTTTGCAAAGGTCAAACGCGGCTGGGCACCTTGTATGGAAGACACACCCTTTTGGCGGATTTGCCGGGCTTGGTAGCTCACCTTTTAAGATAATCCGTTCCCTCTTCATGGCCCCTTTTTTTCTAGGCACCGGCACAGCCGAAAGCAATGCCTGTGTATACGGATGGAGCGGTTCTGCGTAAATCTCCTTTTTTGAAGCAAGCTCCATCATTTTTCCGAGGTACATAACCCCGACCCTGTCGCTGATATGTCTGACGACGCTTAGGTCGTGGGAGATAAAGAGATAAGTAAGGCCAAATTCTTCCTGAAGGTCCTCCATCAGATTGATAATCTGGGGCCTGGATTGAAACGTCCAATGCTGATACAGCCTCGTCAGCAACGATCAGTTCAGGGTGCAATGCCAGCGCTCTTGAAATCCCGATCCTTTGCCGCTGCCCTCCAGAAAATTCATGTGGATACCGATTGATGAATGAAGCATTGAGCCCTACTTTTTCCAAAAGACTTTCGACTTTTTCATCCCGTTCCTTGCTTTTATAAAGACGATGGGTATCAAGCGGTTCCCTGATGATTGATCTCAGTGTTTTCCTCGGGTTAAGGGACGCGAACGGATCCTGGAAAATCATCTGGATGTTTTTCCGCACATCCTTGCGAAGCTCACTTTCAGATAGATGGGAGATATCCCTGCCATTAAAAATGATCTTCCCATCGGTAGGTTCATAGAGTCGGATAATCGTCCTGCCGACTGTTGATTTGCCACATCCTGATTCTCCGACGATTCCTAAGGTCTCACCTTTATTCACCTTCAGATTTATTCCATCGACTGCCTTTATATGACCTACTGTCTTTTGCAGCAAGCCAGATTTTATCGGAAAGTGCTTTTTTACATCCTGTAATTCAAGCAAGGTTTCAGAGCGATTTTCCTGTGAGTTTTTTTCCAGGGTTTCATTTGGTGAGGTCATTCCTTCACCTCCTTGATATCATGCAAAAAGCATCTTACAGAACGATTCTCGTATTTTCTTACAAGCTCTGGCAGTTCAATGAAACAGCGCTCAAAGGCATGCGGGCAGCGCGGTGCAAAACGGCAGCCTTCTGGAAGGTTCTCTGGTGACGGAACATTTCCTTCAATTGAGGCAAGCCGTGAATGGTCCTCGTCTATCGATGGAATGGAGCCCATTAGACCACTGGTATAAGGGTGCAGCGGATTTTCAAATAAATCTTCAACCATGGCTTCTTCTACTACCTGGCCTGCATACAGGACGACGACTCGATCAGCAACTTCTGAAACCACTCCCAAGTCATGGGTAATGATTAGGATCGATGTTTCGAACTTTGTGCTCAACTCCTTCATCAAATCCAGTATTTGCGCCTGGATCGTCACGTCCAATGCAGTTGTCGGTTCATCCGCTATCAATAGCTTGGGGTTGCAGCTCATTGCCATCGCAATCATCACCCTTTGTCGCATCCCCCCGGAAAGCCTGTGCGGATAATCATTGATTATTTCCTTTGCACGTGAAAAACCCACCAGCTCCAACATCTCAATTGCCTTTTTCTTCGCCATAGCATTATTCAAGCCCTGATGGTATGTCAGGACTTCAGTGATTTGTTCACCGATGGTAAGTACAGGATTGAGCGATGTCATTGGTTCCTGGAAAATCATTGATATATCATTCCCGCGAATTTTGCACATCTCTTCCTCGTTTGCCTTAGCAAGATCCCGTCCATCAAAAATGATCTGCCCGTCCACAATTTCTCCGGGAGGACTAGGTATGAGCCGCATAATTGATAGAGAAGTAATACTCTTGCCAGACCCTGATTCCCCTACCAATGCGACAGTTTCCCCTTTATTGATGACTAGATCAACCCCGTCAACTGCTGGAATCATTGTCTTTTTCCTTTTAAAATAGGTTTTAAGATTTTTTAGTTCCAATAAGGCTGTCACGTTTCTTGCACACCGCCTATCCCAATGAAATTGATATTAAGAGAAATGACTTTTTGACCAAGCGAAAGATTCTGATAATTATTAAATATTAGAAACGGTGCTCATTTATTACACTTTCATTACTTTTTTCATTACAATATTTTTTATAAGAATATAGAAATTGACTTTTTGTAGGTCCATTGTTTTAGCAGGAAAATAGTTTAAGCCATCTATTAAAACAGGCAAAGGATCGTTGGATTGTTGTTATTTTTGGGGTTAGAATAATTCAAATGAAGGTTTTTCAGATTGAAATGCTTTCAGGGAACGGAAGTGTTCTGCTTTTTGCCTAAATGAGAGGGATGACTAATTTTCAGGCAATGGATACGCTTTCCCTTTACCCAAATGCAGGGACAAGCACATTTTCGGGCAAAGCAGACGCTTTCCTTTTATCGATGCGGGAGGTTAGCGAAAAAAAGCAAATAAAAGAGCAGAAACCTTAAAATCAAATAGGGTTTCTGCTCTTTTATCGTTTTTTCTTTAAGCTTCATATTTTCTGAAAGCAATTGTAGCATTATGGCCGCCGAAGCCCAATGAGTTGCTGATTGCGGCATTAACTTGTTGCTTGCGCGCTGAGTTTGGCACATAATCCAGGTCACATTCTGGGTCCGGTGTTTCCAGGTTAATCGTCGGCGGCAAGATTCCTTCCTTCAAAGCCATAACCGTGAAAATCGCTTCGATTCCGCCTGCTGCACCAAGCAAATGCCCTGTCATTGATTTTGTCGAGCTGACTGCAAGCTTGTACGCGTGCTCGCCAAACACTGTCTTGATGACCATTGTTTCATATTTATCATTATATTCAGTACTTGTTCCGTGGGCATTAATGTAGCCAACTTCTTCTGGTGCAAGTTCCGCATCGTCAAGCGCCATTTTCATGGCTCTTGCTCCCCCTTCGCCTTCAGGTGCTGGAGCGGTAATATGATATGCATCTCCAGTAGCACCATAACCAACGATTTCAGCATAGATTTTAGCTCCACGGGCCAATGCGTGCTCCAGCTCTTCAAGGACTACGATTCCAGCGCCCTCACCCATAACAAATCCATCGCGATCTTTGTCAAACGGTCTGCTCGCTTTTTGCGGATCTTGATTAGTAGATAGCGCTGTATTTGCACAGAATCCTGCAAAAGACATTTTTGTAATTGGCGCTTCCGCCCCGCCAGTTACCATTACGTCAGCGTCTCCACGCTGGATGACCTTGAAAGCATCCCCGATTGAGTTCGTTCCAGTCGCACATGCTGTGACTGTGCAAGAATTAAATCCTCTTGCGCCAAGTGTGATCGATACCTGTCCTGCTGCCATATCAGGAATCATCATCGGCACGAAGAAAGGGCTGACCCTGCGATATCCTCTGTTCATGAAGGTTTCGTGCTGCTGCTCGAATGTTTCCATCCCGCCGATTCCTGACCCAATCCATACTCCGACTCTAGGAGCGTTCTCGTCGGTGATTTCCAAGGAGGAATCTTTCACAGCCATCAATGATGCCGCGACAGCATAATGTGTAAAACGATCCATCTTCCTAGCGTCTTTACGGTCGATAAAGTTCTCAACATTGAATTCCTTTACTTCTGCTGCAACCTTTGCAGGAAAGTCATCTGGATTTAATCTAGTAACCGGTCCGATTCCCGATATACCTTCAATGATATTGTTCCATGTAGTTCCCGCGTCATTCCCTAGAGGCGTAACAGCCCCGATCCCAGTAACAACGACTCTGCGTTTCTCCATCATTATTGCATCTCCTTTATCTGTGCTCGTATTTTATATTGAGTTCATCTTTTTATGAGTTTATTTTCCCCAGCGCATTGCGATTGCTCCCCATGTTAAACCTCCGCCAAAACCTACCATTACTACTACATCGCCATCCTTGATCTTACCTGCTTCCAGTTCTTCAAAAAGCGAAATCGGTATTGAGGCGGCTGATGTATTTCCATATTTGTGGACGGTCTTTGACATTTTTTCTACCGGCAGTTCAAGCCGCTGGCGGGCAGATTCCATAATCCTGATATTGGCCTGGTGAGGAATAAGGAAATCAACATCCTCTTTTGAAAGTCCAGCTTTTTCAAGGACATTAATGCTGCTCTCACCCATTTGCCTGACAGCAAATTTAAAAACTTCACGGCCATTCATCACAATATAGTCATCCTGGTACAAATGCTTGCCGCCTGAACCATCAGATCCGAGCTCAAAGGAAAGCACCCCTCTGCCATCAGGAACAGGTCCCATGACGACCGCCCCAGCTCCATCACCAAACAACACAGCAGTGTTACGATCGTTCCAATCGGTTATCTTGGAAAGCTTTTCTACACCTACTATTAAAACATACTTATAAGTACCTGCTTCAATAAATTGTTTGCCCGTAACCATTCCATACATGAATCCGGCACATGCCGCACTCAAATCCATTGCTGCCGCATTTTTCGCACCAAGTTGATCCTGGAGCATACAGGATACTGTCGGGAAGGGCTGGTCAGGAGTGACTGTCGCCACAAGAATTAAATCGAGTTCCTCAGCTGAGATCCCAGCATTATTAATTGCCTCAACAGCGGCACGATAGGCTAAATCCGAAGTTTCCATATCGTCGCCTGCTATTCTTCTTTCTTCAATCCCTGTCATTGTTCTGATCCACTCATCCGAAGTATCCATTTTCTTCTCCAAATCAAGGTTTGTTACAACCTCCTCTGGCAAATAACGCCCAACCCCAGTTATCCCTGCATTCATGGGATCCATCTCCTTTTATCTTAGATTCTGTCTATTTCATTTTACTTTTATTATCAATTATTATGACTTGGTACTAATTTTAGCAGAAACTGCTCTTTCACTGCAACTGAAAAATAACAATTCCGCTCCTGCCCTAGTCCAAGTGGACTGATCAATCATAAACTGACAGTGAAGGCCAATGCTTTTAGGCCGGTTGTTGACAATCCAAGGCAGTCTGAGATTAGGCAGTCTAACCAGTTGCTCAAGAGTTTTTTAAATAGATCGGAACATTGAAAGGTGGGAGTGAAAATGGAAGATGAAAGAGAAAGGGACTTATTTGGTTTCAAGCTAAAGAGAGATAATGAAGAGAGTTCCAATCAAGAAGAAAAAGAGTATACTCATTTCGATCAATTTATGTTCGGGCGGCCGGCCAAGAAATAACGAAGAAGCTAGTGAACAAAACGGAAAAAGCGATTCTCCCCTCAACCAGTATCTAGGTAAAATTGATTTAGATGAAGTCATGCACCATGTAGATACACTGATTACATCAGCCAGAGAGCTCAAGCCGCTAATGGGCAAGGTAAAACCACTTTTTGACCATTTTATAGAAAAAAAATAAAAGCTGAGAACACTTCTCAGCTTTTATTCCTGAATATATTATTCTTTTGCAGCATCTGCTTTTCCCAGCTCGTAAGCTTCGTTCATTACATTAGTGAAAAGTGTGAAAAATGGCTGCAGATTGTCCATATTCAATTCAATGCCTGCCTCCTGAAGTTTTTGCTGAGCTTCCGGAAGGTATTTCATCGCGATTTGCATGAACTCCATTGTTTTATCATTACTTTGCATGTTGATTATCTCCTTCTATTATATTTACTGGTTGGGTAATTTCCCTGTTTCTTTATAAGCATTTATAAAAGTGCCTATTCTTTCCCTAAACTTGGAATCGACTTTTGGACTGAATTCGCCGAGGGAGATAACTCCATCCTGAAAGTCGAATGATAGGTTACCCGACTTTAATTCACCAGTATTGAATTTCTCAGCCGTCAATTCATACAAGTCATCAACGTGCTGGACAGTACTCGTCAATACCGTCGACTCACCAAAATCTGACTGATCCGAAATAAAGCCAATAATATGTAAGCCTCTGTCCTTCACCCTTTCAATCACGGGTACATTATACCCATCTCCAGCAGGATAAATGACATCGGCACCCTCATCCAATACAGCTTCAAGAACATCGAGTGCTTTCTTTTGGTTATCCCAGTGTCCAACAAAACGAATGTCGACCTTCATATCCTTGTTTTCAAAAATCGCACCATCATAAAAGCCCTCCACTTCAGGCTGCCATTCATATGCAGCGATGATTCCAACCTTGCCGGTTTTCGACATGTGGCTCGCCACCATCCCGCCAAAAAAGCCCATGGCATATCCTTTAAAATTTAGGCTTGTCGAGTTTTTTGTTCTGGCATCTCCATTAAAGCTAATAAAATGTATGTCAGGATAGTTCCTTGATATCTTATTGAAATAAGCTGCGTACTCATTTCCATGCCCATAAATGAGGTTAACTCCCTGCCGGTCGAACTCTTTCACTGCAGCCTCTACATCTTCCTGTGAACTCATACCTTCTTTGAAAAAGACATCAACTCCCAGGCTGGATTGGATTTGCAGAAGTCCTCGATATCCTTTCGTCCCCCACACCTGATCATTAATAGTTTCAGGCACCAACAGGCCGACTTTCTCCACCTTCCCTGTTGAAAGAGGTTGTCCGCATCCCCCCAAGCAAAAGAAGGCTTAACATTATTAGCCCGAAACGTTTCAGCATCCGATGCATCTCCTTTATGCGCCACTGTGCAAATCCTTAAAATCATTCAGTGTTCGCTTTATTAAAATGGAACCGATTAAAAGAATCTTTTTACCATTTTACTCTTTGGAGTACGACTTTGAAAAGTAATTTTACAAAATTCGCTTAGACTCTGCTGTCCTGTATTCGGATAAATTGCTCCTTTTGCCTTCTTAAACCCTTGCTGACTTGCTCGTTTTGGCCTACTATCCTGACTTGAATACTTTCTTTTAGTACTGGCGCTGCGACCTCGTTCCTGAGGATTGCAGCATCCTGGCCAATCAGTTCCTCTGCACACTGCAGCCATCTGTCCTGTTCTCCACTTGATAGTATATACTGGACCTGTTGGCCTGATTCAGCCATTTCCATTATCATTTTCACAGCATCATCTATATACAGGCAATCATGCGTCCACTCCCATTTGCTGATAGGAGGAACATTCCTGCCATTAAGTGAAGATTGAGAGAGCGCTTGCTGGAAAAAACACTCTTCCGGCTGCCAGGGACCATAAATGGTCGGTAAATAAATGGTTAGAAGTGTAGATTTCCAATTGCTGATAGATGAGCTGATTTTTGTTTCTGCCTCTCTAATATCCGTATTTTCCTCGGCACAATAGGCTGGCAGAATAACAGCTGTCGGCAACTTTTTCAAATGACGTTCTTCTAATTTGCTGAGAAGTGCTTTCAATAAATCATTTGTGCCATTTCGTGTCTGGAGCGACTCAAACAAAGTCACGAACAGAAACCCTTCTGACTGCTCAGCTTCCCAATCTTTCAGACTGATTTCTGAGAAGTTGGCATTCCGGCCGATTTCAAGACGTTTTTCCTCTGTAAAATAATCATCTATCTTTCCTGACTGGTGGATTCCATCTACCTCAACGCCTAGATCAAGCATATGACGGCACAGACTATATCCTATAAAGTCATATATTCCGAGAATCGTTGCCCTTTCCATATTGAACTCCTCCTTGCAAATACTCTCTTGTATCTTATGAATCTAAAACTGAAAATATTTGCAGGGAGTTAAAGGACTTGCTCATATTTTGTAAAAAATTGTACGATTTGACTTCCTACTTGAAGCACTTTTTCTGGAAGTACGTAACTTACGGTAACTGGGAGGTCCGCTCTTTCCCAATCATATGAGAGATCCTTAATGATACTTGACTGCTTATATGCTCTGTTTCCTGATAATACATGTATGATTTTTACTGGCGTTTCTTTATTGAAAGCAGGACTTGAAGAGCCTTCATCAATACTCTCAAGGAGCTTGCTAATCTCAATTTCATATGCAGCTTCTAGTTCTGCAACAAGCTTTTTATAAAAAAACTTATTCTCTTTTTCCTGCTCCAAATGCTTACTCAATGAGAGGATTGGATTGATCAAGACCAGACTCCTGATTTTAGAATCACCATCAGCTAATAGCTTCAAGGCAACAAGTGCCCCCATCCCCTCTGCAACTACATGGAAAGAACTATTCAGTATTTCATTGCGGACGATATGGCTGCACAGTCTCATTGTTAACTCGACAGCCTTCTCACTTCCCCAATGTCTTCCAAATAAGTTTGAATAAAAGACAGTATACCCTTCGTTTTTCAGTATGTTCAACAGTGAACGTTTACCTTCATTCTGTGTCCAGAAGCTGCTTTCGCTGTTCACAAAATGCCTTTCATCTCCAATCGTCAGGATACCGAAACCATTTGTCCTTTGAGGATAATGGATGACATTCCATTCGGTATCCAGTTTAAAGTTCCGGCTCTCCATCTTACCAACCCCTTTCCTACAGATTATTCATATTACTGTATGTTATTTAACGGGAAATGAAAGGGGATTTGCCCATTTTTCTATATTAATCCCTTCTCTTAGGGTAAAAAATCTCATGATATTGTCATATTAATTTTACCATATTTTAGAAATATAGAAATGTGCAATGAAAACGCTTTTCATTTTAATTAAAATTCATTTATAATTTATATGGCTTATGGTAAAATGAGAAAAGATTTAATAATGTAAGAGGTGAAAATCGTGAAATATTTCTGGACACTACTCTGGACATTCCTTCTTGTTCTAATGCTAAATTACGTGGCTGGTGCGATGATCGGTGTTGGATTGGACTTAGTTCAAAGCACGATCCTTGCGATTGTGGCAACAATCATTATCCTTGTGATTCCGGCTGTTCTTCCAAATGGATCTGAAGAAAATCATCAACATTAAAGTACATAAGAAAAGCGCAAGCGCCTCGTTCAGCCCCGACAAGCGACTCGAGGGGCTAGGCGCTGAAGCTAGACAATTCTAGAAGGTGAATTTATACTTTCTTATTCAGAAAAAAAAGTCATCCTAGAGGATGACTTTTTTTCTCTATTAAAGCTTCTTACTTTACATTCAAGGATATATCTCCATTTTCTACGCCAATTTCCACCCGGCTCTTCTCTTTAACTCTGCCTGCAATGATTTCCCTCGCGAGCTTTGTTTCTAAGCTCCTCTGGATGAATCTCTTTAGCGGCCTAGCGCCGTATACTGGATCGAATCCTTGCTCAGCTAAGAACTCTTTTGCTTCATCGGTGATTGACAGCTCAATTTGCTGGTCTGCAAGCCTTGCTTGCAGAGTCTTTATTAATTTTCCAACAATCATCTTAATCTCCTTTAATGCCAGAGGCTTGAAAAGGATGATTTCATCCACACGATTCAGAAATTCCGGACGGAAATGGCCGCGAAGCTGGGCCATTACAAGATCCCTGGTTTCAGAGGAAATTTCCTCGTCTCCCCCCTGCCGGTCAAGCAAGTAATGAGAGCCAATATTGGATGTCATAATAATGACCGTATTCTTAAAGTCGACCATTCTGCCTTGTGAATCCGTTACCCGTCCATCATCCAGCATCTGCAACAGGATATTGAAGACTTCCGGATGAGCCTTCTCCACTTCATCAAGGAGGATGACCGAATACGGATTTCTTCTGACTGCTTCTGTCAGCTGGCCGCCTTCTTCATAACCTACATAACCTGGAGGTGCCCCTATCAGCCTTGATACTGCATGTTTTTCCATATATTCAGACATATCTATTCGAATGATATGTTCTTCACTGTCAAATAAAGACTGAGCAAGCGTTTGGCCAGTTCCGTTTTACCTACACCGGTAGGACCTAGAAAAATGAAAGATCCAATTGGCCGATTTGGATCCTTGATGCCTGCTCTGGCTCTGAGGACCGCGTCGGATACGAGTGATACTGCTTCATCCTGTCCAACAACCCGATCATGTAGAATGCTTTCTAGCTTGAGAAGCTTTTCCCGCTCTCCTTCAACAAGCTTCATCACTGGTATGCCTGTCCATCTTGAGACGATTGACGCAATTTCATCTTCAGTCACTTCTTCGCGAAGGAGCCTCTCACCTTCACTTTTGCTAACCTCCTGCTCAAGTGCCTTGAGGTCTTTTTCAAGAGAAGGTATTCGGCCGTGCCTAAGCTCAGCAGCCTTATTTAAATCATAGTCATTTTCCGCTTTATCAAGTTCTCGCCGAAGTTTTTCCAGCAGTTCTCGCTGCTCCTGAACCTTTTGGATGCCTTCTTTTTCTTTCTGCCACCTTGACTTCATTGCATTAGCTTTTTCCCTCAAGTTAGCAAGCTCCTTACGAAGAGTTTCAAGGCGGACTCGGCTAGCATCATCTTTTTCCTTAGTTAGCGCAGCTTCTTCAATTTCTAACTGCATGACCCTTCTAGTCACTTCATCAAGCTCAGTCGGCATTGAGTCAATTTCTGTACGGATCATCGCGCATGCTTCATCTACGAGGTCAATCGCCTTGTCTGGCAAGAATCGGTCCGTAATGTAACGATCTGATAATGTAGCTGCAGCAACCAGCGCACGGTCATGGATATTCACTCCATGGTGAATTTCAAACCTTTCCTTCAATCCTCGTAAAATGGAAACAGTATCCTCGACATCTGGTTCTTGAACCAATACCTGCTGGAATCGGCGTTCCAAAGCTGGGTCTTTTTCAATGTATTTTCGGTGTTCATCAAGAGTCGTTGCACCGATACAATGAAGTTCCCCACGAGCAAGCATTGGTTTCAGCATATTCCCGGCATCCATTGCCCCCTCTGTTTTACCCGCGCCAACAATGGTATGGAGTTCGTCTATGAATAACAGGATTTTCCCTTCACTCTTTTTCACTTCATTCAAGACCGCTTTTAATCTCTCTTCAAATTCTCCCCGGAATTTCGCACCTGCTATCAGGGCGCTCATGTCGAGTGCAAAAATTGTCTTTTCCTTTAAGCCTTCCGGAACATCCCTGCGAACGATCCTTTGGGCGAGCCCTTCTACAATAGCTGTCTTCCCTACGCCTGGCTCCCCAATCAGGACCGGATTGTTTTTCGTCTTCCTTGACAGGATACGGATGACATTGCGAATTTCACTGTCCCTGCCGATTACCGGGTCGACCTTTCCGGTCCGGACTTCCTCGACAAGGTCACGGCCATATTTTTTTAATACTTCATACGTTGCTTCTGGGTTTTGTGAAGTCACTCTCTGGTTCCCCCTAACCTCTTTAATTCTTGCTAATAATTTTTCTTTGCTAACTCCTAATTTTCTCATTGCTCCGCCAGATTCAGATCCAGGAATTTCAAGAGCGGCCAACAAAACATGTTCTACGGACAAATAGTCATCTTCAAACTGTTTCATTTCCTTTTCGGCCTGAGCTAAAACCTTTTGAAGCGTTGCGGTAATAAATAATTTCCCCTGTTCTACACCACTTCCTGAAACTTGAGGTTTCTTTGACAGGGTAAGATTTAATCCATCTATAAAATGCTCCATTTTCATTCCGATACCAGTAAGCAATGTTGCCGCCAGATTGCCATCCTCTTCAAGTAGGGCAAGCAGCAGGTGTGCATCATCCACTTCCTGGTGATTATGTTGAACAGCCAGGGTCTGGGCTGAAACAAATGCTTTCTGCAAACTTTCGGTCATCTTATTTAAATTCATGCCCAATCACTCCTTGACCTTTTTTGACCTTTAATTATATTATAATAAAAATTCCCAAATAGTAAAGCCATCCGCACTGGATGGCTTTACTGAATTATGATTTTATTCCGGAAATTGCTTTTATCCTGAATGAACAGGATCTTGAACTTTTTATTTGAACTTTGGCATGTACGTCCAGTGGCGATTGTGATTGGAGTTTTCCGGAAAACGGTCCCCAGCTTTTAGTTTGATTTTTTGCGGATTATTGACATTGCTGCCTGTTTCTCCAATTTCAATATAAATCCCATTATTTGGTGCCTTTTGTCCAGCACGAAATTGATGACTTTGACCCATTTGCCATCCTCCTTCATTAAAGTATTCCGGCAATTTTATTATTTACTGATTTAAATAAAGTATTTATGCTTAATTTATCCTTCCAAAAAAAAAGGTTATACGGTACATTAGTGTAATGAGTTTATAAATTAAGTGGAGGAAATTAAAAACCATATGGACAATTTCTATGAACTGATTAAATACATATTTCTAGGCCTATTCCAGGGTATTACTGAACCAATTCCTGTTTCATCAAGCGGACATCTTGAAATAGCAGAGCACTTTTTTAAACTTAAAATTGAAGGAATGAGTTTTGCTCTATTGATGAATTCAGCTTCACTCTTTGCTGTTTTGTTAATTTACAGAGCCGATATCATCCGGTTAATCGTGAACGGGATTGTCTATCTTAAAAGTAAAGATCCCGAAGCAAAATCTGACTTTATGTTCATCATTTATTTGATTGTTGGAACGATTCCTGCAGGAGTCATAGGGGTCCTATTCGCGGATTTTATCGAGGACAAATTAGCTGATATTAAAACTGTCGGCGTAACACTGATCATTACTGGCCTTGCTCTCTGGCTGATCCGAAACCTGCGTGGCCGCAAGAATGACGGCGATTTAAGTCTGAAAGATGCCATTATTGTCGGACTTGCCCAAGCAGTTGCCCTTATTCCCGGAATCAGTCGTTCTGGTGCGACCATTGTCGCTGCGATGAGCCTAGGCATGAAACAGGAAACTGCGCTAAGGTACTCTTTCCTGCTTTATATTCCAGTTAGTTTCGGAGGGATGATTCTCGGGTTTTCTGACCTTTTACTTGATGAACGTCTTGGAGAATTAGCAGTGCCATATATCTTTGCGTTCATTGCATCACTGATTGCCTCTTACTTCTCTTTAAAATGGTTTATGAATATCATGGCGCGAGGAAACTTGAAATACTTTGCGATATACTGCTTCATTGTAGGACCACTTGTCCTCTTCTTTTCTTAATACTCAAAAACCGGCTACCTTAATAGCCGGTTTTTGTGTTTTTTTGTAGGTATATGGAGTGTCCTCTTATCTGCCCTTTTGCATCTTGGATTACTCATTCGGGTTACAGAATCTTCCTATAGGACCTTTTCGCTCCTTAACCACTCATTCGGTCTTATAGAACATCTCTTTGGACTTTTTCACCTATTCAACCACTTAATCTTTCAATATCTCCACAAGCAATGCCTTTTGGGCATGGAGCCGGTTGCCTGCCTGTTCGAATACGATGGAATGCTGGCCGTCGATCACTTCTGCTGTTACCTCTTCGCCGCGGTGGGCGGGAAGGCAGTGCAGGAACAGATAGTCTTCCTTTGCAGCTCTGAGCAATGTTTCGTTCACCTGGTATTCATTAAAATCCGTCAATCTCTGTTCATTTTCGAGTTCCTGGCCCATGCTGGTCCATACATCAGTATAGATGATATCCGCGTCAGCAACTGCTTCTTGAGGAGACTCGGTGATGACCATGTTAGCGCCGCTTTGCGTTGCAAAGTTTGCACAGCGAGCAGTTATCGTCTCATCAGGAAAGTATCCCTTGGGAGAAGCAACACATACATCCATCCCGACTTTTGTACAGGCGACCATAAGTGAGTGGGCGACATTGTTTCCATCACCAATGTAAGCAAGCTTGAGGCCTTTAAGCGTCCCTTTTTTTTCGTAGATCGTCAGCAGGTCAGCTAGTGCCTGGCATGGATGGTACAAATCGGTCAGACCGTTGATGACCGGAATGTCTGCATAATCGGCCAACTCTTCAACTGAATGGTGCGAGAAGGTTCTGATCATGATGCCATCAACATACTGCGAAAGAACCTGGGCAGTGTCTGCCACCGTCTCACCTCGCCCCAGCTGGAGATCGTTTCCATTTAAATAAAGTGCACTTCCTCCAAGCTGAATCATGCCTACCTCAAAAGATACTCTCGTACGTGTTGACGACTTGTCGAAGATCATTCCAAGTACTTTTCCTTTAAGTGGATGATCAAATTGCTTTTTCAATGTTTTTTGCTTTAAAACTACTGCCTTATCTAACAGCGTTAAAATTTCCGCTGGCTCTAAATCGACCAGGGTTAACAAGTCCTTGCCCTTTATATCAATATTTATCTGCTGTAGCGCTGTCATTCTGCCATCACTTCCTCATTAGATTCTCTCAGCCATTGTTCCAGGGAGTTGACATTCCAACTTTCAACCGAGGCACTTTTTATCAGTGCATGGAGAGTTTCTTTATGCGTCAATACGATTTTTCGGTTTTTCACCGCCCATTCTCTCAGTAAAATATCCTTGTCTGATGCACCAGGACAATACAAAGCTGCCACCTTTTGATGGTCGACTACTTTTTCGATATGAATTAAATTGGAACCAGAAGACAGTTTTCTTGTTTCCAATAGGTCTTTTTCGTCTGCAAATGCAATGTCTCCGTAGACAGCATTTCCGCTGATTGAATGAAAACTCTTATTCAATGCTTCTTCAAGTGTCGAAGCAATGCTGATTCCTTCTCCGGTCGATATCATTTGCGGACCAGTCTTTGCATCCAAGCCTTTTAAGGCAAAATTCGAAAACACAGGATGTTTAACACATGTGTACCGTGCATTAGAGTCGAGTAACACCTCATCTTTCGACAAAATATATTTCCCGAGCAATATTTTTGTCGCTTTTTTAACTAAATCAACACCGGCTATCTTGCTGACAATCGGCATTGTCCTGCTTGAGCGAGGATTTACTTCGAGCAAGAACACATCGCATCCCTTCACAATGAACTGGATGTTCATTAATCCCTTATACTTCAATTCCTTGACGATTCTCTTTGCATACTCGGTCATTTTCTGTTTTGTTTCACTAGAAAAGCTTTGGGCTGGAATGATGCAAAAACTGTCCCCTGAATGAACACCTGTTTTTTCAATGTGCTCAATGATGGCAGGAATCAGGACATGCTCTCCATCGGACGCAAGATCAAGCTCCGCCTCAGTTGCTTCAAGGTATTGATCCACCAGAATAGGATATGAAATACTTCCTGCATCAATAGCACTTTTAAGTTCCTGTGCGTTTCGAAGCACCACCATATTCAGTCCGCCAATGACATAGGAGGGCCGGATTAATACTGGATACCCTAACCGCCGAACAGAGCTGACCAGTTCACTGTCGCCTTCAGCTGTTTCACCCTTTACTCGCGGAATTTTAAGCTTGTCGAGCAGCTGGTAAAATTGATCCCGGTCTTCAAACATATCAATGGTTGCTGAACTCGTTCCCAGCAGCTTGACTCCCGCTTCCTCGAGTTCTTTTGCCAGATTCAATGCAGTCTGCCCTCCCAACTGGACAATGACTTCATCTACCTCTTCAATTTCAACCACATTCAAGATGTCTTCCAGGGTTAAGGGTTCAAAATATAATCGATCAGATATGGCAAAATCAGTACTAACGGTTTCCGGATTATTATTTATCATGATTGTTTCTACATTTTCTTCTTTGAGGGCAAAAACACCATGCACACAGCAATAATCAAATTCGATCCCCTGACCGATGCTGATCGGACCGCTGCCAATCACTAGCACCTTTCGTTTCCCGCTTTTAACTATCGCCTCATTTTTCCCAAGATAGCTGGAGTAAAAATAATTGGAGGCAGATTCAAATTCTGCCGCACATGTATCGACCATTTTGTAAACAGGTGTAATTCCGTGCTTTTTTCGCAGCTCCCTGACCACTTTTTCACTAACCTTCCACTCTTTTGCCAGGTAGGAATCACTGTACCCCTTTTCTTTTAGGTACCTTAAATCTGAAGCTGTGATGTTCTCGATTTTACGTCCTTCAATCTCCTTCTCAATGCTGGTCAAAGTCTTGAATCTATGAAGGAAAAACAAATCTATTTTTGTTTTTTCATGGAGAGGTTCGATTTGCTCACCCCGGCGCAACAGTTCGAGCAATGCAAAAATCCGCTGATCTGTCTGTTTTTCTGCCAATGAATATAGCTGTGCAACAGTATATGCTTCAAATGCCGGCAGTCGTAAATCCAGCGTTTTTATGTTCAGGGAACGGACAGCTTTGTGAAAGGCTCGTTCAAAGCTCCGGTCAATTGCCATCGCTTCCCCTGTTGCCTTCATTTGTGTTCCTAATTTTCTGTCGATTTGCGGGAATTGCTCAAACGGCCATTTCGGTATTTTCACTACTACATAGTCGAGCGATGGCTCATAGCTGGCAAAGGTAGTGCCGGTTACAGGGTTTTTTATCTCAGCAAGATTGTATCCGACTGCAAGCTTTGCCGCCACCCGTGCAATCGGGTATCCTGTAGCTTTTGATGCAAGAGCTGATGATCTGCTGACCCTCGGGTTCACCTCAATTAAGTAATAATTTTTGCTATTAGGATCGAGAGCAAACTGGATGTTGCAGCCTCCAACGATTCCTAGAGCTGAAATGATTTTAACAGCTGATGTCCTTAGCATCTGGTATTCTCGATCCGTCAGCGTCTGTGAGGGAGCTACTACAATAGAATCGCCTGTGTGGATGCCAACTGGGTCAATGTTCTCCATATTGCAGATGGCGATACAAGTACCTGCAGCATCACGCATCATTTCGTATTCGATTTCTTTATAGCCTGCGATGCTTTTTTCGACCAGGCATTGCTTTATTGGACTCTCACTTAATCCACCCGAAACGAGAAAGATCAATTCTTCCATTGTTTCAGCTATCCCGCCGCCTGTGCCACCTAATGTGTACGCTGGCCTGACAATCAGAGGAAAGCCGATCTTCTCAGCAAAAGTGACCGCCTCTTCAATAATTTGAACAATTTCACTTTCTGGCACTGGTTCATTCAACTCATGCATTAAGCTCCGGAAGGCTTCTCTGTCTTCACCTTGCTTAATACTTGCAACCGAGGTCCCCAGCACCTTTACATTGTACTTTTCGAGAACTCCTTCTTCACTTAGCTTAAAAACAAGATTCAATCCTGCCTGGCCGCCCAGAGTCCCTAAAATCCCATCCGGCTTTTCCCGCTTGATTACTTTTTCCACACCTTCAACAGTCATCGGTTCAAAATAGACTGAATCAGCGAATATCTTGTCTGTCATTACGGTTGCCGGGTTATTGTTTACAAGGATGACCCGATAGCCTTCTTCTTTCAAGGCGATGCATGCCTGTGTCCCTGCATAATCAAATTCAGCGGCCTGGCCGATGATAATCGGGCCAGAACCGATTACTAATATTGATTTAATCTTTGTATCCTTAGGCATAGCTGACTTCTCTCCGCTTTCTGTATTTTACTGTATTGATGAAATCTTCAAATATAAATACACTATCTTCAGGGCCCGGGCTGGCTTCGGGGTGGAATTGAACTGTCATCAGCGGCCACTTTTCATGGTAAAGGCCTTCGATAGACTGATCATTTTTGTTGATGAAACGAACCTTCAGACCAGTGTTGCTGATACTGTTTTGGTCAACAGCATAGCTATGGTTTTGCGAGGACATGAATACCCGATTGCTTTTCATATCGTAAACTGGCTGGTTTGCCCCGCGATGTCCAAAGAGCATTTTGTTTGTATCGCCTCCAAGCGCCAGCGCAGCCAGCTGGTGCCCAAGGCAAATGCCCAATACAGGAAAATGCTCGATTACTTTCCTGACTTCATGAAGCTGACCGAATAATTCCTTCGGGTCACCAGGTCCGTTAGATAAAAGCACCCCATCTGGCCTCAGTTCAGCAATTTTCTCAAAGCTATAGTTATAAGGAACAATTGTCACCAGGCATTTTTGTTTTATCAGATAGTCGGCAATCGATTTCTTAAAACCGTAATCGATTAACACAATATGGGTGTCGCCAATCCCGATAGATTTTGGTGCAGTAGAGGATACCTCCTGCACCTTGAGAGCATTCAATGTTTCACGGTTTGAATCACAAACTGATTTGCATGATAAAAGTGCTGGCATTGTGCCGTTCTCACGTATGCATTTCACGAGCTCTCGAGTATCAACATGCTGTAGTAAAGGGATTTCCCATTTCTGAAGATATTCAGTAAGTGAGTGCTTGGCTTCATAGTGATAAGCTGTTTTAGCAGCTTCTAAAACGATTACGGCTGCAACATGTGGCTTCTTGCTTTCAAAATCCTTATCATTGATGCCATAGTTGCCCACCAGTGGATACGTGAAAACAATGATTTGATTCTTGTATGAAGGATCAGTCAGCACTTCTTGATAACCCGTCATTCCTGTATAAAATACAATCTCACCGACAACTCCCTCTTCAGCTAGCGATCCATCCAAGTGTCCCTGAAATGTCTTGCCGTCAGCCAGATGCAGATATCCTTTCATCAGACACCTCTCCAAATGTATATTTATTTAAAGTAACTTATTTTTATGCATTCTATATTAAAAAAATTTAATGCTGTCAGGCTGTTACCTTAGATTTACTTATGGTTTTTTTCATCAAAGATACAGCCCTTTCAATCTCCTTTGCTGTCACATTCAAAGGCGGAAGAAGACGGACTACCTTTTCTCCTGCAGGCAACGCAATCAGTCCAGATTGCCTTAATTCAGCAAGAATTGGCTGCGTACCAACAGTCAGTTCGATTCCAGTCATTAATCCCAGTCCCCTGATTTCTTTAACGACTTCCAAGCAGCCGAGTTCCTTATTCAGCAGTTCAAACATTAGTATCCCTTTGTCAGATACCTCTTTTAGGAATTCTTCTTTAAAAATAATGTCCATAACTGCTATCGCAGCAGTAATGCTGATAGGGTTTCCGCCAAATGTCGAGCCATGGCTTCCAGGACCAAAAAACTCCGCCAGTTCTGCCTTTCCAATGGCAGCCCCTATCGGAAATCCATTCCCAAGACCTTTGGCAACGGTAATGATATCCGGTTCAATCCCAAAATGCTGAAATGCAAATGGCTTCCCTGTCCGCCCGATCCCTGTCTGGATTTCATCGATAATAAGCAGGACCCCACTTTCAGCACATACACTTGCTGCTTCCTTTATAAATTCATTTTTAACGACATGGATTCCGCCCTCACCCTGGACAATTTCAATCATTACTGCAGCTGTATCAGAATCAATTTCAGTTTTTAAAGCCTTAAGGTCATTGAAGGGCAGATGAACAAATGTTTCAAGCATGCTTCCAAACCCCTGCTTGATTTTATCCTGTCCGGTCGCTGCCATTCCTGCGAAAGTCCTGCCATGAAAGGATTGCAGAAATGTAATGATTTTGGTACGTCCAGTAGCTTTTCTTGCCAGTTTAATAGCTGCTTCATTTGCTTCGGCTCCACTATTGGCAAAAAATACACAACCCAGTCCTGAACCCTCTGCGAGCTTTTTCGCTGCTTTTTCCTGGATACTTTGCGGAAAGAGATTCGAGACATGCCAGAATAATTCCAGCTGTTCCTTGACTGCATGTTCAACTGCTTCAGGACGGTGGACCAAATTGCAGACACCGATGCCAGAAGTAAAATCCAAATATTGCTTTCCAGCCTTGTCATAAAGAATCGTCCCAGCTCCTTTTACAGGCTCTATTTCCCATCGTTGATAGGTCGGGAATAAATGGCTCATTAAAACACCTCAGCTTTTGCGGCAATCGCTGTTCCGTGCCAGCAGTTATTTTTATAGAATTGCTTTTTGCCAGAAATAATCATGACTGTCTCTACGCCTGCCTCTGTAGCAGACAATGCTGATTTCACCTTTGGCACCATTCCTCCATAAATACTTCCATCAGAAAGATAGCTCTCGATTTGACGATTAGTTATTTCATTCACAAGTTCACCATCTATCAGGATTCCGTCAACATTGGTTACAAATGCGCAACGTTCAGCCTTCAAGGCTTTCGCAATCGATGCAGCAGCATAATCGCCATTTATATTTAGCTTGCTGCCATCTTCGGCAATGCCGATTGGCGTCATCACGGGAATATAGCCATTTTGGACTGCCAGCATAATCAAGTCATTGTTTACATGTGTGATCGTTCCTACGTATCCCAAACTCTGCTTATCAATGAAATCCGCCTGGAGACAATGCCCGTCGCATCCATTGATACCGAGAGCATTGAAGTCCCGCTTGTTCAGCATGCTGCACAGCTGCCGGTTCGTCTGTCCCGACAATACCATGTCTACAATTTCGATTGTCTTTTCGCATGTCACTCTAAGACCATCTTTGAAGTTAGCAGGTATATGGTACAAATCAAGCATTGAATTGATGGCTGGTCCTCCGCCATGAACGATAACGGGATAAAATCCATCCTCCATCAATTCCTTTAAACTATTGAAGAAATTGTCATTAAGCTCCTCCAACACACTTCCCCCGCATTTAATGACCACAGTTTTCAATTAATCCGCCCCTTTATGTCCGATAGCTTGCATTTATTTTCACATAATCATAAGAAAGATCGCAGCCCCAGGCCATTCCTTTTCCTTCACCCAAATGAAGGTCAACGAAAATTTCAACCTTGTCATTCATCAGGTACTCCCTCGCATGATCTTCATCAAATGCAACCGGTGTACTATTTTTAAGCATTGTTATTTCTCCCAGGGAGATATCAACTGTATTTGGATTTATGGATGCCCCACTCTGACCAATAGCTCCTATTATTCGTCCCCAGTTCGCATCTGCACCATAGACTGCTGTTTTGACTAGATTGGATCCAGCGATCTGTTTTCCGACCACTCGTGCTTCTTCCTCTGACATTGCGCCTGATACTGAAATTTCAATCAGTTTAGTGGCTCCCTCTCCATCCTTTGCGATCTGTTTTGCCAGACTTGCACTGCTTTCTTTTAACAGGTCAACAAAAATTCCCCATTCTGGATGATTCGGGTCCAATGGCTGATTCCCTGCCGCTCCATTTGCCATCACCAGCACCATATCATTCGTTGATGTATCTCCATCCACTGTAATTTGATTGAAGGTTATATTCGTTACATCTTTTAGTGCGGCAGTCAGGTGTTCACTTGAGATATTTGCATCTGTTGTTAAAAAGCCTAGCATCGTTGCCATATTTGGATGAATCATTCCTGAACCCTTTGCGGCTCCCCCGATACTTACTGTTATTCCGTCAATCCTGGCAGAATAACAGCAGCTTTTCATTACCGTATCCGTTGTCAGGATAGCCGTTTGAAAGTATTCTGCATTATCAGCTGATTTGCCAATGACCAGATTTTCGATTCCAGATTCGATTTTTTCCATTTGCATAAATTCACCAATCACACCTGTCGAAGCGACTGCAACCTGATGTTCCGGAATCCCCATTTTTGCTGCTGCCAATGAGCGCATCTTCAACGCATCCTGATACCCCTGTTCTCCGGTGCAAGCATTCGCACATGCACTGTTGACGACGATTGCCCGGAGGACATTTTCTTTTGCAATACTTTGCTGAGTAACCACCAATGGCGCTGCCTGAAAGTGACTCGTTGTGTATACTGCGGCACAACTTGCTGGTATCTCGCTAACAATCATTCCTAAATCAAGCTTTGTATAACGCAGCCCTGCATGTACTCCACCGCATTGAAAACCTTTTGGGGTCAAAATGCTTCCATCTGGGACACTTTTTATTAATTGCTTGTCAGTCATTGCCTGGTACATATTTTCCTCCTTTATGGATACAGTGGAATCATCTCTAGTCCTGCCGTTTCCTCTAATTTAAACATGATATTGGCATTTTGGACTGCCTGCCCTGCGGCACCTTTCACTAAATTATCGATCACCGACACAATCGTCAGCCTTCCTGTCCTGCTGTCACTATGCAATCCAATATCACAGTAATTCGATCCCTTGACCTCTTTGACTGAAGGGGAAAACCCCTTTTTTCCTTACTCTTATAAATGGATGGCCATCATATACTTCCTTATATAAATCTATCAGCCTTGAAGTATTTAACTCTTCTTTTAACTGGACATATATTGTGGCCATGATTCCCCTGGTAAGAGGCATTAGATGTGTGCTGAAGGTTATCTTTACCTCTTCTCCATTCCAAAGACTGAGCTGCTGTTCGATTTCCGGAATATGCTGGTGGTCATTCACTTTATAAATTTTGAAATTTTCATTCAACTCTGCGTATAGAGTACCCATTGATGGAGACCTTCCAGCTCCTGAGACACCAGATTTTGCGTCGATTATGATACTATTCTTCTCAATCAGCTTTTCTGTCAGCACAGGTGCCAGCCCAAGGAGTGCTGCAGTCGGATAGCAGCCTGGATTGGCCAGCAGATTCGCGTTCATAATCTGCTCCCTGTTCCATTCACTTAAGCCATATACTGCTTCATTTAGAATAGAGGTATCGACCGATTCTTGCTTATACCATGCTTCATAGGCTGATGCGTCTTTCAATCTCAGGTCACCTGATAGATCAATAATTTTAATGCCTTTATTAAAAAATGATTCAGCAAGCTTGCCGGAAACTTTTGAAGGAGTTGCCAGGAACACAATGTCTGCTTCCTCGGCTATTTTATCAGTGTCAATCTTGGTGAGGACCTTATCGAAAATTCCTGTTAAATGGGGATATTCTTCGGAAACAGGTTTTTCATCTCTTGTTGTGTGGATTGAATGAATATGGAAATATGGATGATTTGCCAGGATACGGATCAATTCTCCTCCGCCATATCCAGTGGAACCAATAATCGCTGCCTTCACTTGAAACCTCCTTTCAACATATGCATAAATAAACACATAATTTTATAATTATAAATAAATTTCTTTTTATTATAAAAACAACGGAAGGAAAACGCAATAGATTTATTAACAATATGTGAACAATTCACAATTTTATTGCTGGCTTTGTATGCTTTACAATATAATAATATTAATATTAGATACGGAAGGGAGTATATCACTCCCGTAAATAAGGTGGTATTCATATGTTGACTGCAACAACGTTGTCACCAAATTTGAATAAGCTTTTTGAAAAAGTCCACAGAATAAAGAGTATTGACAAAGGACGCTTCCTTTTTGAAGAAGGTAATGCCGCAGCTGAGCTGTACATTATCCAGAGCGGGAAATTTCAGATAAGCAAAATGGTACCAGATGGACGAGAATTAACAATCAGAATGTGTTCAGCTGGCGAATTGGTTGGTGAGTTGTCATTGTTCAGCCCAGCATCTCAGCATATCTTGAATGCCCGCGCCTCAGAAAGCGGGACCGTGGCGGTTATTCAAAAGGATAAGCTAGAGGCTGAAATTGAAAAGGATAGCGGGCTGGCACTGGAACTTGTTAAATGGCTTTCCCTGCAGCACCGCAAATCGCAAACAAGGTTCAGAGACCTGGTCCTTCATGGTAAAAAAGGGGCTTTGTACTCAACGCTGATCCGGATGGTAAACAGTTACGGAGTAAAAACAGAAGACGGCTTGAAGATTGATGTATCGCTGACGAACCAGGAGCTCGCAAACTTTTGTGGAACCTCACGCGAAGTCGTGAACAGATTATTGAGCGATTTAAGGAAAAGTAAAATCATTTCCATTGATAAAGGATTCATTACCGTCCATGCACTCAATAAGCTGAAGAGAGAAATAGATTGTGAAAATTGCCCGATAGAGATATGCAATATAGAATAGAAAAAGCCGTCAGTGCATCACTGGCGGCTTTACTTATTCTCTGTTTTCGCATTGACTATCATTACAAGATCGCAAACAGCATGATGATAAAAAAAAGCACTGCGTTCACGATTTCGTATATCCCTACCTTCATGACAGAAAGCGGTTTTCCATAAAATGCTACAGCTCTGATCAAGCTTGCTACTGCGGCAACAGCGACTATGACTTCTCCAGCTGCGAGCCACAGTACAGGTACCAATAGATGGTAGGTCCAGGAAATCCATTTAAATTGGCTGTTCTTCTTTTCGCGAATCATAGTTTTCACATAAAATGTACTTCCGGTAAAAAATAGAATACTGGAAGTAAAAACAAGCAGTGCGTTTTCATTGATTTCCCCATTTGGCAGAAAGCTGCTGGCCAAACCGGCTATAGAAAATACAACGATGGCACTTAGATCATTCAGCAGCGCCCGGTCTTTATTTTTAGCAGAGAAGTAGGCATTAAGCATAAAAAACGGAATCATCGAAAATCCGAACGTGACGATTGTTGGTGTCGTGAACAATGGAACCATTAAGAACGCAAGAGCGGGGATCATATAAATAAGCACCCATTTACGATAATATGGGATTTTCTTTTTCTTGAACATCAACAAAAGTGGATATGTGCCTAAATATAATAATAGCCATCCAATAAAAAACGGGATATGCTGCCAAACTATTTCACTTGCCGCTGCCCCAAGCCAGAAAGGGATGATCAACATCGCCCAGGCCCCATGCTGTTTTGGCATAAATAACTTCATGAATGAACACTCCCTTATGTTTCCTAACTTAAATATAAAGCAGGCAAAGGAATGCATAAGTGAAACACATCACATATATCAGTGTGGATATCAAAATGACACCGAACTGTCAAAAACAACATATTTATAAAGGCATTCGTTCATTATTTTTATCAAAAAGCCTGAGCCCCTTAGTCAGCGAATTCAACTTGTACAGCCATTTCTTTATAAACAGAATTGTAGTAAACTGGAAGGTGATTGCAAAAGAAGGGGTGATCAAATGAAAAACCAAATGAATCAGTTGTTTAAAGACAAACGGAGCGTCCATGTCCTGTATGCCTATAATGAATTAGATAAATACATTGAACAAGCTGTTAGTTACATAGAAGACGCCGTTATGGCGGAAGAATATGTTATCTTCATTGAAAATGAACCTCTATTTCGTTTAATCAACAAAGAACTAAGCTCACGATTAGCGGAAGATCAAATGGAATTTGTTCATTGGGTTAACAACTTTGATTTTTATTATTCCAGCGGCAATTATCATCCTCCTGCAATACTGGATTATTTTAATAAGATGGTGGAGCCTTATATAGAAAATGGAACCTCTTTCCGATCCTGGGCACATGTTGAGTGGGCCTCTATGAAAGACCCACTGCATATCATTGAAGATTTTGAAAGAATTGTAGACGAAGCTGTAAACACACTTTATTTTCCACTGATTTGTGCTTACGAAGGGCTGAAAATGCCAGACCATCTCATAAAAATCCTGTTGGAAACACACCCTTATGTTCTAAAAGATGATAATTTCACAGTCTCTGATGAATACCAATTACCAAGTGGTCAAAGATAAAGAAAAACGCTTAGGAGCCCCCCTAAGCGTTTTTTATGTCACTTTTTACTTAACCATTACCTAAACAAGTAGTACTATTTCACATAGCTTCTTTTGATTTCGTTATTCAATCTATAACAAAACCTAAATTCAGCCTCTTCTATCGAATTGCAGTTTTAAATAGATTTTCTTTATATATAAATGCGGTTTTAATAAATAGTAAATTTCCTTCGTGAATGCCAGGCTTAGTAGGAACAGGAAAACAATAATAAAGTGCACCTTTGAGAGAATGGATACGTCCGTGACCAGGCTCATATCTGGCTGCAATTGGGCAAGGCTGATGAGCCATCTAAACAGCAATACTGGTTCGTAGGCTATACTGCTCGACAGCACGATAGCAATGCCTGTTGCTGTGCTGGCAACCATTAGCGTCTTCACGACGACAAGCAGAAAACTTCCTGCCTTCGAACGCGTTTCTTCTTCTCTTGATTCGTCATATTGCCAAACGAGCCCCATTGCCACTATTGCTGCAACAGTATACGGATATACAATCCATAAAAAGATTTGTAGCATTTCCAATTGCTCTCACCTCACACATATCTCTCAACATGAACCCCATTTAACATTCTAACCGGGGAAGCATGAAGTGACAGTGACAAAAGTCGCCGTTTATGTCTAAAATAAGAACTTTTTCTTGGAAAGCCGAATACTCAATAGGCTGTTAACGTAAAGATGGCTGTTAAAATCCTAATGCCTAATTTAATGAACTATATTCCAATAGTGCAGGTCTGTAGCTCATTAATCATAAGAAGCATCATCTTTACAAAAAAATATAGGCAATTCAGTCCATTTTTGTATTCCAAGCAACAAAGTTTTTGAAAAGAGCCAATCACGAAAGGGAAGCACCTATTGTGTTCTGATGTACTCTAAAATCCAGTTGACTCCTTCTTCAATCTCAAATACTGGAATAGACGAACCCTTTAACATGTTTACCAACTCTGCTTTCCGGCAAAGGACCACCTGGATATTTTTAAGCTTTTCAACCATCTCCAAATCGCTCTCATCACGCAGGATGACAGCCTTAGGATATGATTCATTCTTATAACCTTCTATCAAGATCACATCAGGCTTGAAGAAGGATAGCATGGCTATTTCTTCAGATAATGACCAATCTCCGTTTTCAGCATGAATGACCATCCTGCCTCCCCCCTTCTACGAGTGAGACAGCTGCACCTGCCTTTACATGCTTGTCGGAATCCTTCGCCTCAACAACTTCCGGCCTGCCGCCATGCCCATGGTGTTTGACTGTCGCAACTTTCAGACCTATTGAAGCTAGCTGATGGATCAATGTTAGGCTTAGCGTTGTTTTTCCGCTGTTTTGGTACCCTGCAACCTGGAAGAGCACTGGTTTTACCAAGGCCATTCACTGCCCTCATGGTCCTCCAGCAACAGAACTTCTACCTCTGACCCTTCTTCAAAGCCTCTGGTACCACCAGGCAAAATCATGAGGGAGTTAGCTCCGGCAAGGCTCATGATAATATTTGATTTATCCAGTCCGCTAGGTGTCACTACCAGTTTGCCATTCTCTACTCTAAGAGCACTCCTTACAAATCTAGTAAATGGATTTGCTTTAGGGAAATTGGCGTCAAGAACCGCTTTTTCCTTCCTTAAATGAGGCTGTTCCGTGTAAAGCATCGTCCTGATGATTGGACGAGCGAACAACTCGAAGCCAACATAGCATGCGGATGGGTTTCCTGACAGGCCAAACAATAACTTGCCCTCAAGCTGTGCTACTGTAGTGACGCTGCCCGGTCTCATTGCTACTTTATTGAACAGTACCTCCGCCCCCATTTTTGCATAAATCTCCGGAAGATAATCATAGTCCCCGACGGAAACCCCACCGGTAGTAATGAATAAATCAACTTCTTCAATCGCTTTGCTTACTGCATCAAAGCATGTGTCAAAATCATCAGGAAGCTGGCCAAAATATTTCACTTCTGCTCCAGCACGAATAATTTGCGCAGATATCATATAGGAATTGCTGTTTCTAATTTTACCTGGCTCAAGGGGTTCATCGACATCAAGCAATTCAGTTCCTGTTGCATATAACCCGATTACCGGCTTCTTTGATACAGGTACTTCCGCATATCCAAAAGTAGCCAGCATTGCCTGGATACCTGGATTGATGAAGGTGCCTTTTTTTTACAAGCACCTCCCCTTCCTTCGCATCCTCACCTCGGTAGGAAACATTTTCTCCTTCCTTATGTTTCCGCTTCGTTTCCATATATTTTTTTCCTTCTCGTTCAATTTCCCTGGATAATTCAAGCATGACAACCGCATCAGCCCCTACAGGCATCTGGGCACCAGTCATGATCCTGACCGCCTGGTATGGTCCAAGTTCTTTATCCGTAAGCATACCTGCTCCGATATGGTCAATGACTTCAAATTCAACAGCGTGACTTTGAGAAGCTTCCATCGTATCTATAGACCTCACCGCATATCCATCATACGGGGCCCTGGTAAAATGAGGGACATCGCTGGTTGCCGTCAGATCCTCAGACAGATAGCGACCATAGCTCTCATTAATTGACACATATTCAGTGGAGCCTTCCTTCTTATGCTCCATTACTCTCTTAACTGCCTCTCCAATCGGAATTGGGTTTCTTTTTTCCAACATATAATCAGCTCCTATTGCAGGCTTAACTTCTAAATTTACCCTTTTCATTATAAGAGTAATGTAAAAATGTAAACATAACAAACCTCACAGTATTCTCTCATAAAATCTCCTGAAAATATGTAGATTTTTTGTGAAGTGTGATGCACATCACCAAGTAGTAAAACCATTTCCTTTATGATGAGTATGTAAACAGTATTAAATAATTTACTGGAGGTTTCTTACATGAAAATGCCTTTTGATCAAAATTCTTTAGTTAAAGATATTGTCAATATATTCCCGCAATCAAGTGATTTATTCAAGCAGAATAGACTGGATTTCTGCTGTGGCGGAAACCGTCCTTTAGCAGAAGCGGCTGGCGAACAGAACCTGGATGTACCTGCAATCATGAAGGAACTAGAAGAACTATATCGCAAGCATAACGGCGCTGCAGAAAGCATGGAAGTCTGGACAGAAACTGGCTCTGCAGAATTGATTGACCATATCAAGAACAAATACCACCGCGAGCTTGAAGAAGAGTTGAAATTGCTTAGCCCGTATGTAACGAAGGTAGCTAAAGTTCATGGCGAGCGCCACGAAGAGCTGTTGAGAGTTTATGAACTTTTTTACGAGTTGAAGAAGGAACTCCTGGAGCATACTGCTAAAGAAGAAGCAACTGTCTTTCCAATGTTGCTACAGCTCGAAACAGCCAGTGATGAAAAACTTGCCGAGATGATTTCAGAAATCAAAGAGCTAGAAAAGGAACATGACCATGCTGGTTCCATCCTGAAAGAGTTACGTGAAATCACTGCAGACTTCAATCCGCCAATGGATGCATGCGGAACATATCGATTAGTATACAAGCGTCTTGAAGCCGTTGAATCACATACCTTTATGCACGTACACCTCGAAAACAACATCCTGTTCCCAAGGTATATTGCCTAACCTGTTAAAAAGACCTCATCCATGGATGAGGTCTTTCAGTTTCTTTCAAGATCGTTTTCAAAGCATCAGCAATGAAGGCTACAATGCCCCGGAGAACAGCCGTGCGAAGGATTCTTTTGTTCGTTCCCACAGCCCGCGCTTATGATACTGAACAGGACTGATTTTTTCTGACTCTTCCAGGTCCTTTTCATAATGAGCCACAAGGTCCCTGATTGAGCTTGTACCAAACAGGAATACATTGACTTCAAAATTAAGATGGAAGCTTCGCATGTCCATATTGGCTGTGCCAATCGAAGCGATATTGCCGTCGACAATGATGACCTTCTGATGCAAAAAGCCTTTTTTGTATGAATAGATTTCAGCACCATTCCTCAATAGCTCTGAATAGTAAGAGCGACTCGCATATTGCGTAAGATAGCTGTCATTGATTTCTGGTACCATGATTCTTACTTCAATTCCCTTTGCTGCCGCTACTCTCAATGCAGTACGAATGGCTTCATCAGGGACAAAATAAGGTGTGGCAATCCAAATCGATTTTGTTGCACAGGACATCATCGTATAATAAAAGTCACTTATTCCCTGCTGTGTATCCGGTCCGCTTGGCACCACCTGAATAGCTCCATCGAGTTCATCCTCTTCATGGGGTTTTTTCACCGCCCGATGACTCTCTAGGACATTCTCTCCGCTTATATACTCCCAATCAAGCAGGAAGACATTGTGAAGAGTATACAAAGACTCTCCTGTCAACATCATGTGAGTATCACGCCAGAAACCGATATTGTCATCTTCCCCCTAGATACTCAACTCCAACATTTAACCCTCCTGTAAATCCGACTTCCCCATCAATGATGACGATTTTCCTGTGGTTGCGGAAATTGAATTTTTGATTGAAGAATCCATACTTGAGCGGAGAAAAAGGAGCGGCTTTAATGCCTGCTTCCTGCATATCCTTTAAATCCGCTGCCGCGATCTTCATGCTTCCAGCAGCATCAAAAATGAACAACACCTCGACACCCTGCCGTGCTTTTTCAATCAGAATATCAATAATCTCCCTGCCAAGCCTGTCAGATCTGAAGATATAATATTCCATGTGAATGAACTTTTTAGCTTCTTTCAGTCTTTTTTTAATTTCCTTAAAAGTTTCTTCTCCATTTTTCAGGATCTTTGCCCTGGAAGCAGTGGTAATCGGAGTCAATGTTGCATTCTTTGCATATTTTGCAAAGCACTGCTGATTTTCAACGAGAAATGAAAGGTCCCTCGACTCTTCCTTCCTCATCAGTTTTTCCCACTGATCACGATCTCGTGTACGCTTGCTTTTATATAAATAACCCTTCAAATACAACTGCCCCGAGAATAGGTAGAAGAAATAACCTCCCACAGGAAAAAGCAGCATGACATACATCCACATCAGTGTGTGCTGTGCAGAGCGGTTTTCAAGCATCAAAGAATACATGCTAAAAAGGATAATCAACGCATAAATCAGTAGTGCTGTTAATTTGAAAGTCTCACTATAATCCGTAAAAAAAACAATATAAACACAAGCCATCAAAACAAATACAAATATGAATTCAAGTCTTCTTTTTAGCATCTCAGCATTCTCCAACAAAATTTTATAGTAGATTCATGTATACCCTAAAATCCCTTATCCGGAAACATAGTGTGCCAAATTTCCCAGAGGCGATAAGCACACCAGCATGATGTGACCTAAGATAATGAGTGATCAAGAGTTTGCAGGCTGAGGCGCTGGAGCTGGATTACGAAAACTTCATGAAGTTTTCCACAACTCAATACTTAATTCTATTAACCATAAAAAAAGACCCCCGAAGGAGTCTTAACCGCCAATATAGGACATTTCGATTTTCTTTCTGTTCGCAACTGTTTCAGCCGTACGTTCATCGGAATAACGGTCGGTTCTATGGTTCCAGACGTCCGTAATGCGTGAGCGAAGTTCATCATCCGATGCTCCCGCTCGCATGAAGTCACGGATATCATGTCCATTGCCGTTGAACAGGCATGTGAATATCTGACCGTTTGCAGACAAACGTGACCTTGTGCAGCTTGAACAGAATGACTCTGATACAGAAGAAATGAAGCCGACATTGATATCCGTACCTTTATATCGGTATTTCTTAGCGACTTCCCCGAAGTATTCCGGATCAACTGGTTCTAGTTCATAGTGCTCGCTGATCAAATCGTGGATCTGCTTTTTGGTGATGACATCATCCATTTTCCAGCCGTTCGTGCTGCCTACATCCATGTATTCAATATAACGAAGCTCCAGGCCTTCTTTTTTGCAGAATTCAGCCATTGGGATGATTTCAGAATCATTGAGCCCCTTTTTAATTACCGTATTGATTTTCACACCCAAGCCAGCTTTCTTCGCTGCTTCTATTCCCTTTAATACCGGTCCGACTCCAACATTCCGGCCATTGATTTGACCGAACAGTTCATCTTTAAGACTGTCCAGACTGATATTGACCCTTTTCAGGCCTGCAGCATACAGCTCATCAGCATATTTCGGCAGCATTACACCATTGGTGGTCAAAGCAATATCCTTCAACCCTTCAATCTCATTCAGCATTTTTACAAGAACAGGCAATTCTTTACGCATTAACGGCTCTCCGCCTGTTAGCCTAATTTTTTCTACACCTAGTTCAATGAATATTTTGGCTACACGCTCAATCTCTTCATAAGACAGAAGTTCGCTTTTAGGCAAGAACGCAAAATCAGGCCCAAAAATTTCAGCAGGCATACAATACTGACAGCGGAAATTGCATCGATCTATAACAGAAATCCGCAAGTCGCGTAGCGGTCTATTTAATTGGTCTTTAATTATGTTTTTTACCATTAGTGTCAACTCCAATTATAGAAGTTATGATTATTGACATTGTAACAGCAACAAAGATTGTTAACTGTTAATATTCTCACAGTAACATCAATAGTCCTCTATTAAAATAGTACATTTCCTTCTTATTTCTATATTACAACATAAAAACTGCCAGGATAGTGTTTTTATCGAGAATTGTCATCATGTTGTCATATTATTGGTTGTAAAATGAACAAAATCATACTATTATTCATTTTTCTATATAAATAAAAAAAAGTACCAGAAATTCCTGGTACCCCTATAATAATTAATTGTAACTTATTTTATCTAATTTAACGAATTTTGCGAATCCAATTGAGCCACACCTCATTTTTTCCGCAACGAGAGGATCAAGATTAGAGCAACTCCAAAAGTGGCACCTATCCACCAAAAACCCATTGAATACGATCCCGTCAACTCCTTGAATGTTCCTAAAATATTCGGAAGGAAAAATCCTCCAAAGCCACCGGCTGCCCCTACAAATCCAGTAAATATTCCTACTTCACGTGGGAACCTTGTCGGGATTACCTGGAACAATGCGCCATTTGCAACCCCAAAAATCAGCATTGCAAGAATGAACAACGGCAATGTTAGATACAGTGGAGGCAAGAAGCCAATGAAGCCTAGCATTACGGCAGCAAGGATGAATAGCCTGATCAAAAGGTTGATGCCACCAAGCCGGTCCGCAAAGTAGCCTCCAATCGGCCTCACGAAGCTTCCTGCAAAAACAGCGATCGTCACCAAGTCACCCGCTGTAACTTTAGAAATTCCATATTGATCGACAAAGAAGATTCCTAAATAACTCGTTAATCCTACAAATCCGCCAAATGACAAGCTATAAAAGAAGCTAAAAATCCAGGTTTCTTTTATTTTTACAATTGCTAGATATTGTGACAGTTTTTGTGGTTTTGGAGCATTTGGACAATCTTTAGCAAAAATGACAAACACAATGAACGCGATTAGAAGCGGGATCAGCGAAAAACCAAAAACCCCATGCCAACCATAAGCTTCAGCAATTCTTGGCGCAAACAAAGTAGCTAATACCGTACCACTGTTTCCTGCTCCTGCAATGCCCATGACCAAACCTTGATGTTCTGGTGGATACCATCGGCTAGCGAGCGGCAATGCGACAGCGAAACTGGCTCCTGCAATTCCTAATAAGAAACCAAAAGCCTGAACCTCTGTAAAAGAATTGCCAAACTGCCATCCCCAAAATAGAGGGATGATGGTCAGCAGCATCCCTATAATCCCCATCCGCTTTCCGCCATATCGGTCTGCCAAAAGTCCCATCGGAATCCTGAGAAGGGATCCCCCAAGGATAGGGATTCCCACCATCAGCCCTTTTTCAGCTGGTGAAAGCCCAAAATCCTGGACGATAAATGTGGAGGTTGCCCCCACCATGACCCAAATCATGAAACTAATATCAAAATACAAGAACGAAGAAAGCAAAGTCGGTAAATGTCCACTTTTTAAAAAGCTCTTAATATTACTCATTCGCTAATGCTCCTCATTATTAGTATTTGAATCATGCAAACTAGCACTTCACTTCTGCATTTTTTCGTGAGTAATAGTACCATGTGATGACTAGGCTGATTACATAATAAGCGATAAAGATATACAGTGCCAGATTAGCTGCGCCAGTGGCAGCTAGTGACCAGCTGAAGATTTTCGGAATGATGAATGCACCATATGCAGCGACTGCTGCAGTAAAGCCTAACACGGGGGCTGCCTGCTTTGGTTCAAAGATAAATGGAATCATCCTGAATGTAGAGCCATTGGCAATCCCTGTTGTAAAAAACAGAATGATAAACATCGTTAAAAATCCTGGAAAACTATTGATATTAAGGAAGTATATGACCCCAAATGTGGCACCGATCATCACAATAATATCCCAAAATGTCACAATCGCTCCGCCAACTTTATCTGCAATCCACCCACCCAGAGGCCTTACTGCTGCGCCAACCAATGGTCCAAGGAATGCCAGCTGCAATGCATTGACTTCAGGGAATTCTGATTTGATCAGCAATGGGAATGCCGCAGCATAACCAATAAATGACCCGAAGCACATTGTATAAATCCAAGACATAATCCAAGTGTGTTTGTTTTTGAAAATAATTGACTGTTCTTTGAACGATTGCTTTGCGTTCGGAAGGTTATCCATCCCGAAGTATGCGGCAATTGCAACAATTATTATTGGGACAATCCATATAAATGCTGCATTTTGTATCCAGACTTCCTTGCCATCAGGCATCAGCTGCGAAGTACCAAAAATGCCAGAAAAGATTCCTGTTGTTATGACAATCGGTGTTAAAAATTGAACAGCACTTACTCCAAGGTTGCCTATCCCTGCATTGAGTCCGTTGGCAGATCCTTTTAGCCTTTTAGGAAAAAAGAAGCTGATATTTGCCATGGAGGAGGAAAAGTTCCCACCGCCGATTCCGCACAAAGCGGCTAAAATAGCCATGGTCGTAAAAGACGTCTCCGGGTTCTGTACGGCAATCCCTATCCCGATTGCCGGGATTAACAAGGAAGCTGTACTAATGACTGTCCAGTTCCTTCCCCCCAAACACTCCTGGCATGAAGGTAAAGAAAATTCTGAAGGTTGCTCCCACAAGTCCCGGAAGTGCAGCCAAGGTGAATAATTCACTTGATGTAAAATTAAAACCGGCATCATTCAACCTTACAGCAGTAACAGACCAAATCTGCCATACGATAAAAGCAAGGAATAAGGCCGGAATTGAAATCCAAAGATTCCTCTGGGCATGGGCCTTTCCTTCCTTTAACCAAAATTCATCGTTCTCTGGTTCCCATTGTTTGATCCTAGCCATCTTAAAACATCCTTTCGTTAAGTTCTAAAAAGCCTTTTCAAAATCTAGCGAGCAAAAAAATCTTTGGTTCAATCGTAGAAAACTCTTCAACGTTATTATGTGATTAACTTCACACCTATTTTGTTGTTCAACAAAACGTCACAGTTTGCTCCAAACCCTGCTACCGCTACTCTCTTATACCGGTATAATAAAACTAAGGTTATTTGTTTCTGAATTGTGAACATACAACCATTTAAATGTGACGACATTTTGACAATTGGTGATTCGATATCCAATTAACACTATGCCGGTGTTATTATTGTTACAAACAAATTACTCGTTACGGAAAATCAACTGTTCATGACGTGTCTCAGATTTTTTGGACACTGTTTAAATTTCAACCTTTAGCGACAATCTTTAGCAGAGCAAATTTTTAAAAAAGGGTGATGACCATGCCAAACACAACTAAAGTAACTCATTCAATTGAAATTAAAGAATTACTCCAGTTTGCCGACCGGACGATCCAGGTACCAAAAGGTTCATACCTGTTCCAGGAAGGCATGGAGGCTGAGGAGCTTTATTTGATCCTGGGAGGCAAGGTCCAAATCAGCAAAGTCACCCAGGATGACCGCGAGCTTGCATTAAGAATCTGCGGAGAGAACGATATTTGCGGAGAATTGACACTTTTTACTGATGCACCTAAGTACCTCTTAAGTGCGCTTATCCTGGAAGATGCGAAAATCGCAGCAATCAGAAAAGATGTAATTGAAAAGGAGATATTCCACAATCCGAAACTTGCATTTGAATTCATGAAGTGGATGAGCGATCATTTTCGCAAAACACAGACTAAATTCCGCGACTTAGTACTTAACGGGAAAAAAGGAGCATTATTCTCCACCTTGATCCGAATGACTAACAGCTATGGATTCCAGAAAGATACCGGCATTCTGATTGACCTGCCGCTGACAAACCAGGAGCTGGCAAATTTCTGCGGAACATCCCGCGAAAGCACGAATCGCATCCTGAATGAACTGAAGCGAGAAGGAATCATTTCAATTAAAAAAGGGAAAATCCTGGTTCATGATGTGAATTATTTACGCCAGGAAATCGGCTGTGAAAACTGTCCAGCGGTATTTTGTTCAATAGATTAATGATAAAAAGCGAGTGAATCCCCTTTTGGATTCACTCGCTTTTTCAATCGTACGCGGAGGAGAGCTTCATCAGCTCTCCTGCTTTTGTTTTCTCAACGCTTTAGGAATGTATACGCAGAATGGCTCGCTCTCCAGGTAATCACCAGTCATGGCATATGCTCTTGAACGTGAACCCCCGCATACATGCCTGAACTCGCATACTCCGCATTTCCCCTTGTACTCGTCAGGATTCCTCAAAGACTTGAAGACAGGAGAATCCCTGTAAATTTCAGCAAGCGGCTGTTCCCTTACGTTCCCTGCTTTTACAGGCAGCAGTCCGCTTGGGTATACATCTCCAACGTGAGATATAAACACAAAACCATTGCCATCATTGACTCCTTTTGGCGCACGACCAAGTCCGTCAATGGATCCAGTTAATCCTTCCTTCGTCAGCGCGGTCAAATAATCTATTTCTTCTGTATGATCCTTTGCTTCGCGCATTTTTTGCTGGATGACAACCCGGCGATAATGCTGCGCCGCAGTCGTTTTAATGTCGAACTTAACCTTCTTGCTTAAATCATATAGCCAGGTGAAGACTTTTTCATGCTCCACCGGTGAGATCATGTCCTTTTCCTGACCGCGTCCTGTCGGAACAAGGAAGAACACACTCCAAAGAACACACTCCAAATCTTCCACCATCTTGGCCATTTCATCTAAATACTCAATATTATACCGTGAGATAACAGTATTGATTTGAATCGGGATTTCCAACTCATGCAAATACTTGATTCTTTCCATCGTCAGATCAAAAGAGCCTGCTGTTCCCCTGAAGTGATCGTGGACTTCAGCTGTAGGACCGTCGATGCTGAACGCCCAGCGGGACAATCCTACTGACTTCGCCTTTTCAATCGCTTCCTTCGTCACATTAGGAGTGGCACTCGGTGTCATTGATACACGAACGCCTTTTTTCACCGCATATTCTGCGATATCAAAAACGTCCTCTCTCATCAATGGGTCCCCACCAGTGAAAACAAGCATCGGATTATTCATTTCATATATTTGGTCAATCAGCGCTTTACCTTCCTCAAAGGACAGTTCACGCGGATCTCTTCTATATTGTGCTTCCGCACGGCAGTGCAGGCATTTTAATTGGCAGGCTCTGGTAAGTTCCCAAATCACAATGAATGGGTCTTTGTTAAAATCTCTTTCAAACATCATTGGCGCCTCCTTAAGTACATCTCTATAAAAGAAGTATATAAGTGTTACCAACATGATTAAGTGAACTAACTCACATAAATAGACCCTTAATGGTCATTTTGTATGACAATTTTGTGACCTGAAAGAACAAAAAGCGGAAGCGCATCGTTCAGTCCCGACAAGCGCTGGAGGGCCGACCGGTGAAGTCGTTCTTTGACTTCACCTGAGCGAACCGAAATCGAAATGTATAGCCGACTGTCCAGAAACGCAGAAACTGGAGACTCCGACAAAGAAGCGCTTTTTGCTTCTGCCGGCGGAGTTGAAGTTTCGGAGTTTCTAGGAGGCGACACTAGACAATTCGAAAAGCGGAGGCGACTGCTCAACTCCGACAAGCGTTGGAGGGCCTGACAGTGAAGTCGCTCTTTGACTTCATTGGCAGGACCGAAACGTCTCGAGGAGTTAGGAGCCGCAGCTAGACAAGCGACTCGAGGGGCTAGGCGCTGGAGCTGGATTAAGAAAACCAACTATAGAAAAAAGCAGCAGGAGAACCTGCTGCTCTTAGAAGGATATGATTTAATCTCTTACGCCTAAAGCAATTTTTGCATAACGGGACATCATGTCCTTGGACCATGGCGGGTTGAAAACGATATTAACTTCTGTATCTTTTACTTCTGGAAGGTCGGCAAGAGCCAATTTGACCTGCTCAACAATCGTGCCTGCAAGCGGGCAGCCCATAGACGTCAATGTCATAGTCACTGTCGCAAGGCCTTCCTCGTTCAAATCCACATCATATACAAGCCCTAAATTAACGATATCAACGCCAAGTTCAGGGTCAACAACCATTTCAAGCGCCCCCATAAGGCTATCTTTCAATTCTTCATCCATCGGTGAACACTCCTTTTTTATTGCTTCAACCTATTACTATCATAACAATGATTTGTACCCATTAAAAGCAGAAAGCCATTAGATATGCTTTTCAAACCAGTTTGCAGTTGCCTCAACACCCGCATTTGACACATTGTGGCCAGCATTTTCATCTGTGATGAATTCAAACTTTCCTTTTGCTCCTTCATAGCTTTTCCTGTTTTGCTCGTAAAAATGATATGCAGCTTGGTGGGGAACGACTGGATCTAACCTTCCATGCCAGAATAACAGCGGGCGTCCGTTCAGTTTTTCAGGCTGAAGGCTTAAGTCGTACTGTTTAAGCTGATTAAGCAAATCTGATACTTGCTCCTGGGATAAGCCTATCTTAACATTCCTTTTTTCCATTTCGTTCAGCTGCCATAATGCGAAATCCTCGAATGAAGGATTCCCCATCAAGCTGACACCTGTTCTTATCCACTCATGCTTGGCCATCGCACCAAGTGTCGTAATACCGCCCATCGATGTACCGGCAACGCCGATTCTCGCTGGGTCCACCAGACCTTCCTCAACAAGCTCCTGCTTGATCGTCGAAAGCTCCTCAATAGACGTGAGGACGATTTCCCAAAAGCGGAAGCCCAGCTCAGTTTCTGATAATCCTTCACTGCGGGTTCCGTGATATTTCGCCTCAGGCATGATAACCCTAAAGCCTTTTTCGGCAAAAAGGTAAGCATAATGCATATTACGTTCTGTTGTGCTCGTAAATCCATGCAGAAAAATAATCAAAGGCATGCTATCTGAAAATTGCTTTTGTTTTACAATATGGAGAACGGGAATATGTTCAATGCGTTTCTTCTCGACTAAAATCAATAATTAACCCTCCTGAAGCAAGCGGATATTAAATTTACCGCACTTTTAAGTATCTAAAATGATTTTTTTACAATTTATATGTAAAATGGTTACCATAGTGGTTATAAGACCAATTAACCATCAACCAATATATGTATTGTAGAACTCTTACGAAAAAAGAGCCAATCATACGCATATCAACAAGAAAAGCGGATGGGCCTAGGTCAGCCCCGACAAACGCTGGAGGGCCGACCGGTGAAGTCGTTCTTTGACTTCATTGGGCGGACCGAAGCGACTCGAGGGGCTAGGCGCGGGAGCTGGACAACAAGAAAAGCGGATGGTGCCTAGGTCAGCCCCGACAAGCGCTGGAGGGCCGACCGGTGAAGTCGTTCTTTGACTTCATTGGGCGGACCGAAATCGAAATGTATAGCCGACTGTCCAGAAACGCAGAAACTGGAGACTCCGACAAAGAAGCGCTTTTTGCTTCTGCCGGCGGAGTTGAAGTTTCGGAGTTTCTAGGAGGCGACACTAGACAAGCGACTCGAGGGGCTAGGCGCGGGAGCTGGACAACAAGAAAAGCGGATGGGCCTTGGTCAGTCCCGACAAGCGGTGGACCCAGGCATTACACGAGTGTAGAGTCTTGTTTTTAAAGGAAAAATAGAGATAAGAAGGAGTATTTATGGCTGAAAAACATTTAATTGCATTAGATCTTGATGGAACTTTACTTACAGATGATAAAACGATTTCAGAAAAGAACAAACACGTAATTAAAAAGGCACGGGAAGCAGGTCATGTTGTCATGATCGCAACAGGGAGACCATTCCGTTCCAGCGAAATGTATTACCATGAGCTTGCGCTTGATACGCCAATCGTCAACTTCAACGGTGCGTTTATCCATCATCCGCTCGATAATAACTGGGGAGTACACCATTCTCCGCTCTCAATCGATGTGGCAAAGGATATAGTCGAGGCGCTTGATGATTTCAAATTCTACAATATTATCGCTGAAGTAATCGACGATGTGTATGTACATTATCATGATGAAAAATTGATGGACATCTTTAATATGGGAAATCCGAATATCACGACCGGCGATCTGAGAAGATATTTGAAAGCATCTCCAACTAGTATGCTGATCCATGCTGATGAAGAGCATGTCCGTAAAATCCGTAATCATCTTTCAGAAGTCCATGCCGAAGTGATCGACCATAGAAGCTGGGCTGCTCCGTTCCATGTCGTCGAAATCGTTAAAAACGGCTTGAACAAAGCAGTTGGCTTAAAGAAAGCATCAGATTACTTCCAGATCCCAGCAGACCGCATCATTGCTTTCGGCGATGAGGATAACGATTTGGAAATGCTTGAATACGCGGGTCGCGGAATCGCGATGGGCAATGCAGTCGCCGAAGTTAAAAACATCGCCAACGACATGACATTGACAAACGAAGAAGACGGCATTGGTGTCTACTTGAATGATTTGCTGAATTTAAAAGCTCTATAAGATAAACCCAAGATGTCCGGTAGAAAAACTCTATCGGACATTTTACGTTAGTGAAAAAATATCCACATAGGCTCGATGGAGACACTTAATTTTGCGAACGGCGGAGATTGCGCTATCCATCGCCTTGATGGAGACACATAAAAAGGACATCTGCAATTGGTAATTGCAGATGAGTGTCCATTAATATTTTTTACCGGCTTATTACCCTTAATTGATGTAAATTTCTCTGCTTTACCGATAAAATTGTAAATCATTCCATGTACCAACCCACTTCAACTTGCCACAGGACCGTTTGTTTTCATGCCAAAGGGAGCATACTAAAAGTGAAACAGCGTTACTGACTGTTTCAAATTCGCTCGTAGATGGAGGGGTAAAACGATGGGTAAAAGCAATAAATCCAAGCGTTTTGTACAGCAAGGTGCAGATACTGTCTCCAAGCATTATGAACGATTCCCTTACCACACCACGTATGCCGAGGCTGAAGCTCAAAAGATGGCGAATGTCAGAGAATCCTCTTTAGGGGGAATTTAAATGGGAAACAGGCTTTTTCAGGAAGCTAGGAAGGCTGTCCAGTTAGCTCAAACTGCGGAGCCTGCGGAACAGTCTGCAGCCATCAACACAGCTAAAAATGCTCTGTCATCAGCCTATGCCAATACGACAATGGCTGAAAAAGAGCAGCTTCGGTCATTTCAGGACGAGCTGAATTCAATTGAAGGCAAGTAAAAATCAAAAGCTGGCGGTATTCCGCCAGCTTTTGATTTTCTAATTATGATTGTTGAACCTTTCAAGCAACACTGGATAAGTATGGATGATTTCGCCATCCTTGCTGCGTTCGTATAGATTAAGTATGACAGATCCATTTTGCGGAAGCTTTGCTTCTGGTATTGAAATTTCCAGCAAAAACGGATTCCATTGATGGTATTTCTCTCCAGGAATCACTTCTGTTTCAGGAATCAACTGGTTGTGTCCATCCTCAGCAGTATAATAGAACTTTCCATTGATTGGCCTGGCTTCACCCTTTATTTCATAAATCCCATTGCTCCCTGCTGTTACTACGCCTTTAAAAACAGGATTTTCTCCAGGGATATACATTGTCTTTGTATCAGTGAGCAGTTTTTTGTCCCCGACAGGTTTTCCATTGATGCTGATTGCTTTTAACTGTGCAATGACTGTGTATTTACCTTCCGGGACTCTTTTTCCTGACTTCGAGTAGTCCCAGCTCTCCACCCATTTCATTTTCTCCTGCGGTTTCAATCTCAACGTTTCAAAAGCCTGGGCAAATGATTTTCCTTCTGAGTATAGATACACCTTATTCTTATTCGCATCGAACACTGAAATTTCGTATTTCTGTGATGTTGGGAATTCAAAAGAAAGCTCTGTATTCCCCTGGTTATGCAATATGATTTCAAATTCGGCTTTCTCAGGATCAGCCACAGGATCAATGTAAAAGCTGTATTCCAGATTTGCTGGTGGCTGCTTTTCTTCTCCAATAGCCAGGACAGGTGCCACGGCCATCAAAAGCAAAATGATCAACAAACTGACCTTTCTCATTTACCAAACCTCCATTTCAGTGATTACTCCCTTCGGAAAAAACCGAAGATCCCAGCTGTCTCAACAATATTAGTGAACGCATGAGGATCGACTTCCTTGATAATGTGTTCCAGGTCATACAATTCATACCTTGTCACAACAATGATCAGCATTTCTTTCTGTTCTCCTGAAAAAGCTCCCTTGGCAGGCAACAGTGTGATGCCTCGTACAAGTTTGTCATGAATGGCTTTCTTAAGTTCATCTGACTTTTTCGTAACGATCATCGCCGTCAGCTTTTCATGCCGTGTATGGATGGCATCAATTAACCTGGTGGACACATACAGAGCGACAAGAGTATAGAGTGCGTTTTCCCATCCAAATACAAAGCCAGCAGTCATTATAATGATGCCATTCAAGGTAAAGAAATATGTACCCACCGGGCGATCATTCATTCGTGACAGGACCATTGCTATAATATCCATTCCACCTGTGGAAGCCCCCCATTTTAAGGTCAAACCAACGCCAATCGCTGCAATGACACCCCCAAAAACTGCATTCAGCAAAATATCACTAGATACTTCTTTAACAGGCAGTAGTTCAAGAAAGAATGATGAAAGCAGAACCGAGATAAAACTATATAGGGTAAATGATTTCCCTACCTTCTTCCAGCCAAGGATCGTCACCGGAATATTCAATAGCAATAGAAGAATACCGGTAGAAATAGTAAATGGCGCGAATTCACCAAGTATGCTCGAAACGAGCTGTGCGATTCCGGTAAAGCCGCTTGCATAGACATTTGCCGGTATTAAAAAGAAGTTAAGTGACATAGCATTCAAGAATGCGCCGATCACCACGATGATGATTTTTTTTGTTTCCAACCAGACCATGTAAATCCCCCTTATTCTTTTCTATTCTTCCTGTACCCCTATTTTGCCGAAAATCACTATATTTAATTGTCTTTTTCGCATATTCCCTATAAACTATTAACATATAAGGTCGAAAGCAGGTGAAAGTTATGTCAGTAAAAATCATGGCTGACAGTGCATGTGATTTGCCATTGAGTTTTTATGAAGAAAATGATGCAATACTATTCCCGTTGAAGGTCCATATTAATGGCAATGAATATGAGGACCTACGAACAATCCAGCCAAAAGAAGTGTACGATCAAATACGTGCTGGCAACCTTCCAAAGACCTCACAGGCTTCTCCTGCTGGTTTTAAAGAAGTTTTCACGGAATTGGCCGAGAATAAGCAAGATGGAATATACATAGCTTTCTCTTCACAGCTGTCAGGGACATATCAGACAGCCGTCATGATAGGCGAGCAAGTTAAGGAGGAATACCCTGACTTCAATTTGTCGATTATCGATACAAAGTGTGCATCCCTTGGATATGGGCTAGTTGTAATGGAAGCAGCAAGGTTGGCGAAAGAGAATTTTTCCAAAGAGGAAATTATTGAAGCTGTCCAATTCCATAGCCAGCATATGGAGCATTTATTCACTGTAGATGACCTTGACCATCTTGCTAAGGGTGGACGAGTGTCAAAAGCCTCCGCATTCGTAGGCGGCCTGTTAAACATAAAGCCGCTGCTTAATGTTGAGGACGGGAAACTTGTTCCAATTGAAAAAATCCGAGGAAAGAAAAAGCTTCTCCGCAGAATTATTGAAGTCATGAAGGAACGCGGCGAGGGTTTTGAGCTTCAGATAGTCGGCATCAGCCATGCAGATGATTTCGAGACAGCCACTGAAATGAAAAATATGATTATGGAATCGTTTAGAGCGAAAGAAGTTATTATTACCTCTATCGGTGCAGCAGTTGGGTCCCACACTGGACCTGGTACCATCTCCATTTTCTTTTTAAACAAACTGCCATCATAAATTTACATACTCCTTTCAAGTTTTAGGGAAAATAAAATGTACCTAACCTGAAAGGAGTTTTTATATGCCACATACATCTGATAATGATAAAAAAGCAAAGGACAACAACGCCCTTCGCCACGAAAAAAATATGATGCGTGAAAAGAACCGCAAAGCAGGCAAGAACCAGTACTCAAAAAAGTCAGATCATCTATAAAAAAAATAGAGCCAGCCGGCTCTATTTTTCTTTTTTATAAGTCCAATTGTCTTCCTGATAGATCTTTCCTTCTTTCATTAGCCTTCCCAAGGCTCGCTTGAAACAACCTTTGCTCATGCCGAAGCGTTCCTGAATGTCCTCTGCCATGCTCTTGTCATGGTATGGCATTGCGCCATTACGGAGCTCCAGGTATTCCATGATTTTCTCGGCGTCTTCATCCAAAGCTTCCTGCTTGCGCGGCAAAAGCGAGATATTGACAGAGCCATCCGGCTTTACATCAATAATTCTTCCCTCTACTTTTTGACCTATCCTCGGCTCAGTCTGGCGCTGTGATTCATGGATGAATCCCTTAAAGCCTTCCGCTGTGGTCATCCAGCTTCCAACCCTTGCCGTCCTATATATATAGCCATGGACATTCTTGTTAAAATCACTTCTTGTAGCCTTGACGGAGATTTCCTGAATGACAGGGTCAGTTGCCATTCGCGCATAAATCATATTGTTGCGATTTACTCGAAGCGTGATATAAAGCAAGTCACCTTCTTTCGGCCAAACTGATTTTACAACTGGCAGATCTTCCTCCCCCTAGTAAAACATCCTTACTGATGCCGATATCAAGGAATATACCGATACCTTCTTTAACATCAACGACAGGTACCCACTCATAGTGTCCTACCTGTACTTTCGGTATAGTCGTTGTCGCTGCAAGTCTCCCTCTTGATTCAACAAATAGGAAAACCTCAACCTTATCTCCTTCTTCAAATGACCGGTCTGTATCATTCGAATGGAGAAGAACATCCTCTTCCCCGTCTGTTAAAAAGTAGCCGAAATCAACAATTCTTGCTACGGTCAGTTCCAAAGTCTGACCTGTATATTCGTTCAAGGACATATAATCCCTCCTGTTTCGTTATTAACATCTTACCCAAATAAGAAAGCGTAAGCGACTTGTTCTGCCCCGACAAGCGTTAGATGGCCGACCGGTGAAGTCGTTCTTTGACTTCATTGGCAGGACTGAACTCGAAAAGTATAGCCGAGTTTCTAGGAGGCGACACTAGACAATTTGAAAAGCGGAGGCGACTGCCCAACTCCGACAAGCGTTGGAGGGCCTGACAGTGAAGTCGCTCTTTGACTTCATTGGCAGGACCGAAACGTCTCGATGAGTTAGGAGCCGCAGCTGGACAAGCGTCTCGATGAGTTACGAGCCGCAGCTAGACAAACGATCGACGGGCTAGGCGCTTGAGCTAGACTCTAATCTAAGTGAAAAAAGTTATATTTTCTTAATCAGGTAAAAAGCTCTAAATTACGTAAAGTTGTTTGAACTGCTATATTTTACTATAATGTAAGCAAAAGCGAAAGCGCCTAGGACAGCCATTGTCTCCTGGCGCAGCAAAAATTTTCAAAATCCGGAGGTAGTCATGTCTAAAGAGAGCTCATTTGATATTGTATCCAAAGTTGAAATGTCTGAAGTCACGAATGCAATCAGCATCGCAATGAAAGAAATCCAGACTCGCTATGATTTTAAGGGTAGCAAAAGTGATATTACACTTGATAAAGAAGAACTTGTACTCGTTTCTGATGATGAATTTAAGCTTGACCAGTTGAAGGACGTTTTATTCAGCAAGATGATCAAACGCGGAATTCCTGTGAAAAATCTTGATTATGGAAAGGTTGAACGGGCATCTGGAGGGACCGTTCGCCAAAGAGCAAAGCTTGTTCAAGGAATTGATAAGGAAAACGCGAAGAAAATTAACACGATCATTAAAAATAGCGGCGTGAAGGTTAAGAGCCAGGTACAGGATGACCAGGTTCGCGTGACTGGAAAAAACCGCGACGACTTGCAAAAAATCATTGCAGCGGTAAGAGAAGCGGATTTGACTGTTGATGTGCAATTCGTGAATTATCGCTAAAAAAGTGCAAAAACTAATAAGGGTTGGCAAAAGCGGACTATGGTAACATTGTCCGCTTTTGTTGTATGGAAAATTCATGAATGGTTCACAAACCACCTACGGTATTACCCTATCATCACGTTAAAATAAATGTACTGGTCTTGAATGTGTGACATTAGTCTTTTAACTATATTTAATTCCCTAAAACATTCACAAATCCTTCACAAAGTACTATTGGATTTCCCCTATTTTCACGTTAATATACCAGTAGGGGTATAAAACACATAAATTTTTTAACCGAAAGGATGACAATACAATGGGTAAAAAAATCGTAATCGTTGGCGGCGTCGCAGGTGGAGCAACTACAGCAACTAAGCTTAGAAGACTTGATGAACAAGCTGAAATCGTTCTGTTTGAAAGAGGAGAATTCATTTCTTTCGCAAACTGCGGACTGCCTTATCATATCAGCGGTGTGATTGAAGACCGCAAAAAGCTGCTACTGCAAACTGTTGAAGGCATGAATGCACGTTACAACTTGGATATCCGCAATTTCTCTGAGGTGACTGCAATCAACCGTGAAGAGAAAACTGTTTCTATAAAACATGTTCAAAGTGGTGAAGAATACACAGAAAGCTATGACGTATTAGTGTTGTCACCAGGAGCGAAGCCAATCGTTCCTCCTATTGAAGGCTTGAAGAGCGCAAATGTATTTACGCTTAGAAATATTCCGGATATGGATAAAATCAAAGCATACCTTGAAGACAACAAACCAAGGAATGCTGTCGTAATCGGCGGAGGCTTCATTGGCCTTGAAATGGCTGAAAACCTTGTCCACGCTGGAGTCAATGTTACTCTAGTTGAAAAACTGCCACAGGTTATGGGTCCAGTCGACCCGGAAATGGCAGCAATCGTTGAGGATGAGCTAAGAAAGAATGGTGTTGAGCTAATCCTGGGAGACGGAATCACTGACGTACAAGAGAATGGCACAAAAGTTGTCCTTGAAAGCGGCAAGGTCCTTGATTCAGAATTGATTATCCTGTCAATCGGTGTGCGACCTGAAAACCAACTTGCAGCTGACTCTGGCCTTGAGCTTGGAGACCGCGGCGGCATCAAGGTAAATGAATACCTTCAGACATCTGATGAATCAATTTATGCAATGGGTGACGCAATCGAGGTTACTGACTATATCAATGGTCAGCCTACCATGATTCCGCTAGCATGGCCGGCAAACCGCCAGGCGCACATTGCCGGACACCATATCAATGGACGTAATATCGCATATCCAGGTACATTAGGCACTTCAATCGTTAAAGTATTCGAATTGACTGCTGCAACGACTGGTAATAGTGAAAAGCTATTGCGCAGACTGGGCATCCCATATGAAGTCGTTCATATTCACCCACTGTCTCACGCTGGTTACTATCCTGGCGCAGAGCAAATCTCTCTTAAAGTTATTTTCGACAGAGAGACTGGCAAGATCTTTGGTGCACAGGCAGTCGGTAAAGATGGCGTTGACAAACGTATTGATGTCATCGCAACTGCGATCAAAGGCGGATTGAGCGTCTATGACCTTCAGGAGCTTGAGCTAGCATATGCACCACCATTCTCTTCTGCAAAAGACCCTGTGAACATGGCTGGTTATGTCGCATCCAATATTGTTGACGGTACGATTGAAACGGTTCAGCACTATGAAGTTGACGAGTTGCTTCAGGACGGCGCATTCATGATTGACGTGCGTACTGAGAAAGAGCATGCAGATGGCAAAATTGAAGGCTCAAAAAACATTCCGCTTGATGACCTGCGAAATCGTCTTGACGAGCTTCCAAAAGGTGAAACAATTCTGATCACCTGCCAGGTTGGTCTAAGAGGTTACCTTGCTTCCCGTATCCTCCAGCAAAACGGCTACAAAGTCAAGAACCTGACTGGCGGCTACAAAACTTATTCAATCTTTAAAGATAAACTTAAGTAGTATGATGGAGCGGCTTCCTTACAAGGGGCCGCTTTTTGATGGACAGAAACAGGAGGCATTCTCTCCTTTTTGTCCGTCATCGCCCTCATGATGAACAGAAATCTGTCATCCCTTCTCTTTTTTTGTCCGTCATCACACTCATGACGGACAAAATTCATTACCTCTTGTCTTTCTTTAGTCACTTTCTGTTAGAAGAAGGAATTTCCATGTTTTTAATCTGGTTTTTAAAGGAATTTAATAAATGGTGATTCATATTAAAGGAGTGATTTTTACTATGTCTAATGAAAATAAGAAACAAGGATTCCCGCCCCAGCACCAGGATCATCAGCCTGGTACTGAGCCGGAGATGAATCCTGAACCCAAGTCAGTTGATGAAAATTATAAAGGATCGGGAAAACTTTCTGGCAAGGTTGCTTTGATTACCGGTGGAGACAGCGGGATTGGCAAATCGGTTGCCATCTATTATGCGAAGGAAGGCGCAGATGTAGCAATTGTCTATCTTGAAGAAAGCAATGATGCGCAAACGACAAAGGAGCTCGTTGAAGCGGAAGGGCGTAAATGCTTGCTCCTCTCAGGTGATATTGGCAGCGAGAAATTCTGTGAGGATGCAGCACAGAAAACTCTCGATGAGTTCGGGAAAATTGATATTCTTGTCAATAATGCAGCCGAGCAGCATCCGCAAAAAAGCCTGCTCGATATTTCTGCGGACCAGCTTGAGAAGACGTTCCGCACGAATGTATTCTCTATCTTCCACCTTACAAAGGCTGTTCTTCCACACTTAAAGAAAGGCAGCACAATCATTAATACCTCTTCTATAACCGCATATAAAGGTCATGAGAAGCTGCTTGACTACTCATCGACAAAGGGGGCTATTGTTTCGTTTACACGTTCTCTTGCCATGTCCCTTGCGTCACAGGGCATTCGAGTGAACAGTGTGGCTCCTGTCCCAATCTGGACACCGCTCATTCCTTCCACCTTCACTGCAGAAGAAGTAGCGAAATTCGGAACGAATGCGCCGATGGGACGTGCCGGACAGCCTTATGAGCTGGCACCAGCCTACGTCTATCTTGCTAGCGATGATTCTACTTATGTAAACGGACAGACAATACACGTAAATGGCGGAACTATTGTCAATGGCTAAAATATAAATAAAAAAAGCGCAAGCGCCTTGGTCAGCCCCGACAAGCGCTGGAGGGCCTGCCAGTGAAGTCGTTCTTTGACTTTATTGGCAGGACCGAAGCGACTCGAGGGGCTAGGCGCTGGAGCTGGAAACTAATCTAAGTCCAAAAATCTTATATTTTCATATTCATTCAAAAAAACTGCACCTCAATTGTAGAATCATCAGCAATTGTGGTGCAGTTCATTTTATATGGCTTTGTTTACACAAGTATTTCTTTATAATCCTTAGGATGACCACAAGAATATCGAGTGACAATTTTAAAAGGAACGATGATTCGTTTAATTGGCTCGTTAGGATTCTCTATAATTTGAATCAAACTTTTCGCAGCCTGGTATCCCAGGTCAAAAATGTTAATATCTACAGAAGTTAAAGGCGGTCTAGCCATCTCTGCTATCAATACATTGTTAAAGCTGACGATGGAGACATCTTGTGGGACTGCAATACCCATCTCATCCAGCTTATTCAACACACCTAGTGCCATCAAGTCATCTGCAACTACCATCGCGGTTGGAGGCTGATCCAATGAAAGCAAGACTTCAACAGCATCCTGGCCGCTTTCACGGACGAATTCGTCATTCACGATATACTTATCTTCTAAATGGATTCCGGAGTTTCTTAAAGCTTTTTCATAGCCTAGCAGACGTTCAACCGTCACGACTAAATCCAGATTTCCTCCAATGAAAGCAATCCGGTCATGACCAAGCTGGATTAGATGCTCTGTCACTTCTTTGCCTGCTTTAAAATTGTCATTATCGACATAACTGGTATTTTCATCATCTTTAAAAGGCTTTCCAATCACAACAAACGGAAAATGTCTTTCCTTCAGGTAAGCAATTACCCTGTCTTCCACCTTTGAATATAAAAGGACTACTCCATCTACTCTTCCGCCCTGAACCATTGCGACCACACCGTCGAAGATTTCATCCTCTGTTTTTCCAGTCGTCATGTGAAGGGCATATTGCTTTGAGTGCGCTCCTTCGCTAAGACCTGTCAAGACGGTTGGAAAGAACGGGTTTTGGAAGACGACATCAGTAGAGCTCGGCATTACCAGGCCGATTGCCCGGGTGGATTGGCTAGCTAAGCTTCTGGCGATGAAGTTTGGGTGATACCCAAGCTGGTCCATAACCTCCCTGACTCTCTCTTTCGTTTTTTCGCTGATCCTTGGACTATTGGCGATTACACGCGAGACAGTTGATGGTGCGACGTTAGCCACCTTCGCAACATCTTTTATTGTGACAGCCATTAAGTTCACCTCCCTTTTGCCAGAAAAATTCCTTATCTCTATTATAAATGATTTGTCCCGTATTATTGCTTATTTTTTCAAGCCCCCATTAAACAACAATGGAGGCAAGTTCTGGTCTAGCTTTCATTATTACTTCCTTCGCTTCCTTCTTTTGAAAAGGAGGAAAATGAAGCCGAAGAACGCTGCGTATACAGCACCCATTACAGTTAAATAAGGAATATTCAATCCTGTTTTTTCAGCTAGTACATAAATTTCTGCTTTCTCACGTTCCAAAGAAAGGTTATACTCTCCATTCTTACTTCTGACAAGATCGTCTGCAAGCAAGCCTCTCAACTCTTTATCATCTTCCAGCTGATCCGATGTCAATGTGACATTCTGGGTATTTGAAGTATTATTAATTGCAATGACCGCAGTTTCGTTCTCGTAGGTCCTCTTGAACACAGCCATGCCTTTCTTTTCATAGAGAACTTCCAAATCGCCTCTCCTTAACGAAGGAAGGTCATTGCGCAGCTCACCAATTTTCGTGGTGTAATCAATTAATTCTTTATCAGTCCTGAAGTTCATTTGTCTGCGATTATCCGGGTCTTCCCCGCCATCAAGGGCAATTTCACTGCCATAATAAACAATCGGGATTCCAGGAGCAGTATACATATACGTCAGCGCCATCTTCCATCTCGTTCCCGGGTGCTGTCTATTCTGGACTGCTTTTCTTGTGAACCTAACCATGTCATGGTTATCAATAAAATTACCCATCAATTCAGGATTTTCATAAGTTGCCTTATTTCGCTTCGCTGTCGTTAATAGCCAGTCCAAAGTTTGGTCAGGTTTCTCAAAGGCAGTACGCAGCTGCTCATTCAGTGGAAAATCAACAAAGCCATCGATTCCCGCCTTATCATATTCAGCAATATAATTAGGATCCTCCGACCAAACCTCGCCAATCAAATAAAAATCGTCTTTGACACTTTTCACTTCTTTTGAAAAATCTGCCCAAAACTCAACCGGTACATGACGGACTGTATCAAGCCTGTAGCCGTCAATATCTGTTTCTTCTATCCACCATTTAGCGGCATCTAGTAAATATTCTTTCGTCTCCGGATTTTCCTGTGCTAAATCAGGAAGTCCATACAGCCAGTTATTCTCCAGCTGTTCCTGATCGTTCCAGTCAAAGATATCCTGTTTTTCATGGAACCAGTCTTTCTTGGCTGGGTCATTTACCCATTCGTGTTCCGGAGCGACATGGTTGACAACGAAATCAAGAATGATTTTGATGTCACGATTATGTGCCTCTTTTACAAGCTCTTTGAACTTGTCAACGCTTCCAAAATGCTCTTCTGTATTATAGAAATCCTTAATCCAATACCCATGATAGCCTTTATCGACATTATCGAATACAGGAGTCAGCCAGATAGCAGTAAATCCCATATCCTTAATATAATCCAGTTGGTGAATGATTCCCTGGAAGTCGCCTCCATGATAGGCTTTTGGGTCAGTAGCATTTACATCGAAATCATTGCTATTGTCACCGTTATTAAAACGGTCAACCATTAAAAAGTAAATTGTTTCATCCTGCCATTTGCGTCCTTCTTTTTCAGCGGCACCTACCGGGAGGGCGCTAAAAAGAAGAAACGGAATCAAGATGAAGATGAGAATTTTTTTCATCTCCGGTCCTCCTCAATAATTTAAGCAAAGACCAAATATGGACTTTGCTTAAAATGTGTTTGCCCTAATAGATTATCCTTTTGTTCCGCCTGCCGTCAAACCAGAAACAAAGTATTTTTGGAATGACAGGAACAGGATTGCAATCGGTACGGCGATCAGAACTGCACCGGCAGCAAATGTTGTAAATTCTGCACCGAACTGTTTGGCCACCATATCATACAGCCCAACAGCAAGTGTGTATTTTTCTTCTGTTCTTAAGAGAATTCTCGCGAGGATGAAATCCCCGAATGGAGCGATGAAAGCGAACAATGCCACAACAGCGATAATCGGTGTTGCAAGCGGCATGACGATTTGGAAGAAAATCCTCAAATGTCCCGCACCGTCCATTTTAGCTGATTCATCAAGTTCTTTTGGAATTGTATCAAGGTAGCCCTTCATCAACCAAGTATTCATCGGAATTGCGCCACCAACGTATACAAGGATCAAGCCTAGATGGGTGTCAAGTAACCCAGTCAATAATGCAAGGATGAAAATCGCAATCAGCGCTGCAAAGTTTGGAATCATCTGCAGGATCAAAAATGTCATCAAGCTGTTTTTACGTCCGATAAAACGGTAGCGTGAGAATGAATACGCCGTCAGGCTGACAAGGATGACTGTGAATACCATTGTCAGTACACTTACTTTCAGAGAATTCCAGTACCAGTACAAGTATGCGCTCTGGTTAGTATCGAAAAGTTCCTTATAGTGAGCAAGCGTAGCATTTTTCGGAATGATACTTGAGCCGGACAAGCTTTGTCCAGGATTGAAGGATGAGCCGACAATCCAAAGGAGCGGGTAGATAATAATCGCGAACATGGCTAAAATTACAAGATACGTTAGTGTCAGTCTGATATATTTCTGTCGTTTGATACTCATATTACATCATATCCTCTTCTTGGAATGATTTCGTTCTCTTGAACTGCCATAGAGCTACTCCAATAACGATCAAAGAAAGAAGCATTGTGATGGCAGCAGCTTTGGAATATTGTGCAGATGTCATCGTCAGGCTGTAAATCCACGAAATCAGGATGTCTGTTCCGCCAGCATTTGCTCCAGAAACTGCAGGTCCTCCGCCGTTGAAGAGATAAATGATATTAAAGTTATTGAAGTTGAACGTATATTGCGTAATCAAGATTGGCGCAGTAGCGAAAAGCACGAGCGGCAATGTGATGTTCTTGAATTTCTGTAAGTTTGTCGCGCCGTCCACAGTTGCGGCTTCGTACAATTCTTCCGGAATGGATTGAAGTACCCCTGTGACCATCGCGAAGATGAATGGGAAACCAAGCCAAGTTTGAATCATGATCAAGGCAATTTTGGTGTACATCGCCTCAGTCATCCATGGAATTGGATCAATTCCAAAGAATCCAAGGATGTCACGATTGATGGCACCGAATGATTCGTTAAACATACCAGCGAAAACAAGGATTGAAACGAATGCTGGCACTGCCCAAGGCAAGATAAATACTGTACGGATGATGGCCTTTCCCTTTACATCCTTCTGGTTTACGAGTATCGCCAGGAACATTCCCAAAGCAACCTGGAAAGTTGTTGCGACGAATGTCCAGATGATTGTCCATGATAACACAGAGAAGAAAGTCTGACGCCATGATTCTAACTGGAACAAATCAAAGAAGTTTTTCAATCCTACCCAATCAACCAGCTTAGCAGGCGGTGAGTGGTAAAGATCATAGTTTGTAAATGCGAGCAAGACTACGAAAATGATGGGAAAAACAACAACGAAAATAAGAAGCAGGAACCCCGGTGACATGATTAAGTATGGGAATCCATTGTCAATCAGGTTATTATATTGCTCCTTAACCGTGCTAAGACGTTCTCCCATGTCTCTTTTCAAGCCTGTTTTATATGCATCATTTAAGTTGAATAGATAGAAACCGATTCCAAAGAGCAGGACGATCAGTGCCAGAATCCCCTCAACCAACAAGAAGATGGAATGGTCACGAGGCGTCTGCTCCCCAAGTGTAAACAGTCCCCATAAACCCATGTTGAGCAGGTCTTTAAATACACCGAAGAATGCACCGGTCAAAATAAGAAATGCGATTCCTTTTAAATATTGTTTGTTGTATAGCTGTCCTAGCCCAGGAATGATCGAAAGGGCTGTTGCTATTCTGCGGTGGTTGGTTTGATAGGATTTCTTCTCCATCCTATATTCCCCTTTCTCTTTCTATGTTTTTTAAGGCTCCTAATCGTTAACCCGCTTCCATCGCTTACATAGCCATTCAACACCTTTCAGCTCTATACTAAAAGGTATTGAAAAGAATGATGATGTAATTTCAGAAAGCAATGATTCTTGCGAAGAGACCTTGGTAAAAGCATCAGATGCTTTATGAGAACGAATACATTTCCGAACTGGGGATCTTCTCGACCGCAACATTTATTTATTGTATCGAGATTTTCCTGTTTTCACTCTCATGAAGCACCTGATTAAGTATAAGTCTATTTTAGCGCAACCGTTTGCTCAATGAAAGTCTTTTTTACTGCAGTTTTCGTAAACTTTGTGACTTTCCACATATCGTCTCCTAAAAAAAACAGAAACTGGAATTTCATAGCTGAAAGTATAACAGTACCCCCCAAGGGAGGTACTGTTATACTTTGCTGCTATTATTTTGAGTGGTTTTGCTGAATTTGTTGTTCGATTTGCTTTACAGCAGAATCAAGAGCTTCCTGTGGCTTAGCTTTGCCAGTTACAACTGTTTGCAATGCGCTTGCCATTGGAGACCAAACTTCACCCATTTCCGGGATGTTCGGCATTGGAACTGCGTCTTGAGTTTGAAGTGCAACAGCTTTAGCGCCTTCGTTCTCAGCGATTGCTGGATCGTCAACTAGAGCTACGTTTGTTGGAACTTCAGCTGTTTGTTCGAAACGGTATTTTGCATTTTCGTCGTTAGTGATGTACTCAAGGAACTTAACAGCCCATTCTTGGTTCTTAGAGTAAGAAGAAACGTGCCATCCTTTTACACCCATGAAAGTTTTCATTGGAGTGCCATCAGCGAATTTAGGGAATGGAGCTACACCGAAATCGATGCCTGCATCTTTCATTCCGCCGAATGCCCATGGTCCATTCATTACAGAAGCAACTTTACCTTCGTTGAATAGTCCGTCCATAGCAGATCCGCCGTTTTCACCGATGATTCCATTAGGGAAAAGCTTTTCAGCGTACCACTTCTGGATGTATTCAGTACCTTTTACAGCGCCTTCGTTGTTCAAGCCAAGATCTTGTGGATCAAGAGCTCCGTCTTTTTCGCCGAATACATATCCGCCGTTACCGCCGATTGGAGCGTGTGCAAAGTAGAAGTTATCCCAAAGTGCAAGGAAACCGTATTTGCTGTCTTTAGTGTTAGCTTTTGCGAATTCGTAAAGATCTTCCATTGTAGCAGGAACTTCAGTCATAAGAGCTTTGTTGTAGATGAATACTGGAGTTTCAGCAGACTTAGGAAGTCCGTATAATTTTCCATCAAATGTTTGAGCACCGATTGAAGATTCAGAGAAAGTACCTTTCACTTCGTCGCTTACATTAAGTTCAGCAATGTGTCCCTGAACTGCAAGCTCACCGATTTGGTCGTGTGGAAGAGTGATGATGTCTGGGCCAGTTCCCGCAGGACCGTCAAGACGTAATTGTTCTTTCATTTTAGTTGCCATTTCTACTTCTTTGAAGTCGATTTTGATACCGTGTTCTTTTTCAAAGTCAGCAGCTACTTTTTCAAGCCAGCCAGACTTATCTTTGTCTTCCCAAACTACTAGCTTCTCTGGTTTGGAAGCGTCTTCTGTTTTCTCGCCGTTGTCTTTTGAACCTGTGTTTTCTTCTTCTTTAGGTCCACAAGCTGCTAGTGCGCCGATCATTAAGACCAGCATCATGAAAATCGACAATGCCTTTTTCATGTGTATACCCCTCCTAAAAATGTGTTTTAACTAATTATTGTGCAGAACGTTACCTATTTGTGCAAACGTTTGTAATTCCGTTTGCAAGTCTATGAAAACGATTGCACAACCTACCTCTTATTATAAAGACTTAAATTCTTTTGACAACTAGTTTTTTTAAAATTTTTTAAAAGCCTTGTAAAATCGTTAAAGTTTTGTGAATCAACTTTTTAATAATTGACATTTCAAAATGAGTATTCTACCCTTGTTTTAATCTTTATAATAATAATAGCTATTCACCGAATAGAGCGAGCCATTATCATTTCACTCTTTGCTCATTTGGAAAGTCAAAATCCTCGGTATTTAAAAATGAAAGGAATGGTTCCCACTTGTTAAAAGAAGCGATTTATCACCGTCCTAAAGACAATTATGCATACGCTTGCACTAATGAAGAACTGCATATTCGCATTCGTACAAAAAAAGATGATATCAAAGAAGTTTCCCTTTTAAATGGCGATCCATATGACTGGCAGGATGGAAACTGGAATACAAATACAGTTTCCATGATTAAAAGCGGAACCGACCAGTTATTCGATTACTGGTTTGTCTCTATTAAACCTCCTTTCCGCAGGATGCGTTACGGATTTATTTTAAATGATGGCAACGAAACAGCTTGTTTAACTGAAAAAGGTTTTTACGACGAGCCTCCTTTGGATGATACAGGCTATTATTATGCATTTCCTTACCTTAACAATATCGATGTGTTCCGTGCTCCATCATGGGTGAAAGATACAGTGTGGTATCAGATATTCCCTGAGCGCTTTGGCAATGGAGATCCAGCAAATGATCCAGAAGGCGCGTTGCCATGGGGCAGTGCACCACCTGAAAGGGACAACTTTTTTGGCGGTGACCTCGAAGGTGTAATCAAAAATATCGATTACTTGGCCAAGCTTGGCATCAGCGGTATTTATTTTACGCCTATTTTCAAAGCCTATTCAAACCATAAATACGATACGATTGATTATATGGAAATCGATCCGCAATTTGGAGATAAAGAAACGCTGAAGAAGCTGGTACATATATGCCACGAGCACGGCATCAAAGTTATGCTTGATGCTGTTTTCAACCACAGTGGATTCTATTTCCCTCAGTTCCAGGATGTACTGGAAAAAGGGGCAGAGTCTCCTTATAAGAACTGGTTCCACACCAATGAATTCCCGCTTGTAATGGAACCAAGGCCGAATTATGATACCTTCGCATTTGAAAAATCAATGCCGAAGCTGGATACGGAAAATCCTGAGGTCATTGAGTATCTGCTTGAAGTTGGCCGCTACTGGGTCCGCGAGTTTGATATCGACGGCTGGAGACTTGATGTCGCCAATGAAGTCGACCACTCTTTCTGGAGAAAATTCCGTACTGAAGTGAAAGCAATCAAGCCTGATCTCTATATACTCGGTGAAATCTGGCACGATTCAATGCCATGGCTGCACGGCGATCAGTTCGACGCTGTCATGAACTATCCATTTACGACAAACATTCTAAACTTGTTTGCACGTGGAACCATTTCAGTAAAAGAATTCATCGAGAACATGACAACAGTCAATCATATGTATCCGAAAAACGTCAATGAGGTTGCCTTCAACTTAATCGGAAGCCATGACACACCAAGAATCTTGACGGAGTGCGGCGGTGACGAGGATAAAGTAAAACAAATCTTCACTGTATTGCTTTCTTACATCGGTACGCCATGTATCTATTATGGGGATGAAATCGGCATGAGCGGCCCGCAGGATCCAGGCTGCCGCGAGTGCATGAAGTGGAATGAAGAAGATCAAAACAAGGGTATGTTCGAGCATGTGCAAAAAATGATCCAGCTTCGAAAGGAATATCCACTTCTGGCAAATGAGGGTGAACTTCACTTCATTCCATCGGATTACCATGAAAGCTGCTTTGCTTATACAAAGTCCAATGGTGAAACAACCATTATGGTAGTCGTCAACATGAGCAACGAAGAAGCAAGTTATCCTCTGCCGTTTAATCTAAAAGGCAGAAAAATAACCAATATCTATACTGGCGAAGAATACGCAGCAGAAAGTGATGATCTTACAGCCAAAATTGCTGCAAATGGATTTGCATTGTTCAAATTTTAAATCACTCACCCCTTTCCCTTGATGGAAAGGGGTTTGCTATTTGTCAAATTCCGCTAATGACGTCCTTATCCAAATATTTTTTCGTAAAACGAATCTTTTTCACTTCTAATTCCTCCTATAGTCTGTATAATTAAGGAATTGAATTACAACTTGGAGATGTAAAACATGAAGAATAAAACTGCTAAACTTTCACTTTTTGCCATTACATGGACTCTTTTTATTGAAATTCTGCTTTATATGCTGATGGGGAATGCGGATACACTGATGCTTTCCCAGTATTCGGATAATTCCGTGGCAGCTGTTGGGGTATCCAACCAGATCCTTTCCATGGTCATCGTTATGTTCGGCTTTATCGCAACTGGTACTGCAATCCTGGTTGCTCAGAACCTTGGCGCAAAAATGGATGAAGATGCCCGTGAAATTTCTGCGGTCTCGATTGGAGCGAATCTTGTATTCGGATTGATACTGAGCGCCGCTGTTTTCATTTTCAGTGAGCAATTATTGAGATTAATGGACTTGCCGCCTGAGCTTTTTGAAGAAGCCAATTCGTATCTGAAAATTGTTGGTGGATTTTCGTTTATTCAATCGTTGATCATGACAGTGAGCAGCATCATCCGCAGCTACGGCTTTACCCGGGATATCATGTATGTCACGATAGGGATGAATTTGCTGAATGTTATCGGCAACTATTTGTTCATTTTCGACCCTTTCGGCTTCCCAGTCCTAGGTGTAGAAGGTGTGGCGATTTCCACCACTGTCAGCCGGATCCTCGGTTTGTTGGCTGCTATTTACATCATGACAAAGCGAGTTCCTGGATCATTGCCATTCTCGATGCTTTTCAGTTTTCCAAAAAAACATCTGAAAAACCTGTTGAATATCGGCATTCCTTCTGCGGGTGAGCATTTGAGCTACAATGGGTCACAGATGGTGATTACCTATTTTATTGCTACCCTTGGAACTCAGGCTTTGACGACTAAAGTTTATACACAAAACGTCATGATGTTCATCTTCCTTTTCAGTATCGCCATCAGCCAGGGCACACAGATCTTGATTGACCATATGGTAGGTGCAAAGGAAATTGAGAAAGCTTATAAGCGGGCACTGAAAAGCTTGAAACTGGCGATAATTATTTCCATCACTACCGCTGCGCTTGTCTCATACTTCTCGAAAAATCTCCTCGGGATTTTCACTGATAATATGAGTATCATCGAACTCGGCACCACATTGATCTTGCTCACGATTATCCTTGAACCCGGCAGATCCTTTAACCTGGTACTGATTAGTTCACTTAGGGCGGCTGGAGATGTCAAGTTCCCCGTATATATGGGAATCCTGTCAATGTGGGGAGTCAGTGTGACTTTGTCATACTACCTGGGAATATATCTTGGTTTGGGGCTTGTTGGGATATGGATCGCATTCATAGCCGACGAATGGCTGCGCGGTCTCCTCATGCTTTGGCGCTGGAGATCCAGAGTCTGGGTGAAAAAGTCATTTGTCTCCGCAAAATAGAATAAAATACGCTGATCAAATAGCAAATAGAATCCAAACGTACTTGCTTATAGAAAATAGGATAATAGTTTTCCGCGTTTTAAATCGAAATTCAAGTTTTATAGCGATATTAACACTTTAATAGCTAAAATTTCTTTATTATAGCGAAAACCTGAGTTTTATAGCGAAATTATTATTTTTATAGCGAAATTTGAATTTTTATAGCGAATTGGAAATTCTAAAGGTTTTTTTCCAGTTCTGCATAGAATAAGCAAGCCCGTTCCATAACGGGCTTGCTTTTTTTTAGTCTGCAATATTAATATTGTAATCTCTAAACCAGATATGAATCTGTGCTAACTGAGCCAAAAGCTGCGGACCTGTCATAAGCTGGCCGAACCACGGTACTTTGAAGGATGCACCCTCTGATTCAATCATTTTTTGCAGAGTGGACCTGTCAAAGAATTCATGGAGTGCGCTGTTCGAATCGCTCATGAAATCTGACAGCATCCCTTGCACTGCCTGGGTATAAGCGGGATGATGAGTCTTCGGATATGGACTCTTTTTCCGGTACAAAACTTCATCAGGCAATGTGCCCTCCAATGCTTTGCGCAAGATTCCTTTTTCCCTCTTGCCGTGCATCTTCATTTCCCATGGAATGTTCCAGACATATTCCACAAGCCGGTGGTCGGCAAACGGAACCCTCACTTCAAGGCTGGCACCCATGCTCATCCGGTCCTTCCGATCTAGTAGTGTAGTCATGAACCAGATGATATTCAGATAGAATAATTGTCTCCGCTTAGCCTCTACTTGATTTTCCCCATCCAGTACCGGCACCTCTGCGATTGTATCGTTGAATTTTGCCATCATATAATCTTCGAGATTCAACTTTTTCCGCCAGTGATCCCTCAGCATGTTTTGTCGCTCATTAATCGACCGCATCCATGGAAACCCTGGTCTATTCAGATCTTCTTCTCTGTGGAACCATGGATATCCTCCAAAGATCTCGTCAGCGCATTCGCCTGAAAGTCCTACGGTAAAATCCTGTTTGATTTCCCGGCAGAACCAGAGCAGTGATGAATCGATATCAGCCATTCCAGGCAGGTCCCGGACATGGACAGCTTCAGTTAAATAGCCAGCCAGATCCTGCTGGGAGATGATGCTGCTATGGTGAACAGTACCAAAGGTTTCCGTCATTTTATTGATCCAGAAGGCATCAGCGTTTGGCTGGAATTCATTTTCCTTAAAATACTTGTCATTGCCTTCGTAATCGATCGAGTAAGTATGCAGGCTGCCCTTACCCTCTGCCTTATAATGATTCGCAGCAATAGCGGTGATTGCGCTTGAATCCAAGCCGCCTGAGAGGAATGTACATAGTGGTACATCTGAAACTAGCTGTCTCGTGACAGCATCGGTGAACAATCCCCGCACCTTTTCAGCTGTTTCATCGAGCGTATCTTCGTGTTTCTCACTTTTTACGTTCCAATATCTCCAAATTTTCAGTCCGTTTTTTGAAAAAGTTAGCCCATGGCCGGGTCGGAGCTCCTTCATGTTTTTAAAGATACCGGCACCGGGAGAACGGGATGGCCCAAGCCCAAATACCTCACAAAGTCCTTCCCTGTCTACCTCAGCCTTCACCTCTGGATGTGCCAGCAGCGCCTTTTGTTCAGAAGCAAACATAAGACCAGATGCTGTTTCCAGGAAAAACAGCGGCTTCACTCCAAGCCGATCGCGTCCGATAAACAGCTGTTCCTGCTGATGATCCCAGACAGCAAAGGCGAAAATTCCATTTAAATGCTCCAGACAATTTTCTTTCCATTCCATGAAAGAAGTAAGCAAAACCTCTGTATCAGAATGGCCGTTAAAGGAATATCCTTTTAATAGCAGTGCTTTTCTGAGGTCTTCCGTATTATAAAGTTCTCCGTTATAACAAATGGTATAACGGCTATCCCCTTGTGTTCTGGTCATTGGCTGTTTGCCGCCCTCAGGGTCGACAACGACCAGCCTTTTATGACCTAGCGCAGCATGCCCCGAAGTCCAAACATTAGTATCATCGGGACCTCTTTTACTTAAAGTTTCCGCCATTTTCGCCACGGTCTTCCGTTCATGATCTAAATTTTTTCGATAGTCCACCCAGCCAGTTATTCCACACATTTTTAATCATTCCTTTCAGCGGAACTTTTGATTTCATTAAGCACTTCCAGAAACTAAACAATTGCTTAAGCATTACTCATCTTATGCACAAACAACTCAACTGGTTAATTGCCTATCTTTTAAACCATGTTATAAATTCGCCAAAATCTGTCTACAAAGAAGGTGAGCGATAATTAACGGAGGATCCAAATGAATCGACAACAACGAAGCAATCTAATTGAATTCCAGCCTCGTGCATTTAACGCCGGGACCGTAGAATATATTAATTCACAATGGGTTTTCTTTGATGAAGAAACAGAAGAGGCCGCACTTGTCGATGAATTCATCCATCAAGAAGTTGAAGTGCTGCGAAACAATAAATGGTGTAAAGGATTTTTGCTGGATAACGGCTGTATTCAAACCGGCGGTGAAAAAATTACTTTGCATGATCAGGAACTGATCAGGATCAGAAAACAACTGATCTATTCATTCGAGCGTTTGCTCGATGAACTGAATGATGAAGCGTTCGTCCAATTTATCAATACATTGAATTCGCTCAATTTTTCGATTTATGATTGCATCTATTGTTATAACCACCTTACCTTCCTCGACCATGAGAAAGGAGTTTCAGGCGTCAACTTTTTGATTCTTGATAATGAAGAATACATCTGCAGTGTACAGCATCACTTTGATTACTTTGACACACAAAATGACAGGTTCGAATTGACCTTGAACAACGGAAAGAGGGCCGTTATAGAGAGAATTTCCTGAAGAAAAGCGGAAGCGCCCCGGTCAGCACCGACAAGCGTTGGAGGGCCTGACAGTGAAGTCGCTCTTTGACTTCATTGACAGGACCGAAACGTCTCGAGGAGTTAGGAGCCGCAGCTAGACATGCGACTCGAGGTGCTGGGCGCTGGAGCTGGACAATTCTCGAAGTCAATTTTTCTTTCTCCTTTTTCATCAAAAAGAGCCTGCACTCATTGTGCAGGCTCTGAACTTATTTTACGGTATATTCTACTTTTTCCACAGCCCTGAAGCCTTTTTCGAAAGCAGCTATATCAAGCGGTTTCTGGATATAGTACCCCTGAGCATAATGGCAGTCCAAATCTCTCAAAAGGTTCAGCTGTTCATGTGTTTCTACACCCTCGGCAACAATTTTTACAGAGAGACCTTGTCCCATCGTGATGATTGCCTTGACGATTGCAATATCTGATGGCTCATCATGAAGATTATTGATAAATGACTGGTCGATTTTCAGCGTATCGATTGGCAAATTGCGCAAATAGCTTAATGACGAATAACCTGTCCCGAAATCATCAATCGAAACTTTCACGCCTAGTTCCTGTAATGATTTCATTACCGAAATGCTATAGACGATATCTTTCAGCATCGCACTCTCTGTCAGCTCCAGGGAGAGGTATCCTGGTTCAAGCTGTGAAGTCTCCAAAGCTTGGATCACCTGACCAATGAACGCATGCTGTTGGAACTGATAGGCTGATACATTAACCGAAATCCCGAGATTCGGGAATCCATTCTGCTGCCATTCTTTTGTCTGGACACATGCGGTGGTCAGCACCCATGCTCCAATCTCCTCAATCAACCCTGTTTCCTCTGCCAGAGGTATGAACTGTGCTGGCGAAACCAGTCCCAAATGCGGATGTTGCCAGCGGATTAGGGCCTCCGTACAGGTAATTTCTCCAGATTTCAAGTCCATGAGCGGCTGGTAGCAAAGGTGGAATTCATTCTTTTGGAGTGCTTTCCTTAAGTAGCTTTCAAGCTCAAGCCGTACCATTGCCTGGTCATTCATTCCGGTTGAGAAATAGGTAATCTTATTCCCGCCTTGATTTTTCGAGCGGTTCATTGCAATATCCGCATTCTTCAGCAGTACATGCTCATCAAGACCATCCCCCCGGGAAGGAGCTGATTCCAATGCTTGCGGTGACGATAAATTCCTGATTTTGATAAAATAGAGGCATCGAAATAAGATTCTGTAATTCCCTGGCTGCTCGTGTCGTCTGGTCGATGCTGACATTCTCTGTCAGCAGCAACGTGAACTTATCCCCGCTGAATCTTCCCAGATAAGCACCTGCAGGTAACCGATCCTCGATTCTTTCGACCAGCTCTTTCAAAACAATATCACCAGCATAATGTCCGAGACTGTCATTGATGATTTTGAAACGGTCAATATCAATGACAAGTACGGCAAGGAGTTCTTTCTTATGCCTGGCACGGTGGATCATTTCTTCTAGCTGTTCGGTAAACCTCATCCTGTTCGGCAAGCCCGTATCCTGGTCATAGTAGGCAAGCTGAATGATCTTTTCCTCTGTTTTTTTCTGAGTTGTAATATTCCGCCCGATACCATACGTTCCTACACATTCACCATTTACTGTAATCGGAATGTTTTTGATCTGAAAAATCTGGATTTCACCGCTCTTGACCGGAATTTCAATTGTGTAGGTCTGATCTTTCCCCTTTAGCGCCTGAATAAAATGTATTTTGGCACGTGGCACATCTTCCTGGTTGATAAAGTCGAGCGCTGACCTGCCTATTAGTTCATCCTCATTGTAGCCAAAGGTTTTCATGAATGACTGGTTTATACTTGTGAAATTTCCTGTTAAATCTGTTGAGTAGACAAAGTCTCCATTATTGTCGAACAGTGAACGATAGTATTGCTCGGAAATTTTGAGGCTTTCGTTAAGCAAAAGGATATCTTGTTGTGAGGTTTCAACAAGATTATTCAATGTGTTAATGGTGTACTGATCTTGAAGATCAAGATTAAGTTCCTGTTTATTGAAAGCTGTAAATGAAATAATGAGTTGTTTATCATCTGTGATGCAGCCATTTGCTGCACAGCTTAACACAGTGGAGGCGGGCAGCTGCTTTTTCAGTAACTGCTCTATATGATGAAGCACAGGCTTTTCTTTTTGACTGAAAAAGATCTGCACCAATATATTGCGGTGGTCTTTGAATGAATTGCCCTCTATAAAGCTATTAAGTTGTATGTCATTTTCGTAAACGCAGCTTTTTGTCGTAGCCATTGCATTCTCCAATTATTATATTTCTCCAATAACCCTTCTCTTAAATTATCATATTTTCCGGGGTTAAGAAATGACAAAAAAAGAAAAAGCTGCCTATAAAGACAGCTTTCTTTCGACAATTTCACTATTTGAACAAATATGTTCCCAGTGGAAGCGAAAAACCTAAATAGAGTACAAGAAGAACTGCGACAATGAATTGAATCCACAGTACAGACGCTTTTTCGTTCTTTTTTGTACGGATTAAAATCATTTCCAGCATGGCGATAACCCATAAGCCTACTGCTGCCTTCAGCACATACATCAGGCTGATATTGATGCTGAAAAGAAGCCAGAAGCCAGTCAATAGAATGAACACGTAAAACAATCTAAGGACCATCTGGACAATTTTAGCGCCCTTTTCCTTACCGCTTTTATGTAGTCCAAGTGCTACGAAAAATAAAACCAGAGCCAAAAACCATGCTGTCATATGGGCATGTATCATGTACCCGTCCTCCTAATAGTAAATTCTAAAATATCATATCATATTCAATAGGAATTTGATAAGTATAAGGTAGTTTCGAAAGACAGAACAGAACAAAAAGCGCAAGCGACTCGAGGGGCTAGGTGCTGGAGCTGGACACTAATCTAAGTACAAAAATTTTATCCTTTCATATTCATTGAAAAAAGAGACATCCTATTCAGGATGTCCCCCAGCCATTACATAGCCAAATCGGTTTGTTGCGGTTCTCCTTTTGTCTTAAATAAATAGACTGTTAAGGTCATCATGGCAAAGAATATTAGAAAACCCAGAAGAACACCAAGATTAATCAATGCCATTGAAAAATCATTTAGTGAAATTAATGCCTTGAATCCTGCGATTGAATAAGTAAATGGCAAGTAGGCACTTAGGCTTCGAAGGTTTTCAGGCAGCATATCAATTGGAAGGTTTGCTCCAGTAGTCGAAAGCTGCATGACAACTAATACTAAAAGAATAAACCGGCCGATATTCCCAAAAGACGCAAAGAACATAACAATAGCTGTAAATACAATACTAACCATTACCGCGAACAATACGAAACCTGCAGGGTTTGTGACCTTCAACCCCAGGATTGCAAGAACAACAATGGATAGAAGGATTGCCTGAATAACAGCTAAGGAAGCCAGTTTCAAAAATTTTGCAGCGAACCAATTCATCTTTGAAACATTAAGCTCCTGAGGCTTGTTGAAATTGATGAACATTGACATAATTAATATCCCCACGAATAAGGCAAGAGTCATCACATATGGTGCAGTAGAATCTCTATAAAGCGAATAACCGTTTACTTTGTTACTAATTAGGTCAACTGGTGAAGAGAACATGCCAATATTTTTTTCGTTAGCTTTAATTTTTCCTGTTTCCTCGGCTCCGTCCTTTAATCCTGCAGCCAATTCACCGCTTCCATCATAAAGTTTCCCTGCTCCTTCATTCAATTTTGTCACTCCATCAGTCAGATCTCCCCAGCCTTTTTCTACGCTGACATTTCCGTCGCTGACTTGGACCACTCCTGAATGAATCTCGGAAGCACCAGCTGTCAGCTCACGCCACCCCTTATCTACGGTAGCATTTCCATCGCTAACCTGAGCTGCTCCTGAATTGATTTTAGTTGCACCTGCGGCGAGCTCCTTCCAGCCTTTTTCTACCGTTTGATTACCTGCTGAGATTTGCGCTGCTCCCCCATCAAGCTCCTTGACTCCTGCTGTGATGGTTCCCCATCCTGCATTAACCGATTTATTTCCTGCAGCTATTTGAGTTGTACCATCATGTAGCAATCCGACTTTAGTGATCATTTCATCCCAGCCAGCGGCGACACTTGCTGTACCGGCAGCCAGGACAGGTGCACTTGCTGCTAATGTTCCTACACCCTGATCGATTGAAGTTTGACCTGTTACTAATTGATTGATACCGTCAGCAAGGGAATCTGCTTTAGGTTCTTTAATATTTTCAGTGAATGTTTTTTCAAGCTTGTCAGCACCCGCTTGTAAATCCAGTAGGTCAGCAGCTTTTTTTGTATCTGAAACTGCTGCAGTAATAGCTTGACTTGTACCTAAAATGATTAAAAGGTCAGAATCTTTACGAGATTCTGGAGGTGTAGAAATATAAGCGCCAATCAATGCATTTAATCCTTTAATATTCTCGCTAAGTGCTTGTGAATTTTTTACTACCTCATCCACACCATTAGAAATCAGAACAGTTCCAGGACCAATATCATTCCTAACTGCTAATTGTACTTTCTTTAAACCTTCTAAAACCCCAGCAGTTCCATCTTTCAAAACTGGCACATTTTCACCAATTAATTTACCGCCTGCAGCCAATTGACTGATACCCGGCTGTCCGTCATTAAGCTTTTGCAGAAGCAATCCAGTCCCTGCATTTACATCTGCTGACCCGTCCGCCAGCTTGGTTATGTCTGCGGATTTTTCATTAAGTGAGCTTAATAGCAGACCAGTACCATCTTTCAAATCTTTTGATCCGTTAGCAAGTTTTGTAATATCGCTTTGTTTTGTTTTCAAGCTGCCTGCTAACTGAGCAGTACCTGCTGCTAGTTCCTTTGAACCAATTGCCAGCTTGGTTATGTCTCCTTGTTTTCCAGCTAATGAACCCGCCAATTGACCAGTACCACTCTTTAGTTCTAAAGTTCCAGCAGCAAGCTTTGAAATATCTGCTGACTTCTCGTTAAGAGAAGTTAAAAGGAGTTCAGTACCATCATGAAGTTCAGCGGTCCCCTCTTGAAGTTTCTCTGATCCATCTGCAGCTGATTTGAATCCATTTGACACGTCTCCAAGATTGGTGAAAATATTACTCGCATACTTTTCTGTAATCTTGTTCGCAAGCTTTTCTCTCAGTTTTTCAGTTGCACTTCTTGTCACCTGAGCAGCCATAAAATTAAGACCCTCATTCTGAGTATAATTGAGTTCTAATTTTTTCGGATCAGGTTCTAGAACTGTAGTCACTCTTTCAGAGAAGTCTTCTGGAATTTCAATGACCATGTAATATTTAAAACTTCTCAATCCTTTTTCAGCTTCCTCTGAATCTACAAACTTCCACCCTAAGTCTTTGCTTTTCTTCAAGTCTGCCACCAAGTCTTCTCCTACATTTAGCGGCTCGTCCCCGGACATGGCACCTTGGTCATTGTTTACAACCGCAACTGGCAGATTGGAGAGATTATCATACGGTCCCCAATCTGGAGACAGCATGATTCCACCATAAACGATTGGCACCAACAAAGCTGCCATAACTGAATAGAGTACCCCTTTACTCGATGCAAGATGGGACATTTGGACCTTAAACAAGCTAAACCAATTCATTCGTACTCCCCCATGAGAATTATATATATGTTAAAGCGACTGAATGAGTATTCAACCACTGCCACAATTAGTATTCTCATCTATAGGTAAAAACTCCTGCATAAATTACTGAAAATAAAAAATATTTTTAATATTATAATAATATAATAAAAAGATTCTCCATTCATCTAAAAGGAGAATCATTTCTATTCATTATTCACTTGTCACTTTATTCCTTAACGTCCCGATACTTTCAACAGTAATTTCAATAGTATCTCCAGCCTTTAGAAACCTTTGGGGGTTGTAGCCTTTCCCTACGCCTGCTGGGGTTCCGGTAGCAATGATATCTCCTGGCTCAAGTGTCATTCCCTGGGAGAGCACCGCAATCACCTCTTCTACCGGGAAAATGAAGTTTTCCGTATTGGAATCCTGTCTCACTTCTCCATTTACTGTGGTCTTGATATCCAGGTTGTTCGGATTTGCAATGGCTGATTTATGAACAATCCATGGACCCATCGGACAAGTGGTATCAAGGCTTTTACCAATGAAAAACTGCTTGTGTTTTGCCTGGAGGTCGCGGGCTGTCACATCGTTAATGATTGTATAGCCAAACACGTAATCTAAAGCCTCTTCCCTTTTGATTCCTTTACCCTTTTTTCCGATGACGACTGCTAGCTCACCTTCATAGTCTAGTTGCTCTGTTAGTCCCCCATGCTCATGGATGTCCTGATTATGGCTAATGACTGAAGTAGGTGCCTTCGTAAACACCATGACATGCTCAGGAATATCATCCTTGCTCCCCATTTCAATCGCATGCTCTGCATAATTTTTGCCAACACAGAAAATATTCTTGGCCGGGCGCGGAATTGGAGCGAGCAATTCAACTGATTCAAGCTGGATGTATAGGTCGCTGTCGAGATTGTTCTTGCTTACCCAAGCAACTGTTTTTTCCGCTTCCTGGTAAAATATTTCTCCCATTGAGATAGCTTCAAGCATGTCAGCTGGCAGCGCTGTTTCCCCACCCATTTTTTCATGGACTTCACGAAGCGGCAAAACGTTGGTCCCTCCTGTATCAACAACTCCGATATATTGACCGGAGCTATTTTTATAAGTGACAAATTTCAATTGATTGACCTCCTTTTATTTATCAATTCCTTCAAAAACTCATCTGTTTCACGAGGATTTGTAAAATGGAAGATTTCTTTTCCCTGAAGCTTCAACTCTTCTAATTTCGTAATGATGTCGGGAGCTTTTTCACGCTTGTATCTTGCAACCCATTTGATAAATTCCCAATCAAGTCTCTCCGGACAGCCTTCATTCATATCCGTCCTTGTCCTTCTGTGGTACATGATTCTCCTTTTGAAAACTCCATACAGGCACCTAGGAGTAGAATAGCCGAGGAAGATGATTGTGCCAGCTGCTTGTGCCCTCATGTCCATCGTACTGCCGTAGTTGCCATCCATGATCCATGAATCTTCTTCTATTACTTGATTAATTAGTTTTTCCCACTCATCCTTCGCAGTCATTTCCCAGCCTGGTTTCCAGTACATTGCATCCAGATGATACACCTTTAGGTTAAGTATTTTACTGAGCTTCCTGGCCAGTGTCGATTTACCTGCGCCTCCGCAGCCGATGATGATGACCTTCTCCATCAGGCTTCTCCCTTTTTAAAACGCTGTTTCTTCATGTATGTGCCACTGCGCCACAGCCATTCGACAGGCCCATAGTAAAACCTTTTGACCCACCAACTGCTAAATGCCAACTGAATCACATAAATTCCAAGCGCAAGCATTGTTCCTGAAAAAATGGACATTTCCCCATAATAACCTAGTCCATAACTGTAAAAAATCAATGTCGACACAACGGACTGGAACAGGTAATTGCTGATTGATATCCTGCCGGCAGCTTCCAGTGGGTAGAACAGTCTGTCAAATCGCTTAAGCTCAGAAATCAGCGCAATGATCAGTGCATACGCCATCGCGACCATCGCACCGCCAAAAACATCCTGCGCATAATCCGTCATCAATGTTTTGCCATACAGGTATGGAATTGCTTTTATCAGAAGGCCAAGGGTTGCGAGTACAGCGGCTGCAATAGCAATCCCCCTCATTTTGTCCTGTATGTTCTCGAACAGTCTGAGTTTTGCAGCTCCTGCTCCAATCATGAATAAAGGTAGGATCGTGATCAGATAAAAGAACAATCCCACCAGATTATTGTTTTTATACCATTCAGATATTCTATGATTCGTAATTTCTGCATAGCTTCCAGTCTGATATATTGTTATCGACTGTTCCGCAGCTTGTCCATCATACATTGAAAATCCCGCTCCACCGTCTATCGCAGATGCTGCACCGAGCATCAATAACAGGAGGATATTAGGAACTATGTATAAGCCCAATCCGACAATGAGAAGCCTCTTTGCACTCCAGCTGATGAATAGCAGGAAAGCAAAACCGCATACCGCATATGTGATCAGGATATCCCCTTCCCAGATCAAGAATGCATGGATGATCCCTATCAACAACAGAATCGAAAGTCTCCTTAATGCAAGAGGATAGAACCTAAGCCCTTTATCTAGCGTCCGTTCTCTCAGGATTACGAGCCCGTACCCGAACAGCATTGAAAACAGAGGGTAAAAGCTTGCCTGGATAAATAAATCAATGAACTGGTATGTAAATAAATTTGTGTTTCCATCCCACCATGTTTCTGGATCAATATAAAAATAGGGCGAATGGAATGAAATCATATTTACAAGAAATATCCCCAATAATGAAAAGCCTCGCATCCGGTCAATTGAAACGACTCTATTTCCGGATACCTGTGTATTAATCCCCATCTTCCCCCTCATTCCATTCAATAATTAACATATAATCTATGTATATCACACAATTTATTATCATGCCAAAAGTTACTGATGAACAGCTTTGAAAGAGAAAGGGGACACCACAAACAAGGCATCCCCCTCAGGCTATTAATTTACAAATCTGCCAGTCTTGCCATTAGCTTCCCAGTATTCATTCCGCAAATGGACCTTCTGAATTTTGCCTGAAGCCGTTTTCGGCAGTTCTTTTACAAAAGTGACTCCAGTAATTGCCTTAAAATGGGCAAGTTTTTCTCTCGAAAAAGCAATTAGCTCCTGTTCTGAGACTTGCTCATTTTCACGAAGCACAATATATGCATGCGGAGTCTCGCCCCATTTTTCATGAGGAACGGCAATGACTGCTGCTTCAAGGACCTCCGGATGGTCGTATAAAACACCCTCAACTTCTATGGACGAAATATTTTCACCTCCGCTAATGATGACGTCTTTCTTGCGGTCGACGATATCAATGTTGCCATATTCATCGACTGTCGCCATATCACCGGTATGGAGCCATCCATTACGGATTGTTTCCATCGTCGCCTCTTCATTTTTCCAATAGCCCTTCATAACTCCATTGCTTCGGGTGATGACTTCCCCTATTTCTTTGCCATCATGGGCAACCTCATCGCCATGATCATTTACTACCTTTACTTGACTGCCAATCATGGATATACCTGCTTTTGCTTTCATTCGGTATTGTTCACTCAGAGGAAGATGCTTCAAATGTGACCTTACAGTTGAAATCGTGCTCAACGGGGAAGATTCTGTCATGCCGTATACCTGGATAAACTCCCAGCCCAGTTCCTTTTCCACCCGGGTAACGAATGCTGGAGGCGGTGCAGAGCCGGCAATGACTACCCTTACCTGCTGTTCAATGCTCGGGACATTTTTTTCATAAAACTGAAGAAGCGCATTCAACACAGTTGGTGCCATGTGCATGACGCTGACTTTATGTTTTTCCAAAGCGTTAAAAATTGTCTCAGGAGTCGTTTTTCGCAGGCATACCTGCGAAGCGCCATTTGCTGTGTAATAGAATGGCGATCCCCATCCGTTAACATGGAACATCGGCAGGACATGCAGGAGGACATCCTCATCGCTGACGCGTAAATGGTGCATTGTGCTTAACGCGTGGATGTAATTATTCCGGTGCGTGAGCATGACTCCTTTTGGGTTCCCAGTAGTCCCACTTGTATAAAGCAAACTGCATACATCATTTTCATCAAGCTCTTCACGTTTGAACGTTTCAGCAGAATGTTGCGAAAGCCATTCATCATAACTAATTTCATCCAGGCTCTCTTCCTTGTAGTGGACAATAATGTGCTGAACACTTTCGAGCTGATCCTTGATCGGCTGGATTAAATGGTATAAGTCCTGATCAACGAATAAAACCTTTGATTCACTGTGGTTAAGGATGAACAAATAATCATCCGGCTTCAGCCGAATATTCAAGGGGACCATGACTCCGCCAACCTGGAATACACCATAGAAACCTTCCAGCATCTCGATTGAATTCGGGGCAAGATAGGCAATACGGTCACCCTTGTTTACCCCTAGCTTTCTTAAACCATCTGAAAGCCTGTTCACCCTAGCGTTCAACTCAGAATATGTAAGTTCTCTGTCCTCAGAAAAGATGGCTTTCTTACTTCCGTAAAGCGACACTGCACGATCTAAAAACTGGTTCAACAGCAATGGGACATTCATAATATGCCTCCTCTAGAATAATTTTATAATTCTAAATATATAAATATATTAACATACCACAATCTCTGTTATATAACTTTTTAACTGTTGTATAACATGTTTTTTGCAGGCCTGCGAAACCTTTTCTAAGATGGCCGTTTGCAACTTGTATCAAGTCACGACCCGGCTAGTATAGTTTTTCAAATAAAGGCCGTTATAAGCACAATGGGCATTTTAATCACATTCTTCATTTGGGCACATAAGATAATAAAGAAATCTAAATAAAGGGTGTTGCAAATGCCAGCAATCGTTGGAGTCGCACAGGTCATATCCCTGGGGAACAGCGCTGTCTTCCACATTGGCGATGTTTATAGAATCAGCCCGATTTCCAATGCTAAAACCTTTTCTGGAGCCGGTTCATTCAATACCGGTGACGGGTTGACCGTTTACAATAACCAAAGCTCAACGAATACCTATGATCCAGATGCCGTCGATCAAGGAAATTATCTGAATGTTTAATGTGGGTGAGTCTGATGAATTTTTATATACAACAATCAATCAATATCAACCTTCTGAAGATAGATGGAATCACGAACTCTTCTGTTCTGCAAATTGGCAGTGCAGGAATGATCAAGCCCGTTTCCCACCTCTATAATACCGGTGGTTTTACAGCTCCTGCACCAGAGGCTTTGCATCCTTCGCAAATCTATACAGGCATGTCAGGTCCAGTTCCTTCGCAAAACTTACTTGAGACACCAGCCGTCCCTTTAACTTCAGGTCGTGCTCGTTCTTGACATACAAAACTGGTTCGAATCGAGGTGATTCAATTTGAATGCTGAATTTTATGAATACGTAAAAAAGATGCATTTATATGTAGAGCACCAGAGCCAAAAGATTGCCAAACTAGAGAAGATGGTTCTGGATATGAAGCAAGAAATTGCGGTATTGAAGGAACGTCCCCCAGTTCAAATTGGAAATATAGAGTACAAATTCGACCAGTTGAAAGTTGAAACCCTTGAAGGGACTTTGAATATTGGCCTGAACCCGACTGACTTGGAAGGAATCGATGATTTCTCAGTTGATCAAAAAACCGTCAATGTACCCAATCCAGGGAAGCAGTTGTTTAAAAGAACAATCGAAATTGAAACTGCACTTCACCACTATCTCGAAACAGATCTAGAAAGTATTTATCGTGAGGCACAAGAGAAGCTCGGAATCAGTGTCGATGATTCTTATTTCACATTTATAAAAGAAGATATTAAAAAACAGATATCTGGCAGAGTTTCAACGCATTTACAAGAGAGATCATCAAATCACAATAGTACTGAAATCAGTTCTGAGATGACTGAACAGGTGATCGATGTCCTCAAGCAGGAGATCCAGAATGGGGTGTTCCTGTTCCTTAAAAATCTGCCCGATAACGTAAAGGAAGGTAATTCATAATGAATTTTCAAGTCTATAACCGGGATATTTGTGTAGGGGACATCAGGATCATCGGTGTATCAAGTTCCTCGCTGTTAATGGTCGGGGATGCAGATAGCATCAATCTGGCATCTACTTTCGATACTCCGGCTGAGTCACTTATTGTCGGGCCATTTGTCCCGCTTTCACCGGAAGTTTGATGATGATGCTTAACAGAGTCGCAAGCGTTGATCAAATAAAGATTGACTCCGTTATCTTCTCTTCGGTTTTCCAGATTGGAGATTCTCAGCAAATCCAGGGACTTTCAAGAGCCCTGGCAGTGCAGAGAGAAGCGGAAGTTTTTTATGATAATGAAGGTGAGTTTACTGCCTACCCAATTTTTTCAGAGCCAATTCCATTCCAACTAGAAGAAACAACCGTTAATAATTCTATAGTGCATAATATAAACCCATTCATTAAGGTTAGGAGTATCGATATACTCGGTGTATCCTCATCCTCAGTGGTACATCTTGGAAATAGCTGTGATATTTCTTTGGAGGCTAGGGTAAAGCATATCCGACAGCTTCTGCCGCGGCCAGAGCAAAATAAGTAAGTTCTTTGTTCGCCCGATGGAATGTACCTAGTTTCTATTGTCTATAACTCATGGGCTTATTTAGCCCAGAACGCGCTTCATAACTTCACCGGTTGTGAATATCACCAAATAGATTAACAGAAAAGGATGTTTTCAATGCCAGCAATAATAGGTCCTGTGCAAATATTGAATGTTGGCGGCGGGACGGTGCAGTTTGGCGACACGCTGTTCATCTCGCCAAAAAGCAGTGCAAAAACTGTCGCTGGTCAGGGAGGATTCAACACTGGTGGTTTCATTGTTACAAATAACGGATTAAGTGCCAGCAATGTTCTTGATGCCAACTTGATTGACCAGCCGATAGCAGGTAATAACTAGCGTTTATTTCGTTTACGCGCATTAGATTTAGTAATTTTCGGCAGCCTTGTAGAAGGCTGCTTTTTTATCCATTTCAAAAACTTCTGCAATTCAGGATGGGAACGAAGCAGTTCAATGGTGTTCAATCCCGATGCTAGCTCCTCATTCGTGAACAGAGCATGAATCTGTTTATGGCAAGGAATGCACAGATTGGCTGTTGCCAAGAAAGTGCCTCCCATTTCTTTAGGAACCAAATGGTGAATGGTCACCTCCACCTCTTCCCTGCCGCATAACTCACATGTGCCAGATTGCTTTTTCTTCGCCACGGTGATCCCTCCTGCCATTTGTCATTTGGTTCTGGTCCTCAAACTGGGATGCTATCATTCCCTTTATCAGATATAGCCTTCCTGTCGGACACTTTCCTCTTTCTTCGCCTTCCGTATGGCTGACACAGCCCTACAATCGAAAGTTCTACAATACAAACTAAAAAACCGGCAGGATTATTATTCACATCCCGCCGGTTTTTAACATTTCTTTATAGTTAATCCAGTTCAAGCAGATGCCCGCCGTCGAAGAAATATAAGTATTTCTCCGCAACTGGCTGCTTCCACACCTGTTCAATTGCTTTGGCATACAAGCTGATCTGGATTCGATATCGTTCCTCCAGAATAGGCTTTGCCTGCTCGAACCCGCCTTTATAGCGGTCATGGATGCCATCCGTTTTAAAGTCCAGCAGGACGGTTCCTTTTTCATCCTGGAAAATACAGTCGACTACCCCCTGGATAAAGGTTGGTTCGTTTTCTCCCTGCCAATCAGGATAAACTTCCTTTGACGGCAATGACAGATAAAACGGTACCTCGCGGCTGACTTTTTCTGCCGATACCAGTCGCTTGCCGATGTCCGTTTCAAAAAAGGCAAGGATCCATTTTTTATCAATAGCATCACGCTGCTCAGGGAAAAGCAGCTCCTTCACTACCATCTCCTCCAGTTGCAGATCGAGAGTGGCTTCGGTCACTGGCTGGTTCAGATTAATATGCTGCATGACCATATGCATCGCGGTTCCGCGTTCTGCAGGTGTGAGTTTCTTTTCCTGCATGAATCTTGACCTGTTGAGGATTGGTTTTGAAAACCTTCTGACAATCTGTGTTCCGCTTTCTTCATCCCTTGTTTCGTGGTTGCGTTTCAGCTCGGTAACTGACTGCTTGGAGCGGTGGTTTGCTGCTTCCTTGAAATGATAATTCCATGAAAGCTGCCTGTTCACTGTCTCTGCCAATTCTGAGTCTCTGTTTACCGGCTTCCCTGCTGCAACAAGGTCCATCAAGCTTTCGTGCTCTTCGGATTGTTCATCAGAATATGAAGCGATTTCCTCTGCTTTAATGCTTTCAATTTTCCAGCGGGAAGGATGGTTAATAATATCCTCACCCAGTGCCGGATGAAGGTTATCTCCACTTTCCCGGATATAGTCACAATCCCGGTGGCGCATCACCGCTGGACCGATCCAGTCGATGTAACCTGAAGCTGAAGCTCTTGAATATTCATCCAGCAGCCACTCAGGATAGCTTGCTTCGTCCTGCCACTTGCTGATCGTCTTTTCTGCATCCTTGACCGACCCAATCAAGTAGAGCTTCTCCTTTGCCCGTGTCAAGGCAACATATAATACTCGCATTTCCTCTGCCAGCATTTCCATCTTCTTCTTGCGCTTGAATGCCAACTGCGGCAAGGATGGGAAGGAAATCCTCTTCTCCGGATTGATATATTTAGCTGCAAAGCCAAACTCTTTATCGAGCATATAGAATTTTTTCAGATCCATCGTATTGAAATTCCGGGCAGGCCGGCAACGAAGACAACCGGGAACTCCAACCCCTTGCTGCTGTGGATTGTCATGATCCGGACCACATCTTCCTGCTCTCCAAGAGCTCTTGCAGCACCGAGATCATCCCCGCGTTCCCTTCATCCGCTCAATGAAGCGCAAAAAGCGGAACAGGCCGCGGAAGCTAGTGGCTTCATACTGTCTGGCGCGATCATAGAGCGCTCGCAGATTTGCCTGGCGCTGCTTGCCTCCTGGCATCCCGCCGGCAAAATCGAAGAAACGGGTTTCCCTGTACAATTGCGAGATTAAATCGGATACAGACCCCTGCCTTGCTGAGGTTCTCCATTTTTTCAAGCTTTCGAAAAAGCGACTTGTGTTCTCATGCAAGTGCTCATTTTCCGGCAATGGCCGTTCAAGACAGAAAGCAGTCAATGCCTCATAGAAGGAACCGCGTTTCTGGCTGACCCTGATGATGGCTAGCTCTTCTTCATCCAGCCCTACTATCGGGGATCTCAAGACAGCGGCAAGCGGGATATCCTGATAAGGATTGTCGATCACTTTCAACAGTGAAAGCATGATTGCTACTTCTGTTGCCTGGAAATATCCAGTCGACAAATTCGCATAAATCGGAATGCCCTGCTGCTTGAACTCCTCCATGATTTGAGGCGCCCATGTCATCGAGCGGAGGAGAATGACGATATCACGGTAATTGACGGGCTTAGAAGTCTTTGTCTTCGGATTGTATACACCCCGTCGTTCCTCTACCATACCCTTAATATGCTTGGCCATCAGCCTTGCTTCGAGCTGAGATTGTTCAAGATCATCGGCGTCGAATTCACCTTCTGCCGTTTCATCCCCAGACTCTGTTTCTGCGGATTCAGCCTCGCTTTTATCAATCAAGAGCAGCTCTACAGGGAACTCGTCATCCTCAGGATAAGGCGCTCCTATTTTCAGCTCGGCATTTTCATCGTAATCAATTTCGCCTACCTTGATCCCCATGATTTGCTTGAATAAATAATTCGTACCGTCAAGAACCTCTTTGCGGCTCCGGAAGTTCTTGGCCAAGTCTATTTTCAACCCAGTTCCTTCTCCGCTGGATGTGAACCTGTTGTACTTTCCAAGAAACAGATTAGGCTCAGCAAGACGAAACTTGTAGATTGATTGCTTTACATCGCCAACCATGAACAGATTGCCTGCTTCTTCTCCTTCAGCAGTCACAAGCTGGAGGATTGCTTCCTGGACCATATTCGTGTCCTGGTATTCATCCACAAGGACTTCTTTGAATTTCTGGCGATAAGCAAGTGCTGCCTCTGAAGGTTCAGGTTGTCCTGGATGCGCCACTCCCTCCACATCCGTATTAACAGTCAGAATATCAAGTGTATAATGCTCCAAATCAGAGAAATCGACGAGGCCACGCTCCTGCTTCACTTCTCCAAACCGGCGCGAGAATTCTTTTACAAGATCAATCAAGACAGCGATCAACGGCTTCATTTCCTGCATATCCTTCAGGAAGCTTTCAGGTCTGCGTGAGAATAATTCCCCTCTCAGATCCTGGACGATTTTCTTTGCCCTGTCCCTTAGCTTTGCTGCCTTGTCTACAAGATCCTTGTTGAAATCATCCCCTCGACAAGTTTTCGCCCTGCCGAAATTGGCGAGCTGGATCGCCTCATAAAGCTCTGCCCATGATCTGTCTTTTGCAGCAAGCAAAGTATCAATTACATGCAGGTCCTCTGTGAAATTAACCACCCTTGGAGCAGGTCCCCCTGGCATTTTGGCAATCTCCATCCCTTTTACCAGAAGCTGTTTAGCTCCCTGAAGCTGCAGCTCAATATCCGCAATGAGGACCTTCATGAAGGGCAGATCTTCCATAGCTGAACTGCCTGCTGCGTCATACATTGAAACGATGGAATCAAGATAGGCATCAGGTGAAGGATTGGATCTGGCGAAATCAAACAGGTCAGCAATGATATCCTTCAACCCTTCATCGCTGCGGTCATTCGTGAACGCATCTACCAGGTTGAAAAAGTGCTGGTTGTCTGCCTTTCCGTATTCTTCCTCGAACAGTTCCTCCATCACTTCATCCCTAAGCAGCTGCCCTTCGGTTTGATCAGCAATCCTGAAACCAGGATCTACATCGATCAAGTAATAATACTTTCTGATTACATCAAGGCAGAAGGAGTGAAGGGTTGAAATGGAAGCCCTGTTCAACAGGCTAAGCTGCTTTTTTAAATGTGTTGAAACCGGGTTGCTGTCGATCGCTTTTTCCAGCGCTTCCCCTATCCTGTGACGCATTTCAGCCGCGGAGGCATTGGTGAATGTCACAACAAGCAATTCATCCACATCCATCGGATTGTTTTCTGATGTGATTTTCTTGATGATCCGCTCGACAAGAACGGCAGTTTTTCCCGACCCTGCTGCCGCTGCGACAAGAATATCCTGCCCTGACGCCATGATTGCTTTCCATTGATCTTCCGTCCATGTTGCCCCTTCCGGCACTGGCGGTATATTCGTTTTAGCCAAGATCCTCTTCCTCCTCTCCCATTGATGCAAGAATATCCAGTTTCCTGATTTCTTCTAATACATCATTTGTTCCAGGCAAGCTATCTTTTGCCTTCATAAGTTGATCCTGACGGAGTGATGCCAGCAAGTCTTCCTTTTTAATGACCGGAAGTTTCCTGAATTCATTTGATTCCACGGCTTGATCAAACTGGCAGACCGGCTTGAAAGAACAGAATGTACATGGAGCCCTGTCCTTGAGTTTATACGGCGCGACATCGACAGTTCCGCTTACAATCCTGTTTCCTGTCTCTACATATTTGTGGCGGACGAATTGCCGCAAGTGATCAAAATCCTCCTTGCTGGCCACCTTCGAACTTTTCAGCAGGCTTCCGTCCTTTTTAAAACCTGCGGAAATAATCTGCGAGCTTCCTGTATCAAGCCCTTTGTCCATCATTCTGATGACATTTTCATCACCAAGCAGCAATCCATTCATTTTGAAGCGTTTGAGGATTTCCTCTTCGATTTCATCCAGAGTCAGCATTTTCGATGCGTTGACAATAGGGTTATGGACATGGAAATAAAGGACTCCCGCTGGGTCAGCAGGCTTGCCGACCAACAACGGGGAATGAGTAATGATAATGTCCAGGTAGGTGAGCATTTGAGGGCCACACCATAATATACTTCCGTCAAGTTAACATCCTTCACGCTGGATTTATAATCGACAACCCTAAGGTACATCCCCTTTTCGTCCTCTGCTTTATCTACGCGGTCAATCCGGCCCATCAGTTCCATCCTGGTGCCATTTTTGAGCGAAAAGGCTAGCGGAGGAAGTTTTGCCTGGCGGCCGAACCCTAGCTCCCAGGCCTATTGGTGAAAATCCGCTGACCTTGGCATGATCACTTAAAACAAGTGACGCCCGGCTGATGATATTCTGCAGCTTCTGCCTGATATAATGATGTCTGTTCGAACTCATCAAGATCTCATTTTGCAATTTAGGAGCAAGCTTTTGGACTGCATCCCTTGCCAGTCCTTCAGCCTGCGCTCTTGTAAGCTGGGCCCAGCTGAGATTCTGCTCCATTACGGTCTCGGCAATTTCCTTCAGTGCAGCATGGAACAGATCGCCAATATCCGGAGCCTCAAGACGGAAAATCTGGCGGTCGCGCAGCTTCAAACCGTGCTGGACATAATGAGAGAATGGGCAGCTGTTGAAGAGCTCCATCCTTGAGACACTCGCCTGGATTTCATCACCATAAAGCTCCTTCGTGACTGTTTCGGACAACTGCTTCGTCTTGTTTTCGTAAAATAGGCTTGAAAGAACCTTGCTTGCTGTATCAGCCCATTGATGATTCTTTAGATAATAATCGTACACATCCCACCAAAAATCATAGACAGGATAGTTGCGCTTCTTCAACTGAAGCTGTGAAGTCAGATAAGATAAGGCGACATTTTCACCAGCAGCGTACTCTAATTGTTCCTCTTCCGGCAATTCGGATGGATCAGGCAGATAGAAATGCGTTTGATGTTCCGGGAAGAGCTCAGAGATCCGCTTGATGAATGAAGATGGCATCAAAGCTTTCCCTTCTTCATTGGCGATTGGATAACTGATATATAATTGTTCTGACGGTGTCACAAATGCTTTATAAGCAATGAAGTTTTCGTCCAGAAGTTTCGTACGGCTGTTTGGGGCAAGCTTCATTCCTTTTGACTGCAGAAGCTCCCTGTCATCATCCGCAAAAATCCCTTCCTCTGTCATCTTCGCTGGAAGGACACCTTCATTGACGCCGATGACAAATGCGACCTTCACATCGGCAAGCCTTGTCTTTTCAAGGTCGGCAACCAATATCTGGTCAATTGCCGGTGGAATGAGAGAGAACCTTAAAGACTCAAAGCCAGCATCAAGAATCGTCACGAACTTTTTTGGCGGAACTTTTGCGTCACCAAGCATCTCGACGAACTGATCAAGAAGGTTGATCACTGCATTCCAGGCTTGCTCATGCTCCCTCGCCTCTACCAGTCTGCCTTCCTGTTCGGCACCCATTCGCCATGCCTCGAGCTTAGCTGGGATATCAAGCTCTTCCATGAATAGATAGACTGCTTCCGAAAGTTTTCTTCCCGTGTCAGCCCTCTTCAGGCGGCGAGCCATCCGCAGCAGCGGAGAAGTAATCAACAGACGCAGATCATTCAGTTCTTGTTCTGTCTGTTTTTCTGCATCCGTCTGGGCCAATCCGTCATACTCCAGACCACGGATCCTACGGTATTTCCATCGTTCCTTTTTCGTCCATTTATCCCCCTGGATGCCATATGCGAGTACATAGTTTTCCAGCACATCCATTTGTTCGCGCATCTTGTTCAGATTCACTCCGACCGGGAATAGTAAATCCGTTTTGACAGCACGAAAAATTGGCTCATACCTCCAGTTCCCCAACACTGTTTCAAGACTGGAACGGACCAGCTCAATCAATGGATGATGAAGCATATTCCGTTTCTGGTCGATAAAGTAAGGAAGTCCATGGTCATCAAAAATCGTTTCAAGCACTTCGCGGTATTCGCTGCCTCTCATCAAAACCGCCATATCACGGTAGCGGTACCCATAATCCCTGGCAAGTCCAAGAATCTTGCGCGCAACACCTTCAAGTTCCGCCCTTCTGTTGGCAGCCTGGGCGATATGGATCGCTGACTCACCGTTGTATTTGACCGCCGACCTTGTATCGAACTCTCTTTCCAGATGCTTCAGGGATTCATCCTGCCAGCGTTTCTGCTCTGTCAGCAAGACGTCTTCTTCCAGTTCATAGCCTTTTGTCTTAATCATGTCATACAAGGTTGAGCAGGTTTCTCCAGTTATCCTGAATAAATGCAGTTCGTCAGGCTGAGCATCTTTGAAACCCTGATCGACGGGCAGCGCAATCGTCACCCTTTTACAACTGCCGATCAACTGGTCGATGATCATCAATTCAAGGGGAGTGAAACTGTAAAAATCATCAATGTATACTTCTGCATTTTTCAAATATTGCGAGGCAGGAATCTTCTCTGCCAGCAATTTAAAATAATCCTCTGAATCGATATATTTGCCGAATAATTCATCTTCGAATTGACGATAGACTAACTCAAGATCATGGATTTTGTCCTTCAGCGCTTTATTGCCCGCAGAGCTTTCCTCCATTTTTCCAGCGAGCTCGTCCGGGTTTATCGCATATCGTTTGAACTCAATCAGCATCTGCTCCATCTGCTGGACAAAACCATTCTTATCCGCAGCCTTTTGGAAGATTTTCAAGTCATCTTTTTTATCCTCAATAATTTTACGAATCATCATGCTGATCCCGACACTGTCCAAATGCTGGCGAGTAAATCCGCCTGTTTCCTGCAGGATTCTCCATGCAAGGCGCGGAAAGCTGAATACCTGCGCCCTGATCATTCCCCCAAGCTCAGGGTCAGTGGACAATCTGTATTCGGAAAGGAATGACATTTGTTCAGGAACAAGATAAACGACCGGATCCCCCTGCGGGTCGGTAATGAGCCTGTCCTTGATTTCATTTATGATCATCTCGGTCTTGCCGCTTCCAGAGCGCCCGAGCAATAAACGTACAGACATCTAACTTCCCCCTTCTCTCTTAAAATATCTATCTCTGTATCCCATTTATAATTGAAAAAGGCGCTTTATTTCCTGCGCCTTTTCATACCAAACGATTGTTCTATATACCTTTCATTATACCTTTTTTGGAGGCAATTTTGGAAGCAGGAAGCCCGTTAATTTTTCCCAAAACAACCTGCAAAATCCGTTCTGGCTGCATATGGTAGTGATGGCAGGTGATATCCATGAAATCCATGTCCTTTTTTCACAAGGCTTCCATCCTTCTGACACTCTGCGCCATCATGGTCGCAAGCAATATCTACACATTGATTCCAATCTATTCCGATCTTGCGGAAGACCTATTAATCGCCGAATCTCACGTTGTTCTCGCTGGGGGGGCTTTTTACCTTTTTCTATGCCTGCGGACTGCTGTCATTCGGACCTGTATCCGATTTTACAGGCCGGAGGAAAATCCTCGTGTTCGGACTTTTGGCTTCCGCACTGACAACATTGGCCGTCGGCTTTTCTGCCGGATCTCTCAGTTTGTGGATTGCCCGTTCCCTGCAGGGGATCACTCTTGCCACTTTCGCTTCAGTTGCTTTCGCCTACTCTTATGATGTCTTTAATTTTCGGCAGAGGACGATCCTTGTTGTATTGATTAATACTGGATTTTTAATCGCCGGCATCTTTGGGCAGGTTGCCAGTGACTTTCTTGCCGAGGTTTCATCCTGGAACAGCGTCTTCTTTTTCTTTTCAGCTGTCTATTTTATTCTGTTTGCTGCTGCTTTTTTCCTGCTGAATGAATCACCACCACAGATGGTAGAAAGCAAGCCTTTATGGAGTCTCTTTTTTCAATTGTTAAAAGATTCTCGGTTGATGAAATGCTATAGTATTTCATTCTCACTTTTGTTTGCAATTATCGCATTCTATGATGCAATTGGCCGCTATTTTAACGGTCCTGAATCAGACTTGCTGATAATCCGTCTTGTCGGATTGTTAGGTGCTTCTCTCTCCCTTTTCACAGGTAAACTGATCGATCGATGGGGCGAGCTGCGAACAATGATGTTCGGTTTGGCCATCGGGTCAACTAGCGCGTTCCTGCTACTTTTCTTCCAAAGCACCGCAGCCTTAATATTCTTCTCTATCTTTTTTGTTTCATCGATTTCACTCACCATCCCGACAGTCATTACCCTGATTGGCGGCTACGGCAGCAGCCAGCGTGCCAAAGCATTGTCGCTGTATTCATTCATCCTGCTGACAGGCGCAAGTCTCGCACCGCCGGTCGCAGCCCTGTTGCCATTCAGCGGAGTGATGCTTTTACTGTCTTCACTTTTCGCATTTAATATCTTAATCTGCCTATTGCTTCAAAAAAAGGCATTCCAGTCAGCAAACGCTGGCTGAAATGCCTTTTTAATTGTTTCAGGCTGCAGATTGAATCCCTGACAAGTAAACTTGGTCCTGAACTTCGGATTTACTCCTATCAATCTTGATATATTCCTGAATCATGGTCACTTATTCCTTAAAATCTTAATATATTCCTGACTCTTCGCTGCTTATTCCTTAAAATCCCGATATATTCCTAAATCCCATTTTTTAACTTACCGGTCGCTGATCTCACCTGACATTTCCTTCAACAGTTTCTTATCTATTTTCCCGACATGTGTTTTCGGCATCTGACTAATAAAGTAAATGTTTTTAGGGACTTTATAGCTGCCCAGTTTTTGCCTGCAGTATTGCTTGACTTCACCTTCAGACAAAGCTGCTCCTTCATCAACGACAATATAGGCCGTTACTACTTCACCCCATTTATCGTCTGCTACCCCGACAACAGCCGCCTCCTGGATGGATGGGTGCGAGCAGAGCCAGTGTTCGATTTCGAGCGGAAATACATTTTCCCCTCCGGTGATGATCATCTCTTTTTTCCTGCCGACAATGTAGTAGTATCCATCTCTATCTCTTTTCGCCAGGTCACCTGTATAGAGCCAGCCGTCCTTCAAGGTGCTATCGGTCGCGTTCTTATTTTTCCAGTAATAAGAAAAAGCATGATTCCCCTGAATGGCAAGTTCACCAACTTCATCTGCACCTGTCTCGTTTCTGTCTTCATCCAGGATCCTGACATTGTGAAATAGCATCGGTTTTCCGACTGAGCCTCTTTTTACATTTGTCTCTGCAGGGTCAATGTAAAAATTATTCGGGCCTGCTTCCGTCAATCCATATCCTTCCTTGAAAGGGATACCCTTCTGTTTGTATGCTTCATATATTTCGAGCGGACACGGCGCTCCTCCAGATAAAAATAATTTCATATCCTGAAATTCCGAACCATGGAACTGCTCAGATTTCACAAGCATATGATGCATCGTCGGCACAAAAAGGACAATTGTGCATTTATACCTTATTAAATTCCCGATCGCTTTTTCCGGGCTAAAATCGTTTGCCAGCACGATTTTACCTCCTGCCATCAGGATAGGAATTGAAAGAGCGTTCAAACCGCCGGTATGGAATAAAGGTAAATACGTCACCGTCTTGTCCTCATTCGTCAGATTCCAGCTGGCGATGGTGGAAATACTGTTCCAGATGATTGCCCGATGCGATAGAACCGCTCCTTTTGGCTTGCCAGTGGTTCCGCCTGTATAAATCATCGCCAGAGGGTCTTCCTCATCCACTTTAGGATTTTCAGCATCAAGTTTACCAACCTTCACCTCAAACAGCTGGTCGTAGCGTGAGCCATTGATTTGGATGCAACGATCTTCGTGTTCCCAAATCAACGTCACTTCTTTTGTAAAATTCGAATGGAATCCCAGCAGCCTGGGCTCACAGTCTTTTATGATATATGCCAGCTCATCGAGGGATAGCCGCCAGTTCAGCGGCACAAAAATTGCGCCAATTTTCCCGCAGGAGAACAGCAAATCAAAGTAACTGATTCCGTTCGGCGCAAGCAGCGCAACCCTGTCGCCTTTTTTGACACCCTTTTCACCAAGCCACACCGCAATTGCTTTCGCCCGATCATTGACTTCCCTGTATGACCATTCCTGACCCGTCTCTGCATCAGCAATCGCAGTTGCATCTGGTGTCAATCCCGCTCTAGATTCAAGCCAGTCGAGCTCCCACCTCACCGCAATCTCTCCTTCACTCGTCTTGATGGATTCATTTTAGGCGAAGGGAGTTACAGGATAGTTACAGACCAAAAGCGAGATTGCCTTGGACAGCACTGTTGCTGGATTAGGCAAACTACTTATAGTTTTCTCATACTAAAAACACAGCAAAAACACCACAGCATCAGCTATGGTGTCAATAGTTTATATACCGGTTAACTCGTCTTCTGAAAATATCCCCATGCTTTTTACGTGATTCCTCGCTTCGGCATCACCCAGTTTGTAGACCATTGCGTAAATTTCCTTCATCGCAAAGTCATATTCAGCATGTTCACGGTCTGGCTCTGTAAAAGGGCGAAAGTTGGAGTTGGCTAAGGTTGCCAAGTCCGCTTTATAGTTTTCCATAAGATACTCCCGCAAATCCTTAATTTCCTCACCTGTTGCAATCAGCGTGAATAAATGGACCTCCGGCTCAGCAGGCGTGTCCAGCACTTCGCCGCTTTCTATATTAAAGTAGTACTTCTGCTTTGTTTCTTCCATGTACAGCACCTCATCCTTTTTTTATACCATTTACCACTTTTGAAGGGGAGTTAACCCTAAAGTGAGATTCGGCGGAATCAAAATTGAGGTGGGCAATGGATTAGCTGGTAATTTAATGGCCGGTTTGTCCTCCTTTATTGGGAGAGCTAGTTTTAAAACCAGTTGGCTGAAATTTAATACTTGTTGAAGCAATTTTAATATCAGTTAAGAGGTTTTTTCGAGGTTTGGTGAGTTTGATACGAATTTATCTACATTCATCTCGAATATTTCTGCAGTTGAAAGAGAGTTATTTCCAGTTGAAACAAATTTATCTCCAGTTGAGAACATTTTATCACCGCTTGGCCCAAATATATATACAGTCGAATCAAATGCTTAGGCTGTTAACGAAGTTTTTACAAGTTCGTCATTTTTCCCCCTTATTGAAGGGGCTTTAATCACCGTTGGAACAAGTTTAATCCCCGTTGAAGGAGATTTAATCCCTCTTGAGACAAATTTAATCCCCGTTGAAGGAGATTTAATCCCTCTTGAGACAAATTTAATCCCCGTTGGAAACTTTCACTCCCTTATCACCCACCAATTGCAAAATAAAAAAGCGCAACGAGTGCGCTTTCCATCTTACATCATAATCCCGCCATCTACATGGAGGGTGGTGCCGTTTACATATTTTGATTCGTCTGAAGCAAGGAACAAATAGGCGTCGGCAATGTCTTCTGGCAAACCGAGCCTGCCAAGCGGGACAAGCATCTTCATTTGTTCAATGACTTTGTCTGGCACTGCGGCTGTCATACCTGTTTCAATGAACCCCGGGGCAACTGCATTAACATTGATGCCTTTGCGGCCAAGTTCCTTTGCCCAAGTTTTCGTCATGCCGACGACCCCGGCTTTGGTTGCTGCGTAGTTTGTCTGTCCCACATTGCCGTATATGCCGGAAACTGAGGATGTATTGATGATTCTCCCTGATCCTTGCTGGACCATTGCTGGCACAACCGCCTGGGCACAATTGAATACTCCGGTCAGATTGACATCAACGACCTTTTGAAAATCCTCGCCTGAAAGCTTATGAAGCATCCCATCCCTAGTGATGCCTGCATTATTTATTAAAACATCAATTTTGCCAAAGCTGCCAAGAACGTTTTGAATCAACGAGTCAACACTTATTCTGTCGGCAACATTCACCTGAAAAAATCCTACGTCATAGCCTTCTGCAGACAGCTCAGCTGCGCGCTTCGTTCCTGTTTCCTCATCAAAGTCCGCCATGGCAACACTGGCGCCTTCACGGGCAAAAGTCTTTGCAGCAGCAAGACCGATCCCGTTCGCTGCACCAGTAATAATCGCTACTTTATCTTTCAATCTCATAAAAACACCTTCCTACTCTGCTAAAAATCCTTCAACATGCTGCAATAGCTGATCCAGGTCATCCACTAAGGGCGAGTGTCCGCAATCCTTCAGTTCCACAAACCTTGCCCGCCCCTCGAAATCTTCAACAATCTCCTCTGCCATCCTGCCAGTAACAACGAAATCCCGGTCCCCCCGGAGCACAAGCACAGGTATCTGAATATCCTTTACCTGATCTGTACCATCCTTCAATCCATTGCTGAATGCACTAAGGTTAAAAGTATTAAGAGAATGGTAGACTTCAGCCAAGTTACGCTGGGTCAGCATATCATCAACATATTCGTCATAATGCCGTTCTTCCGGCTGACGATCGGTATAAATCAACATATTCCACATGGCTTTTAAAAATCCTCTATTCTGCTGGTCATAGGCTGTCTGGACAGCAACCGTTTTACCGGCATCCGCCTTTACATCCTCATAAGTAACCAGTCGGTTGTTACTATCCGGCAGTCCTTCCTCACTCGTGCCGAAGAACGGATATCCTCTCGTTGATGCAGAGGCGAGCAGCACAAGCTTTTCACAATAACCCGGGTAATCAGCAGCGAACTGCATCCCTACCGCTCCTCCAGTCGACCAGCCGACAAGGGCAAAATCCTTCAGCCCAATTTCATCCACAAACATTTTTACATCATCAGAAAAATCCTTGATCGACATGATCGGCTTATGATAGCTGGATTCACCGAACCCCCGCAGGTCCACTGCAAAAATTTTATATTCAGGATCAATCGCGTCAATCAACAAGTCCCAATGCTTGGATGAGGTCATATTGCCATGGATCAATAGTACATTTTTGTTTCCACCATCCCGTTCTCTATACGATATTGTTTCACCATTCTGCAAATCAACTTTCTTCAATTCCACTGCCGTTTTTTCCATTACAGCTCACCCTTTCCCCAACGAATGGTTGTTGCCCCCCATGCATAGCCTATCCCGGCACTTACCAGAACAGCTACATCACCGTCCTTCAATTTCCCGACCTTTTCTGCCAGTTCCAGCGACAGGATCTGGTCAATCTGTCCAATATGCCCATAGTCTTCGAGGTAGATAGAGTTTTCTTCTCCAAGCCCCAGCTTCCGCAATACAAAATCATGAGCTGACCGCTTCATGTGTAACATCCCGACATAGGAAATATCCTTTTCGGTAAACCCGCTTTTTTCAACGGACCGAGAGATGACCTTCAGGAAATTGGCCATGGACTTTTGCTCCAGCCGCTCTTTCATTCCCAGAGGGTCGAGAACATCCAGCTTGTAGAGGCCGCGCTCCAGATTCTCCGCTGAAATCGGGTTTTTTGTTCCGCCGGAAACGACGACGACATCCTCGGAAAAAGATCCATCCGTAATCACTTCTGTTTCCATCACCAAGTTCTCCTGATGGCCCTTTTGCAGTAATATCGCACCGCCGCCGGCCCCGAGATTGTACATGAACCGCGTTCTTGGATTCTGGTAATCTATGAAATCACCATTCCGATAGCCTCCAGCAAGGAGGACGGTATTGATCGCCGAATCAGAGAGCATCATTCCTTTCGCAAGCTTCAGAGCCATGACAGTTGTTCCGCATCTTAATGCTGTATCGAATGCCCAGGCATTTCTTGCACCGATTTCCTCCTGCAGCTTGATTCCGGCTGTCCATAATGGATACTCCTTGTATTCCTCACCAATATAGATGACAAGGTCGATGTCCATTGGATCCATTTTTGCTTTTTCCAACGCAATTCTTGCAGCACTGATCCCCATCTCACATGTATGGTCATCCGGGCCTGGCACCGGCTTTTTCCTGATTCCCATTTTTTCTTCCACAACTTGTTCGGGAATTCCTGCCAACTTGGCAATTTCCTTTCCTGTGACGTAGTTTTCAGGAAGGTAGATTCCCGTACTGACAATGCCAATCTGCAATTTCACCACTCCTATAAAAATCGAACCTATGATTCTCCAACTATTTCTTTAATAAATGCCATTGCCGACTCTACGGAATCAAACACCGCTTCCTTTTCTGCCTGAACATATGTCACTTTGACTCTCCAGTATTTTCTGCCGCTGTCCATCTCGATGTCCGCGAGCTGAAAACGCAGGACGAATGAAGTCACTTGCTTTGTTTCCATCACGAATCTCCCTGGCTTACGGCCTCTGATTCAACCGGAACCGAAGCTTTCTTTTTCTTTTTGAATTTGAGTTTTTGCAAGGAACCAACGATGCCCATTGGGAAGAACATGACAGCAAGGATATAAATGATCCCGAAAAAGATGATCCATCTTTCGAATATCCAGTGAACCTTCGCCAGCTCTGTCAGCCAGTGATGCGAAAACTCAATGATTCCCGCTCCAATAATCGCCCCGACAAGCGTCCCGACACCGCCAATGATCGTCATCAGCAAGGCATCAAGTGTGATATCCATTGTAAAAACACTGGTATTAACGAACCTTAGAGAAACGGCATATAAAATTCCCGCAATACCAGCGATGACACCTGAGACAACACTGGCAATGACTTTATATTGAAGTACGCTGTATCCGAGCGATTCAGTCCTCTGTTCATTTTCCCTGATCGCCTGAAGGACTCTTCCAAGCGGTGAATTGGTGAATCTTTTTAATAAAATGAAGACAATGACCATCGAACCAAGACAGATTAGGTAAAAGTCTGTCCTGTCCTTCAGGAAGTCCGGCACCCTGAAAGTGAAGCCATCATTTCCATAAGTAACTGTACGCCATTTTTCAGCGAGTACTAAAAACAATCCGGCGAATGCCATCGTCAGCATCGCGTAAAAATGGCTTTTCAGCCGCAGTGTCAGCAGCCCGACGAAATAACTGACAACAGCAGTCAACAAAATCGTCACCAGGACCGCCAGCAGAAAGTAGCTTGTTTCGGGTTCAAACCTTTTCATGAAGACACCTACTGTATACGCACCGATTCCGAAGAACATCGCATGGCCGAACGAGACAATCCCAGTGTATCCGAGCAGGATGTCATAGCTCATGGCCAGTACGGCAAAAATAAACACTTGGGAGAGAAGGATGAGCATGCTCCTTGAATCGTAGACAAACGGAAGTACTGCCAGGAATCCAGCGACAATCAAATATAAGATGTTCAAGCGATTTGAAAACATTCTTGTCATCATCTCCTCACCCCTTTGCCCCGAATAAACCCTGCGGCCTGAAAATTAATACCACTGCCATCAGAAGCATGTTAGCTGCAAGCGCAAGGTCAGGCACATAATAGGCCATGAATGAACCTGACAATCCAACCAAAATTGCGGCCATTACAGAACCTGTAAAGCTGCCCATTCCTCCAATAACCACTACGATGAATGCGAGGATCGCGAATTCCATCCCCATATCTGCATAAATCACGCCAGAATATGGTCCCAGCAACATACCGCCAAGAGCAGCCATTCCAGCTCCAATCATGAAAACGAACATGAACACTTTCTGGATGTTGATCCCTAGCGATTGGACCATTTCCTTGTTCATTACGCCCGCGCGAACAACCAGGCCAATTTTCGTCTTTTTAAGCAAGTACTGTACTGCCAGGAATACCGCGAACCCGACAGCTATGATAAAAACACGGTATTTAATGATGATGATCCCGCCAAACTCCCAGCTGCCAGAAAGGTAATCAGGGGTTGTCGCCGAAATCTGGTTAGGTCCCCAGACCACTTTTAACATCTCTGATAAAACAAGCATCAAGCCGAGCGTAATCAATATTTGCTGCACATGATTGCCGTAAACAGGTTTAATGATCCAACGCTCAGTGACAATTCCGAGAATCATGCCAGTAAGGATGGCACCGATGATCCCGATAACAAAGCTTCCTGTCGAGCTATATATCCAAACGCCACTGTACGCGCCCCAGGCAAACAAACCACCATGGGCAAAGTTCAGTACATCCATCAACCCGAAAATCAATGTAAGACCCGCAGCCAGAAGGAAGATCAGCATTCCCGTGGCAAGACCGTTAAGACTCAAGTTAATCAGTACATCCACTCTTTCTTCCCCCTTTCTTATGCAATACCGAGATATTTACGTCTCATTTCTTCGTCCTCACGAAGGAGGTTCATCGAGCCGTTCGAAACTGTCCTGCCATCATCGATAATATAAAAGCTGTCGCCAATACTGCTGGCCATCATAAAGTTTTGTTCTACAAGGATAATTGTCGTTTTATCCTTCATTTGCTGGATCGATTCCATAACCTTCTCGACGACGATCGGTGCAGGCCTTTGCTCGGTTCATCAATCAAGAGAAGTTCATTGTCATTGACATATGCTCTTGCGATTGAAAGCATTTGCTTCTGGCCGCCGCTCAAAAGCCCGCCTGGTTTTTTCCAGAACTTTTTCAAATCAGGAAATAAATCAAGAATCCAATCCAGTCGCTGTTGGGTCTCATCGTTCTCCTCCTTTTTGACTGCTACCTTGATATTTTCCTCGACGCTCAGGCCGGCAAAAATCCCCTGGTCTTCAGGCACGTAGCCGATGCCTTTATTTGCAATCGTGAAAGTCGGCAGGCTCTTGATTTCTTCACCTTTAAAAGTGACCGAACCTTTCGCAGCCGGATTCAGTCCCATGATCGTTCTGAGTGTCGTTGTTTTGCCGGCACCATTCCGCCCCAGCAGTACGGTAACCTCCCCCCTTTGGCACTTCAAAAGAAATGCCTTGTAGGATATGATACTGACCTATGAATGTCTCAACCTGGTCAAGCTTCAGCAGCGTGCTCACTATGCAAACCTCCCAAATAGGCAGACTGGACCGTTTCATTTTTCATGATTTCTGCTGGCGTCCCATCGGCGAGCAGGGCACCATTGAACAAGACCATGATGGAATCAGAAAGATCCATGATCATATCCATTTTGTGTTCAATCAAAATGATCGTCCGGTCTCCGCGCTCCTTGATTTTCCTGATTACCTCCAGGATTGCCGGAACCTCTTCCAGTGACATCCCAGCTGTAGGTTCATCCAGAAGCAGCACCTCTGTGTTCAAAGCAAGCAGCATCGCGATCTCCAGCTTCCTTTTTTCACCATGAGCAAGATTCCTTGCCAGTGCATCCTTCTTGTCATTCAGCAATACAAGCTTCAGCCACTCTTCTGCCTGCTCCTCAAAATTTTTAAAGAAACGAAAATGCCTGAGCATCTGATAGCGGACTCCCTCATGTGATTGAACTGCAAGACGGACATTTTCCATTACCGTCAAGCTTGGGAACACATTGGTGATTTGGAAGGACCGTCCGATTCCGGTCCTCGTTCTTTTTGTCGGAGAGAGCTTTGTAATTTCACTGCCTTTATAGAAGACCTGTCCTTTCGTCGGCGTGAGCTGCCCGCTCAATAAGTTGAAGAAAGTCGTTTTTCCAGCACCATTCGGACCGATAATTGATTTGAAATGATTATGCGGAACTGAGATGCTGACAGAATCTACCGCGGTATGACCGCCAAATGTAATGCTGAGGTCTTTCGTCTCGATAATCGCCGTCATATGCTTCACCACCTTAATCGATTGATACCTAAGTAAGAATTCAGTAAAAGCATAATGAACTCCGGCTGAGTTACCGAAGTTCATTATGATATTTGGAGCGCAAGCGCCTTGGTCAGCCCCGACAAGCGCTGGAGGGCCTGACAGTGAAGTCGTTCTTTGACTTCATTGGCAGGACCGAAGCGCCTCGAGGGGCTAGGCGCTGGAGCTGGACAGCTCTCGAGGTGATTTTATACTTTCTTATTTTTCTTTGTTAATTACGGATCGGTGGTGCTGTTTCTTCTGGTGAGAGCTCGCGGATCAGGACAGGGACTGGATAGTCGACTCCATCTTTCTTCTCAAGCTTGATTGCGTATAGGGACTGGAGTGCCTGATGGTCTTCTTCCCGGAAGGTCATTTGTCCTTTTGGAGTATCAAAGCTCATTCCTTCCATTGTCTCGATCAATTTTTTGGAATCGGTGTCACCTTCTGTTTTCTTCAAAGCTTCGACGATCGCCATCGCGGCTGTCATCCCTCCTGGAGTAAATAAATCTGGAAGCTCACCGTTAAAACGCTTCTTATGTTCATCAACAAGCCATTTATTGATGTCATTTTGTGGCAGGTCATGATAATAAACGGTGAAGCCTTCCATACCGACAAGCGGCTCCATCGTTGCAAGCGCAGCGATATCAGGTGCACCTGTGGATATTTTGATTCCTTTTTCCTGGACCTTCATATCAGAAATCTGGTTCCATGGTGAATTCGCACCAGCCCAGACGACGAACAAGTAATCTGGCTTCTGGTCGATGATCTTCTGGATGTTGGAAGTGAAATCAGTTGCAGCTGGGTCTGCATATTCTTCATGGACGACTTCTGCGCCAAGTTTTTCAGCTGCTTCTTTGAACGCTGCGACACCATCACGCCCAAATGAATAATCTGGAGCAAGGGTCGCGATTTTCACCCCATCCTTCGCGATTGCCGCGGCACCCGCAACAGCATCCTGAGAAGAGTTGCGCGCCGTGCGGAAAATAAATTCATTGAATTCAGAGCCAGTGATGCTGTCTGCTACAGCTGGCTCGACAATCATGATTTTTTCATATTCCTCAGCCAGCGGCAGGACTGCCAGCGTGTCACCTGAACTGGAAGAACCGACCAGGAAGTCTACTTCATCCTCTTCAAGCAGCTTCGTCGCTTTCTGGACGGCTACTTCAGGTTTGGTTTCCGTATCTTCAACAATAAATTCAATTTTACGTCCCGCCACTTCATTTGTTCCGTCAGTAGCGTATTCAAGTCCCAGCTCGAATCCGCGAAGTGTCTGTTTTCCATAAGCCTCAAGTCCGCCTGTTTGCGAAGCCAGCACACCAATCTTGATTGGTTCCGAGTTCTTCGGTTCATCTTTTCCGTCTTTCCCTTCAGTGCCGCCTGACTTCTCTGTTCCCGATCCACTGCAGGCACTTGTAAACAACAGGACCAAAATGAGCATCAATGATAAAACAAAATTCCGTTGACCAGCTTTCATTTCCTTTCCCCCTTTAAAATGGTGATTCCAAAGCCCACAAGCTTTGACATCATCTTAAAGAATTCCAGTTACAAATGAGTTACATCATGCTGAATTGTATTAGCAATGAATGGTTGAAGTTCTAAAATACAGTTAAAAGTGAAACCAAAAAGAGGCTTATTCCGTATAGACAGATACATAAAAGGGGGACAACTTCGATGGATTCCGTATTTTTATTAATCATGATCATCTTCATATTGCCATGGATCATTACCACCGTCATCATGACGCCAATCCAGTACAGATATATCAAAAAAATCGAAGAAATAAAGAAAAAGAAGCAGCTTTCACAAAGTCAAATGTACGAGGAAATGCCTGTCCAGGAAGAAATCCTTCATATGAACCTGCAATCGAATATTTTGTTCATTCCCGCTAATGTCATCGCAGGATTGATTTATAAATACCGTCATCGATAAATCGACTACCATCACAAAACTTCCTAAAAAAAGAGTATCCCCTCCTATTTTTATGGCAATAACGGTACTACATTGCCTAAAACATGGAGGGGATTTCTATGATGGGAATCTATTTGATCAATGAAAAGATTCATATAAACGGACAATCACAAAATGAGAGTGTTGACATCCAGCAAGCAGCCCTGCTTGATTTTATGAATAAAGAAAGGGTAGCTCCTGTAAAATTAAATCCTTATCAATTAAACGAGCATTATACGATTCCACACGCTCTGCTCTATGATTTAAAACTCCATAAAAAGCAGATTGACTGCCTGTTCATCTACTCCAATGAGTCTATCGAAGATTTCGCTTTATCCTATCCTGCAAGATGGCTGATCATAAAGAGTTATTTCGACCGGATCTTGACTGTGACATAAACTAGTAAAAAGGATGCTGCAGGTTCAAGTCAATAGCCTTCTGTCCCGCCAAATGCGATACAGTAGCCATCAAGGCCCTTGATGGCAAAGTCCTTCCAGGGTCCATTCTTTTCATCAACCAACCTCCTGTAAGTCTACTGATTTTGTCCTTCAATAATCATCTCATACATATGCTTTGTTGGTTCCAGCGGGGTGACTCCCAGTTCTTCCTCCAGTACTTCACTGCATTTTTTATACCACCGGATAGCTTGCGGACGATTGTTCTTCCGATAATAGCAGAACATCAGCAATCGGTAGGCCTCCTCCCATGTTCTGTCCCTGTGGAGGATTTTTTGGCACCAATGAATGGCAGAATCATAGTTTTCACGCCTTACATTCAGCTGCGCCAGCTTCTCCGCACTTCGCAAAAAATAAACAAGCAGCTGTTCTCGCTCATTGAGGCACCAGTCCTCATACCGTCGTTCGGGAAGATAATCCCCATTATATAAATTCAGGGCACCCTCTAGTTCTTCCATTGATTTTTCCGTGTTCTTCTCTTCAAGTCCGGATTCTGCCCATTCTTCGAATATTCGCGAGTCCAGTTCAATTGCTGCATGAGGGTTTATTCCGTATCCCGATCCTTCCCTGATAATGAAAAATGGGGTGGATCTCGCTTTGCGCGCAGGCTCAAGAACATTATTCAAGGCATTCAGGGCAACTTTAAAGTCTCTGTCTGCATTCTTTTCCTCATGAGTTGGCCAAAGAATCTGGAAAATATCTTCCTTCATCAGGAACTGGCTCCTCTTTGTCAAGAATAGCTGGAAAAGCTCTTTCGCCTTTCCTCTCTGCCAATCCCTTTCCTCCACTTCCCTGTCTCCAAGCCAGAGCCGGAATTGGCCAAGCGTTTGGACCCTTAATGAATAGCCGGGATGGGCACTCAGGCTCGGAATCTTCAAATCCTCCAACAACTTCTCAGCGTATCCAGGGGCTATTGATTGCTTTACCGCTTCAATGAGCATAGGTGCGAACACCTGCAAGTCCCGCGGCCCAAATGTCGTCCGCTTTTTCAGGAAAAATTCATATCCGCCTGTTTTCATCAATTTTAAAAAGCTTGAAAATGCTAATTTGAATTCTTCATCTTCATTTAATGAAAAATAAAAATAGGACTTCCAAAACGACAGCAGCATTCGCCCATATTCATCACCACACTGGTTGATCAGCCCCTCTGCTTTATGAAGGTTCTCGCTCGCCTCCCTGTGCCTGCCATTATAAATTGACGCAATCGCGAGGCAAAGCGTTATCAGTGCTGAAAGCCAGATATCCTTCACCTGTTCTGTTTCAAGCAGTGCCTTTCTCCCCGCCTCAGCAGCCCTCTCATATTCACGCCTTGAGCCATAAAGAATGCACAGTCCCATCAGCGGTTCAGCCTTCCCGCGTTCGATGCTCAAACGTCCCATGATATCAAGTGCCGTTTCATAGCATTTTTCAGCAAGTGTGAGATTATATTGTTCTATCAGCTGGACTGCATGGACCATCCTGATCCATCCGCAAGCTTCCACAAATGGAGCCTGGATATCAATCCCATACTGGATGCCTGATTGAGATAAAGTCTTTGCTTTCATTCCATTGCCTGTAAAAGCTTCAATCAGTGCCAGCAGCAGATCTGTCTCTCTGTGTGATTGCGGCAAATGCAGTTTGTCATCCAGATGACCAATCGCCTTTGCATCTGTTAAAATTCTTCTCGTTTCTTGGAATCGGCCGGTCCTCAAATATAGCCGGGCTTCCAGGTTTCCATCCTCAATATGGACCCCCATCGACCTTGCCCGTTCAATCCACCTTTCTGCTTTTAATGCCTGCCCGGAATTGATCAGGTTTTCAGCAAGAAGGCGATAAAGCCTTCCTGTTTCCTCCGCGGGAGCATCAAGCATCGCCGCTTCCCGAAGCTCTATTGCCTGAGCTAAAATGCGTTCAGCTTTAAGCGGCTGGATCGTATCAAGATAAATTTTCGCTTTGCCTTCTAGAGCCTTGCTTTTCCATTCTGCATTCCCAATCCTGTCAGCTGTCTGTATTGCCTGCTCATAACACGATTCCGCTTGCTTGTACAATGAGCGGTAACGGTAAACCTCACCTTCTAGAAACAAAAGTGAACAATAGCGGCTTTTATCTTCCAGCGGGATTTTCGCAAGCCGCTCCTGCAAATTCTCGAGCTTGCCCATTTCGAGAAGCTCCATCCCCTGTTCGTCCATAATCGCTGCAGCAGCGGTGAATTGGCCAATTTTCTCATAGCAGTATAATGCCTCTTCCCACTGCCCCCTTTTTTCAAAATAATGGGCACTACTCATCATTAATACTCTGTATTGACCAGGCTGGCTCGTGATCAGTCTGGTCTCGAGGAATTCGCGAAAAAGGGCATGATACCTGAACTGGCTTTCTCCTATCTGCTGGATGAACAAATTTTTCGCGGTCAGCTGCTGCAGCATCTGGATGGAACCGTTCATACCGAGGATATGATCGCATATATCCGTACTTAGTTCTTCAAAGATGCTTGTCTGTTCAAGGAATTGCTGAATCATGAGAGGCTGTTTCGAAAACACTTCATAAACCAGGTATTGAAACAAATCCTCAAGCGACTTTGCCGGCTCTGCCAGAAGATCATCCAGACTTTTCAAGTGAGGGAGCTGCTGAGCGATCATTCCAATTGCAATGACCCACCCTTCTGTAATTTGATACAACTGGTCGAGCTGTTCGTCACTGATAGCAAGCTGATAATAATCAGAAAGAAGCAGTTCAATCTCTTCTTTGCCAAAAATCAAATCTGCCTTTGAAATCTCATTCAATTCATTCCTGGCATTCAACTTCGCAAGGACTTTCCAACCAGGCTTCGTCCTGGTTGAAATGACAAGATGGAGATGTCCGGGCATATGCTCCAGCAGTTTTTCCAACCAGACATTGATATGGTAGGAATGTTCGATTGCGTGAAAATCATCAAGGATGACAATGATTTTCTCAGGTATTTGGAGGGTTTCATTGATAAAAAGCGAAGAGAGCATACTAAGTTCCTCTTCTCTTATATAACGGTCCATTTTTTTCATATAAGTAATTAACTCATGGCCAAAATCCGGGAACAAGGTTTGAATCGAGGCTGTCAAATAGGATAGAAACGGAAGAATATCATCATCGGAAGAAGTGATTGTGTACCAGCAGCATGACTGGCTCTCATCCTTGACATGCAAGGCCAGTGCCGTACTCTTGCCATAACCTGCGCCAGCCTGAATAATGGTCAGCGCTTTTTCAGAAACCGCTTTCATTTTTCTTGATAATTTTGCTCGTCTTATCCATTGCTCCTGTAAGCCAGGAACAATTAATTTTGTTTTGATCAATGGCAATGTTCCCTGCATGTAATCTCCGCCCTATTTTATAATGGTCTTATTAGTTTAACATGAACGAAATAAAAAAAGACTCGAAAAATGACGAGCCTTTCCGCTTCTCTATATGTATGGCTCAGAACGATACATCCATTTCCTCTAGCTGCCAGTATCTGAGATTAACCTTGCCAACGACCTGCTTTTCTGAAATGAAACCAAACTGTCTGCTGTCCCAGCTCCCAAGACGGTTATCACCAAGGACAAATAGTTTTCCTTCAGGCACGCTTTCAGCCCCTGTTAAGTCCTGAAGCGTAAAATCGCCAGTCAAGTAGCCCACTGGGGATTGGTTGCGGTACTGATCCAAGAATGGTTCCTCCACCTTTTTGCCATTGATGAATAGCCTATCCTCTCGATATTCAACTTTATCGCCTGGCAGGCCGATGACCCTCTTCACAAAGTCCTCATCCTCATTGGCATGGAAGACAATCACGTCAAATCTTTCGAGATTTTCTGTCTCATATCCAAGCTTATTGACAACGACTTTATTCCCATCTTCCAGTGTAGGAAGCATAGATTCCCCTTCAACTACATAATTGGAAAAAAAGAAGATCCTTATAAAGATAAAAATGATCATTCCGAGAGCAAAAGCCTTGATCCATTCGAGCCCTTCCCTTTTCACGATTTCTTTCATCGACTTCCTTCACCACCTGTTATCCTGCTATCTGTCATTATCGTCTTTTCCTACACTCATATTCATTTTTACTTCAATTCTTTTGCCGATATACCACAGAATGGCAATTACTGCGAGAACGATCGCAGTCCGCGCCGGATTGGTGATCAATGAACGAATATCATAACCTACGAAACTGATGGTAAAGATCATCACCATTTTCCCTGTTATCATGCGAGCGATGCATGTATTACCATACTTATTTTTGAAAGCCCTGCAACAATATTGACGAGGGCAGATGGAGTAAAGGGAAAGCACAGCAACAGGAATATCGGGCCAAACCCGTGGCGTTCTATCCAATTCATCCCCTTCTGGACTTTGGGGTGACGCTGTAAAAACCTTAGGATCCGTCCCTGGCCATACGTGCGAAAAATCAAGAAAACGAGCAGAGCACCGAGAACTGCTCCAGTCCAGGAAAATAGAAACCCAAGCCACAGCCCAAATGCGTTCGCATTTGCCATAACAAATAGAAACAATGGCAGGAAAGGCAAAAAAGCTTCCAGCATCGGCAGCAAAATTCCTGGAATTGGGCCAAACGATCGGTATTGGTTGAGCAAATCCATAATGTTTTCGATTGTAAACCATTCTTTCAATAATTCTACATCCATTGAAATCTCCTTGTCCAAAGCACTCGGTAATCAGGACTGGGCAGAGTTCTGATTACCTTATCGTATTTACCTCTTAGAAATAATTGTACACCCCAAATTCTTAATTTGGGTAATTTTTTACAAGTTATCTATTTTGTTAAAAATTCCTGCAGCGCGGCCCTGTTTTCTTCAAAGTTTATCGCCAATACTAGTCCTGCACCGCTCACCCGCTGGTTCTCAAACGAGCCTTCAACAGGAATCCTCAGTGTTTCGATATTCCGATTATCCTTCGAAATCAGCCCTTTTCCCATAAATAAAATATCGCCTGTATCCATATTGGTATTGATAAACGGCGTAAGTACCCCCACTAATTTAGGCAGCTTTGGCAGTGTCTGAATGCTCGCGAACTGCTTGCCGACTTCCTTTATGACATTTTGCTGGCGTTCTACACGGCCAAAATCACCGACTGCATCCTGGCGGAACCGGACATATCCAAGCAAATGTTTTCCATCCAGTCTTTGCACACCTGGTTCCAGTGTGACACCAATTCCCTCTGACATCTTCTTTTCAACATTGACTTCAACCCCCTCTGGGAATGCTTCATCAACCAGATGGACAAACCCTTCAAAATCGACGATTGAATAATATTGCAGGCTTACATCAAAGTTTTCCTTTATTGTCTCCCTCAATAGTTCCGGGCCGCCAAGCGAAAACGCAGCATTGATTTTATTCATCCCGTGTCCCGGAATCTCCACATAAGTATCCCTCATGATTGAGGTTAATTTATATGACTCTGTATCTGGATGATAACTGGCGATCATGATTGTGTCTGAACGCGATGTTTCCTTTTCTCTAGCATCGCTGCCAATCAACAGGATATTCGTGAGACCATTCCGGTCGCTCTCACCATTAAATTTGTACACCTGTTTATTCTCATTTGCTGTCTTCTCAGATTGATTTACCCCCGAACGGTACTGCATATAGGAATATAGCGCAACCGCTCCTACAATAAGGAGTAGCAGGAAAAAAATGCTCGACCATCTGATCCTCTTTTTACTTTTTGTATGTTGATGCCTATCAGATCTCATTCGAAAAACCCTTCCGATTTATAAGTATTGATGAAAATTAAAATTTATTAAGTCATTATTGTTAACTTGTTGCTTTTGCGATGTTTTGATTCATGTCGGTCTGGTTGATTAACAATATGGATAGTAAAGCAGCACATTATTACTATTTTCCTTCTTTACCTATAACCTTAAACTTAAACTTATCTGGAGAAATTTTCAAAAATAAAACCGCGGCATAGCTCATGCCGCGGGTATTAGTTTGATTTTTTTTACAAATGGCTATTGAACCAATCGACGATTGATGCCAAGCGGGCTAGACGGAGATTAGGCTTTCCGCTTCTTGAGAGCTCATGGTTGGATTCTGGGAATCGGATAAACTTCGTTTCTTTTCCCTGTCTCTTCAAGGCGATGAATAGCTGTTCTGCCTGTTCGATTGGGCAGCGATAGTCCTTTTCGCTGTGAAGAATCAATAATGGTGTATTGATCTTATCCACATAGGCGATAGGTGAATGCTTCCACAATGTTTCAAGATCGCTTAGGTCAGCCTGAATCTGCCATTCTGTAAAATAATACCCGATGTCACTGACGCCATAAAAACTGATCCAGTTTGATATAGAACGCTGAGTGACGGCTGCCTTGAATTTGTCAGTGTGTCCGACTATCCAGTTTGTCATGAATCCGCCATAGCTGCCGCCGGTCACTCCTAACCGATCCTTATCAATGAAATCGTATTTCTCCAGCGCGTACTCGACCGCGTCCATCACATCCTGGTAATCTCCGCCGCCATAATCACCTCTCACAGCATTGACGAAGTGCTGCCCGTAGCCATGGCTGCCGCGTGGATTAATGAAGAGGACTCCGTACCCTTCTGCCGCCAGGACCTGGAACTCATTGAAATACGAGTTAGCATACATGGCATGCGGTCCCCCATGAATCTCGAGAATGAGCGGATACTTCTTACCTTCTTCATATCCGGCCGGCTTTATGATCCAGCCATTTAATTGTGTGCTGTCACTGGCCTCGAAAGATATTTGCTCTGGCCGCGATAAAGTGACCGACTCCATAACCTTTTCATTTACAGAGGTCAGTTGTTTTATTTCTCCAGTGGTCACCTCAAGCTGGAACAGTTCCCCCGGGAGAACTGGATTGCTGATCGCTGCGACAATTCTCTGGTTTTTACGGTCCAGTGTGTACCCATATACATGCTGCTCATCAAGAAGTGCTGGATACACTTCCCCAGCAAGGTTTGCAAAGTATAAAGCAGTATTTCCCTGGTCGGTCGCAAGGAAATAGAAGCTCTCACTATCTTCCCCCCAGATCAATCCAGGGCTGTGAGCTCCCTGATGGAAATCTGCAGCAACAGCGTCTCCAACAAGGATATCCATATTCTCTGTGACACATTGGATATTTCCAGTCTCGAGCTCCTGTATCCAAACCTGGGTTAACGTTGCATTCTCAAACTCTCTCTCATGCCCAGTATAGCCAAGGTATTTTCCGTCAGGTGAGAAAACTGCATTGCCGAAGTACCCATTACCGTTTGTGAGCTTAGTTTTGTGCCCTGTTCCGATATCCATCAGCCATAAATCACTTTTGAACGAAAAGTCGCGTTCAGGTGACTCATCAGCCGCCAAAACGAGACTTTTGCCGTCAGGAGACCAGCACTGCAGAAGGTAGTCTGATTCGCCTTTTGCCACTAATTCAGCCTTGCCATCTGTAAGATTCACGATGTCTGTCTGCTTGTATTTTCCGTCCCAGAACCCAGCTGCATCTGATTTATATTTCATTTCCTGTGCTACGAACGGTTCAAGCTTCCCTTCATCCTTCTTTTCCTCCTCTTTTGCAAGCAAATCTTCATTAGGTTTCAAGGATACGGAGCAGGCGATCCTTTCTCCATCCGGAGACCAGACGGGACCATTCGCACCATTCCTGAAATCAGTAGCTTGCCTTGCTTCGCCGCCAGCAGCATCCAGCACAAATATCTGGTTCTTGCCGCTGCGGTTCGAAACGAAAGCCAGCTTCGTTCCATCCGGTGACCATCTTGGGGAATGGTTGCGACCTTCACCGTAAGTCCATTGCTTCGGCTCGCCGCCTTCTCCAATGTCAATTATGTATAAATTAGAGGCATAATCATTCTTTATCCCCAGCATCTCTGTCTGGACAAATACACACTTCTTTCCATCTGGTGATAACTGAGGGTCCGTAACGGACTTTAATTCAAATAAATCTTCAGCTTTAATAAATCGTTTTTCCATTTCGAGAGCCATCCTTCCAAAGTAAATTGTTTCCTTTATATTTCGATAACAGAAATAAATCTCCTGCTTTTACTTCAATGTTTTTCTGAAGAAAGCCAACAACCCACCAGCACTGCAAGTTTCCTTTTTTTTTGGAGAAGATGATAGTGGGAGGAAAATTTTTTACCCCTCTTGAAATTCTCCTCAAAATCCAGTACGATAATTACGAACAAGTGTTCTTATTTTATTTTGAAGGGATAGAGCAAAATGACAAGGATTCCTGACAAAGACCGCGATATTATGGAGCAGGCCATCTATTTGCCGATGGTACTGGTCGTGCTCAATCGGGACCTTTCTGTCGTTGAAAATAGTCCATTTAAACTGAAGAAGCCTTATTTGGAGCTAATTGAAGAAACAATGAAAGCAGTCCAGAAAGAACTCGCCATAGTGAAAAGCTACCTCAAAAAGAATAACCTTAAGGTTGAAGAAGTAAAACGAGATGACGCCTTCACCATGTTCCTCTTCATCTATAAAGGCTACGAAGAACAGCATAACTACTTCAATCCCCGCATCCGCAACAAAGTCCAGGAATTGATGATCCACTACCTATTCAAGCGGTTTAAGACAGCACAAAAAACGCAAGCGCCTCGTTCTGCCCCGACAAGCGCTGGAGGGCCTGACAGTGAAGTCGCTTTTTGACTTCATTGGCAGGACCGTAACCGAAATGTATAGCCGACTGCCCAGAAACGGAGAAACTGGAGACTCCGACAAAGAAGCGCTTTTTGCTTCTGCCGGCGGAGTTGAAGTTTCGGAGTTTCTAGGAGGCGACACTAGACAAGCGTCTCGAGGAGTTAGGAGCCGCAGCTAGACAAACGACTCGAGCTGCTCAAAGCTAACGATTCTCGCAAGATACTCCGGGAAGCAATTTCAGGGATGAAAACTGGATAGACGCTGGAGCTGGATTTAGAAAACTTTATATAAAATCATTTAATAATTCTGGACAGCCATTGAAAAGGAATCCGGATAAGAACCGGATTCCTTGATTAATCCCTATATACCTCACTGACGAGACTGGCATGAGGATATCCTTGTGAATCATTGAACCTTGGACCATGAAGAAGGTATAGTGCTTTTCGTTCGGTTTCTTTCATCCGCTGCATGAATTTGGTGCGCAGCAGGGATGTCCTTAGCAGTTGGTTTTCAAATGAATGATGGGATACTGGCAGAATCATGGATTTCTTATTCCTGAAGGTAACCTGTGTACTGTGGGAGTCCACCTTCTTATGGAATAATACATGCTCATGTGAAACCCATATGCAGTCCGGTTTTGTAGGCGAGCTTGTAGGCATGAAATATATGGAGCTTATAGGGTCGACAATGATGGGGGTTTTATGGGTGATCCCGGTAAGCTGTTTCGTTCCTTCCTTTCTGCCTTCGTAGCTGCTTCCAAAATACTTGCAGCTTTTTTTGATAATATCTATTGGTCTGAATGGGGATAAATACTCCTCCTCCAGCTCGATCACCCTGGAGTAAACCCTGCTGCCGTATTCTTCAGGAATAATTATCATGGTAAAAGGATTTATTTCGTACTCTTCGACTAAGTTCCTTGTGTTTCCTGTGTTTCCTGTGTTTCCTGTGTTTCCTGTGTTTCCTGTGTTTCCTGTGTTTCCTGTGTTTCCTGTGTTTCCTGTGTTTCCTGTGTTTCCTGTCATTCCTTCACCTCCTATAATACCTTATACCCTATTTTACCATAAGTGTTGAAATTTTCTTTACTTACAGAAAAAGTTTTATTTTTAGCCACAATTTGTGTCCGAATATAAATTTTCTAAAAATTATAAAAATTTAGTTGATTATCTTTTCAATAATCCATATAATATAAAAAAGGTCTAAGAGGTGAGGTCAGTGAAAGAAAAACCGTATTCTGAAATCATGAAGGCCAGTGTGATGAAACGCATTAAAGCCAAGGAATCTTTTGTTCTGGACCTGTATGTTGACATGCTTATTTCCGAAATTCAGCTGAATACCAGGAAAGAAAAATTGATGACGAAAATTGATAAAGCAATCGATGAAAAAGACAAAATCCTGTTTTTAACTCTGACGGAAGAATTGAAAGATCTCAACAAACAATTCGGCACTTAGATGAGTGATATCCCCTATATAGGGGATATTTTATTATTTTCAAATAAAGACAGCTTTCGAAAAAATTAATTGAGATATTTTTATATAAGCTCGAATTGCATTGACTTGAATGCTCGATTTTGCACTCAGGTGCTGGAAGGTCATTGGACTCTTTAAAAATTCCAAAAAAGAAAGCCCTCATTTTGAGGGCTTTCTTCCTTAATATTCGTCTTCCTGTGCATTTCTTTTCTCTACTTCATAATCCTCGAGTCTTGAAATCCGTTCCAGCATCGTTGGATGTCCGTATCGGAAAACTTTCACCAGCCATGGAGGATTTACCTGGCTAAGGCCCGATTTCGTCAATTCCTGGAAAGCAGAAATCGCCGCATCACTGTTGTCCGTCATTTCAATCGCATATCGGTCAGCCCTTGTTTCCTGATAGCGGGACACAAGATTGGAAACCGGGCTTGCAGCAAACATGATCATCGAAAGGAACATCAGGAACAACGGAAGCGACCTTAAATCACCAGGGTGCTCTAGCTTAAATTCCTTTCCCCACCGCTTGATTGCCAAATTCATCAATCTTGAAACAAAGTACAGACCGAACAAAGAAAGGACCAGATAACCGGCGATTCCGATATATAAATGTTTCTCCACATAGTGGGCCATTTCATGGGCTATTATGAACAGAATTTGGTCATCGTTCAACCTGTTCAGAGTCGTATCCCATAGAACAATCCTTGAATTCGAACCAATTCCCGCCACATAGGCATTCAGAGCATTTGTCTTTTCAGCCATATCCACTTCGAATACATGATCAGCCGGTATATTAGCCTGCCCCGCAATCTCAAGGATTTTTGCCTCCAGCTCTTTATTTTTCAGCGGGGAAAAATCATTGTACAGCGGGTCGATCACAACAGGCTGAAGGAACATGATAAACAAAGTGAACGGTACAGACAGCATCCAGGCAAACAGCCACCAGAACCTTTTAAACTTGTTCATCAGCCAGTAAAGGACTATGACAATCACGAACATCATGGCATAATTGACCCAGAAATCAATCAACTCATCCTTCATCCATGAGGCAAATGACTGTGTGGATATATTATAGGTCTTAGAGAGCGTATAACTGATGTAACTTAGAGGGAAAGTCGCGATGTAAGCAAAAAATGAAAGCCAAATTAAATAAATTGCTGTTTGACCATACTTATTCTTCGCCGTCTCTTCTCCCCATTTCTTAAAAGCTTTTGAAAGTCCCAGGAGTAAAATCAAAAAGTAAAACAGCCATTCAAAGGGTGTCGACAGGAAGAATAATAAATTTCTAACTTTTGAGTATTCCTCGCTCAGCATTAATTCCCTTCCGTTCAAAAATGTTGCCGGATCAGCCCTCGAACCTTCAAACTCAAATGGAAGATTCGTATCTGCAAAATAAAATAAGTACCAGTAAACCGCGAAACCATAGAGCACATAGGCGATCACACCATAAAAACCCATCTTCCTCGCCATAGCTTCTCCCCCTTTACGTACAACCATGTCTATAACTATTTTAATCCTTTGTCCTAAAAATAGAACAAGTTATTGAGGGCAGGTGAAAATGCTCTTCTTACATATTACCGAAATCTTCTGTTCCTCCGCTTCTCGGGCACAAGTTCCCTCAACATGTTACCGAAATCTTCTGTTCCTCCACTTTTCGGGCACAAGTTCCTCCAACATGTTACCGAAATCTTCTGTTCCTCCGCTTCTCGGGCACAAGTTCCCTCAACATGTTACCGAAATCTTCTGTTCCTCCACTTTTCGGGCACAAGTTCCTCCAACATGTTACCGAAATCTTCTGCTCCTCCGCTTCTCGGGCACAAGTTCCCTCAACATGTTACCGAAATCTTCTGTTCCTCCGCTTCTCGGGCACTTATTCCTCCAACATGTTACCGAAATCTTCTGCTCCTCCGCTTCTCGGGCACAAGTTCCCTCAACATGTTACCGAAATCTTCTGTTCCTCCACTTTTCGGGCACAAGTTCCTCCAACATGTTACCGAAATCTTCTGCTCCTCCGCTTCTCGGGCACAAGTTCCCTCAACATGTTACCGAAATCTTCTGCTCCTTCGCTTCTCGGGCACAAGTTCCTCCAACAAGTTACCGAAATCTTCTGCTCCTCCGCTTTTCGGGCACAAGTTCCCTCAACATGTTACCGAAATCTTCTGTTCCTCCACTTTTCGGGCACAAGTTCCTCCAACATGTTACCGAAATCTTCTGCTCCTCCGCTTCTCGGGCAGATGTTCCTTGTTTGAATGACCTAAATCACCTTTAACTGCGATTTGGTTGCCGTAATTCATAAATTCCACTTGAATCCGCTTATTCAGCAATTTGCTTTTAACAGCAAAAAGGGTACCAGGAAAATTCCTGATACCCTTTTGTTTTAATCTAGAAAGCTGCGGTCAATCAAGGTTTTGAAGTCTGGCTTATCCTTAAGGAACTTCAATGCGTAAGATGAATCTGAGAATTCCTGGATTGCCTGTGCATCGACTTCATGGGTAAAACCAATTCGCCCCCATGCCAGTTCGACTACATCCTTTTCAAGCTCTTGCCCTGTTGTTTCTTTTATGTCTTTAATCGTGATTTCCTGTGCTTCAGCTGGGTTTTCGTTAATGAATTTCACAGCATCTTTATGTGCGTCAATAATCTTCTGGACAGTTTCTGGTTTTTCCTCGATCAATTTTCCGGAAGTGACCATTACGGATGCAGGAAGTGTTTCGCCGAAGGAAACTTCATCCCATCCGATGACGACTTCTGCTCCTGTTTCTTTTTCAATTACCGCAGCCCATGGTTCAGGTGCTACTGCGATATCCACCTTGCCTGACTTCAGCATTGCTGCGTATTGTGCCGGCTGGCCAGTAAGATGTTTCATTGTTCCGCCGATTCGTTGTGATGTGATTCCCTCTGCTTCAAGGTATGTTTCATATTGAACATCATGTGTGCAGCCTACTCCTGGTGTAATGAATGTCTTGCCTGCGAAGTCTTCAACTGAGTTGATCTCGACTCCTTTTCTAGCCAATACCACTGTACCGCCAGTGGATGCGCCAGCGATGATTTTCACATCAGCACCAGTTGAGAAATTGTTCATCGCCGGTCCTGGTCCTACAAGGCCAGCATCAATTTCACCCGTTTTCAGGGCAGTCATGAAAGAACCGCCTTCAGCGAATGTTTTATACTCAATCGTAGTTCCATCGCCAAGCTGCTGCTCAAAGTATCCTTTTTCTTTTGCTATCATTGCGGGTACGTGGTTGATGTTCGGGAAGTAGCCGATGACGATTTTTTCCTTGCCTGCTGACGTTGTCGATGAACCGCTTGAACCGCACCCGGCGAGTACCATCGCAGCTGTAAACAACATTGTTAAAATTAAGATAGCCTTTTTCATTAATTTTTCCTCCTTATTTTAAGAATCAAGTCCCCAGCGATTAAGCACCGATTTTTCGATACGCTGGAAAATTAACTGGTCTACAATTGTTCCAATGACAGCAATAATAATCATGACACCAATCACGAGCCCCATATTGCCAAAATCCGAGGCGTAACGGAGCGTATAGCCGAGTCCTGGTCCCGTGCTTAAAAGTTCCCCTGCCATCAGGGCCCTCCAGGCAAATGCCCATGCCAGCCTTGAGCCGGTTACCACATAAGGGATCGCTGCTGGAAAAATAACTCTTTTGTATAAGTTCCAGCCGGTCACTCCCATCGTTTTTGCCGCCTTTATAAATAAAGGTGAAACATTTTTAATGCCCACTCTGATATTAAGTGTCATCACAAATGTTCCTCCGAGAACCACCACGAAAATAACAGCCTTCTCGTTCATGCCAAACCACATAATTGCGAGCGGCAGCCATACAATGCTCGGTACACTTTGAAACGCAAGGACGACCGTTCCCAGTGTTTCATCCGCCGTTTTCGATTTGGCAAGCAAGACCCCAAGTCCAGTTCCGATTACCAGGGAGAGACCGAGACCAATCGCGAGCCGTTTGAAGCTGGCGATCAGATCATAAATCAAGGTTTTATCCTCGAATCCCGTGACCAGTGCCTCCAGGACTTTTTCCGGAGACGGGAGAATGATTGGCATCCACCATTCCAGCTTGCTTCCGGTATACCAAAAAGCAATGACTGCTGTGAAAAATATGATTCTCTTAAGGTGTGGATTCATCTGCAAGCTCCTCCCTGATGACTTTGTCGATCTCCTTCTTCAGATAACTCATAATATATTCTTCCAGTTCCACCATCTCTTTTTTATGCTCATGGCGCGGCCTTGGAATCTCTACTTTAATATCTTTAAGAATCACCCCTGGCTTCGTTCCCATCACTATGATCCGGTCTGATAGCTTAATGGATTCAGAGATGCTGTGAGTGACGAACAAGATTGTTTTCTGTGTTTCCGCCCAAATGGTCTCAAGCTGCTCATGGAGCCGTGAACGCGTTTGTTCATCCAGAGCACCGAATGGTTCATCCATCAAAAGGATCTCCGGATTCATCGCAAGCGCCCTTGCTATCGCCACCCGCTGCTGCATTCCTCCTGATAGCTCGTGAGGATAGTGGGAAAGGTATTTGCTAAGCTGAACCTTTTGCAATTGCTTTCTTGCTTCCTCTTCTGCCTGTTTCTTCGGCATTTCCTGTTTAAGCGGAAACAGGACATTCTCGAGGACGTTAAGCCATGGAAACAGCGCTGCCTGCTGGAAAACCATCCCTCTGTCCTTGCCTGGTTTATCTATTTTTTTGCCAGAGACAATAATTTCTCCGCTGCTTGCCGGTGTCAGTCCAGCCACGATTGAAAGAAGCGTCGATTTACCGCATCCGGATGGACCCAGAATCGAGACAAATTCACCTTTATTCACTCCTAGATTAATATTTTTTAAAATATCAACCTGGTGATTATTTTTGTCTCCATACTGTTTGTGTACATTAATGATGTCTATAAACAATTTAACCACCCTATTCTCATAAAACACATTAGTTTAGTCGGAATTAATAAAGTTAATTATAATGTATTCCGTCATCTTGTCAATATTTCATTCTTTTATATCATCTGGCCAGCCCGTTTATCCTCAGTTGCATTTCGCGATGACTAATTTTCCGGCCCAACCTCCCGTGCAAAAAGAAAAAGACCCGCATGGACGCAGGTCTAGAAAAAGTAAGAATATAAAGTCAAAACGGAGATGGAGCCAATGACGACAACAATGACATTCGCCCCCATAAAAGCAACAATAAATGCTGCGGCAGCCCCAATGAGCCCATACCAGATATCTTCCTGAATAAACAGGATTGCAGGGAAGATCAGCGCACCGAGAGTGGCATAAGGAACATTTTTCAGGACGCCCTGCAAGAATGGCGGCAGTTCTTTTCCACGGAACATCACAAACGGAAGCATTCTCGGTATGTAGGTTACAACGGCCATACCTATGATCATGATGACGATTTCTTTACTCATCTGTTTCTGTCCCCCTGCCCTTCTTGAATGTTTCTACTGCCTCTACAATAATTGCTGACAGCAATGTTGCCAAGACGATAGCCCAGCCTTGAGACATGAGTTCAGCCATCGTAAAAATCGAATTGAACGCCGCTGCGAGTACGGCAAGATATACAACTTTTACATTGCCTTTCATCGACGGTACCAGTAATCCCACGAACATGGCATATAATGCTACTGACATGCTTTCCTGAAGAGTCTGCGGCAATCCGGCTCCAATGATGAACCCTATCCCCGAGAAAACGACCCAGCTAGAGTAAGCAGTAAGATTCAAGCCGAACATATAACGGGCATTGATTGTACCCTCGCGTGTCGCTGCAACTGAAAATGTCTCATCCGTGATTCCGAATGAATAGCCTATCCTTGCTCCCACGCTATCCTCTTCAGCTTTTTCATTCAAGGACGCAGACATGAGAAAATGGCGGATATTCACGATAAAGGTGGTGAGAATGACCTCAAAGATTCCGATCCCCTGGGCAAGGAGGCTTAAGGATATATATTGTGCCGCTCCTGCAAACACCAGTAAGCTCATCATGACCGTCTCGCTAAGTGCAAGCCCCGTTGTCTTGGCAATCAGGCTAAAGGTAAGCGCAACCGGCATATAGCCTATAGCAATACTGATACCCGATTGAATCCCTCTTTTAAAATCTGTTGCCTGCTTAACAACCAATGTGCTTTCCATTCGCTTCCCACCTTTCTACCACTATGTAAAAATCAAATCCCTTTAATCAATTAAAATATATTATACATACTTCCAGCACCTTGGAAAAGTATTTCTTTTATCGAAATAATCAGTTCCTATAAATCTTATGGCTGTCAGGATGTCAATAAAGCAGTTGGTCGAAATATTCGTATATGCGGGCGAAATTTTTATAGGCGCGGGAGTATTATTGATTATAGTGGTTGAATTATTTTAAACAAGGGGGAGAATCTTTTAAAAATGTGGTTGAATTATTTAAACATGTGGGCGAATTATTGATTATGTGGTTGAAATATTTAAAAATGCGGGTGAATTATTGATTAAACCATTAATCGCAACGCAAAATTGATAGATAACATGAAATATATGCGGCAGTTGAGGTCCCTCAACTCCGGTGGAAAAACGAATGGAATTACGCAAAAAACACGTCCTCTGCCGTGTTCTAATTACTTTCCTTTAAAATTTGGCTTCCGTTTCTCACTGAAGGCTGCCAGCGCTTCAAGACGGTCTTCTGTCGGGATTGTGACTTCGTATGCTTTGCGCTCAATTTGCAGTCCTGTCTGCAAGTCTGCGTTCATCCCCTGCTTGACGGCGTACTTTGCCTGCTGAAGGGCAACCGGACCATTTGCCAGCATCATGTCAGCAAATTTCATGCACTCATCAAGCAAGCTTTCTTTTTTTACGACAGCTGTGACAAGTCCATAGTCAAGCGCTTCCTCAGCTTTCAGCCGGCGTGCTGTCAAAATCAGTTCAAGTGCTTTTGCTTGTCCGATCAACCTTGGCAGCCGCTGTGTGCCGCCAGCTCCCGGGATAATCGCCAGGCTTGTTTCGGTCAATCCCATCTTTGTTCCTGATGCAGCAACTCGGAAATCACATGCAAGGGCGAGCTCCATGCCGCCTCCAAAGGCAAATCCATTGATGGCAGCGATCGTAGGCTGTGGAAGCTGGTCAACCATTGTGAAGACCTCGCCGATTTTGTATATGTTCCGCTTTACGTCCGCTTCAGACAAAGTTCGCCGCTCCTTTAAATCAGCCCCGACACTGAATGCCTTTTCACCAGCTCCAATAAAAATAACGACCCTGGCTTCACGGTTTGACCTGAGTTCTTCAATGACTTGCTGTAATTCTCCCAGCGTTTCATAATTAAAAGCATTTAATGAGTCGGGACGATTCAGCGTGATAATGACCATATGTCCCTCTAGTTGTAAATTGATGTTCCCCATACTGATCAACTCCTTCTTCAATCACATTCTAGTCAAATGGGTAAAAATCCTTCCATTTACAGAAAAAGAGGCAGGCACGGGCGCCTGCCTCTCTTCATTAAGATGATTGTCCTTGTAACACCTGATTCTTCAACGCTCTTCTTAAAATTTTTCCAGTTGTATTTTTCGGAAGTTCTTCGAGAAACTCAATCGCGCTTGGCACCTTGTATTTTGCCATGTGTTCCCGGCAATAGTCGAGCAGCTGCTCTTCCGTCAGTTCTGGATTCTTGCTGACGACATAGCATCTTACTGCTTCACCGAAGTTCGGATCTGGAACTCCGAGGACGGCCACCTCTACTACATCAGGGTGGTTATATAATACTTCTTCGACTTCACGAGGATAAACATTGTATCCACCTACCAGGATCAGGTCCTTTTTGCGGTCTACAATATAGAAATAGCCTTCATCATCCATGCGTGCTAGATCTCCCGTATACAGCCACCCATCCTTGATTGTGGCAGCTGTTTCTTCCGGCATCTTATAATAGCCTGCCATAACATTCGGACCGCGGACGATCAATTCGCCAACTTCACCAGGAGCTACTTCATCTCCCAATTCATTGACAACCTTGTTTTCAACATTCACGATTGAAGACCCGATTGAACCAGCCTTGCGTGGACGGTCAAGTGGATTGAAGCATGTGACTGGTGAAGCCTCCGACAAACCGTATCCCTCTGAGACCATAACATTGAACTTACGCTCAAAATTTTGAAGCAGCGCAACCGGAAGCGATGCACCGCCAGAAATGCATAGACGCAATGATTTCAGGTCTTCAGGGTTTCCATCTGGATATTGGAAAAGGAAATTGTACATTGTCGGCACCCCTGCAAATACAGTAGCTTCGTACTCCCTGGCAATCCGAAATACTTCCGCCGGGCTGAATTTAGGAACAATCAGCAGTGTTCCGCCATTCATCAACGGCGCATTGAGGGCAACTGTCAAACAGAAGACATGGAACATCGGCAAGGCCGTGATTACCTTATCATCTTCATTCATTTTAAGGTAATCGCTTACATCTTTTGCATTGCTGTAGAGATTTTTGTGTGTAAGCATCGCCCCTTTAGGCTTGCCTGTTGTTCCAGACGTATAAAGAATGATCGCTACATCATCATCGTTCAGCTCAGGATCCTTGAATCCAAGATCTCCGGAACCAACCACATGTGTAAACGGTTTCAACTTTGAACCTAAAGAAAGCTGGGACATTGCCTCTTCAGACATCTGGCTCTGGCCTGTCTCGGCGATGACGAAATGTTCGACCTTTGGCAGATGGTGATGCATTTTTTCTGCGAGCGGCAGCATGAGATCAAGCCCAACGACAAGCTTTACATCGCCGTTATTCAGGATATATCCGATTTCATCTGCTGTGTAAATTGGATTGATGGGAATGACTGTTGCACCGAGTCTAAGCGCTCCGTACAAACCGATGACAAAATGTGGAGAGTTTCCAAGCAACAATGCGACATGATCGCCTTTTTTTACCCCTAATTTCTCAAGTCCAGAAGCAAACTTTGTTACTGTAGCATCTAGCTCTGCATAAGTGCTTGCTTTGTCCATGAAAAAATATGCCGGCTTATCGCCCAGCATTGAGGCAGTGTGATGAAGCTGTGATGAAAGATTCATTAACTCCCTTCCCCCTTTGCGGTGACAAGAATCACCAAACTTTGTAAAAAGTTTTCTAAATATATTATATTGAAAGAAAATTATGGATTCAAGGAAAATATGTCGAAATGTTAACAATTTTACTTTCGATATAAGAAAAGCGCAAGCGCCTCGTTCAGCCCGACAAGCGCTGCAGGGTCTGACAGTGAAGTCGTTCTTTGACTTCATTGGCAGGACCGAAGCGAGGCGAGGCGAGGGGCGAGGCGCTGGAGCTGGACACTAATCTAAGTACAAAAATTTTATGCTTTTTTATTCATAAATAAAAACGCGGTGTCATCAACACCGCGTTCGGTAAGTTAGTAGATTAAATTAATGAAATCTTCTTTAGAAATATTTCCAAAATAATGTTTGATCTCCACATCTTCTAATGCACCGGCAATCTGGGACTTCTCATATTTGATGCCTGTCAGCTTGTCCTCGATTTCGGTGACATCGCCTACTCCGAAGAAATCCCCATAGATTTTGCAGTTTTCGATGATTCCCTTATTGACCTCAAAGCGAACATCAATTTGCCCGACTGGGAACCGGTGTGAGTGTTGCAGATTGAATTTAGGCGACTTTCCATAGTTCCAGTCCCAATTCTGGTATCTTTCCTTTGAAAGCTCATGGATTTTTTCCCAGTCCTGCTCTGTTAAGACATACTCAGGAATATCTTCGAGTCCCTCAAAGATATTTTTCAACAACAGCGAACGGAATTGCTCGATTGTCACTTTTTCTGAGAGAAACTCGGAGATATTCGCCACTCGACTGCGGATTGATTTAATGCCTTTAGATTCTATCTTGTCTTTTTTAACATTAAGCGCAGAAACAACGCTCTCGATTTCTGAATCAAACAATAAGGTACCATGGCTGAACATCCGCCCTCTTGTCGAAAATTGAGCGTTTCCGGATATCTTCCTGCCTTCTGCAAGCAGGTCATTCCTGCCGCTTAACTCCGCATTGACTCCGAGCTTCCTTAAGGCGTTTACGACTGGCTCGGTAAATTTCCTGAAATTATGGAAGCTTTCTCCGTCGTCCTTCGTGATGAAGCTGAAATTCAAATTACCAAGGTCATGATATACTGCTCCGCCACCTGATAATCGTCGGACGACATGGATGCCATTGTTTTCGACATATTCAGTATTGATTTCTTCAATTGTATTCTGGTTTTTGCCAATGATGATGGATGGTTCGTTTATATAAAAAAGCAAGTATGTTTCATTAATATCCAGGTTCTTCAAGGCATATTCTTCGATTGCCAGATTAATCCTAGGGTCAGTGATTCCTTTGTTGTCAATAAATAACATGATTGACTCTCCTTTTATAGGGTTATTTCGAGGCCTAGGCCTTCCCTCGCAAGGGTAATACGGCCATTGAATACTGTTGAAGCTTCCGAAACAAGCTGATCAATCTCCCCGTAATGCGGCAGATGGGTCAAGACTAGCTGTTTCACTCCCGCGCCGTCAGCAAGCCTCCCGTTATCGAAGCTATTCATATGTCCTGCACCTTTGCCATCCTGGTTACCATAAAAGTTGCATTCTGAAAGCAATAGGTCAACTTCTGAGGCAAAAGAGATGTACTCTTCCTTAAAAGAAGTATCGGCAGTATACACCAGTGACTTGCCGCCTGCTTCAATTCGCATTGCATAGCAAGGAACTGGATGAACCGCAGGGAGGAATGAGATCGTGAATGGCCCCACCTTTAGCTCTTTAGCCGGATCATAGGCGACTCCTTTTGTAATGTTTTTATATGTAAGCTTTGCAAACTCCTGTTTGTCCTCTGCATGTCCGTAAATCGGAAGCTGGGACGACTTTTTGCCCAAAAATCCCTGTATTAGCCTGGCATGTTGTAATACTCCAATATCCGCGACATGGTCAGGATGGTAATGTGACAGCACCAGGGCATCCAGCTCTTCTGGCTGGACGAAATTTTGGAGTTTCGCAAGTACCCCGCTGCCAAAATCTATCATTAGCTTAAATCCTTCATGTTCTAATAAATATCCTGTGCTGGCCTCGTTGACTTTCGGGTAGCCGCCCCAGAATCCTACTACTCTCAGCTTCAAGGTTCCCCCTCCTATTATCACACTTTTTCTTTCACTATACTTCATTTTGCCCATTTTTTCACTTGAACAACATTTTCAGAAAATTATGATTGACGCTGCTCACTCTGTTATAATACAATAAATTAAATACTATAACTGTATCAAAACAAGAACTGAATTGGAGGGAACAGCATGATTGAAAATGTCGTAGAATTCTTTCGCAATTTACCATCAAAGCAATGCTCAGAGTGTGGAGAAGTAATTAATGAACAACATGAGTGCTATGGAAATAAGTGCGATGGATGCATGGACCCTGGTAAACTATAAAGCTTGTATCGTTTCCTTCCCCGGTTTTCCGGGTGTAATATCAATCCCTTTCCCGCAGTGATAAAACTGCACGTAAAAAGCCAGCTCGTTTTATATAAACGGCTGGCTTCTTTTTTTGCTTATTTAACTAACATTGCGAATTTCCTTTTAAACATCCAGTGGAAGTATACGCCTGTACCTGCTGCGAGCAGTAAGAAATAAATGGCAAGTATTCCTGCATTTTGCCACATAAAACCAAAATCCCCGCTCGAGATGACAGCCTTGAATCCATGCACTGTATATGTCATTGGCAATAATGCATTGAACTTTTGCAAAAATCCTGGAATCAATTCCAATGGGAAAGTTCCTGCGCTTGTCGTAAGCTGAAGGATCAAGATGACGATAGCAACAAACCGTCCCGGATCTCCCATCAATGTAACTAGGAACTGAATCAATACAATAAATGTCAGACTTGTGATAATGGAGAAAGTCAGGAATAGCGGAATGCTTTCCACGTTTAAACCTAACCCGAAAAGTAAGATGACATCCGCTGCAAGTGCCTGCAGTACCCCGATTCCTGCCAATATGCCGAATTTGCTGAAGAACCAGCTTGCCCCGCTCGAAGGAACACCTGCTGGTTCCCTTAACGGGAAGACAATTGAAAGCAGCAAAGCGCCTACAAACAAGCCTAAAGATAAAAAGTATGGCGCAAAACCTGTTCCATAGTTTGGTACCGATTTGATTGTTTCACTTTCTAGCTTCACAGGTGCCGCCACCATGTTATAGGTATCCTGGCTAGGGTTGATTTTTGCTTCTTCCGCTCCATCCTTAAGCTTTACAGTAAGCTCTGATGTCCCATCTGCTACCTTGGAGTTGCCTTCAGACAATTCTCCGGCACCAGATGCCAGTTTGTCAGTTCCGTCCTTCATGGCTGCAGAACCAGCTGCCAGCTGATCCATTCCTCCCACAAGTTTAGAACTGCCATTCGCCAACTCAACAGAACCCGCTTTTGCCTCACTCAGCTTGTCACCGAACAGCTGGAGACCCGAATGGAACTCTTCTTGTCCTGCTGCCAGCTTTGCAGCACCTGTTTCAAGTTGTCCGCTGCCAGATGCGATTTGAGACATTCCCGCTTGCAGCTGACCTTGACCGGCTATGACTTCATTTAAGCCGGCTGATATTTTCTCTGATCCTGCAGCCAGTTCACCTGCTGAGCTTGAGAGCCGAGCAGTTCCCTGTTCAAGAGTGGCACTGCCTTCTTCCAATTGTTTAAGCGCATCGGCTAGCTTTTGAAAAGAAGCAAGCTCATTTTGTTTAGAAGAATCTGCTGATAGTGCAGGCGCCATCGCCTCCATTTGTCTTTGCAGCTCTTGAATGCCAGCATGAAGTTGAGATGCTCCACCGGCCGCATTATCAGCCCCATTTTTCCAAACTTTCAGGTTCTGGCTGAGATTTTCAGATCCTTGTTCAAGTTGTTTTGTACCATCAATCATTGCTGGAATCTTGCTGTTCGCTTGATCTATACCTGCTTTTATTTCCGAAGCTCCTGAAAGTAAATCTTCCTGGCCTGTCAAAAGTTGACCCGAAGCATCTTCCAGCTTGGTTTCTCCTTCCTCCAATTGGCCCATTCCGCTGGCTAACTTTCCTGCTCCATTTGCAAGCTCTTTTGTTCCGTAATTAGCAGAATTCATCCCCTGGTTGAATTCAATCGATTTGCTCGCGAGAACGGACAGGTTATCATAAAGCTGCTGGCTTCCATCTTTTAGCTTAACCGCACCATCATTCAGATCCGCCGCTCCGTCACTCGCTTTGCCAAGGCCATCTGCCAATTCACCGATCTTCTCAAACATGGTTTCAGCATAAGTTTCAGAAACCTTCTCAGAGACGGAAGCTTTTATTCTTTCAGCTGCTGTTTCACCAATCTGAGCTGATAAGAAATTGAAACTTTCATTAGGCATATAAACAAGTTCAAGCTTTTTTGGATGCTCATCCATTAAGGTTGTTGCATTCTCAGAAAAGTCTTTCGGAATTTTGATCAGCATATAATATTTTTGCTGTTGCAGACCTTTTATCCCTTTTTCTTCGGACACAAATTCAAAACCGAAGTCCTGGTTCTCTTTTAATTTTCCAACTAAATCATCCCCGAGCTCCAGCTTCTTTCCGTCAATCGTTGAACCTGAATCTCCATTGACAACTGCTACAGGCAAATCTGTCAGATGTTCATATGGATCCCAGAATGCCCACAAAAACATCCCACTGTACAGGACTGGGATAAACAGGACGGCGATGATTGGTATAAGAAGCTTTTTATTTCGGAAAATAGCAAGCAATTCTTGAGTAAATAATCTATTTTTCATGTTGTCCTCCTCGTTGTAAATAATGACCATTTTGTTCATTTAGTCAATTTTAAGCTAGAAATAAGGATTATCTTATTGAGACAATCCTCTGAAAATATAGAACTCAAATAACTCTGAGATTTTTTCTTTTTCAAGTGGCTCGTTCTTTTTTTCCCAATCAAAGATTAGCGCAATATAAAGCTTCATCATGATGAAAGCAGTAATCTCAGGATCACATTCCTTAATTTCACCTTTTTCGACTGCTTGGATTACTCTCTCTTTAATCGAGCTCAGGATAGCAGATTCTAATTTATCCATAACCTCCAGAACGGCTGGTGTTCCTATATCACGTGCTTCCTGCGAAAGCTTTATGGTTAGCTGGTGTCTTTTACGAAACTCCAGCAGCCGATACAAAGCTCTATGAACATTTTCATAAAAAGAATCTGCAGGATTTACTGCCTCATTTGCGACTACTTTCATTTCTTTGATCAGACTGTTAATGATTTCATCGAAAAGCTGTTCTTTATTTTTGAAAAAGGTATAGATTGTCCCTTTACCAACGTTCGCCAGCTTTGCCACCTGATCAATCGTAGTTGCCTTATATCCATATAGCGAAAAAGAGTTGGTGGCGGCATCAATAATCTGCTGTCTTCGGTCCATTGCCATAATAACCTCCTTATAAAATGACCAAATGAGTAAAACGGTCAGTATGTCAGAAAATAACTTATCACATATTTTACACTATAGCAAGCGTGTATGCTGTGAAAACCAAAATAAAAAACCCTAAAAGGGTTTTTTATCAGTTAAGCTTCAAAAATGCCAGGATCTTTTCCACGGCGGCTTCTCCCTGGTCAATGCAGTCTGGAAGGCTGACTCCTTCATAGGAGCTTCCCCCAACGAAGACACCTGGAAGCTCACCTGCCAGGTCATTCTTCAGGTTTGCGACCCTAATCTTATGTCCGACAGTGTATTGCGGCATTGCCTCTTTCCATCGGGAAACCACTGCAAAGTCAGGCTGTGCCTGAATATCCATCGTTTTATTCAAGTCCTCAAGAGCAATTTTAATGATTTCATCGTCCGAAAGTTCAACAATTGCCTCGTCACCTGGTCTGCCAACATAAAGACGGAGCAATACTTTTCCCTCAGGAGAAGTATGTGGCCATTTTTTATGTGTCCAGGTGCAGGCAGTGATTGTATAATCACTATTCCTCGATACAACGAATCCTGTACCATCAATATCTTCTTTTATGACACTTTCCGGGAATGCCATCGCCACTGTAGCTACGGACGTTGAAGGCATGCTGCGGAATGGATCAAAAATATGTTCATGGTCCGAAAACATATGCAGTGCAGCTTCATGTGGCGCAGATACGAAAATGCTATCTGCGTCCAGTGTTTCCCCGCTGCTCAGCCTTAGCCCGGTAACCGTCTTCCTGCTTGCTTACTTTATCGACCCTGATCCCTTTTATCACAGAACCTGGTTCGAGCTTCGACTCAATGGCATCGACAAAAGATTGCAAGCCTGAAGTTACCGTCAGGAACATTCCCTTTTTCTTGGCTGGCCTGCCCGGTATCAGAATGCTTCTTTTTCGCCGTGGTAGTCGTTTTCTTTGTGCCAAGAATCAGGCTCCCGTATTTCTGCTCCACCTGATAGAATTGCGGGAAAGTAGATAATAGACTCATGTTATCAATATCCCCGGCATAGATACCGGAGAGCAGGGGCTCGATAAGATTTTCAACGACTTCATCGCCAAGCCTTCGGCGGAAAAATTCCCCTAGTGACTGATCACCTTCCACCTTGGAAGGCGGCATAAAGAAGTCCCCTGCAGCGCGGAACTTACCTGGCCATGAAAACAGGCCTGTAGTAACAAAAGGGGCGATTTGTGTAGGGATCCCCATCACTGATCCGCCAGGCATTGGGTGGAGCTTGTCCTTCACTAACACATACGATTTCCCCGTACTGTTATTGACTAATTTATCACCTAATCCTACTTCCCTGGCGAGTCGTCCTGCACTTTCTTTTCTTTCCAGGAAAGAATCCGGTCCTCTTTCAATTACAAAGCCATCTTTAACATACGTTTGCATTTTCCCGCCAACACGATGAGAGGCTTCAACCAGTTTCACATCAAGCGAAAGCTGGTTCTCCTTCGCATGTTTTTGCAAATAGTATGCGGCTGCCAAACCAGTAATGCCGCCACCTACGATTACAACTCTCTTCTTTTCTATCAAGGTAAATCGCCTTCTTTAAGTAGTTTTAGCGAGGTTCTTTTTGTAAACTTTGCTGCTATCAACATGTATGGATACTAACTTAATTCAGAAGTCTCTTCGAAAAGAGCAAGGATTCCATTATTGATGCGGTTTTTAGAACATGTACGAAAGCCACAATCAATGCGAAAACATTCTAATCTTAAGTTGACAGCTTCTTTTAAAATAACATCTGCCATTGCATCAATGAATTCCGGCTCTGTATTTGGCATTGCCGGCCTGTAATAGCTGGCTCCGATCTCATCTGTTACAATCTTGCATTCGTAATCATTGTCATAAAGTACTTCCAGATGGTCGGAAACAAAACCCGCCGGCACATAAACAAACGCTTTAAATCCATTTGCCTCGAAAAGATCTCTCGTCAAGTCCTGGACGTCTGGACCTAGCCATGGCTCAGGTGTATTTCCTGCACTTTGCCAGCCCACCGCGTAATTTTGAACATTGGCCTGTTTGGCGATCAGATCAGCTGTTTCTTTTAATTGTTCAGGATATGGGTCTCCCATTTGGAGAATCTTCTCTGGAAGGCTGTGCGCTGAAACAATCAATACTGCGTTCTCGCGCTCATCAGCAGGCATTTCAGCAAATGTTTTACTTACTCTGTCTGACCAATACTTGATGAATTTCGACTCGCCATACCACTGTTCTACCGATACAATTTCAGGTCCGCCTAATTTTGCCGCTTCTTCCTTTGCGCGTCCATTATAGGACTTCACGCTGAAGGTGGAGAAGTGCGGAGCCAGTACAATGCTGACTGCTTCTTCAATGCCGTCATCATGCATTTGCTTAACGGCATCCTCGATGAACGGCTCGATATGCTTCAGCCCAAGATACAATTTAAATTCAATTTCATCCTGGATGCTGTTCAAATGCTGCTCAAGCTTCTCACCCTGCAGAGCGGTGATTTTCGCAAGTGGAGAAATTCCTCCAATGGCTTCATAACGCTGTTTTAAGTCCTCAAGCATTTCCGGTGACGGAGTGCGTCCGCGCCGGATATGGGTATAATATCGTTCAATATCTTCTTCTTTGTAGGGTGTGCCATATGCCATCACAAGCAAACCCATTTTTTTCTTTGTCATGATTGCACCTCTTTTTCGTGTCTCTAAGCATCTATTCTGCCAAAAACAAGACCATTTTACCAAATGTAATGCGCTGAAGCAGAATAGAAACTATTTACCTAGTTTTGAGGCAGAGTACTCATGGATAAAGGCAGTCAGCTTTTTCAATGTTTCCGGATTAACGGATGGGAATACTCCATGGCCAAGGTTAAAGATGTAACCTGGCTGTGCCATACCCTGATCAAGGATAGCCTTAGCCTTTTCTTCGATTACTTCCCAAGGAGCAAGCAAGATCGCAGGGTCCAGATTACCCATGACCGTTTTCTGAATGCCAAGCTCACGAGCTTCGTTAATTTGCAGACGCCAATCCAATCCCACTACATCAAGCGGAAGATCGTTCCACTCCATGGCAAGGTGGCTTGCACCAACACCGAACATGATCAATGGAACATTTTCATTCTTCAGTTCAGAAAAAATCCTGTTCATTACTGGCTTGATGAACGTACGGTAATCCTGGACATTCAGTGCACCTACCCATGAATCAAAAATCTGGATAGCTTTTACTCCAGCCTTGATTTGTGACTTCACATATGTAATTACCATATCGCCAAGCTTCTCCATCAGTGCGAACCAGGCTTCTGGCTGGGCGTACATGAATGCCTTTGTTTTGTTGTAATTCTTTGAAGGGCCGCCTTCGATCATATAGCTTGCAAGCGTGAATGGTGCTCCTGAGAAGCCGATCAATGGGACAGACAGCTGTTCTTCTGTAAGAAGCTTAATCGTGTCAAGCACGTAAGGAATATCTGATTCAGGTTTAATCTTACCCAGCTTTTCAACATCAGCCAATGATTTTACTGGATTGGAAATAACAGGTCCGATGCCTGTTTTAATTTCCACATCCACGCCCATAGCTGGAAGCGGAGTCATGATATCCTTATAAAGGATAGCTGCATCTACTCCATATTGCTCAACCGGCAGCCTTGTCACATAAGCACAAAGTTCAGGCTGATGCGTAATTTCGAACAATGAATATTTTTCCTTGATTTCTCTATATTCAGGCTGGGACCTTCCAGCTTGTCTCATATACCAGACAGGAACGTGATCTGTTTTTTCTCCTCTGGCTGCTTTTAAGAATGTATCGTTAATCATCTTGCTCATTGGGGGAAATCCACCTTTCAATAATGTCTGTATTCCATTGTAATATAAAAGGAATAAAATAAAAAACAACTATTTTCCAAATCGTATCCGTGATCATCCGCTATTTCATGTAAAGTACAAACTATATACACTATATCGTTTTTAGCAACCGATTTCATAGCATACGCTTTAAATTGTTAAAAATTTGACGAAATTTGCTTTTAGTTACTCTATAAAAGGGAAAACAGATGATAGCTTGGGTTTATCAGTATACACATTGTATAATAGAAGCTGAGTACTTTTAATAAAAATGAGGTGAGAATATGAATCTATATATTACATCGGGAACTCCAGATTTTTTATTGAAATTGAAAGAGAAGCATTCAGGCGAAACCATGATATTGATGAACAATAATCAATCGTCGCTCCTTGTTCATGAGACTGGCAAGAAAACAGTGTTCAGTTCTCCAAGAAAGTACGAAGTGATTGATTCCTCTGGTTCACTAGACCATGAAGGGTTCGCTGTTTTCAACAATATCCCCGTAACAGATGAAGGTCGGCCTCTCTTTGAAGACCGATTCTTGAACAGGCCGAGACTGATTGAGAAGGAACCCGGTTTCGTCGCTATTCGCGTGCTGCGTCCCTTGAGTTCAAACACATACATCATTATGACAATCTGGGAAAATGAAGGAGCATTCGAAAACTGGCAAAAATCGAAGGCTTATGAAAATGCACATAAAAAACGCGGCACAGAGGCAGGAATAGATGCCAGACCGAATATTTTTGAGAGTGCATCCTATGTTTCGAAATACTATATAGAAAAATAGAAGATGGGAGGGGCCGAAGGGCACCCTCCCATTTTTTATGAGGTTTTTATCAAACCGTTTCGATTGGCATAAACCGCAGCCTGAGTCCTGTCGGATAAACCGAGTTTACCAAGAATGTTTGAAACATGGGTCTTGACCGTTTTTACACCTATGAATAACTCCTCGCTGATTTGTTGGTTTGTCATTCCTTCACCAATGCACTTCAGGACTTCTATCTCCCGTTCTGTCAGTTCATCGTGAGGTTTGCGCTCCTGCGGCCTTAGTCTTTTCATCATCCTATCGGCCACTTTGGGTTCAATGACAGTTTCTCCTCTGGATGCTTTTTCTATCGCCTTGATGACTTCTGATGCGGACGCTGTTTTTAGCATATAGCTGAATGCTCCTGCCTCAATGGCCGGAAAAACCTGTTCATCGTCATAAAAGCTAGTGATGATGATGATTTTGCATTCCGGATAAAAACTTAGGATCTCCCTGGTTGCCTCAATCCCCGAGCCATTTTCCATTAACAGGTCCATCAGGACAACCTCTGGCTTTGTATCCTTTACAAGTGAAACTGCCTTTTTTCCCCCATCTGCTTCTCCGACAATCTCGATTGCTGGCTCGGTCTCCAAATAGGAAATAATGCCTTTTCTGACCATGTCATGATCATCTACTACCACAACCCTTATTTTATCCATTACTCTTCCCTCCTCAAAGCCGGAATCCGTATTTCAATATATGTTCCTTCATTCGTTTTTGAACGAATATTATATGTACCGCCAATTTGTTCACACCGTTCCCTCATCGTCTTAAGGCCGTATGATGCCATCTTTTCTTCGTGGATGTCGAAGCCTTTTCCATCGTCACCGATATACAGATGAATGTATCGGTTCTCTTCTGTAAGCATCAATTTCACCTTGGTCGCATCAGCATGGCGCAGGATATTCGATAGAGCTTCCTGGACAATCCTGAATATATGCTCTTCCGCAGCTTGCGAAAGATGTTCGATTTCATCGACACTAGCTTCGAATGCCAGGTTCGTTTTTTGCTTCAGTTCCTTGATCAACTTAATGATTCCTTCACACAAGCTCTCCCCGCTCAATTGGACAGGCCTTAGATGAAGAAGAAGCGCCCTCATTTCCCCTTGAGCTTTGCCCGCTATCTCAGAAATTTGCTCTAACTGCTGCCTTGCCTTCTCTGGATCCTTGTCGAACCATCTTAGTGAAGCAGATGACATCATGCTGAGCGCGAATAGCTGCTGGCTGACTACGTCATGCAGATCCCTGGCGAGCCTCTGTCTTTCCTCCATGGTCGCGGCGGTCTTTGCCGTCTTTGATAGCTCTGTTTTTTCTTCTGCAAGCCGCTGCAATGAATGGACCTGGTCCTGGAGGTATTCAGATAACTGATTGAGCTCCTCGGAAATGAGCCCGATCTCATCTTTTTCATCTGTTTGGATTCTTTCGGTAAATTTGCCTCGGCGCAATGCGGCGATAAATAGCAAGATGTCGCCCAGACGACCTTTTATTACATAGCTCCCCCGGATACTGAAGTAAAATCCAGCAGCTCCCATGATGACAAAGCTATACAGCCAGAACCAGAAAGTCATTACAGTGGAAAGGCCGCTGTCTGGCACAAGGAATAAAAAGACTTGCAGGCCGATGAACAGGATGAGGGAAGTTATGAAAGCCATCATCAAGAACGTTTGGATAAACCATAATCGAATACTTTTCATTTACTTCTTCCCCCTAAACCCGATCAATCCTTACCGAACCGATTTTTAATTCTATTGTGATGTTCAACTTTCTAACAGCATCATCATAATCATCGGATTTATATGCAATTACGTGCTTTACTTGTTCCTGGTCATAATCGAACATCTTTACTTCTCCGACGCCTATCACGGCATTAATTTTCACAGGCACATCCTCTGGAATGAGCATTTTCACTTCACCAACCCATCCTCTCACCCTTACAGGCGTTTCCTTGTCAGGAATGAAGCCTTTGCTGAAGTCGATAAAATATTCACCGACCATATTGTATAAATCCATCGGTTCGACTGCCCAGTTTTGTTTCTTGAAGGTCACCTTTCCAACAGATACTCCTCTTATACGCTTCACTGAATGCTCTTCAGTTTCAAGTGTATCTTGTTTGATACTGGAAGCATCCGTATCAAAAATGATTTTAATTTTATTTTTTTTTAAAAATCATGGCAAACCCAAAGTAAATTAACAACAACGGCCAAAGCTTCCACACGTCAAGAAAATCAAAAACAAACAAATCAAACCGATCCATGATCAACAATGAAGAAAAAACCAACACAAAGGCTCCCCACCCAAACTGTCGGCGGAATAATGCCACCAATCCATACAACAACATTACAAAAGGATAGGTTACGACAAAAAGCTCTTTTATTTCCAAGGAAATGACACCTAAATTAAATAGCAGCAGAATAACTCCTAAGCCTGATAGTATGACAGCCAAAGCTATCTGATTCATAGATCGAGTACGCAACAATTTCCCCTTCTTTCTTCCTATCCTAATCTCTTATTCTTTTCTTCACATGAAAATCCCTTTTTTTCATAAATGTTTCTCTACTACCTTAAGTACTATCTTATAAGATGAAACGAAAGTGTACGCCCCTCTAAAGAAGCTTTTCCCCTCCGCCTTGAGACTGATAAAAAATTCTTCAAAACTCCTCACACCTTTCCGCAGCCATCATATCCTGTAGTACTCAATTAGGAAATTTGCCTATATTACAGCAAAGGTAACCAGGAGGTCATTTAGAAAGGAGAAATAGGCTATGTCAATAGAATTAACGGCACTTCATGGAATATATGTTTTATTCATTTTCCTGATTATCGGTTTCATGGTCATGAAAAGAGACACAACCCTTATTTCGATTGCTGGTATCTTTTTGTTGGCCATCGTCGCTACAGGATCATTAAGCGGATCGATCAGCAGCATATTCAATAGTTTTATCTATGCGATTACCGAGCTTTTGCCTACTATTCTCGTCATTTCGATTATCGTGGCGATGAGCAGGACACTTACGGTGACCGGTATCAACGATGCAATGATTTCCCCATTTGCGAGGTTGATCAAAACGCCAGCGCTCGCTTATTGGACGATTGGTATTGTCATGATGGTTATATCCTGGTTCTTCTGGCCTTCCCCTGCGGTGACCTTGATGGGGGCAGTTCTTTTACCGGTTGCAGTCAGAGTCGGACTGCCTGCGCTTGGGGTAGCAGTCGCAATGAACCTCTTTGGGCACGGAATCGCGCTTTCAGGGGACTTTGTCATCCAGGCTGCTCCAAAACTTACGGCAGATGCTGCTGGCATTCCTGTCAGTTCGGTGGTTCAGGCTAGCATCCCGCTGGTCATTGTGATGGGTGTAGTCACAACGGTCACTGCTTTCTATCTATTAAAAAGAGATATGAAAAACGGCACATTAAAAGGTGGCGGCAAACTGGAAGTTGAGTTAGATCATACAAGTGACCCAAGCTTGCTATCAGACGGTTCCAGGAAATTTTTCGCCATTCTGATTCCGGTTTTATTTGCAGCGGATGTCGCAGCCATGTCCGTTCTAAACTTGCAGGGCGGCGATGCCACAGCGCTGGTTGGAGGGACCTCGATTTTCATACTTCTGCTCATTTCACTCGCAGCTCATAAAAACAAAGGACTTGAAAAAACAACCAGTTACCTTATCGAAGGATTCCAGTTTGGTTTCAAGGTTTTTGGTGCCGTCATCCCAATCGCCGCATTCTTCTATCTTGGGGATTCAGGCTTTACAAAAATAATTGGTGAATTTCTTCCAGAAACTTCACAGGGTATTGTAAATGACCTCGGAGTGGCCCTTGCTTCTGTCGTCCCACTCAGCGCTGAAGTTGGTGCCATAACCCTAACAACTGTAGGAGCAATTACAGGTCTTGATGGATCCGGCTTTTCTGGAATTTCACTTGCCGGCTCGGTGGCAGGGATTTTCTCGACTGCCATAGGCGCAGGAGCTGCTACTTTGACGGCCCTTGGACAAATTGCTGCCATATGGGTCGGCGGCGGTACCCTAGTTCCATGGGCATTGATTCCAGCAGCCGCAATTTGCGGTGTGGATCCTTTCGAATTAGCGAGAAGGAATCTTCTTCCGGTCACAATCGGCCTGATCGTCACCACGATTGTGGCAATGTTCCTGATATAGCTTAAAACACTGGATGCCACTCAAGTGGCTCCATTTATATACGAAGCTTCCTTTATTGGGAGCTTCTTTTGCTATGATTCTAAAATGTCTTTAATCTATATTTGTGCTATAATTATTTAAATTATCTAACTATTTTACATAAGGAGTGAATCAATTGCAGGATCAACTTTTTAAAAAGATCGAAAACCTTTATCCGGAAATGGTGGAAATCCGCCGTTATATGCACCAACATCCTGAATTGTCTTTCCAGGAAGTGAACACAGCACAATATATTCAATCGTATTACGAAAAGCTGGGGGCGGAGGTGCGCGCTAATGTTGGCGGCAATGGAGTGGTTGCAAAAATCCGCGGTGCAAAGCCCGGAAAAACAGTCGCACTTAGAGCTGATTTTGATGCCCTGCCGATCCAGGACGAGAAGGATGTACCATATAGATCATTAGTTCCCGGTGTGATGCATGCATGCGGCCATGATGGCCACACAGCGACATTATTGGTGCTTGCAAAGGTACTGTATGAAAACAGGGAAAATTTGCAGGGAACGTATGTGATGATTCACCAGCATGCTGAGGAATACGCACCAGGCGGCGCGATTTCAATGATAAATGATGGCTGTCTTGAAGACGTGGATGTGATATTCGGTACCCATCTGTGGGCCACAGAACCTACGGGAACCATCCAATACAGGATTGGACCCATCATGGCAGCAGCGGACCGATTTGAAATAGCAATCCAGGGGAAAGGTGGACACGGCGCCCAGCCGCATAAGACAAAGGATGCCATTGTTACTGGAGCACAGCTGGTTTCGACCTTACAGCAAATTGTAAGCAGACGTGTTGACCCTGTCGATTCCGCCGTTGTGACCGTCGGTTCTTTCGTTGCGGAAAATGCCTTTAATGTAATTGCTGATAAAGCAAAGCTGATTGGCACAGTACGGACATTCAACGAATCAACGCGGGATTTCATCGCAGTAGAAATTGAAAAAGTAGTTCATGGCACCTGTCTGGCAACAGACTGCACCTATGATTACCAGTATGAAAAAGGGTATCCAGCCGTCGTCAACCATGCAGCAGAAACTGAGTTCCTGATTGACTGCGCTACAAAAGTACCTGAAGTGATAAAGATTGAAGAAAGTGATCTTCAAATGGGGGGCGAGGACTTTTCCTACTATCTTAAGCATGTTAAAGGGACCTTCTTTTTTACCGGAGCGAAGCCGGAAACAGACGGGTCGTACCCTCATCATCACCCTAAATTCGATTTTGACGAAAAAGCGATGGTCATTGCGGCAAAAACTCTTTGTGCAGCCGCACTGAACTATCAAAACCAGGAACAGTATAAACAAGAAAAACGTGAAACATTAGCATAAGAAACAAAAAGCACAAGCGCCTCGTTCAGCCCCGACAAGCGCTGGAGGGCCTGACAGTGAAGTCGTTCTTTGACTTCATTGGCAGGACCGAAATCGAAAAGTATAGCCGACTGTCCAGAAACGCAGAAACTGGAGACTCCGACAAAGAAGCGCTTTTTGCTTCTGCCGGCGGAGTTGAAGTTTCGGAGTTTCTAGGAGGCGACACTAGACTAGCGTCTCCAGGAGTTAGGAGCCGCAGCTAGACTAGCGTCTCGAGGGGCTAGGCGCTGGAGCTAGATTAAGAACACCCTAAATATGTCACCTACAACATAATTATTTAGTCAGGCCAAACACCTCCGCATCTTATAGTTGCGGAGGTGTTTTCAGGATTCTAATCCTATAAGCATTCATCGCTGTTTCCCCAAGCTGGTCGAGCAGATTGTAATTGGCATAAGCTCCTATAACAGCCCCAATCCCGGGCATCAGCTGCAGCATTTTGGCAAAGTCGATATAGTCTCTGTATTCCTGCTGAAATTGCTGCCAATCCAGCTCCGTCAGTTCAGCTTTCCTTTCTTCCCAGTTCTCAATCAAATCCAATGTCTGCTTTCGATGGTCATCACTTGAAAAAGCCAGCTGGAAAACATAAAGGATGAACAGCCTTTCTTCATATCTTGAAGGGTCATAACCATATACTGAGGCAGCCTCGAAAAGAAATTTCATTTTTATCGATAAAAGCAGTGGAAAATCTGCCATTCCGAGCAGTATACCCCCTGCTCCAGTTCCAGCCCCTTCGACAGCCGCTGTCCTCTTGTAGGCAGACAGCTTTTTATAAAGCTCCTGGTCTTTCTCAGAAAGTGTTAGTCCTGTTCCCTGCTGCTTTTTCGTCGTGTAATTCGATCCCGCCAAAGTTGCCTTGACCATATTCTTGATACTTTCTGTCAAGAATTGATGAACTCTATCTGGAATCAACTGATTCACTTTCGTCTGCGCTTTCTTCGAAGCCCGAGCCAAAAGGCTAGAACGTTTATTCAGCTTCCGCTTAAAGGCGAGGACCTCTTCATATGCATTCAACTCATATTCATTCAAAGCATTCACCCCTTGCTTTACTATTACGTACAAAACGCAAAAACGATTCAAAAAAATCCTTTTCATAAAAGCTTGAAGCGATTACGAAAAGGATTTCCAGATCAGGATTTAAGCTTGCCCTTGCTGTAAAAGTAAACAAAGAACAGGGAAAATGCAATTCCAGAAGCTAAAACAATCGCTCCTAATACCAGTTCCCCTTTAACGAAAACTGTCCCTGCAAAAACAGCTGCCTGAAAAATCATAATTCCTAGAAGCAGGCTCGTAAAGGATTTCTTTCTTGCACTCTCTGGCACAGGGTACAGGCTGACCCATAGTTTGTTTTGGTGATGATTCCATAACGGCAATAGCTGGAACCCTGTCAAATACATGAAAAGCAAGGCAAGCAATATTTGTCCTGGCCCATAAGATAGGAAATAAAGAGCTGCTCCTCCTATCAATGTAAGGCGGACAAGCAGGCTGAAATAATCTCCGGATCTTGCGAAGGTCCTTAAGTAAAGATGGCTGAAGGTCAGGTCCTGCTTATATGGAATGATGTTAACGAGCCAATCCAGCCATTTTCTTCTTTTTGTGCGGTCTCGCAGCTTCGGAACATCGGTAAACATATTGACCACACGGTAAAAGGCATTCATCCGACGTTCCTCGTCCTCGATCAACTGCTCCCACTTCAAGCCTTTATCCTTTGCCTGCTTTTTATAGTAAAAATACAACAAGATTAAGGCAACAGCTGGAACGGCTGCAAATATCAACTGAGCTCCTGAAAAGATAAAATACAATAGCACCACATTGATGGTGAAACGAATGAAGCTGTCAGTCAATTTTACATTTTTCTCGATAAAATACTGCACATTCCAGCGTATCAATATATTGATCCCTTTTATCAGGATGAGTACAATTAAAAGGACGAAAAACGATTTGAAATCGGCACCATGTATTTTTACATGAAGAGGCATCAATACCGCGAGTATGAGCAGCAATAGATATGACTGCATGCTCAGGCTGAATGTGATCGATTTCCGGAAATATTCATCCAGTCTGGTTTCAAGCGGCAATAAAAATATTTTATCCGCTTCCGTCAAAAATGTCTGAATGGGACTATATGTAAGCACTGCTGCAAGAACCAAGGCGATGATCCACGCTGCCGGAAAGTCCGGCTGCAGGGTGTCAATCCACTCTTGATAGTAAAATGCCGCTGTTCCCAATAAAAAAAAGGACAACTATCACTAAATGGCCGTTAAAAATATATCGCAGGTAGCTTCCGGTTTCCTTGGTAAAAGTGCCGAAACGCTCCTTCCATAAGTGCTGCGGATTAAACATAGTCTTCTTCCTTCGTCAGCTGGATATACAGATCATCCAGCGTTGCGCCCGGCATCTCGAACTGATCTCTCAACTCTTCAAGCGTTCCGTGGGCCCTGACTTCTCCATTATGGAGAATGACAAAACGATCGCAATAACGCTCTGCCGTTGCGAGGATATGCGTCGACATCAATATGCCCGCGCCGTTTTGCTTCATTTTGTCCATTAGATCCAACAGCGATTGAATACCAAGAGGGTCAAGGCCGACAAATGGCTCATCGACAATATAAAGTGAAGGTTGTACCAAAAATGCGCACATGATCATTACTTTCTGCTTCATCCCTTTTGAAAAATGGGCTGGAAACCATTTCAGCCTCTTGCTCATCCTGAATTCTTTTAATAAAGCATCTATGCGCTGTTCAAATTCTTTTTCCTCAAGGCCATAGGCCATTGCTGTCAGCCGCAGATGCTCCTCAAGTGTCAATTCATCATAAAGAATAGGAGTTTCAGGCACAAAGGTGAACTGCTTCCTATACTCCTCCTTGCCTTCCAAAAAGGTTCTGCCATTAATTTTAATATCACCCTTATGAGGCTCCATCAAGCCGATTACATGCTTGATTGTAGTACTTTTTCCAGCACCATTCAGGCCAATCAAACCCACGATTTCATTTTTATTGACGGTGAAACTGACATTTTTCAATACCGGATTTCTTGTATAGCCACCGGTTACCTGGTTAATTTCCAATAAAGACATGAACAACGCCCTTCCAGTTCGTATTCTGTACCGTTATTTTAACAAATCCATATACATTAGGAAAAGCTTCAACTTATTTTGAAACTTTTTCGCATATAAGCGTACAATCGGGGCATCATAATTTTTGAAGGGGCAACAAGCAATAATTCGAAATGAGGTGTCTGTAAAAGACATATTATTCGATTTATAAAACACACTGATTTCATCGTTCAAATAAGGGGATGGTTGCATTGCGCTACGTAAATGTTAACCCAGCCGTTCAGTAACATCACTCCACATTTTGAAATGAGGTGTGTGTCGCAGATCACTTCTCCGCTTTATAAGTTGTGAAACCGATTAAAGCAGACAGGGGATGGTCCGATTGAACCAGGTACTGAATAACCCATCATTTATCTAAATTCAAATGAATTTAAAATGAGGTGTTTATCAAAGGTATACCTGCTGAGAACGCATATGAACAGTAGTTAGTTCCCCTTCAGGGACAGGATTCCATGCGGATCCTGTCCTTCTTTCTTTATTCATATTGGTAAAATGTGATAAAATACCATAAAAAAGCGCAAAGTCCTTGAGTTGAACGGGACAAAAGCGCAATTCACGGACGAAAGGGTTGAAGAAATGAGTGATTGCATTTTTTGCAAGATCATTAACGGTGAGATCCCATCAGCCAAGGTTTATGAAGATGAGAACGTCCTTGCATTTCTCGATATCAGTCAGGTAACGAAAGGACATACACTTGTCATACCGAAAGTACATAAAGAAAATGTATATGAACTAACTGACGAAGTTGCTGCAGACGTATTCAAGGTAGTCCCAAAAGTCGCTAAAGCAATCAAGGCTGCATATGATCCAATCGGTCTCAATGTGCTGCAAAACAACGGCGAAGCAGCTGGCCAATCAGTCTTCCACTTCCACATGCACTTGATTCCGCGCTATGGCAATGGCGATGGCTTCGGCGCTGTGTGGAAAACACACCAGGATCAATATACATCCGACGATTACCAAAAGATCGCTGCAGAAATCAATAGCAATATTTAGACTTCCGCCATTGCGGGAGTTTTTTTAAAATGATCTTAGAATCAGCCTATCTAAAGGACAATTTTCTTGCTATTCACATTGTATTTGTCCAATAGAGCCCTTCTATCGGACACTTCCTGCCGGTCTTCCCTCACGTTTGTCCGATAGAGCTTGTCTCGGAAGCATTGACGTCTACCTATCCTTTTAGAGAAATATTCTTTAACGTTAATTTTGAATTTTATTTTAATTTTTCTGAAAACATTAGAATTCTGCTTGAATTTCTGGTAGCAAGATGATAACTTTAACCCATTAAAGACATACCGTAATTAAATTTTCGGGGGGATTCATATGAAACGAGCTCTCAATTTTAATGCTGGTCCAGCTGCTTTGCCTGAGGCTGTATTAGCGAAAGCGGAAAAAGATATGATGAATTACCGGGGCATCGGAATGGGAGTCATGGAGCTTAGCCATCGAAGCAAGGAATTCGAAGAAATTAATGATCATACTAAAAACCTTCTCAGAAACCTGCTCACCATTCCTGATGAATATGAAATTCTATTTCTCCAGGGTGGTGCAAGTCTGCAATTTTCAATGGTCCCAATGAACCTGCTTGAAGAAGGCTCGACTGCAAGCTATGTTCTGACCGGAACTTGGTCTGAGAAAGCGCTGAAGGAAGCTCAGAAAGTTGGAAATGCCGTGGTAGCCGCATCTTCTAAAAATGCCAACTACAGATCGATCCCCAACACTTCAGAAATCTACATACCAGCTGAATCATCCTACCTCCACATCACGACGAACAATACGATTTACGGAACCCAGTGGCATTCTATACCTGAGCGTCTACAAGTACCATTGATTGCTGACATGTCCAGTGACATTCTCAGCCGGCCAATAAATATATCTTCATATGGACTCATCTATGCAGGTGCACAGAAAAACCTGGGGCTATCCGGGGTCACCGTCGTCATCATCCATAAAGATTTGCTCAATAGCTCTAAACCAAGTCTGCCTTCCATGCTTAATTATCAGGTTCATGCTGCTTCAAAATCGCTTTATAACACTCCTCCTACTTTATCTATTTATTTTCTAATGCTTGTTCTTCAATGGGCAGAGGAGCTGGGCGGGGTCAAAAAGCTAGAACAGCTGAATAAGCAGAAAGCGGCACTGCTTTATGATGCGATCGACAGCAGTGGCGGATTCTATACAGGACACTCTGAAGAAAAGAGCCGCTCATTGATGAATGTCACCTTTACACTCGATAATGATCTTCTGACATCAGCCTTCATTCATGAAGCGGAAGAATCCGGCTTTATAGGACTTGCCGGGCACAGATCTGTAGGAGGCTGCCGAGCGTCGATCTATAACGCTGTCCCTCTTGAACATGTTGAAAAACTGGCTGATTTCATAAATCGTTTCAGGAGCAGAAATTAACAGATTATTAATCCTTTACTCCATTAAATTATGTGTTATAATTGGGGAAAGCTTTTCGCTGCAGGCATAGAGAGCACTGCAGGAGGAGCACTAGTTAGCTAGAATAGCAGAGGAGAGATGAGAAATGAATACGAAGAATCTTGTAGCATTGTCACTTTTAGTGGGGATGGGAGCAGTCTTGCACGTGGTCGTACCCGGTTTTTTCCTTGGGATGAAGCCTGATATGATGCTGACGATGATGTTCCTAGGAATCATCATGTTTCCTGACAAAAAAAGTGTACTATTGGTTGGAGTCGTAACTGGACTGATTTCAGGATTGACTACTACTTTCCCAGGTGGCATAGTTCCGAACATTGTTGATAAGCCTGTTACTGCATTTGTCTTTTTCGGAATCCTGCTGGCACTGAAAAACTTCAAGTTTTCCATTTACACTGCAGCAGCCCTTACAGCGATTGGAACCATTGTATCAGGAATTGTTTTCCTTGGTTCTGCCTACTTCCTTGTTGGCCTGCCAGGACCATTCACTGCTTTATTCGCAGCGGTTGTCCTTCCAGCAGCAGCATTTAACGCCGTTTTCATGGGAATTCTTTATCCTGTGGCAACGAATATTTTCAGAAGAGCAAAGCTTGCAGAAATCCATTAAAAATTTTCAGCCCCTGTCGATTAACGGCAGGGGCTTTGTTATGCTCTATTAAAATGTATAAAAGATAATTCCGATCAATAAAAAAATTGCTCCTCCCCCTGCCAGCGTCCCTGCTCTTTTTCTAAGAAGCGCCTTCGGAGGATACATACCCGGTTTCTTTAACGCAAGGAGATGATGGACCGCCCCCACAAAGAAAGCAACGCTGATGAGAAATACTACACTTGTAAAAATTCTACTCCCCTCCTCTCCTTCCAGAACATGACCATAATATATTTTTATGCCTGTTAATTTAAGCCTATGAAGCTAATAACGTTTATTTGTGCCAGAATAGGAAATTAAATATAGAAGAAAAGAGGAATTCTGATACATTTGAAGAACATATAAAGGAAAATCGATGAGGTGGTCAAAGCATGAAAGCAAAAAAAGTTTTAGCAGGAATGGTTATAGGTGGGGTTGTAGCAAGTATCGCAACACTACTATCAACTCCAAAATCAGGATATGAAACAAGAAGAACTCTTATAGCCAACAAAAATGAATACATGGAATCCATAAAGGATATTAAGGATTCAGCTGTTGAATTGAAAAACACAGTAGCCACTGCTTCAAAAGAAGGAAAAGCATCTATCCAGACATTTATCACCGATGTAAAAACGGCTATCTTTGAGTGGAAGCTTGAAACCGAAGAAAACAAGAAAGTCCTTCAGGAAGATGTAATGGAACTTGAAGATTCAATTAAAGACCTGGAAACTGAATTGGCAGCAGCTAATTCTAAAGAAAAATAATAAACACCGAACAATCCTTCCCCTTAACTAAAATTTTTCCGGTGGGAAGGATTTTCTTTTTTTATCAAGAAAGATATATTAAGCAATTGGCATTTTTCTTATAACAAATAAAAATTACGTTAAAAAACCCTGACTTTAGAAGAAATTTAACAAATTCTAAAAATTTTGTAAATTTATATCTTTATTAATTTTTGTTTTATTGGCATAATGAAAATAGAAACAATAAAGTAGGTGATTATGAGAATGGGAGATAAAAATTATTCTATGAAAGAAGCAATGATATTTAGCCAGAGAATTGCCCAGTTAAGCAAAGCCCTATGGAAGTCTGTTGAGAAGGACTGGCAGCAATGGATCAAACCATTCGACCTGAATATCAATGAGCACCATATATTATGGATTGCTTATCATTTGAATGGTGCTTCGATTTCTGATGTGGCAAAATTCGGAGTCATGCATGTTTCCACTGCTTTTAACTTTTCCAAAAAGCTTGAGGAACGTGGTTATTTAAAGTTTTCCAAGAAGGAAAGTGACAAGAGAAATACTTATATCCAGCTTACCGAAGAAGGCGAAGGTATATTGCTCGCTTTGATGGAAAACTATGAACCAGATACTAATGCCGTTTTTTCAGGAGCCATGCCTTTGAAGGAACTATACGGAAAGTTCCCTGATATCATTGAAATCATGGCAATTGTCCGCAATATTTATGGCGATGATTTTATGGAAATATTCGAGAAGTCTTTTTCGAATATCGATAACAAGTTTTCTGATGAAGACGGTAAACTTAAAAAAATAGATCCGGCCGAAAAGGAGTATGCTTAATTCTATAGGCACACTGCTACTCCACAATAGAGGAAGATTCCCCCATGAGCTGCAAACTTACCCGCTTCCTCTGGCTGTTGTTTTTGGCTGAAGTCCAGCTGAAATCATCTTATAAAGCGGATGAATGGACATAAACCCTCCGCTTTTTGTTCTTCTTTCGGTTTGCTCATCCCCTCACATTCAAAGAATGCTTACAGTTTGGCAAACCTTGATTTCAGTTAACTTCTTTTCAACCCTCCTGCACCAAATACCTAGTTATATGCCATTATCAAATAACTATCTTTTTCTTAAAATATTTGGTATTGTATTTAAGATAAAAAGATTGCTAAGGAGGGATTCTTCGATGATCTCCATTTTGTTCATGTTTGTCCTTTTTGCTGCTTTCATTCTCTTCTATATAAATAAGCTTACAGATTCCCTCTGCATCCAGAAGGAAATACCTGAAGACAAACATGCGAAAATATTCAGGACGATCAATATTTTAGTTACAATATTGCTGATTTCATCATTCGTTGAAATACTTTATACGTGACTACATAAATTAAGCGGTGAGGCTTCCCTCACCGCTCTTTATTTTCCAATTCCATTAAGTCTTTAACTGATTAAGGCATGCAGAAAGCATTGCCCATCGATGCTTACAGCCAGGAAGCACCGATAATGATCAACAGAATGAACAAGACAACGAGCAATGCAAAGCCGCCGCCATATCCATGTCCTCCTCCAGACATTGAGGTTCCTCCTTTCTGCTTTAAGAACTTGCCTTAACATCGTTTTTTAAATATGGGGGCCAGATGTCCCCCATACTCTTTATTCAGAAATTAAAGCCAAGCTGCACCCACGATGATTAACAGAATGAATAACACGACAATTAACGCGAAGCCGCCGCCGTATCCTGCACCCATATTAACACCTCCTTCCAAAGTGGTTATGATATCTTATTCAAGTAATGTCGATTCCGCATAGGCAAATATCCTGCATTACTTGCATTTTGTTGTTTACAGGTAAGCTGCTCCAACAACGATCAGCAAGATGAACAGGACAACGATTAACGCAAAGCCTGAATTATAGTGGACCATTTTCAACTACCTCCTTTTTTTCTCTTCTCTTCATCCTATGCACCCTCGAACAAACGGTATAGATATCCGCCCAACTCCTTACATAACCAAAAAAATCCATTAGTTATTTTTTGTAGAAAATTGAAATTATGTTATAGTAGAGTTTGTGGATTAAAACGACCACTAGAATTTTCTGTTTAGGAGATGTTCACCATGAAAAAAATGATAATTTCCCTCACGGTTGCAGCCGGAGTTATGGGATTAGCTGCTTGCAGTAACGATAATGCTGATTCTTCAGAAGTAATCGTTGAGTCGAAAGCAGGCAACATTACCAAGGAAGAGCTTTATCAATCCATGAAGGAAAAGTATGGAGAGCAAGCACTTCAAGAATTGCTTTATCAAAAAGTTCTTGCGGAAAATTATGAAGTGACTGATAAAGAGGTTGAAGAAAAAGTGGCCGAGCTTAAGGAAGAGCTTGGAGAGAACTTCGAGCTAGTTCTACAGCAAAACCAGCTTAAGGACGAGGAAGAATTAAAAGAAGTCCTTAAAGATCAGCTTCTAATGGAAAAAGCTGCGCTTAAAGATGTGAAGGTCAGCGAAGAAGAAGTAAAGAAGCGTTACGAAGAGTACAAGCCTGAAATCAAGGCTAGTCACATCCTTGTAAAAGATGAAAAAACAGCCCAGGAAGTAAAGAAGAAGCTTGATGAGGGCGCAAAGTTTGAAGACCTGGCGAAAGAGTATTCACAAGACCCTGGTTCAGCTGCAAATGGCGGAGATCTTGGTTTCTTCGGACCTGGAAAAATGGTTCCTGAATTCGAAGAGGCTGCTTACGGCCTAGAAGTAAACAAAATCAGTGAACCTGTTCAATCACAGCACGGTTTCCATATCATCAAGGTAACTGAAAAGAAAGAAAAAGAATCTTACGAAAAAATGAAGGACGAGCTTGAGTATGAGTTGAAGCTTACTCAGCTAGATTCTAATAAGATTCAAGAAGTCTTAAAGCGTGAACTTGATGCAGCAAATGTAAAGATCAAGGACAAAGATCTTAAAGGTGCTGCTGAATTCCCAGAAGCCGAAGCACCAACACAACCATAATCAAGAACAAAAAGCACAAGCGTCTCGAGGGGCTATGCGCTGGAACTGAATTAAGGTAACTACATGTAGTTATCCACACTTTAATTACAACGAAAAAACACTGGCTCCTTCAATTAAAGGAGACCAGTGTTTTTTTATGCTTCCGCCGAATTTTCACGTTGTTCTTTTTCTCGCTCAAGACGCTTCATATATAGCTCGCCCTCACGTTCAATGCTTTCCATTTCTTCTTTCCGTTCTTCTTTCCCTGTTTTCACTGCCATGAAGGCACTGAATACGACCCCTGCTGCGACTGCTATTACCCAGATTGGAATTGACATTTCTTCATACCCTCCATTTAAAAGGTTGTCCAAATTGAACTCTTACAGTATTAATATGAGGTTTTTTTTAAAATATGCCATTTTTAAAAGTTGAACTAAAAAGTCTACCTTTTCATTTCGCTCCATGTGCTTCGCTTTCCACGGGCGGCCTGGGAGCCTCTTCGGCACAAGCGTCTGTGGGGTCTCCCACTGACCTTTCATCCGCAGGACAATGATTGACTTCCTCGAAAAAGTCCCACGCATGAAGGAAATGTGTCAGCATTTTCGAGGAGTCTACGCATCTTCCGCTTCATTCAATGGGTAATTCTTAAGTTCAACTTATACAGAAAATAAAAAAAAGACCCCCTCCACGGAATTGGAGTGAGCCTGTTTTGCTTTTACTTATGAAATACTGGCTTGTAAAATGAGCGATTATCAAGAGCGAATACTCTTTCGGAGAACTCGCCTGGTTTAACCCTGGCAAGCGCACGGTCGAGCATATTCATTTTCGCATCAAGATTATCGATGTAATGAAGAATTTCAGCCTCTTTAATCATCGGCGGTTTTGGACTGCCCCATTCCGCTTTCCCGTGGTGGGACAATACCATATGCTGAAGAATGACTACTTCTTCACCGCTGATGCCTAGTTCATCGGCTGCCTTACCAATTTCATTGACCATGATGGATATATGTCCGAGCAAATTCCCTTCAACCGTGTAAGTTGTTGAAATCGGGCCGGATAGCTCAAAGACTTTACCTAAATCATGAAGAATGACCCCAGCATACAATAGATCCTTATCAAGGCTTGGATATAGCGTTGCGATTGATTTCGCAAGGTCCAACATGGAGACAACGTGATACGCAAGTCCCGAAACAAATTCATGATGGTTTTTAGTCGCTGCAGGATATTCCATAAAAGCATTCATATGCTTCTTCAATAAATGTCTGGTAACCCTTTGAATGTTAGGGTTCTTCATTTCGAAAATGTATTGGGTGAGCTTGCTGCTCATTTCATCCTGGCTGACAGGGGCTGTCTCAAGAAAATCAGATAGTTTGACAGAGTCAGCTGTCGATGTTGGCCTGATTTGCCTGATCTTCAACTGGTTTCGCCCTCGGTAATTCTGGATATCTCCCTGGACTTTTACAATGCTTTCTGCAGAGTAAGTACTTTCATCTTCGTCAGAAACATCCCAAAGCTTTGCTTCGATTTCCCCGCTCTGGTCCTGGAGGATGAGTGTCAAAAACGGCTTCCCATTGCTGGCAATCCCTTTTGACGAATGCTTGATCAATAAAAATAATTCTACCTGGTCCCCTGTTTCGTGATTCAAAATTCCTTTATTCATAGTTAACCGCCCTCTCCTCTCTGCAACAGTATAACATACAGAGTCTATTGTCTCTGATTCTCAAACCATGGCATTTTTAAACTATATTTGTACTTTTTTCTTGCAGACTGATAATTACATTTTCGGTAAAATAGTCAAGCAGATGACGATGGCATGTAAAAATGAGAATCTGATTGTTATTGCTCATTTCCTTAAGCAGCTTAATAATCCGCCCAGTCCTGTTATAATCAAAATTGACAAAGCTGTCATCGATGATAATTGGGAATGGATAACGATCATAATGTCCGGCTGCAAGTGCCAGCCTGATGGATACATAGACTTGTTCAGCAGTTGCCTGGCTAAGTTCATTCGCTTCAAATAACATATGATCATTTCTTTCAATCAAAAAACCGCTTCCTGTAAGTTGAGGAATGATTTTCACATAACCTCCATCAGTTAAAACCGACAGGAATTTCTCAGCTTTGACCAGCATTTTCGGCAAGCGCTCATCCTTATAACGGTCAATTGTCCGCGAAAGCAAATCCTTTGCAACCGCAAACTTCGCCCATTCCTTCGCATCTTCCGCAAACTCATGCTGAAGCTGCTTATATTTATGGAGCAATTCACTGTAAATGCCACCTTCTTCAAGCACCTTCACCTTATGCTTTACATCCGCGATTACATCAAACTGTGTGGTTAACTCCGCCTTGCTCTGCTCTAGCCTCAATTCATTTTCATCGATTTGTTCCTCTAGCGAAACTCCTGTCAAAATCTTTTCACGATCCTCATCAGTCATTCCAGAGGCAAGCAGCTGGTAATTTATATCCTCAAGCCTTGCACTCCAGTTTTTCACCCATGCAGCAGCCTTCGCTTTCTGCCTGAATTCATCTTCACCTTCAGTTCCGGCCAGAGCAAGTAACCCTACTTTTTCTTGAATAATCACTACTTCTTCCTTCTGCAGTGATGAATGTTCTTCTTCAACTTCCTCTAGTTTAACGGTCAGTCCGTGATACCTCGACTTCTGGTCAATTTCTTCACGCAGTTTCCTCTTCAGCAGACTAGCTGCCTCCACTGGAGCAAGATTGCTATTTTGAAGAAATCGTTCAGCAAGCATTTTCAGGCTGTTTTCCATTTCCATTAAAGAATCAGTTACTTTCTTTAAGCTTTCTTTATTTCTCTTTCTCTCACGGAAATACTGCTTCAGCGTATCTATTAATTGATAGGCATCCATAACCTTAATCGTGCCTGCAGTTTCCATTAGACCAAATTGCTTCAGTAATTCTGCCCTTTTCCGGTTTACATCTGCACTATCTGCTTCCCATGCTTCAAATTGCTGAACTACTTTTTCAAAACGATCATGCTGCTGTTCAATTTTAATGAGCAGTTCGCGATAGCGCTGATTCGCCTCTTTGTCCCTGGCAAGCAGATTTTTGATTGTAAAAGCACTGCCTTCCCGCTGGCTGTTCAACGCCTCTTTCAGCTCTCTTTCACGCGCAAGCAACTTGGAAAGAACCCGGTCCTCCACTGGCATTTTCTCACTTGACTTATTGCGAGCAGCCAATAAAAACACCAGTCCTGCTAAACCGATTCCAGCTAGAAACCATAGGCCATTTGTAATTCCCCAAAGAAATACAATGAGAAAAAAACTTCCAAGAAGGAGTAACTGATTATACTCTTTCTTCTGCTGCTTTTTTCGTCTGATTTTTTCACTGTCTTCCCTGGATTTGGCGGCATCAATTTGGTCCAAGACATAATTTAATTCAGACTGAATTCTTTCTTTATTCGCCAATAGATCCAATTCATTCACTAATTCATTTCGCTTTCCTTCATCAAGAAGTTCACCTTTCGCACCTTCAGCCCTTGCCTCAAGTTCTGCCAGTGTCTTTTTCTCCTCTTCAAAGTCAGCCTCCAGCTCCAGCTTTTTTTCCTTTAATCTTTGCTCAGTCTGCTGGATGTTTTCGGCCTGTTCCTTAATAAAGATACTTGTGTTGATTTCAAGGATATTTCCTTCGTTGAAATCCGTATGAAGCTTGTCATTTAACTGACTTATTTCTTCTGATATTTCCTCCAGTTTGGATTCAAGAAGTCTTTTTTCCTGCTTCAGTTGGTCATATAAAAGCAGATTCTCAATTCTGGCTTCAATTTCAGTTTCCATCCCCAGCAATTCAGCATTCGGCCTGTTCATCTCCAGTTCTTTCAGGAAATGGTCCTTCTTCTCTTTTATCCTTAACAATTTTGCCTGGATGACCTTAAGCTGCTCGTCCAATTTCTCAAGACGGTTGAAACCATCTTCCGGAAAAAATCCCGGATCATGCTCACGAATTTTGCTCTCTATTGTTACGGCTTCTATGACAAGCTTTTCATTTCGCTTGTACTCACGAAGCTTAAGCCCTTTTTGCTCCAGCATTGCAATTTCTTTGTGCAACTGAGCAATTTTATTGGTCAATCCGTCTTTCGTAGTCATCAGCTCGGAATATTTTTCGTTCTGCATTTCTGCGATTTTCAATGAGGTTTGAACTTCTTTCAACTCTTTCAGTTTCTCATTCAGTATAGGCCTCTTCCCACTTGGCTTGAAACGCTGCTCCATTTCCTTTGTCAGGAAACTCTCCGTATTAAAGAGCTTATCTGTACCAAGCGTTCCGGCAGAGAACAAGTACCTGCCAAGCTCTTCTCCCTTCATTGCATGGATATTTTGCAACCCATGGACATTGAACGAATAAATAGCCTGGAAAATGCTTTTATCCATTCTGTTCAGGAGATCTTTAAGTAAGTCTTCTCCACCAATCGTCCCGTCCTCAAGCGAGACAGTCACATCACCTGCAGCCTTACCTTTCACCCTCTCAATGACAGCCACTCCCCTGTCAGGGAAAAAGGCCTTTATTTTACCGCCATACTTTGGGTTATTTTTTGGCTCATAGCGGATTTCGGAACTTTGCTTAGCCGGAAAACCAAACAAGATACTATGGATGAATGACATGATGGTCGATTTGCCTGCTTCATTTTCACCATAGAAAATTTGCAGTTGCCCTACAGAGCCAATCACATAATCCTCGAGCTTGCCATATCCGTATATATGCAGTTCAATAAGTTTCATAAAGCTGCCTCCTTTCATTCATTTTTCAGCAGGAGCTGAAGCAGAATCCTTTCTGCATCCTCAACCAGCTGATCTTTTTCACTTTCCGACAGCATCCCTAAATGCCTTCTAGCCTGGCTGTGCTGGAATAATGGAGACAGTGAGTCTTTTACATTATCGTATTGCTCAATAGAGTTGAATAACTCTTCATAAAAATCGCTTTGCTTAATCAATTCAGCGCGGTCGACGGCAATGTTTTCGGAGAAATTGAGCCTGTGCACCCAGACAAAAGACTCCTCATCCTTCTCAGCTTCCTGCAGAAGTTCAATAAGTTCACCACTGGCGACTTTTTCAATCACATCTTTCTGGCCCGAATCCAGGTTATCAATCCGGATATCCAGCAGGACCCCTTTTCCTTGTCTTCTTTTCCCATCAATGACGGCCAGACATTTTTCATAAATAGCATTGAAGCTTAACGAATCCTTCGCGTCAATAATTGTTTCGTCCCAAATCACATCAGCTGTTTCAATAAAAGAAACGTCGGATCCTGCTTCTGTCAACTGAACAATATACGCCCCTTTTTCACCGGTTTCCTTCCTGTTTCGTCCCTGTGGATTGCCAGGATAGACAACATAAGGCTGCTGTGATAAAGCCGCCTTTTTATGAATATGGCCCAGTGCCCAATAATCATAGTCTTTGTCAATAAGTTCAGATAAACTGAACGGTGCGTATTTCCCGTGATCACTCGCTCCGTCAAAATGTCCATGAAGCATACCGACGTGAAAATCTGCGCCATCAATCTTTTTATACTTCTCAATCCATCGCTCCATTACATGCCGCTCAGGATAGCTGAAACCGTACAAATGGACAAGAGTGCCATCATGCTTCTTAAAATCAGCCTTTTCCACCTGATCTAAGAAAAAGTGAACGTTATCCGGAAAATCAATCGTCACAGATTTTGCGCCAAGATGGTCATGATTTCCGTGTATTGCGTATACCTTGATTCCTTTTTCAGCGAGCCTTTCCATTTCATTGCGAAGAACAGCCTGAGCTCGAATGCTCCTGTCCTCAGCATCGTATAGATCACCTGCAATGACGACAAAATCAACTTCATGGTTGATCGCCGCATCCGTGATAATTTTCAAAGCTGTAAATGTACTCTCCTGCAACCTGTGAAAAATGGCTTTGGGCAAGTGCCTCAGACCGACCATCGGGCTATCAAGATGAAGGTCGGCAGTATGTAAAAACTTCACCTGTTTCATTTGGTTATTCCTTTCCCGTCCTATTTCTTTTATTTTAACACTCCAAAAATACGAATGCACGTTCTAATAAAGAAAAGTGTAAGCGCCTTGGTCAGCCCCGACAAGCGCTGGAGGGCCTGTCGGTGAAGTCATTCTTTGACTTCATTGGCAGGACCGAAGCGCCTCGAGGGGCTAGGCGCTGGAGCTGGACAAAGAAAAGTGTAAGCGCCTTGGTCAGCCTCATCAAGTGAATATTTTATAATATAAAAAACCGCAGTCCTCATCTGAACTGCAGTTCCGCTTTCACCCCAAATATATGGTTTTCATTTCCTTTTCCTGCACTTTCCCATCTTCCATCCAAACATGATACGCTTTTGCTTCTGGCCTTGAGCTTACCGCCTTAACTAGTTCCTTATCAATATAGTGCAATGCAGTTCCATCATCCGCGGCAAATCCACCTGAAATCCTGCCTGAGCCTACAAATCTCTTATAAGCAGGACGGCGATCCTCTTCTCCATCATAATGCGGACAATTGCTGCCATTCAGAAACCCAAGAGCCTTTAGTGAATCAAGTCCGCAGCCAAAAGAATCTGTAATACCTTCCTCAAACCAGCAGATTGAGCCTGCGCTAACTCCAGCCATTATTTTGCCCTGCCCCCAGGCTTTTCGCAGGACGATATCAAGTCCCCATTCCTTCCAAAGAGCTAGCAGGTTCTTCGTAATTCCTCCCCCAACATAGATAATATCCTTATCCATAACGAATGCTTCTAAGTCCTTTGATGGTGGACTGAATAATGAAAGGTGTGAAGGGATACATTCATGCCTTTCAAAAGCTTTATAGAATCTCGTGATATAATTTTCTGCATCCCCGCTGGCAGTCGGCACGAAACAAACCTTTGGCGTCTGCTTTTCAGACTGCCCCAGGATATATAAATCCAACAGCGGATTCTCCGGCTCCATCGAAAACCCTCCGCCGCCCATTGCAATAATCTGCCTCAACACGAACACACTCCTTCTATTAAAATGGCAATTTTATGCAAAATATTGTGTCCCTCATTTCGGGCACATGTTTGCTAATTATGTTACCGAAATTCTTGTTACCGCTTTATTTCGGGCACATGATCGTCATTTATGTTACCGAAATCCTTGTTACCGCCTCATTTCGGGTACATGTTTGCCATTTATGTTACCGAAATCCTTGTTACCGCCTCATTTCGGGCACATGTTTGCCATTTATGTTACCGAAATTCCTGTTACCGCCTCATTTCGGGCACATGATCGCCATTTATGTTACCGAAATTCCTGTTACCGCCTCATTTCGGGCACATGTTTGCCATTTATGTTACCGAAATTCCTGTTACCGCCTCATTTCGGGCACATGTTTGCCATTTATGTTACCGAAATCCTTGTTACCGCCTCATTTCGGGCACATGTTTGCTATTTATGTTACCGAAATCCTTGTTACCGCTTTATTTCGGGCACATGATCGTCATTTATGTTACCGAAATTCCTGTTACAGCTTTATTTCGGGCACATGATCGTCATTTATGATTCCTTCTCGGGCAGATGCAACGTTATACCTTATAAATATTCCACTAAGCATTTTGAATTTCCTTTTAAAAAAGCCGCAATCCAAGATTGCGGCTTTCCATTTATTCGCTTTTCGTTAGCTGGAGTGCTTTTTTGATGTCCTTGAATGAATTTGATTTTCCGTACATCAGGACTCCACCTCGGTAGACTCTGGCACCGAATACAGCTAGGAAGGCTATTGTGGCAACGAGGATCCCGATTGATAAGGCAATTTCCCAGAAAGGAATATTCAGCATCCCCACACGCAGGAACATCAACATTGGCGAGAAAAACGGAATGAAGGATGTATATTTTACAAATGGCGCTTCAGGCTGACCAAGACCGAACATCGCCATCATGAAACCAGCGACGACAAGCAGCGTCATCGGGGTAATCATTTGCTGGACATCTTCAATCCGGCTGACGAGTGAGCCAAGGAAGGCCGCCATAGTCGCGTACAGGAAATAGCCTAAAATGAAGAAAATCACTGCATATGCAATTGTGCTGCCTGCGATATTCCCAAAACCGAAGAACTCGAAAAATCCACCTTCCATATTATCGAGATTCTGTTTGACGGAGAAGTACCCGACAAGCAAGAGAACGGCGAGCTGAGTCAAGCTTAATAGCCCAATCCCGAGAATCTTCGCAAACATTTGCTTGATAGGAGATACACTGGATATCATGATTTCCATTACTCTTGATGATTTTTCAGTCGCAACTTCCATCGCGATCATGTTGGCATACATGATGACGGCAAAATAGATGATGAACAGAAGAACATAGACTAATCCTCTTGCCTGATTCAGTTCCTCTTCGGTCTTTGCATCTTCTTCAAGAGCAGATTTTTCAAATTCAACTGGTGCATAAAGTTTTTCCAATTGATCTGGAGCGATATTGATTTGAGAGGATGCCATCGCTGTCTTGATCTGCTGTAATGCCGCCTGCAGATCGCCAGGAATTGCAGAATCCGCAATGCTCATCGCTTTGTAGGAAGCCGCCGGCAGCTCTTCATTGTTCAAGCTTAATTGTAATAAACCTTTATATTTTCCTTCCTCGACAGCTTTCCTGGCACCTTCTTCTTTTCCATCAAACTTTTCCAGGACTAGCTCTTCGTTGACCAATTTCATTTGCTCATTCAGCGGCTCAAATAGCTGGCCTGTAGCATCAATGACAGCAATTTTATCGGTCTCGTCACCTTTATTGAAAAAGTCGATGATGTTTGACATGTTTGTGAGCGCAAGCATAATTCCTACGGTCAGAATCGTTGTAACTAAAAAGGATTTTGTTTTTAACTTGCTCATGTATGTATGGATTAGGATGATGAAGAAATTATTCATATGAAGCACCAACCTTTTCTATGAAGATATCATTGAGGCTTGGCTCTTCAAGTACAAACTTGCGAATAAAACCTTTGCCAACGATATCTTTTAGAATGTCTTCTGCTACGTGCTCACCCGAGATTTGCAGGTGGATTCCCTCTGCCGTCATTTTTGCTTTTGCCACTCCAGGATAATCCTTTAGGAATGAAGTATCAAAATCCGCATGGATGACCAGATTCTTTTTACCAAAAGATCGTTTGATTTCTCTTAGTGACCCATGGACTACTGGACTTCCTTTGTGCATAATGCAAATATGTTCACACATCTCTTCCACATGCTCCATTCGGTGACTCGCAAATACGATTGTCGTGCCCGCATTTTTGAGTTCGAGGACAGCTTCCTTTAACTGCTCCACATTTACCGGATCTAGTCCGCTAAAAGGTTCATCAAGGATCAACAGTCTTGGTTTGTGGATGACGGCGGCAATAAACTGGATTTTTTGCTGGTTACCCTTTGAAAGCTCTTCAACTTTTTTATCCGCATACTCTGGCACCTTGAAGCGATTTAACCAGTAATCAAGCTCCTTGAGTGCCGCCTGTTTTTGCATCCCTCTTAATCTTGCAAGATAGACGATTTGTTCGCGAACCTTAAGTTTTGGATAAAGTCCCCTTTCCTCAGGCAGGTAACCAATGATACTGCTCGTTTCATAATTGATTGGCTTACTGTCCCAAGTAACTTTTCCGTCTGAAACATCAAGGAGACCAAGGATCATCCGGAAAGTCGTTGTCTTCCCTGCGCCATTCGCACCTAGAAATCCGAACATTTCTTTTTCTGGTATATTGAGTGAAAGCTGGTTCACTGCTGTGAAATTGCCAAATCTCTTTGTAACTTTTTCAAGCTGTAAGGCTATATTCATCTTCCTCCTTTTCCATTAAATTACTACGAATTTAATCGGGCAATAGTTTCATATTTTAAATATATTTTTTATTTTGCATATTTAAAAAAGTTATGCAAAAATAATAGTAACAGTCTGAATTTTACAAAGAAAAGCAGAAGCACCTTGGTTTGCCATCACAAAGCGCCGGAGGGCCTGACAGTGAAGCCGTTCTTGGACTTCATTGACAGGGCCGAAGCGTTTCGATGGGCTTGGAGCTGAAGCTAGGCAGTTCAAGAAGTTAATTATATACTTACTAATCTTTCAAGAAGGGGAAGTTGTGATGGACACTTACAAACTGACAGCCTTTGAACCAAATGGGGAAAAATTGATTGACGAGTCATTCCAGGCCGGCAATGATGATGAAGCAAAAGAAATCGGTGCAAGAATGCTTGAAGAAAAAAAATCTCAGCGACAAGACGCATCGATGTACATCACCTAGAGGAAAATTGGTTCTATTTCATCCATAGGAAAAAGCAAAGAGGTCGAACCTCTTTGCTTTTTTTATATTTATTTTCCTTTAAACTGCGGCTTCCTCTTTTCAAGGAAAGCATTGATGCCTTCCTGATGATCTTCTGTCTGGCGCATTTTGAATTGGCCGTATTTTTCCAATTCAAGTATTTTCAATAGTGAAGGCCTGTTTTTCTCAGCTAGGATTTTCTTTGATTTTATCATAGCTTGAACCGGTTTGTTCAGCCATTCCTGCAGTTTTCCTTCAATTGCTTCTGCAAAGTCACCCGCTGGCACCTCGTCAATAAGTCCCAGTGTCAGTGCTTCATCAGCAGAAAGCGTCTTTCCTTCCCAGATGAGTTGCTTCGCCTTCGTTTCCCCAAGACGCTCTTCCATGAAAAAGTGGCCTCCGCCATCCGGAATCAAGCCGATGCCAATGAAGTTCATCGCAATCTTGCTTGATGGCTCAGCGATTATGTAATCTGTCGCGAGAGCCAAGCTGAATCCCAGGCCGGCCGCAGCACCTGTAACTGCAGCAATTGTTACCTTTGGCATGCTGTACAGAGTCACGATCATATCGTGAATATCGTCCATCACATGGTAGAAATCGCTTTCATTTGTATTGGAAAGCATTGTTTTGATATCACCACCGGCAGAGAATGCCCGTCCCGCTCCTTTAATTAGAACGATATCAATTTCATCCGACTTGCAGATTTCCTTAAGATTCATCGTAATTCCCTTAATCATTTCGACATCTAAGGCATTCAGTGCTTCTGGCCTGTTCAACTCGAGAATTGCAACTCGTCCATTAATGTTTAATTTTACAGTGTCCGTTGAAAATTCAATCGCCACCATTCATCCCCTCCATTTATCCTTATACTTTTATTATATAGGGAGATGTTATATTTAAAAACCTTTTTCTTACTATTTAGATTTTTTAAGAAATAAATGATTTTCCGGGCGGACAAATGTATGTTTTTTCCACTTCGCGGAATTATGGTGGATTGAAATTCCCCGTCTGTTACTTCGCAGAATTAGAAGCTGTTTTCGCGGAATTGCCGGACAATATCGCTGAATTTCAGGTTTTACACAATAAATGCTGGTGTTTTATTGTGTAAAAAAAAAACTACTTCAAAGCGAAAAGCTCCCGGAATCTTCTCTCGGGAGCTTTTTACCATTATATTGTAGCTTTATTAAACAAAGAATCGAGGATTTCAATCTTTTTATTTGCGTATTCTTTAAAGCTGTCGTTATACGACTTTGGATCCTTTGGATTCGAGAATTGTGTAATGACACCTGTTTCGGGATCAATGAATTTGCTCGATGCGCCGCATCCAAGGCCGATGATGGTCTGCTGCTCTTCCATGATGATGATATTGTACAGACTTTCCTGTTCTTTGAAAGCATAGCCAACATTCTCCAAGTTTCCAAGGATGTTCTTCTGCCTGTACAGATAGTATGGCACGTAGTCATGCTTCTTCGTCCATGATTCAGCCATATTCATCATTTTTTCTATTTCTTCGCGGCCTGCTACTTTATACTTCTGTTTATTTTTTGTCATTTCAGACGCTCTTTTAAACGAAAGAGTATGGACTGTCAAGGATTCCGGCATTAGCTTTTCCGATTCAGCAAGGGTATGGGCAAATTCCTCTGTCCCTTCCCCTGGAAGGCCGATGATCAAATCCATGTTGATGTTGTTCATTCCCATTTCGCGGGCCAGATGGAATTTTTCAATCGTTTCCTTCACTGTATGGTGACGGCGGCCGATTGCCTTCAAAGTTTCCTGGATATATGACTGTGGATTGATGCTGATCCGGTCAATATTCCACTTTTTCAGCACTTCTAATTTTTCAGGAGTGATCGTGTCCGGCCGGCCGGCTTCGACGGTCACTTCTCTGATATTTTTGACATCCGGGAAAGACTGTTGAACTTCTTCATACAACATGTCCATCTCTTCAGCGGTGATCGAAGTTGGCGTACCGCCTCCATAGTAAACCGTTGTAATCTTGATATCATTCTTCTTCAGCCAGTCACCGATTTGGCGTATCTCAAAATGAAGCCCGCCTAGGAAAGAATCCACCGACCCCTGTCGGCCGTTGATAGCATAAGCCGGGAAGGTGCAGTAAGCACACTTCGTCGGGCAAAATGGGATGCCGATATAAATGCTTACACCATTTTTTAAATCGTACAAATCAGGCAGGACTGCGAGCTGGCGGTCGACGATCTGCTGCATGAGCTGTATTTTCTCATCAGATATCAAATACTGTTCCTTCAGCTCTCTATGGGCATCATTCTGTTTCATACCTTCACGGAGCTTTTTATGCAAAAGTTTTGTGGGACGAACTCCGGTGAGAATACCCCACTTCTGGATCAACCCTGTCCAATTCTGAAGCACTTTTAAATAAGACCTTGATATGACGGTCTTGAGCAGTTTGAATTGTTCTTTATCACTCAAGCCAGCGGGAATTTCTTTGTTAGCCTCTGCTGTAAAATTCTCGCCATTTGCCATCAAAGCTGCTTTTACAAATAGCTCGCCATCGTCATTATGAATATCGAAATCAACTACTGCATCAACTTCCTGATCCGTCCCGCATAATGTGACTTCAGATTCTTCAAAGAATAAATTAGCGATTAACCCTAAAGGACGCTGGAATCTTTCATCGTAAATACCGTTTATATTAATTCTCATGATTTCACCTTTTTCAATTAAACATGCTTCAATAAGTGTAATAGATGTATGATTCACAGGTCAAGATAGTGTAAAAGCTACCAGTATGAGTATTAGTCTTGCTGATTATTATAGATGGTCGATTTATTTTCCTTAAAAATCTAAAATATTCCTTAGTCCATCCCTTTTATTCCTTACAATTCTAAAATATTCCTTAAACACCCTGAAATATTCTTTAAAACCCCATTATATTCCCAACCACAGGAAAAGCATGCCGGATTTTCTTTCCAGGCATGCTTAATATTATTACATCTTGATAATGTTCATTTTCCTAAGAAATTCAATTGGCTGCTGCTTTCGAAAATGTTCCTTAACCATATAGCTGACACCGTGCTGATTGTTCGATCGGGTTACCCAATCAGAAGCCTTTTTGATTTCTGGAGATGCATTCCCCATTGCTACGCCAAGTCCACAAGCCTCAATCATATCGATGTCGTCACTACCATCACCAATTGCGACCATTTCCTTTAATGGGATGCCAAGATGTTCACCTAATTGGATCAGACCATTCAGTTTTGAGACACCCTCAGGCATGATATCCAGCCTGTATTCATTCAGCTTGGACATAGAAACTTCTGAGAACATTCCATTTATCGCCTGCTGTGCATCTTTCAAATCTTCTTCATACTCGAAATAGACTTCTATTTTAGGTGGTGAGACTGGATCATTGACCAGTGTTTCACTGATAGAATCCGTGAATTGCTGTGAGTAAAAAATTGGATCACCGGATGTGAACACGGTTTTCGCCAGCAAGTTATGGTTCAACTTATACTTATTTGCCAGTGAGAACTTTTCGTGCACAAGCCTGATTTGGCATGGAAAGCTTTCCAGGAACCTGACAAGCTGAAAAGTTACATCCTCCGGTATCCGTTTTTCAAAAACCGGGTCACTGCGAAGATCATCAGAAATATAGGATCCAAGGTGAGTCACCAGCAGTGAATTTATTTTCAGCGCTTTTGCCACTTTTTTGGCAGAAGGAAAGCTTCTTGAAGTTACTAGAGTTACATAAACCCCTTTTCGCTGTACGTATTCAATCGCATCCCTCGTGGATTTATGAAGCCTTCCATTTGATTGGAGAATCGTTCCATCCACATTAAGCGCAAGAAGACGGTAAATCATATTTATGCCCCCATTTCTTCGGTGTTTTTGTCCTTATTTAACTTGTATGATAGAAACCGAGAGAATAGAACATAGGCATGATTATGATTTAGCTTACTTGAGGGATTCAGTCGTCAGGGAAATCAAGCAGCATATTTGGTGTGTCCTGCCTCCAAATAGAATCATAGATGACGGACAGCTTTTCCCGTTTTACGTTCATTTGTGTCCGTCATAATATTGATGACGCACATATTCACCTTTTTTCCGAACAACAAAAAAACTCCCGCACATCGGCGGGAGTTCAGTTCTGTCTATCTATTATTGCTGCTGGTTCGGGTTTCCGTAAAGCTCTTCAAGTGGCTTCATGATGACCTGATTAAGTTCTCCAATCACCATGCTCATTCTTTGCTCTGCTTCCATCAGCTTTGAGATTAACTCATGCTGCTGAACAAGTGCGACTGTCTTTTGAGCCTGCTCTACTTCTTCCTGGGTAATTTCCTGCCCAGTCATTTGCTTTTCCTGAAGCTGCAGCTGGATATTGCGAAAGCTTTCAAACATTCTTTTTGCTGATTCATCGCTGTTTACAGCATCATAGAGTTTTTTCAATTCTGTGTATTCCGCACTGTTTCTGATTGCTTTTTCCAATTCGTAGGCTGAATCGTATAGATTTACTGCCATTCAAATCACTCCTTCTACGTTAAACGCTCCACACCACTATAACAAACTATGTTGCTGAATGCCAAAAGTTCGGGTTACGCGCAATCCAACTCCTATTATGAAAATCACCAATAACAACTAATATTCATAGGATGCAATATGTGTGTTTGCCTATTTTACAGTAGGCTGTTTAGAAAGCGCAAACGAACAAATTACCCGGTCGCCTAGGTGCACGAGTTATCGAAGTATCACCTTTTTAGACAGCCTAAAAGAAATTGAGGAGAAGCTATGACGCCAGCACAATCGATAAGCTTACCCAATAATCCCGTCATTGCTTTGCTGACTGAAATAAAAGAAGATAACGGACCTGACTTTGGTAAGGTCCACTCCTTTTGCGAAGAGCTTCATCAGGGAGTTTCTGAACAAGGCGGAAGTTTTTACGTATTTTCACTCAAAGGCTTTTCTGATGAAGGAGTCGAGGGCTATTTTTACGATGATCATGAAGATGACTGGAAAAAAGGGTTCTTTCCCTTTCCCGCCGTCATCTACAACCGGGTTTCATTGCGAAGGACCGAAATCAGCAAAGCATTTAAGGGATTTTTAAATAAATTGGATGCTCTGGGAATAAAGATATTTAATCACCGATTTCTTTCAAAGTGGGAAATTCATGAGTCTTTATTGAACGAAGAACATTTGTATTCGTTCATACCTGAAACACATCTATATTCTGGGAGCCACCTCGAAACCATGCTCGAAAAGTATGATGAGCTATACATCAAACCTGTTCACGGCAGCCAGGGACGCAATATTATACAGGTGACAAAAAATGACGGGATGCTCAATGCATCGTTTTCCTCGATGCCGGCAAAGGATCCTCCGAGCTTCAAATACGTATCAGAACTGTCCCGTGCCATCAATCCCATAGTTGGAAAACGGCTATGCATCATTCAACAGGGTGTACAGCTATCAGAATTGAATGGCAGAAGGATGGACTTCAGGGTCCTCTGTCATAAAAACGCCCAGCAATTCTGGAAGGTTACTTCCATCGTCGCCAGAGTTTCCGCAGAACAGTTTTTCGTATCCAATATAGCCCGCGGAGGCGAGGTCATGAAACCGGGTCATACTCTAGCACTGATTTTCGGAAAGGAACAAGCGAGGCATCAATTGGCACTGATGAAAGAGCTTGCTCTGGAAATCGCAGAAGTCATCAGCAGAAATGCGGAAGGACTTACTGCCGAGCTGGGCATTGATATTGGGATTGATATTAAAGGGAATCTATGGCTGATTGAAGCCAACTCCAAGCCTTCCAAAAACTTTGAAGAGCGCGGCACGAAAATCAGGCCCTCGACAAAAGCCATCATCGACCATTGCTATGGACTTTGCCAACTATAACCGAAAAGCGCAAGCGCCTTGGTCAGCCCCGACAAGCGCTGGAGGGCTGACCAGTGAAGTCGTTCTTTGACTTCACCTGAGCGGACCGAAGCGACTCGAGGGGCTAGGCGCTGGAGCTCGACAACCGAAAAGCGCAAGCGCCTTGGTCAGCCCCGACAAGCGCTGGAGGGCCGACCAGTGAAGTCGTTCTTTGACTTCACCTGAGCGGACCGAAGCGACTCGAGGGGCTAGGCGCTGGAGCTGGACAATACGAAAAGCGGAGGCGACTGCCCAACTCCGACAAGCGTTGGAGGGCTTGACAGTGAAGTCGCTCTTTGACTTCATTGGCAGGACCGAAACGTCTCGAGGAGTTAGGAGCCGCAGCTGGACAACCGAAAAGCGCAAGCGCCTTGGTCAGCCCCGACAAGCACTGGAGGGCCGACCAGTGAAGTCGTTCTTTGACTTCACCTGAGCGGACCGAAGCGACTCGAGGGGCTAGGCGCTGGAGCTGGACAATACGAAAAGCGCAAGCGCCTTGGTCAGCCCCGACAAGCGCTGCGGCTGAACAAAGTGAAAATTAAACTTTCCTATCCCTGCACAAAAGGAGTAATGAAAATGATTTCATTCGGAATGATGTCACTTTCCTTAAAAAGTGAACTAACGTATTTTACCGAGATTGCCAGGAGGGCGAATCCAAACAAGTTCACCTGCTTTCGGTTCTCACCTGCTAAAATCCATCCAATTACACAATTGGTATCAGGAGAAAAATTCGACCACAAGAAAGGATGCTGGGTTAAGTCCGACTTTCCGCTTCCCATGATTGTTTATGACCGTTGTTTTTATACGAGTGATCCTTCATCGAAGCAGGCGATGGCGATTGTAAAATGGCTTAAGAAAAAAGCGGATATTACCTTTCTTGGAAACGGCTTGCCAAATAAATGGGTCATATACGAGGTTCTTTCGAAATCCCCCCTGTCTCCATACATCCCAAAAACGATTCTTATCGACAGCGGCAAAGATGTGGTTGTCCAGCTGGAGGAAATGGAAAAGGCAGTCTTGAAACCAATCTTCGGTTCTGGCGGCGCAGGGATTTATAAAATTGAAAAATCAGGTGGAGCGTTTGAAGTTTCAGCTGACCCTGGCGGCAGGCTATCCACAAAGACTTTCCATTCCACCTCTGAGACAGAGGAATGGCTCGACAGCCTATTAAGTAAAACAGAGTATATGCTGCAGCCTTACCTAGAACTGTCAGATACGGATAATTGTCCTTTTGACATAAGAGTGCTGCTGCAAAAGGATCATGAGGAAAAATGGATTGTGCGCGGCAAGGGAGTCCGCCGCGGCAGCAAGGATGGTATCCTTTCGAATTTACGTGCTGGAGGGGAAATCCTGTCATTTGAAGAGTATGCGAATTCACTGGATATCCGTTCAAGAAGATTCATTTTACATGAATTGGAGGAAATTCTCTCAAAGCTGCCAGGTATCCTAGAAAAATCTTTTCCGCGGCTTTTTGAGCTGGGTGTAGATATTGGTGTTTCAAAGGACCATGCCTTATGGGTGCTTGATACAAATTCCAAGCCCGGCAGAAAAGTCATTGCTTCCACAAATCCGGACCAGATAGAGGTGCTATATAATGCACCACTTGAATATGCCAGAGTCCTTTCGGAAATTCTGCCAGAAAGAGAGGAACAGCACTTATGAGAAAAAAATATCCTGTTGAAGTTATCTCTCACTCCAAGCAACTTGTCTTCATCCCTGCTGATCTGACGCTTAACAAGGAAGTCAATAAAATCGCTTTTGGGAACAAGGTGGTTGATGTGACATGTGCCCCTCATCCTAAGGGAAGAAATGTGATTGTCCTGAGTAATGATGTGCAGAAGGAGCTCTCGATGCCGGACTTATCAACCTCATTGCACATTTTCATCGATCAGCATACTTTGTTTATCGGGCCTCTGATAGGCATTCTGACGTCAGGATTCACTCCTTTTCCTTTGAGACCGATTGGTGAGAGATCCATGTTCTTCGCCAAGCTGCTTTCGGTCAATAAATCTGTAGGTGCCCTGCCCTTCATCTTTGGCGAGGAACACATCGACTGGGATCAAGGATTGATCGAGGGATATTTCTTTTTCGATGGTAGCTGGATGAAAATAAAGGTGCCCTTTCCCAATGTTGTATACGACCGTCTTCCCAATAGGCGCACCGAAAGAAAATCTGAACTCCGAAGCCTGAAGTCCAGGATGCAAACCGATTATTTGATTCCATGGTATAATCCAGGCTTTTTCAGCAAGCTGGATGTATTTGAGCGTCTGCAGCAGGATGAACGAGCAGTGGAGTACCTGCCTGAAACACATCAATTTTCATCTTTTTCCGTGATTGAAAGAATGCTCTCAAACTATGGAAACGTCTATGTCAAACCGGCTAATGGAAGTCTCGGGCCTGGGGATCCACCAAATTTTGTTTGATAAACACAATGGCTATTACTACTGCCGTTACCGCGACCAGGAGGGCATTAATAAGTTAACTAGATTTGAAAGCCTTGAAAAGTTAATGAAGAAGGTTTTTTACAAGCGAAATCTTTCCCAAATGATTGTCCAGCAGGGGATAAGCCTGCTTAGATCAGAAAAAAGACTCATTGATTTCAGGGTTCATACCAATAAAGATGAATATGGACAGTGGCAAGTAGCGGCAATCGCCGCAAAAATTGCCGGCCAAGGCAGCGTGACCACCCATGTGAATAATGGAGGAGTCGTAAAATCACTGGATGAATTGTTTGAAGACAGGACCGAGCGAGAGCTTTGTGAGAAGAACCTTTCTGAAGCATCTCTGCTCCTGAGCTCTATTTTAGAAAAAAATATGGAGGGTATCATAGGTGAGATTGGTTTTGACTTAGGTATTGATAAATCAGGAAAAGTTTGGCTCTTTGAAGCTAACTCAAAGCCAGGCCGGTCGATCTTTAAGCATCCAAAGCTTAAGAATTTTGATCTGCTCACAAGAAAACTGTCTCTATCCTTCGGGATTTTTTTAGCAGAAAAAGCGATTACGTCACCTGAGGATATTTTCAAATGATTATCCGCTATAATGCTGTATCGAAGGAATGGACGCATGAAGCCAAAGCAGACGAAAAATTCAGCTTTGGCTTTAATAGAATTATCGTCCCTGCGGCTTCTTCAGAGACACTTCCCGAGAACATCCAACAGTTTTCATTGAAAAACAAGCAGAGAAATATCGGACCGCTGGTTGGGATCATGACCTCAATGAGCAAGAATATGTCCCTTTCAGGCAATGGTTCATTGTTTCAGTCACTTCAGACAGAGATGCTGAAACGGAATGGATTGATTGTCGTCTTTCCTCCTGAAACCATCGTCAAAGATGGACTCACCGGGTTCGTATTTTTGCCTGATGCTCGAAAGTGGATTCCTGTGAGAACACCTCTGCCTCATCTTGTTTTCAATCGTGTCCCCTTTCGGAAAGCAGAGCAGAAGCCTGCCTTTAAAGATGCCGTGAACTACCTGACCGCGCTCGGAATCCCATTTTTCAATCCTGCCTTTATCAATAAACATAAGTTGTACCTACTATTTGCCAAACATCCACAATTAAGAATGCTGATGCCTGAAAGCATTGCTGTGAAATCGATGATCAAGTTAGCCGCCTTCCTTGAAAAACATGAAGGTATTTACTTGAAGCCCGCTTCATCTTCTAAAGGGATCGGGATATTCCGGCTCCGGCAAAAAAACGGGCAAATTGAATTCGAAAGCCATTCTCACCACCATATGTATCCAGGTATAAAGGAATTTTGGAAGGTTAAATCGCGGCAGCTGTTAAAATACGAGTACATTGCCCAGAAAGAAGTCACGCCGTCAGCCATCGATGGCAAACGATTTGACTTCCGCGTCCATGCCCATGACGGACCGGATGGGTACGAAGTGACTGGAATCGGCATCCGCCAATCCCGGAAGCAGGACCTGACCACCCACCTTCCAAACGGAGGTATCATGCTCCCCTATATTAAGGTCAGGAATGACAGACATGACCGATTTTTCGACTGGGCCGTAAAAGAAATCGGACAGCTGCTAACTGAAGAGTTAGGCTATTTCGGAGAATTCTCTCTTGATGCAGGAATCACCGAAAAAGACCATTATGTCATTTATGAAGTCAACTCAAAACCAATGAGCTTCGACGAACCCCAGATTGAGGAAAAAAGGATCTCCGCTCTTGTCGATTTATTTTTTAGTAAAACAGGATTTTAATTGAAATTCATTGGTACAACTTTTTTTGGCTGCATTGGAACGCGGCCCTTTTTTAGTTTCTCTATCCTTTGCCTCATTTGAACAAGGGTTTTTCTGCACTGCTGATAGCTTGAATACTATATAATAATGAAAAAGACATTCTCAGGGGGAATCAGCTTGATTACTCATTTCCAATTCAAATCATTATTCGAAAATAAGGATATGCCCGGCTGGCATTTTTCATTTTATTTTAACAAACAGAAGTTTACGGGAATCTATCATCAAAACGGGGATATCCAGTGGAACTCTGAGGAGCCATCAAACGAGCATATTCATCAGTTGAAAGAACAAATCCACGAACTCATGCTCTTCCATGTATATGACAAATAAAGTGAATGTTTCTTCTCCTTTTCCGGTATTCTAAGCATAAAAACGTTGGAGGAGGATATTATGAAACAAAAACCTGGCAAGAAGTTCGCTGAGGACCTGCAATACGAGGGACGGGATAAAGTTTATGTAGATGTTGACCGGATGATCAATGAAGGCATGGCTGGTGGGACTGTAAATAGATTGGACAGTTCAGCCAATATTGAAGAAAGCCATGAATTCTATCCTGAAAATCCGCCCAATCACTAGAAAAGCGGCAGGTACTTAGTACTAAAACTTAATCTATTTTAAAGAACAAGAAGCGCAAGCGCCTCGATCAGCCCCGACAGGCGCTGGAGTGCGGAGAGTGAAGTCGTTCTTTGACTCTGTGGGCGTCCCGAAATCGAAAGGTATAGCCGACTGCCCAGAAACGCAGAAACTGGTGACTCCGAATTAAATTTACTTAATAATTTCCTAGTACATTCAAAAAAAAAGACACCACATCCTAAAAGGATGCTGGTGTCTTATCTGCTTTTTACAATCATATTCACTGCTTCTTTGATCGCTTCGTCGGCATCTTTGCCTTCCTGAGTTGCTTCAGTGATGCAAGATTCAAGGTTCTTAGCAACGATGAAACCAATCGCGCGGTCTACTGCGGAACGGACAGCAGATAGTTGGGTAACAACATCCTTGCAGTGGTTTTCTTCTTCCATCATGCGAATGACTCCTCGTACCTGACCTTCTAATCGCTTCAAACGATTTTTCATTTCTGGTGTGTATTCCATTTCCTGCACCTCTCTCTTACGGTACCCCGTATTGTATCTATTATACCAGCATTTTTTCCTTTTTTCTACCAGTTATAGCTTATTAGCCAGATTAACATTAATAGCTACACCTGTTATAATAAAAGATATGTCAGCTTTTATCAAATTAAATCTGAGGATACTTATATGATTAATAAAATATTATCTTATTTCCCTGATTCTGTCACGCATGAACATATCCCAGCCCCTGCTTCACCTGGTTATTACTGGTTTAAAGAAGCAAATTTGTGGATTGGTATTCCTAAAAATAGCATTTCTGAAAGCCAGCTTGAATTAATGAAAAACTTGTTTGAATTTGTCGAACTGGAAAATAGTACACATTTAACAGGGGCAGCGCATTCCTGGAGTCAATTTCTCTTCCATGAAGGTGACTTGCCAGCCGGAGCGGGTAACGAAGTTCGGTTTATCCAGTTCAAGTTGCAGTCAAATAATATCGAATCAGATGAAATCCATGAAGCTTTAAAAGGTTTCTTCCCTGACCATCCCACCCTCTGGGTAAAGGATTCGTACGGAATGATCATTGAAGAAAAAAACGAAGTGCCTGAAAATGCTGAAAATCTATTTTCCATTGCCTCAACACTCGAGAGCGACTTCTATGTAAAGATTTCATTTTATATCGGCAAATTCCAGAAGGTTTCTCTGCAGCTCCCAGACTTTTTCAAAAAGGAAAGACAGGTATTCGATGAATTGACTGTACATACCACCCGTGATGCTGTATACACCTTCGAAAAAGCTTTCCCGATGCTGTTAGCGACACATTTGCCAGTTCATCTTAAGGAAATTCTTGATACAACAATCCTTGAAGCATTTGAAGAAGATAAAGAGTTAATGGCAACGATAAAAGTGTTCCTTGAAAGCAATTCTAACGCCTCTCTTTCAGCCAAAAAACTGTATGTCCATCGCAATACTCTTCAATACAGATTGGACAAGTTCATGGAGAAGACCGGCGTCAGTTTAAAGGATTTTGATGCAGCCGTTGTCGTTTACCTTGCCAGTATTTATCAAGAAATGCGCTGAATCATTGCCTTTAAACAAATTGCATAAAAGGGCTTACATAATTTTTGTGCACCCTGCCGATGATTAATTCAGGGCATTTCCGCTAAACTGTTTTTGTAGACAAACATTCAGGGAGGCTTACAAAAATGGCTGAGTTAAAATTAGACAACATTTATAAAATTTATGACAATAAAGTAACTGCTGTAGAAGATTTCAACCTTCATATCCAGGATAAAGAATTCATCGTATTCGTTGGCCCTTCAGGCTGCGGTAAATCTACGACACTTCGTATGATCGCCGGACTTGAAGAGATTTCTAAAGGCGATTTCTATATTGATGGAAAGCGCGTTAACGATGTACCTCCAAAAGACCGTGATATCGCAATGGTTTTCCAGAACTATGCACTATATCCGCACATGACTGTTTATGATAACATGGCATTCGGATTGAAGCTTCGTAAATTCCCTAAGGATGAAATTGATCGCCGCGTTCAAGAAGCTGCCAAGATCCTTGGTCTTGAGCCATACTTAGACCGTAAGCCAAAGGCTCTATCTGGCGGTCAGCGCCAGCGTGTTGCTTTGGGACGTGCGATTGTCCGTGACGCAAAGGTCTTCTTAATGGACGAACCATTATCAAACCTTGACGCAAAACTTCGTGTACAGATGCGTGCAGAAATCGCAAAGCTTCACCGCCGTCTAGATACAACGACTATTTACGTAACGCATGACCAGACTGAAGCGATGACAATGGCAACTCGCCTTGTAGTCATGAAGGATGGAATCATCCAGCAGGTTGGAGCTCCTAAAGAAGTTTACGAAAATCCTGAAAACGTCTTTGTTGGCGGATTTATCGGATCACCTTCCATGAACTTCTTTACTGGTAAGCTTGAAGAAGGAAAGTTCACAAACAATACTTCTAGTATCGCTATTCCAGAAGGCAAAATGAAAGTTCTTCGCTCTCAAGGTTATGTCGGCAAGGAAATCATCCTTGGCGTAAGACCTGAAGACCTTCATGATGAGCCTGTATTCATCGATGCTTCCCAAGGCGCCACAATCCAGGCAACTGTTGAAGTTTCCGAATTAACTGGTGCAGAAACAATGATCTACTCTCATTTCGAGGGCCAGGACTTTGTAGCACGTGTAGATTCACGTTCAGACGTATCACCAGGACAGGTAATTGAATTGGCATTCGATATGAATAAAGTTCACTTCTTTGATGCAGAAACAGAAAAGAGAATCCGTCCATAATAAAAGCTAGAGCCTGGTCACCACCGACAAGCATTGGAGCTAGACTATTCTCGAAGTGATGCAATACGTTTATTCTTACTAAAAAAAGCAACCGCCTGCGGTTGCTTTTTTCTATTTAATCCTGACTATGAAATCCTCATTCTTTTATCAGAAAAACCTGACTTGAACCGCATTTTGTACATTTAAACATGTGAGGGCATTCCCCTTCCGTAAAATCAGTTGGATACCCATCTTCAAGCTTCATTTGATCAATTGGCATATAAGGACTGTAATCATCGTAGAAGTCTGCTTCTCGCCCATTGTTCTCCATGCTGCCGCTGCAGTTTGGACAAGACGGAGTGATTGACTTGAAACCATTGCAAATCGGGCACATCCCCATTCTCTTCCATCCTTTCTGCTTTACTGATAACGATAGTTTGCGTTGATTAGAATCGGTTATGTAGTATGATTTTTTTGGAATTAATTACCTTAATGACTTGGCGCATAAACTTCTCAAAACAAAACATACTAGTTATTAATAAAACAGCAACAGAAAACAACGCAGCAACAACAAGCGCAACAAATCATTGGGTTAAGCCTTAGAAGGCAGCTTATACGCGCGCCGGTGCAATCCCGGCTAGCCCAGCCAAATCTCTTATTACGGGTTAAACCAGGTGGCATGGCAAAAGCCATGGTTGGTTCGAATCCAATACTAACCCAAATACAACTATGAAAACACAAAGGAGGAAATATTAATGGCTAGCAGTAACAACTCTAATCAATTATTAGTTCCTGGTGTTCAACAAGCTCTTGATCAAATGAAGTACGAAATCGCTACAGAATTTGGTGTACAACTTGGTGGAGAAACAACTTCTCGTGCTAACGGATCTGTTGGTGGAGAAATCACTAAGCGACTAGTTCAAATGGCTGAGCAACAACTTGGCGGTTCTGCACGCTAAATTGTAATTCACAATAAAATTAAATAGAATGGCTAGGCCCCCTTCCTAAAGGGGGCCTTTTAATTGTCATTGTGAACCTTTCAAGCAGAATTTGCATGACTTCCATTTACCTATTAAGGCTAGGTGGAGCTGTTAAATCATTTTTCCTGGCTTAACCCATTCTTCATATTGCTCAGATGTTAAATAGCCTGATTTAATCGCAGCTTCTTTCAAGGTTGTATTTTCTTTGAAAGCGAGCTTGGCGATTTCTGCTGCTTTTTCATAGCCAATGTGTGGATTCAAAGCTGTTACAAGCATTAACGACCGCTCAACATGGCCAGCAATTACATCGAGATTTGCTTCAATCCCTTCTGCACAATTTTCATTGAATGATCTCATTCCATCTGCCAAGAGCCTTGCACTTTGCAGGAAATTGTAAATGATAACGGGTTTAAACACATTCAGTTCAAAATTGCCCTGGCTGGCGGCAAAACCAATTGTTGCATCATTTCCAAACACCTGTGTCGCTACCATTGTCAATGCTTCACTTTGCGTTGGATTAACCTTACCAGGCATGATTGAACTGCCAGGCTCATTTGCCGGTATCGACAGTTCACCAATTCCGCTTCTTGGGCTGCTGGCAAGCCAGCGAACATCATTGGAAATTTTCATCAAGTCTGCTGCAAGCCCTTTTAATGCTCCATGAAGGAACACGATTTCATCATGTGAAGTCAGTGCATGGAATTTGTTTGGTGCAGAATAAAATGTCTCGCCCGTTTGTTCAACAAGCTGTTTCGCAACCTTGTCACCAAAATCCTTCGCAGCGTTTATGCCTGTCCCTACAGCCGTCCCGCCAATCGCTAAATCTCGGACGTATTTCAATCCATCCTTAATCATCTGTTCATTCTTCTCAAGCATAGCTCTCCAGCCGCTTATTTCCTGTCCCAATGTCAAAGGAGTCGCATCCTGGAGATGGGTCCTGCCTATTTTAATGATGTCATTGAACTCATGTTCCTTTTTCTTCAGTGTTTCTTTAAAAAGTTCAAGCGCAGGCAATACTTCTGCTGTCACTTTCTGAACTGCAGCAATATGCATCGCTGTAGGGAATGTATCGTTCGAGCTCTGTGACATATTCACATCATCATTTGGATGGACTTTTTCTTCAGACCCTTGATATTCAAGCAGTTCAGTCGCCCTTCTTGCGACCACTTCATTCACGTTCATGTTCGATTGAGTTCCGCTTCCGGTCTGCCATACAACTAACGGAAAATGTGTATCGAATTTCCCGGTAAGGATTTCATCGCAGGCTGCCTCGATTGCTTTTGCTTTTGAATCTGGCAACTTTCCAGAAACGGCATTCACACTAGCTGCCGCTTTCTTTACTTCTGCAAACGCATAAATCAGATCAATGGGCATTTTTTCTGTGCCTATCTTGAAATTCTGTTTGCTCCGCTGTGTCTGCGCACCCCAGTATTTATCTGACGGCACTTTGATTTCACCTATTGTATCTCTTTCGATCCGATAATCTGACAACACAATCCCTCCTCAATCTAATTATTAACATGTCGAAACATTTCAAACATTTTCGCCTTTAGGATAACTGTTTTTTAGATGAAATTACAGAAAAGTGCATAATGCATGATACACAAAAAGCGGAAGCAGTCATGTTCGCTGCTTCCGCTTTACATTATGTCAATATTCGCTCCAGGTTATGCTTTATAAATTGCATAGCCTATATAATAGCCCAGGATCATGATGCTTGCGATGCTTAAGGTTACTGCGAACTCCGCCATCTTGACTACCTCCTGAATTTGTATGTGATTATTATTAAATTACCACAGTCAGCCTAACGACAACGGGAGGGTTTCGTAACATTCTGTGACAGAAATAGGTTTTTAAGTGACGTTTCTCATAGGACTCTTCAGTTCCTGATGATCTTTCAATCTCTAATGGAAAGATTGTGCACAGAGTCAGGTCTTTTAATAGTAAATGAAGCAATAAATCAGGAAATATACTTGAGAAGTTAGTAATTGCATCAATAAGAAGGTGCTTATTTCATAAAAATGCATTATTCCCACGCGGTAGGTGATAATTTCACCATAATTGCCGATGATTGCACCATGAGAAGTGATAATTGCGCAATGATTGCTGTTTATTGCACATCAAATGATGTTAATTGCACATAAATTGCTATTAATTGCTCATTCATTCCTGCTAATTGCACATAAATTGCTGAAAATCGCACATTTATCCTAAAATAGGAAATTCGTTCAAAATAAAAAAAATCTGCACCCTTCAAGATTGGGTGCAGATTTCTTTAACCTGCTTTAACTTTATTGCCAAGCTGCAGCTGATACATTTGAAAATATTTACCTTTTAGCTCCATCAGCTGATCATGGATTCCTTTTTCAACAATCTGCCCGCGGTCCAGCACAAGAATCTGATCGGCATTGCGGATGGTCGATAGCCTGTGGGCAATGATGAAGGTCGTCCTGCCTTCTTTAAGGACATCCATTGCTTCCTGGATTATCGTTTCTGTCTCGGTATCAATACTTGATGTTGCTTCATCAAGAATCAGGATGGCCGGATCGAAGGCCAAAGCTCTGGCAAAAGAAATCAGCTGCCGCTGCCCGCTTGATAGCGTACTACCCTTTTCAATCACCGGCTCATCATACCCTTTTTCTAGATTTTTCAGGACCGTGTCTGCCCCGACGCTGGCCAGAGCTTTCTCAACCCTATCCCTGGTGATGTCAGGATGATCAAGGCTGACATTGGAGGCTATCGTGCCGGTAAAAAGGAATGGATCCTGGAGGACGATACCCATATGCTTGCGCAACGTCTGTCTTGGCATTTCAGTAATATTCATGCCGTCAATCAGAATTTTGCCTTCCTGCGGGTCATAGAACCTGAACAGCAGGTTCATGATCGAACTTTTGCCTGACCCCGTATGGCCAACGAGTGCGACGGTTTCACCCTGTTTTGCTTCAAAGCACAGGTCCTTAAGCACATATTCACCTTCCTTATAGCCGAACGATACATGGTCGAAAGAGACATTTCCTTTGTAACGGGGGATCTCCTTCTCGCTGACATCAATCCCTTCCTCATCCATAAGATTGAACACCCGCTCTCCGGCAACAAGCGCCTGCTCAAGGTTAGCCAGCTGATTGACGATTCCCTGTACAGGATTGAACAACCGGTTAATATAATCGACGAACGCGTAAAGCATACCTAGTGATATGGCGGAGGATGGCTGAAGCGCCTCGCCTCCAAAATACCAGATGAACGCCACAAAGACGATATTCCTTAGCACTCCTACAAGATTATGGGAGGTTGAAGAATTCAAACTCAACAGTTTATTTTGATAAGTGAAATGCTCCCTGTTCAACGTCTCGAATTCCTGCTGTGTTTCTTTTTCCCGGCTGAAAGCCTGAATGATGCTCATACCCTGGATGGATTCATTGATCATGCCATTAATATCACTGACCCGAGAGCGGATGACATGATTGTATTTTGAGGCGTACTTGCGGTACAGCTTCGCCCAAACAAAAAGGATTGGCAACAGCAGCAAGCAAATCGCTGCAAGATTCGCATTCAGGATGAACAAGGCAATATAAATGCCAGTAATATAGATGAAACTCGTAAAGAAGGTTGATAGGACCGTAACGTACAACTCGCGGATTGCCTCTGTATCATTTGTAATCCTCGCAACCACCTTCCCTGCAGGAAGATTGTCAAAATACTGGATTGGCAGCCGCTGAATTTGCCTGAAGACATCCTCTCGCAGCTTCTGGATAATTCGGTTGGCTGACTTTTGCAAATAAAACCTCTGCCCATATTGAAAGATGGACGCAATGACAAGTAAGCCAAAATAAAACGAAAGCAGCTTAATAATATTCGGGATTTCGGGTTTATAAAAATTCATTAAATCATCGCCGGATAAAATCTCAGCTTCATATTGCGCAGCTTTTGACCCTTTGCTGATTGTTAGAATACCATCCTCGTAACTGCGGTTTCCGTCAAATTCGATATCAGCATCCAGGAAAACAAAATTCCTTCCGACCTGTAAAATACGGGCAGAATCTTTGTTACCAGCAGCTGCCTCACTATCCTTTGAGTAAAAGCTGCCATTATATTCAACGGCACCATCGCCCGCCTCAACCTTGTGCCAAACCGTCTCAATTCCTAAAATGTGATTATCTATCATCCGCTTGGCGATGAATGGTCCTGCCAGGTCTGCCACAACAGCGACAGTCAGCATTGCCAGGGCAATCAGGATGATTTTCTTATAATTTAACGCATATCTAAACAGTCTTTTTCCTGTACTCATTTGGAGTGCACCTCCTCTTCGACTGCTGCAGCCTGCTGCTTGACATATTGATCATAATACCAACCTTTAGCAGCCATCAATTGTTCATGCGTGCCTTCCTCGATAATTTTTCCATCCTCCAGCACGACAATATGATCAGCATGCTCAACCGCAGACATTCTGTGAGTCGTTATGATGGTTGTTTTCGCATTCCGCTCTTTGCGGATATTATCTATGATTTTTTTCTCCGTTTTGGCATCGACTGCTGAAAGTGAATCATCGAGAATCAGGATTTCCGGGTCCTTGATCAATGCACGTGCAATCGAAATACGCTGCTTCTGGCCGCCAGACAGTGCGACACCTTTTTCACCGACAAGTGTTTCCAGACCTTCCGGAAGTATCTCCAGGTCTTTGCGGAAAGCAGCCAAATCAATGATATTCTGCAAATCCTTGTCAGAAGCCAAAGGGTTTCCGAACAGAATATTTTCCTTAACCGAACGGGAAAAGAGGATGTTTTCCTGCGGAACATACCCCATCCAGCCCCGGGTCTGCCTCAGACTGTGCTCCTGGATTGGCACTCCTGATACAAGCAGGTTCCCACTGCCTTCAGGATATTCTCTTAACAGCTGTTTGATCAACGTTGTCTTGCCGCTTCCCGTCTTCCCGACGATTCCCAGCGTTTCACCACGGTTCAAGTGGATCTTGATATTATCTAGATTGTTCACATTGGATGACGGATATTTGAATGTGAACTCGGTCATCTGTAAATACTCCGGATCATTGCCCTCCACTGGTTTCACTGGATCGGCAACATCCTCTTTATAGGATAATGTCTCATTCAGGCGGTCAAGAGACGCATTGCCTCGCTGCATGACATTGATCAGTTCACCGATTGCGAACATCGGCCAGATCAGCATTCCCAGGTATACATTGAAACTGACCAGCTCTCCCAGTGTCAGCTTTTGCTGGAAAACGAGAAACGCTCCATATCCTAGACCAATCAAATAGCTCATACCAACAAGGATTTTAATAGTAGGTTCAAACAATGAATCGATTTTCGCGACCTCGACATTTTTATGGTAAACCTCTTCAGTCAAGTCATGAAACCTTGATTCATCTGATTTCTCCTGTACATAAGCACGGATGACCCGCACTCCTGATACAGATTCAAGCACCCTGTCATTCAGCTCGCCGAATGCATCCTGAGCTGAAGTGAATTTAGAATGAATTCTTTTGCCATATATATTAACTAGGTATGCCATGATTGGCAGCGGGATGATTGATACAAGTGTCAGTTCCCAGCTAATAAAAAATCCCATCGTAAACAAAATCGTCAGCATGAAGATGCTCGAATCGACAAGTGTCAGGACTCCGAACCCTGCCGTAATGGAGATGGCCTTCAAGTCATTCGTCGCCCTGGCCATCAAGTCACCTGTACGGTTCCTTTCAAAAAACGTCGGTGTCATTTTCAGCAAATGCTTCATGAAGCGGGTCCTGAGTTTTCGTTCTATCAGGAAGGCTCCTCCGAATAATTGATACATCCAAATGTATGTGATGAAATAAGAGACCACCGTAATCAGCAAGAGGCCGCCAATATACTTTAGAATTAAATTCTGGTTCATGGAACCAATTTGGATTGCATCGATTGCCATCCCGACGATCTTCGGCGGCAGTACATCCAGAATACCGACAAAAATCAGTAACGTGATCGCCACACTGTATCTCTTCCAGTTTTCTTTAAAAAACCAGCTTAACTTTGATAAAACTGATAACATCAATAATCACTCTCCTTACCCGAAATGCGCAAGCGACTAGAAGGGCTAGGCGCTGTAGATGGACATTTCCAGGTATAAAATTCAACATCTATCTTGTTAAAATATCTGACTAGCCGCTTTCGAGATATTCCTTTTTTACCATTTTCTTCATAATTGACTGACTCATTTTGATTCCTCCTCGAAATATTTTGGAATGGATGTTCTCTGTGCATAAGAAAAGTGCAAGCGCCTCGTTCAGCCCCGACAAGCGCTGGTAGGCCTGACAGTGAAGTCGTTCTTTGACTTCATTGGCAGGACCGAAATCGAAAAGTATAGCCGACTTGGGGGGCTAGGCGCTGGAGCTAGACACTAATCAAAGTGAAAAAAGACATACCGCGGCATGCGATACGTCTTGAATCAATCGATGAAGACAGAAAAAGGCATACGTCACGCAGATGCGCAACCCATGCCTTTTCTGTCACAGAGCAACTTGATTAAAAAATCAGCTATGGTAAAAGGATGGGTTACGAGTATTTAGTTCAGCGTATTTTGCGTTTTTAACAATGTTCATGTCCGTAACCCTCCTTTTAGTTATATTTTCCATTCCTTTGTAAGGTTATCACCATATCAGTATCAATGTCAATTCTAACTTTTCAATATTTTTCATCATTTTACTTTTCAGTTGATTTGCTGCGCCAGATTTTTCGTGCAAACAGCAGATAAAAAAGCAGTGGCATCGGTGCCTGAATCAATCCAAGTATTCCCCAAAGCCAATAATTATGACCATGCTTCCGAGCATTCGTAAAAAGAAAAATGCTCTGCATCAATAGAATCGCAACTACCACGGCCAGCAAAACAGGTGACAGTTCTTCGCTCATCGGGTGTCCACCTGCTTTTGCACTCCTTTAAAACTATAGATTGCTGTAATTGCGAGTGTTGCAGCCTGCAAGATAAAGAAGAGCATCGGGAGCTCCAGCATAGTGAAGACCACCAAGCTTAAAATCAGCATAGCACTCAAAATGAACCACGCTAATTCCCGGCGGTATTTCTTCTTTTGAAGCTGCTGCTGATTCAGAACCATTTCCTCGAACCATTTATCATCGGGGACATAGTTTTCCATGGTATCCAATTTGTCCAAACCATTATTAATCGCGCTGATGGTGTCAAAAAATTCTTTATCCGTTTGTTCGTGTTTTGACGAGGTTCCCTTTTGGTTTTTCATCTACTTTCAGCTCCCTTCTAACTGCTAAAAGTCCATGGTGGACTCTAGACTTTGCAGTTCCAGCGGCGATATTCAGTATTTCACCGATCTCATCATACGAATACCCGTAATAATGCTTAAGGATAAGAGGAATACGCATTTCATCTTTCAGCCTGGATAGTGCAGCAAGCGCATCTGTCCATTCCTCGTTCTTCGATTCCATTTGCCACTGCAGCTTGCGTGACGCTGCTTCTCCTTCGTTCCATTCCCGTTCGCGTTTTTTCTTGCGGTGCTGATCAATATACATATTTGTGGCTATGCTGATCAGCCAGGACGAGAACTTGGATTTCCCATTGAATAAATGGATTTTCTCCACACATTTCGCCATCGTTGCTTGTGCTATTTCCTCTGCAATATCAGGATTCATTGTTATTTTCATCAGGTATTTTACCAGGAGGGGATAATGATTCCTGAACAGCATAGCAAATGAACGGTGGTCGCCTTTTTTTGCATTATTGATTAATTCTTTCTCATCCATCAAAGCATGCCTCTCTTTCCCCGCCACCCATAAAAATTATCTCTTAGTTTGATTATTTATTAATAGGACGCATGAAGTAAAGATTCGTTCATAAAAATTTTATAAAGTTTAGTACCTTATTCAATATAAATCGTAATTTTATAAAAAAAAGAAAGCCCTGTACGGACTTTCCTCTATATTCCATGCTCGACAGCAGGCTCTTTAACTGCGGACTCACTCTCTTCTGCAAGCTTAGGCAAAACAATCATATAAAATACCCCAACGATGGCGAGACAGCCTCCGACAATCCAATATAGCATTTCAATTGTAAGCAGGGCCGGAAAGCTGTAAGCAATGAAGGCAAGGGTCAATGAATGAGACAGCATGTTAAGCGGGCTCATTAGTCCCTGGACCCTGCCCATCATTTTCGGATCTATAATGCTCGGAAGCCATCCACCGATACCGACATTGATTAGCGGTAAAGCCAGTGCAGAGATGAACAGGATTCCCAGGAATAGATAAATGTTGGTTGGCAGTGATGCGAGGGCCGTAAAGCTGCCTGAGATGATTAAACCTACTGAAATCAGATGATAGAGCTTCACTTTTTGTGAAAGCAATGAGGCAATAAAGCTGCCAATTAAAACTCCAATTCCAAACACGAAGCCGATGACAATCGAGTATTGCTCATACGTATCGGGAGCCAGCTTATATTTCAGGATAAAAATTGGCATGACTGAGAAGCCGCCATTTACGATCCCAAAGATGAAAAAACCGATAATCAGTGTAAACAACAATTTGCTTCTCATCACATATTTAAAACCATATTTAAAATCCTTGAAGACCAATTTGACATTCAAATCCTTTAGTGTATGAGAGCCATTTGGCAGTCGCGCCTCCTTCGAAACATCAGTCTTCTGAATGAGCAATGCACTGATAATGAACGAAAGAGTGTCAACTATAATAGCCCCATAAATACCAATTGACCAATAAGCGAGTACCCCTAGTCCATTGCCGAACAGCATGAACAGACTCATCACGAGCTGATTCAAGCCAGCTGCAGTTGTGTAGTCCTCTTTTTTCAATATTCCTTGTACCATCCCATGCTCGGCCGGGAAAAAGAACTTTTGAACCGCGCTTCTTAAAAATAGGGTTGCAAAGACCAGCGGCATCCAGCCAACATAGATAGCAGCAATCAAGGCGACAGATAACCCGGCACTAATCCAATCACAATAAATGGCGATTTTTTGCCGGTCCATCCTGTCAGCAAAAACCCCGATAAGGAAAAACACCGCAAGCATGGGAACGGAATACATCAGTTCAGTTATCGTGGCATAGGCTGGCTGAGAGCTGAAACGGTCCAGCAAGAAAAACATGAAGGCAGTCAATCCAATCGTACTGCCCATTTGGGAAGTGAAGTTTGCTAAAAATAACTTTGTGAAACTCCTGTTCCTGAAAATCTCCGCAAATTTTTTCATTTATATCTACTCCTCGCATCTCTTTTAATACCTTCATATTAGCTTAATTTTCTGGCAAACTTAACTTTCTCTTGACCGTTTCTTTCTCCATCCTGAGACGGAGTGTCTCTGCGCTTGAGAACTATCTAGGATTCATAAGCTTACTAGCTGGTTAGCCTGCCAACATCGCCCATTTTACACATCAAAGGTTTTCGAACCAAGTTAACGGGGTAATATTCTATTAACCTAATAAAAATGATTCATTAAAGGAGTTATAAATAAATGAAAGAGATTATGTCATCTAATGTTATGGTTCAGAAAAGATTCACTATGAAGAAAATGCTTGAAATCTATCAGGCTGCTAAAAAGCTGGACGGTACGACTTACTTATACAGCCGACAGAAGGCCGTTGAGGCAACTTCACTGTCTAAGCTTGTTTCTTTCCTGCTGACGGTGGAGCCAAATACAACTTTAAAAATTATTTTGGAAGGTACAGATGTTGAGCCGAAATTAAACCAGCTGACTAAGCTGCTTACAAATGAAGCTTCTGTCCTTCGCGTAAAACGCAAGCGACTGATTGAGTCTTCCGAATCATTCCAAATATAGTTGCAATAGTAGATAAAATAATGACTGAGGTGAAGTTTCATGGTAAGAACCATTCTTATGATTATCGGCGCGGTGGTCGTGATCGGTTTCCTTTTAAGCTTGATTTAATTTGATATTAGTGTAGACCTGCTTCCACGGCAGGTCTTTTTTATGTTTAGTCTAAGTATCTTGTCTAGTACTCTGTTGATTTTATCGAAACATTCAGGTGTATTTACAACCTCACATCCTACCTCATGGGACAACACATATAAAACAGCACAGGAGACATATCTCCTGTGCTGTTTATCATCAGTTATTGATATCATCTTCTTAGTCTTTATCTTCAGACCCATCGCCTTCAGAATCTCCAGTGTCTCCGGTATCTCCTTCACCACCGGTATCTCCTTCACCGCCGGCATCACCTTCGCCTCCGGTATCTCCTTCGCCTCCGGCATTTCCTTCATCACCCGTATCTCCTTCGCCACCAGAGTCATCAGATCCACCAGTATCCTTTTTATCATTCGGTTCACTGTTGGCATTGCTGCCAGAATCCGTTGTTGTTGATGCCGAATCAGACTTTTTTTCCTTTGTCTCTTTCTTTTTTCCTTCTTCTTTTGGTTCTTTCTTTTCTTTCAGCTTCTTTTTTGCTTCTTCCCATTGCTTCTTTTGTTTTTCTGCTTCCCTCTTAACTCTTTCTTCTAGTTCTTTTACAGATTTGGCACGCTGCTTCCTCTTATGTTCTTCTATATATTTCGATAATGGCGGTACATTGAAGGACTGTGCTTTCGTATTCTTCAACGCCTCAGACATAAAGTCTTTAAAGATGAGGGCGGCTCCTTCACTGCTCGTGGTGGTTAAAAAGTGTTCCTGATCTGTCTTGTCATAACCAACCCACACAGCGCCAACAAGCTGTGGAGTATACCCTACAAACCATTGGTCCTTCGTTCCTTTGACACCTTCAATCGGAACCTGTGTTGATCCGGTTTTGCCCGCTAATTCCCTTCCTGGAATTTGCGCACCTTTTCCTGTACCTTCCTGAACGACACCAAGAAGCATTGTCGTCATTTTTTCAGCGGTCTCTTTCGAAACAGCCTTGCTCTTCTTCCCTTTATATTCAACGATTGTATTGCCTTCTTTATCAATAATTTTAGTAATGGCATGCGTTTCATGACGCTCGCCATTGTTGGCAAAAGCAGAATATGCTTCAGCCATAGTAACCGGTGATACCCCGGTCGATAAGCCTCCAAGTGCGAGACCAAGATTACGGTCATTCTTTGGATCAAGATTAATGCCAAAGTTCTTTACAGATTCCATGCCTTTGACTATCCCTATTTCATCCAGCGTCCATACAGCAGGCACATTCAATGAATCTCTTAATGCTTCATACATAGGGACTTCGCCTTTATATTTATCATTGTAGTTTTGAGGCTTGTAATCTTTGAATTCCATCTCTTCGTCTTTAAGCATATCTGTAACGCCCCAGCCTTCTTCAAGCGCTGGTGCATATACGGCAAGCGGCTTCATCGTTGAGCCTGGCTGCGCTTTAAGCTGTGTTGCCCGATTATACCCCCTGAATACATGCTCACCGCGGCCTCCTACTAGGGCTCGAATCCCGCCTGTTTTTGGGTCTACCAGTACAGCGCCACTTTGGACGATCTGCTTATCAGAGCCTTTTGGGAACAGATTATCTTTCGCGTAAGTTGCTTCCACAGCTGATTGCATTGTCACATCAAGTTCCGTGTGGATTTGCAATCCGCCAGTTAAAATGTCCTCCTGAGTCAGACCGTATTTCTTGATTGCTTCATCAATAATATGATCAACATAATATGGATAGCGGCCACGCAATGGATCTCCGCCATTTTCATTAAGTACAACCTCTTCAGCCACTGCTTGTTTATATTCTTCTTCCTTAATAAAACCATGGGTATTCATCATCTGGAGAACAAGATTTCTTCTCTCCACTGCTTCTTCATAATTTTTATTAGGATCCAATGCAGACGGTGCCTTAATCAAGCCAGCAAGCATAGCTGCTTCGCTGATGGAAAGATCTTTGACGTCCTTGCCAAAGTAACCAATAGCAGCCCTTTTAATTCCCCAAGATCCATTACCAAAATAAATCCGGTTCAAGTACATTTGCATGATTTCATCTTTGGAATATTGCTTCTCAATTTCCCTTGCCATGAAAAATTCTTCGAGCTTTCTTTTATATGTCTTTTCGCTCGAAAGCAAAGCATTCTTTGTTAACTGCTGTGTAATTGTGCTGCCGCCTTCTACAATACTTCCAGCCTTGACGTTTTGGACAAAGGCTCGAGAAATACCGACAAGGTCCACACCATCGTGTTCATAAAAACGATGGTCCTCAATGGCAATAACAGCATTCTTGACATGATCCGGGACTTCTTCAATTTTTACTCCCTCATTTTTCAAAGCCGAAATCTTACTGGCAACGTCGCCATTAGCATCGTAGATGACCGTTGATTGTGCCATATCATCATTCAATGCACTGATGTCAGCACCCTCAGAATAAACATGAAAAAAACTCAAGAAAGCCAGTACCGCTGTCGAAACAGACAAAACCAGCACCTGGTTCATATGAAGTCTTTTCCATCCTCTTAGAAAACGTGTTGCTATCGAATTTTTGCTCACTGAGCACCCCAACCTTTAAAAAATAGTTTAGAAATATGACACTTTCTTTTACCCATTTTCAAAAGGGATTAACACAAATTGCCTAATTATGAGGAAAAAAGGCATATAAAAGGCCGATCGAATGATCAATTGTCCTTTTATAGAATTGAAGGTTCTCCATGACATTTAATTTCGATGGATTCATTGCACATGTATACAGTGCCGTTCTACTATGGAGAGCAAAATTCAAGTACTTCTCACCACCTAAGCTTTTTATTAACCACGGCTTCACTTCGGACAAATTCTCACGCTCGAGTCATTGTTTTGTCCGAACCTGGTATTACTTCAGACAAGTTTTTATCCTTGAGGCGTTGTTATGTCCGAACCTGGCTTTACTTCAGACAAATTCTTATCCTCGAGGCGCTGTTTTGTCCGAACCTGGCATTACTTCAGACAAATTCTTATCCTTGAGACATTGTTTTGTCCGAACCTGGCTTTACTTCAGACAAATTCTTATCCTTGAGGCGCTGTTTTGTCCGAACCTGGCATTAATTCGGACAAATTCTTATCCTTGAGGCGTTGTTTTGTCCGAACCTGGTATTACTTCAGACAAATTCTTATCCTTGAGGCGCTGTTTTGTCCGAACCTGGCATTACTTCAGACAAATTCTTATCCTTGAGGCGTTGTTTTGTCCGAACCTGGCTTTACTTCAGACAAATTCTTATCCTTGAGGCGCTGTTTTGTCCGAACCTGGCATTACTTCAGACAAATTCTTATCCTTGAGACATTGTTTTGTCCGAACCTGGCATTACTTCAGACAAATTCTTATCCTCGAGGCGCTGTTTTGTCCGAACCTGGCTTCACTTCGGACAAATTCTCACGCAAGAGGCATTGTTTTGTCCGAACCTGGCATTACTTCAGACAAATTCTTATCCTCGAGGCGCTGTTTTGTCCGAACCTGGCTTCACTTCGGACAAATTCTCACGCAAGAGGCATTGTTTTGTCCGAACCCGGCTTCACTTCGGACAAAACTCCTTGCATGAGTCCTCTTTTTGCCCTAACATAGCACTACTTCAGACAAAATAAACACAGCCAGATTGTCCGAATCTTTGGTGGTTTCTAGAAATAAGCATCAGCGGTTCTTACTAATTATGAATCTGTGATTCTATTGGTTCCTGCTTGCTGGTAACTAGCATATCTCTTTCTCGAAGAAGTGATTTCACATACATATAGTCGATTTGTTTGGTTTTATTATCCGCTTTTATTATATCAAGGTGCTGCATGCACTTCCGCATTGTCGGATGAATTGGCTTTTGAGAATCTAATTCCATACCGGCCACTCCTATCCATATTTTAAAAAGCTTTACCACATGGTTCGTCAGATTTTTAAGTATTTCGAGGACATGAAGTTTTTCGATGACATATGGAAATTATTAGGTCGGTTAGTTCTATTTTAAAAATGGGTATTGAATAGTAAGACGTAAAATCCTGGAGGTTGATCTATATGGCTGGAATAAAAAAAGTGGTTCTCGCTTACGATGATTCAACAGGCAGCAAGAAAGCTCTGCAATTGGCGAAGGAGATCACTAGAGATAAACAAGGCATAAAATTGTATATTGGCTATGTATATGAAGAAGAAGTCAAAAGCGAATTGGTTGAAACCGCCGCGCGCCCTATGGAGCATCTGCCGATTAACAACTTTCCGGCAGATGTAGTCCAGGTGCCTCCATTGGCTCTGGAACAAGGTGAACTTGATAAATCAGAGCACTCGATCATTACTCACAGCTCTGAACAAGCATTCAACAACGCAAAGACCGAGCTGGATGTTCTTAATATGGATACTGAATACTCCACCTTGGAGGGCAACCCAGCCGAAAGTATTGTAGAATTTGCCAAGGATGTAAATGCGGATTTAATTATCATAGGCCAATCAGGAAATGAAGGGATCAAGAGAAAGATTCTTGGCGGCGTTAGTCAAAAGGTTGCGAATAACGCTCATTGCCATGTTCTTATTGCAAAATAGAAGGAACAAAAAGCGCAAGCGCCTCGAGGGGCTAGGCGCTTGCGCTGGATTAAGAAAACTACATGTAGTTATCCACACACAAATAATCCTATTCCTTATCAGCCAAAAACAGCCGGGTCTATCACCCGGCTGTTTCATATTTTTCATTATTAACTAAATTCCTGAGTGTAACTCGCTTATTCCTTCCTTGCTTCAGCTGCAATTTCCTCTAACCGTTCTCTTGTTTCGTTTTCTTCGAAGCTGCTGAATACCCGAAAATCATCTTGATCAATAATTCTGTAATGCTGGCTCAGAATGTTTTGCTGCATGACAAATCCTCCACCCCTTGCTACTTCCCGCCACCAGACTTTTCCGCCCAAGGTTTTCTCTTTTCGGTAATCACTACCTTCATGCGCTATGGTTTCGAGGACTTCAAGTGGTTCATTACCGAATAAAAACTGGATAGTCTCTGTTTCCCGGAATAAGGCACAAATTGTCACGACTGTTGACCAGCCAGCTTGTGCCCTGCCCTTTTCGATCTGGACTAGGGTCTTTTTGGAGATTCCAATGATATCAGCCATTTTCTCCTGTGTATAACCGACTTCTGCGCGCAGTACCCTTACTTTATCCGATACCCTGCTAATGATTTCATCTCTTGTCATCCGCTTCATTCCTTTAAGTTCTTTTAGTGTAATTTTACACTAAATTAACTTGAATTCAAAATACTTTTTACATTAATTTTTATTATGTTAAAAAAGACCGTGTATTTCCGATACAAGCAATCAGCTTAAATCACCAGTAAAACACACAGCTATATGGAAAAAGGAATGCAGTGAGCTGCATTCCTTCTGATTATTTCATCTGTTTTTCCTGGCTGACGCTGCAGTTGCTTGAACAAGAGCTTTGGATGGAGCAGGCAGCGCATTTTCCTTCCTTCGACTTCTTGATGAACCGGTAGAAGGCCCAGCCGGCATATCCAAATATAGCACCGCCGATTAAGATGTTTGCAATCATAGATCCTTCCTCCTTCCGGGCTTAGGTTAGACCAAATAACTTACCGCCCTGATAAATAATGAGAGACAAGACATATGCGATAATCAGTGCATAAGTGATTGAAAAAGCAGTCCAGCGTTTTGAAGCAGTTTCTTTGTAGATGGTTGCGACCGTAGCAAGGCACGGAATATATAACAATATAAATGCCATGAAACTGTATGCTGCAAGTGGCGTATAATGGGCAGCCAGCAAACCTTGCAGACTTGCTTCATCTGGCACAAAATAAATGATGTTCATTGTTGAAATAATAGCTTCTTTAGCCAGGAAACCGGTGAAAAGTGATGCACTTGCCTGCCAGGTTCCAAAGCCTATAGGAGCAAATAACGGTGCGAAAACACCACCAAGAATCGCTAAATAGCTGTCATCCATGCCGACATTCACGCCTTCCGGGCCGGCGTAGGCGAGCAGCCAGATCAGGACGGAGCCGGCAAAAATGAAGGTTCCCGCCTTCTTTACGAATCCTTTTCCCTTATCCCATGTGCTTCTCCAAAGCGCTCTTGCCTGTGGCAGCCTGTATGGCGGAAGTTCAATGACGAACACCGAAGTTTCACCTTTCAAAAGAGTCTTCGAGAATACCTTAGCCAGGATTAGTGCAATCACTATTCCTATTACATACAAACTCAAAACGACAGCTGCCTTCTTTTCTACAAAAAACGCTCCGACAAACAAGGCGTATACAGGCAATCGGGCTGAACATGACATGAGCGGCGTCAACAGGATGGTCATCAGCCTTTCCTTTGGCGTCTCAATAGTCCTTGCTGCCATAATTCCTGGTACGTTACAGCCGAACCCGATCATCATCGGAATGAACGCCTTCCCATTCAGGCCGACTGATTCCATCAGGCGGTCCATCACCAGCGCAACGCGAGCCATATAACCTGAATCCTCCAGCAAGGATATGAAAAAGAACAAAATGAAGATTTGCGGCACGAAGACGAGGACTCCCCCTACCCCTGCTACAATTCCATCAAGAATCAGATCCTTGATGAATGATGAAGCACCCACTGCAGTCAGTGCTGCTGTAATTCCTGCTGTAACAGGACCAGACAAAAGTGAATCCAATGCGTCTGACAGAGGGAAGCCAAGCCAGTCAAAAGTAAGCATGAACATGACGTACATCAAGACTAAAAAAATTGGTATTCCGAGAAATTTATTCGTTACGATCATGTCAACTTTCTCAGTCAACGGAATCTTTTTATTATCCAGTCTTGTGGTTGCAGCAGATACTATTTTATCAATTGCTTCACTTCGCTTACGGTGGATCACCTGATCAAGCGCTTTGTTGCTGACTGCATATTGTTGTTGGGATACAGTAACATCGTTGACCAATGTTTCTAATTCAGCCATGTGCAAGATTGTTGCTAGATAACTTTTCACATAGGGATTGCCTTCAAACAGCTGGAGAGCAAGCCAGCGTACGGGATGTTGTGTTTTCCCAGCTAGTTTGTTCTCTAGTTCGAGGATTCCCGCTTCAATCGCTTTTCCATAATAAACGAGATTGTTCTTCCCTGTGCCCACCACTCCAACAGTCACCAGCTCTGCAAGCTCGTTACACCCCATGCCTGTCCTAGCAACGACTGGAGCTACGGTCACCCCTAATGATTCAGACAGTTTATGAATATCGATTTGTATGCCCCTGTTTTTCGCCACATCAAGCATGTTTAAGCCAATTATCACCGGTGCACCATATTCCAATAGCTGCATAGTAAGGTGAAGGTTACGCCTTAGCTGAGAAGCATCCAGGATGTTCAGCAGTTTTTCGAATGGTTCATTCAAAAAGAAATTTGTAACGACCCCCTCATCTTTAGAGAGCGGATTGAGAGTATAAACCCCAGGAAGGTCAATAAGCTGATCCTTGCCATTTTTAAAAAGACCGACTTTCTTTTCGACCGTAACGCCGCTCCAGTTGCCGACATATTCATAGGAACCTGTTAAGTTATTAAACAATGATGTTTTTCCAGTGTTCGGGTTGCCAATGAGGGCAATATTCATCATACTCGCTCCACTTCGATCCTTAGTGCTTCTTTGCGGCGGATCCCGATGCACTGTCCGCATGATTCAAGCATGACAGGGCCACCAAAAGGCAGGATGCACTTTACGCAAACTTCAGAGCCTTCAGCAATTCCCAAATCAAGCAATCTTCTTCTTACAAATTTATCAGTACTAGCAATATTCATGATCCGTCCTTTTTCACCAGTCTTTAGTTTTCCCAGCATAGCCATCACCTTTTTTCAAGTTAGTTAATTTTATAAGAATCTCAAATTTCTACTTACATATCTTAGTTTACATCTGTTTTCTCTAAATGAGAATGATTATCTTTATTTAATCAGTTCAGCACGACTTCCACTGTGACTTATGTCACTAAACCTCAGCTGCAAAGCTGTATTTTATGCAAACTCCATATAATTGACAATATTTTTACCTACATTGCATTACGTTCATTATATACCTATAATGGTATATAATGAACAAAGAAAAAAGGAGAGCTGATTCAGCTCTCCTACTTATCACATTTTATTGCTTACTTGTGCTGACTTAACCATTCTTGCTGGAGCGTAACCGATGACAAGAATAATGATAATAGCGCTTAAAATCATGCTTGGAATCATGTAAGTGCCGTTATAGATAATTGAATACAGCCACGCCGGCTGTCCTTCTGGCGCCCAGACTCCAAAAAAGATCCAGCCGGAAAAGAAATGAGCGATAAAGCGAAGCAAGCTTCCTATGAAGGTGCCAGCAATGATAAACCCAATCCATTTTTTCTTATCGCTATTTTGAATGCTAAGCTTAATCTGTCTGGCAAAGATACCGGCAATTCCAAGCACTGTGAAGGCCACCAAATAATCGATGAATCCCTGTACTGGATGGTAAATTTGCGAAAAGCCAAGGATAAACTGCAATAGGCCTAGCAGCAGCCCAGTTATTGCGCCGCCCTTGACTCCCCAGCGGAAAGCCATCAGGAATACAGGCACCATCGCAATCGATACGGAACCGCCCTGCGGCCAGATTCTTGAAAATAAGAATCCGGAAAATAAATCAAGCAAGTAAGCCAGTGCGGAAAATACGGCAATTTCCACTAAAAAGAGAGTTTGTTTTTGTTTCATGTTTTATTCCTCCTTCTTTTCAGAATGAGGTCCGTTTCTAACACGCCTTTTCTGCTTCAGAAACAAAAAAAGCAATCAGGGAATGATGCAGGATCCCCAATTGCTTTCCTATCGCATCCACATTCCTTCGCTAGCATTAACTAACAGGTTCAAAGGGTAAGAACTCGGCTGCTCACTCTCAGCTGCTTTACGCAGCTCCCCTTGTGGTTATTATTTAGTTTCTACACTATGAATATACTACTTCTTCTTTTCAATAACAAGTATTACCTATTATTAAAATCCGCCCTGGTCGATAGAAATTAGACAAAACTCTCTCAATGTTGCTAAAAAAATCGTTCTTTTGTCACGATTTTAGCTATTCGACGCAATTCCACGCATGTTCTTAATATTCGACAAAGGTATTTCATATTTTTCCTCGAATCTTTAATACCGAAATGAAAAACTGGAGGACTTAATGACATGCTGCCAATTACGGATAACAGATTGCTTAGCTTCCTGACTAGTGAAAAGGAAAATCTCATTGCCGACTGGACGGATGAAATAATCGTCTCTGAAGATGATCCCTATAAAGAGAAAATAAATAAGAACGCTGAGAAAATGTATGCAATCATTCTCTCAATTTTTTCTAAGACAAGCGATGAATTGGAGGAACACCTGCAAAAACTTGCTTTTATGGTCGGGGAAGAGCGGGTTCGGGCCGATATCAATATTGGTGATTTTGTCTATAATGTCAATTCTGGACGATCTATTCTTTACAAGCACCTCTACAAAATGAATATGGAATGGGAAGAAATGCAGGAGGCAATCAATCGAATAAATTACTGCTTTGATACCTTTTTGTATTACGCTGTATCCTATTACAATGAACAGAAAAACAAGATAATCGAAGAAAAGAACCAGTTCATCGATTCCACACATAAGGACAGACTAACATTGCTTGGCCAAATGACATCGAGCTTTATCCATGAATTCCGCAACCCGTTAACTTCCATCCAGGGCTTCATTCAGCTTTTGAAATCCGAACATGAAGACATGAAATATCTCGATATCATTTCCAGTGAATTGGAGCAATTGAATTTCCGTATTTCACAATTCCTGCTTTTATCAAAAAAGGAGCTGATTGGAAAAGAAAAGACACTTTTCTCATTGAATATAATGATAGAGGAAGTATTGAATTTCTTATATCCCAGCATCCTTGACACAAAGGTCCGAATTATCAAGGAAGTAGCGGACGATATGGAATTGTTTGGCTATGCTGACGAAATCAGGCAGGTCCTCATCAATATCATCTTTAATGCCATTGACGTATTGAGCCAGTATCGTGATGATCCACAAATCGAAATAAAAGGATTTTTCGTGAATGACACACATATAAAAATTGAGATTTCGAATAATGGGCCTATCATTCCTGACAATTTGCTAAAAACGATCTTCGAACCATTTGTCACAACCAAAACACTTGGGACTGGGCTCGGTTTGTTTGTCTGCCGGGAAATCATTGAAAAGCATAAAGGAATTCTCGCCTGTTCATCAGAACCGGACAAGACGTCCTTTATCATGCTGTTGCCTCTGAAAAGAATAGAAAACTAGCAACTGGAATTTAGCATCCTCCGTTTATCACAAAGAGACCCCCCCATTAAATGGCAGGGTCTCTTCTCATTTATTTAAAGTATTCTATTGAGCGATTATCCGCTACATTTTTCACTTTGCTTTTTTCCGGTCGAACCCGATGCTTTTTCTCAGATTCAGAGACAATGAGCGCGCATGCTGCATCGCCTGTGATATTGATAGCAGTCCGAGCCATATCCAGCAGACGGTCGATCCCCAAAATCAGTCCAATCCCTTCAACAGGCAGACCTACAGATTGAAGTACCATCGCCAGCATGATCAAACCAACTCCTGGAACACCTGCAGTACCTATACTTGCTAGTACTGCAGTCAGGACAACCGTCAGAAGCTCGGCCATAGTAAGGTCGGCACCATATACCTGTGCAATGAAGACAGTTGCTACTCCCTGCATGATGGCCGTTCCATCCATATTGATCGTAGCTCCGAGAGGCTGGACAAAGCTGCTTACAGATTCAGGCACACGGAGGTTCTTCTGTGCTGTTTCCATTGATACCGGAAGTGTAGCATTACTGCTCGATGTACTGAAGGCAACCCCCATTGCTGGGGAGAATTGCTTAAAGAACCAGAATGGATTTTTCTTTCCAAGGAAATATACCCCTGAGCCATAAGTCAAGAGCGCATGGATAACTAAAGCCAGAACAACGACAATCATGTATACTCCCATCGCCTTGATGGCATCGATTCCCTGACTTCCAATCGCCGTTGCGATTAAACCAAAAGTTCCGTACGGAGCAAACCTCATGACAAGGCCCACCAGATACATCATGATTTCATTACCTTGTTCAATCAGATTGAGTATTCCTCTCGTTTTGTTACCAAGTGCTGTTAAAGCAATACCGATGAATAGCGCAAACACGATTACTTGCAGCATATTTCCGGCTGTCAGTGCTTCAAACGGGTTCGCGGGAATAAGATTTAAAAAGGTTTCGCTTACTGGCGGAGCTTCTTCAGCCTTGAATTCTGCTCCACTCGTATCAAACTGCCCCATCAAGCCGGGCTTGATTAAATATGCCAGTGCAAGGCCAATTGAAATAGCAATGGCTGTTGTCGTTAAAAAGAAGCTTACCGTCTTAAAACCAATCCTGCCAAGTTTCTTAGGGTCGCCTAATCCTGCAGTTCCAAGAATAATTGAAAACAGGACAATTGGTACGACGAGCATACTGATTAAATTGATGAATATCTTACCTAGAGGCGTAAATATGAATTTATCTAAAACAGTGAACAGTTCTGGTGAAAAAATATTGAGGATCAGCCCAGTCATTGCGCCAAGTCCAAGGCCAATCAAAATCTTAGTCGTTAGTTTCATAGTCTACCTCCCAAAAAAATATAAAAAAACAATGTAAAGCTTTATTCCCTCTTTTGAACGAGTAAAACCACAGATATTCAATTGGATAATACTGCCACAGAGTTTGTTTAGGAGGTTATTATGTTAACTTTAAAAGTTGATTCTGAACTTGAACTTCGAATTTTTGAGCTCAGTGAAGCTTGGGAGTTATTCTGGCTCGTCGATTCCAATCGCCGCTATTTGCGGGAATGGCTGCCCTGGATAGATGGCATTCAATCCCCTTGCCAATTTTACTCAGTGATACAAATGTGGCAGAAAAATTTCCAGAAAGGAAGCAGCAGTCACTTTGGGATCCGGTACAGGGGAGTCCTTGCAGGCAGTATCAGTCTCCATGCTATTGACTGGACCAACTCTCAGGCAAGCATCGGCTACTACCTGTCGGAAAAACTGCAAGGCAGGGGCATAACAATCAGAACGGTGAAAGCAGTCATACACCATGCTTTTTATGAGCTTGGAATTAATCGCATTGAAATCCGGTGCGGCAAGGATAACCATAAAAGCAAGGCTATTCCCAAGAAGCTTGGATTTTACGAGGAGGGAATCCTTCGTGATGGGGAATTTCTGAATGGACACTTTCATGATTTGATTGTATATGGGCTTCTTAGAAGAGAATGGCAAAGAAACTTTACTCTTATCCCTTAAAATCCAGTCACACTAATTAATGGCTTGGCAGCATGATGGTGAATGTCGTCCCCTTTGAACTGGATTCCACATTAATTCTGCCATCATGGTCCTCAATGATTTTATAGCAAATCATCAAACCCAGCCCATTCCCATTCGGCTTTGTCGTAAAAAAGGGCTTGCCGATCTTGTCCAAATCCTTCGAAGGAATACCTGAACCAGTGTCAGCTATTACTATGGTAAGCTCATCATCTGATTTAGTGACCGAAACCTTTATTTCACCTGGCAATGCCATTGCATCAATCGCGTTCATCAGCATATTGATCAACACCTGCTTGATCTTATTCCCATCGCAAATAAACATACAGTCTCCCAATGTGGATTGCTTCGTTATTTCGACGCACTTCTTAGCTGCCTCAGCCATCAGCAGAGTAATGGAATGATCAACCAACTCATTCATATCAAATGACTTAAAGTCGGACTTATGTGGCTTTGCCATAAGCATAAGCTCTTTTGATACTGCCTCCATACGCTTTATTTCCTCTTCCATGATCGCTAAATAGTTGTGATTCAATTCTTCTCCAGCTTTCATAAGCTGGATAAACCCTTTCAGGCTTGTCAAAGGGTTCTTAATTTCGTGTGCAATCCCTGCAGCAAGCTGCCCAACAACATTTAACTTCTCATACTCAAGAATAAAATGCTCTGCTTTGATTTTGGCGGAAATATCACTAGTAACTGAAAAAAGTTCAAATGGTTCATTTGTTTCCGGATGCCGTACAACTGAGATTTGTGAACTCACCCAGATATAAACACCATCTTTTCGCTTAATACGATAGGTAAGAAGGGACAATTCCTCTCCATCTGGCATAGCAGTACTCAAAATCCTTTTATAATCTTCTGCGTGCACAAATAAAGTATACAGTTTCCCGACTAATTCAGCTGGCTCATATCCGAGCATAGCCTGAACAGTTGGCGAAATGTATTTAATCAAGCCATCCGGACTTCTTTTAGAAATAAAATCCAAGGATGTTTCTACCCAAATTTTATCTTTCGTCTTTTCGACTTCACTCAGCTTTTTTTCTAAACTGGATAATAGAATAGTCATAGCCAGTCTCCCTATTTTAAATATTACTGAATATTTAAATTAATTTTAATATTCAATTGTAAAATAAACCACAAAAAGGATTTAATTTACATTGGGAAATTTTCCTGAGATCAAGATGAAGCGTAATTTGTTAAAATCAGAATTTTCTAATATAATTAATCATAAACTTCATACTTTATGTGTCCGTTTCATACATTGATATCAAAACGTATTAATGTTCCCCTCAACAATTCGCTATATGGTATAATAAAATTTAAATGATAAAGCTGAGGTGGTATGATGGGGCAATCTATCGTATCAAGAATTTAACAGCTGCAACCGCGGATGGAACAGCATAACAGGATGTTGGCCCTGGCTGGACCAGCCGCTCGGAACGGGCCGTTTTAATTTCTTGATGAATTTTATTTTTTCAATTAAATTGAAGCCTGCATATCAGGCTTACTTTTGAGTTTACTGGGAGGTGACTCCTTACCCGCATACCCGCGGGCTAAGGGAACTTATTTGGACATATTTAACTTGGTTTGGATAGCCATTTTAATTGCTTTAACGGCATTTTTCGTCGTTTCAGAATTTGCGATTGTTAAAGTGAGGAGTTCCAGAATTGACCAATTAATAGAGGAAGGCAGCAAAAAAGCTGTGCTCGCAAAAAGAGTCATTTCCAATCTGGATGAGTACCTTTCTGCTTGTCAGCTTGGGATTACGGTCACTGCACTTGGTATTGGCTGGCTTGGAGAGCCGGCGATCGCGGATTTGCTAAAACCGTTATTCACCAGCCTGGATATTCCGGAATCCTTCGGACATGTCTTGTCAGTTGGAATTGCGTTCATGATTATCACATTCCTGCATGTCGTAGTTGGAGAATTGGCCCCTAAGACATTAGCAATCCAAAAAGCAGAATGGGTATCACTGAATACAGCTGGTCCGCTGATTTTATTTTACAAGATCATGTATCCTTTCATCTGGCTGTTGAACGGATCTGCCCGACTTGCTGTTGGTCTTGTTGGCCTTAAACCTGCCTCTGAACAGGATTTGGCTCATTCTGAGGAAGAACTTCGTATTATCCTGTCTGAGAGCTTTAAAAGTGGTGAAATCAACCAGTCAGAGTTTAAGTATGTAAATAAAATTTTCGAATTCGACAACCGGATCGCCAAAGAAATCATGGTGCCCCGCACGGAAATTATATCGTTGTCAAAAGAGGATTCACTGGAGAAATTTCTTCAGATTGTGAAGGAAGAGAAATTTACACGATATCCTGTCATTGACGGAGATAAGGACCATATTGTCGGATTAGTCAATATAAAAGAAGTAATGACTGATTTAATCAATGAACAGGGACGGACTAAAAAAGCGCTAGATTCATATATTCGCCCAATCATTCGAGTCATCGACAGCATTCCAATCCATGACTTGCTGGTAAAAATGCAAAAAGAACGCATTCACATGGCAATCTTGATGGACGAATATGGCGGAACTTCCGGGCTCGTGACAGTAGAAGATATCCTTGAAGAAATTGTAGGAGAAATTCGTGACGAGTTCGATATGGATGAAGTGCCGATGGTTCGCAAAATCCAGGAAAGCCATTATATCATCGATGCCAAACTGCTTGTCAGTGAGGTGAATGAACTTCTGACACTTGATATCAATGATGAAGATGTCGATACAATCGGCGGCTGGATGCTTACCGAGAATTACGAAGTCAAGCAAGGTGACGTCGTCAGTTGCGGATCATACCTTTTCAAAATCACCGAAATGGAAGAGCATCACATCAAATATATCGAAGTAATGAAACAACCTGAAATTCAGAAGACAGCAGATAGTTTTTTTATGAATAAGACAGAAGTTGTTTCATAATAAGAAAAGCGCAAGCGCCTTGGTCAGCCCCGACAAGCGCTGGAGGACCGACCAGTGAAGTCGCTCTTTGACTTCATTGGTCGGATCGAAGCGACTCGAGGGGCTAGGCGCTGGAGCTGGACAAAGAAAAGCGCAAGCGCCTTGGTCAGCCCCGATAAGCGCTGGAGGGCCGACCAGTGAAGTCGCTCTTTGACTTCATTGGTCGGATCGAAGCGACTCGAGGGGCTAGGCGCTGGAGCTGGACAAAGAAAAGCGCAAGCGCCTTGGTCAGCCCCGACAAGCGCTGGAGGACCGACCAGTGAAGTCGCTCTTTGACTTCATTGGTCGGATCGAAGCGACTCGAGAGGCTAGGCGCTGGAGCTGGACAAAGAAAAGCGCAAGCGCCTTGGTCAGCCCCGACAAGCGCTGGAGGACCGACCAGTGAAGTCGCTCTTTGACTTCATTGGTCGGATCGAAGCGACTCGAGGGGCTAGGCGCTGGAGCTGGACAAAGAAAAGCGCAAGCGCCTTGGTCAGCCCCGATAAGCGCTGGAGGGCCGACCAGTGAAGTCGGTCTTTGACTTCATTGGTCGGATCGAAGCGACTCGAGGGGCTAGGCGCTGGAGGACTTGAGCTGGAAATTACTCGCAGTGTTAATCAATACTTCCTTAACCTTTAATAAAAACCCAGGAAGGTCCCCTTCCTGGGTTTTTATGACTTTGTTTTATATTTTCCAGGTTTGGACGTCATCTGCTTCGATGATTCCCATAATAACATCATCTACGTCCGGATCCTTTAGTACATTATCCCTGACCCTGAACTTGATATCATCAGCATCAGCCAGTGTCAGCCCTTTGCGCAGTTCCAGATAGCTTTCGACATGATACTGCCTTCCCTCCTGCACAATCCTTAATGTATTGATATCAATGACATCGGGGTCTGAGAGGATAAGCCTGGCAATCCGGTCCTCAACAACCTTGGGCGCAGCCACACCAATGAGGCCTACGGTATTCTCATAACCTATTTTCAACGCAATTCCTATCAATAGAATGCCGATCAGCAACGTTCCGATTCCGTCGAGCAGGTAAAACCCTGTTACATGTGCCATGACAATGGAAAGCAATGCTAAAAGCGCACCAAATGTTGCAATCAAATCCTCATAAAAAACCAGTCTTGTCGGCGGTGCTGCCAGACTTACATTCTTAAATGCATTTCCTACTATTCCAAATCCCTTTGCTTCACTTCTCGTCTCGTGAGCAATTTCTTTCATTGCCTTAATCAGAATTCCTCCATCAACAAGTACCGCAATAATCATGATAATGACGTTCAGCCACAAATTGGATGAAGCTTTCGGATGCTGGATCAGCTCCCACCCTTTGATGACAGTTTCGTACGCCATGATCGAAATGATGATGACCGCCACGAGTACGAACAGGTTTACAACCCTACCAAACCCTGTCGGGAAGCGTTTGGTTGCTTCTTTTTCCGATATCGCACTGCCAATGAAAACAAAAAATTGATTCAGTGCATCCGCGACCGAATGAAGGGTCGTTGCTAGCATTGTTCCACTTCCGCTGATACCAGCAGCCACCCCTTTGATGATTGCGAGGAAGGTATTCCCAAGTGCAGCAATCCCTGAAGATTTATTTCCTCTTTTAAAAAATTCAATCATTGATGACATTTCTCCACCTGCTTTGCTATTTTCTTTTATTAATATATATTTCCTTTACATTTTTCACATTTATGTCTCCTTTAAACATCTATTTGAATTTAGCTTGTAATAAATAGAGTAATAGACTGCTAAAAAAAGCCCATCAGGAATATTCCTGATGGGCTCTTTTCTAAGATTTACGTCCTGCTTTTAGAGGTTTCTCCAAATCTTTTGTTATAAGCACTCCATTTTTGTTTTGCGTTGATCAATATGTCCTCAATCAACAGCTCGATTCCGATTGCTGTCAGCGAGAAGACATTAGCATAATGCTTTTTCACTTCCCATTTCAATTCATGCTTCCCGCAAATACTGTATTTGTTCACTTCTTCCATTTCCTTGCTGAGCAGAGCAAGTTGCTGTTTTTTTTCCTGTTCAGGAAGAGCGACGATTTCATCGATTTTTTCAATATATTCGAGTGACTTGGTGATTTTCTCATTCACCTCATCATGTGTCTTTTTGTCCACCAGGTCGTACTTCAGTTTAAAAGCATTAAGGCTTCTGGCAGATTCATAGGTTGAACTCACAATTTCATCCCTGGTCATATAATCTGTTTCAAAGCTGAGCATGTATTTCCATGATGGCTGGGTGATTGCCTTTCTATGGTCCTCGATTGTATGGCAGAACTTTTTATATCCATATTTTTCAGGATTTTCAAATGCCGGACTAGCAGGATCAAGGAACGGTGCCAGCGGAGCGACAAAATATGATAGTCGTTTATCGCCACCGGAAGCATTGTGAATCTCCTCACAAAAATCGACGTTAACAAGTGCGCTTTGATAATCCTGATGCGGTATGCCCACCATGAAAAATATATCAATTTTCTTGCAGCTATGCTTCAATGCAGATTGCAGCGTTTCAATCACTTTTGCATTCGTACAGTTGAATTTGCCGTTATAACGGCGAATTTTCTCATCATGTGTTTCCAAGGTCAATTCAACGCTGTATTTAGGCACAACCTTCTCGATTTTTGCAAAGAACTCTTCGTTTGCATATTGAAATAATTCAAATACCAACTCATTCTTAAGTTTTATGTTGCTGAGCCTCTCAAAAAATTCATCGACATAATCCTTACCCGCCTGGCGTATATCATGAAGAATGAAAATTGGCGCCCTGCTGAAGCGCTGAATGAAAAGTATGTCTTCAACTAGTTTCGCTGGCGAGCGTTTGACCAGGACTTTACGGTTGCAGTTATCCTTATACGATTGTTTCGAGCCGCCGCAAATCAGGCATCCCTGGGTGCATCCCTTTGCCGTGAGAATCGCCGTATTAGGGTATTGAAGCCAGCCGTTGTATGGCAGTGGATCCAGAAAGTTTTTATATTTGAATACCGACTTGATGGTATAGCGATAACCAGGAATATCAAATTCATCCAGGCTGTCAGGAACATGGCTTAAAGGATTGTATACTGGAGTGTCTCCATCCTTCCACGTAAGGTTTGGAATCCCGCCGAGATGATGTGTTCCATTTTTCAAATGGTTAATTAAAAGGAGCATCAATTTTTCGGTTGAATCGCCCCGCATAACAAAGTCAATGAATGGATATTTTATTAGCTCTCTATGGTAATAAGTAGCGGATAAACCGCCAAAAACCATGGGAGTTTCAGGATGTAGATTTTTCACAATCTTCGCCAATTCAATACTTCCGTGTGCGTGCGGGAGCCAATGAAGATCAATACCAAAAGCCCTTGTCTTAATCTTTTTCAACTTCTTTTCCACATCAAAATTTTCATCCATTAGCATTCGATTCGCGATGTTGATGATTTTAACACGCAGACCCTGGCGTTCTAAATATTCCGCAATGCTCGTCAGGCCTATAGGATACATTTCGAATACTGGAGAGGATGGAACAACGTCACTGATTGGTCCAGCCAACAGCGCATTTTTCCGAAAATCGTATACACTTGGCGCATGGAGAAGAACTAAATCATATCTCAAATTACTCACCTCGAAGTAAAATATACTCTATTAATCTGCCTAATAAAGGCAATGATGATTACACTTTAATGATAACTCTGAGATACTTCGTCTTAGTCCCACAAAGTGTAATTTTTTGTGAACAGGTATACACCTGGGGATTATAAGAGCTCCAGACCCTGATGTATAAAGGGATTGAGAGTTTATGAAAGTTTTGTGGATACTACGCTATTTAGGTATAAAAAAGAGACTGCTATATAGCAATCTCCAGATAAATTATTTTTCCTGCTGGACCATCAGAATTTCTTCCTCGACTCTGCCCAATTTTAACAGGTGTGTATCCAGGCGTTTATGAATCGTGCTGAATTCTGTATTGTTCTTCGTTTCTGCCTTGCTCAGTAGTTCTTTTAACATATTCTCAATTTTCGCACTCTGCATTTCTTCCATTCTTTCAAGTGCGTCTTTAATATCTGTTATATCGATCTGGTTCGATGTTACGCGATGTTCAATACTATCTACTTTCTCTAGTCGATCGAGTCTTTTTTCGATGTTTTCGGTTCTATTATTTAATGAGTCCATTGAGCTCTCGATACCTTTTAAGAGATTAATGATTTCAGCTAACCCTTCCATTTTACTTGGCTCCCCTTTATTCGGCTTAAGGTTATTTTATTATCATTAAACACTTCGATATGTTACAAAACTAGGAACAAATAGGTTGGTTGTTTGCATTTTTGCCACATTTCATCTTTACTCAAGCTCTAAGTCCTTTAACGTTTTTTCAGCGCTTCTTCTCGACATATTTATCGAATTCCAGCTTTTTACAGAATACTGAAGATCTTGCTTCCTTTGCAGCAACAAATCTGAAAGGCCTGGGTGCTCAGGATTAATTTCATAAAGCTCCATCAGCCCCTCCACTCCTTCATAGGACAACGAATTCAGATAGTGAATATCTATTTTTCCGGTTTCTGAGTAACGCTCCAAATTGCGTTCGACGACAAATCGGTCAAGTTGGATTGTGTTGACCAAAGTATAGAAAATGATAGCGGATATAATATAAAAGCGTACAAGCGAAAGCCTATCCATCCATATCCTCATCAAGGAGTAGCATAATATCACAAGCAGGAAGATCATAAAGGAATGGGCCAGCACCCTGGCAAAGGTAAATCCGTATGCCTCTTCATACATGAACAGACGGATAAAAGCTGAATATAGCATGACTCCGCTGAAAAAAACGAGTAGTGAAAGAAAGACGCGAATAACCAGCGTCATTAATTTGGAGCTTTTTTCAACAAATGAAACGAGTGTGGAAATGATCAGCAAATTCAGCATTGTGACGGAAAGAAGTTCAAAGAATCCTCTGCGCGCGAATTCCGCATACGTATATCCTTCTTTCAATGTCTCGCTGAAAAAATACTTGAATTGTATAACTACGAATAGAAGGTAAACCATGTTCAATAAAGTAAGAACTGTTAGGCTGATCACACTATCCCAGGCCATCTTTTCTTTTTGCGTCAACGGTTCAGAAGGCAGTGGCTGCCTGCTGGTTCTTAGCACCTGCAATATTCCAAAGATCACCAATGTATAAATGGCGGTGGCGATTGTCCGCAAGACTTCTTCTTCAATCTTCAACGCCAGAAGCCAACGCGGGATTGTACCTAAGAGGTTGCCAAACTGCTGGTCAGCAGAAACAAGCAGGTTGAGGATGACAAACAAAAGCGGGAATGAGATAGCCACGCCAATAAATATTTTTCGAATCGTTGCACTTTTACTTTTTTCAAGTCCCCTGACAGCCAATTTTGGAGCATACATAATGAACCTAAACACATAGGAAATCGCTGCTCCTACTGATAAAAAAAGGTTCTGGACGAACGGCCATCTATGCCATTGATTTTCAACGGGATAGGTGACAAGCACAAGCTGTATGAGGACCATGACAGGAATCACCAGGATGTTCAGCATATACAGGACCATATTCGAATTCAGAAAAAAGCTGAGTGACAGCAGCCAAATCGAAGCAATCAACAGAAGTCCCAGCTTTTTATTCGTAAAGGAGAATGAACGGTACCTCCAGAAAAACACACCATAAAAGCAAGTGATAAACACAGGATAAGACAATCCTATTATTCCATGCAAAAATGACCTTTCCGCCAAAATTCCTAATGCAAGACATACCAGGAAAAATATCCAGTCTCCTTTTTTCAGTTTAAATTCCATTTTCACTCTCTCCCTCCACCTAGAATAACTAGGTATATAATCAAAAAAACACTTTGTTATTCTATATACATAGAATATCTATGTAATAGACCAAAAAAATTAGATGGAAGCCTTTTTCCCCCATCTATATCCAATCCAGCAAATCGGATACAATAGCGCTGTAAAAAGAATACAAATAAAGATGAATATCGGGCTCAGCAGCGGCTGGAACCAGTCATGCGGAATCAGCTTGAACAAAGTCAGGTTCATAAGAATGATGTTCGGCAATATGGACAGGATAAAAGTCTTTTTCATCAACCTTCTCCCTTTGTGGCTAAAGCCTTTGCCTATCTCATATCCAAGCAGGGCCCAAAAGAAGAGATAAAGCAAAATGATTACAGCAGGTATCGACGTAAGGCTTTTCCATATCATGTCAATGAATGGGAAATCAAAAAGATTATGTACCAGTGTCAGGATGGTGCCTCCAGCAAAGAAAATCAGATTCGCCATGATGAAAACCCATTGAGTTTTCATTGGTGTCGTCGATAATTCTTCACGCCAGCTATCCGCAATTTCTTCTGGAGTTCCCAACCTTGTATACATTTCCGAGCTGAGTTCTGCCACATCGCCCTGATTACCATTAAACTCATCCAGCATTTCTGTGATATGGCTGTCATATTCAGCCAATATCTGTTCTTTGTCCGGATGCTTTCCTAAGTGCCTGCCAAGCTCATTGAGGAAGTCAGTCTTTAACTGGATCATTTTTCGGTCTCCTGATCACTTTGTTCATGACATTAACGAATTGCTGCCACTCTTCTGTTTTCTCTTTGAGGACTTCTCTTCCTTCGTCTGTGATCCGATAGTATTTCCTGACCGGTCCTTTTTCCTGCTCCTGCCAATAAAATTCAATGTATTCCTGCTTTTCAAGTTTATGCAATGCCGGATACAGGGTTCCCTCTTTCACCTGCAGACTGTGATCACTGCGCTTATCCAGTTCTTTCACAAGTTCGTACCCATACATATCCCGTTCATTCAATAGCTGAAGCAGCACTAGCGATGTGCTACCTTTTAAAAGTTCACGATTAAACATCCTATCACCTACCTAGTATTAAAAGGTATATACCTGCATCATAATATAACTTGGGTAATATTGCAAATAGAAAATAAGAAAAGCGAATGCGCCTTGGTCAGCCCCACAAGCACTGGAGGGCCTGACAGTGAAGTCGTTCTTTGACTCCGGTGGACGGACCCGAAAACGAAATTCAAAAAGCAGACAGCAATTCTCTGCTAGCCTGCTCATTGAATAAATTTAATTGCTACCGGATGTTGCCTTAAGGCCAATGATCCCAACCAAAATGAAGGCTACGAACATCAACCTTAAAAGATTGCGCGGCTCTCCAAACAGGAAAATTCCGAGAATGACTGCGCCTGCAGCTCCGATTCCTGTCCAGATTGCATATGCCGTACCAATTGGCAAGGTTTTGACTGCCATAGACAAGAAATAAAAGCTTATTGCCATTCCTGCCAGGGTAATCACCGATGGTACTGCCTTGGTGAATCCTTCTGTATATTTCAGGCCAATCGCCCAAACGATTTCAAATATACCTGCTATTACTAAATAAAACCAAGCCATATTTATGAACTCCTTTCATGATAAAAGCGCAGATGCTGCATATGCTGGAGCAGATTAAGAAAAGCGCAAGCGGCTTGGTCAGCCCCGACAAGCGCTGGAGGTCCGAGCGGTGAAGTCGTTCTTTGACTTCATTGGGCGGACCGAAGCGACTCGAGGGGCTAGCCGCTGGAGCTAGAAACTAATCTAAGTTCAAAAATTTATACTTTCAGCAAAAAAAAACCGGAAGATATCAATCGATATCTCCCGGGTTTTTGTCCCTCCGTGTACACAGGGATTCCTGTGCGTCCTCTCTCGGACCAGTCCAGCAACAACGCCGCGGAACCCTAGAGAACTTTATATAAAAGGAATAATAACATAATCTGCACCTTCAGTCAAAAGAGCATCAAGTCTCCTGAAGCTCCTTATTCATCATTGCCTCATATTCATTTGATGGCACAGGCGGTGAATAGAAATAGCCCTGCACCTCTTGGCAACCCAGTGATTTCAACAGGTCTATCTGCGATGCCGTTTCAACACCCTCTGCAATGACCTTTAATTTCAGGTTCGTTGCCATGGAGACAATCGTTGAGATAATTTCTCGGTTTTCCTGGGAGTGTGAAATGAAGCTTTGGTCGATTTTCAACCGATCAACTGATAGTTTACTTAAATAGCTCAAAGAACTATATCCCGTTCCAAAGTCATCAATGCTCACTTCAATTCCAAATTCCCTTAAAGCCTGGAGCTGTGAATTAATACTGTCTTCCTTCTTGATCATAATACTCTCAGTCACTTCGATTTCAATCAATTCACCATAAAGATCGTACTCCTTAAGCGTATGCTGCATGAATTTCACGAAATCCTCCTGGTAAAAATGGATGATCGAAATATTGATTGAAGTACGAGGAACCTCGAATCCCTGTTCCTTCCATATGACAAGCTGACTGAACACTTGCCTGATGATTAATCTCTCAAGGGGTACGATTAAGTTTGCCTCTTCGGCAATCGGGATGAATACACCAGGAGGAATCATGCCATGACGAGGGTGCTTCCACCTAGCCAGTGCTTCAGCCCCTGTTATCTCATTCGTTGTTGCATTGTATTTAGGCTGGTAAAAGACGGTGAGAGCGTTACTGATTATAGCGTTCCGCAATTCATTCTCAAGCTCAAACTTATTCACGTTCTGATCCACCATGCCCTGGTCAAAGAACTGATAGTGGTTTGCGCCGTTTTCTTTTGCCTTATACATCGCCATGTCAGCGTATTTCAGCAATAATTCAAGGTTATTTGTATCTTCAGGATACTTCGAGATTCCAATACTTGCCGTAATCAGGAATTCCATGCCCTCAGCAAAAAGTGGTGACTGGAATTCTCGTACAATCTCATTGGCAATCTTGTCAGGCTGATTTCCCCCAGTAACAAGAATAGCGAATTCATCTCCGCCAATTCTTGCAACCAGGCATTCCTCAGGCACAACCTCTGCAAGCTTCTTGCCGATTTGCATCAAGATTTTATCGCCGAACGAATGACCAAAGGTATCATTGATTCTTTTAAAGCGGTCAAAATCAAGATAAATTAACGAAAATGCTTCATCCTTTATAAATAGTGAAGCCATTACTTTCTCTAAATTCCGTCTATTGGGCAAATTAGTAAGTTCATCATGATATGCCAGATACTCAATCATCTTGTCTGCTTTTTTCTGTTCTGTTATGTCCCTGACTATGCCAAAGACACCAACCGTTGTATTTTTCACGATAATCCTCACTGCTGTAATCCTCACGTCAGCATACGTTGAATCAGCCCTTTTAAGCGTGGTTTCTATTAATTTCGTCTCACCGCTAAGAACCTTCATGAAATACTTCCTGAGTTTCTTTTCTTCCTCGCTACCGCCAATCAGCTCAACGAAATGAAGACCAGCTAATTCATTGGCTATGTAACCTGACAGTTCCACTGCCTCTTTATTCACACTTAAAATATTTCCCTGCAAATCTACCCTGAACACAGAATCGGGGTTATGGCTGAACAAGGATAAATGAGATTGGACATTCTTCATGATAAGCTTTTCGCCAAACAGGTCAGGAACAAGCATGAATAGTAAATTTGCTGCTGCCATATAAATGAACGGTGTGAGGTAAGATTGGACTCCGCTTCCATCTGTAATCTCCATCATTGAAGTCAACGCGATATATGGAATGCCTCCAAGCGCCATGCCTCCAAGAACACTCCCCGTATATTTATAATTCTTTACAAACTCATAAATATCCTCATTTGTAATCTGCATTAAAAATCTGATCAGCGTGAAGGATGTAACCAATATCATTAAAAATGCCATAACTGATAATATTGGCTGGATCTCGATCGCTTCCCTGAAGATTACATAAAATGCTGCATACTCTGCCATCATGATGCTGGCAGCGATTAATAAGCTTGTTAATATGTACTGTGAAGTATTCGAAATGTCCCTTTGCGCTAAGCTCAACGCTGCATATGACCCAATCGCACAGATCCCAAAGAATAACAGAAAAAATAAATAAAAATTGTTCGTTGAAAATGGGACACCTGCCGAAATAATAACAAACAGATGGGTAAGCAAAAATGTTAGAGCCAAAAGAAGGGAATAAACAATCATTTTACGTTTCTTTCTATAGATGGCTTTTTTAATTTGCCTGCTGAACTCGACAGCCATTATTGAAGAAATGATTAAAAAAACGACAGTCAGAGCTATACTATTAAAGTCGAATATGTACATATGGGGAATAATCATCCTGCCCCTCATTTCTGTCTGGTTTATTTGCTTTCGTTGACTAGCGGTCAACGTATGGCAATTCCGGGAAAAAGATTGAAGCCTTCTAAATATTATACATTATTCACCACTAATTGACTTGAAATGGAAATAATTTTCATAATTTTCAAAACTACCTGTTACCATTCATAAGGTAAATTTTATATAATATAAGTAGAACCAATTGTTTCCTTTAATCACTCACCGATCCCTACATCAATCACCCGGTTAATCCATTCTCAAAAATATCACAAAAGCATAGACTCTAACTTTTATATCGACAAATCCTCAGATTTCTTAACTTAAATCCATGTATGATGATATACAAAGATATATCGCAGCATGTGTTACTGGATTGCTTTAAAATATGGGTACTTCCTGCCCTGGAAAGGAGGAGATTAGGATGGATAAGGAGAATGCCAGAAGAAACATCATAAATCGTTTGCCACGAACACCTGCCATAAGAGTCGCATCTGCAATAGTTTGGCCATTCATCGGTTTTCTGATTGACCTTGTGCTTGACATATTCCCATTCGTGACGGTATTAGGTTTCGTTGGAGGCTCGTCCCTATATTTTCTTTTAACTGCCAGGTCGAAAAAAACACAGAAGGAAACAGGAAAGGCATGACCAATTATTGAGACCAGCGTTGAGGAGATAAAAAAAGCAGTTCGCATTTATTCAGAACAATTGCCTAAAGGTGTCTACCGAACAATTCTAGTCGAGGAAGATAACAGAATTGATGTTGAGCAGCTTGCCCCAATTCTGAAGGGAATTCCAGCCCGAAACTTTTATATGTCAAAGGAAACATATGATATTTTCGATGAGGAAGAAAAAAATCTCGCCCTTACGATTGATAAAGTCCAAAAAGCAGTAGACCTCTATGTCAAGGAGCATAATGAATACCCAATGCTGCCTTATGATCCTTTAAACCGGGTGAACTATTTTCAGCTTTTGAAGGCTCATTGCCTTGACACCCAGCCAGAAATCGAGCTTTATATCACCAATTATGACGGTCTCGTAACCCATAAAAAGCCAAAGAAGAACAGCACAGGCAACTGATGAGCATTAATCTGGACCTCGGAATAGACAGTATGGTGCCCGCATTTCCGATGCACTCCCAAAGTCCAATTTCACATATGGCTGAAATGCAATGAAAAACTTTTAAAACAAAATGCTGACTAAATAAATACCGAGCAACAGGAAGATCAAAAAAATAATCCCTGTAGATATTTTTATCAGGTTACTTGATGAATTGAAGGTTTGGCTATTAATATTTTTCCGTACCGAAAAATAATGTGTTGTCGCAAAGAAGAGGATTATCAACCCAATAAGCAATGAGAAAATGCTGACAAAAACAGCAATTGTATCAGCAGCCTGGCTTACATTTCTAATATTATTAAAATGGAGGCTTGATGCCAAAAAACCAATCCCGATTATTGCGATTGATGTCCGCACCCAGGCCAGGTATGTACGCTCATTTGCAAGGTGCTGCTGGATATATTTTGATTCAAGAGTTTTATTTTCGTCCATCTTCATTACCTACTTTCCGCTTCCATTACCTAAATATTATCACTCAAATACCCATGTTCCTCTTCATCTGCTCATTCATCAAACACTATCTTCATGTTTTATTTTCCCTCCCTACCATGAATAGTTATTCATCATAAAAAGAAGCGTCCAGCGGTTCATGAGGCCTTTGACATGGATATCCAAGTCATTTTGCTGAATGGTCAGAAGCTAATGGATTCTTTATTCAACATAGAAATCACGGCTGCTTTTACTGCCGTGATTTCTCTTTCATCAGTTATAATAAAAGCAGGAGGCTGATTAACTTGGAAGAAAAAAATAATAACTCTCCTGGTATGGAGCTTGATGAGGAAACTTTATTCATCGTCTCACAGACTTTCAAAGCACTTTCAGATCCCACACGGCTCAGGATCCTTCACCTTCTGTTCCAGGGGGAACATTCGGTCAATGAAATAGCAGAAAAACTTACATTGTTGCAATCAACCGTTTCACACCAATTGCGCTTTCTAAAAAACCTCAGGCTCGTCAAATTCAGGAGAGAGGGTACCACGCTTTATTACACTCATGACGACGAACACGTCATCGACCTGTTAAAGCAAAGCATAGAACATGCCAGCCATCATTGATGGGAATGCCATCAATATTGGCCGGCATGTTTTTTTAGCTGTATAAAAAGTATGAATATATCCACAAAGATTAGTGTCCAGCTCTAATTGCAAGGTCCATGGGCGCAGGGGCATCCATGCTCTTCCCCTTCTACCTGCAGGGTGCTATGATCAATGCCAAAGCGGTCGTGCAACAGTCTTTGTGCTTTGTGGAGTACGCGGTCATGTGCTCCTTCCCCTTCGACGGCAATATGCCCGCTTAGCATTAAGACACCTGAAGTAATCGACCAAATGTGAACGTCATGCACATCTTTTACTTCAGGAATTTTCATGATTTCATCCTTCACTTCATCTAATTCAATCTCCTGGGGTGTGCCTTCCATCAATACATGGAAGCTCTCCTTGGTCACTCGCCAGCCGCTGATGATGATCAGAATCGCAACTGCGACGCTTGCAATGGGATCTGCAAGTCCCCAGTCAAAAAAGTAGATCAGCAATGCTGCTGTAATGGCGCCAACCGAACCAAGCATATCTCCCAGCACGTGAAGGAAAGCGCTTCTTACATTCAAGTTCTCATCTTTGTCTCCACTCATCAGTATCCATGCGGCGATGATATTGACAATTAACCCGATAACCGAAATCGTCAGCATTCCCATGCTTTGTACTTCTGGAGGATCTGTAAATCGTTGGTAAGCTTCAACAAAAATATAAATCGAGATGATAATTAGCGTAAGACCGTTTAAGGCAGCCGCAATGATTTCAAATCGTTTGAAGCCGAATGTCTTTGAATGAGTAGCCTTTCTTTCACCAAGCTTCATCGCGAACAAACTTAACCCAAGCGCAGCTGCATCACTCAGCATATGGCCTGCATCTGAAAGCAGTGCAAGGCTATTTGTGATTAACCCGCCAATCACCTCTACAACCATGAATGTGGCGATTAGAATAAAAGCCCAGAATAATGCCTTTTTATTGTTTGTATGACTATGGCTATGACCATGACCGTGGCTGTGTGAATGATTATGACCCATATGTGTTCCCCTCCTGTTCTAATATATGAATATATGCTCATATATATAATTATGACTCAATTGCAAAATTTGTTCAATAAAAAGCTTGTCTTTAATTTAAATACCTTATTATTATGGTTTTTACACCAAAAAAAATTAACCGCCGATAAAATCAGCGGTTATGTTTCTCCTTATATATACTTCCGATGGATTCCCTTCCCATCATAGGTGTAGAGCATCGTCCTGCTTTCTACGATCGTTTCGATATGGCATTTCCTGCCCCAAAGCTGATGGATATACGGCAGTACTTTTTCCAGGTACTTAATGTCCAGCTCGATGCCCTCGAAGCCGTGAGTTATATACAGCTCTCCATTCTTCAAGTAATCGCCGTCAGTCACGACCAAATATGGGAATCCGCCATTGACTCTCATGCTGACAAGCTGGTCGCGGACTTGTTCCCACGCTTTATCAACAACTTTGTATTCTCTTCCCTGTTTTTGGAAAAGGTACATATCTTCACGCATCACCAAATCTTTGGTCAAGTAATTGCGTAAAAACGAAATATCGGATTCGATTTCACGGACTTCAAACATTTTTTCCCGGCCTGATCCTGGTTTTACTCCACGCCGTTTCATTTCCTCAGTCGGGTTATTATAACGCTCTTCGATATCTTCAAAAATTTTGATTCCTAAATAATATGGATTGATTCCCGTTTTTGATGGCTGCACGACCCCGGCATTCAATTTTGCAAACTCGATTGATTCACCGCTCGTCAGGTCCATTTCCCGGAGAATCCTTTGGTGCCAATAAGAAGCCCAGCCTTCATTCATGATTTTTGTCTCAAGCTGCGGCCAAAAATAAAGCATTTCCTCCCGCATCATGGTCAGTATATCCCGCTGCCATTCTTCCAGCTCGCGGCTATAGCTTTCAATGAACAATAATAAATCTTTCTCAGGACGCGGTGGAAATTTCTTTTTCTTATTCCTATCTTTTGACTCTGTCTCTTTGGAATCAAGGCCCCAAAGATCATCATATGGAGATGCTGCTGACATTGTTTCTTCTTCCTCGCCCTCGTCTTCCATAGACCACGCCAGCTTCGGCCTCATTAGCGAAGGATCGATATGCTCTTCAATTGCTAATACCGCATCGAGAAATGATTCAACCTTTTGTTTTCCATGCTGAATTTCATAAATGCGGATTCTCTCTGCCGTTGCTGCCATGCTTTCGACCATATCACGCTTCGTATTCTGGAAACGCACATTATTTTTAAAGAAATCACAGTGAGCAAGGACATGGGCAACAATTAACTTGTTCTGAATCAACGAATTTGAATCCAACAGAAAAGCATAACAAGGATTTGAATTGATCACCAGTTCATAAATCTTCGAAAGGCCCAAGTCATAGTGAAGCTTCATTTTATGAAATTGCTTCCCAAAGCTCCAATGGGAAAATCTCGTTGGCATGCCATAGGCACCAAAAGTATAGATGATTTCTGCAGGACATATTTCATACCTCATCGGATAAAAGTCCAGCCCAAAACCTTTAGCGATTTCGGTAATTTCAGAAATGGCATATTGCAGTGACTTCTGATCTTCTGACACCATCTCTCCCCCTTTCATCTCTTACAACAATGTATGAGAAAAAAAGGAGAAAGATGAACAGGTTATAAACTTTACTGCTGCAGTTGTTCGGTAACAGAAAGGTTCAGTAACCTGTCATTTTTTACATCATGGGCGACTTGCACCGTGATAATAACCGTTTTTTTATTGACACGCACCTTGTATTGAAACGAGTCAAGTACCTGGCGATCGTCTATCTGCTTCCTGCCCATATACTTGTAATTCTGTACTGTCTTACCAGGATACTCCGCCCTGATTACTGTAGTAGCAATATTTCCATACTTTTCGTAATCAGGACTTTGAGCAATAGTATCTGCTCTTTGGATTCCCATTAACAAAATTAAAGATACAGTTATCGCAAACAAATACCTATTCATCAATACACCTCTTTTAGCTGCTCAGCTTTGAAACCCAGCTCGATATGTAGTCATACAAAGTTCATTTGATTGCCCAATTATACAGGTAAAACTTGAAAACCCCTGTAAACAAGGTCGTCCAACATTTTCTGAGGAAGTTCCGTGCTCAACTCCATATAATATTATCAACTCCTCATAAGGAGGATTGAGAATGAACAAAACGGATTATGATCGTGCTTTATATTACACGCACCGATCCCAATGGGATAACCTGCTCATCCTCATGGTCAGGACAGAGGACCAGTTCCTAGCTAAAAGGATTGAACATTTTCTCCACGCTTACAACTTTGAAAAAGATTATGCTGTCATAGAGAAACGCCTGTATTCCCTGCTCAGATATATCGACCACGCAAATGAAGCCGCCGGCGATGACTACCTGGAAACCGCTGTTACCGGCTCGATTTAACAAGAGAATTCCACCAAAAAATAACACGGCCACCTATATTAAGGTGCCGTGTTTATTATTTTTTATGCTGATTGCCATTGTAAATTAATGGTTTGTTTTTTCAAGCGGAAGGAGGTTTTTGTTCTAAGAGGCGATTCCGGACAGCATATAATGCTGCCTGAGTCCGATCTCCCAATTCCAATTTTGCCAGGACATTCGAAACATGAGTTTTAACTGTTTTTTCCGTAATATACAATGAAGCTGCAATTTCTTTATTGCTTTTGCCGCTGGCTATTTCTTTCAGCACCTCCAACTCACGCTTTGTCAGCTCATTAAGCAGTTTTCTTTCTTGGCGGTTATTGCCGGATAGATGCGATAACACAAGTGAAGTCGCTTTTGGGTGAAGCTGATTTTCACCACCCATGATTCTTACTATTGCTTTTACCAGTTCATCTGGCTGGATGTCCTTAAGCTGATAGCCAGATGCACCTGACTCTATGGCTGGAATCACATGCTCCTGATCTGCATAGCTTGTCAGCATCATGATTTTAATAGCGGGATTCTCTGCCTTGATAATTTTCGTCGCCTCAATCCCGTTCATAACTGGCATGATTAAATCCATTAAAACAAGGTCCGGATTTAAAGTCTTAGCAAGCTCAACAGCTTCCTTTCCATTGCCTGCTTCCCCGACAATCTCTAATTGTTCCTGTGTCCTCAGGAAAAAAACCAGCCCTCGTCTTACCACATGGTGATCATCGGCAATCAGGATTCTAATTGTCATCACCCATTCCCCCTTTTAATCATATCGGGATCCTTACTAAAATCCTTGTTCCTTCCCCAGGCTTACTGTGAATTCTAAGCTCTCCCCCAAGCGAGGAAGCCCTCGTTTGCATGCTTTTCAAACCTAGTGATGGAAGTTCCTGTTCAGGATTAAAATTAAATCCTGAACCATCATCCTGAATCTGCATATCTACCTGAGCACTGGTCGAATTGAGTGTTAAGTGAACTCTGTCGACCTGGGAATGTTTTTTGCAATTAGCGAGCGCTTCCTGACCAATTCTCCAAAGCGCTTCCTCCACTATCCCTGGAAGGCTTGAAACTCCAATCACCTTTGTTTCGAGCGGCAAATCCAGCATCTCAGCATATCCCGCAAGTGCGCAGATGATACCGTTCTCGAGACCCTGGGGGCGCAATTGCCAGATTAGCGCCCTCATCTCCCCTTGCGCTTCCTGCGCCAGATCCTGTATATATGAGAAAGTATCTTTCAGTTCCGGAGTATTCGCCATTTCAGTGCCAGCTCTTGCCGTCAAACTTAGTGAAAAAAGGAGTTGATTCACTGAATCGTGCAAATCCCTAGCCAGGCGGTTCCGCTCAGCTGCCAACGCCAGATCCTGCTCCTGCTGGGCAAGCCTTATTCTTTTTATAGCGGTTCCAATCTGGAATGCAATTGCCTCAAGCAAGGCAAGTTCATCCTTTTTAAAATGAATTTTATGTGGTGAGCCTACATTCATGACTCCGAACTTTTCATTTCCGGCTCTTAATGGGACTGTGGCATGGTGAGTCAAACCATTCGTTTCGCCGGTTCGATTGTTGATTGCATCCTCGAGCCTTTTACATTCGAAGATGTTCGTCGCTTTATTTAATCTTCCATCGTTATAGCGGTCAACACACCAGCATCCACCCTCACACATTGGAGCAAAATTGTCCATAGATAATGCAGGAGGCAACTCCACCTTTGCAGCCAGCTTGTAGTCACCCTGAGCGTCAATGAGAAAGATCCATCCTGTCTCAAGTCCAGTTATATGCAGCAGCCTTCTCAATACTTCGGCAAGAACAGCATTGAGCTCTGTGCCCTCGTTTAATAATTCGGCAATTTCCTTCAAGATACCGATATCCGAATTCGCTTTACCCCCAGTCATCCAATCCCCCCATTTTCATTTATTATATCTCTAACCTAAAAATTTCGCTTTTGAAAAAAGTTTGAATTTTCCTCATTCAAAAGTCGCAGATAGACCTTTTCATAAAATTTGTTGCTTTCTCAACCAAAAGTTAAAACAGGCACCTTTTTGAAAATCACAAAAAAATCCGAAGAGGAAATTCCTCTTCGGACTCTGCCATTTAGCAATAGGATAATTCTGTATAAGAGGATGGATGACTATTTCATCAATCTCTACTTGTTTTTTAACATTGCGATTTCTGATTTCTTGCTCTCATCTGTCTCTCTAAATTGGTTTACAGGTTTTTGGCAGCTTCCATATTATTTTCGACTACCTCCATGAAATCCTGTTCTATTTTTTGGAGCTTCTGCTTGCTTTCAGCCAGGCTCTTGTCATTCACACCAAAATAAAACTTAATCTTCGGCTCAGTCCCGGATGGGCGAAGGCACATCCATGTGCCATCCTCAAGATAGTATTTAATAACGTTTGAAGAAGGAAGCTGGATTTTTTCTTCCTCATTGTTTTCATTCACTCTTACACCTGTTAAATAATCTTCCACTGCTGTTACTTTCAACTTACCAAGCTGCTTAAGCGGCTCCTGGCGGAAGACTCCAAGTGTCTTCTGGATCAGCTCCGCACCCTCTTTACCTTTTAACGTCAGGGAACGAAGTCCTTCCAGGTAGTACCCATACTCCTCAAAAATACTAAGAAGCGCTTCGTACAAGGACATGCCCTTCTTTTTATTATATGCGCAAACCTCAACAGCTAACATTGCCGCCTGGACTGCATCTTTATCCCGGGCAAAGTCGCCGATTAAGTATCCATAGCTTTCTTCATAGCCAAACAGGAACTTATACTCTCCTGAGTCTTCATACTGTTTGATTTTTTCAGCTATGAACTTGAATCCAGTCAGGACGTCGATTGTTTCGACTCCAAATGATGAAGCAATCTTGCGGCCAAGTTCGGACGTTACTATTGTTTTGAACACGACTCCATTCGCTGGAAGGGTTTCTTTCTCTTGCTTTTGCTTTAGGATATAATGCAGCAGCAACGCTCCAGTCTGGTTACCTGTCAGGACAACATACTCCCCATCCTGATTTTTTACGGCGATTCCAAGACGATCAGCATCCGGGTCCGTAGCGATCAGCAAATCTGCATCGATTTTCTTTCCTTCACGGATTGCCAGTTCAAATGCGGCATGCTCTTCCGGATTTGGACTTTTCACTGTAGAGAATTCAGGATCAGGAAGCTCCTGCTCTCTTACTACCGTGACATTCTGGTATTTCAGATTAGTAAGGATATTGCGCACAGGCATATTGGCAGTGCCGTGCAGCGGTGTGAACACCACTTTTACATTGGCTTCATCTGCCAGCGTCGGATTTTCGGATATCGTCATCAGTTTCTCAAGATATGCCCGATCCACTTCAGGGCCAATCATCTTGATCAAACCTTTTTCCTTCAACACTTGCTCGTCCATTACCTCGATGGATAGTTCATTTTCGATTTCATTAACCTTGTCGATCACTTCATCAGCGCTATCCGGAGGCAGCTGGCCGCCGTCTGGACCATAAACTTTATAACCATTATATTCAGGCGGGTTATGGCTGGCGGTAATGACGATTCCTGCATATGCATGCAGGTGACGTACCGCGAATGACAGCTCCGGAGTAGGCCTTAATTCTTCAAAAACATATGTCTGGATACCGCGTGTTGCCAATGTCTTCGCAGCTTCCATCGCAAATTCAGGAGATTTATGACGGGAATCATAGGCGATTGCCACGCCACGCTGCTTCGCTTCATTCCCTTGTTCTTCTATGTATGCTGCCAGGCCTGCTGACGCTTTGCGGACAGTGTATAAGTTCATACGGTTTATTCCAGCACCAATCTCACCGCGCATTCCACCAGTCCCGAATTCCAGGTTCTTATAAAAAACTTCTTCCAAATGCTTCTCGTTTTCTTTAAATGAGTCCAGCTCAGCTTTAAGCTCCGGATCCAATCCAGTAAAACCAAGCCATTTATCGGCACTCTTTTTCCAATCCATCAAATGACCTCCCAAAAATAAGATTTTAATCTTACAGCTAATTATAAAACAAGATAGAGTCTGATTGATAAATTTTTGTTATTTTATTTGATGGAGCTTGATTTGGTGCTGGAACTCTAAATTGAGGGTTATTGGCGACCCCCTATTCCAGTTTATAGGATTACTGGTCGGCAATCGGGTTCATTGGCGATCTATTTTTCCAGTTCCTGTTATTTCCTGGCACCAATCGAGTTCATTGGTGATCTGTTTTTCCAGTTTACGGGATTTCCGGGAGCCAATCGGGTTCATTGGTTACCCCTTTTTCCAGTTTACGGGATTTCCAGGAGCCAATCGGGTTCATTGGTTACCCCTTTTTCCAGTTTACGGGATTTCCAGGCGCCAATCGGGTTCATTGGTCATCTTTTTTTCCAGTTTCTGTAGTTTTCCGGGGGCCAATCGGCTTCATTGGTGTTCCGTTTTTCCAGTTTGTGTTAATTACAGTCGTCAATCAGGTTTATTGATGATTAATTTTTCCGTTTTCTGGTATTTCCGATAGCCAATCGAGCTTATTGGCAACCTTTTTTTCCAATTTCTGCGATTTATAATCTCCTATCGGTTTATTTGCGCTCCATTTTCCAACTTCTGTTAATCCCGGTCACCAATTGGATTCTTTGGTGACCTACTTTTCCAGTTCCTGTGATTTTTGGTTACCTATCGACCTATCAAGAATCTTTTTTTCATATTCGGTTAATCCCAGGCATCGGCCTTCTGGGTGACCTCTGAAAAAAAAAACACTTGGAGAATAGAAACCTTTTCTCCAAGTGTTTAACTGGCTACCCTACTTCTTATGTTCAATTCGGTAAATATCATGCCTTCGGTCTTTCAGCTGACGGACTGTGCCATCCTGGCGCTGGCGCCGCAGGATTTCGAGATCGACATCTCCAATCATGACCATTTCAATATTCGGGTTCGTTTCACCGACAATCCCGTCCCTCGCGAATTCGAAATCAGATGGCGCGAAGATTCCGGACTGAGCATATTGGATATCCATGTTTTCTGTTTGCGGCAGGTTGCCGACAGTACCAGATATGACCGTGTAGACCTGGTTCTCGACCGCTCTTGCCTGGGCGCAGTAACGGACCCGCAAGTAACCCTGGCGATCCTCGGTACAAAACGGTGTAAAAATGATTTTCGCTCCCATATCAGTCGCAATCCTTGCAAGCTCAGGGAACTCGATATCATAACAAATTTGGATTGCGATCTTGCCGCAGTCTGTATCGAACACCTTCAACTCATCTCCGCGGCTGATGCCCCACCATCTGCGCTCATTTGGCGTGATATGAAGCTTATACTGCTTATCAATCGTCCCATCACGGCGGAACAGGTAAGAGATATTGTATATTTCGTCATTTTCTTCTTTTACCAAATGCGAACCGCCAATGATATTCACGTTATAACGGACGGCCAGATCGGTGAAAAGCTCGATGTATTGCTCTGTATATTCTGTCACTCTGCGGACAGCTAGCGAAGGTGATTTCTCATCCATGAACGACATGAGCTGTGTCGTGAAGATTTCCGGGAATACCGCAAAATCTGAGCCAGCATCTGCAGCGACATCCGTAAAGTATTCAACCTGGTGTGCCAGATCTTCAAATGATTTGATTTTCCTCATCATATACTGGACAACGCAAATCCGGACTGGGTTGCTGGTTTTATAGAATCTCTTCGATTTGGGCTGATAGTCAACATTGTTCCATTCCATCAGAGTCGCGTATTTATTGGACTGGAGGTCGTCCGGCAAATAATTAGGGTTGATCCTCATCAGTGTAAAGTCATTCCTCAGCTGGAATGACAGCACTGGATCATAGATTTTGTGTGATGCGACTTGTCGCACATACTCACGAGGTGACATTTCCTCTGCATGCAGATGGTAATTCGGGATTCTCCCGCCAATGATGATACTTTTCAGGTTCATCTGTCTTGCTAGGTCTTTCCTGGCTTCATACAAACGGTAGCCAACCTTCATCCTCCTGAATTCAGGATGGGTCATGACTTCGATTCCATATAAATTATAACCATCTGGATTATGATTCGTGATGTATCCTTCATCTGTGACATCATCCCAGCTGTGGCGATCATCATACTCATCAAAGTTAATAATCAAACTTGAGCAGGACCCAACTACTTTCCCATCATACTCCGCGACAAATTGGCCTTCCTGGAAGATTTCAAGGTGGCTTTCAAGCTGGTCACGCTTCCAAGGCTCCATGCCGGGAAAGCAGCTGTTCTGCATCTTGATGATCTCATCAATATCCTCCTGCTTTGTATTGCGAATGATCATTCTTTTCTCAAATTTGGACAAATCCAATTCACTCATATTATTCCTGCATCCTTTCAATAAAAAACCGCTTATTTTTAAGCTTTTAATATTACTGCTTATGTAAAAATTAACTGCCTATATTTCATCATCTTATCCCTATACCCTAAAACAAGCCAATATAATACTCTTTATATAGCTTCTCCTTTTATATGGTGAAAAATTATTTCACATAATGTTAATTGAATTATTTTATTACATTACTTAATATGTAATGAGAGATAGTTGTTTCTTTTATAAAGAAAGTTTAAATAGAGATTACATAGCTTAGGGGAGATTAGCTTGAAAGAGAAGAAAAAAGATTCGAGGGAGTCGTATTTATTTGCGGCTTGGGCAACATCGATCATCGCCATGTTCGGCAGTTTGTATTTCTCGGAAATCCGGCAGTATGAGCCTTGTCTGCTCTGCTGGTATCAGCGAATCCTGATGTATCCTTTTGCGTTGATACTGGGGATTGCCGTTGTCAAAAAGGATTATAGAATTTCCTTTTATACGATGATTATGGCAGCTGTCGGCGGATTGATATCTCTGTATCATTATTCCTTGCAAAAGGTACCATTCATGGCTGACAATGCTGATACTTGCGGGAGAGTGCCTTGTACAGGCCAATATATCAATTGGCTTGGTTTTATCTCCATCCCATTCCTGGCTTTAACTGCATTTATCATTATTTTTACATTGAGTCTGATCATCTGGAAGAAATCTAAGGAGGAAGCGTAATTTGAAAAAGGTCATAGTATTTCTATTAATTATCGTTGGATTATTCGCAGCATTATTCTTTCTAAATAAAGCACAAAATGAGGAGAAATCTGAGGGGAATCCGTATGGGAAAGACACTCTTCATCCAGAAACTGTCAAGCAGTTGGATGATGAGAACTATCAAAATATCATTTTGCCTGAAGAACTGGATGAAAAAATTGAAAACGGTGATGATGTAACTGTCTATTTTTACAGTCCCCTTTGCTCACACTGTGTACGCACGACTCCTGTGGTAGCACCTCTTGCAAAGGATATGGAAGTGGATTTAGTACAGTTTAACCTTGAAGAATTTAAAGACGGCTGGAATGATTATGGCATCGAATCGACTCCAACCATTATTCAGTACAAGGATGGAAAAGAAGTCAACCGAATCGTTGGCTACCAGGAAGAAGCGACCTTTGAAAACTGGTTCAATGAAAACACTTTGAAATAACATCAAAACGCCTGCGAATCGCAGGCGTTTTCATTTAAATTTGCTTTTCATGTTTATGGCTCTTAAAGTAACAGTCTATTGGCGGCTTTCGTATAGGTACTGATATAATCTAGATGAACATGCTTGGAGTCACAAAATTGACCGTAATTAAACGGGAAACAAATTCCGTAGTCTGTCAATGTCTGGACATTTTTACGGAACATGGACTGATATTTTTCCGGAATATGACCAGACTCCAAAATAGAGATCAATGTCTGCATGCTTGTGATTACCTGGAAAGCATCACCAAGGGTACTGAATCTCTCGAACTGCTCAGGTCTTGTATGTAATACTTCAAGCGTTTCAAATTCATGAATGTCTTCATCTGAAAAGTACAATGGAAAAATATCGGTATAAAAATACCTTGCCAGTTCTACTACTTTTTCTTCTTGTCCGGGTGTAGACGCAAAAACTATTTTCAATGTTCGACCCACCTTTTTAAGCCCTTTGTAATCTATTCGTAATATATATACCTAGAATAACATATCCATTCCATTTTTCTGGGTGGTAATTATGACCATGCATGCGGTAAAAGTTGACAGAAATAACTATTGAATGCAAACGAGTTTACTATGAAATTTTTATAGTGCAGATTAAATCTAAAATACCAAGTCAGGAGACAAATATGATACATACTAACAAAAAAGGCGAATGGTTTGAGCTGGTCATTCCCGCTGAATGGGAAAAGCACACTCTTGAAACACTTTTCAAGGACTTTTGGAAAGCTCCGAAAAAAATGGTCCATCTTTTAAGGACAGAAAAGAACGTCCTGATTAATGGAAATGTTCCTGATTGGACACTCCTCCTTAAAAAAAACGACCGCTTAAGCATGAAGCTTTTTACTGAAGAAGATATTCCCATCATCCCTGAATACTTGAATGTTGATATCATTTATGAGGATGACCATCTGATCGTATTCAATAAGCCTGCCGGAATGGATACACATCCAAACGAACTCGGCCAGGTAGGCACCCTTGCGAACGCAGCTGCATTCCATATGCAGTCAAATGGAGAAATTACCCGCTCCCGTCATATACACAGGCTCGACCGGGAGACTACAGGAGCTGTACTTTTTGCTAAAAACTCGTTCATTACAGCGATACTCGATAAAATGCTCGAGGAACGTGCCATCAAAAGAACCTATTTGGCTTTGGCTGACGGAATCATTAAACAGAAAAAAGGAACCATCAATAAACCAATTGGCCGTGACCGTCATCATCCAACAAGAAGAAGAGTTTCGGAAACAGGGCAGCAGGCCATCACCCACTTTAAAGTACTGGAACAAATAAAACAGAAAGACCTGACCCTTGTCCAATGTACACTGGATACCGGCAGGACCCATCAAATCCGGGTGCATTTCAGCGCGATTGGACATCCACTGGCCGGAGACAGCCTATACGGCGGAAGCGATACAGTTTACAGACAAGCGTTGCATGCAGTAAAAATGGAATTCACCCATCCGTTTACACAGGAAAAAATAATCTGTCACGCTCCTTTTATCGACAAATCACCGATATTTTTTAATATTGATCCCTATGAGATTTAAAAGTTCTTAATAGGAACGGATAAAAAACCACAAAAAAAAATCCTTCCGACGTGGAAGGATTTTTTTATTAGTTATTAGTCAGCTTTACGCATGCTCTTCATTACAAGGCTGACGATGAATACTAATGCAATCGCACCAATCAATGCAGGTACAATCGCAAAGTCAGCAACTACTGGTCCCCAGTCTCCAAGGATTGCTTGTCCAATCCAAGCACCTACAAAACCAGCGATGATGTTACCGATGATACCGCCTGGAATATCTCTACCCATAATCAATCCTGCTAACCACCCAATAATACCACCAATAATTAATGCCCAAAGAAAACTCATCATAATAAAATTCCTCCTTTAAGATATAGATGTACTTTACAAATAGTAATAGTGCTTGGGGTCTTACACCCTTTTAAAGAGTTCAACTGCAGTGATGTAATAGTAGCTATGCTGACATTCATTGCTTCCCGGGAGCTGAACAGCTTGCTCTAACCTTATATTACCTCAATTTCCATGGTGTTAAACCAGGGGGTTCTGCAGTTTAACAAGCAGTGCTCTAAGATGTTGAATCATGTTGCTTTCTGCTTGTACATCTACATTACCACCCACAGATTATTTTAAAACCTACCTGGTGATAATTTGGCCTTTAACATATATCATGCAGTATTCTCTTTCTTTTAATGTAACCACTTCCCAAAATAAAAAACGGACTAATTTAAATTAAGTCCGTCATTGTAAAAAATCTTATTTATACACTTCTCTTTTTCACCTGTTTTAAAAATCAATATGGTCAGGGTCTCCCCCAAATCGGTGGTCTTGGTTAAGTCCATCTATCTCTTCCAGCTCTTTTTGACTCAGCTGAAAATCGAATATTTCTGCATTTTCTTTTAACCTTGTCGGTGTGACTGATTTAGGGATCGGGATAATTTGATTTTGCAGGTGCCACCTTAAAATGACCTGGGCAGGGGTCTTGCCGTGCTGTTCAGCAATCTTTCCGAGCACAGGATCATCCAGGAATCTCCCTCTGGACAGGGGCGACCACGCTTGCACTTTTATATTATTTTGCTGACAGAATTCCCGAAGATCAATCTGGGATAACAAAGGATGAAGCTCCACCTGATTAATAACCGGTTTTTCTGCAGCATGGCTCAGAAGGTCTTTTAAATGATGGATGTTAAAATTGCTTACACCTATGGCCTTGACTCTGCCATCGCGATACAACTTTTCGAGAGCGCGCCAAGTTTCCAAGTACTTTCCTTTTACAGGCCAATGGACAAGATATAGATCCAGATAATCCAGCCCTAATCTTTCCATACTATCTTCAAAGGCCTTCAAGGTATTATCATATCCCTGCTCCGAATTCCAGACTTTAGTTGTGATAAACAACTCATCCCTTGGGATTCCGCTGTTTCGGATGCTTTGACCGACACCCTCTTCATTCCGGTAAAAAGAAGCTGTATCTATGAGCCTGTAACCAAGGTCAAGCGCAGTATGAATCGTTTGTTCGAGATGTTCACCTTCCTCGACTTTATAGACACCGAGGCCAAAAGCCGGCATTTTCACTCCGTTATGTAATTCTATCGTATCAAAAATGCTCACTGTGAATTCCCCTCCTTATCATCCATTCTATTCCTCTATAAACTGGAATACAAATCAAAACGGCTGCCAATCTGACAGCCGCTAAATCTATATAAACGGCACATCGGCCGAAATTTTCCGTTTTGATTAATCATTAAGTTCCCGGCAAAAATTTGTCCTAAACAACCGGACAATACAATTTCCAAAAATGGGCTTATCCTATTTTTCATGGCGCATAAAAAGCCCGGAATAAACTTCCGGGCTTCAAGTAGTTAAAATTATTTAATATTGTCAATTGCACCAATCAATCTTTTTTCAATATCTGCCGCAATTGCTTGCAAATCTTCATTTTCCACAAATTTAATCAGTTCCGTAGGCTTTGGAAGGCCGACCTTGGTTGTACCATTATCTTTATACACTACAATTTTGCAAGGGAGAAAATAGCTTACGATAGGATTCTTTTCCAGTACCCTTTTTGCTTCATGCGGATTGCACACTTCAAGGATGATATAGTCGCCGTCAAGTTCGACACCTTTACCAGCTAATGTTTCCTTCATATCCAAAGACCAAAGGACACCGAATTTCTCATCTTTCAAGCTTGCTTCGAGTGCAGATACTGCTTCATTCATTGACTTGTCCACTTCAATTGTATAATGGAACATGTTCATCTCTCCTCTCATTTTAAAAAAATACCTCATTTTTATAGCAGATAAACCACTATAGGTATTGTAAATATTGTGCCATAGGAAAAAACCGCCGTACACTATTTTGCATTCCGGCGGTCAGTATAATTTAGCAAGGAAATACTTGCCTCTATTGAATAATCGGTGCTTAAGATCTTTCCTGCAGTTCCGAAATCTCCACAGTTGTCCTTTCTTCCATTGGTCCACGCAGATGGACAGTGGCAGTGCGGCTGTCCTCATTCAGATGGTCAATCCACACGGATGCACCGTTATAAATCACATCTATTTCGGCAGATGATGACAGTATTTGTCTTACGCGATTCAAATCCATATTCCTACCTCCACAATCAATTTTCTCCACTATTTTTGCTAGAAGCTTATGTTTTTATTCTCTTGTTAAAATTATATATGACTGACTGCCACGGAATGGACAAGTTGCGTTAGAATATATGTATATCCATAAATTCTGGAGGTCATTATGCCTGATTGGTCCTATCACCCATTATTTAAACCATGGCTGTCTATTTTGCCTGGAAATGCAGGACGGGAAATCATCCACCGTGGAATGTCTGCCATTTCACAGCTTCCCGGGGGCAGGCCCTTCATTGAGTTTCTTGGGCATATGTCTCCCTCGGAAAAATTAAACCGAAAACTGTTCGGGCTTCATTTCGATAGCCCGGTTGCGTTAAGCGGGAAGATTGACCCAAGATTATCGGGGATCAAAGCCTTTCAGAATCTAGGGTTCGGTGCAATTGAAGCAGGTCCAATCACCAGATTTCCGAGAGAGCCCGAAACTTCAGCATTTCTTTCAAAAGCAAACGATGCCTTGATTCTCCCTGAACATACCGAGACAATCGGACTCACCGCCACGAAAAGCAAATTGACAAAACCACGGACAGTGCCTGTTCTGATTCGACTCGAGGAACCGTTAATCCTTGCTCAGCACCTTAAGGATGAGGGTGATGCCTACATAATCGAAATTGATTCAATTGAAAGCATCTGGGATCTTACACATATAAAAACGGTCCTGGAAAATAAACCGATCCTTTTAGCAATCAGTCATTCGACTGTTGATGACAATTTCTTGAAGCTAAAATCAGCAAGCCATTTTGTGGATGGAATCATGATTGAAGAGGATCGTACTTTAATAAATGGCAAACAGGTCTTGCCACTTCAGCAAATAGATGGAATGTTCCATGCACTGAACATCATAAAAAATGAAATTGATTTACCGGTTGTTACTTCCGGAGGTGTTGACGAACCCGCCGATGCGCTCTCCCTTTTTAAGTCGGGTGCGGAGCTGGTCTTTCTATCCGGAGGCTATGTCGCCTCCGGACCGGGTTTGCCAAAAAGGATAAATGAAGCGCTTCTTGACGAACTAGGAGACAAGAGGAAGGAGCTTGCAGGCTGGATCTGGTATTGGCTATTCGGACTTTTCATCCTGCTTGGAGGAGCTTTGATTTTATTCTTCAGTTTCACGAAGGTCATCCTCTCCTATGATGAAGCATTCATGCAAATGACGAGACTGGAATTGATGGCATACAACCCTAATCTTTATAAATTTATGTCACATGACAGGATGACACTCGCCGGCACGATGATATCCGGAGGCTTTATTTATATGCAACTTGCTCGTTATGGCATTCGCTATGGGATCCACTGGGCAAAAAGAGCTTTTGATATCGGAGCGATTACAGGTTTCCTGGGAATCCTGCTTTTTCTTGGATTCGGATATTGGGATTGCCTCCATGGTTTGTTATGGCTCGTTCTGCTGCCTTTTTACATTGCTGGCTATATAAAGACACGCTCAGCGGATCAATCACCATCTTCAAAAAATCGTACAAACCATTCATCCTGGAAGAAAGCCGTATATGACCAGCTCTTATTCGTCATCCTCGGTTTCTCCTTTGTACTCGGCGGAATTGTGATATCGACTATAGGGGTGACATCTGTCTTTGTTGATACCGATCTGACTTATATCTGCATGACACCAGATCAAATGAATGAATTGAACGAAAAACTGATCCCCGTCATTGCGCATGATCGCGCAGGGTTTGGCAGCGCGCTCTTCAGTGTTGGTTTACTTGTACTAACGCTGTCGCTTTGGGGATTCCATGAAGGATCTGCCTGGGTATGGAGGACTTACCTGATTGGAGGAATACCCGCTTTTGCAGCAGGTATTTTCACGCACCTGTATATAGGTTACATCGATTTCATCCATTTGCTGCCGGCCTATTTTGCATTGGCTCTTTATATCGGCGGGTTATGGCTTACGAAAGATTACTTCAGACCAAAAAGTTGAATTAGGACTCATTTTGAGTCCTTTTTTAATTGGGTGAAAATGTTTTCTTTGTGTGATAATAATTAATAAAATAATGTTTTTAAAATCCACACTTGAAAAAACAGCTAAAAACGAATATTATATTATTTGTGTTTAAAAATCGTTCGTATTTTTGGAGGAACTCATGTTTAAATTAAAAGAGAACAACACGAATGTAAAAACAGAAATGATGACCGGTATAACGACCTTTTTCACAATGGTTTATATCGTTGTCGTCAACCCGATCATCCTGGCTGATGCCGGCGTTCCCTTTGAGCAAGTTTTTACAGCGACAATCATTGCTGCTGTGATTGGTACGCTGTGGATGGCCTTATTTGCTAATTATCCAATCGCGATCGCACCAGGTATGGGGCTGAACGCTTACTTTGCCTACTCTGTTGTCGGCAACAACCAGAACATTTCTTATGAGACTGCATTTGCTGCGGTTTTTATAGCGGGTTTAATATTTGTCATTTTGTCCCTGACTTCATTCCGTGAAAAGTTGATAGAAGCAATTCCAGCCAACTTAAAGCACGGAATCACGGCAGGTATTGGACTTTTCATTGCTTTCATCGGCTTGCGGCTTACAGGAATCATTTCAGACCACCCGTCGAACTTGGTAGGCCTTGGAGATTTGCATTCCCCATCTGCCGTACTGGCATTGATCGGGCTTGCAGTCACACTGGTTTTAATGGTGCTTAAAGTGAATGGAGCATTGTTCCTGGGTATGGTTGTGACTGCATTGATCGCCTTTTTCACAGGCCAATTGGACTTCAAAGAAGGTTTCATGTCTATGCCATCACTTCCTGAAGGCATGATAGTCCTGAATCCATGGACAGCACTGATGGATGTTGTACAAAACAGTTTATACGCAGTTGTCTTTTCTTTTATCCTTGTAACGATCTTTGATACTACCGGTACAATGATCGGTGTCGCCCACCAGGCAGGCTTGATGAAAGGAAATTCAATGCCGCGTGCAAGAGAAGCATTGCTGTCTGACTCGATCGCAACTGCAGCAGGTGCCATGTTCGGGACAAGCCCGACGACAGCTTACATTGAATCATCTTCAGGCGTTGCAGCAGGAGGACGTACTGGTCTTACTTCGCTGACGGTAGCATGTTTATTCATCGTCGCTGCTTTCTTCGGACCGCTTGTCAGCGCAGTTTCCGGATTGTCAGCAATTACTGCTCCGGCACTGATCATTGTCGGAAGCTTGATGATGGGCAGTATTTCACAAATCAGCTGGGACGAGCTTGACGAAGCATTCCCTGCTTTCCTGATTATCTTGAGCATGCCGCTTACCTCAAGCATCGCAACCGGCATCGCGCTTGGTTTCATTTCCTATCCATTACTGAAAGTAGTGAAAGGACAATGGCGTGATGTCCACCCGCTTCTTTACGTTTTTGCAGTGCTGTTCTTTTACCAGCTTGCTTTCTTGCCACACTGAGGAATGTCCGGATAACCTATTTGTTTGTAACAAGAACCTGCACATTGGCAGGTTCTTTTTTTATGTTAAGGAAATTATAAAATTATTTAAGTGTGTATAACTACATGTAGTTTTCTTAATCCAGCTCCAGCGCCTAGCCCCTCGAGTCGCTTCGGTCCTGCCCATGAAGTCAAAGAACGACTTCACTGGCAGGCCCTCCAGCGCTTGTCGGGGCTGAACGAGGCGCTTGCGCTTTTTGTTCTGTCATGTTCTAACACTTGTCTTTTTACATAGAAATAATGGGAGAAGGACAAGGCTGGTGATATTGGATGACTGGGAAAGTTCTTGCTGTATTTGTAGGCAGCATATTGCTAGGAGTAGGAGTGAACGGGTTTCTCGTCCCACACCACCTCCTGGACGGCGGCATGATTGGCATTGGGTTGATTATTCATTATTTTTATGGCTTTCCTACAGGCCTTACGATGATTCTCCTGAGTATCCCTCTATACGTATTGGCTTGGATATTGGAACGGAAATACTTTTTTCATAGCTTGAATGGTTTATTGGTATCAAGCTTTTTCATTGATCTGTTCGCACCTGTTGAAAAAGGAATTCACCTGGGCATCGTCCCAAGCGCAATACTCGGAGGGATATTGGTCGGATGCGGAATTGGTTTGATGCTCCGTTATGAAACAAGCACTGGTGGGACGGATTTATTAGCCCAATTGGTTCATAAATTTTTTCCTGTTAATGTCGGAATCTTGATTTTCTTAATTGATGGAATAGTCGTTTTATCAGGGTTGAAGGTAATTGGAATGGAGAAATTCATCTATTCGCTGCTTACAATTACTTGTGTGGGATTGATGACATCCTTGTGTGTAATAAAAAGGGAGAATGTGCATTGATTCTTTATCGAAAAAAAGAAGTGCAAAAAGCCAGCCAAGGTTTTCCCTTGGCTGGCTTTTTAGCATTTCTATGCTTCTGCTTCGATTTTTTGATTCATGTCTGTATAGACCGATGAATCGATTTCTTTTGTGATTCTGCTTGTCAGGATGCCAGATGTCATCGAGCCGCTAACATTTACTGCTGTACGTCCCATATCAATCAATGGTTCGATGGAAATCAACAGTCCGGCAAGAGCTACCGGCAGGTTCAACGCTGAAAGGACTAGTAGCGCCGCAAAAGTCGCGCCACCTCCAACTCCGGCAACTCCGAATGAGCTGATAGCCACAATGGCAATCACGGTCGCGATGAACGATGGCGTCAATGGATCAATACCAACTGACGGTGCAATCATGACTGCCAGCATTGCAGGATAAATCCCGGCGCAGCCATTTTGTCCGATAGATAACCCGAAGGAGCCGGCAAAGTTAGCAATACCTTCTGGCACGCCAAGCGAGCGCTGTGTTTTGATATTTAATGGCAATGCCCCGGCACTCGTTCTTGAAGTGAAAGCAAACGCGAGAACAGGAAATGCTTTTTTAATATAAGTGACTGGATTCAAACCAGCAATCGTAAGTAATAATAAGTGGATAATGAACATGATTGCAAGAGCCACATATGAAGCAGCTACGAATTTACCGAGTTTCAAGATGGCGTCGAAATCACTCAATGCAACGGTTTTTGTCATAATGGCAAGAACTCCATATGGAGTCAGGCGCAGAATCAGCGTGACGACCCTCATGATGATTGCATAGAAAGCATCAACAATTTTGGCAAAAAGCTCCGCCTGATCAGGAGATTTTCTCCTCACTCCAAGATAAGCTATTCCAAGGAATGCAGCGAAAATCACGACTGAGATTGTAGAAGTTGGCCTTGCACCAGTGAAATCAAGAAATGGATTGGCTGGCAAGAGATCAAGAATTTGCTGTGGCATTGTACGGCCTTCAATTCCACCATACGTTTCCTCAAGCTTCTCAGCGCGTGCTTGCTCCGCCTCTCCCTGTGTGATCTGCACAGCTTCAAGGTCGAAACCAACTGCAGTAGCAATTCCAACAGCAGCGGCAACAGCTGTTGTTCCAACCAGCAAACCGAGGATCAGTGTGCTGATTTTACCAATGTTATTCGTCAGCTTTAGCTTCGTGAAGGCAGCTAAAATCGATATAAATACTAGCGGCATAACAACCATTTGCAGGAACTTTACATAACCGCTTCCCACAATTGAGAACCAGTCCGTACTTTTCGTAATGACCTCAGATCCCGCTCCATAAATGAATTGCAATGCAAAACCGAAAACAATCCCGATTCCCAGTGCAATGAATACTCGTTTAGAAAATGATACATGCTTCTTCTGCATGTAAAAAAGAACAGCGATAATGCCTAGCAAAACTGCAATATTTAAAATAACAAGTCCAGTGGTCACTGACTTTCCCTCCTAATTTATCATTATCGAATAATATAATACATGTATTCTGATAAGTCAACTCGGAATTTAAATTGTACACACCTCCATCAAAAATCTATATATTATTATTTATGAACAACTGTAGGGTTCCATGACTCATGAAAATTTTATTTAATAACAAAAAGCCATCACATTGGATGGCTTTTCGTCTTTACGTATATAATTTATAAGCTATCAGTCATGGGAAAAGGCGGCATCTCCGCCTTCATTTTTTAATAATGATGTTTATACGAATTTATTCTGTGTATCATAAGCAGGCAGTGAGATCGAGAACGTACTTCCTTTGCCGTACTCTGATTTGACTATTATTTCTCCACCATGGAACTGGATGATCTCTTTGACAATAGGCAAGCCCAGGCCAGTACCTCCTATAGATCTGCGATCAGAATTATCGACTCTATAGAACTTTTCAAACACCTTGTCAATGGCTTCTGGAGGGATGCCAAGGCCCTCATCCTGAATTTCAATATGGATGTTTCCTTCTTTTTCGAAAACCGTCAGCTTGACTTCCCCGCCCTCAGGGGAATATTTAATAGCATTATGGACCACATTGATCAGAGCCTGCTCCAATTTCTCTTCATCCCCCAACACTGTATCCCTTCCTCCAAGCACTTCGACAATTAATTCATGCTTGTCAGCGTGGACTTTCTGGAGGTCGATTACTTTATTGATGATTGGAAGCAGTTCCATCTTCTGCAGTTCATACCCTTGCTGCCCTGACTCCATCCGCTGTATATCAAGAAAATTATTAATCAAGTGAGTTAACCGGCCTGCTTCATTATAAATCGTGGACAAGTACTTTTTCTGCCGGTCAGGCTTCAGTTCTCTCGTTAAAATCAATTCTGTAAAGCCAAGAATGCTGGCTAGCGGTGTTCTCAGTTCATGGCTGACCGTGCTGACAAATTCCGATTTAATCCGGTCTACTTCGAACTCTTTTGTGATGTTACGATGCACAAAAATCGTCCCTAACTTTGTGCTGCCCTGAAACAATCCTTCACAGTAAACCTTGAATACCTGTCCATTAATATTTTTATAAATATAGTGACAGTCATTCGACGAAATCTTTTCATGGCTGGTAATTTCTTTTCTCATGAATTCAGTAAAACCCTCAGACTCAACAATTGAAGAATTCAGAAGGCCAATCCACTCATCCCATGCACACCCGGCAAGCTGCTTCAGCATGTCTGGACAGTGAAACAACTCACAAAAGTTTTTATTGACCTGAAGAATCTCACCTTTTGTATTGACCAATTGGACACCTTCCTGAATGGTGTCCAGAATATCTTGGTTAAGCCGCCTCGCTTCTTCCGACTTTTCGTAAAGGCTGATTTTTTCAAGAGCGATGCCGATATTTTTTGCCAGTGCCTCGTACTCTGTCATCTTCCTCGAGTCAAATGGAGCATCTGACCGGTTGAAGGCCATAACAGCAACCAGCTTTTCCCCAGTTAAAAAAATCGGCAGGAATAAATCATAGGAGACCATGTTTGTCAGATGAAATCCTTTTTCTTCCTGAACGGCTGCCCTTTTTGTTAAAAATGGATTCGGCTGGGCCTGCAGTTTCTCTATGACTCCACTGTTAGCCAGGTTGCTCCGGAACTGCCTGACTCCTTCGGGCGAGAGTCCAAAAGAAGCATAGGAATCATTATGAATAAACGAAATGATGCCTCTTTCTGCTTCAATGATTGAACACATATTCATGACAGCACTCTCCAGAACCTCCTGCTTATCCAGTGAATTCGCAATTTTATTGATTAGTTCATTCCTGCTGTTCAGCTTTTGCTCACTCGCCTTGACGGTTTCAAGTGCTTCTTGCAGATCGATTTGCTGTGCTTGCAGTTCATCCTGTTGCGCTTGAAGTTCTTCATTTTGAGCAAGTAAATTTTGCTCATTATCCTGGAGGCTGGCAATCATTCTGTTGAATGCGACTGATAAGACCCCTAGTTCATCCTCGCGGGCAGTGTCAACCTCAATGACAGCATCTTTGCCGCTCGCAATCTCATCCGCTGCAAAAGCGAAATCCGCAAGCGGTTTAGCAATTTCACTGAACATCAATCTTGTAATTCGCAGCAAAATAATCAGGAATACTAGAACAAATAAAACAAAGCCAACTTGGACATAGGTCTGGATTTTTGTCAGTTCCTGAAAATTCTCTTCAATTTGTTTGTTAATTTCATCACGATAGTCATTTATTTTTTTCTTTATGCTGTTGATTCTGTTTGTTGCTCCGCCGTTTGCAGTTTCTTTGACAGCTTCAATATTTCCACTCTCATAGTCTGCTAAAGACCTTGGCAAAGTTGTGACAAAATAATATTCTGTGAAAAGATCAACTTGATAACGAAATTCATCGTCCTGATCGCTATCTGCCATCTCACCTAGCTGTGTGGACAGCTCCCTAATGACCGTCTCCTGCTGAAGAGCAGTATTTTTTAATTCAGGGTTCCCATATGCAATATATCCCCGGATATTCATGAAAGCATCATTAAACGCTTGATTCAATTCCTCAACAAGAAGTTCTTTCTTTTCTAGTTCCATGTTCTTGGACGTGTATTCCTCATTCAGCTCGTAAAAGGAATACATCAGAACGCCTGCTAGAAGCAGAAATGCTGCGATGAATATGCCCATCAAGTATTTATAGCGCCGCACCAAGCTCTTTCTATTAAATTGTATTTTTGTCATGTAATATCTCTCTCACTTTTCCCAATAAATCCAGCGGACTGAAAGGCTTCGCCATAAAATAATCTGCCCCTGCTGCCATCGCTTTCTCTTGCTCCGTCAGCTGGCTTTTGGCAGAGAGCATCAAGATCGGAACATTCATATTCTTCCCGCTTTGCCTGACCTTTGCGATTACTTCAACTCCTGAATAAATTGGCATCATATAGTCAATGATCAGCAATTCATATTGTTGTTGCTCAAGGAAACCCAATGCCTCCTGTCCATCTGCTGCTTCATCGACCTGATAGTCTTCGTCCTCAAGAGTATCGTTGATCAGCATTCTTAGAATCTCTTCATCCTCTGCAAGCAAAATCCTTTTCACTGGCTGTCCCCCTAGTTCTTGTTTCCTGCGTTTTTAAAAGTGTCCTTCATGATGCTATACGACTTTTTGAGGCGTTCATAATAGTTCGGCTGTTCCCAATACGGCCATTCATAAAGACTTGTTCTCTCTAGTTTGCCAGATTGATTTTCAGGCAAGGTGGAGTTGATTCCGCTTTCGCCTGCCACAGCAGCTATAAAGTGGAGCCCTTCGATCTGTTCACTCCCTGACAGACCCTTTTCGTAAAGATTCCCCATGATTTCCTTGGAGCTTGGGTCCTTCACATTCAAGAGCTGCCAGGGTATGCGGATTTCTGCCGTTTTTTTATCTGAACTGATACTTATATCGGTCAATGAATCGAAGTTTTCATCAGCCGGATTAGCTGTGCCAAATTTCAATTTTCCTGTTTCATAAGACTGGAATGAAAGTTTCCGGCCATCTGCTGGAAGCGTCATTTCCTTATTCAGTGCTAAGCGAATCGGATGGAAGATCCCATTATTATTCTTCTCAGCATAGGGTTCCTCAGGAATCATTTTCAGCGTATGTCCATATTGAAAGTAGAACGGATCGTAATGGCTATCAACCAGGATTCTTGATTCGTCCGGTCCTTCCAGCTTGATGATGAAATCCACTCCAAAATCAGCATTCACCTCAACACTACTATTCATCTTGAATCTCTGCTGGCCCTGCCCTGGTACTGTATCAATGAAAAGATAGCTCCCCTGTTTCTCCCAATCTAGCGGCTCTGCAAAATCCAGACGGTAATAAAGATATGCTTCATCAGCAGCTGCAAAAACCTGCTTGATAGCACCAGTTTCTGAGGTCATCAGCGGGTTGATTCCCCGCTTCATCCAGTCTTCCTTTCTGCCGTCCACTACAATTGCCGTACTTTTCTTGCCGGGCTCAAAGCTCAATAGCCCAAAATTCTGTTCATTCGTCTGCCGATTTGCCCAAAAAGGGCGCCGGTAAGGCTGATCATAATCCATCGTGTTCCACGTCCGCTTGAACCATTCATCCTGCCAGGCGAATACGATTCCGCCAGCGAATCCTTCATCAACAATTGAATTGAACATGTCACTGTTCATTTCCCCCTGTTGCTGTTCGGTCAAGAATCCCTGATTCATACCTGAGTCACTTTTGTGTGTCAGTCCTCTGGATGCAGGTACGCCAAATTCCGCAATCAAAACCGGCATTTCATGGGCATTTATCAAATCATTCAAATAGCCGGCATAATGATTTCTCATCCCAGTCTTGTCCTTGTACTGCAGATATTTTTCATCAAAATTCAAGAAGTCAGGGTAGTACGGATAAACGTGGTACGAAGCGAACATCCCGGCATGGAATTCATCCGTTTTATGAATATGGTTCGGATTCACCGATACCATATCCTCGGTTTCAAGCGGTTCACTTGGATGTTCAAGCAAATCTGTAGTAACCCAGTTCGTGAAACTGATGCTGTGCTGCCACTGGTATTGAGCTGTTTCATAAGCAGCAGTGTACTCCATCATTGATGCAAGCCAAACCTCAAAAGGCTCAGCCTCCTTGGTCCTAAAATAAGTACCTGAGAACTGATCAACGTCCTTATTTGTGACATTCGTATTTAAGACAGCTGCGGGATCCCATTCTATCCCAATGACGAACCCCAGAACATAAGGAGAAATATCATACTTGTAAATTCCTGACGCATGTCCTTTTCTTGGAGGCAACTCTGCCTGTCCATGGACAATATCAATCATTTGCTTAAGTTCCTGCTTAAAATCTTTCATCACATCTTCTGAAAATGCGTTTTGGGACTCCACGATCAGTTCTTCGTTAACCCACGCACCATGGAACAAATACAAAGGTTCATCTGCTGCCTTATTGTATTCATAGAATGCTTCATAGAATTCGGGAGGATGAAGGGTGTAGACCCTCAGCGCATTAGCATTCATCCTGCCAATCAACTGAAACCAACGATAATATTCTTCTTTAGTAATGGCAGCTTCCCCAGGAAAAGCTCCTGGTTTTCCCATTCCTACATTCACACCTTTAATCAGGATACTCTCCCATTTTCCATCCTTTTTAATTTGGATTGCATCTTTGCTGGTGTTGCTATTAAATTGAAAATCACCATTGGAAACAATCTCTGGCTTTGGATTTTCCTTAGGGACATGAAGACCTTTTGCCAATATTTCTTTTACCATTGGAACATACGTTGACCAGTAGAATGATTGCCTGCCATCAATTGCTTTTTTCCATTCTGATAAACCAGAAGTTTGATATATTCCTGGCACTTCCGCTTCATCTGCATAGTCACCTGCAAAATAATAGGAAGTATATTGTCTGTTTTGATGGCGGATGACCGCAGGAAATTCTGCAGGTATACCATAACCCGTCATTTTATTCAGAGATTCTTCCTTGATTGGAAGCTTGTAACTCGCAAGAACCTCCTCCTCATTCAGCGGCTCAACAATATCAAACCAATAAGCGTAGTTTGAGTCGAGCTCAGAAGAAAAAGCCTTATCCCCCTGGTCTGTAAGATTGAAATCTAGCCCCTCACCTTCAAGGTCATTTTTTCCTACAACAACGATATAATCTTCTTCATTTACAAAAACAAAGCCTTGGCCGGTAAAATCCCAGTCGCCCATCTGAGCTTCATATTGCTCAATAATCCAGCCCGGAACCTCGCTTCCTTCCAATTTGGTAAAATAACGCCCTGTCCAGCCGCTCCATCTGATATTCAGCAAATTCGTCATGCGCTTTCTGACTGCTTCATCAGTAGGACTGCCAAATGTATTGAATTCTGAAATCAAAGTCTTATTGCCCTGGAACAATTCTTTTTCCAGTACGTCCACGTCTTCTGGCTGAAGTCCGCCATATAGTTGCTTTGACTTCCTGCCAGCCTCATTCTTTCCAGTGAACTCTTCTTCATACACTCCATACAGGTCGGCTAGATAAATCACTTTAAAGTTGTCTAGCTGTTTTGGCAGCTTTTCTCCAATGAATGAATTATTCTCCTTGTGCTGGAAACCGACATAGTCACCAACAGCAGAATAATTATCTCCGTCAGACTTCTTATATTTTTCATTATTTAATACCCATGTTAATCCTTTGTGCTCCCGGTAGCTTTGATCAGGAACTGTTTTATCGACAATCAGGATATCCAGTTCTTTTTCTGGCTTCATCTGCCACAGCCAAAAAGGACTCGAAAGGATGGCGAGAACCGCGAATACAAACAGAAGGACAAACAGCTGAGGTCTTTGCTCAAAATATGATTTCATTTGGATACACCTTTTCGTTTCATTTCACCCCAGGCTTTCTCTCCTTTGATCATCTGCCAGATTCCCTGACAGCGCCAGAATACAGTAAGCGGGCGATACCAAAGTGTTTCTGTCAGCGAATAAAAGAACAGCTTGAGTAAATCAGATATTTTAGGATATTTTCGCAGACTCCATTCTTCCAATAAGATGGCGAAAGCCGAAAAAAGAGAGCCATAGAGGCAAGACAATAAAAATATCAAAATCGCAAACTCGAGATAGATTCCTCCTGCAAACAACGAAATAAAAACATAAATATATCCTGATAATTCGACAATCGGCCCCAAAAATTCCACTAGCCAAAAATAAGGAAAGGAGATGAAACCAATCTGCCCATACCTGGGATTCATCGTCAGCTTCCTATGGCTCCAAAGACTTTCAAACAGTCCTCTGTGCCAGCGGCGCCTTTGCCTTTTTAGATACTTCATATTTTCGGGTACCTCTGTCCAGCAGACTGGATCAGGTACATAAACAATTCTTTTTTTCGTACCGGTTTCTTTCAATAGTCTATGAATCCTGACGACCAGCTCCATATCTTCTCCGACAGTATCTGTCCTGTATCCACCTGCCCTTACGACCCAATACTTTGAGAATACACCAAAAGCACCAGATATGATTAACAGTAAATTATGCCGGCTTAGACCGATTCTTCCCATTAAGAAGGCTCTTAAATATTCAATCACCTGCATGATGACCAGAGGATTGCTGGATAAACCTATTTTCAGGACCTCACCATTCTGAATATCGCAACCATTAGCAATCCTGATGCTCCCTCCTGAGGCAATTACTTCCTCATTTGAATCAATGATCGGCTTCATCACCTTTAAAAATGCGTCTCTTTCCAGAACTGAGTCGCCATCAAGGGAACAGACATATGGATAATGTGAAAAATTCAGTCCGGCATTCAGGGCATCAGCCTTGCCGCCATTATCTTTGTCAATCAAAAACAGTGAAGGAAGCATTCTGGATTGATAGACTTTTTTGATTGGCTTCGATTCTACCTGTCTGCGAATCACTTTATGAATTTCTTTCATATCGTAATGCTCGATCAATCTTTCTATCGTACGATCCGAAGACCCATCATTCACAACTATAATCTCAAATACCGGATAATTGATGCTGAGCAGCGAACGGATGCTGTGAATAATTCCAGCCTCTTCATTGAAGGCAGGCACGATGATTGATACAGGTTTTGTATGAATATCTTCCGTATAATCACTGAAGGATTTTTCTCTGTTAAGCTTGTACTCTTTTCTTAACTGAACCACCGAAATCAGCATGACAACCGAATAAAAGGATATAACGATAACCATGTACACCATAATGAACATAGCAAAATAGATACTGATGTCTTGAAAACTCATGTTTGATAGACTCCTTTGTTAATCCATTCCCATGCCATATCTTTCGCAAAAGCATCCGTGCTTTCAACCAGTACACCCTGGAGGATCTCCTTTCCATGAGGGAATGTTATGATTGACTGCCCTGCCTGGGACCGGACCCACCATGAAGGATCTTGAAGGAGCTGAACAAGATCCGGGAGTGCATGCTCCACTTTCATTACTCCTGCCAATCTTGCAGCGAGCATCCGTTCTTCCCAATTCACCGATTTTAACAGGGGAAGATAATTGTCCAGGTTACGCACGAACCCAATGGAGACAAGGGCTTTTAATGAACGGATCCTTTCTTCACCACGACTTGAAGAAAAAACAGTTTCTGCGAATAGAAGGTAATTCAAGTCTTTTTTTAAACCAATTAGATCTAGGACCGTGAACTTAAGCTCAGTATGACATGAGTTGTATCCAAGCAAAAATTGTTCGAATCCACGATCGTTTAGCCTGGAGAGGATATTTCTGTACTCCAGATGAGAAAGATTCTTATAATCTTCTGTCAGTAATTGAAAAATCTCATTGTACTGAATCTGAGCTAAAATGGTCATTGCCTTGATTTTCTCTTCTTTTGTTATCCATCTCCGTTTCATCATGGCAACAACATCTTCTTTAATGTTTTCAATCTTGAATGTCTCGATAAAGAAAAGTGCATTCATCCTTGTGCTCCACTTATTGCTTTTCATCCCAATGCGGTAATGGTCACTCAAAAGCATTTCCGCAAGATTTTTCAGATTGTTCTTCTCCTCATTCCCCTCCAGAATTTCCGCATATTTGCTCAGCAGCTGCTCAATTGCCAGTTTTTTTGCTTTTGTGTCTGCTTGCAATGAACGAAGGATGTCACCTGTGAGAATACAGTGGAGGAGTTTATCATTCATGGAGTTTTTATGATCTTCCACTCTTTTTCGCAGCCTACTTTCTGCTGCTTTTCTTATGATTAAATAGATAAGCATGATCAAAAGCATTCCTGATAATAATGTGAAAACTGTAACAAGAAACTGAATTTCATTTTTTATCATTTAAAACATCCTCTGAATCAGCCTTTGAATCCTTGCCTGCAGCTCGGTAATACTGAACGGTTTTGTAACATAATCATCCGCTCCAAGCTTTAGGGCGCGCGCAATATCGTATTCTGTCTTCCGTCCCGTAAGCATCAGTACATTGACTTGGCTGGCGTTCTCCGTACTTTTCACTTTGCTAAGCACCTCAATTCCATCCATGACCGGCATGACACCGTCAAGTATGAGGAAGTGCTTTCCCTCGCACTCAAGACGACCAGCTTCAAAGAACATCTCGCCGTTTTCATACGATTCAATATTGAGCACCACATTGTCCGCATCTATATTTTGCAATACCCGGACGAGAAGGGTCCTGATAATGGCATCATCATCTATGACGGAAACATTGAGGATTTTAGTTGCCGGCAGCATCGTTTCATTGGCACTCTCTACACATGCCCGGCCTTTTTCCTTTGCCTTATATAAAGCCTGGTCGGACTTTTTCAGGATATCCAGGCTTCCTTCAGTTGGCTTGTTGACCATATAAATACCTGCAGAGAAACTGACATGGAAGGAGCGTCCTTGTACTTCAAATTCGACCTTCGAAAATTCTTCGAGGATCCGCCTGGCCACTTCAGAAGCTTCTTGATCATTCGTGTTTGGAAAGAGAACAATGAACTCTTCACCTCCATACCGGAAAACAATATCAGTGCTTCTGGTCTGTTGTTTTAAGAATAAGGCAAAGGCTTCCAGCACTTTGTCTCCGGTAAGATGACCAAACGTATCATTGATTTTCTTAAAATGATCGAGATCTAGAACTCCTATTGAAAAAGCAGCATTTTTCCGTTCAAAGTCTTTTAAATAACGGTCCAGCTGGTCAAAAAGGAACCTTCTATTATAAACCTGAGTTAACTCATCGATAAGCACTGATTGATCAAAGATTTGTTTTCTCTGCAATTGGCGGTTAATCCTGACTATGAATTCCTCCATATCAATCGGCTTTTCAATGAAATCATCTGCCCCCATTTCATAAGCATTCATTCTCGTATTTCGATCGGTTTGGGTGCTGATGACCACCTTTGGAATGAATTGTTTGTGATTATGCTCCTGAATACTCTCCAATAATTGAAAGCCGTTTTTTGAAGGCAAATCTACATCAATCACCAAACAATCAGGCTGAAGATCATAATACAGAGATACTGCTTTTTCTGGCTCTGTATTTGTCATCACCATCCAGCCATTATCCTCTAGAGCTTCCTTTAATAGGATCAGCATCGTCACATCATCATCAATAATTTGGATTAACGGTAAATTATCGCAGCAAGGCTCACTCTTTTTAAAATCAGATTCCCTGAAGTGCTCATACTCATAGCTAAGACTAATGAGTTCGAACAAAAAGTCTCTCAGTTCATCCTTTTCCCATTCCATGTTTTCGCCGGCTTCAAGCCTTTCAAGAAGCGTGGAGGAAACAAAATGCAAACCTCCAAGATGAATAGTTCCCGAAGTGCCTTTTATCGAGTGCAAGAAGCGATAAACCTCTTCATTGTCAACTAATTCGGCAGGCTGATTATCGAACCACCAGGATATTTTCTGTTTAATTTTTTCGAATAATAGTTTTTGATATTTTTCCAAAGCCACTCTCTGCACCCCATTATTAATCAATGATTCTCTGGTACTTGTATTCTGGCTGTTATTCAGTGATTTCAGCCTAGGAACAGCCTTATATCGGCCGTCAACATTCATATGCTTATTTGATTATATATTATGGAAGGAAAGGCTGATAGATAATTATGGCTATCACCATATGCCCCATTTTTCCATTGACATTTGAATAAACAATTAGATTATAGGCAAAAAATTCGCAAATAGCGTACTATAATATGTTAAAGTTATAGTGAAATATCCGAGTACGTATTTTTAGAACATATCTTTTCTCAAGGGGGGCAGGAACCCCACTATGACTGGAGATTAAGCCTATGGATCAATTAACAGTTCTTGTATTGAATCTGATTTTCATCCTGTTTACTACATTTGTGTTCCAATACATTATCGTCAACAAATTCACAACTTTATTTAGGAAATATGCCAAAATCCTCATTATTATATTAGGCGGAATCCAAATTCTGTTTTGTATGTCTTTTACGGTGGTTGGAAGTACTGATTTCATCTTCGACCTGCGATTGATCCCTGTTGTCGTCGGAGGCTTGTATGGAGGTCCGGTCGTAAGCGTCATGCTTTTTATAACCGTTGTACTGGCCAGGCTCCCTTTTGGTGGCAACGGGGTATGGATCAACTTTTTCAACATGCTCACGATCACCGTACTAACCGTATACCTTTCAGGCAAGTTCAAGGCTTTTCCGCTGACCAGGAAGTTGTATACTGTTGTGACGATCGCTCTATCCTATACGACCCTCATTTTCCTGATGAAGGCAACGGTGTTTAAAGATCCGTCCGATCTTCAATTCATGCTCTTTTATGGCCTTACGCTTTCCGGCGGTATCATTATTGTTACTTATTACATTGAAATCATGATGCAAAACCATCTGTTACATTATGCTGTGATGAAATCCGACAAAACCGAAGTGGTATCCCAATTGGCTGCGAGTGTCAGCCATGAGGTCCGTAACCCGCTTACTGTCACACGTGGATTTTTACAAATGTTGAAAGATCCAAGCATAGATGAGAAAAAGAGGCTTTATTACTTGAATACAGCAATTGATGAACTCGATCGTGCAGAAACAATCATCAAGGATTACCTTAATTTCGCAAAGCCTCAATCGAATATGAGATCATCGATCTGTGTAAAAGAAGAAATCGAGAAAGCACTAGAACTAATCCTTCCTTATGCAAATCATTTTTCTGTAAATATCAAAAGGGATTTGATGGCGGGGATGAATGTTGCCGGTGAAGCCTCCAAATTCCATCAATGTATACTCAATATCATCAAAAATGGCATTGAGGCTATGCCAAACGGTGGTGACCTGGTGATCAGCTGCCGTGAGATGGCAAATCACCATGTATCCATTACGATCGAAGACACAGGATGCGGTATGACTCCACAGCAATTAGCCAAAATCGGGGAGCCTTATTTTTCAACCAAGGCCGAAAAAGGCACGGGTCTCGGGATGATGGTCGTGAATAAAATCATACAGGAAATGGGCGGCACAGTGGAAGTAAAAAGCAAACTAAACGAAGGCACCAAATTCAAGATCACATTACCGCTTTATAACGTGTAAAACGGGAGATGTAAAATTCTCCCGTTTTGTCATTCCTCTATTAAATTCAAGACTGGTACGTCTCTCTCAACTTCCGGTTCTGATTTTGAATAAATCCTCGCCATCTTGGTTTTTTCATCAATATGCTGGATGATGATTGACATCCCATCATAAGTAACATTAATCATTTCTGCTGACTCAACAATTTCTTTTGCCCGGTCTACATTCATTCCTGACTTCCTCCTTCTTGGTACAAAACATAATTTATGCTTAATCATGTTCTGCTATCCAAAAAAGCCGCCTAAAGATTAAATCTTGAAATTCAACTTAATAACATTCGCTTTTCTTAGAGTGTCGTAGATAATCACGATAATCGGACCGATGAAAATTCCGGAAAGCCCCAGAAGCTTGAGGCCAATATACATGCTGATCAATGAGGCAAGTGGTGATATGCCAAGGTTCGTTGAATAAATCTTTGGTTCGATCACCCTGCGGACAACAGTGATGACCAGGAATAAAATTATTAATCCAATTCCCAGAAAATGATTATCCTGCAAGATTGCGATAACGGCCCATGGTACTAGCACCGATCCAGTTCCAAGAATCGGCAGGATATCTACAATGACAATCAATAATGACAGAAGCCCTGTGTATTTAACCCCTAGAATGCTCAAGCCAGCCATGACCATTATAAAGGTGACTAGGCTCAAAATCACTTGCGCTTTTAAAAAACCAATTCCTGCTTTGTTCAACTGGCTTCCCACCAGGAAGACCTTCTGCTGAGTTTGCTCCTTCAAATGAGATTCCAGCTTCTTTTTAAGATTAGGAAGTTCAAGACTGAACAAGAATAACGCGATAAGATACACAAGAAATTCAATCATGAACCCTGGTATCGCCGTCAGCAAATTGATTATGCCCGCAATGAATTGCTGCAGGAACGAATCGAGTGCATTTATATTCTTTTCAATCGTCGCTTCAATTTGGCCAGTAACTTCTAACGGGAAGTTTTTTGAATAGAACTCCCACTTTCCCATCAAAGGAAGAATTGCACTTCCATAAATGTCCCTCACGAATGTAGGTGTTCGTTCTGATAATGACACCGCTTGATGGGCGATTATTGAAACCAGGTTATATCCGATAACACCTAGCAGGAGTACATAGCTGATGAACACTCCGATTACAGCCTGAAGACGCTTGAATGAAAACTTTTTCATAATCCATTGAACCATTCCTTCGAGCATGACTGCTGTTAACATAGCAAAAATGAGCGGAAGGCTATAAGGAACAAGGAAGAAGATGACTGCAGCAATCACTGCAATCCATACCCATTTTTTCCACATATACTTGTTACTCCCCTTAAGGAAATTAAAACTATCTCAGCTTTAAAGATACTATAAACCATCTTTGGTATATCCGCTATTTTTTTCATTAGGTATTTTTTTTTAAAAAAACATTAGGTATTTTCCGAAAAAAAATACTAGGTATTTTTCGAGAAAAAAACTAGGTATTTTTGAGCAAAAATAATGGATGACCCATTCTGCTGCAGGGTATAGAAATTAAATAACACCTATTAGGAGGTATTAGGCAGAACATATGAGAATATTCCAGGCACTTGACAATGAATTTTTTCAGCAGCCCACCCTTGAATTGGTCGTTTCCCTCCTGGGATGCATTTTAGTGAAAGAAACTGAAGAAGGAACAGCCGCAGGCATGATTGTCGAGACAGAAGCCTATGTCGGGCCAATGGACAAAGCGACACACAGCTTTAATAATCGCAGAACAAAAAGGACAGAGATTATGTATCATGAATCCGGCTTAGCTTATACTTATGTTATGCACACCCACACCCTCTTCAATGTTGTCAGTGGAGGGAAGGACCATCCCGAGGCGGTTTTGATCAGGGCCATCGAACCTGTTGAAGGAATACATTTAATGGTTGAGCGCAGAGGCATGCCAGAGTCTGCCAACCTTACCAATGGACCTGGAAAGCTTTCGAAAGCAATGGGCATAAATACAGGCGATTACGGGCATCCCTTAACTGAGAAGCCACTATACATCTCGCAAGGGCTTGTACCTGAGAGCATTTCTTCAGGCAAGAGAATTGGCATCGATAATTCCGGAGAAGCAAGAGACTATCCTTGGCGATATTGGATCACCGGCAATCGCTATGTATCACGACATCAGAATGCTGAGAAAATAATAAAAGTAAAAGATGTTAGTAAAAACGGAGGAACAAAATGAAGAAAGCAATATTTCTGGACAGAGACGGAGTTCTCAATGAAGTGTTATCTGACCGTGTAAAATTCGTTAACCGTCCTGAAGATTTCTATCTTCTTGAAGGAGCGGCAGAAGCAGTCGCAGATTTGAGCAAGGCTGGCTATGAAATTTTTGTGGTCACCAATCAGGGAGGAGTCGGCCTTGGATTCCTGAAGGAAAAGCGCCTCCAGGAAATCCATGAGCATATGGCAAAGATGATTCAGGAACATGGTGGCTATATCAAGGAAGTTGCCTACTGCCCACATAAACCAAAAGCAGGCTGTGAATGCCGCAAACCAAATGCCGGAATGCTTCTTGACCTTGCCAGCAGGCATGATATCGAATTGAAAGGAAGTGTCATGGTTGGAGATCATGAGCGTGATATCGAAGCCGGTAAGAAAGCAGGCTGCAAAACGGTACTTATCGGAACCGAGGAGACTGCTGCTGATGAGAAGGCTCCTACACTCCAGGCAGCCGTTCCATACATTTTAGGGCTTTTGGTATAAGAAGGACAGCTGTAAAATATGAAAAACGCTGCGTATGAACTGCAGCGTTTTCGGGTCTTAGAGGAGCCTTTGTTAGACCAAAATCTTCCGTTCTCCTCCATTTCAGGCAGATGTTTTTCCATCTTTTTACCGAAATTCTCCGTTCTCCCCCGTTTCGGGCAGATGTTGCTCCTTCTTGTTACCGAAATTCTCCGTTCTCCGCCATTTTGGGCAGATGTTGCTCCTTCTTGTTACCGAAATTCTCCGTTCTCCCCCGTTTCGGGCAGATGTTGCTCCTTCTTGTTACCGAAATTCTCCGTTCTCCGCCATTTCGGGCAGATGTTGCTCCTTCTTGTTACCGAAATTCTCCGTTCTCCGCCATTTCGGGCAGATGTTGCTCCTTCTTGTTAGCGGGCAAGTGCAAATGTGCTTTTCTACGACACTATACTATTAGTCAATGATCGCCCCAGCTGCAGTGCTCGGTGATTGATGTCCAAAAGTGAGTGTTTTTCAGGAGCAAGCACTTTTTTCAATGCTCCCAATATGGAGTCATCTGCCAGGATTCCCGTTTCTTCCAGAAAAGCTCCAAGCAGAATCATATTGGCAACTCTTGAGTTGCCGAGCTCGTTAGCCTTGTCGGTCGCATCAATATTCAAAACTCGTATATCTGTTCTCGATGATATCTTTGAAATCAAGGATGAATTTACCACCAATAACCCGCCCACCCTGACCATCGGCTCAAATTTTTCATATGAAGGGTTATTCAGCACGATCGCTGTCGTTGGCCGTGACACAAGAGGTGAACCTACCTGTTCTTCACTGACGACAACTGCACAGTTAGCAGTACCGCCCCTCTGCTCTGGCCCGTAGGATGGTAGCCATGAAACAAACTTCCCTTCATTCATCCCAGCATAGGCTATCAGCTGTCCCATCGACATGACTCCCTGGCCGCCAAAGCCTGCAATCAAAATTTCCTCCATCAGCGAACACCCCCTTTCTGTGAATCTTTATACACACCAAGAGGATAGGCTGGCACCATATTATCCTTGATCCAATCTAACGATTCATTAGGATCAAGACCCCAGTTTGTCGGGCAGCTGGATAGAATCTCAACCATCGAGAAACCCAGTCCCTGCTTCTGTGTTTCAAATGCTTTCCGAATCGCTTTCTTCGCTTTAACGATGTTCGGCACATCATGCGTCGAAACTCGTTCGATATAGGCTGTTCCATCCAGTGTTGATAACATCTCACTTACCCGGATCGGCAGTCCCTGGATGCTGCCATCCCGTCCGAATGGAGTCGTAGCCGTTTTTTGACCCACCAATGTTGTCGGCGCCATTTGTCCTCCAGTCATTCCATAAATCGCATTATTAACAAAAATAACGGTAATGTTTTCACCTCTAGCAGCAGCGTGGACAGCCTCAGCAATTCCAATCGAAGCAAGGTCACCATCTCCCTGGTAGGTAAAAACAAAGCGGTCAGGAAGGACACGCTTGATTCCAGTAGCCACAGCAGGTGCCCTGCCATGAGCTGCCTGGGTCATATCACAATTGAAATATTCATAGGACAGCACAGAGCATCCGACAGAAGCGACTCCAACTGTATCTTCAAGAATCCCCATTTCCTCAAGCACTTCGCCGACCATCCTGTGGATGATACCGTGCGTACAGCCAGGACAATAGTGCGTCTGGTTATCAGTCAATCCAGTTGTTTTCTCGAATACTGTTTTCATTGTCATACCTCAACACCCCCGGCCAGTTTGATGATTTGATCATAAATCTCTTCCTGGGTAGGAACGACACCGCCAGTTCGTCCAAAGAACGAAACAGGGGCTCTGCCTTCAACAGCGAGTCTGACATCCTCAACCATCTGGCCTGCGCTCATCTCGACCGATAGATAGCCCTTCACCCTGTCACGGGTTTCTATGAATGGCTGCTCGGGAAATGGCCAGAGAGTTATCGGTCGGATCATCCCGATTTTCAATCCGTCTTTCCGTGCTTTATTGATGGCATTCATGGCAATCCTTGCTGCTGTTCCATAAGCAGTTACAATATAATCGGCATCCTCAGTTTCAAACGTATCGTATCTGACCTCATTCTGCTTGATCATCGCGAACTTTTCCTGTAAAAGTTCATTCCGCTTTTCAAGCGCATCGGCATTCAATTCGAGTGAGGAGATAATTCTTGGTTTGCCATCTCCGCGGGTACCAGTCGTAGCCCATTCCTTCTGTTCTGGATCCCTTTCAGTCAGCTCCTTGAACTCAACTGGTTCCATCATCTGTCCGAGCATGCCGTCCCCAAGTAATATTACCGGAGTACGATATTGATCAGCGATATCAAATGCCGCTTCTGTCAGGTCTATGATTTCCTGAAGCGTTGACGGAGCAAGGACAGGTGTATGGTAATCACCATGTCCTCCCCCTTTTGTCACCTGGAAATAGTCCGATTGCGCAGGCTGGATATTTCCAAGCCCGGGACCACCTCGGACGACATTCACAATCAGTGCCGGCAGTTCTGCCCCAACTAGGTATGATATGCCTTCCTGCTTCAGGCTGAATCCTGGACTCGATGATGATGTCATTACACGCACACCGGTTCCAGCTGCTCCATACACCATATTGATCGCGGCTACTTCACTTTCCGCCTGTAAAAATAACCCGCCAACCTCGGGCAGCCTTCTGACCATGTAGGCAACGAGCTCACTCTGCGGTGTGATCGGATAGCCGAAAAAATATTTGCAGCCCGCATGGACAGCAGCTTCCGCAATAACCTCGTTACCCTTCATAAGTACTTTCCCCATTGTCATATCTCCTTTGCTATACAGATTTCCTTACCTTTTCTGGCCTATAAACAGTGATCACCGAATCCGGACACATTTGCGCGCACTTGCCACAGCTGATGCAATTTTCCTGGTCTGTCACAACCGCCGGCCGGTAGCCTTTTTCATTCAAGTAATCAGCAAGATAAATGACATTTGTCGGACAAGCGTTCACGCACAGCTTGCATGATTTACAAGTCTCTTCATTAAAAACAACTCTCTGCTCCACCGTATTTGCCTCCTTTAAATTTCCCATGGCAATTTTAAATACCTCGTAATCACTTTCACTGGGGACTCCGTCACAATTCCAAGACTTTCGGCTGATAAATGCTGCGGTACCATCGTGTATAACAAAGGAATCCCCAGAGTATCTGATAGCTCCCTGCTTAAAATTAATCCCTTTTCAACATCCTGAAGTGTCGTCTCCGATCCCACATTCGAGTTATTGATGATTCCTGTAATCTTCAGCCGGGAGGCACTTTCAATTTTCTGTAATGTCTCAACCGCCCCCTCCAGAGTACTGAGATATGGCCGGTTTGCATTCAAAATAAAAAGCACCTCTGGCATCATTTCTTTCCAGTCATTATAAAATTGCCCCAGTGCCGTAGCTCCATCCTTATCTCCTCCTGCATCGACGATCAGCTTATATGCCGGGTCATAGATCACCCTGCTCATATCGCCCGGAACAATCGGTAAATCAGCGGCTGCAAGCCTTTCAGCAGGTGCAATAAGTTCAATACAATTTTGCTCAAAAATACTCCTGGCGTCTCTCGCACGATAATATGGATTAACGATATCGAGGTCTGCAACTGCTGTCCTAGTATTTCTTTTTCCTGCCTCCAGTGCTAGATTAATTGCTATCTCTGTTTTTCCGCTGCCAAAATGGCCGGTAATGATGGTAATGTCCGCACCTTTTTTCACCGATTCCCACCCCCCTATGTTGAAAGCGTTTTCATTTTATTGTCAACTTCATTATATAAATTTCTTCCAGGCTTCTCTTTGATAAAAGTCACGTTTTTAGTAAAAAAGTGTTTGAAATCAATTGAAAAAAGAAGTTCCAAGAAAGAACTCCTTTTTCAAGTCTTATATCGCAAAGCTCAGGATGACCTTTTGCGGCATGTCCTGCTCTTCATAAACATCTTTTCTCAATCTCTCGCAAGAAGGCATTTCATACGAGAAATCTTGCACTGCTTCGGGGATCATTCCTTCTGCTTTTAGTGTCTCAAAAACTCTTTGCATTGCATCATCTGTATCCAGGCAATCTTCAGAACCTTCATATTTAAAACAATCAACGCATGTTTCTACGATATTCGCATCAACCTGTTCCTGAATGAATACTAATTTTGCGCCAGCCATTTTCTCAACTTCACGATTTTCCAATTCAATAATCGTTGTTACGTTCATTATTGGCACCTCCATTTGGATTACACTATCATTATAGTAAGTTATCATCCTAACATGGGTGTTTTGCCATTTAGTTCATTTATTATTCACATATTCCGGTCAAAAAGTTGTCAAAAACTCATTAATAAAGGGATTTCCGATACCCATACAGGGATTTAACCTTTGCAACAGTTCCTTACTCCAGTACATCAATTTCAACTAAATCCCAGGGTGTGATAATCCCGATCGGCCCCTCAGAAGTTTTTCCATTCTCAGTGATTAATACGGCTTTCAGCTTTCTGTTTTCAAGATGGTACTTTTCAAAAATATCCTCTACGGAAAATATATCAGAGTTCTTAGGAGCAAATTCTACAAATCTCTTTCCATGATGATATTCCAGGTCGCTGATTTTTACATCGTCTATCGTCCTGCCGCCCTCACATACTTCATTCCGTGAAATTGTATGCTTAATCCGCGATTCAGCGCATTATTTCGCGAAAGAAAGACCCTGTTTATGCCGTGACTTGGAAAACCGCGACCAGAAATACCAGCTAAACTCCAGCTCTCCAATAATCAGAAAAAATCAAATAGGTGAACTTTAAGAATTGCAATTGACCTTGATGTAAATTGCTGATACGATCACTAGTATTATTTAATTCAATAATCTTTTCCTTGTATATGTTCGAGAATATGGCTCGGACGTTTCTACCATGCTACCGTAAAAAGCGTGACTACAAGGGACTTTGATATTTGCTATTCTTTTTGGCATCTACTTGTCCTTTGTGGTACTCCGGCAGCATAAAACTGCCGGAGTTTTTTTTATTTTCCAGGCTCTGTTAAACAAGGCTGTGGACTTTCGTTCCAGGCGCTTCACTACAATCAGCAGGAGAAAAAAACAATACGAGGGTTTAACAAAACCATTTTCTTAAATAAACAACCAGGAGGACACACACATGAAAAACTTTTTCCAGTTTGCAGAAAGAAACACAAATTATAAGCAGGAAACCCTCGCAGGAGTCACGACGTTTTTGTCGATGGCTTACATTCTTGTCGTCAATCCATTAATCCTAAGCCAGGCTGGCATGGATAAAGGAGCTGTTTTTACAGCTACAGCTTTATCAGCCATCATCGGATCCCTCCTCATCGGTCTGCTTGCTAACTTCCCAATTGGGATCGCTCCAAGTATGGGCTTGAATTCATTTTTCACTTTCACCGTCTGCATCGGCATGGGAGTCAAATGGGAGGTCGCACTTACTGGTGTGTTCATCGCGGGTGTTCTGTTCGTCATCCTCAGCCTTTTGAAGATTCGCGAAAAAATCATCAATGTCATCCCTCAGGATCTTAAGCATGCAATCGCGGCTGGGATTGGTTTCTTCGTCGCTTTTATCGGTTTGAAAAATGCTGGAATCATCATTGGCAGTGAAGCAACCTTTGTCTCAATCGGAAATTTGACATCAGGCCCTGTCCTGCTTGCTCTATTCGGCTTCATCGTCAGTGTTATCATGATGGTCCGCGGAATCAGCGGCGGCATCTTTTATGGAATGGTGATTGCAACAATCGTTGGAATTTTGACAGGCTTGATTGAAAAACCTGCAGCAATCGTCGGTTCTGTTCCTGACATCTCACCAACGTTTGGTGTCGTCTTCAATCACCTGGGAGATATCTTCTCTCCAGATGTCCTTGCCGTCATTTTCACATTCCTGTTTGTTGCTTTCTTTGATACTGCCGGGGCGCTTATTGCCGTAGCCAGCCAGGCTGGTCTGATGAAGGACAATAAAATACCGAACGCGGGGCGTGCCCTGCTTGCGGATGCAGGATCGGCTGTTGCTGGAGCTGTTCTTGGCACATCCACAACAGCTTCATTCGTTGAGTCATCAGCAGGCATAGCAGTCGGCGGGCGGACCGGCTTTACTTCAGTGATCATTGCAGCGTGCTTCGGTGTGGCAATGCTCTTCTCTCCGATCCTATCGGTTATCACGCCGGAAGTTACCGCACCGGCACTCATTATTGTTGGTGCATTGATGGCAACTGAAATCAGCAAAATCAATTGGAACAATCTTGCTGTGATTATACCTTCATTCGTTACAATCATCATGATGCCGCTCACCTTCAGTGTTGCAACAGGAATTGCTCTTGGCTTTATTCTTTATCCTTTGATGATGCTCGGAATGGGCAAGTTTAGAGAAGTCCATCCCATTATGTATGTACTTGGATTCTTGTTTGTTGGATATTTTATGTATGTTTAGTAAACTTCAAGTTCGCAGCTTTAGCTGCGGACTTTTTTTGTTCACCGAAATCTTCCACGCAATCTTCACGAATGTGTTTTAAGTGTGAAATGTGCAAAAGATTCAAACAATTCATAGGTGAATCCCCTTACTTCTTCCTACATTCTCAAAAATAGTAACTGAATTTCCACAGCAATAGACTTACCCCTGATGGTAAAAATAACTTAAGCGCTTATTTTTTTTGCAACCATCTAAACCTATAGGAGTATATGTATTAAGAAAACAGGAGGTGTATATTCCGATCGTTTGATTCAATTCCAAATCAATATCATGGCGGTATATCCGCCAGCAGAGAGGTGAGAGCTTTGAAGCTGTTTGGAAAAAAAATATTATTCTTATTAGCCGGCACAATGCTGATTTTCAATGGAGGCTGCGGTACTGAGCAAGGTTTCCAACCTAAAGTAAATGGACAAAGTAAGGAGCTTGATAGTTTTTCAATCGTTCAGCAAGCTGCTGATGCTTACCTAAAAAAAACTGCAGAGTCTATTACTGCAGAGGAAATTTTCGAAAAGATGATTTTGAATTACGACCCTTCTTACTTCATTGTCGATGTCCGTGATACAGCAGCATTTGCAGCTGGTCATATTGAAGGGTCTGTCAATATTCCATATAGTATGACAGCCGAGCCGACTCAAATTGCGAATTTGCCAAAGGACAAGAAGATTCTGGTAATCTGCTACAGCGGCCATACAGCAAGTCAGACAGCAGCTCTTTGGAATATGCTCGGATATGACGCTGTTCCAATGATAAACGGGATGGGCGGCTGGACTAGTGATTCCAATTTGGGAACACCCCTTCCACAAAAAACTTTCGATTATGAAGTGGAAGCAAATGAAACAAAAGCCGGGAACTATGATTTACCTGCTCCTGCAACTAAGAAATATTCCGATGAAACCGCAGCTATTTTAGGAAGTGCTGATGACTATCTGAAAACCGGTCTTCCACCAATCATGAAACCCGCGGCTATCCAGGAATCGATTAATAATGAGTCGAACGGCCTCTTATTAGTCGATCTAAGGTCATTAAATGAATATGCGGCAGGACATATTCCAGGGGCAATCAATATCTCATATGAATCGCTGGCAAAGCTTGAACAGTTAAAGAAATTGTCTCCTGAGAAAAAAATTGTCCTCATTGACCATGACGGGACCATGTCCAGTAAAGCAGCAAGGATTCTCAATATGCTGGGATACGAAGCTTATGCTATGAAAGATGGCATGAGAGTATGGACATCCGATGCAGAAATCAATGGAATTCTTCCAATTTCCAACGAAAAGGTTAAGGATTATCCTTTGAAAAAACTAAATACAAAGCTCGAGACGGAAACTGGAGCCGCCAGCTGCGGTTAACAGCTTGTGAGAGAAAGGAGTATGAAGAGATGACAAACTTATCACGCCGTACGTTTTTGAAAGCTTCAGCAACAGTTGTCGCAGCAGGCTCGGTTCCAGCTTATTTCGGCTTTAGTGAGTTCAAGAAAGCTGCCACCGAGGAAAGCGTGAAGAAGGTACCAACCTTTTGCCACGGATGCACAAGCTATTGCGGAATCATTGCCCATGTGAAGAACGAGCGGGTCTGGAAGGTCGAAGGACATCCCATCCATTTGAAATCCAGCGGCAGAATTTGCGCAAGGAGCCACGGAATGGCAGCATACCTGTACTCAAAAGACAGAGTGACTGGCCCAATGAAACGGGTTGGAGAAGGGAAATTCGAACCAATCAGCTGGAATCAGGCATTCAAGGAAATCGGCGAGAAGCTTGACAGCATCGTTAAGCAGTACACCGGTAATTCTGTATTGTGGCTGGAGCACGGCACCCATCGGAAGTCATATGTGGATCGCTTGTTTGACACAATTGGCTCGCCGAACTTCACGACACAATATTCAACATGCTTCAATGCTAAAACAAATGCATGGCTGCAAATGACTGGCACCTCCCTTAACGGTGATCATAAGAATGCTAAGTACATGATATTTGAAGGAAGGAACTTCGCAGGTGGCATCATACCGAATGGCATGAACCACATCACGCATGCAAAGGAAAATGGCGCCAAGTTGATCGTCATCGATCCGCGCTTTTCTGAGATTGCGAAAATCGCAGATGAATGGATTCCAATCAAACCAGGTACAGATCTTGCCTTCAGGCTGGCGATGGCGAATGTTTTAATATCAGAAAACCTCTACAATAAGACCTTTGTCCAACAATTCGTCGATGGCTTCAGTGAATTCAAGCGCATGAATATGGGATACTCACCAGAATGGGCGGAGCCAATCACCGGAGTAAACGCTGATAAAATCCGGGAAATTGCCAGGGACTTCGCAAAATATGCACCACAGGCCTTCATCGAGCCAGGCTGGCACGGGCTGCATTCCCATTATGTGAACAGCACCCAAACGTCCCAGATGGGGATTATCCTGAATGCACTTGTTGGGAACTTTTACGAGAAAGGCGGCTTGATGCCATCTGCAAGCCTGCAGATGGGACATCTCGACTTGCCTGCAATCGAAAATATGCCTGAAAAAGGCGCTCGTATCGATGGAGCTGGTGTGACTGGAAAGTACCGCACTGTCGAACCATCAAGGGGAATCGCCCATATCACGCCGCTGCTTGTTCAACAAGGCCTGGCTAAAGCGGTATTCATCTGTAACTATAATCCGCTCAGGACCGCGCCGGATCCCGAGGAGCAAAAAAAGATCAAGGACGCAGAGCTTGTGGTTTCAATCAACATCGACTGGAACGAAACAAGTTACTATGCCGCTGATTATATCCTTCCTGAGCATTATTATCTGGAAAGATTAGAGCATCCTCAAGCTGTATCAGGACATATTTCGCATGATAACCCACAGCTTGCCCTTCGCCAACCCGTCATCAAACCGATGTATGACACAAAAAACACGCTTGATATGCTGAAGGGGATTGCCGACGCAATGGGGCATAAGGATTTGTATCCTTTTACAATTGAACAAGAAGTAGAAGCAGCGATTGCACCGCTCGGCATCACATTCGAACAGCTGAAAAAAGCAGGAACACTGGAGTTCCCGGCTACTGTTAAGCCTGGTTTCCCGATAAAAAAAGGCAAACCGGCTCTGCCTACGCTCACCGGAAAGATTCAATTCTCTGCCGATCTGTTCAAGATTGATGGAAAACTCGGAATTCCTGTCTGGGTACCGCCACTCGTTGAACCTGATCCTAAAAATGACCATGAATTCCGCCTGATCCATGGGAAGCAGCCTTGGCATTCTCACGCAATGACAACCAATATTGAACAGCTGATGAAGCTTTCCGAAAAGTATCAGGGTACCTTTATGTGGCTGAATGCTTCACGAGCCAGGAAGCTTGGCATCAAAACTGGAGACACCGTAACGGTTAGGTCGAACATCGCCAAAAAGAAGGTTCAAGTTAAAGTAACCGAGCTCCTGCACCCAGAAGCCGCCTGGCTCCCTTCCACTTATGGCGGATTCTCGCCTAAAAACAGGACAGCAAACGGAATCGGCGTGAACTTTAATGATTTTATCCCAATCATGGTAGACCCTCTTTCTGGCTCGACAATGGCCCAAGAGGTTGTCGTGACCGTGGCAAAGGAGGGCAACTAGGATGGCAAAATACGGCCTTTTGGTATTCCCGGAACGCTGTACAGGCTGCACCGCCTGCAACATCGCCTGTGCGTCGCATAATCAGCTCGGATTGGACGTTTCCTATAACCGACTTGAATTTTTGGAGAAAGGAACTTACCCTTATGTGAAAATGGAAATTTTACCAGTACAGTGCCAGCATTGCGACAACGCTCCGTGCGTTTCCGTCTGCCCTACCCAGGCAACTTACAAGCGTGAAGATGGAATCGTCGAAATTGACGCTGATAAATGCATTGGCTGCAAATATTGCATGGCTGCCTGCCCTTATGAAGCAAGACAGCTGAATGAAAAGCGCGTTCCGGAAAAATGCAGATGGTGCCCTGAGATGCTTGAAAAAGGTGAGCAGCCTGCCTGCTCTGCGACATGCATGAATGAGGTCCGCCTGTTCGGAGACCTGGAAGATCCAAATAGCCAGCTGAACAAAGAGCTGGCAAAGCACGAAGTCTATCAATTGCTTGAAGCTAAAGGCACGAAGCCAAGCATCTTCTATGTGAAAAAATAACTGGAGGTGAATCTCGTGAAAATCAATAAATGGACGATCCTGTCTGCAGCCTTCATTCTCTTCGGTCTGGCGGGAGCAGCCAATATTTTTATCCACGGTGAACATGCCATGGGTACAACAAATAAGATCCCATGGGGAATCCTGATTGCCGGCTACGAATATTTTGTCGGGATAAGCACCGGATTGCTGCTGGTCGCAGCATTAGGCTATGTATTCCATGGGAAGGCGATCATCCCAATCGGCAAATCACTGCTTATGTTTGCGATTTTTTCCCTTATCAGTGGGTTTGCAATTCTTTTGGTGGAGTTGGGCAATCCGCTTAACTTCATTCATTATTTCCTGACTCCTAACTTCACTTCGCCAATCTGGTGGATGGCACCGTTATATGGAATTTACCTGTTGCTGCTGGTGACTTTGACGGTGTTTGTCGTTCGTGGCAATCAGGCCTTAATCAGGCCTTTTGCAATCATGACCGCTGTATCTGCCATAGTCGCCCTGATTTGCATCGGGTTCCTGTTCGGTTTCATCATCGCCCGTCCTTACTGGAATGGACCGATTTCACCTCTTTACTTCATTCTCACATCTGTGTTTTCTGGCATCGCGATGGCTTCAGTTATCGCTTTTCTGCAGGAAAGACAGAAAACTCGTGCGAACTTTGAAAGTGTTAAGTTCCTCAGAATGCTGAGCTTATCCATGATGGGGGTAATGGGAGTGATTTATATCGGCAAAACCTTTGTCGGGCTATACGGCCAGGTGCCGGGAAAATATGAATCACTGCTCGCTTTGCTGACAGGACCTTTGAGCTTTAACTATTGGGTACTCGAAATATCGCTGGCTATCGTCATTCCTTTTGTACTGATTGTGTCTGCACGCAAACTCACAGCTATAAAGCTCGGGCTTGCAGGCCTGCTATCCCTGACAGGAATTTTCTTCATGCGTTTCAATATGGTAATCGCCGGACAGATTACTCCATTGAAAGTTGTCAAAAATCCTGCTGAAGAAACCGTCTTCAACCTTTTCAGTGTGACCTGGTCTGAATGGGCTCTGATCATAGGAGGTATTGGGATTATGGCAATGCTGCATCTCCAGCGTGAGCTACTGGAACGAATCATAAAACACAAACCAGCAGCAGAGCTGAAAAGACATGGGGATGTAACCCTATAATAAAGAAAAGTTCAAGCGTTCACCCAGTACCGACCGGTGAAGTCGCTCTTTGACTTCATTGGCAGGACCGAAACGTCTCGAGGACTTAGGAGCTCCAGCTAGACAAGCGACTCGAGAGGCTTGGCGCTGGAGCCGGACAAACAAAAAGGGGCTGATCACTTGTTCACCATGACAGAAGAAAAGCGGCAGCTGTCCAATGCGCTTATGCTGCTGGCAGAATTTTATAAGCCGCCAACAAATGAACTCTATCAAGCTTTGAGAAATGGAACTGCCTTTGAAGAACTGACGCCTTTTATCAAACTGGAAGAAACATGGGCAGACTCTTTTTCTTCCTATGAAAATATGAAACAGTCCTATATCCAGTGTTTTCTTGGGCCTTCCGAGCCTTTCGCACCACCAATTGAATCACTCTACAAACAATGGACCGATGATCCTACCGCGGCTGTTTCATTCGCTAGACAAACTGGATTCTTCTATGGGGACCCTGCACTGCATGTCCAGTATCTGTTCCGCCAGTTCAAGCTTGAGTTTCCCGAGGAATATCGAGCCATGCCAGACCACTTGACCCTGTTGCTCGAATTTCTATCGTTTTTGCTCGAGCATGGTACAGCTAATCAGATCCATTCTTTTATTTCTGACCATTTCGATTGGCTTGACGATTTCGTCCTGGAATTGAAAAAGGCTGATACGAGTTTATTCTTTGTATCGATCACACAAATAGTGAACCAGCTTGTCCACTCCCCTGCATTTGGCTACAGGAGTGAACTGCCTGGTGAAGAAAGGAGTGAATAGTCTCATGGTAAAGAAAACTATGCTAGCTGGATTAATTTTCTCTGTCGGAATAGTAATAGCCGGCTGCGGGACTGGCGAATATTTGGCCAAACCTAACTCGAATGCTGCTGCAGATTTTAACCAGAAAGCAGACCTTTCAATCTACAAGGTAGCCGAGGAAGCTACACCAGAGAAGGAAGCCGTACCACTCAAGGATAACCTTACCTATGTTGACACCGAATATATGATGAGATTAAAAGCGTCCGAAGGAGAGGTAAGCCCGGCAAGGAAAACGTACGATCAATTCCCTTCGGAATGGGACTTTGTCATTGTCGATTCCCGTCCTCAAGCTGTTTTCCATGAAGGACATATCAACGGAGCAATCAATATCCCGGATTCACAGTTCGACCAATTCGCCTCCCTGCTCCCGGAAGATAAAAATAAGCTTCTTATTTTTTACTGCGGCGGGGTCACATGTGAATTGAGCAGCAGTTCTGCTGAAAAGGCAATCAAGCTTGGCTACAAGAATATCAAAGTCTACCAGGAAGGACTGCCAGAATGGAAAAAAGCCGGCAATTACCTTGCTGTGACAGCCCCTTATGTAAAAGAACTGATCATGGACGCAAATGTGTCACGGGATGATAAGCCACCATTCGTCATCCTTGATGCCAGACCGTATAAGATATATTTCGAGTCACACATCCCGAACGCAGTCTTTGCAGATGATACTCTCTTTGCGCAAAAGTATATAGGAATAGCACCTGCAGATAAAAAGACTGAAATCATCGTCTATTGCGGAGGATTCGGCTGCCATAAAAGCCATGCTGTCGCTGAGGAACTCCTGAAAAAAGGCTACTCAAATGTCAAAGTCTATTCAGGAGGACTTCCTGACTGGACTGCAAAATCCTTGCCAACATTCGGCACTGCTAATTCAGACGGAAGCTTTAATGTAGCTGAAGGCCAGGTTAACCGCGGAATCAACCCAGAGGAGTTTATGAACAAAATCAGTGCGGGAGCGTTTATCCTTGACGTCCGTTCAAAGGATGAAACAAAGGCCGGCGTCTTCAAAGGGTCACTGAATATCCCTGACAGTATCATCCTGGCCGACCCAGCCGCTATCGCAAGCCAGCTACCAAAAGACAAGAATGCCGTCATCGTCATTCATTGCGCATCTGGCGCAAGGGGGCCGCTGGCGTTGTGAATAAAATCGCTGACCTAGGTTATGCAAACACATTCTATTTGAATAACGCCATCCAAATATCTGCAGATGGCAAACCATCGTTCTAATAGCCAAAACCCCGGTACATTTCAAGTACCGGGGTTTCGAACGTTAAAGTTCTTCCAATTCTTTTACGATTCTCTCGCAGATTTCATGTGTTACGAGGGAATCCTTTGCGGTAATTAAAGGGAATGAATTATTATCGATAGCCTGGATGAAATCAAAAATAATTTGCTCAAAACCGCGCTTGTGGAGGGTCGGCTCCCAGTCACTTCCTCCATGTCTCGTTTCATTTCGATTTTCCTGGACGAACAGGTCTGAAACATTCAATGCCATTCTTTTTTGATTGGATTGGAATACTTCTACCTTTTCCTCGACAACGCCGCTGTCACGGTTCATTATTCCGATTGCAATTCCCTCTTCTGCCTGCAGCTGGATTACCACGTGATGCAAAAACACACCATTTTTCTTTCCGGTCACATTTATCCGCTTGATTTTATAAGGAAACAGAAATCTTAGCGTATCGACCACATGGATAAAATCATCAAGTATGAAATGGCGCATTTCCCCAGGCAATGCCTTCCTGTTTTTTTGCATGATCACCATATTAGGTTCCTTCAACTCAGCCAACTGTTTATAAACGGGAGCATATCTGCGGTTAAAACCTGTCATTAATATCAAGCCTTTATCCTCAGCCAGCTCAGTCAGTTCCCGGGCTTTCTCATACTCATAGGCAATCGGCTTATCGACATACACATGTATACCAGCCAGCATCAGTTTTTTTACAATTTCATGATGTGATTCAGTTGCACTATGGACAAAAGCACCCTTGACTCCACTTTCAATAAGTTCATCGAGACTGAGATGTATGTGGGTAAATCTATGCTTGGATGCCAAAGTTTTCAGCTTGATAACATCCCGCGTGTATAGATGGAATTCAATATCGCCTTTTTCCGCGAATACAGGCAGATAGTCCTTTTGCGCAATATCCCCCAAACCAATGACCCCGATCTTCAACATATCGATTTCCCCCTACTTTTTTGAATATTTCAAGTGTACACAGGAACATGGACAATAAAAAGAAATCAGCCCTGACCAGGCTGATTTCCATGACTTATTTTACCATTCCAAACTATTCATTAATCCAGGCAAGTCCGATTGTTCCCTGCCCTGTATGCGTACCCGCAACGGGACTGAATGTAGTCGTTGTAAAAGATATTTCGGGAAAACGCTGTTGAAGTTCTTCTCGCCATTGCTCAGCCAATTCCTTTACATTCCCATGAATGACACTGACTTCCTTGACCTCGGCTGAAGCCTCTTCTAATATTTGAAACATGCGCTCCTTGACCTTTTTTTCCGTCCTGATTTTATCAAAAAGGACTACCTTCCCATCATCGAACCTTACGATCAGCTTTAATTTTATCAAACTGCCGATGATGACTTGGGTAGTGGAGAGGCGTCCACCTTTATGGAGCTGATCGAGGCTTCCCGGTGCCATATATAGATTGGCCTTGTCAGGAAGAGTCCTTAAGTAAGAGACGATTTCATCATACGACTTTCCTTCCTTTTGCATTTCAACACCTTTTTCAACCATGCGCCCTAATGGGTAGGAGCCAATTTTAGAGTCAATGACATCAACCTTGAAATCTACCATGCTGGAAGCTGCCGTTGAGGATTGGAAAGTTCCTGTCAGAGCGCTGGAAGCGTGGATTGCGATCGCATGCTTGTACTGATCCTTTAGCTTCTGATATAGTTCCACAAACTCCCCAATTGCAGGTTGTGATGTTTTCGGAAGGACCTTTGAAGCTGCCAACTTCGGATAAAAATCTTCGGCCGTGATATCTACGCCTTCCAAATACGCTTCTTCACCAAAAATAATGCTTAAAGGCACAACATATATATTGTTATTTTTTATGTATTCTTCTGTTAGTCCAGATGTACTGTCAGTTACCCATGCAATTTCATTTAAAGTAGTCATGATTTCTCCTGTTCTTGTCAAAAATATCGTTGAATATGCTTACATTTCTCATGATATATGAATAAGCGTTATAAAACTATTAGTAATTTTCAAGAATAAGATTTATTTGTTAAAAACAATGAAAAAGTTAATAACACAGACAAATGTTTCTCACTCCGATTAAAGGGAACAATTGTAACAAATCTGACTGGAGGAAGTGACTTATGGACCCATATATCTACGGATTATATTCCCTCATCTACTTGTTTTTATTCCTATGGGGACTAAAATTATCCATCAAGTACCTATTATTTTCCTGGTTGAATGTACTTTTGATCGTTACATTCGGCCTAGTCTATGACAACCTTGTACTAGCCATGGGGATAGTAATTGGGAAAGGGAGCTTTTTAGAAGCCTTAAATGGAATGCGCTACTGGTTCCACGCATTCTTCACCCCATTGTTGATTCTTTTTTCCTGGGCAGCTATCAGGGAAATAGATATTCAGTGGGTCAAAGGACGAACGAGTTTTATTTTGGCGGGACTCTTTACTTTGACCATGATAATTGCAGAGCTAATACAAAATACCATTGGAGTAAAGCTTGAGCCCTCCCAAAAATATGGAGTATTAAGCTATGATTCTGCCGGATCACACGGTCCCCCTATTATGATCATTGGCGTAACTGCTGCGTTACTGCTTGCAGGGATTATCCTCTGGAAAAGGCTGAAATGGAAATGGATGGACCTAGGCGTCATTTTAATGGGTATAGGCAGCGCTGTGCCGATTCCACTGGAAAGTGATGCAGCTACCAACGGCTTCGAGCTGATTTTACTCATTTCATTATGGGCTACAAAAGCTTTCCTTGAAAAAAATTCAGCTCAGGCCACAATATGACGCCTGAGCTGATTTAAAATAGAGTCTTCACATCTTGTACTGACAGCTGTTTCCCCGCTGAAACAAATTTTTCATCAATGACCAAAGCTGGCGTACTCTTCACTTTAAACTTTTCGATTTCCTTATTATCTTCCACCATTTCGACAATCGCTGCGACACCCGCTTCCCTTACAGCAGCATTTATACTCTCTTCAAGACTTTTGCACCTATCGCAACCAGGCCCCAGTACTTTGATGATCATATATTCTTTCTCCTTTCACTTGTAATCACAGAATGATTTATTACTGCTTCATATCTTGAATTTACCCCTATTTTGAAAATAAAAGACCTTTTCTGATAGCTTTTTATTTTTTCTAATATCGGATTGGGGTTGCCGACAGAGCTTGAATTTCTGCATACCGCTTTCCTATTTAGACAGGTTTAAAGGGGTTGCGCTCGAAACCGTCAAAAATCTTTCGTTACTAAAACAGCTTTTCAGGGTGCTCGGGCCAAAGCTGTCATGATTCCTTCGTTTTTTTGACAGCTTTTCAGGGTGCTCGGGCCAAAGCTGTCATGATTCCTTCGTTTTTTTGACAGCTTTTCTTGAGAATGGACCAAACCTGTCATGATTCTCTCGTTTTTTCGACAGCTTTTCAGGTGCTTGGACCAAACTTGTCATGATTCCACCGTTTTTCTGACAGCTTTTCAGGTTCTTAGGCCAAAGCTGTCATGATTCCTTCGTTTTTCTGACAGCTTTTCAGGTGCTTGGACCAAACCTGTCATGATTCCATCATTATTTTGACAGCTATTCAGGTTCTTGGACCAAAGCTGTCATGATTCCACCGTTTTTTTGACAGCTTTTCAGGTGCTTGGGCCAAAGCTGTCATGATTCCTTCTTTTTTTTGACAGCTTTTCTGGTGCATAGGTCAAAGCTGTCATGATTCCACCGTTATTCTGACAGCTTTTCAGGCATTTGGACCAAACTTGTCATGATTCCACCGTTTTTCTGACAGCTTTTCAGGTTCTTAGGCCAAAGCTGTCATGATTCCTTCGTTTTTCTGACAGCTTTTCAGGTGCTTGGACCAAACCTGTCATGATTCCATCATTATTTTGACAGCTATTCAGGTTCTTGGACCAAAGCTGTCATGATTCCACCGTTTTTTTGACAGCTTTTCAGGTGCTTGGGCCAAAGCTGTCATGATTCCTTCTTTTTTTTGACAGCTTTTCTGGTGCATAGGTCAAAGCTGTCATGATTCCACCGTTTTTCTGACAGCTTTTCAGGTTCTTAGGCCAAAGCTGTCATGATTCCTTCGTTTTTCTGACAGCTTTTCAGGTGCTTGGACCAAACCTGTCATGATTCCATCATTATTTTGACAGCTATTCAGGTTCTTGGACCAAAGCTGTCATGATTCCACCGTTTTTTTGACAGCTTTTCAGGTGCTTGGGCCAAAGCTGTCATGATTCCTTCTTTTTTTTGACAGCTTTTCTGGTGCATAGGTCAAAGCTGTCAAGATTCTAACAGAGCTATCTTTTAAAAAGCTATTCCACCAAGGAAGTCCAATTACTTTTTAGCATTCAAAAAATATGAGAAAATAAAATAGCAATTGAATTGATAAGGAGGCGAATGATTTGCCACAAAATCTCCAGGATACAACGACATTACATAATGGGGTTAAGATGCCATGGTTCGGCCTTGGCGTATTCAAGGTCCAGGAAGGTTCTGAAGTTGTAGAATCTGTTAAAGCAGCGCTAAGAAATGGCTACAAGAGCATCGATACTGCAGCGGTTTACAAGAACGAGGAAGGCGTTGGTCAGGGAATTAAAGAAGCTGATGTCCCTCGTGAAGAATTATTTATCACGACAAAGGTCTGGAATTCTGACCAGGGTTATGAATCGACACTGAAGGCATTTGAGACGAGCATGGAAAAGCTTGGCCTTGAATACCTTGATCTTTACCTGATTCACTGGCCGGTAGCCGGAAAATATAAAGAAACCTGGAAGGCACTCGAAAAGCTATATAAAGATGGAAAAGTCCGCGCCATCGGCGTAAGCAACTTCCATGTTCATCATCTTCAAGATTTGTTGGCCGATGCTGAAATCAAACCAATGGTTAACCAGGTTGAGTACCATCCGCATCTGGCTCAGACCGAGCTGCTTGAGTTTTGTAAAGCAGAAGGCATCCAAATGGAAGCCTGGTCTCCATTGAAGCAGGGTGAGCTTTTATCAGAACAGACAATCGTAGAGATCGCTGAAAAACATAAGAAGTCACCTGCCCAAGTGATCCTGCGCTGGGATTTACAAAATGAAGTGGTAACGATTCCGAAGTCCATCAAGGAACACCGCATTATTGAAAACGCAGATCTCTTTGATTTCGAGCTTTCAGCCAATGATATGGACCGCCTGAACAGTTTAAATAAGAACGAACGCGTAGGTCCCGATCCTGATAATTTCGATTTTTAAATTCATATTAGATCATTTAGGCGCAGAATGAATTTCTGCGTCTTTTTATTCCCCAAAAATTAACACCAAATATTTATACCTAAGCATAGTATCTGGTGCTAAAAATCACATCTTTTTATATCTCTGCATGTTAAACTGCAAAGGAATAAATTTAGAAAGGGGTTTTTAGCATGGACTTGCCAAAACTTAAGATTGGCCCTATGGTTTCCATGGTTCCAATAATACAAGGCGGAATGGGTGTAGGTATCTCACTCAGTGGATTGGCTTCAGCGGTTGCAAACGCAGGCGGAATTGGGATTATCTCTGGAACAGGGATTACAGTTGAAGAGATGAGACTACATATCAGGAAAGCCAGAAAGCTGACACAGGGTAATGGATACATTGGTGTCAACGTTTTGTTTGCGATGAATGATTTTGCGGAGAAAATGAAGGCAGCTCTTGAAGAAAAGATTGATTTCATTATCTCTGGGGCAGGGATTTCAAGGGATATGTATTCCTGGGGAAAGCAAGCGGGGATCCCGGTCATTTCCATTGTCTCCTCTGCCAAGCTAGCTAATATTTCGGAACGGCTGGGTGCTGCTGCAGTGGTTGTTGAAGGATTTGAGGCTGGAGGTCACCTTGGGACTGACAAGCCTCTTTTTGACATATTACCTGAAATTGTTGAGTCAGTGTCTATCCCGGTGATTGCAGCTGGAGGAATCATGACCGGGGCTGATATCGCTAAGGCTTTGTCGCTTGGAGCTTCTGGCGTCCAAATCGGAACAAGGTTTGTTGCCAGTAATGAATGTGATGCTCCGCAAAGCTTCAAGGAGAAATATGTGTCAGCCACAGAAAAAGATACAATACTGGTAAAAACCACAGTAGGGCTCCACGGTCGGGCCATTGCGAACCATTTTACTAAGCTAATCACCACCTCTGATAAACTTAGGATCAAAAAATGTCGTGATTGCCTGAAAAATTGCTCCTATCAATTTTGCACACTAGACTCTTTGCTTACTTCAGTTGCCGGTGATGTAGAGAATGGCCTCGTCTTCGCTGGCTCTAGGGTAAGTGAAATCAAAGAAATCCTTCCGGTCAGGACAATCATAGAAAATTTGAAAAAGGAATACAGTATAGCTCTTCAAAACTTTGCATAAAACATAGTTTATTTTCACATTGATTATAGGATAAAGCACTAACCAGAGAAGGAGCTGCTGACACTCTTCAGCTCGCAAATAAACAGACAACCTGATTTATGGTTGTCTGTTTTGCTTCAAAAAGTTATGAGAAAATCCTGATTCGACCGATGTTCCTTTGTATGGACACGTTCATTGAAATAGATTTCTTTTTCATCCATCAATATGACGGTAGAGCTTCTTGTCCCGTATCCATCGCTTTTGATGAACATCGGTGAAAGCAACCGTTCCCACTCCAGTGAGACTCCTGTCGATGGCAGCATCTGGTCCGGAGCACGGTCGGCATTTTCCAAATGGGTAAACAATTGGCTAACTAGATCCGATTGCCCATCTGAAATAATTCTGGCAAGTCCGGCCTTCCCTCGTTCTACCTTTGGCCAATCTGTATTAAGCAAATGATTGCTTACTCCGTGAATGCCTGGCTCAATTTTATTCAAGGGGCCTCCACGGTTGGAATAATAATAAAGCTCCTCTAAATTCCCTGCTAAAAGATTATAACCCATATATTCATGACGACGATTGGCCAACTCCTCTAAATAGGCCTTTGGGTTATCTTCTCCTTTTAGATAATCTGCAACAAGCTCTCCGCGCGTTCTTTTTCCTACTGCCTGTTCAGTTGGGTCACGATAATTAGTAAGGGCAGCAAACCGGCCCCTGAAGTCGTCACCCCCATCCATGTTCCCATTTTTTCAAGGTCTCGTCCGGCGAGCACTTCAGGCGCATCATCCCAAAATTTCGCCGGCGCAGTATCACGTGCGTATGCTTCATCCCTATTGGCAGCAATAATCAGCTTATACTTCGGATGCGCTTTATAGGCAAATAAAATCAAACACATTCATCATCACAGCTTTCTGTTCGATTTTCTCTATTATAACTCAAAGCAAAAAAAGAGAAGGACCTAGTCCCTCTCTTTTCGTTATTTTATAGAAGCATACCTGCCATTGCGGCACTCAATAATGATGCAAGCATACCAGCGATGACAGCTCGTACACCCATGCGAGCGATGTCTCCGCGACGATTTGGAGCAAGGCTTCCAAGACCGCCGAGCAAGATTCCCATGGAAGATACGTTTGCGAATCCACAAAGTGCAAAACTGATGATTGCCACAGTTTTTGCAGATAATTGATCAATTTGTGGTGCAAATGAAGAGTAAGCGACAAATTCATTCAAGATCAACTTTTGGCCAATGAACCCGCCAGCTTTTACAGCCTCATCCCACGGTACACCAATCGCGAAAGCAAGTGGAGCGAATACATAACCAAGAATTGTTTCTAGAGTTATGCTGCCTGCTCCGAAGAATCCTCCTACGAATCCAAGGAGTCCATTGATTAAGGCAATCAAAGCGATGAACGCAAGCAACATTGCACCAATATTCAGTGCTAATTGAAGGCCTGTGCTTGCACCCTTAGCTGCTGCATCGATCACGTTAACTGAATCTGTGTCTTTTTCCATTCTTAGTTCATCAGATGACTCTGACTTTTCGGTTTCAGGTATCATGATTTTAGCAAGTACCAAACCTGCCGGTGCAGCCATGAAGCTCGCTGCAAGCAGGTATTCCAGCGGAACACCCAGTAAAGAATAACCAATCAATACAGAACCCGCTACAGAAGCCAAGCCCCCAACCATAATTGCAAAAAGCTCTGATTGAGTCATTTTACCAATGTAAGGCTTAACAACCAGTGGTGCTTCTGTCTGACCTACGAAAATGTTAGCTGCAGCTGATAGTGATTCCGCTTTGCTCGTACCCAACAATTTAGAAAGCGCTCCGCCCAGAATCTTGATGATTATTTGCATGATTCCTAGGTAGTAAAGCACAGAAATTAATGAAGAGAAGAAAATAACAACCGTTAATACTTGGAAAGCGAAAACAAAGCCAATATTTTCTGCCTGGAATAATCCTCCAAACAAGAATTGTACACCAGCGTCTGTATAGTTGACGATTTCATTGACACCAAGTGAAAGTTTTTTCAGTAAGAGTTTACCTGTTTCCCATTTCAATACTAAAAACGCGAAAATAAATTGGATTGCCAACCCGCCAAGGATTGTCCTAAAATTGATGGATTTTTTGTTATTCGAGAAAATAAATGCAATTCCCAAAACGACAGCAATCCCCATTAAACCCCATAAAATATCCATTGTTGACCCACCTCTTGTTGTGATATTTGCTGAATGTTGTTACCGTTTACAAATGTTATGAAAAAAAATTCATTAAACCGTTTACATTTGTTCAATACAAACTTTCTATAGCAAATATATCAGAACCAAAGAACTTTTGTAAATATTTTTTTGAACAAATGTAAAATGAAATTTATACCTTTTCACCATTTCGACAAAAATACCCGCAAAGGTTACTAACCTATCGGGTATTTGTTTGTATCTATGGCTTTTACTTTTCTCACTGATCCTTACTTATCTAACAGGAACTTTGCAGTGAATTGGTCCGTTACAAGTACATTTGTATATTTCCCCTTTAAAGCTCCATAAATACCATCTATTTTGTGAGCTCCGCCTGCGACCAATACTGAATACTTTTTTGATTTTAATTCTTCTAATTCTATTCCCAAAGTTCTCGCATCAAGATTTTCGTTGCAAACCTTCCCATCTTTGTCAAAAAAACGTGAACATATATCCCCTACGGCTTTTGAATAAATGACCTGAAGATCTTCATCTGTAAAGTATCCTAACTGGAACAATAAAGATTCTGATTTTATAGGGCCGATTGTATAGACTGCAATGTTCGATTGCTTCCCCATCTCCAGGATCTTCTTGATATGCCTGTCCGCTTCCATTGCCTGTTTTACGACGACATGATCAACGATTGCCGGCAATGGGAGATGGTGAGGTGCACTGTTGAAGGCCTTACCGAATAAATACAGTATTTCATTCGCGTACGTATTTGTCTCTGAATGGCTGACTCCGCCCTTCAGCTGAACGACCTTGACATTCTTGCACGGCTTCTGTTTAAGCTCAAGTGCTACATGATAAAGGGTGGTTCCCCAAGTGACGCCGATAATATCATCATGTTCAACCACCTCATTCAAAAAAGAAGCAGCCTTCTCCCCAAGATATGTTTTGATTACACTGTCTTCATATTGCGGAATATGGGTAACAATTGCCTTTTTCAACCCAAACTTTTGTTCAAGTTGTGCTGACAAATTCTCTACATCCTCTGTCGGGTCCATGATTTTGATATCGACGATACCCTCCTGCTTTGCGATTTGCAAGAACCTTGATACTGTCGACCTTGATACTCCCAACTCCTTTGCAATATCATTCTGGTTATAATCAAGTAGATAATAGAGCTTAGCTGCCTCAATAATCTTTAATAATTTTTCTTTTTCCATTCGTGATCACCCTTGGAAATGACATAAATTCAATATATTCATTTTAGCAAAAAATCCGATTGAAAACATTTACAATTTTAAAAAGAACAAAATGTTCATAAATAAACATACTTTTACAAATGTCAAAACACATTCGATCATTTAGTTCAAATCAATGAAAGGGTTCCCTTTAAAAAGGTAACTGGAAAAATTATTCTCTTAACTAACTTGAATAATTGCTTGAGTTTCTGTCCTAAATGCACAAGTTTTTAAGATAATTGCACATAAATCGTCCAGAATTAAATAATCAGAAGCCATATTCGCATAAAAACCTAAATAAAGGTAAAAGATCCATCGATTTCGGTAAAAATTTGTATGGATTGGTACCTAACCAACCCTTAATAGCGCCTATACTTGAGCCGACCAAAGCTGTAACTCACACTCAAAAGAAGGATTTAAAAAACTTGATGAATAAAAAAAGGAGTCATTCCTAAAACCGGAATGACTCCTTTACATTCTATTATTAAGACTTACGTTTAGGAATTTTGCCAATCCCCAATTCCTTCGCCTCTTGGTTCAATGCTTTAATTAGACTAAGTGCCATTAATGCCATAATGATGGAGAACGGCAATGCGGCTACGATCATTGTATTTTGCAATGCCTGAAGCCCGCCAGAATACAGCAATACTAAGGAAATTGCCGACAGCATGATTCCCCAGGTAAACTTGATTCTATTTCCTGGTGTCAATGATCCGTTCGTTGTCATCATCGCTAGAACAAATGTGCCTGAATCTGCTGAGGTGATAAAGAATGTACCGACAAGAATCATGGCGACGATAGACAATAATGTGCTTAATGGATAGTTTGCGAACACTCCAAATAGTGCCTCTTCAGTTGCAAGTTCTGAAATTTTCGCAATTCCTTCGTGCTCAAGCATGATCGCTGAACCTCCGAAAGCAGAAAACCATAAGAAGCCAATCAAAGAAGGTACAAGTAATACTCCAAAAACAAACTCTCTGATCGTACGGCCTTTAGAAACTCGAGCTATAAAAATCCCTACAAATGGTGCCCAGGCAATCCACCATGCCCAGTAGAAAATGGTCCAGCCGTTAATCCAAGAACGGACATCTTCATTTAAAGGTGCAATCCTGAAGCTCATTGCCGGCAGATTTTGAAGATATGTACCAATTGTGTTAGTAAAGAGGTTCAGAATAAATTGGGTAGGTCCCAAAAACAGCATAGCAACCAGCAAGACCCCAGCAAGCATCATGTTTACATTGCTTAAAATCTTGATGCCTTTCCCAAGACCTGACCATGCAGATATCATAAACAATACTGTAACGACCAGGACAATAATCAATTGAGTTACAAAACCTGCAGGTACTCCAAATAGGTAAGAAAGACCCCCGTTAATTTGTACAGCTCCAAATCCTAAAGTCGTTGCCACACCAATAACAGTCGCGACAACGGAAATGATATCAATCAATTTTCCAGTTTTGCCATTCGTTTTGTCGCCTAAAATCGGGCCAAGAGTAGCACTAATCAAACCTGGCTTCCCATGACGGAAATTGAAATAAGCTAAAACCAGCGCAACAATCCCATAAATGGCCCACGCATGGATACCCCAATGGAAAAATGTGAATCTCATCGAATCACGAATCGCCTGGTCAGACCCGGCTTCTACTCCAGTTGGTGTCGAGACCATGTAATGGCTGATTGGTTCAGCTGTGCCCCAGAAAACCAACCCTATCCCCATACCTGCGCTGAAGAGCATCGCATACCATGTCAGGGTAGAAAATTCAGGACGGTCATCCTGCCTGCCAAGTCTAATCTTTCCAAGTGGGCTGATCAGGAAATACAAACAAACAATGACAATAGCAGAAACAAGAATTAAGTAATACCAGCCAAAAGAATCAGTAATAAATGCCTGGATACTGGCTGTGACTGATTCCAGTGTATCCGGAACAAACACACCGAAAAGAACCATTAGTAACAAAATTCCAGTCGATATGTAAAAAACAGAAAAATCCTTTTTCATCAAAAAACTCCCTTCTTCAACATTGCACTTTAATACACTAACATAAAATTTGATTTATTGAAAAGATTGTACTCATAACAGAGATAGTATTACCGATTACAGCCAGAAAAATATATTAAAAATCTTTTTTTATGGATTTCAACTTTGATTCAACCACTAATTTCCCCCAAATACTTCCCATAAACCAAAAATAATTCATTCTAATTTTTGTAATTACCAACAGATTTCCAATACTAGTCTATTAATCTATTGAATCCGTGTCGAATTTTGATTAAAATTGGTATAGATGCTCACTTGAAGGAGAAATATTAGGAGAAGATATTTTGGATAAAAAATTATTACTTAGATCTTTATCAATTGGAGGCATCTTCTTGACCACCTACCTTGGGGCAGAGAATTTCCGATCCGTTGAAAATCCAACTGCTGAAACACAAGCTTCGGTTGCACCCAAAATTACTCGAACAGAAGCTCTTTCGGTCACAAAAAATATTAATGATAACGAAGATCTGGAGGATTTTATCAGTACTGAAGAGAAAAAAATGATTGAAGGTGTCCCTCACATCAGTCAGCTTCCAGAATTACAGCGAGGGTGTGAAGTAACTAGCTTAACTATGCTGTTGCAGTATAAAGGAATACAAACCGACAAGATGACCTTGGCTAAGCAAATACATAAAATCCCGTTCCGCGATGAAAATTATGTTCGCGGAAATCCATACGATGGCTTTGTAGGCGACATCTATGCATTCAGCAAGTCAGGATATGGCGTTTACCACGTCCCAGTAGCAAATCTTGCAGAAAATTATCTGCCCGGGGCGATTAAAGACATCACCGGAAAATCAATTCATGATGTATATCAGCTGATCGACAACGACTCGCCAGTTTGGGTCATCACCAATTCCACATTCGCTCCGCTCCCAGAGTCGGAGTTTACAATTTGGAAGACTAACACGGGGAAACGTGAAGATCACTTACAGAGAACATAGTGTACTGATTGTCGGCTATGACGAGGAATCCATTTACGTAAACGACCCTCTTGACAGTGACGGATATAAAGCAGTTCCGCGTGTACCTTTCGAAAAAGCCTGGGTACAGATGGGCAGCCAGGCGATTGGAATTCAAAAATAGATTGTTAATATAAGAGTTTTTTATACGAACAAAAAGCGCAAGCGCCTCGTTCAGCCCCGACAAGCGCTGGAGGGCCGACCGGTGAAGTCGTTCTTTGACTTCACCTGAGCGAACTGAAGCGACTCGAGGGGCTATGCGCTGGAGCTGGATTAAGAAAACTACATGTAGTTATACACACTTAAATAATTTTATAATTTCCTTAACAAAGAAAAAATCGGCAGGATCTCTATCCTGCCGATTCAGACTGTAGACAAACTCGATGGAAATCGAGCTTGTCTACAGTCTTTTTTTTTGGTTGGTGCTGGAATGGGGGCTGTTGATTTCCGTTCCAGGCGCTTCGCTTTCCGCGGGGCTGGCGGTGAGCCTCCTCACCGCCGTTGGCGTCTGCGGGGTCTCACCTGTCCAGCTGAGCCCGCAGGAGTCTACGCGCCTTCCACTCCAATCAACAGGACTTCCAAACTTAACGTGGAACTAACCATAAGTCTATTTTAAAATAGATATATATAACGCTTGAGGTGATAAACATGCTTTCGAAAAATAATCCAATCCAACGAGATCAATTAGAAGTGGTTGCTTTAGACCAACTGGTTCCTCAGGAACATTTAGTCCGTAAGATGGAAGCTGCCCTAGATTTTTCTTTCATTTATGACTTGGTGAAAGATGTGTATTCGGAAGTAGGCTGCCCAAGCATTGACCCTGTTATTCTGATTAAACTCTCATTCATTCAATATACATTCGGCATCCGTTCCATGCGCCAGACCATTGCCGAAGTAGAAACGAACATACTTACCGCTGGTTTTTGGGTTATGGATTCCATGATAAAGTGCCCCACTTCTCCACCTTCGGGAAGAATTACGAACGCCGTTTTAAAGACACTGATTTGTTTGAACAGATCTTCTATCGAATTCTTAAGACCGCAGCTGATAAGAAACTTATTAGTGCAGAACACGTCTTCATTGATTCAACCCACGTAAAAGCCAGTGCGAATAAACATAAATTCGAGAAAAAAGTGGTGCGTAAGGAAACACGGGCGTATCAAGAGAAACTCCAGGAAGAGATCAATCTGGATCGGGAAGACCATGGGAAGGAACCTTTTCCACCTGATAAGTTCGATAAGGAAGAAACGAAGGAAATCAAGGAAAGTACGACCGATCCTGAGAGTGGATACTACGTCAAGGACGAACGGACAAAGCAGTTTGCCTACTCTTTCCATGCGGCATCAGATCGTAACGGATTTGTCCTGGGGACAATTGTGACACCTGGTAACACGCATGACAGCCTGATTCTTGAGCCACTGGTAGAACAAGTGATAGAGAAAGTTGGAAAGCCTACTGCTGTTGCGGTACGACGCAGCCTATAAAACACCAGCGATTACGAAGTTTCTGATGGAAAATGAAATGACCCCGGCTTTGCCTTATACCCGACCACGAACGAAGGATGGCTTCTTCCGTAAATATGACTATGTATATGACGAATTTTACGACTGTTACTTGTGTCCTGCCGGTGAAATCTTGAAGTATTCAACCACCACTAAAGAGGGATATCGTGAATATAAATCCCCCAAGCATATCTGCGCCAACTGCCCGTTTTTAGCGCAATGCACAGAAAGCAAGGACCACCAAAAGGTGGTAACGCGCCATATCTGGCAAGAGTACGTAGAAGAGGTAGACCACTTGAGACACAAACCAGAAGTAAAACAAATCTATGCGAAGCGCAAAGAAACCATTGAGCGCGTTTTCGCAGATGCAAAAGAAAAGCATGGCATGCGTTGGACAACCCTAAGGGGACTTAAAAAAATTGTCGATGCAGGCGATGCTTACTTTCGCTGCATTGAACCTGAAGAAGATGGCCAACTGGACATGGAGAAGTCCAGTAATGGCCTAAAAGTATAGCAAAGAGAGTCTATTTCCTTAGAAAAATTCGATGAAATCCAAAAAGGGGTTCGGAATGAGAGCATTCCGAACCCCTTTTGTCTACAAACTGAATCGGCAGGATCTCTATCCTGCCGATTTTTGATTAAGCATACATTTTATTTTCTTCATTTTTGAAAAAGCTTTTCATCGCGTGGAATACGTCGGCCTTCTGCTTGAGGATATAGTAACGGAAGTTATCATCTTTAATGTTTTTATACGCGGACATTAGGGTCGAGTGGCGGTTGTACTGATTGACTTCTCCATAACCAAACATATTGGAGACCTTCATCAGTTCTTCTACTAACTTCACACAGCGGGCATTGTCGGAGGTCAGGTTATCACCATCTGAAAAATGGAATGGGTAAATGTTAAACTTGCTTGGATTGTATTTTACATCAATAAGTTCTAATGCTTTTCGATAAGCAGATGAACAAATGGTACCTCCGCTTTCCCCTTTAGAGAAAAAGTCTTCTTCGGATACTACCTTTGCTTCTGTATGGTGGGCGATAAATTCGATTTCAACGGTTTCATACTTGGAACGAAGGAAACGAGTCATCCAGAAGAAAAAGCTTCTCGCCATATATTTTTCCCACAGTCCCATACTTCCGCTCGTATCCATCATCGCAAGAACTACGGCCTTTGAATCAGGCTTCACGACCTCATTCCAGGTCTTGAACTTCAAGTCCTCCTTGTAAATAGGGTGGAAGGATGGTTTCCCGGTCATCGCATTCCGTTTATATGCAGACATCATGGTCCGCTTTTTATCAATATTCCCCATCAATCCAGTCTTCCTGATATCGTTGAATTCAATATTTTCAACGAGATGCTCCTGTTCTTCCTTCTTCTTGAGGTTAGGAAGCTCCAGCTCTTTAAATAAAGCTTCTTCGATTTCCATCATTGATACTTCTGCTTCGTAGTAATCTTCACCCGCCTGGTCTCCTGCTCCTTGCCCCTTCCCAGGACCTTGCTGCTGTCCGGAGCCATCACGGGCGACGACATCGCCGACTTTACTGTCTCCGTCCCCCTGGCTGACATGTTTGTTCTTATCATAGTTATAACGGATCTTGTACTCATCCAGTGACCTTATTGGAATCTTTACGACATCCCTGCCGTTGGACATGATAATATTCTCTTCGGTGATTAAATCAGGCAGATTGCTCTTTATTGCTTCCTGCACCTTTTCCTGATGGCGCTGTTGGTCATCATGTCCTTTTCGGTGGAGGGACCAATCTTCCTGGGAAATCACAAACTGGTGACTGCTTTCATCGGTCATTTTCAACCCCTCCTTTAAAATTTTCATTTTGACAGTAACACAATTTAGTATACCTTCATACAATATCCCGATGGAATTTACCCTTGTGGGAATTGTAATTACTCTATCTTATGCAGGAAGATAAAATAATTTACAAATAATTTTGACAATTAACCTTTTCTCCTATGATTGGACGAGCCCATTTTATCTTGAAACCCCTTTAGGAATTATTGTCCTTGTTTCAGCAGCTAAAGTGAAAGTTATTTACGGACAGCCATATAGTGATCCACATTGAAAGTATTTAATAATATCCTGATTAGCAAAAAAATAACCTCTGCGTTATCAGCAAAGGTTATTCTTTTTCATTCGTTTTATCAAATTGAATTGGATCTGGTACTTTATCATATTCCTCTTTCAAGACTTCACCTGTGCGTTGGTTCTCCATTTGCTTGCCCAGATCTTCTATTTCCTCTTCATTGCGTGCCATTGAACTATTTTTAGGGACATAGTCTTTCGGCAAATCTTTTTTAGCCATGTTAATCACCTCTTGTCTGTACTATTCCCGCTTTCAGGTACTTATAAACTAAAAGGACCTGCAATCTGCAGGTCCTCCTAATCTATCTGTTTAACAAGCTTCCGACATACCGCAGCAATTCATTTGCTGAAGTAGAGTTGTAACCATGCTCATCGATCAGTCTTGCGACTACATTATTGATTTTCTTCAATTGCGTCTCATCAGGAGTCTTCGTTGAAGTTGTGATCTTGACGACATCCTTCAAGTCAGCAAACAGCTTTTTCTGAATTGCTTCGCGCAGACGGTCATGTGAATTGTAGTCAAACCTCTTTCCTTTGCGGGCATAGGCAGAAATCCGGATTAAAATCTCTTCACGGAACGCTTTCTTCGCATTTTCGGAAATTCCAATCTGTTCCTCGATAGAGCGCATCAGCTTTTCATCCGGATTGATTTCCTCACCAGTCAGCTGATCGCGCATTTTCGCCTTATTGCAATACGCCTCAACATTATCAAGGTAATTATCCATGAGAGTTTTAGCTGATTCTTCGTATGAATACACGAATGCCTTTTGAACTTCTTTTTTTCGCGATATCATCGTATTCCTTACGAGCAATCGAAATATAGTTCAAATAGCGCTCCCTTGTCTCAGCAGTAATAGATGGATGCTGGTCAAGACCTTCCTTTAGTGATCTCAGGACGTCTAATGCATTAATCGTTTTAACTTCTTTCCTGATAATTGTAGAAGAAATCCGGTTAATGACATAACGAGGGTCAATACCGCTCATGCCTTCATCTTGATGCTCTTTTTTTCAGTTCATCTACATCAGCTCTGTTGTAACCTTCGACACTCTCTCCATCATAGAGCCTCATCTTCTTGATCAGGTCAATATCGCCCTTCTTTGGGTCCTTCAGGCGTGTAAGAATCGTGAACATCGCAGCCACCCTCAAAGTATGCGGCGCGATATGGACATCGTTTACATCGCTTTCCCTGATCATCTTGTCATAAATCTTCTCTTCTTCTGACACTTTTAAATTATATGGAATTGGCATCACGATGATTCGTGAATGCAGGGCTTCGTTCTTTTTATTAGAGATAAATGATCGGTATTCCGTTTCATTTGTATGCGCCACAATCAACTCATCCGCGCTGATCAATGCAAATCTTCCCGCTTTAAAGTTACCTTCCTGCGTCAGGCTGAGCAAGTGCCAGAGGAATTTCTCATCACACTTCAGCATTTCCTGGAATTCCATCATTCCCCGATTGACCTTGTTTAGCTCGCCATCAAAACGGTAAGCTCTCGGGTCAGACTCAGAACCATATTCCGCGATAGTAGAAAAATCAATACTGCCGGTCAAATCGGCAATATCCTGAGACTTTGGATCAGATGGACTGAATGTGCCGATACCCGTCCGCTTATCTTCAGAGAAGAAAATCCGCTCGACAATCACATCTTCAATCCTGCCTCCGTATTCCTGATCAAGTCTCATCATATTAAGCGGCGACAGATTACCCTCGATTCGAATGCCATATTCATCAAAAAAATCCTTGCGCAAATGATGCGGAATCATATGCAGAGGGTCTTCATGCATCGGACAGCCCTTAATCGCGTAAATTGCCCCTCTGTCTGTATGAGAATAAGCCTCGAGCCCTCTTTTCAACATCGTGACGAGGGTTGATTTCCCTCCGCTTACTGGCCCCATTAACAAAAGGATCCGCTTTCTGACATCCAGCCTTTTTGCAGCCGGGTGAAAATACTCCTCTACAAGTCTTTCCAATGCCTCCTCAAGGCCGAACAACTGTGCATTAAAGAAGGAATAGCGCTTCTTGCCTTTTTCGTTTTCAATCCCGGCGTCTTTAATCATATTAAACACACGCGAATGTGCCGATTGAGCAACCCATGGCTGTTCCTTCACAATTTCAAGATACTCCCTGAACGTCCCTTCCCACTTCAGCTTCTCTTCATCCTGGCGATACATCTCAATCTTTTTTAAAATATCCATATGGACCTCCCCATCTAGCGTTATCAAGAGACGATTAATAAATTCTATGCAGCAAACAATTTGAACATGCGTAAACGTTCCGTTTGAATGATTGTCCTTTTTTATTTCCATCAGGAAAAAAATAAGCCCATCCTTCACAGTTACGGAAGAATAGGATATAATAAATTCTATATGGACAAAGACGAACAAAAGGGAGGCTTACATACATGAAATTAATTCTGATTATAGGTGTATCTATTGCATTCTTATCTGCAATCTTCACTGCAGGTTACGATGATAAGCCGGGGATCACTAAAAAATAAAAAGCTGCCGATTGGCAGCTTTTTTACTTTTCCATGATTATTTTTTATTCAATTTTTGATTTTCTACAAACTCCTTCATGTACAACCTTGATTTATGCCCAAGCATTTTTGCCATTTGGGCCGTCCAGGTATCCTCACGCTTCCCGCCGGTTCTTTCCCGGTAGTATTCAGCAGTAGTTGTATTATACTCGTGGAGCTGACTTTCAAATAATTCCCGATCTTGTTGATACTCATTTTCCATATACACATGCTCGAGCGGCAGACGCGGCTTCACATCCGTTATCTGATCTGGATAGCCAACTGCCATGCCAAACAGGGGAATAACATGTTCTGGCGTCTTCAGAACCTCTTTTACAGCCTCGAGGTCGTTGCGTATTCCGCCAATATAGCAAATCCCAAGTCCGATCGATTCAGCCGCTATGGCCGCATTCTGGGCAGCTAAAGCAGCATCAATCAAGGCAACCATAAATTTTTCCGTGCTCTCAATTGAATCTTTCACATCTGCGCTTTCCAAGTCAGCGGCTACCATATGGCGATGCAGGTCTGCACAAAATACAAAAAAGTGGCCATTTGCTGCTACATATGCTTGATTACCCGCCAATTCCGCCAGCTTGTCCTTTTTCTTCTGATCATTTACACCGATTATTGAATATGCCTGGATAAAGCTAGAAGTAGAAGCCGCCTGGGCACTTTTCACGATTGTTTCAACTTGCTCCCGATCAAGCGGTTGATCTGTAAAACGTCTGATCGAACGATGTTGTAATATAGTCTCAATTACCTGATTCATCTTATTAACAACTCCTTCTGGATTATATATAGCCATAAATAAGCTACACTCCATGCAAAATACCGAATTCCCGGACGCAGATCATGGCAAAAAGGAGACCTGATCAGGCCTCCTAAAATTTACGCAAATCACGATAGTCCTGTTGTCTAAGCGCTTCATAAATCAAAATAGCGGCAGTGTTAGACAGGTTTAATGAACGAATATTATCATTCATAGGCAGCCTCAGACATGTCTCGATATTTTTTTTCAATCACTTCTTCAGGTAATCCTGTCGTCTCTCTGCCAAAAATAAAGAAGAAATCCTTCTCGGCTGCACTATAATCAAAATCAGAATGCGCCTTTTTGCCAAATTTGGTTACGTAAAAGAATTTTCCGCCCTCGTTCTGTTGATAAAAGTCCTCGAGCGAATCATAATAATGAATTTTCACATGCTCCCAATAATCCAAACCCGCCCGCTTCAACATCTTGTCATCCGTCGAAAACCCCAACGGCCTGATCAAGTGAAGCTCGGTATCGGTACCGGCGCATGTGCGCGCTATATTGCCAGTGTTTGCTGGAATGAGCGGCTGAAATAATACAACATGCAATGCCATGACTTTCACCTCTGATAAAAACTAAAGCCATTATACCACTACACTCCTTTACAGCAAAAGAAATGGCGCTGTACTATTTCGGAATGTCATTAAATATCATCATGATCATCCGTAATCGTAAAGAACTTGTATTTAATATTAGGAGTATAGGCCGTCGAATCCTCATATGCCCAATACCGCATCCGGCTGTTATAAGTATGGGCATTGACCAGCGGCATTCCATCCGCATCATGTCCCGTAACAATTGTAGTATGGTCAAAACGGCTATCCCCCTCAAAGTCATAACAAATGACATCCCCAAGCTTCAGCTTTTCTGCACTGTTTACTTCTCTTCCCCTCAACCCCAGCTTGGACCCTGGGATATACCAGCGCATTGCATTGGCGACCGACCAGCTGAAGCTCCAATTATCATTCTGCATCCACCAGCCATTGCTTCGATTTGGGTACCCTCGCATCGACCCTCCGCCCTGATGAAGGCATTGCGATATATAGTTGGTACAATCGACCTCGAACTTTTTATATGCAGGATTGTAGTCATTCCACCATCTTTCCGCATACTGGACAGCCTTCAGCCTGTCATACCTGAATCCTTTCCTCTCTTGGTCTCCATCCTGATGCGCAGTAGCAGGCAGTGCTTCTTCGCTGCCATGGGATTTTCTGAATTCGTTCAGCTTTTCATCCATTACCAGGACGCCTTTGTAAAATTCAGCCTGTCTCTTCTCCACTTCTTCCTCCATGTAAAACAATCCCCGCTGCTTGATTAAATACTGAAAATGGACCTCATATAAAACCGAAGCATCTTCCTTATTGTCAACCTTCTCTATTACTCTGCCATTTGCCTTTGCTTTTACAATTTCAGCAGATCGATTGGCAAAACTCTGCTTTTTTATCTCTATACTGGGACACTCGTGCAGTTGATTTCGCGGCATTGATACACATTGAAGGACACGCTGTTCAAGAAGTTCCTGCAGTTGTTCACGCATGTTCATCTCTCCCTTCACCTTTCATATTTATGAAGCATTCCAGGATTTCACGCATAAAAAAAGAATGGATTTAACAAAATCCATTCTTCTTACACAGATATATTCGACTCTGGGTTGTCCTTGTAAAACTCCAGTCCCTTACTGATTTCACTTAGTACTTCCTCTTCCTTCTCAACAGCAGAGGCATGTTTTAATGCGTCCAACGCTTCAATTCCGCCAATTTTGCCAAGCGCCCATGCAGCCGTTCCCCTGAGAACAGGTCTTGGATCATCCTGCATTACCTTGATCAACTCAGGTACTGCTGTGTCATCTTTATAATGCGCAAGGGCAATGATCGCATTGCGCTGGATAGGCTTCTTCCCTCGCCAGGAACCAGACACATGTCCAAACTTTTCTTTAAAATCACGGTTGCTCATCGTCAGTAAAGGTTTCAGAAGAGGCTTTGCAATTTCAGGGTCTGGCTCCATTTCTTCATGGAAATGAAAATCCTTCCCTTTGTTCTCGGGACAAACTGTCTGGCAAGTATCACAGCCATATAAGCGATTGCCCAGTTTTTCCCTGAACTCATCCGCCAAAAAGCCCTTAGTCTGTGTCACGAAAGCAATGCATTTTTTTGCATCAAGCTGTCCACCCTGCACAAGAGCGCCAGTTGGACAAACATCCACACATTTATTGCAGCTGCCACAACGATCCTCCATAGGCGTATCGGGTTCAAACGGTATATTGGTGATCATTTCACCTAAATAAACATATGATCCAAACTCTGGTGTGATAATGGAACAATTTTTTCCGCTCCAGCCTATCCCTGCCCGTTCGGCAACTGCCCTGTCAACTAATTCTCCCGTATCAACCATCGATTTGAACATTGAACCAGGTACCTTCGAAGCAATGTATTCCTCGAGTTTTTTCAACCTGTCCCTTAGGACTACGTGATAATCAGTCCCCCATGATGCACGGCAGAAGATTCCACGCCGTTCTCTCTTCTTGCTGACAACTTTCGTCTTCATCTTTGAAGGATAAGCTAGTGCAATCGAGATGATTGATTTAGGGCGGTCAAAAATCAGGCTAGGTTCCGTTCTCTTTTCAATATCCTTCTCCTCAAATCCGGAATGATATTGAAGTTCCTGCTGTTTATATAACCGAACCTTCATCTCCTCAAAGGTTGAAGGTGCCGCAAAACCTATTTTATCAATCCCGATTGTTTTGCTGTATTCGATAATATCCTGCTTCAAACTTGCTATATCCACTGGCGGATTCCTCCTTTCCATTTTGATATTTATATTGAAATCCCAGAAATTTAAAAGCAAATTACTTTTATGATAAACTATTTTAAAGCAGTTTTGGAGGTGTAATCAATGGAAATTCAAGTTTCCAGGTCGATATGCGATCTCATTCCCGGATTCTCAGTCGGGATTATCGAGTATAAAGACATACAGGTAGGCGAGTCTCCGCAAATGTTAAAAGGCAGATTGCAGCTTTTCCAGGAATCAATTTACTTCGACCTTCTGGAAAAAAACGTAACCGAGCTTGAAGGCATCAAAGAATGGCGAAGAATATTCAAAACAACAGGGAAGGATCCAAACCGATATAGACATTCGGCTGAGTCCCTCTACCGAAGAATCGCAAAGCAGAATTATCTTCAACCCATACATAGTGCGATAGATTTAAATAACTTCTTCTCACTTGAATATCAAATTCCAATAGGAGTTTATGACAGTGACAAGCTGATAGGAACTGTATCGATTAAAATCGGAGAAGAAGGAGAAGAATATAAAGGTCTAAATGGAAGAACCAATAACCTTGCCAACTTAATCACCTCTGCAGATGAACAAGGTCCATTCGGCAGCCCATTTGTAGATTCCGAAAGATCTGCCGTAACAGCATCAACGACAAATGCCCTGCAGATTGTATATTTAAGACCCTCAACTGCACCCGAGAGCATGCAAAAAATGACACAATCATTAATGAACATGTTTACCCAAATCCATGGAGGGACTGGCACATATAGAATGATCAGATGCTGATGCATCCTTTTTCTTTTTGGGTGATGATCATTCATTGGTGACCATCATGTAGGTATAAGCGGAAAATTTCAGGCTATTGTATATATAGTGCATGCTGCTTAAGAAGTGAAATAAGCGGAGATATTCCGGTTATTGTATGTAGAGGACGCTTATGAAGCTAGAATAAGCGGAGATATTCCGGCTAACGGTTAAAAATAAGACAAAGTCCAATGATTTTATCTAAATAGACGGAAAACCGACCCTTATTTTAGTGAAAATAAGGGTCATATTCAATTTAAGCGAAATTTCTCCGTTTATTTTACGAACACTATGAAAACAGGTTCAGTGATAACACTGGCAAAGAAAAAACGCAGCATATCGTTTTCTGGAAACGACATACTGCGTTAGTCACGTATGTATGGAGCGGGTGAAGGGAATCGAACCCTCATCATCAGCTTGGAAGGCTGAGGTTTTACCACTAAACTACACCCGCATACATATCTTTATGAAATAAAGAAAACAGGAAAACCTGTTTATAATAAAAGTGGTACCGGTGGTCGGGGTCGAACCGACACTCCAGAAGGAACACGATTTTGAGTCGTGCGCGTCTGCCAATTCCGCCACACCGGCATATTAAAATGTCTTGCTTTCTTGCTGCCACTAATGAGTTAGTGGAGGCGGCAACCGGATTTGAACCGGTGAATAAAGGTTTTGCAGACCTTTGCCTTACCACTTGGCTATGCCGCCATATATTTTTGGAGCGGAAGACGGGATTCGAACCCGCGACCCCAACCTTGGCAAGGTTGTATTCTACCACTGAACTACTTCCGCAAAAAATGGCTGGGCTAGCTGGATTCGAACCAACGCATGTCGCAGTCAAAGTGCGATGCCTTACCGCTTGGCTATAGCCCAATATATAGTATTCATTTATTACTGAAAATGTGATTATAATGGGGCGACTGATGGGAATCGAACCCACGAATGCCTGAACCACAATCAGGTGCGTTAACCACTTCGCCACAATCGCCATTATAAAATTGGCAGGGGTAGTAGGAATCGAACCCACACCAAAGGTTTTGGAGACCTTCGTTCTACCTTTAAACTATACCCCTATATTAAGTGGTGGAGGGGGACGGATTCGAACCGCCGAACCCTGAGGGAGCGGATTTACAGTCCGCCGCGTTTAGCCACTTCGCTACCCCTCCACTATAACATTTTTTCTGGTGTTAAAAAACCATTTTTTAAATCCCCTGAATAACCAGGTATTGTATAAATGGTGGCTCAGGACGGAATCGAACCGCCGACACAAGGATTTTCAGTCCTTTGCTCTACCGACTGAGCTACTGAGCCACTATGATATTGTAGTCTAAACTTTTAATGGTTTAGGTCCTTTGCTCGAATGACCTTCGGTCTTTCTCGCAAGTTGCCGTAGAAGCTTATTCGATGATGTGAGCAACTTGCTCTACCGACTGAGCTACTGAGCCACTTAATAAAAATGGCGGTCCCGACCGGGATCGAACCGGCGATCTCCTGCGTGACAGGCAGGCATGTTAACCGCTACACCACGGGACCAGATTGCGGGGGCAGGATTTGAACCTGCGACCTTCGGGTTATGAGCCCGACGAGCTACCGGACTGCTCCACCCCGCGACGGTAATAATAAGATTGTTTTGTGCATGCTCTTTGAGAGCAATGACTGTCCCGATCTCAGGAAGCTTATTCAAGCTGCTGCTCGATCGGTACAACTCGCAGTTCATACAGTGAAGTAACGCTCGTTGCTCCACCCCGCGACGGTAATAATCTTTTAAAATATTTATGGTGGAGGATGACGGGATCGAACCGCCGACCCTCTGCTTGTAAGGCAGATGCTCTCCCAGCTGAGCTAATCCTCCGTTTGGTGACCCCTACGGGATTCGAACCCGTGTTACCGCCGTGAAAGGGCGGTGTCTTAACCGCTTGACCAAGGGGCCAGATATAAAATTCTATGGCGGAGAGCAAGGGATTCGAACCCTTGAGACAGCGTTGACCGTCTACACGATTTCCAATCGTGCTCCTTCGACCTCTCGGACAGCTCTCCAAATTGGCTCCGCAGGTAGGATTCGAACCTACGACCGCTCGGTTAACAGCCGAGTGCTCTACCACTGAGCTACTGCGGAATAATAATGATTTCTCCGACTTGGATACACGATCCGTATCTTTGAAGAGGATCAAAATGCATCCTGCCCGGCGGCGTCCTACTCTCACAGGGGGAAACCCCCAACTACCATCGGCGCTGAGAAGCTTAACTTCCGTGTTCGGTATGGGAACGGGTGTGACCTTCTCGCCATCGCCACCAGACATTTTTTCAAAGACAATATCTATTATACTGTCTTTTATGCATTTTGCAAGAGAAAATTTTAAAAAGTTTTTGTTACGATAATAAAAACTTTTATTCCCTCAAAACTAGATAATGTGTAAGAAGAATTCAAGAAAAACGAGTAATCTAATTTGGTTAAGTCCTCGAACGATTAGTATCAGTCAGCTCCACACGTCACCGCGCTTCCACCTCTGACCTATCAACCTGATCATCTTTCAGGGTTCTTACTAGCTTGCGCTATGGGAAATCTCATCTTGAGGGGGGCTTCATGCTTAGATGCTTTCAGCACTTATCCCGTCCGCACATAGCTACCCAGCGATGCCTTTGGCAAGACAACTGGTACACCAGCGGTGCGTCCATCCCGGTCCTCTCGTACTAAGGACAGCTCCTCTCAAATTTCCTGCGCCCACGACGGATAGGGACCGAACTGTCTCACGACGTTCTGAACCCAGCTCGCGTACCGCTTTAATGGGCGAACAGCCCAACCCTTGGGACCGACTACAGCCCCAGGATGCGATGAGCCGACATCGAGGTGCCAAACCTCCCCGTCGATGTGGACTCTTGGGGGGAGATAAGCCTGTTATCCCCGGGGTAGCTTTTATCCGTTGAGCGATGGCCCTTCCATGCGGAACCACCGGATCACTAAGCCCGACTTTCGTCCCTGCTCGACTTGTAGGTCTCGCAGTCAAGCTCCCTTGTGCCTTTACACTCTGCGAATGATTTCCAACCATTCTGAGGGAACCTTTGGGCGCCTCCGTTACTCTTTAGGAGGCGACCGCCCCAGTCAAACTGCCCACCTGACACTGTCTCCCGCCCCGATCAGGGGCGTGGGTTAGAATTTCAATACAGCCAGGGTAGTATCCCACCAGCGCCTCCACCGAAGCTGGCGCTCCGGTTTCTCAGGCTCCTACCTATCCTGTACAAGCTGTACCAAAATTCAATATCAGGCTACAGTAAAGCTCCACGGGGTCTTTCCGTCCTGTCGCGGGTAACCTGCATCTTCACAGGTACTATAATTTCACCGAGTCTCTCGTTGAGACAGTGCCCAGATCGTTACGCCTTTCGTGCGGGTCGGAACTTACCCGACAAGGAATTTCGCTACCTTAGGACCGTTATAGTTACGGCCGCCGTTTACTGGGGCTTCGATTCAGAGCTTCGCGTGAGCTAACCCCTCCTCTTAACCTTCCAGCACCGGGCAGGCGTCAGCCCCTATACTTCGCCTTGCGGCTTCGCAGAGACCTGTGTTTTTGCTAAACAGTCGCCTGGTACTTATTCACTGCGGCTCATCTAGGCTATTCACCCAAATGAGCACCCCTTCTCCCGAAGTTACGGGGTCATTTTGCCGAGTTCCTTAACGAGAGTTCTCTCGCTCACCTTAGGATTCTCTCCTCGCCTACCTGTGTCGGTTTGCGGTACGGGCACCTTTTATCTCGCTAGAGGCTTTTCTTGGCAGTGTGAAATCAGGAACTTCGGTACTATATTTCCCTCGCTGTCACAGCTCAGCCTTCACGCAAGCGGGATTTGCCTCACTTGCAGCCTTACTGCTTAGACGCGCATATCCAACAGCGCGCTTACCCTATCCTACTGCGTCCCCCCATTGCTCAAACGATAAAGAGGTGGTACAGGAATATCAACCCATTGTCCATCGCCTACGCCTTTACTCGGCTTAGGTCCCGACTAACCCTGAGAGGACGAGCCTTCCTCAGGAAACCTTGGGCATTCGGTGGATGGGATTCTCACCCATCTTTCGCTACTCATACCGGCATTCTCACTTCTAAGCGCTCCACCAGTCCTTACGGTCTGACTTCAACGCCCTTAGAACGCTCTCCTACCACTGACATCTAAGATGTCAATCCACAGCTTCGGTGATACGTTTAGCCCCGGTACATTTTCGGCGCAGAGTCACTCGACCAGTGAGCTATTACGCACTCTTTAAATGGTGGCTGCTTCTAAGCCAACATCCTGGTTGTCTAAGCAACTCCACATCCTTTTCCACTTAACGTATACTTTGGGACCTTAGCTGGTGGTCTGGGCTGTTTCCCTTTTGACTACGGATCTTATCACTCGCAGTCTGACTCCCACGGATAAGTCTTTGGCATTCGGAGTTTGTCTGAATTCGGTAACCCGATGAGGGCCCCTAGTCCAAACAGTGCTCTACCTCCAAGACTCTTACAACGTGAGGCTAGCCCTAAAGCTATTTCGGAGAGAACCAGCTATCTCCAAGTTCGATTGGAATTTCTCCGCTACCCACACCTCATCCCCGCACTTTTCAACGTGCGTGGGTTCGAAGCCTCCAGTTGGTGTTACCCAACCTTCACCCTGGACATGGGTAGATCACCTGGTTTCGGGTCTACGACCACATACTAACTCGCCCTATTCAGACTCGCTTTCGCTGCGGCTCCGTCTTCTCAACTTAACCTTGCATGTAATCGTAACTCGCCGGTTCATTCTACAAAAGGCACGCCATCACCCATGAACGGGCTCTGACTACTTGTAGGCACACGGTTTCAGGATCTATTTCACTCCCCTTCCGGGGTGCTTTTCACCTTTCCCTCACGGTACTGGTTCACTATCGGTCACTAGGGAGTATTTAGCCTTGGGAGATGGTCCTCCCAGCTTCCGACGGGATTTCTCGTGTCCCGCCGTACTCAGGATCCACTCAGGAGGGAACGAAGTTTCAACTACAGGGTTTTTACCTTCTCTGACGGGCCTTTCCAGACCACTTCATCTACCCCGTTCCTTTGTAACTCCATGTTGAGTGTCCTACAACCCCAAGAGGCAAGCCTCTTGGTTTGGGCTATGTCCCGTTTCGCTCGCCGCTACTCAGGGAATCGCGTTTGCTTTCTCTTCCTCCGGGTACTTAGATGTTTCAGTTCCCCGGGTCTGCCTTCAATACCCTATGTATTCAGGTAAAGATACTGTTCCATTACGAACAGTGGGTTTCCCCATTCGGAAATCTCCGGATCAAAGCTTGCTTACAGCTCCCCGAAGCATATCGGTGTTAGTCCCGTCCTTCATCGGCTCCTAGTGCCAAGGCATCCACCGTGCGCCCTTTCTAACTTAACCTAAAAGGTCATTTCTCTATTAAATAGAGAGAAAAACTAAAATGGCGATCACTCGGTTTTTTCTTGGTTCTTCTTACTTACGATTATCTAGTTTTCAAGGAACAAAAAAGTCTTGAGGCAATTGCTCCCTCAAAACTAAACAAACAAGCGGTCAACTATGTGGATTACATCCACAGTACGAACCAGAAGGTTCGCATTCCGATTGCCTTTACGGCAATATCCTTAGAAAGGAGGTGATCCAGCCGCACCTTCCGATACGGCTACCTTGTTACGACTTCACCCCAATCATCTGTCCCACCTTAGGCGGCTGGCTCCATAAAGGTTACCCCACCGACTTCGGGTGTTACAAACTCTCGTGGTGTGACGGGCGGTGTGTACAAGGCCCGGGAACGTATTCACCGCGGCATGCTGATCCGCGATTACTAGCGATTCCGGCTTCATGCAGGCGAGTTGCAGCCTGCAATCCGAACTGAGAATGGATTTATGGGATTGGCTCGACCTCGCGGCTTCGCGACCCTTTGTTCCATCCATTGTAGCACGTGTGTAGCCCAGGTCATAAGGGGCATGATGATTTGACGTCATCCCCACCTTCCTCCGGTTTGTCACCGGCAGTCACCTTAGAGTGCCCAACTGAATGCTGGCAACTAAGATCAAGGGTTGCGCTCGTTGCGGGACTTAACCCAACATCTCACGACACGAGCTGACGACAACCATGCACCACCTGTCACTCTGTCCCCCGAAGGGGAACGCCCTATCTCTAGGGAAATCAAGAGGATGTCAAGACCTGGTAAGGTTCTTCGCGTTGCTTCGAATTAAACCACATGCTCCACCGCTTGTGCGGGCCCCCGTCAATTCCTTTGAGTTTCAGCCTTGCTTGTACCGTACTCCCCAGGCGGAGTGCTTAATGCGTTTGCTGCAGCACTAAAGGGCGGAAACCCTCTAACACTTAGCACTCATCGTTTACGGCGTGGACTACCAGGGTATCTAATCCTGTTCGCTCCCCACGCTTTCGCGCCTCAGCGTCAGTTACAGACCAGAGAGCCGCCTTCGCCACTGGTGTTCCTCCACATCTCTACGCATTTCACCGCTACACGTGGAATTCCGCTCTCCTCTTCTGCACTCAAGTTCCCCAGTTTCCAATGACCCTCCCCGGTTGAGCCGGGGGGCTTTCACATCAGACTTAAGGAACCGCCTGCGCGCGCTTTACGCCCAATAATTCCGGACAACGCTTGCCACCTACGTATTACCGCGGCTGCTGGCACGTAGTTAGCCGTGGCTTTCTGGTCAGGTACCGTCAAGGTACCGGCAGTTACTCCAGTACTTGTTCTTCCCTGACAACAGAACTTTACGACCCGAAAGCCTTCATCGTTCACGCGGCGTTGCTCCGTCAGACTTTCGTCCATTGCGGAAGATTCCCTACTGCTGCCTCCCGTAGGAGTCTGGGCCGTGTCTCAGTCCCAGTGTGGCCGATCACCCTCTCAGGTCGGCTACGCATCGTTGCCTTGGTGAGCCGTTACCTCACCAACTAGCTAATGCGCCGCGGGGCCCATCTGTAAGTGACAGCCGAAACCGTCTTTCAGCTTTCCCTCATGAGAGGGAAAGGATTATCCGGTATTAGCTCCGGTTTCCCGAAGTTATCCCAGTCTTACAGGCAGGTTGCCCACGTGTTACTCACCCGTCCGCCGCTGATCTTCAAAAGCAAGCTAATGAAGATCCGCTCGACTTGCATGTATTAGGCACGCCGCCAGCGTTCGTCCTGAGCCAGGATCAAACTCTCCAAGAAAGAGTATGAGTTTAGCTCATAATTTAAAACGTTGGCTAGTGATCATCTATATAATAGAAGTCACTATAAATATTGTTTGTTGACGCTTGTTTGTTTAGTTTTCAAAGAGCAAGTTAGTTAGCGCGTCGCCCTGAAGCGACTTTACTAATATAACATCTGGTATTTTTTCTGTCAACAACTTTTTAAAAATAAATGTTATCGACTGAAAAGCACTATTTTAAGTTTTCAACCGTCTGCCGCGAAAATGTTTTTGCTGTGTTCCGCAGCGACGGTTATTAATATACCAAGTAATATTTAATTGGTCAATAGCTTATTTTGTTTTTTTAGGATAATTTTTCAGCATATTTATAATACCTGTGGAAAATACCTTGTCCTTTTGTTTCAACATTAACTACTTCAACGAGTTTCTTTTCTATCAAGTACTCCACAAGAATACCGAGATCCACAGAGTAAGGAGCCAATTCTGGATGTGTCATCAATTCATTGAATGACCAGTATTCTTTACTCTCCATCACTTCAAGCAAATGCTGGCTGCCAACCTTCGTCCTCTTATGAATCAAGAATTCACTGGCCAGGAATAATAGCTCCAGCCGCTTTTCAATGGACTCTTCACTGCAAATCAATTCTTCATATAACTTATATATTTCCGGTTCAATCTGTTTGACTTGGTGCCACACTGTAACCTCTGGATGGAAACCATTTTCGATTACCGCCAGCCTTGCCAGATGATGAAGCGAATGCACAACATGATTATAAGCATCCAAATAATTAAAGTTGTCGAAAAGGACTTTTCCATCAGAATACCTTCTGATCAATTTGGCAAACTCGATACCCATTTTTATTTTCCGGCTAAAGAAAGGAAACTCCCTGAGTTCATGCTTCAGGTTGGCAATTCGTTCATTCCTGTCAAAAACAATCTTCCCATTATACAGCCAATCAAATATCTTTTTGTTATTGCCTATTAACAGCCAATCATTGATTTGTTTTTCAGTCACGATATGCATTGCTGCTTTTTTATCTTCATAAGAGTAATGCTTTACAAAGACCGGATCAATATTTTCTTTTACTATAATAAGTAGGATGACATCAAAAGTATCAGTGGCAGCTATGGCTTTTTGCCTTTTCTCAACCACTACTACTCCTACTGTATTAGGATGGCTTGCGCGTTCTTGATAAATCGAACGAAGGATATCCTCCATAATAAACTCCTCCATTTGTTTGTTAGCATATATGTTCGACAATTATATAAAATCTCCTGCATTTCCTCTAGACATTTTTCGACATTGACTTAGACTTTTTTATGATTATCTTGCCGTAAATGGTATGATATAGTTAGATTTTAGGGAGGGAAATTCCAATGGCTAAGTATTCAAATAAAATTAATAAAATCCGCACCTTTGCGTTGAGCCTGATTTTTATCGGCTTCATCGTTATGTACGCAGGTATTTTCTTTCGGAACTCTCCATTGGTCATGACAATTTTCATGATCCTGGGATTGCTTTTCATCATAGCAAGCACAGTTGTTTATTTTTGGATTGGAATGCTATCGACAAAAACAGTTCAGGTAGTCTGCCCTAATTGCGGCAAGCATACAAAAATGCTTGGTCGGGTGGATATTTGCATGTATTGCAATGAACCTTTAACTCTTGACCAATCTCTTGAAGGCAAGGAGTTTGACGAACAATACAATCGCAAACAACAAAAATAGAACTCGGCTGTAGCCGAGTTCTTTTTCATCCTCAAAAAAAGAAACTGATAGCTTTTGCCATCAGCAATTAGATTTAATGAACTTCCTTCGCAGAGCAATCCGGACAAGTACCGTAAATCTCCATCCTATGGTTACCGACTTTAAAACCCGTTACATGGGAAGCCAGGTGTTCTACCTCGTCAAGTCCTGGATAATGGAAATCAACGATTTTCCCGCAACTGTCACAAATAACGTGATAATGGTGGGTAGTCACAAAGTCAAAACGACTTGATGCATCTCCATAGGTCAATTCCTTTACCAATCCAACTTCACGGAATACTCTCAAATTATTATAAACTGTCGCTACGCTCATATTAGGGAATTTCCCTTCAAGCGCTTTATAAATTTCGTCAGCTGTCGGGTGCGACATTGAGTTTATTAAAAATTCGAGTATCGCATGACGTTGCGGAGTAATACGGACTCCTGTATCCTTCAAGGTATCCAGGGCTTCTTTTAACTGACTCTGTACCACCGCCATGCACCTCACTTTACTTAAGATTATCATTCTTATTTTATAATATTTATAAATAGTGTACTAATTTCATTCTACTTTTGTCAATATTGCCACATCACAAACATTTATAATTGCTGTAATCTTATTAATTTTGATGCAAAGTCTGTTCCTTTGACCCCATATGCATGTTTACATATCTCGCTGCGACAAACAGGAGGTCAGAGAGTCGATTCAAATAGGAAAGGACAAGTGGACTAACCTCTTCTCCCAGTTCAACAGCCTGCCGTTCTGCCCGTCTTGCCACAGTCCTTGCTACATGCAGCGTCGCTCCAGCCTGATGTCCGCCTGGCAGAATAAAGTTGGTCAATTGGGGAAGTGCTGCATCCCAGGCATCGATCTTGGCCTCTAGCTCTTCAATGTCTTTTTCTTCAAGAGTCCACTTCACATTCTTCCCAGCTGGTGTTGCAAGTGCTGCACCCACATGGAATAATGTTGTCTGGATTTTATGGAACACTTCCTGCATTTCCTCTTTGCCGCTGAAATACTCTCCGTTCAAATAACTTAAAGCCAGCCCAATCATTGAATTCGTTTCATCACATGTACCGTAAGCTTCTACACGCTTATCATTCTTGGCTACCCTTGTTCCATAAATCAGCGAAGTTGTTCCTTTGTCACCTGTCTTAGTATAGATCTTCATCTCCTAATACCCCCTGTCCATGTCAATTACATTGAGAAAATCCGAATCATTTTTTATATATGTATGCAGATTATTTTTAAAAATTTCAAAAGATCTTGGCAGATAGTTTTTCGTAAGACTTGAAATATGGGGCGTGACCGTTACATTCTCCATCATCCAGAACGGATGGCTTTCTTTCAGTGGTTCCTCGTAAAACACATCCAAATAAGCGTGTGCTATCTTTTTTTCCTGAAGTGCAACTAATAAAACCTCATCCTTAACCAAATCTCCGCGGCCGATATTGATGAACACTGCTGTATCCTTCATCATTTCAAAATCGCTTTCATCGAGAAAATGCTTTGTCTCCTCGGTGCTTGGCATAACCGAGACAATAAAATCCGCTTGAGGCATGGCTTCCCGATAGTTTTCCATGGTAAATATTTCGTCAGCCCATTCGGCTTCACGGCCACTGCGATTTACACCAATCGTCTTCATATTGAAGGCTTTTGCCAGTCGCGCCACCTCTCCACCAATTGCCCCTATACCTAGAATGAGCAATGTCTTGCCGTATAATTCTCCCATCGGCAATTTCCGCTCCCATGCCTTGTCTTGCTCATTAGCCCACAGGAATCTCATTTGTTTAACATGCTGGAGCATCATGCCAACTGTGAATTCAGCCATCGGAATTTTATGGATACCCCTGACATTGGTTACAAGAATCCCCCGCTTCTTACATGCTTCAAATGGCATTCTGTCCAGCCCGGCAGACATGACCATGATCCATTTTAGTTTATCAGCCTTATAAATTAGTTCATCAGTTAAATCCTCGCCGTATGTAAGGAAAATTTCCGCATCCAAAAATAACTCTTCCTTGATTCCTTTATGGAATTCAAAGCTGACTTGGGGAAATTCCTTCTTCACATTTTCCCGCAATGCCTCTGCAGGCAGAATTGAGGAATATATTTTCATTGAGACCAAACCTTTCGTTCTATAGTCATATTAATAATTGTATTAATTTTCACTCTATTAAACAACTTACAAGCCTGTAAAAACAGAACAAAAATCGCAAGCGCTGGAGCTGGATTAAGAATACTACATGTAGTTATCCAAAATTAAATAATTTTATAATTTCCATAAGAAATAAAAAAGGCGGGCTGTTGTAGCCCGCTAAATCGTTTGAGGAGGTATGCCCTAATACAATGATATTCAGTTATAGCTAAAATGAATGGACAGAAGCCTGTATTGATAAAAATAGGCTTCCGATTTTATCATTTCAAACCATAGAACTCTGCAATAGCCTCTCGGTAGGCTTCCAGAGATTGTTCGTCCTTGAAGTTTGATAACATCCCCTGTATCACCGGGATCCGCGGCGATTCCCTTTCCGTTTCACTTTCAAGCACTTCCAGCGAAACAGTCAAATCTTCATTATTTTCAAGATTGGAAATCGCATGTTTCATTTTTTTGAGGATCGTTTTAATATCCTGGCCATCCGCAAGGAAGTACGCCTTTGTTTTATCAATAAGTTCTTTAACTTTTTCTTCAGAGGCTACAGGGTTCTCTCCCCTCCAGGCCATCCACTAGTGAGTCGACTCTTCTCAGAATATATTCCACTAATTCATCGATCTCGAAGCCGTCCGGACTGAATAACAGCAGTTTCATATATGAGTTAAAAAATCCTTCAAGCATGAGAGCTAAGTCCCAAAGATGCGGTTCAGCTTTCTCTCCGTATATGGCACGCAAGCTGTCTTGATAATAAACTTGCGCTTCATAATACTTGCGCACCATCAATTCCTTTACCTCTTCATTCAAAGGGATCGCCTGTTCCCTGGATTGCATGATAATAAATTCTTTATGTTCAAGCATCGTATTGAATAACGCTGTAAGCTGCAAGGAGAATTTCTCTCTAGGAGTCAGTTCTTCCTGTTCATACACTTTCAGCTTTTTTTCAACATAATCAAAGTAATATTCAAGGATTGCGATCAGCAAAGCATCCTTGGATTTAAAATATAAATAGAATGCTCCCTTGGAGATTCCGCTTTCTGAAACAATTTCCTGAATTGAGGTTGAAGCAAATCCTTTTGTCGCATAGAGCTTAATAGCTGCTTCAATAATCGCTTTTTCCTTTTCCTTCACCGTTAAGCCTCCCCAACTTATAAGAACACGAATGACTGACTGGTCATAGTTTTATTATCATACCCTATTATAGCTTATAACTATCTCCGATTCAGCAAAAAGACAGCCTCACCTGGCTGTCCTCAGATTAAAGATTTTCTTTTATATATTCGAGGGCCTCTTCAACATGACCTTTCACTTTTACTTTTCGCCATTCCTTAACAAGATTGCCATCCTTATCAATGATGAAGGTGGAACGTTCAATTCCCATGTATTCCTTGCCAAAGTTCTTCTTTAGCTTCCAAACCTCGTAATCCTCGGCAGTTTTATGATCCTCATCCGCCAAAAGCAGGAAAGGTAAACCGTGCTTTTCAATGAACTTTTCATGGCGATTGATCGGGTCAGGGCTGACACCAAGAACGACAGCATTCACTCCTTCAAAACTCTCATGATGTTCCTTGAAATCACAAGCTTCCGTTGTACAGCCAGGAGTCATATCCTTCGGGTAAAAATAAAGCACCACATTCTTCCCTGCAAAATCAGATAGTTGGACTATTTCACCATTGCTTGCGGGCAGTTCAAATCCCGGTACTTTTTCTCCAATGACGATTGCCATTATGTATCCCTCCAAAAACAGATCTATTAGCTTTAGCCTAACTAATTTTGGATAGGAATACAAATCAAAGGAATGCGTCATGATCGTTTTTGGTCGAACATCGCCCTCGTTACAAAGGCGGCTGGAATCGTATAGCCAATAAGTGCCTCTAAAACAGCGATCGCCCTCCCCACCCCAACTGGTGCGATATCACCGTATCCAACTGAAAAAAGTGTAATTGCACTAAAATACATGCTTGTGGACATTCTTTCATAGGAGGAGTTGCTTGGTCGCATACTTATATCAGAAAGTACCCATAATCCTCTCAAGTCAAGCAGATAATACAGAAGCCCAAAACCAGCCATCACTGTTGCATAAATGAGCGCAAGTGTAAGAAAATTCTCGAACGAAACCTGTTTGCCTTTTATTTTGTGTGGGATGAACAGTGTCCGCAAACTAAATAAAATCGCCACAATAATTAAAACGATCGAAATATAAAACGACATTTCCCCAGCCTCATTTCCCCATCACTTCTCACTTCAACTATACGCTCAGGAAAATAAGAGTATGCTAGCAAGTCCGATTCGTTTTTATGATGTTAAAACAATGCGAAAACCGTAATACCTGCTTCTGACAGCTTTTCTTCTACGCACAAACTTGCCGGAACTTGCTCCTCCTTCTGACAGCTCCTCTTTCCCCCAACCTTTCCGAACCTCACCCAACACAAAAAACTGCAGCATGGTTATGGCTGCAGTTTTACTGGTTATATATTCAGTTCCCGGCTCCTCGGTATCTTTTTACACCTTCATTCCAAATGAACACGGACAGACTGAAAAACACAAGTCCGATCACTGGTGTTAAAAATGAATAACCGTACCACTCAACACGGCTAAGGAAGTATGCGGCCGGATAGACTCCGACGAAAGCGAATGGCAGGATCCACGTCAATACAAAGCGGATTGCTTTGTTATAAATATCTACTGGATAGCGGCCGTAGTTGCCGATATTGTACATCATTGGCATGATGGAGGTCCTGCCATCGTCCCAGAAGCTGATGCAGGCGATCATCACGAATATGCCCGCGTATACAAGAACACCGCCCAACACGAATAAAACAAACAAAATAGGATCTGACCAGCTCACCTCAAGCCCTAGACGGCTCCCGGCATAAAACATGACGGCCAGCCCGGTCACTGCACCGAACAATGACTCCAGCTCCATCCTCTCGAGAATAATCTGAAACAAACTATGAATCGGCCTTGTCAGGATCCTATCAAGCTCCCCTTTTACGATATAGCGTTCATTGAAATCCCAGATATTGAAAAATGATGAAAACAGCGCAAAAGGCACAAGGAAAAAACCATAAATAAAGATGATTTCATCCCGGCTCCAGCCATTCAGGAATTCGGTATGGTCAAAAACTACAAGGATAAAAATCAGGTTAACAGCTTGAAACAATAAATCTGAAAAGATCTCTACAATTAAATCCGCCCGGTATTCGAGCCTCGTCTTCATATACTGGGCGACATATTGAAAAAACATCCGAATATAAAACATTCGTCACCCTCCCTGTATAATCAACTGTTTTTTCGCGATCACCCAAAGAATTTGAGTCGGAATCACCAATATCAACACCCATGCCGCCTGCAGCACGAGTCCTTCAACTGTCTCGCTGCCTGTGAAGCCATTCGTGAAAATCATGCTGGGAATATAGCTTATTCCCTGAAACGGAAGGAACCCCATGACCTCTTGGGCCCAACCCGGAAAGAAGCTGATCGGCAGCAGCAAGCCTGAAAACAGGTCAATCAGGACACGTTTGGCACGGATTAGGGCCTGTATTATTATATAGAAAGAAAGTGGTGATTCCTGTCAGCAGATTCAATTGTGTGTTGATAAGAAAGCTGAGCACAATCGAAATTGCAAACAATGCCCATGTCGAGGCATCCGCTGAAAACTCCATTGGGAATATTAAGGCGACAATCACCATCCCGGGTACCGAGAAGAAGAACAGCCTGAAGATCCCTTCTCCCAGCCCCTGCATTGTTTTCATCCCGAGATAGCTATATGGCTTTATCAATTCAACGGCTACCTTGCCCTCCTTGATTTCTGTCGCCATTTCGCGGTCGATATTGTTAAAATAAAACGCCCTTGCCATCCAGGCAACAGCTACATATGTCGTCATTTGGATGGCACTCAAGCCTTCGATTTCACTCTTTCCGCCGTAGATCGCATTCCAGAGAAAGTAATAGGCTCCGATATTGATGCTGTAAATCAAGATTCCTGTATAATAATTAGTCCTGTAAGCAAGCATCATCAAGAAACGGATGCGGATCATTTCAAGATATTTATCCATGCAGCCCCATCCCTTTGTCATAAATATTGCGGATGATTTCCTCTGTAGATGGCTCATTGATTTTGACATCCCTTATCTTATAAGAAGCAACTGTACGGGCTATCACTTGCGATACGATTTCCTCATCATCACCTGTCACCGCAGTATACATCTGTTTCTTTTCATCCAGCTCCCATTTAATATCAAGATCACTTGTCAAAGTTTCAAGTCGATTGAGTTCCGCTTTTTCAAGGAATTCAAAGCTGATTTCCTTACCCTCTCCCCATCTTTCCTTCAGGCTTTTCAGTGCACCATCATAAATGATATTTCCTTCATCAAGCATAACGACGCGCTCGCATAATGCTTCGATATCTGTCAGATCATGGGTTGTAAGCAGGATTGTCGTGTTGTATTTTTCATTGATTTCCTTCAGAAACTCCCTGATTTTCAATTTTACAAGGACATCCAAACCAATCGTCGGTTCATCAAGGAAAAGAAGCGGCGGGTTATGGATTAAAGCGGCAGCAAGCTCGCAGCGCATCCTCTGGCCAAGAGACAGCTTCCTTACTGGCTTATCTAGCAATGGTCCTAAGTCAAGCGTTTTGATGACATGATCCATGTGCTCGTTATAATCAGCATCCGAAACTTTATATACTTTTTTCAGCAGCCGGAAAGATTCCTGGACGGCAATGTCCCACCAGAGCTGGGAGCGCTGGCCGAAGACGACACCAATTGTCTGGACGAACCGTTCCCTTTCCTTATGCGGATTCATTCCATTTACAATGACACTTCCCGAAGTCGGTGTCAGGATCCCGGTAAGCATCTTAATGGTCGTCGATTTTCCGGCTCCATTTTCTCCGATGTAGCCGACCATCTCTCCCTGTTTGACAGTAAAGTTGATATCGTTCACTGCCGGTACTATTTTATAATTACGTGTAAAAAGATCACGGAAGGCTCCCGATAATCCGGAACGGCTCGAGTAAGCCTTGAATTCTTTCCGCAGCCCATTCACTTCAATGGCGTTCATAAACATTTCCTCCTTTGGTCACTCAAACAGTTTAGCCAATCCTTCTAGCTAAAACAAATGCTATGCCTGATTCCATTTTGCATGGGTCGTGGATAGTTTAACCATAAAAAGAAAGAATGTTGAATGAGCAAGGGAATGCTTAGTGAAAAAAGGGCTCCTTCGCTGGAAATGAACGAAAAGTGAAACAATCTGTAAAATACAGAAATAATGATAAAATAGAAAAGCAGTTACATATAGGAGGTTTTTTACGATGCAAAGAACAAATTCTGAGCGGATACATAGCGAAGCTCTTGAAAATATCGTAGGTGGTGTCAACAGCCCGTCGCGATCCTACAAGGCGGTCGGCGGCGGTTCCCCTATCGTGATGGAGCGTGCCCAGGGCGCATACTTCTGGGATGTGGACGGCAATCAATATATCGATTATTTAGCAGCATATGGACCAATCATTACCGGTCATGCTCACCCACATATAACAGAAGCAATTAAGAGAGCCGCAGAGACAGGAGTCCTTTACGGAACACCGACTCCACATGAAGTCAAATTCGCCAAAATGCTGAAGGAAGCAATGCCGGCACTTGATAAAGTTCGCTTCGTCAACTCAGGGACAGAAGCAGTGATGACGACAATTCGTGTGGCGCGTGCCTACACAGGACGTGACAAAATCATTAAATTCGCAGGCTGTTATCATGGTCATTCCGATTTGGTACTAGTTGCGGCAGGTTCTGGACCGTCTACTCTTGGAACTCCAGACTCAGCGGGTGTACCAAAAAGCATCGCCCAGGAGGTCATTACGGTACCATTCAACGATATTGAACCTTTCAAGGAAGCTATTGAAAAATGGGGCAACCAGATTGCGGCTGTTTTAGTGGAGCCGATTGTCGGCAACTTTGGAATCGTTGAGCCTAAACCAGGATTCCTCGAAGAAGTAAAAGAGCTGACACATCAGGCTGGATCTCTGATCATTTTTGACGAGGTCATCACCGCTTTTCGTTTCATGTATGGCGGTGCACAGGACATGCTGGGTATTACCCCAGACTTGACGGCTATGGGCAAAATCATTGGCGGCGGACTTCCGATTGGAGCTTACGGAGGACGCGCTGAAGTCATGGAAAAGGTTGCACCGCTAGGACCTGCTTATCAGGCTGGAACGATGGCTGGGAACCCTGCTTCAATCCTTTCAGGTATCGCTTGCCTTGAGGTTCTTAAACAGGATGGTGTCTATGAGTATTTGGACCAGCTTGGAGCGATGCTCGAGGAAGGAATCACATCTTCAGCAAGCAAGCATGGCATCCCAATCACAATTAATCGCCTGAAGGGTGCCCTGACTATATACTTTACCACTGAAAAAATCGAGAATTATGAGCAGGCAGAGAACACGGACGGCGAAATGTTCGCACGCTTCTTTAATCTGATGCTTGAGCAAGGAATCAACCTTGCGCCTTCCAAATATGAAGCATGGTTCGTGACCATCGCCCACTCCCAGGAAGACATTGAAGCAACACTAAATGCAGTTGATCAGGCATTTTATTCAATGACCAATGAATAAATATACAACTTTTTATACATAACAGGCATCACCTCGGTGCCTGTTATTTTTGTAACTCAAAATGAAACCGTTTACATTTCAAGGTGCTTTTTATTATTACTTTCCCCTCTGCAATTATCCTCCATCCAAATTAATGCATAATTAATTGATTTCTGAAAATTCTTATGATATGATTACAATTAATATTTTATAATTGCCATTCAAATGGCCGCTTAAAATCCCTGCTATAAAATCCCGTCTTAGAGTTACACCCTCATGTACCAAGCTATCAAACAACAGATCATAGATTATTTTTTCAGGAGGTGAAACGGCTTAAAAGACCCTTTATAAGCCGATTTTTATGACAACACAATGGAACCCTTCCCAATTCAAAGATTTCTCAAGATTCGAACACGATGCCTGTGGGATCGTTGCCTGCATTGAAAAAAAGAAAACCCCTACACGTGAAAATATTTTTCACTGCATCAACGGCCTGGTCACGATGAACCACCGCGCTGGTTTTATCAATGGCGAAGGAGACGGCGTTGGTGTGCATATTGACATCCCACGCACACTCTGGAAGGAAAAGCTTTCTGAAGCAGGTGCAGATGTTAGTGCGGTTGATAATGAAAACTTCGTGGTCGGACATGTTTTTATCACAAGGTCTGAGCAAGAAAAAGCAATTCAGGATGAGCTTGAGGCAAAGCTTGCAGAACAAGGTATGGAGCTTGTCTTTTCATCAGTCGATGTCACTGATTCAGGAGCGCTCGTCCCGATTGCGATTCAGGAGAATCCTGTATTCTGGCAGTTCGCCTGCCTTGCAAACGAAACAGGACAAGAGCTTTCAGGCAAACTGTTTAATATGATTGTAGATTTCGAGAAAAATGAGCAGGTGCATGTAGCCTCTCTTAGCCAAAATCACGCGGTTTATAAGGTGATGGGGGCAGGAGACATTCTTCCGAAATACTACCATGACCTGGCAAGTCCGCTTGTTGCTTCCACAATGACACTTGGGCATAACCGCTATTCAACTAATACTCTATCAAGCTTTTTCCGTGTCCAGCCGTTCAGCGTCCTTGACCATAATGGTGAAATCAATACAATTGCCAGACTTCGCGATGAAGCGCGCATGGTCAATGTTCCGCTCGTGAAAGACGGCAGTGATTCACAGGACCTTAGCCGCACACTTGAAACTTTTATTTGTCGTGATGGTTATTCTTTATTTGAAGCAATGGACATGATGTTCCCGCCAATCATCAATGAAATCAAAGCATATCCCGAGCACTTACAAGATTTATATACTTATATACGCGAAGCATGGGGGCCATTTTGCCCAGGGACCGGCAGGCATCATTTCACGCTTTGGAGATGAAGCAGTATTCAGTGTAGATGCACTTGGCCTGCGCCCGCTATGGATGATAGACACTGAAAGCTCTTTTCTGTTTTCATCTGAACCGGGCATCATCCATTCAACTGAATACACAGGAGACCCGAAACCTCTTGCGCCTGGCGAGAAGGTTGGCCTGAAATGGAACGGCGACACAATTGAAGTGTTTGAAATGGAGCAATACCAGGGTGAAGTTTATAAGCGTTTTTCAGAGCGCCTTGTTTTCCAGGAAGCGCGGCTCCGCCTTGAGGGTCCACAGCTTGGCAAAACGGTTACAATGACATATCCGGATAAAATCCATAATGGACAATATAAAGCATTTGGCTGGGAGCGTGACCATGTCCAGTTAGTCGAACAGATGGCTGAAAAAGGCGCGGAACCAATCCGCTCGCTTGGACATGATGCCCCACTTGCCGCGATGAATCCAGAACGTAAGAATATCGCTGATTTCATAAAAGAAAGTGTTGCTGTCGTAACCAACCCTGCAATAGACCGCGATCGTGAAGCTGAACATTTCTCAACGAGGACTGTACTCGGCAAGCGTCCATCCCTTTTTGGCAAATACGAGACAGGTAAAGTCTTAGAATTGATCACCCCTCTTCTTGTAGAAGGAAGAGCAGGCTACGAGGTTTCATTAGAAACTGGGCAGCCAAGCATGGATCAGGTAATCAAGTGCTACCAGGATGACAAACTTGCAGCATACCTGGAAACGGTCTTTCGCAATGAAGAAAGTGTTAAAGAAGCACTTGAAAGGCTTGCTGATGAAGCAATAAATGCTGTTAAGGATGGCAAAACCTTGCTTGTTCTTGATGACGCAATGGCCCACCATGAAAATGCACTTTGGCTCGATCCGCACCTTGTTGTTTCTGTGATCGACCAGGCACTTGTAAAAGAAGGCTTGCGCCGAGATTGCTCACTCTTGCTGCGTTCTGCATCATTAAGATCGCTGCATGATATCATTGTTGCACTTGGTCTGGGTGCAGACGCAGTCAGCCCTTACTATATGTTCATGACAGTGTTAGATGATTCTGTTAAGCCGCTCGTTAATTTATACAGTGCCTTGACGAAAGGCCTTGAAAAAGTCATTTCTACTATTGGGATCCATGAATTGCGCGCATACGGTCGTTTATTCTCAAGCATTGGCCTGAATGATGAGATAGCTGATTACTTAGTAATCGTGAACTTCTTTGGTTCCAATGAACTCTCATACAATTTCGAAGCAATGAAAGAGGATGCATTAAAAAGAGCAGAAGACTTCCAGAACGAAAAAGAACGGATTGGCAAAACATTTCACCTATTCCCTCGTATCTGGAAGGCGATTGGCGAGGTTGCTTCCACAGGAGATTACAGCGTTTATCGTGAGAAAATCTCTGAACAGGAGGACAGCAATCCAACAACGATCCGTCATTTAACTGGATTAAAGAAGGCAGAGACAGGAGTCTCGCCAGATGAAGTTGAAATTGGTGTAGGTGATCACAGTCTGCCGTTTGTCATCGCATCGATGTCTTTCGGTTCACAGAACGAAATTGCGTTCCGTGCTTATGCAGAAGGAGCCGACCGCCTGAACATGATCAGCATGAACGGCGAGGGCGGCGAAATTAAGGATATGCTTGGCAAGTACCCGCGTACCCGCGGCCAGCAGGTTGCATCCGGACGTTTCGGAGTGAATGCTGAATTGCTAAACTCCTCCAATCTTTTAGAAATCAAGATTGGCCAAGGAGCAAAGCCTGGGGAAGGCGGACACCTTCCTGGTTCGAAGGTTACAGCTAAAATCGCGGAAGCAAGGAATGCGACAATTGGTTCCGACTTAATTTCACCATCAAATAACCATGATATCTATTCAATTGAAGATCTGGCTCAAATGATCCACGAACTGAAGACAGCCAATGACCAGGCCCCGCGTTGCCGTAAAGGTCCCTGTCGTTCCGAATATCGGTACGATTGCTGTTGGAATCGCAAAAGCAGGCGCAGATATCATTACATTGAGCGGCTTTGATGGCGGTACTGGTGCTGCACGTATTCACGCGTTACAGTTTGTCGGGCTCCCGGCAGAAATCGGCATCAAAGCTGCACACAACGCCCTGCTTGAAGCAGGATTGCGCGATAATGTCGAGCTATGGGCTGACGGCGGCGTGAAGAGTGCGCAGGATGTGATTAAATATATGCTTCTTGGAGCAAACCGCGTCGGCTTCGGTACACTATCGATGCTTGCGATCGGTTGTACAACTTGCCGTGGCTGCCATCTTGATACATGCCATGTTGGTATTGCAACACAGATTGACTCTGAAGCACAGGCGAAGGAACATGGACTGCGCCGTTTCGTACCTCGCCAATTCGACCTTGCCGTTAATGGCATCATGAATCTGTTCACTGCTTTTGGCAACGAACTTAAGTCCCTTGCCGCATCTGCAGGCATCATGAATCTGCAGGAAGCAGTCGGCCGTTCCGACTTACTAGAGCAAATCAAAGGAAATGACCTGCTTGATTTGACCTATTTATTGAAGCCGCTTGAGATCGGCCAAATCGCGCATCAAAAAGAAGCTAAAGCTTCCCTTGCTTCTGCACAGCTTCAGGTTGCTGCAGGCGCTGAATATCTTGATGCTGTTGATGAGGAGCTTCATCAGTCACGTGAATTCAAGGCTGTAACTGCTGAGCAGCGTGTGCTTGCAAGCAGGGTTTCATGCCATAGGGTCCGCGGACGTCTTGATGGCTCCTACAGAAAGCTGCAGCCCGTCACACTCCGTTACAAAGGCTCCATCCTCGGTAATGGACTTGGCGCTTACAACACGGATGGCATCAACATTGACATTGATGGCGGCGGCCAGGACGGAGTCGGCAAGACTTCATTCGGCGGTGAGATTTTAATCGCAAAATCGCCTGGCAAGGACGCCGGTTTCTACAATGGTTCTGTCGGTAAAGGCTTTGGCTATGGTGCGCAAAAAGGCTTGCTCGTAGCTCAGGGCAATGCAGATGCTCGCGCGGGAATCCGTTTATCAGGTGCTGACATGATCATCGGCGGTCTTGTGAAAAAGCCTATCCCTGAAAAAGAATTCGGGAACATCGGAACAAACGCTAATATCAAAGGCTTCGCTTTTGAATACATGACCAACGGCCGCGGACTTGTACTCGGCGATCCAGGACCTTGGATTTGCGCAGGCATGACAGGCGGTGTCGTTTACTTGAGACACCAGCCGGAGATGGGGCTGACAAAAGAAGCCATCACCCGCCGAATCGCCAAAGGCGCCAAGGTTTCCATCGAGACTCTGTCAGCAAAAGGTATCAATGATGTAAAAGAATTACTGGGGAACTACATTGAAATGGTCAAAAATCATGGCTAGGAAAGCGAGGCTGCGGATCTCGCCCTCCTGCTGGAACATCCTGAAGATCACTTCATCCAGGTCGTACCGGTCAAAGAGCAGGCAGACCCAGCTGTTTCAACTGAATAATAAACGAATCTGGCCCCGCTTAGCAGGCGGGGCTATTTGTTTTTCCTTAATCACTTGCCATAATAATTTAGAATTATTCTTAGTATGGAATATCCAATACTGTTTAAGGAATAAAATTGGTTTCTAAGGAATATATTCCGCGTTTCAGGAATATAATTGATTGTTTAAGGAATATAACGAATGAGTTCAGGAATAAGTCGAATTTAAGCAACTCCAGTCTAATAGACTTGTAACCACTTACATTTAAAACAGGCTTGTTTTTCGATAAATTGACGCTTGAACTTATTGGCTTTCCGTTGTATAGTACATAATTGTTTAGTTTTGAACAAAATGGTTTAAAGTATTAATTAATGAATGAGATTATCTGTCTCTGAATGAAAGGAATTCACTTCCCATGAAACTTGGTGCCCGCATACTGAAAACGGGAATTGCCATCACACTTGCGTTATTTTTATCACATATTTTTGATCTTCCATCACCTGTTTTTGCCGGGATTGCTGCAATTTTTGCCCTGCAGCCAACTGTATACCGCTCTTATCAATCAATTATTGAACATATCCAGGGCAATCTGATCGGAGCCGCGACCGCTGTCTTATTCGTAATGGCGTTCGGCAATAGCATTTTCATTATCGGCCTTGCCGCAGTACTCGTGATTACTTTAAACCTTAAGCTGAAACTGGAAAACACAATATCGCTTTCCCTTGTCACATTGATTGCGATCATGGAGACACCTGGTGATGATTTCATCCAGTTTGCGCTGATCCGTTTCTCGACCATCATGCTTGGGGTTGTATCGGCATTCATTGTGAACCTCGTGTTCCTGCCGCCTAAGTATGAAAATAAATTGTATTACAAGAGTTCTATTTTATCAGAGGAAATTACGAAGTGGATCAGGCTGAGCACGCGTCACGCCTCCGAGCATCAGCTTTTGAAGGCAGATATCGAGAGGCTCCGCGAGGGTATCATCAAGCTTGATCAGCTCTATATGATGTATAAGGAAGAGCGTGATTATTTTAAAAATAATCCTCTTGCTAAATCGCGAAAACTTGTCGTTTACAGACAAATGATCACAACGGTAAAAAAATCGCTAGAGACGCTAAAAAGGCTTCACCGCTACGAAAATGAATTTAATCATCTTCCTGTTGAGTTCCAGGAAGTCATCCAGCACCAGCTGGATTGCCTGATCAACCACCATGAGCAGGTGATGCTTAAATATGTTGGTAAAGTAAGAGCTGAAGCCTCCTATATCGAGGGTGAGGTTTGCCTGAATAAGGAGCAGCTGTTTGAATTATTTTTAGCGAAAAAAAATGAACTGGCTCAAACGAACAGCCAGATGCTTTATCATGTCATGCAGCTCGTGTCGATCATCATGGAATATGGCGAGCAGGTTGAACACCTGGATACTCTCGTCACCAGCTTCCAGTCTTACCATAAAGACGATAGCAATGTCACGATGGAACAAAATACGGAAATTTAAAAGCAGCTGGTTCATTATCAGCTGCTTTTTCTTTTTGCATATAATTGCATTAACTCTTCATTCTAGGATCCAATGCATCCCGGAGGCCGTCGCCCATTAGGTTAAAGCCTAAAACCGTCAGCATGATAGCAAGCCCTGGGAAAATCATTGTCCATGGTGCCTGGATCATGAACTGCTTAGCGTCAGCCAGCATCTTGCCCCATTCGGGATTTGGGGCCTCAGCTCCCAGGCCGAGAAATCCAAGAGCAGCAGCCTCAATAATTGCCGTCGCAATTGCCAGTGTGCCCTGGACGATGATTGGCGCCATACTGTTAGGAAGGATGTGCTGGAACAAAATCCTGCTGTCCTTCATCCCAACTGCCTTGGCAGCCATGATGTATTCCTCTTCTTTTACACTGAGAACCCTGGAACGGATCAGCCTTCCGAAGTTCGGAATATTGATAATGGCTATCGCAATCAGCGCATTTCGCAGTGAAGTCCCAAGCACAGCTACAATCGCTATCGCCAATAAGATACTCGGGAATGCCAGCATAATATCAAATACTCTTGAAATGATGGTGTCGACCCATCTGCCGTAGTATCCCGCAAGAATTCCCAACAGGCAGCCGACTACGATTGAACCCATTACTGCAAAGGTTCCTACCCATAAGGAAATCCTGGCACCATATATGACTCTGGATAAGATATCTCGTCCAAAATCATCTGTGCCAAACCAGTGGTCAGCTGAAGGTGCCTGAAGACGAACCTCCATTTTCTGATCATTAATCCCTTCTGGCGCAATCAATGGTGCAAAGATAGCCAGCAAAACAAAAAACAAGACGATGACCGTTCCAACGAGAGCCAATTTATTCTTCTTGAAGCTATACCATGCTTCTGCCCAGGGAGACGCCACTTTTTCCTCTGCCTGTACGGTTGGCGGCTGTATTTGTTTTTGAGTTGAAATCTCCATCTGCTCTCTCCCCTTCCATCAGCGGTATTTGATCCGAGGATCAATTGCTGCGTATAATAAGTCAACTACAAGGGTTGATCATTACAAAGATTATGGCAATGATCAGGATCCCCGACTGGATAACCGGATAATCTCGATAATTAATAGCCTCGTAGATATATCGGCCAATTCCCGGCCAACTGAAAATTGTCTCAGTAAGGATCGCACCGCCAAGCAGAAGTCCGGTCTGCAAGCCTATGATCGTCAACACAGGGATGATCGCATTTTTAAGGGAGTGCTTATAAACAACCCAGAACATGCTCAAACCCTTCGCCCTTGCTGTTCTGATAAAATCAGACCTCATCACCTCAAGCATCGTAGAACGAGTAATCCTCGCAATGATGGCCATCGGAATGGTCGCCAGCGCCATCGCCGGCAGCACCAGATGCTTCAGGACGTCGACAAACTGGTCTGTACGTCCCTGGATCAGGGTATCAATGATATAAAAGTTCGTGATTGCATCGACTGGATTCCGCACTTCTTCACGCCCTGAAGTCGGGAGGATATCAAGGTTGATGGCGAACAGCCACTGTTCCATCAAGCCGAGCCAGAAAATCGGCATAGATACCCCAATAAGCGCAAAGATCATTGCCCCATAATCAAACCATGAATTTTGGAACCATGCACTGACGATTCCGGCGTTTACTCCAATGATAATTGCAATTAACATCGCCACAAAAGACAATTCCATTGTTGCTGCAAGATACGGCCATATTTCACTGCTGATCGCTGACTTCGTCCTTAGAGATTCCCCTAGATCACCCGTCAGCAGCCCTCCAAGATATGTAAAATATTGTACATACCAAGGCTGGTCAAGCCCCAGCTCCCTGGTTAAATCAGCAATAGCTTCTTTAGTCGCCAGCTGCCCGAGAATGACTTGGGCGGGATCGCCAGGGATTGCTCTGATCATAAAAAATACGATAAGTGAAAGACCCAATAATACAGGAATTAGTGAAAAAAACCTTCTGACAGAATAGGCAAACACCTTCCCACCTCTTTTCTTGATGAAAAGCGTAAGCGCCATTGTCAATCTCGAAAAGCCACTCGAGTGCTCAATGCTAACCATCTACTCGAATATGCACTGTCAGGTTGAAAATTGGCTAGGCGCTGGAGCTAGACATTAATTAAATTTATTAATTTTATTTTTTCAAAAGAAAAGGGAGAATGCATATGTTCTCCCTTTTCCTGATGCATTATTTTTTGAATTCAACCGTTGCCAGGATATCGGATCCAGTTGGATGTGCCTTGAAGCCAGTAACGTCTGCTCTTCCTGCAAGGGCAGGCTCAGAGTGGACAAGCGGAATCCAAGGAGCATCTTCTTTAATTAACAATTGAGCTTCTTTATACAGTTTTTCACGTTCAGCCTGGTCATTTGTAGACTGGGCCTTAATGAATAGATCATGCACTTCCTGGTTCGCATAGCGTGCGTAGTTATTGCTGTCGATATTATCCTGGTCTAAAAGGACATACAGGAAGTTATCAGCGTCACCATTGTCTCCAGTCCAGCCAAGCAAGAATGTATCTGCTTCACCCATACGTGCTTTTTCCAGATATGTTGCCCACTCATAAGAAACAATTTTTGCTTTTACGCCAACCTCAGCAAAGTCTTTCTGAAGTGCTTCAGCCACTTTCTTTCCGTCTGGCATATAAGGTCTTGCAACTGGCATTGCCCATAGTTCCATTTCAAAACCATCTTCAAAGCCAGCTTCCTTAAGAAGTTCCTTTGCCTTCTCTGGGTCATATTCATATGCTTCTACATCATCGTTGTAGCCAGCTACCGATTTTGGCATAGGGTTTTTTGCAGGCTCAGCAGCACCAGCATAGAATGCATCGATGAGCGCTTGCTTATTGACGGCATAGTTCAATGCCTGGCGAACTTTTTTGTCTTTCATAGTCCCGCGTTCGTTATTCAATCCAAGGTAAGCAACGTTCAGAGAAGGACGGTAGAAGGTTTGCAGGTCTGCATTTCCTTCAATCGCTTCAACATCACTGAAATTCACACCGTCGATAATGTCAACTTCACCAGTATTCAATGCATTCAAACGTGCAGAGTTTTCAGGGATCACGCGGAAGATGACTTCATCAAGCTTAGGAAGACCTTCTTCCCAGTATTCTTCGTTTTTCACAAGAGTTACCCTGTCGTTACGCTTCCATTCCTTGAATTTGAATGGTCCAGTACCTACTGGGTTCTCGATGAATTTATCACCATGCTTCTCGATTGCAGCAGGGCTTGCGATACCGAATGGAGACATGGCAAGGTTTTTGTAGAATGGAGCAAGAATACGGTTAAGTGTGAATTCAACTGTATGCTCATCTACTGCCTTAACTTCCTTGATTACGTCACCAAATTGTGAGTTATAATAGTAGAATTGTTTTTTATTGCCGGCCTTCCAGCGCTCGAAGTTGAATACTACCGCTTCAGCGTTGAAATCAGTGCCGTCATGGAACTTAACACCTTTACGCAGTTTTAATGTGTGCTTAAGGCCATCGGGAGATTCTTCCCAGCTTTCTGCAAGGCCCGGGTAGATTTCTGTATCCTGCTCACCGAATTCGATGAGAGTTTCATAGATGTTTTTTGTTACTTTGAAAGCTTCCCCTTCGGTTGTCACAGCTGGATCAAGCGATGTTGAATCACCGCCGCGCCCAAATACAAGAGTTCCGCCAGACGATGAACCACCGTCAGAACCAGACTCACCGCCCGTTTTCTTGCCGCCGGAATCATTACTGCAGCCGGCAAGCCCCAGGCTAAGGATAAGGATAAAAGCAAAAAACATTAATCCAAAACGCCTTTTCATATTCTTCCCCCTTGTTTTTTTCGGACTGGTTTTATATATCCAGTCCATAATATATATCATCCATGCTGTATATCCTGCACACATTCCTATCTGGAATAAGATTCTGTTCCAAATTAATAAAGGTGGCAGGCAGCAAAATGACCAGGTTCAATTTCTTTCAATACAGGTCTATCAGTCTTGCAGATATCCATGCATTCCTTACATCTTGTATGGAATGCACATCCCTGTGGCGGATTCGCCGGACTGGGAATATCCCCTGTCAGGAGCTCCTGCTCCCTTTTCACATCAGGATCCGGTATTGGAACCGCTGAAAGCAACGCCCTCGTATACGGATGGAGCGGTTTTTCGTACAGCTTATCGGCTTCGGTAATCTCTACGAGTCTTCCTAAATACATGACTCCAACCCTGTCACTGATATGCCTTACCACTCCAAGATCATGGGCTATGAATATATAAGTCAACTGGAATTCCTTTTGCAGGTCCTCCAGAAGATTCAATACTTGTGATTGAATAGAAACATCCAGTGCAGATACAGGTTCATCGGCTATGATCAGCTTGGGCCTTGTCATTAACGCCCGGGCGATCCCAATCCGCTGACGCTGTCCTCCGCTGAACTGGTGTGGGTATCTTTTGGCATGGTAGCTGCTTAACCCAACTACTTCAAGCATTTCCCTGACCATCTGCTTTCGTTCCTTCTTCGTCCCGATTCCATGGACTATCAAAGGTTCTTCCAGGATTTTTTCTACTGTATGCCTTGGGTTCAGTGAGGCGAATGGATCCTGGAAGACCATTTGCATATCTTTCCGAGCCTTGCGCATGTCATTGTCCGATAGCGTCACAAGATCTTTTCCTTCGAAAACGACTTGCCCTTCTGTCGGATCGATTAGCCGCATCAGCATTCTTCCTGTAGTTGATTTGCCGCATCCTGACTCGCCAACAAGTCCAAGTGTTTCACCCTTATTCACCCAAAAGCTGATATCATCGACAGCTTTGACAGCACCCGTCTGTTTTCCAAGGATACCTCCAGTAATCGGGAAATATTTTTTTAATCCATCAACTTTTAACAGTACTTCTGTCATTGGCTGCTCCCTCCTTCTCATGCAGCAGGCAGCGAACGGTATGACCCGGTCTGCCAGTTCCATAGAGTTCAGGATCTTCGCTCAGGCATCTGTCCATCACAAATTCGCATCTTTCCGCGAACCTGCAGCCAACCTTAATGGAACCTGGTTTGGGGACGTTACCGGGAATCGAGTATAAGCGCTCCTGTTTATCCCTGATATCAGGGATCGATTTAAGTAATCCGAGAGTATAGGGATGCTTCGGATTTTTGAAGATATCTTCCACAAGCCCCTCCTCGACGATTTTACCGGCATACATAACAACGACACGCTGGCAAACCTCTGCGACAACTCCAAGGTCATGGGTTATCATAATTATCGCCGTTTCAAGCTTTACATTCAGATCCTTCATTAACGCCAATATTTGCGCCTGAATGGTCACATCAAGCGCTGTTGTCGGTTCATCCGCAATCAGCACCCTCGGGTGGCAGCTCAAAGCCATTGCAATCATGACTCTTTGCCTCATTCCACCAGAAAGCTGATGAGGATATTCCCTGATGATTTGTTCTGCTCTTGGCAGCCCGACAAGCTTCAGCATCTCCACAGCCTGCTGATAAGCTGCCTTTTTGCCGAGCTTCTTATGTATTTTCAGGCCTCGACCAGCTGTTCACCAATTGTGAATAGTGGATTCAATGAAGTCATCGGTTCCTGGAAAATCATCGCGACATCATTTCCGCGGATTTCCCGCATTCTTCTTTCCGAAGCGTGCACCAAGTCCTCGCCATTGAGAAGGATCTCGCCGCCAGCAATTTTCCCCGGAGGCTGGGGAATCAGCTTCATGATTGATAAGGAAGTAACGCTTTTTCCGCTGCCCGATTCTCCTACTATCCCGAGGATTTCTCCTTTATTAACTGAGAAGCTGACATCGTCTACTGCAGGGACCTCACCATCTTTTGTGACAAATGATGTCTTTAAATTTTTCACTTCCAAAATCGGAGCATGTACCACTTTTCTACTCCTTTCTATTACCGATATATTATTGTTGAATAAAAATGACTTATGTCTGTGTAAAACATTTTATATTAAATGCACCGAGATAGTCCACTGATTTTTCTTAATTATTTAAATATAATAATAATTTAGAATTGTTTTAGGGACTTGGTACTATTTGTATGTCAAAAGTTGATAAATTATGACACTTTAGGAATATGAAAAATTCCTTGTTGTTAAGTTTTGTGTTTGTGAAAAAATCCCCGGGTTATCCGGGGATTGGTTTGTCTCGATAGGTATAATAAAAAACCGAAGCGAAATGCCTCGGTTTCTCGTAGATTATTTAACTTTCTAGCTGTTGGACCTGGAAGAGTCTATGATAGCCCCCCTGCTTTGCCATCAGTTCATCATGGCTGCCGTCCTCGATGATTTCTCCGTGCTCAATCAGGACGATCCTGTCGGCATGTGTAATCGTGGATAAACGATGGGCTACAACGAACGTTGTCCTGTCTTTTGCCAGCTTTTCTATTGCTTCTTGAATAAGATGCTCACTCTCAAGATCAAGCGCTGAAGTTGCTTCGTCAAGTATCAGAATCGGCGGATTCTTCAGGAACACGCGCGCAATGGCGACACGCTGTTTTTGTCCCCCAGAAAGCTTGACTCCCCTTTCTCCGACTTTTGTATCATAGCCTTCTGGCAGATTCATAATAAAATCATGGGCATTTGCGGCTTTGGCCGCTTGAATCACTTCCTCATCACTTGCTCCCGGGCTGCCTAACAGGATATTCGATTTGACCGATTCACTGAACAAAATATTATCCTGCGCAACCATGCCGATTTTATCTCGCAGAGAACGGACTTTGAAGGAACGGATATCCTTCCCATCCAGGAGGATTTCCCCATCTGTAACATCAAAGAATCTTGGAATCAGGCTGACAAACGAAGATTTTCCGCCACCGCTCATTCCTACCAGGGCAATTGTTTCTCCCTTTTTAACCTCAATATTCAAATCCTTGAGTACCGTCTCCCCGTCTTCTTCATAAGAGAAGCTTACATTTCTAAAAGAAATATCTCCGTGCACGTTTTTCAGTTCAATTGCATCCGGAGAATCCTTAATATCGTATTTTTCATCCATGAACTCGAAAACCCGGTCCATTGACGCAATCGCCTGGGTCAATGTAGTTGATGAATTTACCAGCCTGCGCAAAGGGTTATAGAGCCGGTCGATATATGCGATGAATGCCGCCATTTCCCCGATGGTGAGATTGCCTTGAAGGACCTGATAACCTGAAAAGCCAATAACAAGCAGTGGTGCAATGTCAGTAATCGTATTGACTACCGCAAATGCTTTTGCGTTCCAGCTTGTATGTTCAAGAGCTTTTGTTAAAAAATTCTTATTCTGCCGGTCAAACTGTGTTTGCTCATAATCCTCAATCGCAAAGCTTTTGATGACCGAGATTCCAGCCACCCTCTCATGCAAATAGCTTTGTACCCCAGCTAGTGCCTGTGATCTTTCCCTCGTAAGCTTTCGGAGATTCCCGAAGAAGAATTTTACCGAAAAAGCGTAAAAAGGGAACAAAATGAGCGAGACAAATGTCAGCTGGACATCCATCGAGAACATGATAGCAGCTGCGATCATAATTGTAGCAACGTCGAGCCAAAGATTCATGAGCCCAGTAACAACGAAGGTCTTTGTTTGCTCGACATCATTGATCATCCTTGAGATGACCTCGCCCGCTCTTGTGTTGGAGTAATATTTGTAGCTGAGCCTCTGCATATGGGTAAACAGTCTGTCTCTTATGTCATAAAGGATTTTGCTCGCTGTCCACTGGGCAAAATATTGACGATAGTATTCAATTGGCGGCCTGAGCACGACAAAAACTACGATCATGACGCCCATTACCCAGAGGAGCTTGTCGATCTTTTCATCCTTGACCAATGTTTCGTTTCCGATTACATCATCGAGGACAAATTTGATTAAAAGTGGAATCAAAAGCGGAATTGCAAATTTAAGAATGCCGATGATGATTGTTCCAATGATTTGCAGCCTATATGGTTTGACGAATTTTAAGTATCTGCGGATGCTGCCCATTTTTACAGTTCCCCCTTATGGAGCCTTGTTGCACGAAACAAAAACCTGTTGAATCAATCAACAGGCTAAAGCTTGTCTCCCTGTATGGTTAACGACGATAAGTTAAATACCGTTCATAATAAATGTCGATGAAATCCGGCGCAAATGGACCCTTTCTCTGCCTGATCCAGCGTTTGAGCTTTTCAACATTGTATTTCAATATCTTATCGATCACATCAGGATATTGCATTTCTTTTCGATGGCGTTCATATTCATCTTCATCGAGCAGATTAAACGTCATATCAGGAAAAACTTTAATATCGAGATCATAGTCAATATATTTCAACGCTTCTCCATCAAAAATAAATGGAGAACTAATATTGCAGTAGTAATACACGCCGTCTTCCCGAATCATGCCTATAACGTTAAACCATAGCTGAGAGTGGAAGTAACAGATTGCAGGCTCTCTCGTAATCCAAGTTCTGCCGTCTGACTCAGTTACGACTGTCCGATCATTCCCGCCAATCACAAGATTTTGCGTTCCTTTTAAGACGGTAGTTTCTTCCCAGACTCGATGGATGTGCCCATTATGCTTGTAACTATGGATTTGGATCGGTTCACCTTCTGTGGGTACGCCCATGTTCTTCTCCCCTACTTTCCTTTCCCGGAAACTTTGCAACCTATTTCTTGTATATTTATCTAATTCTTCAAAACGACAAAAGGCAACAAAGAACGATTCCTATTTTTTATTATTATAACGGTTAACGAGAGAATTTAAAACAAAAGAGCCATCGATTTCCTCGATCGCCCAATAATTTGCCTAAATTTTTATAAAAATTCGCTTTTTTTCATTTCAATAATTTGCAAGGACCACGTTTAACGATAACTGAGGGCTAGCTGTTGGTACGTGTGGATGACTTCCTCCGTCTGCTTTTCGAACATCTGGTGAATTCCCTTTAGATCCTGCTTTTTACGGTCAATTTCCATGCGAAGATCTTCTAATTCAGCACTTTGCTTAAGGGCATCCAGCTGCTGTTCGATTTCCTGGCATCTTTCCAATTCAGACTGCAGATATAGAAGCTTTTCCATCGTTTGCATTTGTGTAGAAACCAATTCGTTAAATTTATCCATGCTTTTCCACCGCCTGTAAAATTTATCTTTTGTATGTATTCTTTTATGGACGGGAAAATCCTTTGACTAGTTATGTAGAGGAATTAGAATCTTTGTCGAATGAAGTAACTTGATATTTTGCGGCTCTTTTATTTTCGTGCCTGTCTTCACTGAGTACTGATATTCATTTTGCGTTACCTCTTGTGGTGGTCGCTCTAAGGTGAGTACTGACTTTGAATTAATGGGAAAAGGCACTCTACGAATTAGAGTGCCTTTCTTTAAGGTGATATTATTGCTGTTGGCCAGAGTTTTGGCCTTTACGAGCTTCAGCTTGCTGGTTTTGCTTACGTACTTCTTGAGCGTTTGTTTCGCTCGCGAATTCAGTGCCGTATTGGCCTTGTCCACCAGCTTGTTGAGCATTTTGCTGCTTCACGTGCTGAATGTTTGTGCCAGCTTGAGTTTGATTAGGTTGTTTTGCCATCGTTTATCACCTCCACGAATAATAGATTAACCATCCGCGGAAGTTGCTATCCGATTTTTTTATACCAAATTCATCCAAGGATTAAAATCTACACTAACAACGAGATACCGCCATCAACGATGATTGTCTGCCCGCGGATCATGCTGGATTCGTCCTTAAGCAGGAACATGATGGCATTGATCATATCGTCGATCTCAACCATCCTTCCAGCAGGGGTTTTCTCTCTTGCCTCTGCTAGCAGTTCCTCTCTATTAGGGAAGTGCGTAAGTGCTTCTGTATCGACCGCCCCGCCTGATACCGCGTTGACTACGATATTTTTCCGTGCAAGTTCGACAGCTAGATAACGTGTCAATGCTTCCAGGGCCGCCTTGGAGACCCCTACGGTTGTATAGTTCTCCAAGTATCGAATCGAGCCTAGTGAACTGATGCTGACAATTTTACCGCCGCCATTCCTTTCCATCAGTTTAGCCGCTTCCTGGGCACAGAACAATAACGCTTTACTATTGATGTTCATCGTCCAATCCCAATGTGATTCCTCAAGCTCCATCGCCGGTCGCAGCACGCCTGAAGCTGCATTGTTAACGAAGACATCGAGCCTTCCGAATTCCGCTTCGATTTGTTCGAACATTGCTTTGATTTTACTGACATCTCCAACATTCGCCTTAACGACAAGGGCTTTCCTGCCAAGGGCTTCGATTTCCTCAGCTGTTTCCTGGGCTGCCTTTTTGCTTCGGGCATAATTGACAATGATGTCATAACCCTCTTCCGCGAGCTTAAGGGCTGCAGCTTTGCCGATTCCCCGGCTGCTTCCGGTGATGAGTGCAACTTTTTGTGTCATCTAAAAATTCCTTTCTATACAGTTCCTGCTTAAAAAAGCGGAATCATAATTTTGTTTCATTTTAGCCTGTTCAGGTATATATGACAATAACGATATGTTTCTTGTCCATGAAATCTGTGATAAAAACACCCGGTACTGAAAACACTATTCTTTAGGTTGATAATCTTACGAAAGGATGATTCCTGATGTATGTAGGCCGAGATATGACTGAATTATCGATGATGTCCAAAACTGATTGGAAGGATAGCGAGCTTGCTTTCTTCCATCATTCTCTCCAGCAAATGGTCCCTTACCTGAATGCCGAAGGTCAGACAATCCACAGGGAAATCGTTGAAGAAATTGAAAGCCGGGGCGGTTTGACACGTGGCGAAGCCGACTATACGCATGGAACGAAAGTAAGCTACGATTAATATGGAAAAGTGTAAGCGCCTTGCTCAGCCCCGACAAGCGCTGCCCGCCTTAAAGCGCCACGTCCTGTGGCTGGCGGGTCTAGCACATCGTGTGCACCGGAGGGCCTGTCAGTGAAGTCGTTCTTAGACTTCATTGGCAGGACCGAAGCGTCTCGAGGAGTTAGGAGCCGCAGCTGGACAAGCGACTCGAGGGACTAGGCGCTGGAGCTAGACACTAATCTTAATACTAAAAGCTTTTATTTCATTTTAAGTAAATAAGGCTGCTAACCTAATGGTTAGTCAGCCTTTTTATATGCGAGATACTGCTTCAGCATTTTTTGGTATGGTACCGGAAAGGCAAATTCTTGAATCTCCTCCTCGGTAACCAATTTTAGTTGTGGCGTTTCTGGGATTCCCCCTGTAAATTGTCCGCTGAACACCTGTATGTTCCATACCAAATGAGAAAATACATGGTCGATTTCTCCTATAAAATCACCGATTTTAGGTGTTAAGGCATAGTTATCTTCGAAATGCTCAGCCAACTGATTTCTTTGTCTTTGGAAGTCAAGGCTCAGCTCAACAGTCGGGAATTCCCATAAGTTAGCCAGCAAGCCGGTTCCAGGTCTTTTACGAATGAGGATCCTTCCTTCACCGTCACTGAAAATCCCGGCAGCAAGCTGTACATTTTTCTGCTTTTTCTTTTTGGTTTTTACGGGCAATTCATTTTGCACTCCCTGATGGAATGCCTCACAGTGTTCCCTGACCGGGCAAAGCAGGCAGGAGGGAGAGGTCGGGGTGCAGATAAGTGCCCCAAGCTCCATTAACGCCTGATTGAAATAGGAAGGGTTGTCGTGCGATATGAGCTCCCTGACACCCGCTTCAAAAATTTTGCGGGACGCTTGCCTGGCAATGTCCTCCCGAATCAACAAGATACGGGATAATACCCTCATGACATTTCCATCGACCGCAGGCTCGGGTTTTCCATAAGCAATGCTGAGGATTGCTCCAGCAGTGTAAGGACCGACACCTTTTAATGCAGAAATCTCTTCCGGAGAATCTGGTACTCTGCCCCCGTACCTTTCATTAACTTCTTTAACTGCGGATTGTAAATTCCGTACTCGGGAATAATAACCGAGTCCTTCCCATGCTTTAAGAACCTTTTCTTCATCAGCGGCAGCTAGTGCCTCTATCGTTGGAAAATTTTCCAAAAATCGATTAAAATAAGGGATGACAGTATCTACTCTTGTTTGTTGGAGCATGATTTCAGATACCCACACTTTGTAAGGATCCTGGTCCTTTCTCCATGGCAGTTCTCGCTGCTCACCTACAAACCATCCTATCAAGTCATCCTGAAAGGATTTTATATCCATTTTATCTATACATTTCTTGATGTCAGTCGCCACTTTTGTTCCTCCAGGTGTTAAACTTTCCGGAAATTTGGGAATATAATATTAACGCTTCTGCTTAATCGCCATGAATCCTATCCGCTCCAGCCCGCCCGGGACAAAGTCCTCAAGGATTCCGAAAACGGAATGGTGACGGGAGAGCCGCATTTTTTTCATTGCATGATAATGGGCTTCAGTCGGGACATAGAATGACTCAATAAAAATATTCCGATCTTCCGACTGGCTGCATGAAAACATGTCAGCTTCGAAATCAGGAAGCATTGTTGAGATTTTATGAATTGTCTCATGGTATTGGCTAAGCAGATTTTGTTTTACTTCATATTGTACGATCATCTGAATCAATTTTTCCAGCTCCTTTATCCGTTTCGTGAAGGGGCTGGGTGAAACAGCCCTTTAAACGTAAACTATTCTTCGTATTGTGACAAGGACTTTTACCTGCCAAACGTTGGTTATGCTTAACAAAAATCTTTAAAAAAGGAGGATGTCCCCATGGATACTGGAACCCATGTTGTGATGGGATTCGCTCTTGGCGGGTTAGCTACGCTTGATCCTGTTGTCAGCGGAAGCACCGCCACTGCCTCAAGCGTTCTGATAGCTACACTTGTGGGCTCACAAATCCCTGATATTGATACTGTTTTAAAGTTGAAGAATAATGCTGTCTATATACGGAATCACCGCGGTATTACCCATTCGATACCAGCAGTTCTTCTGTGGCTGCTGCTTATTTCTGGGACAATCTACTTTTTCTACCCAGAAGCAAATTTGCTGCATTTATGGATTTGGACATTTATTGCTGTTTTCCTTCATGTTTTTGTCGACATTTTCAATGCCTATGGCACACAGGCATTGCGTCCTTTTTCGTCGAAATGGGTCGCACTGGGGGTAATCAATACTTTCGACCCGATTATTTTTGCGTTTCATGTCGTCGGTTTATTCCTCTGGGCATTTGGTTTTCACCCTGGATATACATTTTTAACAATCTATGTAATCCTGGTGTTCTACTATATTTACCGCTTTATCATGAAGCATCGCATCAAACGGGCGGTTGAAAATATTGTTCCGGATGCGACCGAAATCATCATCGCTCCGACAATGAAATTCAATCACTGGCGAGTAGCTGTAATGAATAAGCACCAATTCTTTGTCGGCCGCGGGCACAAGCACCATGTCAGGATTCTTGACCAATTCAACCGAGTTCCTGTCCCGGAAACTGCGGTATTGGAAGCAGCAAAAAAAGACAAGAACCTGTCAGCGTTCCTGTCTTTCTCACCGGTTTACCGCTGGGAATGCGATGAATATGATGACTATTACGAAGTCAGGTTCATCGATTTGCGCTACCGCAGCAACGGCCATTATCCTTTCGTCGCAGTCGTGAATCTCAGCAAGGACCTGGAAATCCTCAGCTCCTACACGGGCTGGATATTCAGTGAAGAAAAACTACGAAAGAAATTGGAATTCCTTCCCGGTGAAGGGTAAACAATGAAAAGCGGAAGCGCCTTGGTCAGCCCCGACAAGCGCTGGAGGGCCGCTCAGGTGAAGTCGTTCTTTGACTTCACCTGAGTACCTGAAGCGACTCGAGGGGCTAGGCGCTGGAGCTAGACACTAATCAAAGTAAAAAAATTATATTTTCTTATCTACCTAAAAAAATCCCCGCATATGCGGGGATTTTTTAGGTTTATTGAATAGACCTCAGTCCTGAGCTAATAAATGCTTATACTTCGGGTTCCTGCCAACAAATTCGTGTAGCTGCCCGCCGTAATTATCAATCCATTGGCGGACCACTTTTTCGGTCATTTCGATGCCCATATATTCATGTCCTGCTTTTGCGTAGGTTGACTCGAAGTCCCCCCATAAAAGCTCTACCCAAGTCAATGCCTGTTCATATGTGATGCCACTGTTTTTTTCTTGAAGCATCCTAGCTAGCTTCTCATGTGTTTCTTGCATCGTGATCATCCTTTGCCAATTTTTAATGTAGTTATGAATGATTGTGTTTATCAAATACTATAAATGCGTGCAGCTTTTTGGCATACACGTAATTTTACCCGTCAGGGAGGGCAATATGCGAAATAAAGTAACTAACTTCCCAAACCAGAACAACAATAAGTTTGAGGGCGAGCCCCGGGCTAAAGCGGAATATGCTTCAAAAAGAGCCGATGGCACCATCAATACTCACCCGCAGGAGCGCATGTACGCCTCATCGCACCGTGAAGATGATACTTCAGCGGTCATAAAAGACCACTAAGAAAAAGTTTTGTTTTCAGCAATTCGGGCAAAACCAGATTTTCAAATCTGGTTTTGTTCCAATTCTAATAAAAGGGAAATTGGCAGTGCCTCTTCTCTTCCATCACCATTTACACGCGCACCCCAGGCAAATACTCCATTCATATAATCAATTTTGAAATAGGTTCCTGGGTCCCCATCGATTCCGTATATTTCTCCCGGCTTGAAATCATCCGGGTTCAGCATGTAGGATTTTGCCATGGCTATTTTCCGTTCATATACGGCAAGCTCACTGACCATCCCCATCTGCTCTGCTTTTCTAGCTTTGTCACGGAGACTGGAAATTTCCTGGTTCAATTCATATTCAGATAACTCACTGTATCTTTTTTCTCTGCCCATCTATATTCACTCCTGGATTGTTATTCATTATTAGGTATTTTCAATACTTGTTTTAACGATTATAAGCATCGTACTATTCTCATTCAAGCATTTAAGTTATAACTAAATTATAGCATGTTATCTTAAGGAGGCTATCATGAAAGCAATCATTGTGACTGGTGCCGGTACTGGCCTTGGGAAGGAGCTAGCTCTTCTTTTCGCCCAGCAGGGGTACCATTTGATCTTAACAGGAAGAACTGAAGATAAGCTAAAAAACGTTCAAGCCCAAATCGAGCAAACAGGAGGAAGCGCAACAAACCTTGTGCTTGATCTCCGGAATCTGGAGGATATCAAAGAAAAAGCTCTATTGATCAGTAAAAAACATGAGATTTACGGCCTCGTCAACAATGCAGGTCTTGGTCATTTTGGTCCATTCGCAGAGATCTCCGATAATGAAATTGAAGAGATGTTCCAGACTAACGTCTTTGGAACGATCCAGATGACCAAAACAATTCTCCCTTATCTGGAATTAAATAATGACGGTCTGGTTCTGAACATCGTTTCAACAGCAGGCCTGCGCGGGAAAAAGAATGAGGCAGTATACTGCTCCAGCAAGTTCGCCGTAAGAGGATTTACAGAGAGTTTGCAAAAGGAATATGAAGGAAAAGGAATTCACTTTGTCGCTGCTTACATGGGGGGCATGAATACTCCGTTCTGGGAAGAAAGTGACCATGTTGCTGACCCATCAAGATTTCGTTCTCCCGCTGAAGTAGCAGGAATCATCATTGAAAATCTGGAAAAAGACGAAATTGTTATAGAGTCCAAAAAATCATGACACATGTCATGATTTTTTTATTCCTCATTTTCTTTTTCAGAAATGAATTCATCAATCATTTCCATAGGAAACCCTTTACGGTACAACGCCATCTTCAGCTTCTGCCTGTATTCACGTTTCGGCAGGTTTCTGTATTTGTTGTGCAGCTTCTCCCCTTGAATCCTTAAGGCATCCATTTCATCGTCTTCTTCTTTCTCCACTTGTGTTTCATCCAGGGCAGCCCGGATAATCGCAAAGGAATATCCTTTACGCTGAAGCATCTGTTCTATTTTCTGTTTAAGAATCTTTGATGAATCTTTCTTATTTTTCTGTGCATATTTATCACTAAGCTTGATCGCTTTTTCCAGCTGCTCCTCAAACGAAACCTCTTCGGTTACTTTTGAGACGAGTTCTGAGGAGATCCCTTTGTTCTTTAATTCCATTTTAATGACTCCTGCTCCCTTGTCCGTCGTATTGAGCTGTGTCCGGACGAATGCGTTGGCAAATTCCTCGTCATTCAGGAATTTGAATTCATATAATTTATGGATTGCTTCTTTTATGACAGGGTCAGCGATTTCTTTTTTCACCAGATAGTCACGCACTTCAGCTTCAGACCTCATGCGGTGGGCTAAATAATTGATCGCTGTATTATAAGCTTTGCGGATATCATCCTGAAAAAGCATCTCTGTTACTGAAAAGTCATCGAGCTCCATCCCCTTTTTTAGGTTGTGCTTAATCAACACATCTTCATCGACGCTGAAGGCATACTCTTCTCCGCGGCCGCTGTCGGTAAAAATGCTGTATCGTTCTTTATTATGTTTTTGGACAGAAATCTTTGTGATCACTGGCATGTGATTCTCACCTCTAATGAAACTTTAACACATTCAAAGGAGGTTTATCATTTTAAAAGAAGTACTATATTAGCAAGAGGATATTTATAAGGAGGATCTTAATGAAAATAGCGATTACCGGGGGGAACTGGACTTGTTGGCAAGGCCTTAAGCAGTCATTTGATACAGGAAGGCCACCAGGTATATATATTAACTAGGAAATCAGGTGTATCACAAAGCAGCAACCCGAGGTATATTCAATGGCTTAATGCTGGAGACAGACCTGAAAAGGAGCTTGAAGGCATCGATGCGATTGTCAATCTTGCTGGCGCGACAATCAATAGCAAATGGACGGATGAGTATAAAAGGATAATCCTCGATAGCCGGCTGCAGGCAACCGCTGAGGTCAAACGGATTATTGCAGAGCTTTCCACGAAGCCTTCTGTACTAGTCAATGCAAGTGCAGTAGGCTATTATGGCACCTCATCAACAGAGGAATTCACGGAACAATCTAATAAGGGGAGTGACTTCCTCGCCGACACAGTAGATCAATGGGAAGCTTCAGCTGCTCAGGTTCATGACATGGGCGTCCGTTCCGTGCTTTGCCGTTTTGGGGTCATCCTTGATAAAACCGACGGCGCATTGCCGAGGATGCTTCTTCCTTATAAACTTTTTGCTGGAGGAAAAATCGGCTCGGGCAAACAATGGCTGTCATGGATTCATATAGAGGATGTTGTACGAGGAATTCTTTTAGGCATCGAGGACTCAAAAATCAATGGACCAGTTAATTTTACAGCACCTTCCCCTGTAACGATGGAGCAGTTCGGAGAAACCTTGTCCAAAGTTATTAGTCGTCCTCATTGGCTGCCTGTGCCTTCGATTGCGCTCAAAATTATGCTGGGTGAAATGAGCATCCTTGTACTTGAAGGACAGCGTGCCATTCCAGAAAAACTTCTCAACTCAGGTTTCTTATTTAAGTATTCTAAACTGGAAAATGCACTCAAAGAAATTTTCGGTAAATAATCATGTTAAATCCCTTTCAACAAGGAAATACTGGTAAAGTAAATCATTTTGAAAGGATTGATTACCAATGGATAAAAAGAAACGTGATAAAACAAAAAGCACTTTATCAAGCATGCAGGAAGTTACATACAGCCATGAATTCAAGAAGGCAGACAGAGCTGCAGGCTATACAAATGGAAAGAGATAATAAGCATTAAGCACCCCTTTTTTGCGAAATATAAAAGTACGGAAATGATTTTTTCCGTACTTTTATCCTGAAAGGGGTTTTTTCGAATGGGTCGTTCTCATGGGCATAAAACACGTGACCGAAATAAAGCTTCGCTTCCACAGGTTCCAAAGAACATGAAGTCAGATGGAATCGATTTTGAATTCAACCGTGAGCTTGCCGATCAAGCTGATCTTGAAGCGCTGGCTCGATCAAGAGCTGCAGATGGACGTGCAAAGAAACATCGAAAATAACTCTAAAAAAAGAGAAAGCAGAATCCATCGAGGATTCTGCTTTCTTTTTTAAGGGAAGGGGGAATAAATCAACAGTTAGCATTGGGATTTATATTGTGAATGTTTTCACTAACTTTTGATATCTTTACTATACTCTCCATATTCAGGTTACACAATAGCTTTCACTAATTGTTCAAAATAAACATTACCAGCTATCAACAGCCCTGTGGATAATGTGGGCAATTATTAAAAACCACCTCCTATTATTGGATTTTTAGCCACCCTGAAATTCCAGATGTTTTCTGTGGATAATGTGCATAAGTCTGTGGAACACTCGAAAAATAGTGCTTTTTCCTGTTGATAAATATGGTGATAAAAATTCGCTGTACTATTACCATCCTTCATTAATAATCCAATTAAATAATATAGATGAATAAAACAAATACTATGCTTAATTTGAATCAGATTTTCAATCATAGGGAGGGATTCCTGATGGCAAGAAGGAATAAAATACTTGTACCAGAAGCAAGGAAAGCATTAGACGATCTTAAAGCACAGGTAGCCGGCACGATGAAAGCTGAGGATGCAAAATTCGAAACAGCAAGAGAAATTGGCGTTCCCCTAAACAAGGGCTATAACGGCACTCTCTCTACAAGAGAAGCCGGAAAAGTTGGAGGCAGACTGGGAGGCAGCATGGTAAGGGAACTTGTAAAAATGGCACAGGAGAATTTACGGAAACAGTAAGTACTTCAAACATTTGTAAAAAAATATTGACAGCTGATGGAAAATATCATATAATGATAAAGCTTCGCCAAAAAGAAGTAACTTGAAATCACAACTATAATTATGTAAACAATTAATGGCGTTCTGCTTTTATTTTTAGGTATCAACTTATTCACACTGGATCGGCTTCGGAGCCGTTAGGATGCAAGAGAGGTAGGGCTTGCGTCGTTTAGGTTTAAAAATGGTCAAGTGGAAATTGTACCGCGGCAAAGTTTATAATGGATGATTTTTCATACATCTTGTGAAGTAGCAAGTTACTTGAAAGCGAACCGGAATCCGGTTCGCTTTTTCTATTGTTTCTTTTTGCAGCCGACATTCAACCACTAAACACTCCAAGGGAGGCAACTAGATCTCTCAACTAAAAACTCCCAAAAAACGATTTAAAAGAGTGGATGGTTACTTCCCGGTTTAAATGGGCGAGGGATGTCGTTAAAGGAATGCCTTTCGGGCAAACTTCCACACAGTTTTGAGAGTTTCCGCAAGTAGTGATCCCCCCCTTCCCCCATGATTGCTTCAATCCGTTCTTTTTTATGCATGGCTCCGGTGGGGTGAGCATTGAACAAGCGAACTTGTGATAGAGGTGCTGGTCCCATGAACGGAGACTGGTTATTGACATTCGGACAGGCTTCGAGGCAGCAGCCGCATGTCATGCATTTTGACAGTTCATAAGCCCATTGCCTTGTATTTTCAGCCATTCTAGGACCAGGGCCCAGATCATGTGTCCCGTCAATCGGAATCCAGGCTTTTACTTTTTTTCAATGAATCAAACATTCGCTGGCGATCGACAGCGAGATCTCTCATCACTGGAAATGTGCTCAGCGGTTCAATCCTGATTGGCTGCTCCAGCTGGTCAATCAGTGAGGAACAGGCTTGCCCTGGTTTCCCGTTAATAACCATTGAGCATGCACCGCAAACTTCCTCTAGGCAAACTGATTCCCAAATGACTGGTGTCGTCTTCTCTCCTTTTCTGTTGACCGGATGCTTTTGTATTTCCATCAAAGCTGAAATGATGTTCATATTTGACCGGTATGGGACATAAAACTCTTCAAGATAAGGAGTGGAGCCAGCATTCTCTTGCCGCTTGATAATCAGATGGATTTTATCCTGCTTCGGCATGATCACTTAACTCCTTTCTTGGACTTGGTGTAGTCACGTTTTCTTGGTTCAATCAAAGATACATCCACTTCTTCATAATAAAGATTTGGGAGTTCCGTATTTGCATTGAACCTCGCCATTGTAGTCTTAAGCCACTCTTCATCATTCCTGTCAGGAAACTCAGGTTTATAGTGGGCTCCTCGACTTTCGTTTCTCTGGTATGCTCCCAGGGTGATGACATGAGCTAAATTGATCATGCCTTTAAGCTGTCTTGTGAATGATGCTCCTGAATTGCTCCATTTAGCCGTATCTTCGATATTGATTTTTTGGTAACGCTCCTTGATTTCCTGCAATTTTTCATAGGTCGCTTTCAGTCTTTTATTTTCACGGACAACCGTTACATTCGCTGTCATCAATTCTCCAAGTTCCTTATGGAGAAGATAGGCATTTTCTTTGCCATTCATTTTGAGGATATGTTCATAGTTCATTTCATCTTTTTTGACGGATTGCTCATAAAGGCTGGATGAAATGGAATCAGCCGTTTTATCCAGGCCATGTACATATTCAAGGGCAGATGGGCTGGCGACCATGCCGCCATATACTGCTGACAGAAGTGAATTAGCACCCAGGCGGTTTGCTCCATGCTGGGAATAGTCACATTCACCCGCTGCAAATAAACCAGGTATATTGGTCTTTTGCTGATAATCCACCCATAGCCCTCCCATTGAGTAATGGACAGCCGGGAATATTTTCATTGGAACCTTTCGAGGGTCATCCCCCATGAACTTTTCATAAATCTCCATGATTCCTCCAAGCTTGATATCAAGCTGATGTGAATCAATATGTGACAAATCCAGGTAAACTTTGTTTTCGCCATCAATCCCAAGCTTCTGGTTCACACAGACATCGAATATTTCCCGGGTAGCGATATCCCGAGGAACCAAGTTTCCATATGCCGGATATTTTTCCTCCAGGAAATACCATGGCTTTCCATCTTTATATGTCCACACACGTCCACCCTCTCCGCGCGCTGATTCACTCATTAAGCGATTTTTATCATCGCCGGGAATGGCAGTGGGATGGATCTGGATGAATTCACCATTTGCGTACAAGGCACCCTGTTCATATAGCCTCGCTGCAGCGTAGCCAGTATTGATCGTTGAATTTGTCGATTTGCCAAAAATCAGTCCTGGTCCGCCAGTTGCAATGATGACGGCATCGGCACTGAATGCCTTCATTTCCATCGTGCGCAGATTTTGTGCGGTAATCCCTCGACAAATCCCTTCATCATCTAGAACGGCAGAAACAAATTCCCAGTTCTCATACTTCGTTACAAGTCCTTGGGTTTCAAACCTGCGTACCTGCTCATCCAGTGCGTAGAGAAGCTGCTGACCGGTCGTGGCACCTGCGAATGCAGTCCGATGATGCTGCGTCCCGCCAAACCTCCTGAAATCGAGCAGGCCTTCTGGTGTACGATTGAACATAACACCCATCCGATCAAACATATGGATGATTTTCGGTGCAGCATCACACATCGCCTTCACAGGTGGCTGGTTCGCCAGAAAATCCCCACCATAAACTGAGTCATCAAAATGCTCCCAAGGCGAGTCATTCTCCCCTTTCGTATTTACTGCTCCATTGATCCCGCCCTGTGCACAGACTGAATGGGATCTCTTTACAGGAACGATTGAAAACAGATCAACCATTGTTCCGTCCTCAGCGATCTTGATCGCCGCCATCAGTCCTGCAAGTCCGCCGCCTACAATCACGATTCTACCTTTGCTCATATGAATTGCCTCCTATCCAGCTATTAAGCAAATGCCAATATTGCACGTACACCAATGATGGATAGTACGACAAATAGTCCGAATGTTATATATGAAAAGATTTGTTGGGATTTAGGGGATACTGTAATTCCCCACGTTATCAGAAATGTCCATAGCCCGTTAGCAAAATGGTACACTGCCGAAACGATCCCAATGATATATAATGCAAGTGAAAGCGGGTTGTCTACGATATTGACCATCAGATGGTAGTTCGCCTCTACGCCAAAAAACTCCACCTGGATTTTTGTTTCCCATATATGCCAAGTAACAAATATAAAGGTAATGACCCCGGTGATTCTCTGCAAAAAGAACTTCCAGTTGCGTGCATATCCATAACGTCCTATATTGTTCTTCGCCTGGAGGGCAATGTAAAGTCCATATATCGCATGGAAATACATTGGGATAAAAATGATGAACGCCTCAAGAAAGTACTTGAAAGGCAGATTCACCATGATACCTGCTGCCGTGTTATATGCATCCTGGCCCCAGGTTGCTGTGTAGTTCACGAAGAGATGTACTGTAAGGAACACCCCGACCGGAATGATTCCTGACAATGAATGTAGCTTCCTATATAAATGCTGATTCTTGCCGCGCTCCGACATCAATCTGCCTCCTATTCTGCTGCCTATTAAAGCAAAACGAGTTCTCTTTCATTTTTTCTATCCATCAGTTCCTTACCTGCAATCCCTGGATGTGTCATCTCGAACGGGTTGAGGATGGTATCTAACTCTTCAGCTGTTAACACACCACGTTCAAGGACAATTTCACGCACAGGCCTGTTGGCGACAATTGCTTCCCTGGCAACAGATGCAGCTGTTTCATAGCCCACATGTGGATTGATTGCTGTTATAACTCCTACACTATTATTCACATAAGCTTCCATTCTCTCTGCGTTCGCCGTGATTCCTCTCAGACAATGCTCATTGAATACTGTAAAAACATTGGTCATGATTTTAATCGATTGCAAGAGATTGAATACAATAACCGGTTCCATGACGTTCAGTTCGAACTGACCAGCCTCTGAAGCCATGCTGATGGTGAGATCATTCCCGACAACTTGAAATGCACTCTGATTGAGGACTTCCGCCATGACCGGATTTACTTTACCTGGCATGATCGAGGAACCAGGCTGACGTGCTGGCAAATTAATCTCCCCGAAACCACATCTCGGACCTGATGTCATCATTCTCAAGTCATTGGCAACCTTTGACATATTCAGCATACAAACCTTCAATGCCGCTGAAACTTCTATATAGCAGTCGGTATTTTGTGTGCCATCTACTAAATTCTCAGAACCTGATAATGGCAAACCGCTTAATTCAATCAAATATCCGACAGCTTTCTCAATGTATCGTGGATCTGCATTAAGCCCTGTGCCAACAGCAGTTGCTCCCATATTCACTTCATGCAGATTCTCCCTTGTAGCCTTCACTCTCTTAATATCTCTTTTTAGTACTTTTGCATAAGCAGCGAATTCCTGACCGAGGCGAATTGGTACGGCATCCTGTAGATGCGTCCTGCCCATTTTGATAATCCCATCAAACTCAGCCGCCTTAGCAATAAATCCTTCATGCAGTTCTTCCATTGCTTTAACCAGTTGATTCAGCGTCAATAATGTTGAAAGGTGAATAGCTGTAGGGAAAGAATCATTGGTAGACTGAGCCATATTCACATGAGAGTTAGGACTGATTACTTTATAATTTCCTTTAACTTCTCCAATCAACTCAAGTGCACGGTTAGCAATAACTTCATTTGTGTTCATGTTGATTGAAGTGCCAGCTCCGCCCTGAATGGGATCTACAATAAATTGGTCATGAAACTTTCCGCCGATCACTTCTTCTGCTGCCTGGGCAATTGCCTCTGCGATTTTTCGATCCAGCTGTCCAATATCAGCGTTTGCCAGTGCAGCCGCCTTCTTAACAATGGCCATTGCCTTTATTAAGGACTCATCAATCCTGGATCCTGTAATTGGAAAATTTTCAATGGCCCTTATTGTCTGGACACCATAGTAGGCATCCAAAGGAACCAGTTTCTCACCTAAGAAATCTTTTTCCACCCTGAATTGATCCATCATTTCTGAACAACTCCATTTCTATCAATAATGGACAGCCGCCCTGAAAAGAGCGGCTGCTTATGAACTTGACTTTAAAGGATTATCGTACTTAACAGGATACCGATTCCTACTGAGCCGATCGTCGCAACCAATCCTGGAACCATGAAGCTGTGATTCAAGATATACTTCCCAATTCGTGTCGTCCCCGTCCTATCAAAATTTATTGCCGCAACAACAGTTGGATAGTTCGGTATGAAGAAATATCCATTCACTGCTGGGAACATCGCGATAAGTAACGCGGGATTGATTCCCAGTGTTATTCCTAGCGGCATTAGGGTACGTACTGTAGCTGCCTGGCTGTATAGGAGGATGGAAAGTGCGAACAGTGCCACAGCGAACAGCCAAGGAGCAGCAGTGACAAGGTCAGATATCGATCCCGAAATAAGGGCCATATTTCCCTGGAAGAAGGTGTCGCCCATCCAGGCGATCCCGAAGATTGCTACTACTGCAGCTGCACCTGCTTTGAACACACTTCCTGAAACGATATCTTCTACTTTAGGTTTCGCAAAAATAATGATCATGGCGGCAATTGTCAACATAACAATTTCAATTGCTGCCGGCATGCTCATCCGTGTGAACACTCCCTCGATCTCCCAACCTGGACGCAGTTCCTGGAAAGATCCAAGGATGACAACTAATACTGCAGCAAGGAGGAACAGGATAACTGAAAGCTTTGCACCTGAATTAGGTGTGAATTCCTTTTTATCTTTCTTAATTGGCGCCAGACCTTCCTCTAAACGCTTAAGATAATCTGCATCCATGTTCAAATCCTTGCCCATCTTGCTTGCAACGAAAGCAGCTGCCATACATGCAAGGAATGTAGAAGGAACACAGATCATAAGGATTTGCATCAAACTGATGTTAAAATCTGCAAGCAATGCAAGTAACGCTACAGTCGCTGCTGAAATAGGGCTGGCAGTGATCGCCTGCTGTGAAGCGATAACCGCAATGGACATAGGACGTTCAGCGCCTGATGCCTGATTCGCGTGAAACTTCAGCAATAACTGGTAGCACAGAATAGGCAACATGACCAGTTCCAGCACAAAAAGTAAAGATATACGTGACCATTGGAGCAATGAACGTTATCCATTTAGGATTTTTCCTCAATGCCTTTTCTGCCAGAAACACTAGATATTCCATGCCGCCAGCTGCCTGGAGAGATCCGGCAGCGGTAATGACCGCAAGAATCATCAACATGACGTCAATCGGTGCGGAAGTTGGCTGAAGGCCGAATCCAAAAACTAAAATTCCTAGGCCCACACCGCCCATCACTCCTAGACCAACACCGCCAAGGCGCGCACCGATGAAGATGCATGCCAGTACAATTAAAAATTGAATCCAGAACATTTTGACTACCTCCCTGAGTTTATTAGTGCATATCGATTTTTTAAGGAGTACATTCCAATAGTTCCCTTTTGATCCAGTGAGCCTGTCACCTGCCTTCATATTTGTGAGTTATTTCACAAGGGAAACCTTATAAAAATATGACACTCTTGAAGATGTTAGCTTCTTCTTGACACTTATAGAATAATCAACACCCTACTGAAATCTACAAGAAGTAACATGGCATTTTCTGTTCTTAATAATATTGTCATATTTGATTACTTCATGAAGTCTGTACTGGATTAAAATAAGAATTGTTCAGCTTAGTTTTGAATTCGAATTTTCATAACTACATAGAATCTGATGAGGTGGATAGGATGAAGGATCGGCTGCTCTTGTACCTTTTAATAGCAATCGCAGTTCCAATCGGCGGAGAAATGAAGTTTTATCCGTTTGAAGGAGATATGCGGGTCAGTTTAGGGACTCCTATTTTTTTCTTCATTTTATTATGGTCCAGAAAACTACATCCGTTATTCGCTGGTTTGACTGCTGGCGGTGCCGTTGTATTATTCAGGATTGCACTTTACAGTTTTTCAAGCCAGGGATTCTTATTCGAGGAAGCCTTCTTTCAACACTTCCCTGTTTTCTTTTATTACTTGACTTTCGCGCTCCTATTTTACCTGTTTAACATTAACTCACTTTATAGTACTCCCTTCTTTGTCGGTTTACTTGGAGTAATTGTTGAAATTGCTGCCAGCATGGTTGAAATCTTTTTTCGATCATTTTTTTCACACACCCCTATCAGTTTGTCTACATTCATCACAATAGGAATCATCGCAGTCATTCGCAGTTTCTTTGTTCTCGGTTTTTTTAATATTTTTGTCATTCACGAAGCCAGACTATCCGAAACTGCGCAAAAAAAGCGTAATGAACAAATGCTGATGTTGATTTCGAATTTATATGTAGAAATGGTCCAGTTAAAAAAAACCATGACTGATGCAGAAAATCTAACCAGAGAAAGCTACTCGCTTTATAGGACGTTAAAAGAACAACAGCAGGAAAAGCATGCCCATGCCATCCTGAAAATTGCCGGTCAAATGCATGAAATCAAAAAAGATAATCAACGAATCTATGCCGGTTTAACAAAGTTGATGGTAAAAGAAGACCTTTGTGATGTAATGGAAATAACAGAAATCATTAAAGTGATCGCTGCTTGCAATGAGCGTTATTCAGATTCTTTGGGAAAATCCATTGATTTCAAGTGTACGATCTCTGGAAACCACCCCTGCTACCATACGTTCATGCTCTTATCCATCATTAATAATCTGGTGGCAAATGCAGTGGAAGCAATCATCCTGACTGGAGCAATCAACATCAATATACACCGGAAAGAAGATATACTGATGATCCACATCAAAGACAATGGGGCAGGAATTGCTGAGAGGAACAGAAAGCTTATTTTCGAGCCTGGATTCACTACAAAGTTCAGCCATGGCGGATTTGCTTCAAATGGAATCGGGCTTTCTTATGTTAAGAATGTCATAGAAAATCTTGACGGGAACATCAAACTTGAGGATGAAAGTCTTCACCATAAATTCAATACCATCTTCACGATTGAAATCCCCATTGCCAGAATTACATAGGGAGGATGAGCATGATGAAGTTTTTTATCGCAGACGATTCACCGGCAATCAGGGCGATGTTGGCTAATATAATCGAAGATGAGAATTACGGAACCGTCGAGGGAGAAGCAGAGGATGGCTCTGAAGTGTATGCAGACTTACTTGAGGCAAAGCGGATCGATGTTCTGCTGATTGACCTATTGATGCCTAATCGTGATGGATTGGAAACCATCAGGGAGATACGGAGTTCTTTTACCGGAAAGATCATCATGGTATCGCAAGTGGAATCGAAGGAGCTGATTGGCGAAGCATACGAACTTGGAGTTGAATACTACATTACTAAACCAATAAACAGACTCGAAGTCTCAAATGTTATTAAAAAAGTCTGTGAACATCTTATTTTGGAGAAATCAGTATTGGATATCCAAAAATCGCTTAGCATGCTCAGCTTAAAACCAGTCTATGCTGGACCAGTAATGGACCGTACGATTGTGAGTGCTGGAAAGAATATCCTGTTGGATTTAGGAATCATCGGAGAGAGCGGAAATAAAGATCTCCTTGACCTTTTATCCATTCTATATGAACACGAAAAAACCGGAGTCAGAGAAACGCCGCCATTAAAAGATTTATTTGAAAGAACTGTATACAAACGCCTTGGGCCGCGCGCCTCTTCTTCAGATGTAAAAAAAGAAGTCAAAGCGGCAGAACAACGCGTCAGAAGAGCGATTCAGCAGGCACTGGAACATCTAGCATCCCTAGGCCTGACCGATTATTCCAATCCAAAATTTGATCATTACTCCACCGCCTTTTTTGACTACTCACAGGTAAGAATGAAAATGTTGGAGCTGGAAGGCAAAACGGACACCTGTCTAATTCCACCTCGATCTAATATCAAGAAGTTCATACAAGCTTTATATATGGAAGCTCGCCAATCAATGAGCAGTTGAACTCTGTTGAACCTCTTTTAAATACTAACAAATGCCCCGGCACTAGGCATTATACGGCTGCTGGGTGCATTGTTATTTAGAATTAAACAGAATGATTCAAACTCCTGACATCAACAAAATTACGATATGCAGGAAGAGAAATTTCTACTTTTGTTCCAATCCCAAGCTCACTGTTGAATGAAATCGTTCCTCCCATTGCCTCGATGATTTTGATCGATACAGAGGTTCCAAGCCCCGTCCCTTTGTCTTTCGTTGTATAAAACAGCGTACCAAGTCTGGCGATTTGGGAACTGTCCATACCTTTTCCCGTATCTGATATCACTACATATGACTCATTACCTGCTCCGTCCTGGCTAATAATGACTTCCCCGCCCTCATCTGTAGCCTCAATCCCGTTTTTTATAATATTCACAAGTGCTTGTTTCAACTGATTCCTGTCGGTTTTTACATAGACTCCCCATTCGAGCTTGACGTTCACTTGCACTCCTTCCTTTGCTGCAAACGCCTCTAAAAGCAAGGTGACTTCAGTAATGATCTCTGCCAGCTCGGCATCTTCCAATTTTTCAAATTGAGGCTTGGCGAAATTCAGATAATCATTAATAATGGATTCCGCCCTGTCGAGTTCAGTCAGCACAAGACTCAAGTAATAATAATTGTCCCCTTTTTCTTGCTTATGCATCATCTGCAAGAAGCCTTTTACTACTGTTAAAGGGTTGCGGATTTCGTGCGCAATCGATGCAGCCAGTTCACCCAGTGTATTCAGTTTTTCAGCGCGAAGGATTTCTTTTCTCATTAAATCCTTCTCGATCAAAGACTCATTCAGAATTGCTGCAACCCAAACGGCAAAAATCTGTATTGCACCGAAAATCGCTACATTCATCAAAATTTGGTTTGTATCTTCAGCTGATGCGTCATTAATGAAAATATTGGCCACAAGAATCAGCAGCATGGAAAGTAAAGGCCATAACCCTACAAGGACAGCTGTTTTAATTCTCTTGTTTGCATCCAGTGTCCAAAACTTCTTAACGAACATGAATGGAAATAGTGCGGCCAGGAAACCACTCACATATCCGAGCAGCAGGTCCCCACCCATAAATGTCCTTGTTGTCAGATAGGAAACCAACACCATAATACCCGCTATCGGACCCCCATATAAAAAGGCAAGCACCATTGGTACGTAGCGAAGATCCCAGAACAAACCGCCATCCTCAAACGAGAAGGCGAGAGACAGAAACACAGCTATACTTTGGAGTACCCCGCACAAATATGGCGAATTCCCAACCCTCTTATTATCAAAAAGGACACTATGAATGAAGATTGGCAGCAGGATAATAAGGACGTTTAAAAGAAGTTTCTCAACGAGCATTTCATCTTCTCCATTCGAAGAATTTTGTCTAAGACGTGACAGAAGCTGTGCTAATGGTTGCTATCTTGTATTACGAATACGACAAACTTTTCACAAATCCTCTATTTCCTGGGAAATTTGTCAGATTTCAATGAGAAATTGCCAGTGTATCCAGCAGTCCCAACAAGGGATGCCTACTAAAAAACACCACATCTTAGGGCAATAAATATAAGAAAAGCGCAAGCGCCTTGGTCAGCCCCGACAAGCGCTGGAGGGCCTGACAGTGAAGTCGTTCTTTGACTTCATTGGCAGGACCGAAATCGAAAAGTATAGCCGACTGCCCAGAAACGCAGAAACTGGAGACTCCGACAAAGAAGCGCTTTTTGCTTCTGCCGGCGGAGTTGAAGTTTCGGAGTTTCTAGGAGGCGACACTAGACAATTCGAAATGCGGAGGCGACTGCCCAACTCCGACAAGCGTTGGAGGGCCTGACAGTGAAGTCGCTCTTTGACTTCATTGGCAGGACCGAAACGTCTCGAGGAGTTAGGAGCCGCAGCAGGACTAGCGTCTCGAGGGGCTAGGCGCTGGAGCTGGACACTAATCTTAGTACAAAAATTTTATACTTTCTTATTCAGTAAAAAAGGAAACCCGGAGGCTTCCTAATAATTCATTAACATCTTCTTTTCCAGCTGGCTCGTATATAGGCTATGGTAAAAGCCTTTTTGTACCAGCAATTCGTCATGGCTGCCTTTTTCTATGATTTGGCCCTCTTCGATGACGATAATCTGATCTGCGCTTTTAATCGTATTCAACCGGTGTGCTATGATGAAGCTTGTTCTTCCCTTCAGCAGATGCTGGAGGGCTTCCTGGATTTTAAGCTCGGTTATCGTATCAATACTGCTCGTTGCTTCATCCAGGATCAAGATGGATGGGTCAGCCAGGATTGCCCTTGCGATGGACAATAGCTGCTTTTGTCCCTGGCTGATGCCAGCATCATCCTGGCTCAATACGGTATCATAGCCTTCTGGCAAGCGGTTGATAAAGGAATGGGCATTCGCTGCCTTTGCCGCCTGCTCAATTTCCTCATCAGTTGCGTCCAATTTGCCGTAACGGATGTTTTCCCTTATGCTCCCTTGGAAAAGGAATGAATCCTGGAGGACAAATCCCATTTGTGTCCGCAAGCTTTCACGGGTAATTTTTTTGCTGTCATATCCATCAATGAAGATCTTACCTTTATCCGGTTCGTAAAAACGCGAAATCAAATTGATGATCGTGGACTTGCCTGCTCCTGTCGGTCCAACCAGGGCAACACTTTTACCAGGTTCAGCATTGAAATTCAAATCAGATACGGTATCTCCGCCTTTTTCATATGAAAAAGATACGTCTTTGAACTCGACCTTTCCGCTGATATTCTTAAGTGGGACAGCTTCTTTCTCATCGGCCGCCTCTTCATCTGTATCGATGATATCAAAAACCCTGTCAGCTCCTGCTACTGCAGAAAGTAGGGTATTAAACTGGTTCGACAGGTCATTCAGAGGTCTTGTGAACTGCCTGGAGTACTCAGTGAAAATGACGATTGTCCCAATTGATACGTATCCTTGAAGCGCAAAGTAACTGCCAAATGCCGCCACAATGGTGAAACTCAGGTTATTTAGCATATTCATCAATTTCGGGATGAACCCCGTAAAAGTCTGGGCCCAATAACCGGACTCTTTCAGCTTCTTATTCTTAATGCGAAATTCTTCAATTACTTTCGGTTCCTGTGAGAAGGATTTTATGATCTTTTGGCCAGAAATACTTTCTTCTATATACCCATTCATTTCGCCAAGACGGCGCTGCTGTTCTTTATAAAGCCTCCCTGTGCGGCTTGTGATCCACTTCATCCCCATGAACATCAGTGGCACAATGATCATCGTGACAAGCGTGAGCAGCGGGCTAAGCCAGATCATGACAGCAAGGGTTCCCGCCAGCGTAAGAACGCTTGAAAAAATCTGGATGACGGAGGAATTCAGCGTTGCGCTGACATTCTCAATATCATTGGTTACCCTGCTCATCAATTCGCCATGCTGACGTTTATTGAAAAAATCAATCGAAAGCTTATGGAAGTGTGTGAAAAGCTGTTTCCTCATTATATATACAGTCTTCTGGGCAATCCCAATCATCCAGTAGCTCTGGAGCCATAAGGACAAAGAGTGCAATCCATACACAACGCCAAGACCGACTAACAGCCAGGTGAATCCGACAGTGGACCCTGTCGCAAAATACTCATCAATTCCCCAGCCAATCAGGAATGGTCCCAAAAGACCTAGGGCAGAACTTGCCACAACCATTATTAAGACAAAGATCAGCAGCCTCCGCTGCTCTGCTAGATATGCCCAAATTCTCCTGACCGTCGGTACAATTGCCCACGCCGGATTACTTCCCTTGCCAGTCTTGCTTTCTTTTTGTTTTTTTAACATCCTGCCTTCACCTCCCCAAATTGGGACTCGTAAATAGCCTGATAAAGGGAAGAATGCTTCAGCAAATACTCATGGTCTCCAGATCCAATTAAGGAGCCATCTTCAAGCAAAAGGATTTTATCGGCTTCCTTAGCAGTGCTTATCTTTTGGGTGATGATGACTGTTGTACATTTGTAGTGGCTGATCGAATCCAGCAGCCTTGCTTCTGTTTTCAGGTCAAGTGCACTTGTACTGTCATCAAGTAACAGGATTCTCGGATTTTTGATTAGGGCCCTTGCAATGGATAGTCGCTGCTTCTGTCCGCCTGATAGGTTGACGCCCTTTTGCCCCAATAACGTGTCATACTGATCAGGAAGTTTTTCAATCGTGTCATGGATTTGGGCATCAGAAGCGGCCTTAACCATTTCCTCATGGGTGGCATTCTTCTTGCCCCAGGCCAGATTTTCCTTGATGGAACCCGTGAAGAGCATAGCCTCCTGAGGAACGTAGCCAATCCCTTCTCTAAGACTTTTTAGTTTAAAGTCTTTAATTTTCCGGCCATCGATTCGAATTCCTCCGCTTGTTACATCATATAACCGGGGGATCAGCTGGAACATCGATGTCTTCCCGGCACCAGTAGCTCCCAATACAGCCACTGTTTCGCCGGCAGCGATGGAAAAGGACAGATTCTGAAGTATTGGGATATTTGTATTCGGAAACTGGAATGAAACCTTGTCAAATTCAATTTCACCTTCGGTAATTCCATACTCCTTACTGCTTTCGATTGTGTCTTCCAGATCGATTTCCTCTTTCAGCACATCCGTCACACGCTCAGCAGAAGCTCTGGCACGGGAAAAAACCATGATAATCCATGAAAACATCGAAAAAGCGGTGGTGATCCGTGCTGCATAATTGACAATTGCAACCACTTCACCGACCGTTACGCTTCCAGTCTGGACTTCTAACTTTCCAAACCAAAGGACAGCAATCACACTCAGGTTCATGAATAGCAGCAAAACAGGTATCGTTGCCTCGGTAACCCTTAAGGCGAATACTGTTTTATTCCTAAGGTTATTGTTCGCAGTTTCAAATCGTGTACCTTCATAGCCACCTCTGGCAAAAGCCTTGATCAGCCTCATGCCGACAAGATTTTCCCTCATGACACCGTTCACTTTGTCTAGGCGCTTTTGTACACTTTTAAATAAGCCTGCCGCCTTTGTCATAATCCATATCAGGAAAATCAAAAGAGGCGGAATAATGATGACAAATGCAAGCGACAATTTCACATTGACGAGCATGGCCATAATGATTCCCCCGATAACTAACAGCGGAGCGCGCATCGCAATCCTAAGGCTCATAAAGAATGTATTTTGCAGCTGTGTCACATCATTGGTGATCCTTGTAATCAAAGAGGATGATGGAAAGCTGCTGAAGTTCGTGAATGAAAAGGCCTGAACCTTGGCGAACAGCTTCTCGCGCAAGTCATAACCAAAGCTTTGACCTGCATGGGCTGCGATAAAAGAATTCGTGATACCGGATGCAAATGCAAGGAATGAAAGCCCGAGCATGATTCCGCCTAGTTGGATGACAGTATCCAGGTCCCTGGCGACAATTCCTTCATCGATGATTTTAGCCATCAGCAGCGGCTGGACTAGTTCAACGGCCAGTTCGACAAGCATCAAGCTTAGCGCAGCCGCAATCGGGATGCGATAAGGTTTTACAAAAGAAAATATACTCATGAAGATAAACCCCCGTTGAAACGATCTAGATTATTTCGGCTTACGAATTTTATATTTTCTATCATACCTCTTTTTGTTAATTTTTTGAATTGAAAGAGAATAATTTATTGTGCCTTTTGGTGATTATATTATATATTTCGCTTCAATATTTATCCTACAACTTAAAAAGCAGCATCGTTTTTTTAGACGATGCTACTTTAAGTATAGTCTTATTATTAAGAGTTCTGCACGAGATGATCTTTCAACTGATCTCTTAGTGCGCGTTTCAGGAATTTACCGACCGAGGTCTTCGGAATTTCCTCCATGAAGATCACATCATCCGGAAGCCACCATTTGGCGAACTGCGGAGTGATGAAGTCTAGAAGTTCCTGCTTATCGAGTTTATCCTTATATTGCTCTTTCAGAACGACACAGGCAATCGGACGTTCTTGCCACTGTTCGTGCGGCACAGCGACCACACTTGCTTCGAAGACAGCCTCGTGAGCCATAAGGGCATTTTCAAGATCGACCGATGAAATCCATTCTCCGCCGCTCTTGATCAGATCCTTCGTACGGTCGACTAGCTTGATTACGCCTTCTTCGTCAACAGTCGCCACATCGCCAGTGTACAGCCAACCATCGCGGAAAGCATCTGCCGAACGCTCATCTTTATAATATTCATCGGCAATCCATGGTCCGCGGAGTAATAGTTCTCCCATTTCCTCGCCATCCCACTTCACTTCACCATTTCCGCCGATAACTTTCATTTCCAGCCCTGGGACAAGGAGTCCTTGCTTGGAGCGGATATCTAAAATTTCATCTTCGTCCAATCCGACCTGATAGCTCTTCAGACGTGATACCGTTGCCAGCGGAGTCGTCTCGGTCATGCCGTATGCATGCAAGAATGGAATTTTGTATTTTGTTTCAAACGCTTTGATCATGCCACGAGGTGCAGCAGAACCACCACAAACAATCGACCTCAATGAAGATGTATCGTAACTTCCATTCTCAAGTTCATTCAGCAAGCCAAGCCAAATTGTCGGCACCCCTGCAGTGAAGGTAACTTTTTCCTGCTCAATAAGATCCGCAAGCAGCTTTGGAGTGAAAAGCGGTCCAGGCAGCACCTGGGTCGAGCCGAACCAAGTCGCAGCGAATGGAAGACCCCAGGCATTGGCATGGAACATCGGGACAACAGGCAATACGACATCGGTTTCCGATAATGCAGCAGTGTCGGCCAATCCAAAAGCGAAGCTATGGAGTACAATGCCTCTGTGGGAATAAACAACGCCCTTTGGATTGCCGGTTGTTGCCGATGTATAGCACATCCCTGCTGGATCATTTTCATCAATATCTTTCACGAACTCAAATTCTGGACTTGACTCGCGAAGAAGTTTTTCATAAGAATAGACCGGCTCCAATGTTGTTTCCGGCAGCTCGTCTTTGTCGGTCATGATGATGTATGCCTCTACCGTTTTAAATTGATCCTTGCTACGCTCAATCAGCGGCACTAGGTCCTCATCAACAAGCAACACCTTATCTTCTGCATGATTGATAATGTAAGAGACATGCTCAGGAGACAGGCGGATATTAATTGTATGAAGTACTGCCCCCATGCCTGGAGCGGCGAAATAGACTTCAAGGTGGCGATGGTGATTCCAGGCAAATGTACCAACCCGGTCTCCTTTTTCCACACCAAGCTTTTCAAGGGCGCTGGCCAACCTGCGAGTCCGTTCGCCAATCTCCTTGTAAGTGAACCGGTGAATACCTGAAAGTGTCCGGGACACCACCTGCTTTTTCGGGAAAAACTTTTCTGCTCTCTCCAATAGCGATCCTACTGTCAATGGAACATTCATCATACCGACATATCCCCTTCCAATTATTAAAATCTCACAATCTAGTTTTTGCTGCTATTAACACTAAGCCAATCTTTTAGAAGCTCTTCTGTTTGTTCTCCCTTTTTCGGCGGAGCTGTTCCCTTTTGCGATTGCAAATCTCCATGCATTTTGATTTGGCCCTCAGGCATTACAAAATTCTTTTCTCTCCAGTATGGGTAGTGAGCCAGTTCTCCCGCTTCAAGTACAGGTGTGAGGCAGCAGTCGACCTTCATGCTGAAATCTGCCCACTGCGAGAGCGGCTTGCTTTTAAACAGATCAACAAGCTCAAGATACACAGGATTTGAGTTTTCAGGTTGGGAATAATGAGAGGACAGCCACTCCTCCCGGCCTACAGCCTCGCAAAAGTTGCGCCAGAACTTTGGCTCCAGTGCACCAAGACTGACATAACGGCCGTCCTTCGTTTCGTACAGCCCGTACCCAATGATGCTGCCGTTCAGAACGGAAACACCGTTAGGATAGCCTGTTTCTTTTTCAATCAGGACATGGTTTGCCATCAACGATGCCATACTGTCAGCAAGGGAGATGCAGTGATAGCTGCCTCCCCCAGTTTTCTCCCTGCCTACAAGTGCGGCCAGGATTCGCTCACTAGCCGCCATGCCCCCGATATAATCTGCAAACGTATGGGTTGGATGTACCGGTCTTCCGGAGCTGTCCTTCATCTGAGCCAATGCACCACTCAGGCTCATATAATTCAGGTCATGGCTGCCCAGGCTGCTCATCTCACCGGTCATGCCGTATCCCGTCACCGAACAATAGACGATTCCAGGATTGACCTTTGTTACCGCTTCAAACCCGAGACCAAGCTTATCCATCACTCCTGGCCTGAAGCTCTCAACCACCACATCTGCCTTGGCCAGTAAATCAAGAGCCAGCATCTTCCCTTCTGTCTCCTTCAGGTTGATGACAATACTCTTCTTGCCCCGGTTATGCGCATTGAATACAAATCCTTTGCCTGTATTCCTTGCCGGATCTCCCTCTGGCGCTTCAACTTTGACAACCTCTGCCCCTAGTTCAGCCAGCCTCAGCGTCGCAAAAGGACCGGGAATGTAATTGGTGAAGTCCACAATTTTAATACCGTCTAACATGATAAAAAACCCTTTCCCATTACGTCGGCTGCCCTTTTGAAAAAAATTCTTCCATTTGCTTTCTCAGCATGAATTTCTGGATCTTGCCACTCGCATTCCTAGGCAGTGCATCCACAAAGATGTATTTGCGCGGGCGTTTGTAGTTTGCCAGGCTGTCACTATTTTTGCACCATTCATCCAAAATCTCTTCACTGACCTGGGAATCTTTTTTCACAACAAAAGCAGTTACGGATTCGCCCCACCGATCATCAGGCTGGCCGACAATCGCGACATCAAGGACACCTTCATGGGCATGGAGTACATCCTCGACCTCACGAGGATAAATGTTTTCACCGCCGCTGATGATCATGTCATCCACCCTGTCTTTGACCCATAAATAACCATCTTCATCGAGGTAGCCAATATCGCCTGAATGGTACCAGCCTTTATGCATCGCTTTTTCAGAAGCCTCTTCACGATTGAAGTAGCCAGTCATCATGCATGGACCCTGGACGATAATTTCCCCGCTTTCGCCTGGAGGCAGGATATCATCAGGGTCGGATGGGCCCTCCTCGTTCGGGCGGACAATCCTGATTTCATGGTTAAGGCAAGCCTGGCCAGCCGCACCCGCTTTTGTCAGCTGGTCATCCTCAGAAAGGAAGGTGATGGCGGGACCCATCTCCGTCATTCCGTATGCCTGGACTAGCTTGATGCCAAGCTTGTCATGGCAGGCATGGACAAGCGATGGTGCCATAGGTGCTGCTCCGTACAATCCCAGCTTCAGACTTTCGATATTATAGTCTGATAGATTCTCCTGCAAAAGCATATTCCACATCGTTGGTGCGGCGAAGAACTTCGTGACTTTTTCCGAATCAATCAGCTCCAGCACTTTCTTTGGAGCGAATTGATGGAGAATGACATTACTGCCACCCGCATGGATTCTAGGCAGGAATGCACAGTGGAGCTCAGCACAATGGAACATCGGTGCAGTTACCAAACCTTGATCGTTTGCACCCAATTTGGTTGAACTTACAACGATCAGGCTTTGCTCAACCATATTGCGGTGCTTATGCATAACGCCTTTTGGTCTGCCGGTTGTTCCGCTTGTGTACATAATCGCGTAAAGGTCGTTTTCGTCTACCTCGATTTCAACAGGCTGGGTCTCTGCAGCTCCCACTTTTTCATGGTAGCTTTGCGCGTATTCGGGTGTATCTCCATCGATGTACCAAAAAGCGATATGCGGGAATCGCTTTTCAATGACCGCGATAACTGGCTCCACCGCCTTTTCAAAAAGTACGACCTTTGGCTCCGCATCGCTCAGGATAAAAGCAACCTCCTCTCCCATAAGCCGGAAGTTGATTGGATTGAAAACCGCCCCGATTTTCGCACAGGCGAAAAATGCAGTACCTAACTCCTCAGTATTGAACGTGAACGTAGAAACTCGGTCGCCTTTCTTCACTCCCTCAGCCAGGAGCGCGTTGGCAAGCCTGTTCACTTCATCGTTCCATTCACTATACGTAAAGCGGACATTTTTGCGGACATCATAGAGGGCTTCCTTGTTTGGGAACTTCATTACGGTCAGGTCAAAAATTTTGCCGATCGTCGTGCTCATTTGCATTCCTCCTAATGAAATGTCAAGTTCATCCTTTACATAGTAGTCTCATGGGTGACCTGCTTCTTTCGGAATTTCCTGATGCCAATAGGTCTTTTTGGGACATCTTTTTCTCGATTTAACTGTTTTGAGGCGCCAATCGCTCTTATTGGTGAACTCTCTTTCTCGATCTCGCTGTTTTTGGGCGTCAATCGTTCTGTTTTTCCGTGAGCCACTGAGTGTTAGGACCCTTTTACTCCAGACGTTCAATAATAGTCGCGTTGGCCATGCCGTGCCCTTCGCACATTGTCTGCAGGCCGTAGCGGCCACCGGTACGTTCGAGTTCGTGCATCATCGATATCATCAGGCGGGCGCCGCTCGCTCCAAGGGGGTGGCCAAGAGCGATTGCCCCGCCATTTGGATTGAGTTTTGCAGGATCTGCTCCGGTTTCCTTCAGCCATGCCATCGGTACTGGTGCGAATGCTTCGTTCACCTCGAAGACATCAATATCCTCCAGCTTCAGTCCAGCTTTTTTTGAGGACTTTTTCCGTTGCCGGAATCGGTCCTGTCAGCATCAGCGTCGGGTCTGAACCCACGACGACTCTTGTGTGTACCTTGAAGCGCGGCTTCAATCCTAACTCCTCGGCTTTTTCACGGCTCATCAGCAGCAGGACTCCGGCACCGTCACTGATCTGGCTCGCGTTGCCGGCATGAATGACACCATCCTCTTTGAAGACCGTTTTCAATCCTCCCAGAACCTCAGGCGTTGTCCCTTCACGAGGTCCTGAATCCTCCGTCATCAAAGTGGTTTCACCATTTTCGAGGGTGATTTCCAGCGGCATGATTTCTTTGTTAAAATATCCTTCGGCCTGTGCCTTCAAAGCACGGCGATGGCTTTCAGCAGAGAATTCATCAAGCTCCTGACGAGTAAAACCGTACTTCTTTGCGATCCGTTCTGCGGATAGCCCTTGATGAATCATCTCGTGTTGTTCTCTTAATTTGGGGCTGAAAGGGTTGACTTCCTGGTAATTGGAGCCCATGGGAACACGAGTCATATTCTCAACGCCGCCGGCAATGACGACATCCATGTCCCCCGCAAGAATTGCCTGTGCAGCAAAATGGACAGCCTGCTGGCTTGACCCGCATTGACGGTCAATCGTCGTTCCTGGAACTTCAATCGGGAAGCCGGCTGTCAAAGCCGCAACCCTGGCAATATCCCCGGCTTGTTCACCTGACTGTGTCACACAGCCAAGAATGACATCCTCTACAACACCTGCATCAATTCCAGCCCGCTTCACAACCTCCCTCAAAACTTCTGCAGCCAGCTCATCCGGCCTGATATCCTTCAATAAACCCTTCCTTCTGCCTACAGGCGTCCTGACAGCTTCGACAATGACAACTTCACGCATGTTCATCTTCCTTTCTGTTAATCAAATCTATGTCTATAATCCTAGATTTTTAGCAATGATGGTTTTCATGATTTCATTTGTTCCGGCATAAATACTGGCAACCGGGATATCGCGGAATCTTCTCGCAATCTCGTATTCTTCCATATATCCATAACCTCCATGGAGCTGCATGCACTCCGCGGCGATTTTCTTCGCGCTGTCTGTCATCTTCCACTTGGCCATCGATACCTTCGTGACGACATCCTTGCCTTCAATATGCTCGGCGATCAACTGGTCAAGGAAAGCTCTGCTCATCTCAATCTCTGTCGCCATCTCGACAATCTTAAATTGCGTGTTCTGGAATTTGCTGACCGGCTTGCCGAATGCTTCGCGGCTTTTCACATACTCTATTGTCTGCTTCAGCATGACCTCAGATGCTGTTTGCGCAGCAATCGCAACAAGCAGGCGTTCCTGCTGGAGCTTTTCCATTAAGTAAAGGAATCCCTTCCCTTCATCTCCAAGCAAATTCTCTTTTGGCACCCGACAATCCTCAAATATAAGCTCTGCCGTATCCTGACAGTGCAGTCCCACCTTGTTCAGCTTCCTCCCTCGGGAAAAACCTGGTGTATCCCGCTCAATCACAAGCAAGCTGACACCCTTATGCTTCGGGTTCGCTTTCGGATCGGTCTTGCAGGCTACAACAATCAAATCAGACTGGATCCCGTTGGTGATGAAGGTTTTTTGTCCATTTACAATATAGTGGTCACCATCAAGAATGGCTGTCGTCTGAATGTTCGCCAAATCCGAACCTGTCCCTGGTTCAGTCATCGCGATGACCGTAATGATTTCACCTGTCGTACACTTTGGCAGCCAGCGTTTTTTCTGCTCCTCTGTTCCATAGGCAGTAATATATGGAACCACGATGTCATTATGCAATCCGACACCTACCAGGCCCGATCCCACCCGTTCGAGCTCTTCGTTGATGACAACAGCAAATCCCCAGTCGACCTCGCTGCCTCCATACTCCTCATCGATATCCGGGCAAAGATAACCCTGCTCACCCATTTTCTCCCAGAATGATCGCGGGATCATTCGCTCTTCTTCCCACAGGTCGTAGAAAGGATATGCTTCCTTCTCTAAAAACTTCCTAAGTGACCTGCGAAAAATTTCATGGTCATTGGTTAAATAAGGGTGTTTCATTTTTGTATCCCCCTTCTCTCTCAAACTATTAAAGCTTCACTTCATTCAGTTTCTGGCGAAGCTGATATTTCAGGATTTTACCAGAAGCATTCCTTGGCAAAGCCTCCTCGATAAATATCTTTCTTGGAACTTTATAGCCAGCCAATTTTTGCCGGCAGAAAGCCTTAAGCTCCTGCTCTTCAACAGCTGCACCCTGCTTTGGCACGATGACCGCACAGACTGCTTCACCCCATACTTCATCCGGCAGACCGATGATGGCTGCTTCCAGTACGGCAGGGTGTTCATAAAGGACCTCTTCTACTTCAATTGAATACACATTTTCCCCGCCGGAAATGATCATGTCTTTTTTCCGGTCGACCAGGGTGATATATCCGTCTTCATCGACCGTTGCAAGGTCACCGGTATATAGCCATCCTTCCTTAATTGTTTTAGCCGTTTCTTCAGGCTTCTTATAGTATTCTTTCATGATGGATTCGCCTTTGATAATGAACTCACCGACTGCACCAGGCTTGATATCTTTACCTTCTTCATCCACCACTCTAGCTTCTGTCAGGAATGCGGCTTTCCCTCCCTTTCCAAGGTGGTGTCTGTGCCCTTCCGGACCTAGCAGAATGCCGCCAGGACCAGCCTCGGTCAGGCCGCAAAGATTGTAAAATTGGTCAGTCTTGAAAAGTTCCATGCTCTTACGTACAAGTTCGGGAGCCATCGGTGCAGCGCCATAGCCGCATCTTTTGATTGAAGTAAGGTCGTAATCAGATGCATTCGGTACCTGAAGCATAAAGTTGTACATCGCCGGCACTCCAAAGAAGTGGGTGATTTTATGTTCTTGAATGGCTTGAAGCGTTGTGACTGGATGGAAATCCCGGTGGATGATATGGGTTGCTCCAAGGACGATCCCCGAAACCAAGAATAGATTAAGCTGTGCCGAATGAAACAGCGGGGCGATATGGAGGATTCTTTCCTCCTGGTTGATGCCCATACTGATCATCATCGTCAAGCCGACATTGAAGACTCTTTTATGGTCAAACAAAGCACCTTTGGGCCTTCCGGTCGTCCCGGATGTATACAAGATTTCAAGATCATCATGATCGCTTACTTCAACTTGTGGATCAATGACTTTATCGGAAAGGACATGATTCAATGAATGATGTCCAACTGCTTTAGGGGTACCAGTCGTGATGACATGTGCTGCATTTGTTCCTTCACGTGCTGAAGTAATGATGTCCTCAAATTCATCATCACAAATCACCAACACAGTGCCGGACTGTTCCAATATGTAATGGACCTCGGATGCTGTCAGGCGGAAATTCACCGGTACGATCACCGCACCAATTTTAGCTCCTGCAAAAAAAGCAAACACAAACTGATCAGAGTTCTTCATCATTAAAGCAAGCTTATCGCCCTTGTGAATCCCCAGGCTGAGCAGTCCGTGGGCTAGCTTGTTCACTTCCTCATTAAACTGCTTGTACGTATAGCTCCTTCCTTCACATTCAATAGCAAGCTTCTCTGGTGTTTTCCTGGCATTTTGCGCTAAATATGACCCGATATCCATACACAAATTCCCCCTTGGTTAAATTTGAAAACGCATTCATATTTTTATATGCAATAATTATGCCAATTTTCCGAAAATGATAAATGCAGTTAAATCAAGTATTAATCAATGGTGGCGCTGATCGAAGTGTCCGGAAATTGAACACCTTTTCTGGACACTATTTTGATGGGCGACTATTTGTTTCAGTCCTAGCCAGCAACCTTGCTCATATTGTGTTTTAAATGCTAGAGTTAGCAACTTTATTGATTGTAGTTCTGATTTCATTGGCGATTTTCATATTTGAATGGTTGATTACACAATATAAATAGTGATGTTCAATTTTTATTGGCGGTTTTCACAATTTTATTGGCATTAGTTCAATTTATTGTCGAAGTTCACAACTTTATTGGCGATAATTTTATTTTATTGGCGAACTGGAAAAACACATGTGTTTTTCCAGTTCGAATAGTGCCTACTATACACTCAGCTCGTATTTCTTAATTTTTTCATATAGGCCTGAGCGGCTGATGCCAAGCAGTCTTGCTGCCTTTGCTTTGTTCCCGTTCGTCTGGTTAAGGGCTTTTTTAATGGCACCGAGCTCGGCATCTTCGGCAAGGCTGATTTGTTCAGTAGGTGGAGTGGATAGTTGCGAGATTAAATAATCTGGCAGGTCCTCAGCCTGAATTTTCCCATGCTCGGCAAACGTCATCGCGCGCTCAAGGACATTCCTCAGCTCACGGACATTGCCTGGCCATCCATAGCTTAGGAGTGCTTCCTTTGTCTGGGATGAGATTCCTGTGATGCTCGTGCCCAGCATATAGTTCAATTCTTTCATTAAACCGATGATCAAATACTCCACATCCTGCACGCGCTCCCTTAGTGGCGGGATGTTCAACGAAATGACGTTCAGGCGATAGTAAAGGTCCTCTCTGAATTCCCCTTGCTTCACCATTTCTTCCAAGTTACGGTTCGTCGCCGCGATAATACGAACATCAACCTTCACCCTGACATTTCCGCCTACCCTGTAAAACTCTCGCTCCTGCAGGACTCTCAGCAGTTTTGCCTGAAGGGAGAGTGACATATCGCCGATTTCATCGAGGAAAAGTGTACCGCCATTCGCCAGGTCAAACTTGCCGATTTTACCGCGTTGCTTTGCCCCTGTAAAGGCCCCCTCTTCATATCCGAAAAACTCTGATTCTAGCAGGTCCTCCGGGATAGCGGCACAATTGACAACGACAAACTTGCCATCGCTCCTGGCACTGCTGTTATGGATGGCATGCGCGAACAATTCCTTCCCTGTCCCACTTTCTCCCCTGACCAGTACTGTGGACCTTCCTTTCGCTGCTTTGGCTGCGCTTTTCTTTAGTCTTTCCATATTAGGATCTTTGCTGAATATATGATCCCATGTGAATCTTGCAGACTCTGATTTCTGCAGCTGCTGGTGGTAAAAGCTTGCCTTGTTCTCGGCTTTTTGAAGCTTCTTGAACAACTCGCTGACCTCATTCAACTGACGGAACATCACTTTTCCAATCGCTCCGATGACCTTGCCATCCTTCATGATTGGAATTCGATGGACAATATATCTTATTCCGTTCATTTCGTGAAAATCGCTGACTTCCGCCATTTCCGAACTAAATACATTACCAAGCTTCAGCTGAGGAAGTATTTGATCGACTGGTTTATACAAAACTTCTGTTTTTTCCAGGTTGAACAATTCGAGCAGCGGAGGGCTGACCATCGTGATCATGTTCTTATCATCGGTCATCAGGATTCCATCATACGCATTTTCAAGCGTCGTTTCGATAGTCAGTTTCAGTTTTTTGACGGTCTCCAATTCTTCAGCCATTTTTTCAAATTCAGAAATATCCTGAAACAACAGGATTTTCCCTTCTTCATGATTCACTGTTTCATAAGAAGAGATATGAAGAATCGATTTGAATTTTTCATAATGATGAGGCGTTTTATTTTCTTCAAGCAAGCCGGGAAAAATTTCGTCCAGCTCCCCTGGACATTATTGAATCAACAGACCGGCCGCTGATTTTGGCAAAAGCTTCATTTGCATAAACGACCTGCATACCGCCGTCCGTCATGAGTACGCCGATATTGGAATGCTGCAGGATTGTTTCCAGCTGGTCCTTAAGTGTATTGGCTGATTTTAATAGAGCGCCCACCATATCTGTCTTGGTCAGTAAACCGATGACCTTGTTTTGCTCATCCAGCACTACTCCGGTACCAACCTTGCTCGTTTTTACGATTTTTTCGATTTCCCGGTAAGGGGTATCAATCCTAATTGATCTCACGTGCTTCTTTATGTATGGCTGGATTGTTGCATCAAGCGGACTGCCATCGAGGACCATCTGATACAGTCCGCTCCGGGTAAAAACACCATGCAAATTCTGTTCTCCATCTGTCACCGGCAGCAGATTCCATTTCTTCTTTTTAAAAATTTCAAGCGCCTCTCGCAAAGTTGTTTCATCCGTGACCTCACAGTCTACAGGTGTCACAATATCCCTGAATTCAATCAATCATTTCCCTCCTCTAAAGAAGAAATTTCTGAATATTATAACTTCAATTATATAGAACTGTCAGGGAAAGGTACACTTTGATACGTAAAAAAACCTGCTTCCCAATAAGGTGCAGGCTCTAAGTTTGAATAATTATTGTTCAATATCCAAGTACTTGTCCAAAATCTTATTTAGGCTGCATGCGGATGGCTCCGTCCAGTCGGATTGTTTCGCCATTCAGCATTGGATTTGTCAGGATGCTTTCAGCAAGCAGCGCATATTCCTCGGGATAACCAAGACGCTGCGGGAATGGCACCATTTTACCAAGAGAGTCCCTTGCTTCTTCCGGCAGCGAATCGAACATCGGTGTATGGAAAAGCCCTGGTGCAATTGTCATGACACGGATACCGTATGCAGCAAGTTCCCTTGCAATCGGAAGTGTCATACCTACAACTCCGCCTTTTGAAGCGCTGTAGGCAGCCTGCCCAATCTGGCCGTCAAACGCAGCAACGGATGCTGTATTAATGATGACGCCACGTTCGCCCAGTTCATTTGCTTCATTTTTCGACATCTGCTCTGAAGCAAGCCTGATGACATTGAAGGTTCCGATCAAGTTGATCGAGATTACCTTTGAAAACATGTCCAGGGCATGGACACCTTTTCGCGATAACAGCTTGCCCGCTACGCCAATCCCGGCACAGTTAACAACCGTGTTGATTGACCCGAATGATTCCATGGCTTTGTTGATTGCATTTGATACTGCTTCCTCACTCGTTACATCTGTTTTAATAAAAACTGTTTGTCCACTAAGTTCTTTGACAAGCGTATCGCCGCGTTCCACTGACAAATCAAGTATCGCAGCCTTTCCCCCTTGCTCAACAATTCGCCTGACTGTTGCTTCCCCCAATCCAGACGCTCCGCCTGTAACAATCGCCTTTACTTCACTCATTTTCATTTTGTTTGACCTCCACTTTTATAAAATTGTTAGTTTTATATAAAGCAAGAATCGTGCCAGGTCTGTTTTGCATGAAAATAAAGAGACCGTTTGCGACAACTGTCCAAAATCAGGACTGTTCTTTTGGAAAATGGACACTTTGCGACCTTGAGCTCTGATGTAAACTTCTGGCCAGATGAAACTTGAGCTAATTTTATTGATTATTCTCCGTTGTGTTTGTTTTTTCATCGTTGGATTAAGCTTGACCCCCGCTGGAACGTGTTTTATCCCCGTTGAATCAAGTTTAATCCCCCTTGGAGAAAGTTTAATCCCCGTTTGAACGAATATATTCTCCTTTGAATCTGATTTATTCCCCGTTGGGCCGCAAAATCGCTTTTTAATACCAGTTGGACTCAATTTAATTTCAGTTGATGCTGTTTTAATACCAGTTGGCATTGATTTAATTCCAGTTGTGCCCGTTTTAATACCAGTCGGGTGTTTTACTATGCAAAAAGGGCTGAGCCGAAGCCCTGCCCCTATAACAATATTAAGCCGCGTTCCGTTTCGCCCTGTTTCTCAGCATCAATTCCTCAAGCGCTCCAGAACCGAATATAACACCGGAGACGATAAAAAGCAGTCCCAAAAGGTGTGAGGATGTAATATGTTCCCCAAGGAAGATAGCTGCGAACATAATTGACAGGAATGTATTCAAGTTAAGGAAAATGGATGCTTCCGCGGGTCCAGCCTTGCCGATTGCGTAATTGTAGAGCATATGCCCTACTGCCGTGGCGAAGATTGCTGATGCGAAAAACACGCTCCACACCCCGATCGAAGCATTTCCTAAGCTTGCTAATCCACTTGGCTCTTTCCACAGTCCGATGAAAAACATCATGATTGAGCCGAAAATCAGCATATATCCCGTTAACAAACGTGGATCGAGGGTTTTTGCTGCTTTGGAAATGATGATGAAGCTGATCGCCTGTGAGAGAATGGAAAGAAATACGTAAAAGTCGCCAATTGACATGCCTGAAACTGCATCACTTCCAGCCATCACAGTCAACGAGACGCCAATCCCTCCGAAGATAAAACCCAGTGTCCGTACAAATGTCAGACGTTTTCCCAGGAATAAAATCGCCATCAAAGCAGTCAGCAATGGACCCATACCGAGGATCAGCCCACCGTTAACAGCGGATGTCACTTTTAAACCTATTCCAAGGAATAAATGGTGGCCAGTGACATTCAGGATTGCCCCGCCAAATATATATTTCCACTCCTGCCTTGATGGCAGCCGTACTTTTTTTCAAGAAAAATAGAATGATAAACACCGAGACTCCAGCCGTGAAGACGCGGAGTGAGGTGATGGTAATTGGCGGGAAATTTCCCACTATGATTTTAAGGGCGGTTACGTTCATTCCCCACAAAAACATGACTCCTGTAAGGATTAGATAGATTTGAAGATTTTTCATGGTGTTTCCTTCTTTCAACTACAGTACTAAAGAATACTCTCCATTTTACTCCTTTTTTTCAAAAGGGCAAGAGGAAGAAAGAAGGGAAAATGTTAATAAAGAGGAGGGAAGTAATATGTCCATTACTGTCCCTCCTCTTTGATTGCTTCTTCCAGTAGAGCGGCAAATCTTCCTTCCCGCTCGTCCGACTCTAAAAAGCTACTGTCTGTAATAGCCATCAGCAATTGTTTTTTTACTGTGCCATCTTTTACAGACGAAATGATTTTTTTTCGGCATGCTGCCAGGAACTCCAGGTAGCTATCGTATTGTTCGTCAAATGTCTGTTCCAGCTGGGTGCAAATCTTTTTAGCCAGAATCGGGCTTGCTCCAGATGTCGAGACAGCAATGGTCAATCTGCCTCTTTTCATGAAGGATGGAACCTGGAAGTCAGATTCCGCCGGGTCATCCGCAAGATTTACCAGTTGATGTGGTGCAGCGTCCATTTTAACTGCCAGATTCGTATCGTGGTCATTAGTGGCTGCAATGATGAGCAGCGCTCCTTCGAGATCCTTTTCTTCATAGGATGTTGGATGCCAGGAAATTCGGTCTGCGTCGGCAAGACTTAGCAAATCGCTCGTTAATTCCGGGCTCACTACCTTCACTTTTGCTCCCGCATCCAGCAGGCCAAGGACTTTTCGATGAGCAACTTTGCCTCCGCCAATCACTACGACATCCCGATCCCGTATCCGTACATTCATAGGATAAAGCATGCTTTCACTCTCCATTTTTCTACATATGTTGACTGCGAAAATATTTTATTAGCGGAGTTCACAGTTTTATTGGCGGTTTTCACAACTTTATTCGCCAAAATTAAAATTCAATGGCGATTTTCACAATTTTATTCGAGATGTTCACATTTTGTTAGCGAAGACCACTTTTATAATTTTACCTTTGCTCTTGCTTCATCAACTCTTTGCATAAGCAGTTCGCCCAGACGCTCCTCAAAGCCCACTGGTTCGCACAGGACAATCTCTCTCTTCGGATCTTGAATCAAAATACTATTTATTGTTTCTTCCATTTTAGCGGTAAAACCGCCTGTATACAGCAAGAATGGAAGTACGTACACCTTCTCGGACGAGTCGCTTTCCATAAGCTTTTCTCCATAAAAAGGCTGAGTTGTTATATAACCAGTATCAACTTTGGATGGGACTTCCTCCCGAACCCGCGCCGCCAGTTTCTCAAATTCCGCTGCTGCCAGTGGATCTCTGCTGCCATGCCCGACTAGCAGGACGGCCTCTAAGTCCCTGCCTGAAAAGCCTTGTTCCTTCAGACGGTCGAGGACGATTTCCAGTATCGTTTCATTTACGCCAAGCGGCTCGCCATAGAATATTTTTATTTTTGGATACTTTTTCCTGACTTTTTCCAGCTCCTCTGGTATATCTACATTTGCATGGATTCCTGGAAGCAGCAATACCGGAACGACCGTTACTGAAGATGCTCCCTTTAGAATGCATGATTCGACCGCTTCGAAAATGGCTGGCTGGGCATTTTCAAGGAATCCATAGGCAGCATTCGTAATCTCCCCTGTTGAAATCACCTTCTCGATGAATGACACAAACACCTTGTTTCCTTGCTCACTTCTGCTGCCATGGCTAATGAATACCGTTGCTTCCATATCTTTCTCTCCTTTTAAAAACAAATCTAATACATCAATGCCAATTCAGATTCTTTTCTGGACAAACATTTGATCACGGTGGTTTTATTCGGTGCTGCTATTACCTCATCCGGAAAAATACCATATTCTTCTGCAGTCACCGCTGTCCTGACTCCCATGCAAACAACCTTTGCTGTTTTCAGGAGCTGCTGCGGAATGATTTCCTTAAGGATACCTTCTTCTACTATTGTTTTTACAGCCCTGCTGCTTGGCAAAACAATTGTATTGACAGAAGCCTCCTCAAGAACTCTTTTAAATATTGGTGTGAATTGTTCGTCAATGACCTTTTTTGAAGTTATGAACATATCAGCATTAAGGTAATCCTGTGAAAAATCACTATCACTTACGATTAACAGCTTTCCATCCTGAGACATGTTCCCTTCCAATTCAGCAAAGAGGCCTTTTTCATTCAATGCTTTTATTGACTTAGTTGAGCAGCCGAAAAAGTCTGCTTTAACCTTTCTGATATCGATCCCTTCAGTAAATATGATCTCAAAGAATTCCCTGACACCTTCAGGAGAGGTAAAAAGAATCTGTTCATATTCTGAAATTCTATTAAGCAGCGCCTGGTCTACAGGTACGGAAACCCTTTTCCATTTTGGGAATTCAATCACGTCTGCTCCCTGCTCCATCAACTCTCTGGCTAGTTCACTTTCATCCGTACCTGTTCGCGCTAATAAAATTTGTTTACCGAACAGCGGCTTTTTTTCAAACCAATTCAACTTATCCCGAAGTGAAACGATATCGCCTACCAGGGTGATGGCAGGATTGGTAAAATTTACTTCCTTCGCCTTAGTGGCAATATTGGACAGAGTTCCCTCCAAAGTCTGCTGCCTGGAAAAGGTTCCCCATTGGATGAGGATCACTGGTGTATCTGCCGGTTTTCCATTCTTGATTAGATTATCGCTGATATACGGAAGGTTTGAAATCCCCATGTAAAAGGCAATTGTGTCGATACCTGAGGCAAGTCCCTTCCAGTCCAATTTTGGCTGGCCATTTTCTGATTTATCATGGGCAGTCACGACTGCAAAGGATTCGCCAAATTCACGGTGGGTGACGGGAATACCGGCATAAAGAGGTGCAGATATTCCCGATGTGATTCCCGGAACAATGTCAAAGGTAAGCCCATTGTCGGCCAGAGCTGCTGCTTCTTCGCCTACACGTCCAAACACGCCAGGATCGCCGCCCTTGAGGCGGACTACAATTTTTTCCCTCCAGAACTTTTGAAACCAGAAGGTCGTTGATCATTTCCTGGCGAAGGACGTGCCGGTCCGGCAGCTTGCCACAGTAAATCAGCTCGCAATCCTGAGGAGCATAATCCAGCAGTTTCGGATTGGCAAGTCGGTCATATAAAATGACCTGCGCCTTTTTGATGGCCTCCAATCCCTTTACTGTGATCAACTGTACGTCTCCAGGCCCTGCACCGACTAAAAATGCTCTTCCTTTTTCCATTGTGTTCCCGCCCTTTCAATTATGAAGAGGGAGAGTCCCTCTCTTAGGTCAAATTGTTATATACACTTCATTTTCAATTACTTCAACATGATACGTTTTTACTTCGCCTGTATCTGGTGCCTGAACTTTCCCGTCATCGAGCGAGATTTTCAGGTCATAGACTGGACAGTAGATAAAATTCCCACTCACGAGTGCATCAGCAAGAGTTCCACCTTTTCTGTGGGGGCTGCGGTTTTCGACAGCCTTGACATCCCCGTTGGTTATTTTAAACAAGACGATGTTCTCACCATTTACTGTGACTGCCTGCCCTGTCCCAACAGGAAGGGAATGATAATCAGCCACATTGATTCTGACTTTTGTCATTTGCATTTCGATTCATCCTCTCTATTCAACCGTTACGCTGCGGATTTGATAATACTTTTCTTTTATTCCATTATCTTGAATCGCTTCCTGCCATGGCTCGTTATAGCGCTCCAATGTCTTATCCAGTCTTTCATTCAACTGCTTTCTCATGTTTTCATCAGCGAGGACTTCTTTGACATGTTCAAGTCCCATTCTTTCAGACCAAGGTGCAGTTCTTTCAAGATAGGCAGCTGTTTCACGATAGTATTGAAGGTACGCTCCTGTTATTTCCAATGCCTCTTCTTTTGTCTTGACAGTATCAAGCAGGTCGGCAGCACGCAGATCAGTTCCGCCATTTCCGCCAATATAGATTTCCCAGCCGCCATCGACTCCTACAAAGCCAATGTCCTTAATTCCGGACTCCGCACAGTTTCTTGGACAAGCAGATACTCCCATTTTGACTTTATGCGGTGTATCAAGGCGCTCAAACTTTTTCTCGAGCTGTATTCCAAGACCCATAGAATCCTGGGTGCCAAACCGGCAGAACTTTTCGCCTACACAGGTTTTTACTGTGCGAAGCGTTTTTCCATAAGCATATCCGGATGGCATCCCCAGATCTTCCCACATTGCCGGAAGGTCATCTTTATTGACACCGAACAAGCCAATCCTCTGTCCGCCCGTCAGTTTTACGAGTGGAACATTGTACTTCTCGGCAACTTCTGCAATTTTCTTCAAATCTGCAGCAGTCGTCACGCCGCCATACATTCTTGGCACAACAGAATATGTTCCATCCTTCTGGATGTTGGCATGCATCTTTTCGTTAACCAGCCTTGAATCGCGTTCATCTTTATACCCATCATAGTGAACCATTCCAAGATAATAATTGATTGCCGGACGGCATTTTGAACATCCTTCCTCCTGGGACCAGCCGAGAACGTTCATGACTTCCCTGACATTGGTCAAACCCTTAGCCCTGATTTCAGCCACTACTTCATCTTTGCTTAAAGTCGTACAGCCGCAAATCCCTGCCTTTTTCGCGGAAGTATCATACTGATCACCAAGTGTGAATGCGAGGATATCGGATATGAGCGATTTGCATCTTCCGCAAGAACGTCCTGCATTCGTGCAGCCACCCACTTCGTCAACCGTCGTCAATTCATTAGTCCGGATTGCTTCGACAATCGTTCCTTTTGTGACGCCATTGCAGCCGCAGACAAGCTCGTCATCGGCCATCGCCTTTACATCGCCCGCTTCTCCGCCACCGCCGCAGCATCCGCTTGCTTCTAGAATCGACACGCTTGTCATGCCGCTAATGTCTTCTCTTTTCGTCAGCATTCTGAACAGGCGATTGCTGTCCTTTGTGTCACCATAAAGCACAATCCCGGCAATCATGTTGTCTCGAATGACAATTTTTTTGTAGATTCCATCAAACTCATTGTGGACCTTGATTGATTTCGTTCCTTCGTCATCGCCGATTTCACCTGCAGAGAACAAATCACAGCCAGATACCTTCAGCTGAGTCCCGCAAATCGTTCCTTCATATGGATTCGTTGGGATTCCTGCTAGGTTAGCAGCAAGTACTTTTCCCTGTTCATAAAGCGGTGCGACAAGACCATAGACGATTTCCCTATGTTCAGCACATTCCCCGACAGCATAAATATTCGGAACATCTGTCTCCATATAATCATTGACGACAACTCCTCTGTTGACATAGATGCCGTTATCCTTTGCCAGCTGTACATTCGGCCGGATTCCAACAGCCATGACAATAAGATCAGCCTGTATTTCGGAACCATCTGAGAATCTAAGTCCTGTTACCCTTTCCTCACCTAAAATTTCCGCAGTCTGTTTTTCAAGCAAGAAATTCATACCCTGGTTTTCCAGCTCTTTTCTCAGCATTCCTGAAGCTGTTTCATCAAGCTGTCTTTCCATCAGATGCGGCATCAAATGGACAACATCGACTTCCATCCCCAAATTCAGCAAGCCTCTCGCAGCTTCCAGGCCTAACAGCCCACCGCCAATTACAGCGGCCTTTTTATACTTCTTGGAATCTTTGATCATCATTTCACAATCGTGGATGTCACGAAAACCGACGACTCCCTTTTTATCCGATCCAGGCACTGGAAGAATAAACGAGCTTGAGCCTGTAGCGATGATCAACTCATCATAATCTAGTAAACGTCCTTGATCAGATATTACCTGTTTCTTCTGTTTGTCTATCCCGACCACTGCTTCTCCTGTATAAAGCTGGATGCTATTACCCTTATACCAATCCCAGTCATTCATGATAATGTCTTCGATCGACTTATCTCCCTGAAGGACTGTGGATAACATGATTCTATTGTAATTTGGATGAGGCTCATTCCCGAAAATAGTGATATCATATCCATCTGGCTGGAGCTTAAGCAGTTCTTCAATCGTCCTGACTCCTGCCATTCCGTTCCCTATCATGACTAGTTTCTTTTTCATCTCGTTTGTCCTCCCATGGTAAAAGCTTTTGTTCCGGAGTTTTCATTAATGATATTTCCTCTATGTTTAAATTGTATTGTGATTTAAGTCTCTTGTTTGTGAAGTTCGTCACACTTCAGGTTAAGTTTGTGCATTATTTCACAAATACTTCAAAATTAGAAATTTCCACCTTTCTAATGAATAGCAGTTATGTCACAGCTAAAATTGGGTATTGTACATGTAATGGAATTAATGTAAAAGGAGGCAGATTTCATGATCATTGTTTATATAAGTATCGCTGTGATCGTGGCAGCCCTGGGTTATCTTGGATATGTTGTCTATAAAACATATAAAGATGCCAAGCCAACGATTGATAGCCTTCAGGAGACAGCCACACGGGTCCAAAATAAAACGAATGCAATCAAGGAAGAAACTGATTCACTCAAGTTTAAACAGCAGAAGCTGATGACTGATTTTGAAAAGAAAAAGAAAGCTGTCAACACCGTTGTTTTTTCAGTAAAACAAACACCTGTTGAATTCAAGAACGCTCTTGTTGCAAAACCTGTCACAGAGCTTGAACAGAAGTATAAAGCAAGACAATGGAACCGAAAGCGCCGCAACAGAACAATACAGCCACAATAAAACAGGGCAACCAGCCCTGTTTTTTATTTTGCCTCTGCATGGTGTCTTTGTACCTATACCCTCCCTCCAATTAATTTCCCAACCAGACTATAATCCAGGATAATAAACGCTGATGCTGTCGAGACGAATAATTAGGAATTTCGTACGATTTACGAAATTATTTTTAATGATTATTATGTATAAATATACAAAAAATATATCGGAGGAATACATAAATGAAGCATAAAAAGATTATCTCTGGTGTAGTGGCTGCAAGCTTGCTGGCCTCCTCACCATGGACTCCCGCGCTTGCCGATTCACTCAAGTGGAATTATGTTAATGCATATGAGGAACAGGACGGCAGCTTATTCAACAGCGAAAACTATGATTTTATGAAATTCTCGGAAATCGGCGACAAGCTCGCACAAATCGAGAAGCAATCCAATCGTGTGAAAGTCGAAGTAAAAGGCCAATCATCCAAAGGTCAGCCCCTTTATGTCGTGACGATTGCTGCACCTGACACTCAGGGCAAGTTCGGCAAAATTCAGGCTTTAAGAAAACAAATGTTCATAAACCCTGGCAAAGCACAGGATTGGATTGAAAATAATCCGGACTTCAAGGTGCCAATCATGATCAATGGCTCCATTCACGGCACCGAGTTTATCGGCAGTGATGCTGTCATGCAGCTGATCGAGCGCTTTGCACTTGAAAATGACGACACAACGAAGACAATCCTTGAAAATAATATCTTGATCTTCAATGTTGTCCAGAATCCTGATGGCCGTATCGATGCTACACGTTTCAACGGAGAAGGAATCGATTTGAATCGTGACTTCATCACCCAGTCACAGCCGGAAACCCAGGAAACTGTTGCCCTGATCAAGGAATGGAATCCAATGGTCTTCCTTGATACACATGGCTATGTGAAAAATTATGCACCAAACAAGCAGGGTCTTATTGAACCTTGTACGGTTCCTCACAACCCCAATTATGAATATGACCTTTATGAAAAGTGGGCATTGGACCAGGCAGAAGCGATGGAAACTGAAATCATGTCCAACAAGGGAAGCTTTACCGGCAGTCTCTATCAGTCAATGGAAGGAACCTACATTCCTCAGCGCGATGACGCGGAAGGCTGGGATGATTATCCGCCGATCTTCACGCCAATGTATGCAATGTACCACGGAGCATACGGTCATACGCTTGAAGCGCCAACGAATGATCTGGACGGCGTTCGCTGGATGTATGACGCCATCATGGGCGCATTGAAAAATGCTACAGATAACAAGCAGGAAATGATCAAAGACCAAATCGAGATGTTCGAGCGCGGCATTAATTTTGACCACCCATTCCATGAAGAAGGCTTCTTCCCTACTACTGCCTATGTTCTGCCTGTAAATCATGAAGATCCAACTGTGACACAGAAGGCTGTCAAACATCTGCAGAAAAATGATATTGACGTCGTCCAGGCTTCCAAGGCTTTTACAGCAGACCGTCAGTCTTATCCTAAAGGCACGTATATCGTAAAAATGGACCAGGCAAAAGCCGGCCTTGCCAATACGATGCTGTGGGATGGCGAAGACATTACAGAAGATGTTGATGCCATGTACGACATTTCAGCATGGAGCCTGCCAGAGCTCTGGGGCTTCGAGGCAATTCCGGTTCAAAGCGAGTTTGCTTTGACAGCGACAAAAGTGAACCAGGTTCAGGAGCAAGGCACTGTCAGCGGCAAAGGGCCCTTCCTTATTCCGAATAGTTCAGTGAAAGCTGTGAACCTTGTAAATAGGCTTCTTCAGGAAGGTGTTTCTGTAAAACGCGATTCTAAAGGTGATTTTTATACAGCTGCAGCTGCGAACACAATCTCAGCAGCCGTGAAACAATCCGGATTGCATGTTAATTCAGCTAAGGTTCCTGCTGACGCAGTTGAAGTTTCAAATCTGAAGGTTGCAATCTTGAAAGATGGGGGCATGAATAAAGCCCAATCCCATTCTGGTACAAAACTCGCTCTTAAACGCCTTGGCTTCTCAGTCACTGAAGTAAGTCCAGCAGAGGTTGCAGAAGAAGGTCTTTCTAACTTTGACGTATTTGTTTACAGCGGAACGGAAGGCTTAATTGCCAAAACTCAGTCACGTGCTGGCAATAAAGAGTTCGGATTCCAAAACCCCGGTCAGTTTGACAGCTTCAAAGCCAATGTAGAGGAATTTTTAAAAAATGGCGGCAAGTATATCGCAGTCGGTGCTGGCGCTTCCCTCGCAACAAAGACATTGGGATTAACAGATGACGATATTGTCGTTGCAGGATACAGCAGCAACGGCATAGCAAAGGTAGATTACAGCGGCGAAGGTGTGACGGGAGGATACGGAGAGGACGATCTCGGTTTTGTTTATCGCCCTGTCTGGTATGAAAACACCGGTAACGATGAAGTATCCGCAACATTTGACGATAACTCCGACTTCTTCGTCGCCGGTCACTGGAAAAACAATGGTGAACCACAAGGCAAGGCAGTCATCGTGAAAGAACAGAATAAGGACGTTACAATGATCGGTCTCGAAGCTGGTTTCCGCGACCATACCGATTATCTGTTCCGACTTCTTTCCAACAGCATTTTTGAAAAATAAACATGATAAAAGCATCGGGCCCTTGTCCGATGCTTTTGTTAGTTATGAGAATAGTATTTTTCTAATAGCTTATAGTCTTTCGTCTTTTGTACTTTGATGCCATGGTTGATGGCGAATTGTTCAAGTTCAAGGACGAATTCTTCTTTATTGGACTGTGGCATGCTGATACTGAGGCTCCCCTTCACTTTAATGACCGCATTTTTAGTTGACCAGCCGATTCTTCCGAACTGGATTTTTTTGATATTATTTTGATTCAGGACGATCCGATAGATTGTAAACTTGAAAATGGTCATTCTATATTCAAGATGCTCAGGATGGATTGTCAAATAAGATCGTAATAGCGAGATAATAAGAAGTATAAAAACGGCGGAAAAATAAATAATCTTATTAGTAAATGCCAAGGTAGGCAGCATTAAAATCATTATAATAAGTATTGTTTTAGGCTTTTCAACGGAATATGTCATTTTTATGCTCCCCCATTCACCTGTGGTTTATTTTACGAAATAAAACCAAGCAATGGAATAGAAAAAGACCACCTTTTCAGGTGATCTGCTTTTTATAGATTTACTCTGTTATCATCCATTGTCGTTTTCATGAAAGTATGAGATTAGCGGAGATATTCCGGCTATTGAGTATAGAGTCCGCTTAGAAAGCAGGAATAAGTGGAGATATTCCGGTTATTGTGTATAGAGTCCGCTTAGAAAGCAGGAATAAGTGGAGGTATTCCGGCTAACTGTTTAAAATAGAACAAAATCCAATGATTTTATCTAAATAAACGGAAAAACGACCCTTATTTTTGAAGAAATAAGGGGCATTTTCAATTTAAGCGGAATTTTTCCGTTTATTTCTCAAACTCTGTGAAATCGACATTCAGTAACAACAAAGCCTATAGATAAAGTCCTGCAAGGAAGATCCCCAGGGCTTCTTCATATATCTCATCGAATTGCGATAGCGGCAGCGGGTTTATGCCGAAGCCAAGCTCGACGGTAAAACCTGGCCGGCGCCAGTCCTGGATGAACCAATCTTTGTAGCCGGCATAGCTCTCGATCGTTTTTACCGGCTGGTAGCCGCTCACCCGTGCAAATTCATTGACCATAGCTTCTGCTTCCGGAGGTTCAAGGTTGTCAAAGCCCCAATAAATCACTTCCCCTTGAGTATGGAAGGCAAGAACCCTGGAGAAATCACGCCTTTGGGTCATTTCTGCCATCGCAATCGCTTCTGGCTCGGATAATGGGTTTGGCCCAACATAGTCCCTTGGTCCAGGCTGACTTGGGTTGCGTTCTTTTTCAAGCTCCCATTTTGCCGGGAACTGGTCGTTCAGGTCCACCCCTCTAATATTCGCCTTCCATCCGCTAAAATCCAGGCTTCCCTTATTCAATTCTACTACTCTTTCATTCCATGGCTCTGCTTCAGGCGGCCCATTGAGCACAAGATCAACACCATCAGGATTCACCATTGGAACTATCGATAGTGTCATCTGCCCATAGAAATTCTGCATGGACAGGCCGCGTATGGAGGACTTATTTGTCAATGCCAGCAGATAGTCATTCAGGAAAGTCATGATGATGGGCGTGGTGATCCATTCATTCGCATGGAAGGATCCATTATAATGAACCCGCTTATTGCCGTTCCCAATCAATGTTTCTGGCATGCTTTTACCTAAAACAGAATTGCCAATCGAAGGCACCCTCATGAACGGATAGACATTTTCCAATCGTCTCAAATCACTCACCAGTGATGCATAATCATAATTCTTCTTCCCCTGGACAATTCGCCAGGTGATCCTTAGGGGAACTTTGACCATCTGTCCGATGTAGAGCCCATTCGGATTAACATTCTTATTGACCAGCAGCAGTGCATCTACTTGCAGATTTCTGCTTTGGGCAATTTTCCAAAGAGTATCCCCAGAACGAATCCGATAATCCACCGCTGCAAAACCAGGAATCCTCACCGTCTGCCCCACATTCAAAGCATTTGGGTCGATATCACGGTTGGAATCTATAATCAACTGGAGAGGGATGTTGAACAAATTGCTAAAATACCAAAAGGAATCTCCTCTTCTCACATATATATCCATAGTGCGCCTCCTGTTCTTTCAAAGTTGCATCTATACATATGTATATGAGTAGGTTTGAAATCTATTTCAGAAGATGAAAATTAGCCTTATTTTTTCAAGCCGTGGATATAGGCGGTAACTGCAAGCTGGTAGCTTTCATCTAAATCAAGCGGCATTCCGAAACCACCTTTTTGCTCCAGCGATGCAAACCCATGCATCAGGCTTCTCAAACCGCGGACAGCATGGATTGCTTCCTCTTCCTTTAATCCAAAAGGCTGGATGGCTGAAATGACGAGATCAACGATTTTTTTGCCAGCGTCATTGACTGTCTCATCTGCAGGGTCAGGGGCTGCTAGCGCGAACTCGTACAGTCCCTGATTTCTTCTTGCAAAGGTTAAATACGCCTGGCTTAATACCATAATGGTTTCGTCTCCCTGAGACTTTCCTTGCGCTTCCTTTGCCAAACTGTTGTACAGTTTTTCAAGTGAATAAATGGCCAGCTCTCTTTTAATTCCCGGCAGCCCATCAAAGTGATTGTATAATGAAGGCGGTTTGATGTTAAGTTTTTTTGCCAGCAAAGCCAGCGTGACATATTCACTTCCTTGCTCATTCGCAAGCTCAGCAGCAGCAAGCATGATCGTATTTTTATCAAGCGCAATTTTCGGTCTTGGTGACATATTTTCATACTCCTTTATTTTGTAAAAGCTGCCTCAGCTTTTTGGATTGCTTTTTCAATAAGTGTGCCAGGATTTCGAAGTAATTCACCGTGTCCAACAGCCAACAGGCTTGGTTTTAACTCATGAATTTTCCCGGCACTTTGCAAGGCTGTTTCTTTGTTCCATGTCGCCATCGCTGGAAAAGGAAACCACGGGATTGTCACCCCTGATACGGCTGTGCCCCCCTCTGGTCTGGAATGCATCACCCGCAATCAGCATATTGGTTCTCTGGTCAAGGAATGACATCGATCCTGGTGTGTGCCCCGGAGTTGAAATTGCCAGCAAAGAACCGATATGATCCCCTTCCTTTATAAGTACATCCGGTCTTGTTTTGATGTTCTTTGGTACGCCGCCACGAATAGGTGTCTTGGGTTCGGTTGAGTCAAGAGAGGTATCACCAGCTAAAAGGCGGGAATCACGGGAAGAAATGTAAACCGGAACACCCATTTTGTCTTTCAGTTCATCAAGCGCACCAATATGGTCGCTGTGAGCATGTGTTAAAATAATCCTCATGATTTGTTTTCCGATTTTTTCTGCAGCCTGCAAAATTGGCTTCGCACTGTTCGGAAGTGCGGCATCAATTAAAGTCAGTCCCTCCTCCTCCTCAATTAAATAACAATTCACAGGAAAAAACCTTGGCATGAACGTCAGCTGATATAAAAACCCCTCTTTGATTACTCTCATTTTATTGTACCTCCTGCAAAACTAATGTCGTTAGTTTTATTTTAACTAACGACGTTAGTTTTAGCAAGCAATAATTGGATAAATTATCAAAAATGGGCCGGTTTCTCCACCTATCTTAGAATAATGCTGGTATTAGACTCCTTTGATGGCAACTTTTTGTATGATGGGCAGTGACCTCATCAGTTTACCTATCCTCATTTTTGGATTTACGAAGTGTATTTACCCTTGAAATCCGGTTGAACAACTTTTATTTACGGTAGCACAATTGTTATTTAAGGTTACACAAATTCATCTCCAGTTACGGCAGATTTATCTCCAATTGCAAGAGTTTTATTAACGGTTGCCATCAATTTATCGACGGTTGCAGGATTTTTTATTAACCGTTGCGGCTGATTTATTAACGGTTGACCATAAAAAAGAAGCACCGACTGTAAAATCGGGCTTCCTTTATCCAACTATAAAACCTTGCTCAAAAACGCTTTCGTCCTTTCATTCTGTGGGTTTTCAAATATATCATCTGGCTTGTTTTCTTCCACGATTAATCCTCCGTCCATGAAAATGACACGGTCACCGACCTCGCGGGCAAAGCCCATCTCGTGAGTGACGACAACCATTGTCATTCCTTCCCTTGCAAGCTGTTTGATGACCTCCAAAACTTCCCCGACCATTTCTGGATCGAGGGCTGAGGTTGGTTCATCAAACAGCATGATTTTCGGCTCCATCGCAAGGGCGCGGGCGATTGCCACTCGCTGCTTTTGCCCGCCTGAAAGTGAGTCTGGGTAGGCTGCTGCTTTGTCTTCAAGACCTACCTTTTTCAGCAGCTCCATTCCTTTCTCCCTTGCTTTCTGCTCTGACACACCCCTTACCTTCAGGGGCGCCAGCATGATGTTTTCAATCACTGTTTTATGCGGAAAAAGGTTAAAGTGCTGGAATACCATTCCGACCTCTTCGCGCACCTTGTTGATGTTCGATCCCTTATCAGTAATGTCAATATCTTCGATGAGTACATGTCCATCTGTTATCGTTTCAAGCAGGTTTATGCAGCGGAGGAAAGTTGATTTGCCAGAACCCGATGGACCGATTACCACCACAACCTCCTGTGGGTGGACCTCAACATTAATTCCATTCAACACCTTGTGGCTGCCAAATGACTTTTGCAAATTAGCGACTTTGATCATTCTGTTTTCAGCCTTCTTTCAAGGATATTTAATAAGAAGCTCAGCGAGAGCGTCAGGATAAGATAAATGACTGCTGCGGTAAGGTACGGCTCCCAAACGCGGTAATACTGACCTGCCATCGCCCGGCCCCAGTACATGATTTCCGGCGTCGCGACAATCGCCGCAAGCGATGATTCCTTGATGAGTACAATGAACTCATTTCCAAGAGGCGGAATCATCCGTTTGAATGCCTGAGGTAAAATTACATACCTCATCGCCTGGACATGGGTCATTCCAAGTGACCGGGCGGCTTCCATCTGCCCGCGGTCGATTGACTGGATTCCTGCCCTGAAAATCTCTGCGATATAGGCTGCCGCATTTAGTGACAGGGCGACGATTGTCGCGACGATCCCGTTCGTTTCACCTAAGATCATAGGGACGACACCAAAATGAATCAGCAGTATTTGCACAAATAGCGGGGTTCCCCTGAAGAACGTAATATACCAGACAAAAGGCCAGGTCAGCAGTTTTCGGCTCTGGATTTTGCCAAGTCCGATGAACAGGCCGAGGATTGTCCCGATAAAAATTCCGGCCAATGATAGCCCGATTGTCAGCAGTGTGCCTTTTACTAGATAAGGAGAATATTCAACAATAATATCAAAACGAAAATCCATAGCTTGCCCTCCAAAGACCCCGAGGCTAGGGACCAGATTTTAATGAATTTTATAATTGCATGGACAGTTGTATTTCGACTATTTCATTCTAAAAGGTATCAGGCTCTTTTCGTTGTGACATCCGACAAAAAGGTATCAGGCTCTTTTCGTTGTGACATCCCAATCGGAATTGTATTTTTAATCGTAAAACCTAAATGCGCTTTTATACTTTGACTGTGAAAGCAACATAGTTTACGAAAAGAGCTGTACAAAAAAATGCGTAACGCTGTTTTCAAGAGTTACGCATCAACGAAGATTGATTGTTTTCGGCAATTTATTCGGATGCTTCCTGCTCCGCCTTCAGCATATCCATGTTTGGTTCCTGGCCGAACCATTCTTGATAGATTTTCTCATATGTGCCATTTTCAACGATTTTCTTGATTGCTTTATCGAAGTCCGCTTTCAAATCCGTTCCTTTCGGGAACAGAATTCCATAGTATTCCGCCTCGAAGCTTCCACTGTCTTCAATAACCTTCAGCTTTTCTTTCGGATTGTTTTTTGCATAGACTTCGACAACCCCGTTATCAGCAACAACTGCATCCGCTCCTCCCGAGAGCATTTCCATGATTGCCAGGTTGTTGTTATCGAATTTCTTGATATCTTCGTTATTCTTGCCTAGGAGCTTATCCATTGCTGCCTGCCCGGTTGTGCCGTTTTGGACAGCCACTACCTTTCCCTTCAGATCAGCAGCACTTTTAATATCGCTGTCTTCACTAACAAGGATCTTATTAGTGGATAAGAAATATGGCAATGAAAAATCATAGGTCTGTTTTCGCTCATCATTAATCGAGATTGAAGAAACCGCCAGATCAGCCCGCTTGCTCTTGATTTCCACAAAAATAGGATCCCAGCCGACATTCTCGATCTTCAGCTCATAACCTGCTTCCTTCGCGGCAGCTTTCAGGAAGTCGATATCGAAACCAACAATCTTGTCGCCATCCATGTATTCAAATGGTGCATATGCTGCATCCGTTACAACTCTCAATTCTTTCTTTTCAGCATCGCCTGTTCCTCCAGAGCTGCTTGTACCACAGGCCGACACTACAAGCACTGTAATCGCCATTATCACAATCGCAAAGAATCTTTTTTTCATTCTTACTTCCCCCTCTTTTAAAAAAACGTACATAACTTTTAATAATTTATATGTATTAAGAGAGGCTTGTATTACTTTTTACAGTGATAAGAAAAACTTATCTTTATAGATTCACACCTTGTTATTACCTTATGTTTCCTTTTAGTTTAAGATTTTACTAGGGAGGGGATTTCATATGGAATTTAAATTCAAAGCAATTGATCATGTTCAACTGGCAGCACCTAAAGGTTCAGAAAATCAGGCCAGGAGATTTTTCGGAGAAGTATTAGGATTTGCAGAAATCGAAAAACCGGCAGAGTTGAAAAAGCGGAGCGGAGCATGGTTTCAATATGGAAATTGTCAAATTCATATTGGAATTGAGGAATCGTTTATACCCGCACGTAAAGCGCATCCAGCGTTTGAAATCGAAAATATAGAGGCATTGAAACAGCATTTATCATCATCAGGTATAGATTTTAATGAAGATGACATGCTTCCAGGTGCGAACAGGATATATGTAAATGACCCGTTCGGGAATCGAATTGAATTGCTCGAATGGCAACACACGCTAAAATAGTCCCTGCTTGCTCGATTGGTTTTCAATACAGCAAAATTTTGGTATTATATTTAGAAAAGCGAAATATTCGTTCCAAGAAAGAAGTGTTGAAGGAATGACCCAGCAGCAAAAGGGGAAACGCAACTTGATGATCATGTGGTTCGCGAATTTCTTCATTGCCGGCAGCATGACAATGGTAATGCCTTTTCTCTCATTGTACATCGAAACTTTTGGTGACTTTTCAGAAAGGTATGTCCAAAACTGGTCAGGCCTGACGTTCAGTATTACCTTCGTAACAGCCTTCCTATTTTCACCTGTGATTGGAAGACTTGGTGACCGATTTGGACGCAAGAGAATTCTCATTTTCATGGGAATCGGGATGGGGTTAGCCGTCTTTCTTCTAGGGTTTGCAACTTCCGTCTTGGAGTTATTTTTACTGAGAATGTTCATGGGATTATTCTCTGGCTTCATACCTGTATCACAGGCACTTATTTCAACTCAGACATCGAAGGAAGAAGCAGGCAAAGTGTTAGGAACACTGCAGACAGGAAGTATCACAGGCTCGTTGCTCGTCCCGATGCTTGGCGGGGTTCTTGCTGATACCTTAGGCTATGCGACAACCTTCCAATCTACCTCAGCATTCATTGTCCTTTCTGGTCTGCTCGTGTTTTTTGTCATGGAATACAGAGTCGATATAAAAAAAGGAACAAAGACAAATTACAGCCGCAAAGAAGTTCTTCAGCATATCTTTAAAAATCCGATCATGGTCAATGTCCTGCTCATGTCGATGCTGGTGCAGATTGCCCATTTCAGTATCCAGCCTATCCTTTCGCTATATGTGGGAGAGCTGCATGGGCCTGAAAACCTGGCATTCTTTTCTGGAATCGCCTTTTCAGCAGCAGGGCTTGGCAATTTGTTAATGGCACGGAAATGGGGGCAAATTGCCGACCGGGTTGGCTATATCAAAATACTTGTCGTACTCCTGTTTCTATCGGCAATCATTTATTTGCCAGGCGGTTTTGTGGATAACATCTGGCAGCTTGTCCTGATTCGGTTTCTGCTTGGCATCACCATCGGCGGCATTATCCCTGTCAGGGTGGCTTATATCAGGCAGGAAGCACCGGTGGCAATGCAGGGTGAAGTACTCGGCTATAACACGAGTCTACGTTTCTTTGGAAACATTATCGGTCCTGTGCTCGGCGGTTTCCTTGCAGGGTACTTCGGATTCACCTCGGTATTCGTCCTGACAAGCGGACTACTGCTCGTGAGCGGCATTGTCCTTTTTGCCTCGATGCAGCGCAATCCCCAGTTCGTAAGAGATACTTTTTAAAAGAGCAAAGACTGGATCCTTGTGATTCAGTCTTTTTTACTTTTTATGAGACAAAATCAAGTATAATCTTATCTATGAATTATTTGGGCTTGAGAGACAGTTACACAGCTTCCATCACTGCTGGTTTTTATTCAGATGGAAGAATCATTCAAGATATTGTTTTTTTATCGCTGTCTGAGGGAACCATTTACATATGAATGAGATTTAGAGGAAGAATAGGTTCATATTACATATAGAAAATCGGGTGATTTTATTTGGAAGTTCAAGCCTTGCAGGAAGTCGAAAAACTGGCCTTAAAAAAGCAAAAAACTTTTAAACAAAGCAAAATACGCTATCTGGCAAGGGCTGCCCTGGCATCGATGTTCATCGGCTTTGGGGTCATTGTTGCGTTCAAGACGGGAAATCCATTTTATGTGGAACACTCGCCCTTTGCCTACCCTATAGCTGCCATTACCTTCGGGGCAGCCATTATCCTGATTGCCTATGGCGGAGGAGACCTGTTCACAGGAAACACCTTTTACTATACGTTTGCAGCTTTGCGAAAAAAAATGGCCTGGCTTCAGGTGGCCAGGATGTGGATTTACAGTTATGTCGGCAATATCATTGGCGCAGCTGCGTTTGCTTTTTTGATTTATACAACAGGATTGTTTGATGATCATTCCGTTAACGGATTCTTGTTGAGTGTTGCTGAGAAAAAGACACTTGCACCAACTTCAGAGCTTTTTTTCAGGGGCATTCTCTGTAACTGGCTCGTTTGCCTCGCGTTCTTCCTGCCGATGTCGATGAAAGGCGACGGAGCAAAAATGTTTGCGATGGTGTTTTTCGTCTACTGTTTCTTCATTTCGGGTTATGAACACAGCATCGCCAACCTGTGTACCTTTGCGATCAGCATGGTCCTTGACGACCCGCAATCCGTTACTATTACAGGGGTGATTCACAATTTAATTCCCGTGACGATCGGCAACCTGATTGGCGGCGGAATCATGATGGGCTGGATGTATTACTATGCGAACAAACCATTTTTTGAGGATTGAAAAAGGCTCAGCTTTTACCTGAGCCTTCCCTTTTAAATTTAATTGCTATTTGAGCTGCCAACGTGGCAGACACTGCAAATATGAGGGTAAGCAGTACTTGGTTACTCAGCAACTCTTGTGAATAAACCGCCGCATTCACTGAAAACCAAAACAGGCTGCTGACTGCAGTGGCTATGAAAAATAATCCCCATATGACTTCCTTGAATTTCCGATATCCACGGCTGCCTGGCAAATGCTTTATGTAAAAATAGAACAAAACCCCCAGCGCCACGACGATGAGTGAGTAACTAATCGGGAAAAAGACAACTTCATCATTATTATCAGCCAATGCGATATTCCCCAGAAACAGGAGTTGAAAGGTAAGAGCATAAATAAGGAAAGATAAAAACAAGATCCATTCTCCTACATAAATAAATGACTTAATGTAAATTTTTATTCCTCCTTCAAGAATGTTTATTTTTATACTTCTCTCCCTATGCTAATTCTCCTTTAAAAGAAAACAGGATATAGAAAATTCTATATCCTGGTGACCGCATTATTTCCGAACAAACATCGTGCCGTGACGACATTGTATGTAACTGCACTCTAATGTTTTTGCTTATAATAGGTGATGCCCAGGGCAAATGCAAGTACTGTTCCCAGTCAATACTGATGCTTTTCATTTGAAGTTTCATCCGGGTTCCTCCTATCAATCTGCAAAGCAGACACTCTCCAAGTTTGAGAGTGCCTGCTTCGAGTGACTGAACTGGTAAAAATCGAGTAAAATTTCCATTTCGCTATAAAAATATGATTTTCGCTATAAAATTTCGATTTTCGCTATAAAATCGAAAATATCGCTATAAAAAAGATTTTTCCGCTATAAAACTTGTCAGTCATCCATTTCAATGGTTATTTCTTATAGTGATCCTTCAATTTCTCCATCCAATCTTCTAAAAATGCGTCTGATTTGCCCCATCCTTCGATGATTTCAGTAAGATTCACCATGTTCACTGGATTTTCAGACTGCTGAAGCTGTTCCTGTGAAATCAGTGATGCTTCGAGATCGTAACTCGCAGGTGTTTCTTCGCCAGCCAGCTTTTTTGCAAGCAATCTCATATTTACTTCACCGATAAGTTTTGGATCCACAGCAGCGGTGTATTTCCATGGACTGTCTTCTCCCTGGATTTCCTGAAGGTCTGCATTGGATACATCGATTCCGTAAATCTTGATTTCATCTCGCCCAGCTTCCTTAATGGCACGAGCTGCTCCAATCGCAAAAGCATCCCATGTTGCAAAAATCGCGTCAATTTCTCCTTTTGGATGCTTGTTCAGCATAGCCGACACTGCGTTTTGTGTCTGGACGCTTGTATCTGCAGCAGCCACTCCGAATCTCTCAACCTCTTTGATTCCCGGATTCGCCTTCAGAGTTTCCTGGTAAACTTTATTTCTTCTCACCATTGGCGGGAAGCCATCTACCCAGAGGTAAACAATATTGGCTTCTCCATTTTGGTCCTTCACAAGCTGGTCCAGTGCCTGCGTTGCGAGAGCCTCGTCATCCTGGGATGTAAGTGTGACTCCTTCGACCTGAGCCAGTTCCGGATTTGAATCGAAAGTTACGACGCTCTTGCCTTTATCAACTAATTTCTTTACGTCATCTACCGTTGCCGCGTCATCTCCATGGGAAATGATGAATCCATCATAGTCCTGCTGGAGCCCCTGATTGATTGCATCATGAAATTTAGCTGTGTCCCCATTCGCCGTGAATACGTCTACCTTGAAGCCAAGAGCCTCCCCTTCTGCTTTCGCTCCGGCTAAAAATTGCGCCGTATGGTCATCTCCGCCAATTTTGCGGATGACTTTGATTTTGACTTCCTCGCCTTTAGCAAATCGTTCCGGAACTCCTTCAACTGGACCGCTGGCCGTTTTTGTCTCTCCGCCTCCGCAGCCAGTCAGCAGCAATGAAGAAGCAACTGCACCTAAAAATACTTTTTTCATTCCTTTTTTCATCTGAATTTCCCCCTTTGATTGATCTGCCTGACTAACACAAATAAAAAAACCTCTCCAGAAAAGAGAGGTTTCAAACGCAGTAGAATACAAAGGTCGGATTCCTCTCTTATCTTTCAAAACAAGTAATTGTTTTGCAGGATTTAGCACCAATTCCATTTGGAACGGTTGCTGGGCGTCATAGGGCCAGTCCCTCTGCCACTCTTGATAAGAGAATTTCTTTATTTAGTTAATGTTGCAAATTGATAAAGTTTACTTTAAACTCCTATACTTATATTGTCAATATTATTATGAAAATTTAGTTATATTCTTTTTTTCGTAGAAGAAAAAAGGAAGACCCCAAATCGGAATCTTCCTTTTTACTTAACCCCTGCCTGCTGCGGTCATCCACTCAAACTGGCGAAGTTTTACTTCATAAAGTGTTAATGGGTCACGGTACAGTTCAGGGTTAATTCTCATTTTTTCAAGTTCGTTCTTTCCAAACTCGATATCAGATTTTGCTTCTTCAACGGCTACTTCGAGTTCGTTGAACGGTTTTTTGAAGAATAGGTTCACGTCGCGTTCAATCGATTTTTCAAAAATCTCGAATTGCTGCAGAAATCTTTTTGCAGTGGTTACGCCGATTTCATAATAATCTTCAGTCTCGAGATAGGTTTTGTATCTGTTATAAAGCATCGCATTGTTTTGCGGAAGTACACCGAGCAGTTTTCCAGCGCTTTTCAAGAAGAACTGCTGAGGAGTCGAGCGGTTCATGATGTTGACCTTCTCATAATGGACACCGTTCGTCATCCGGTCGGCATCGCGGCGCCAATCATCTAGTACCCTGAAATCACAGTCGAGACAAATCCTTTCATCTCCATACATCGCGTTAAATCCCTCGGCCATTTCATTCAGATAGTTTTGGCTTTGGTCGAATTCGTCCTTCGAATGATGAATCCATCCTCGTAAATCTTCATGGAATTTCGGCAGCACGGTTCCATTGAGGTATTCCTGGATTCTCTTGTTCATTTCTTCGTCCATTTCGGCATGTATTTTTCCGAAATCGCTGTCCTCCTTCACCCATTCCGAACACCCACGCAATATATCAGGAATCTTCTCGATGATTTCCGCACGGGTTTCATCCTTGATTTTTCGGTATGACTTCTGGATGGAAAGTGACTTTTCTTCCTCAATATCTCCCAGCTGGTTGAGGGCTCCGTTAAGCTTGCTCACCATTTCTTCATTCCAGCTGATTGATTCTATATGATTATTCTCAATTTCGATTCGTTTATCAAGTAAGTACGTGATCGCCCTTCTGACGAAGAATTGCAGTTTGGCGGTCCGCTCTTGCTCGAAGTCGACTGTACTTCTGTTTGTTTGGATGAAATCAGAGAAATCCCTCAGTTGCTTGCCTGTATCATAGTTAGATGAGAAAGCAAACATTTTCGAATCAGGATAGTATTGGCTGATTTCAGCCCATGTCTGGTCAAAAACATCAATTACCTCCTGCTGACTGTATATCACATCTATTTTATTCAACAGGAAATGTATAGGGAGATCAGGGAAGTACTCTGAAATTTTCAAGAGGACTTCCCTTTCTTTTTCCGTAAAAGGATCATTTGCATTGAGCACAAAAAGCAGACTATCAGCAAATCTCAAGTAATTGTACAATGGATGCTTGTCATAGTTGTTACTGTTGATTCCAGGAGTATCAATCAGTGCTAATTCGTGATCCCGCAGGAATGGGAACTCTGCTTTGAAATCAATGATTGTTTCATTTTTATGGTTCTGACGGCGAACTCCTGCCGCTTTCTTGAAGTCCTCGATATCCGTTATTTGGCGGACGTCTGTATCCGTAATCTCCTGGATTTCCGGATTCTCCTCCTGCTTGAACCGGATGACAGCAGCAGTTGGTGCCGTTATCAGTTCTTCCCCAACAATGGTGTTGACGAAGGATGATTTCCCGTTGCCTGATATTCCGGTAACCAACAGATTATGAACATTGGATTCCTGCAGCTCCTGGACCATCCACTTAATCCGGTTGCCGACCTCTATCTCATGATTTTCAGCCCATTCAATGATCGTCTTGAATAGCTGCATGCTATCCTGATAACCATTATGATACTCGCGAGAATTCAGCACAAGATTTTCTGCATCGTGAATCGCGGACGAGGTGATGGCACCTGGAAATACCTCATTCCACGCAATAATAGACGATGCCGATACAAGACTGTTAACAGGACTTGTGATTTTCAGCCAATTGGTAAGCATTTCAGGGATCAACGGTGAAATTTCCTTGATTAATCGATCTCCATTAATCAGCTCAAAATATGTGTCCTGATAGACCGCTGACAGATGTGTCCATCCGTCTTTTCTCTTGCCGTCCATTCCGCTGAATAATTGGTTGAATTCCCTGAGCCAAGTCATATAAGAAGTTTGACCCTTATAGCTTTCCCACAGGGATACCGCCAGTTGTTCAAACCGGCTTCTGTCCACCTGGAAAAGAACAGATAATGCTTCATTAAAGTAATCCGGTGCGAACTGAGCGGTGTGTCCCTGTTCTACATATTGATTCAAAACATTGAACCACTTAGGCGAACCGGTTCGCACACCTTCATTGACTGCCAGCTCGACTGCATTATCCCAGTCATTATGCTCTTCAAAGAACGCACGGGCAATCTCCGTTACACCAGGATAATCTGGATCAAGTGACACTGATTTCTTGATGACAGCAACTGCTTTTTCAAGCTTTCCCTGCTCTATGTAGAGAGATAAAAGCTGAAGGCCGCTCTCTATTTTCAGCACATTGCTATCTGTTTCAATTGACAGGTACAGCTCCTCAGCGGAAGCAAGCAAACCAAGCTCGAGGAAGGCATCACCCATGTTCTTTTTCGCCCACGGCTCGAATTCATTCGTGATGTTCTCCCACTTAAAAATCGCTGCTTCAAAATCTTTATTGTGAAAATAAACCTCTCCCTGAGCAAAACGGATATATGCTAAATCCGGCATATCATTCTTCTGCTCTTCAAGGTATAGCTCACTGAGAACACGAACAGGATGTGACCTGTTTCCTGATTCCATATAAGTTTCAAAATAAGACTTTTTGATTAATTGCTCTTCAAATGTCATGACTTTCCTCCGACCTCTTCATAATATCAATCCAAAAAAAGAGCCTTCAGACTCCTTCAGGCATTAATAACACGCTCTTCTTAACATTTCCTTTTTCCCTTATCAAGCTTGCCTTAAAACCTTATCATTGTATTCTATCAAACTATTTTTCATTCAATATTTCAGCGAGCTTTCAGTTTTGCTACAACCCCTGCAAAGTTTGTAACCTTCTTAATAAACGAACCATTTATTTGCCAGTTATTGTCGAAAAATAGAATTCATCTATAGCTTTCGAACTAACCTTCTTATTTCTGAGGATGAAATGAAGTTTGTCACACCGCAGATAGGGCAAAATCATTATAATGAAAGTAACAGGCGAACGAATAAAGGAGATTATTATGCTTACTTTGAAACTTATGGGTACTTCCCTCGAACATATTCAATCACAACATATAAAAAATAAATCTGTAATGAGGCACAACAAAACGCTTGCTACTCTCAAAGAAACAGGAAAAGAAGTTGAATTCCAGATTGACCCATACCTTGACCTTGATGAATTTCAATTTTTACGGGATATCATCATGGAGTTCAGCTATGGAAACGGAGATGCCATCGATGAAAGAGGCTGCCAGCTAGGCTATCTGGAGAATGGTGAGAAGGCGTATTTGATTAAGAATTGGGAAGAGTGGAAGTTATTCCTGATGAAAGCAAAATTAAGGACGCTCGAAGGCCAGAACGTACAGGCTTTAAATCTAGAAGGCGAAGAACTTGGTTCCGGTCTGCTTGCTGAGTATGAAATCGCTGAAAGCCCGTTCCGGATCACAAGCTGCACCTTGATCACCCTTTTCGGGGAAAGGAAGTTTGAAGGGGAAAATATTAGAGTTGTGCCGACTAATCAGTTTAGCTAACGACGCAAAAAGCAGCGGTCAAATCCGCTGCTTCTTCATTTTTCTATATTCAATTCATCAACCAGCTGCTTGGTCCGTTTCGCATTTCCTTCCGCGAAGTTCTCAAGACGTTCCTTCAGCTCTGGATCGTCATGGACGCGTTCAGCTGTTATTAAGTAAGTACGCATTAAATCCTCTTCAATCTCAACCGTATTTTCAAGTACTTCCTCGATTGATTCTTTCTTGTTGTCGTGATGAAAAAAAGAATGGGAAACCACGTTCATACCTCCCTTTTCTACTCCAGGCTTAATAGTTGGACAAATCTTCATTAAGAAAGGAGCTCTCCTTTTATCATCGCCTTCAGCTTACTTTTTATACTCTGCCTTTCTCCAAATGAAGAAGGCTGTTGTTGCCAGCAGAGTAGAAATCAGCGCGACAATCACCGCACCATACACACGCTCATCTTCGTGCCCATAATAGCCTTCGATGGCATTGGATAGCGAGAATACGTTAATGGCAAGGAACAGGAAAATCGAGAAAAAAGCAATTCGTTTTTTATCCATGCCTTACTTCCCTCCCTACTGCAAACACTTTGCCATCTTTGATTTCAAGAAGGATTTTTGGAAGCTCACGCTGTGGCGGTCCTGCCATTGGCTGGCCGCTGTCTACATTGAAATAACCTTTGTGGCAAGGGCACAGCAAGACATTTTCCTTATGCTCATAAAAGACTGGGCATTGAAGGTGAGTACATTTATTATTGTACGCGACAAATTTGTCCTCCGGTGTTCTCACCAAAATGGCTGGTTCATTTTTCGTCGGATAGTTGAAGTTCCTGGATTCCCCCACTGCCAACTCTTCGATATCCGTGATTTCTACCCGCTTCACTTCTCCGTTTTCATCGCGCAGGAATGTAAAGATTCCGAATGGAGTCGTCGCAAGTCCAATGGCGACAGTCGCACCAAACGAAGCTTTCAAAAACGCCCTTCTATTCAAATGGACATCGTCTTTCCTGTTCAGGTTATCGATCAGCTTGATCATATCTTTATCATCTTCATGACGGTTCTGCTTTTTATCATCACTCATAGCCAAATCCTCCTGTTCCTAGAGCTAAAACTTAGCATGTATTTTTTCTGCCAGGTTTAGATATTCATTGAATAGCGGTGTATTTCCCGGCGCAATCGCAGGTGTCTCACTATTCTCATCCGCTTCTTGTATCGGCAGCTGCCCGAGCAAATCCGTACCTAATTGTGCTGCCAGTTCCTCGCCGCCGCCTTTTCCAAAAATGAAATATTTCTGGTCGCTGTCCTCAGGCTTGAAATAAGACATGTTTTCGACCACTCCGATGACTTCATGCTTGCTCTTGATTGCCATTGATCCGGCGCGTTCCGCCACGAATGAAGCAGCTTTATGCGGTGTCGTCACGACGATTTCCTTGCTTTGCGGGATCATCAGGTGCATATCTAAAGCAACATCCCCCGTCCCAGGAGGCATATCAAGAATGAAGTAATCCATTTCTCCCCAGAGGACATCTTCGGTAAAATGCTGAATCATTTTGCCGAGCATCGGTCCGCGCCAGACGATCGGTTCATTGTCCTTCACTAGGAAGCCCATGGACATTACTTTAATGCCGTGCGCCTCAACCGGAATGATTTTTCCGTTGAACGTCTTTGGTTTTGCATCTATATTCAGGATTTTCGGTACACTGAATCCGTATATATCAAGGTCGATGATCGCGACTGACTTGCCAAGCTTTTGCAGCGCGAGCGCAAGATTTACTGATAGTGAAGACTTCCCGACTCCGCCTTTTCCGCTTGTCACAGCCAGCACATTTCCTTTTAACATTTGAAAGCACCTCTTTTTTGGATGGGTTATTACTCCCTACCTTATCTAAAATTGGTTGAAACCTTTGCTGGAAAAAATCGCTGAAAATTTCCAGTTCGCTATATCATTTGATTTTTCTCTATAAAAAAGTTTTTTTCGCTATAAAAAATTAATTTTCGATATAAAAATGATTTTTTTGCTATAAAAATTTCTTTTTCGCTATAAAAATGATTTTTTCGCTATATCCCTTACTTGTTTAACCAAATAGAGCCGGCCCTAATGAACTTAGCGCTCTTTTCCGGCCGGCTCCATTAAATTTCCCTGTAAAAGTATATACTCACTTCAAGAACTGTCCAGCTACAGCGCCTAGCCCCTCGAGACGCTTCCGCTTTTCTATTATGACTGTGAATCAGTATAAACACCAAAGAATTCAGGTACGTAATCCCATTTGTTGCCCTCTTGCGGCTTTTTGCCTTCAACCAGGTTCATCTGGGTACGTTTTCTGCGCAATTGCTGCATCTCATCAAAGTCGATGAAGCGGATCGCGTCACTCGGGCAAACAGATGCACACATTGGCGCGATATCATGACGAGTTCTGTCATAGCACATATCGCATTTGTACATTTTGTTCGTTTCGAAATCGAATTTCGGGATACCGAATGGGCAGCCGAATGTACAGTTGCGGCAGCCGATACATTTTTCTTCCATCGCTGACAACACGACACCTTCGTCCGTGATCTGAATGGCGTTTGCCGGGCAGACGCGCGCACATGCAGGGTCTTTACATTGCATGCACAGCATCGGAAATGTCTGGCGAGATTCAGTGAAGTCTACATATTCTACATAGTTCCGTTCCTTAGCATCATGGTCCCCACACTCACGGCAGGCTGCCTGGCAGGCACGGCATCCTATACAGCGCTCAAATTCAAGATACATTATTTTATTCATAATGGCCGTTCCTCCTATTTCGTCAGTTTTTCAAGCTTTACAGCACAGACTTTAAATTCAGGCATCCTTGAGAATGGATCCAGTGCCGGGCTGGTCAATTGGTTGACTGCCAGCTTTTTGCCCCAGTGGTAAGGGACGAACATTGTGTCTTTGCGGATTGCTTTTGTTATTTTAACCGGAGCGATCATATCGCCTCGCGGTGTGGTCAATTTCACTCTTTCACCGTTTTCGACCTGGTACTGGCTTGCCAGTTCCGGGTGCATCTCTACGAATGGCTCAGGGCATTGTTCCATCAGGAAGTCGACGCGACGTGTCTGGTTGCCTGATAGATAGTGGAATACGACACGTCCTGTTGTCAGCCATAAAGGATACTCTTTTGATTGAACCTCTGCAGGTCCTCTGAAATCACAAACTGCAAGATTCGCTCTTCCATCTTCCGTAGCAAAACGCTCTTGGAAAATGGATGGAGTTCCCTTGGAGTCTTCTGCCGGTGCTGGCCAGAATACGCCGTCCTGCTCATCGATTTTTTCGTAAGTTACTCCGTAGTAATCAGCCTTTCCGCCTTTTGAAGCGTGGCGAAGCTCGTCAAAAATCTCTCTTGGTTCGTTGTAATCGAAGAACTTTCCTTTTCCCAAGGCGGTCAGCGATCAGCTTCATGATTTCCCAGTCAGGCTTGGATTCGCCAAGCGGCTCGACAACTTTACGGATGCGGATGACACGACCTTCGATATTTGTAGTCGTACCCTCGTCTTCAGCCCAAGTCGTTGCCGGAAGAACAACATCCGCAAGCTCAGCAGTTTCTGACATGAAGAAGTCATTCACAACCAGGAAGTCAAGCTTTTCAAGTGAATCCTGTACATAGTTGATGTTCGGTGATGAAACAACCGGATTCGAGCAGATAACATGCAATGCACGGATCGTCTTGTTCTGCATCAGGTGGAACATCTCATATGCTGAAACGCCTTCTTTCGGCATTTCTTCTGGCTTGATGCCCCAAACTCCAGCTACGTGTTCTACATCCTTAGGGTTGGCGATTTTGCGATATCCAGGAAGCGCGTCTGCTTTCTGTCCGTGTTCGCGTCCGCCCTGTCCGTTGCCCTGGCCAGTAAAAGTGGCTACGCCAGATGCAAATTTACCAATTTGTCCTCTTAACAATGCCATTGATGTATAAAGGCTTACGTTGTCAACACCAGAAGTCTGCTGCTCCGCGCCGCGTGCGAACATGACGACTGAGCGTGGTGATTTTCCGAAAATGTGCGCTGCCTTGATGATTTTCTCAGCTGCGACCCCTGTAAGCTTTGATGTATATTCAGGCGTGAACTTTTCTGTCATTTCTTTTAACTCTTCAAAGTTGTTGCAGCGTTCCTGTACATATTGATTGTCAACATAATCATATTTAATCAAAAGATGCATGATGCCGTTCGCCAAAGCAGCGTCTGTTCCTGGAAGCAAGTCTAGATGAACATCAGCCACACGCGCTGTTGCTGTTTCACGCGGATCTGCGACGATGAATTTCGCGCCTTTGTCCTTTGCCTTCCAGAACCATTGGATGCTGGTCGGATGGCATTCCGCTGTGTTGGAGCCAGCCATGAAGAAAGTATCCGTATGCTCTAGCTCAGTCCAAGGAAGTGTCGAGCCGCGGTCCATTCCAAGCGTCTTGTTGAATCCGCCGGCAGCGGAGCTCATGCAGTAGCTGCCGTTATAGTCGATATAGCGAGTTCCAAGTCCTACGCGGGCGTACTTGCCGACAAGGTAACATTTTTCATTTGTCATCGAAACGCCGCCGTAGACGCCAACCGCATCTTTTCCGTAGTTTTCCTGGATTCCTTTATATTTGCTCTCAATCAAATCCAAAGCTTCGTCCCACGTAGCTTCTACGAACTTGCCATTCTTTTTGATCAAAGGAGTCTTGATGCGATCCGGATGGTCAATTGTCTGGTAAGCCGTGACTCCTTTAGGGCACATCTTCCCTCTTGTTAAAACCCAGTCATAACGCGGTTCTACACCGACAACCTTGTTATTCTTTTCATCGACACGGATGTGCATGCCGCACTGCATCCCGCAGTAGCAGCAATGCGTTGTGACTAGCTTTTCACCTTTGCGGATCTGGTTCTTTACGCCTTCTTTAACGAGAAACTGGCTCATCTACTTTTTCCTCCTTTGAATCCTGTTCAAGTCCGTAAAATTCTTCCGAACGTTTTTTGCTGAAGCCTGATATATGAATTCCGTTGCTTGTGCTTACCGGTCCGTATGGGTTGCCTTGCGGTGCTTCAAGATTCATTTGTTTCAATGCTCTCATCCTGCGGCGGCAGCCTGTGCAATAATCTGAAAGATAAGATCCGTCCGCAAGCTGCAGGTCGAAGTTCTGGCTTTTTAAAATCGCCTGGACATCCGCAATCTGGTCATCATTGCTGTAAGGCTGTCCGCAGCTTTTACATGATTTCGTATCCACTTTGACCACCTCTTGATAACTCATTGGTACGGCTGTAGCCAGCGGCCTGATTGGCACGTGGAACAGTTTTCCGAATGGGAAGTACATTAGCATGATGATGACTGTTACCTGATGGATGAGTGACATATAATGATGCATCCAGCCATCAAGGAATGTGTACTGAATTGTCAGGATCAAGCCTGTTACTGTCACTGCCAATAGAATGATCAATGGCAGAATGTCGAACTCGAATCGCTGGGTTACTTTTACGTCATAATCAGTGATGCGTCGGTAGAGGGCCATCCCCGCTCCGATTAACACCATGATCGCGCCGATGTTCAAACCGTTATAGACGATTTCAGCGAAAACTCCGTGAGCCGCCATCGTGATGGTCGGCATGTCGAAAACGATGATTTGGTATGTTTCCGGGTCAATCAGGTCGAAACGCATCCATCCGAATGTAAGTCCGAATGTGATAGCGAATGAAATGATGCAGCCCCATGAAATCATGAAGTGCTGAATTCCGCGGTAGATCCCGCGCTTGAAAATGAATTTTTGCAAAATGATATTATCAATCAATGTTTTGATTAGTGCTTTTGAATTGCGTTTCAATCTTTCTTTATTAAAAAGGTTATCAACGCTTCGCTTCGCCACCTTGCTAGTGGCTTTTCGCCACATCCAGAAGCTCATCCTGATTGTCAGGCCAATCGCAAAGACGGCTGATGAGATTGCATATCCCAGAAGCGCCATATCGATATGGACAAACTTCGATGTTGAATACCACATTGAGAAAAACAAGATCATTACAACGACAAAGGAATACATGCTTGTTTTGGAGTAAAAAGATTTCTCGAATTTGTACAACTTTGCTACCTCCCTGTAAATCGTTTCCGATTTCAAAAATCATCTTATCATGGAAAATCAGTCAAAATAGGGTTCAATTGTAAACACTTTGTGAATAGTGGAAAATTGATTTAGTAATGTTTAGAAGCCCTAATCCACACTGTAACCCTTACTTAACTAAATCTTAAGGGAGCTAGATTAAAAGATATGTGAAGTCCGTCACACCATAATAAGTGGACACAAAATCGTAATAAATTCGTGACAGACTTAACAAACCAGCAGACACTTTCTCGTGTATATCCACTTGGCAGTCTTTATGTGACGATAATGGATGATGGACTTGGTTTACCCGCACATTTTCTCCTTTTATGTGACGATAATGGATGCTCGCTTTGATTTATCCGCACATTATCCCTATGGATGTCTCATTGCACTGCGAGCTATTGCATTACTGTTGATGTCGGAGCTTGTATTTTGCCAGCAACATAAGTCATACTCAGCATATTTAATCGATGGTACAATGGATAGCCTCAAGCAAGTTTAGTTATTAGAATTCTGCCTGCCTATGCTCTATACTAAAACGATCAAGCTAGAAAGGATGTTCAATATTGGATAATTTCAAAGCTTTTATGGTGAATAAGACAGATAATGATTTTTCAGCAGAAGTACAAACGATTGGACTCGATGATTTACCTGCCGGTGAAGTGGTGATCAAGGTTGCTTACTCCAGTGTCAACTATAAAGACGGGCTTGCTAGCATCCCGAATGGCAAGATTGTCAGGTCCTATCCGTTCGTCCCTGGCATCGACCTTGCCGGTACGGTTGTCCGTTCAGATGACAGTTCCTTCAAGGAAGGTGATAAAGTCATCGCCACCAGTTATGAAATAGGGGTTTCCCACTATGGAGGATTCAGTGAATTTGCAAGGATTCCAGCAAAATGGATTGTCCCATTGCCTGATGGTTTGAGTTTTAAGGAAGCGATGGTTTATGGAACAGCCGGATTCACTGCAGCATTGTCCGTACACCGACTGGAGGAAAATGGATTGAAACCGGACAACGGAAAAGTCCTGGTGACCGGTGCAACTGGCGGAGTCGGCAGCGTGGCTGTGTCGATGCTCGCAAAACGTGGCTATCATGTTGTAGCAAGCACAGGTAAAGCATCGGAGCATAACTACCTTCGTGAGATTGGCGCAGCCGAAATCATCAGCCGCGAAGAGCTTGCCGGTGAAAAAATAAAGCCCCTGGATAAGCAACTTTGGGCGGCAGCTGTTGACCCTGTTGGTGGCAAAACTTTGTCCTCGATCCTGAGCAAGCTCGATTATAATGGATCTGTCGCAGTCAGCGGCCTTACCGGCGGAACGGACGTCCCAACAACTGTGTTCCCGTTCATCCTTAGAGGCATCAACCTTTTGGGCATCGATTCAGTTTACTGTCCAATGGAGACACGAAAGCTTCTCTGGCAGCGGATGGCTACAGACTTAAAGCCTGAAGGTTTACTGGAAACCATTCAAAATGAAGTAGAATTAGAAGAACTTCCTGGCGTTCTTTCCAGCATCTTAAAGGGCGAGAACCGCGGGCGTACGATTGTGAAAATCTAGTAAAAAGCCCGAATCCGGTTATTGACTGGGTTCGGGCTTTTCTATATTCCAAATTAATTTTGTGCTGCCAGCTGCTCGTCATCCACTTTTGCCAGATGGACGCAGTCATTTAGAAACAGTACTGTTTTTTGACCTTCTTTTATCTTAAGCAAATGAATTCCAGTGTCTCCTGTCGGAAAATAGATATCATTTGAAACCGGCAGATTCAAGAGTGTCCTCAGCAGGTTGGAAATCATTCCTCCATGGGAGACGAATGCTATTCTCTTCCTTCCTGAACTTTCAGTTAATATTTTTGAAAATACCGTTTGTGCTCGGAAGCGGAACTCGAGATCTGATTCCCCATCCTCGATTGGTTCATGCGGTTTTCGCCCTCCTTCTGGCTCAGGATAGCGGAGCTTGGCCTCTGTATAGGGCAACCCTGCCAGAACCCCATTATTGTATTCTCTTAAATTCTCATCCTCAATCACTGGAATCCCTATTTCCCTGCTGAGGATTTCAGCTGTCTCACGCGCTCTCTTCAATGTACTTGCCCAGATGACCTCGGGCATGTATTTTTCTTTTACAACTGTCGCCATTTCCTTTGCCTGCCTGCGGCCACGATCTGTCAGCAACAAATCCGCCCGTCCCTCATGCACCTGCAGAATATCCCCTTCCGATTCACCATGCCTGATCAATAGAATTTCCCTGTCTTTTCCCCTTTTTAAAAAGTATATAAAAATTAATTCTGCATGGTTTTAAAAATCCCTTTAAACGACGGTAACAATCGGATGACTTTCCTTGCGGGTATTTTTTTCTCCATAAGAAAAAGACTCACATTTTCATATGAGCCGTTTTCTCTATTTTACAGGACCGAGGTTTGACCTTCTTATCACCTGATTGATTACCTCAGAAAACACAAGACCGACGGCAATCGCCCCGGAAATCATTGAGGCTTTTGCTGCTAAAGACAAGGCAGTACTGTAATCATTCTCCACGAAATTCCTCATCGCATCATATGCCAGTCCGCCCGGTACTAAAGGAATAACCCCGGCAACGCTAAAAATAATGATCGGCGTCCGGTAGGCCTTCGCGAACACCTGGCTGACAACGGCAATTAAGAATGAAGCCATCAACGTGGCGAAAATCGTTCCGAAACCGTTGGTATCCAGCGCAAAATAAACGATCCAGCCAACCATCCCGGAAATGCCGCATTTGACCAAAGATTCTCTCGGTGCGTTGAAAATGATTCCAAACGCAGCGGACGCTATAAAACTTGTTATTAGTTGTTCTAAATAAATCATCTTTTTTCTCCTGACTACAAGAAAGATAAGATAGCTGCTATCCCTGAACCAATCGCGAACGCCGTCAACAACGCCTCTGCACCTTTTGACAACCCTGAAACCAAATGCCCTGCCATCAGATCCCTGACTGCATTAGTGATCAGCAACCCAGGTACAAGAGGCATGACTGAACCGATAATGATTTTATCAAGCTCCTGACCTAGCCCGAATTTCACAAAGAAAAACGATATCATTCCAATAAAAAAGGAAGACAGGAATTCTGCGAAAAATTTAACCGGAACGATCCGGTGAAAATAAACGACAAGGAAGAAACCTATACCACCTGCAGCCATCGAAGGAAGGAAGTCAAGCCAGCTTCCCATGAACATGATTGTAAAACAACCGCTCGCGATCGCTGCCGCCAGGATTTGGATTATAAACGAATAGGTCAGGTTTGCTTCTTCAATCTCCACAAGGAGCTTGCAGGCCTCCTGCAATCCAACCTCGCCGCTGGTGATTCTTCGCGAAACACTGTTGACCATCGCCACCTTCCTTAAATCGGTTGTCCGGTCAGATATACGTACCAGCTTTGTCCGTTCGGGGCCTACCCCTTCTACTGAAAAAATAATGCCGGTTGGCGTTACATAGCTATGCGTCTTATCAATACCAAAAGCGGAAGCCATCCGCGACATCGTATCTTCCACCCGATATGTCTCAGCGCCACTCTGAAGCATGATTTTTCCTGCTAGCATGCATGCGCGCATCACTTCAAATGTTTGATCCTGATTCTCCATAAAAGTCCTCACTTACCAATCCGTACAGTCTAAATTTCTTTATCAGTTTAAATCATAAGAGCGCCAATAAGCAACCATAATTAAAGCCAGCCCCTGTTGCAGGACTGGCTTCTGTTCGTTTTTTAAGAAATAGCTTCATTAGGCTGATGAACAGTTTTTGTACGTCTTCCTTTTATAATGGTCAGAATCAATGCCAATACGATGAATCCACTGGAAATCTGGAACAAAGTCCCGAGTTCAATATACTGGGCAAGGATTCCAAAAAACAGTCCGCTTAACCCAATCCCAAGGTCAATGGATGAAAAAAACATTCCATTTGCAACTCCACGGCGGTTTGGCGGTGTCATCGATAATGTCCATGACTGCAAGGTTGGAATCAATGAACCGAATCCTATGCCAAATAATACTCCAGCAAAAGCAATCATTAAATTGGAATGAGCAAATGACAGCACCCACATACCTGCAAAGGTAAGAGAAATGGTTAGAATCGTAAGCCCTATTGGCCCTTTTTGGTCAAACCATTTGCCGGCAATCGGACGGGATAGTGAGGCAAGAATAGCATTACACAGATAAAATAAGAAAATCTGGTCAATTCCTCGTTCCTCGCCAAATATGACGATGAAAGTAACAATCGTGCCGTACCCAAGATTAATCAGCAATGTCAACATTGCCGGGAACCAGCCCGATTTTTCCACAAGTGAACCAAGATATGTGAACTTCAAGTCTTCCTTCTTTGTGTTAAAAACCTGTTCAGGTGTTTGATAACGAACTGTTCCAAGCAGCACTAAAGCAATCACACCAAGCGCGCCAGAAATGTATACAAGATTTTCGAAGGAAGTAACCTGGAATAGGAAAATGCCCAGACTTGGTGCGATAATCATTCCAATTGTGATTGAAAGGCCGTAATAACCCATTCCTTCGCCGAGACGCGAATTTGGAATGACATCCACAGCTGCAGTTCCGTTAACAGTCGTTGACCATCCCCAGGCTAGACCGTGCAACAGCCGGAACGCTAGAAAAATCACAACCACCTGGGACAGCGGGTATAAAAAAGTGATCAATAGAAGCATAAGGGCACCAATCAAGACGAGCTGTTTTCGAGCTTTGTATTCAAGCATAAATCCGACAAACGGCCTGCTCAACACAGCCCCTATCGAGAAAAGGGCCGTAACAAGACCAATTTCCGTCCCGCTCGCACCGATTGATTTTATATATGGCGGCAATGTAGGAATCAGCATTTGGAATGACATAAAAACAAATAGATTCCCGACCATTAGTTTTATGAACGAAGAGGTCCATAGTGGTTCTTTAATTTGTGACAATCAATTCCCTCCCATTTATAAATAGAACTTTCTTCATTTACACCAACAAAATAAGAAAAGCGCAAGCGCCTTGGTCAGCCCCGACAAGCGCTGGAGGTCCTGACAGTGAAGTCGCTTTTTGACTTCATTGGCAGGATTGAAGCGACTCGAGGGGCTAGGCGCTGGAGCTGGATTAGGAAAACTACTTGTAGTTATCCACACTTGAATAATTTTATAATTTCCTTGCTAACAAAGAAAAAAATCTTCTGCGGCAGAAGATTTTAAATGTTATTTCGTATTTCTAAATAGTATCACAGCACACAGCATAAATAAAAGGAAAATTTTGTTTCATTGGAGGTGTTTAGGATTTTGTGCATTTGATTTATTGAGTTCATCGAAAATGTCAGGCTTTACCGACTCTGGCTTCTCGTCCAACTTCATGATCATTGCTGGGAGATAATCATTCAACATCCTCTTAAACTCCCCAACCGTGAGTGGTTTTGCATCATCCTGCAGCTCATATCCAAGCTGTCCATTAGGTTCAATTGTAGCTAATTTAATATCTTCCAGTTTCGCAATTCCTTTATTCCTTAATCTCATCTCCAACTGGTCAACTGTCAGCCGGAGCTTCTTCAAATTTTTTATATTCAGCTGCCCATTTTGAATGATAATTTTTGATTTCCCCGTAATGAACTTCTCAAAGAGATTATATTTAAGCTGCAAATACTCCAGAATCAAGATCGCAGCAATAAATATAGCTGCCCCGGCGATTGCCTTCCACATGCTCTTCTGCACAATCGGCTGAACTATGATTGTCCCAAGTGAAATCATGACTACTGTTTGTGCCAGTGTCATTTGCGATATAGACTTCCTGCCTGCAATTCTCAATAATAGGATGCCTGATAAAATTAAAAAAGCGGTTTGCCATATAAAAGTGAAATCCATAAGCGCCTCCCAGAAAAATTTCTACCATTAATTTCTCCACTAGAGGATTATTTTATGAGACAAAAAAGACGGTACTGCCTGGAGCACCGTCCTCATAACACTATTTAAAATGTTAATGGTTTTTCGATTACAATTTCTGCTCTGCTGACATTCACTGGATTTGAGATTGTATCATCGACTGGACACGTTTTCGCAATGAAATCTGCCAGAGCCTTGATGTTTTCTTCCGGAGATGGTGATTTAATATAGTAGGTATAGCGAATATCTGAATAGCCGCGGCGCACATCTGACTTGTTCATGAACCCATCGGTATCAAGATCCCCTTCCAATTCGACGCGGAAATCCTCTAATTCCACTCCGAATTTTTGGCTGTATACTCGTGCCACGATCGATTGGCAAGCTCCCTAATGCGCCCAGAAGCATTTCCACAGGATTCATTCCCTGGTCGGTCCCTCCTAAATTGACAGGCTCGTCAATCGTGATATGGAACCCCCTGGCCTGAACATCAACCTTTACCCCTTCTTGCAATGCAGCAGTGGCTTTGAAAATTTCTTTTGGCATGATATTCCCTCCTTTTATTCTACACTTTTATTTTCCATTATTTTTCTGAAAAATCATCCAATAAAAAGTAGTGTACACAAAAGGTTCATTATGATTTGAACAGATTGTGAAAAAATTAACAATCCATTCGGAATTTCATAAAGTCACAGCCGTAAAGTCCTTTAGTTAAAGGAAATCCCTATTAGACTTTTTCTTAACCACTTTTTACTATTGTATTTGTCTTTAGTTTGAGTTAGCTTGATAGTAAAACCTGAATATTCAGAAAGGGGATGTGCTGGATGCTTGATTGCAGGGATGAGGTTTTATTTTATACAAAACAGCTTGTGAACATCGGGAGCATTGTCAACACAAATGGTGAGAACGAGATTGCCCAGGCGCTTTATACGATGATTTCATCGTTTCCTTATTTTATAGAAAATCCGTCACACGTCATCAAACCGCAAACACACAATGATGTACTCGAACGGTACAATGTCATGGCTTATGTAAAAGGGACTAAAGGAAACAGCAACCGTACGATCATTTTAATGGGTCATCTTGACACAGTAGGAATTGATGATTTTACCCAGCTGGCTGATTTGGCATTTGATCCGGACCAACTGCTTGTTGAGTTAAAGAAAGAGAAGCTTCCACCACTTGTAGATGAACATGCGCAATCAGGTGAATGGATGTTTGGACGCGGGGTGCTTGATATGAAGAGCGGCGTCGCTTCCAACCTTTATCTCTTGAAATACTTTTCTGAACACCCAGAGGAGCTTGATGGGAATCTTGTTTTTTTAACGGAGTGTGATGAAGAGGACAGCTCTTATGGAATCCTTTCTGCCGTCAAAGACCTGAACGTCTGGAAAGATGAGCACGGCTTTGAATATGTCGCTGCAGTCAATAGCGACTTTGTCTCACCCCGTTATTCGGGAGATAAGAATCGTTATATCTATAAAGGAACTGTCGGAAAACTGCTCCCTTCTTTTTACATTACAGGCTCTGAAACGCATGTCGGGTCCGCCTTCGAAGGTCTGGATCCGAATTTGATCGCTGCTGAACTGACGAGACAAATCGACTATAATCCTGACCTTTGCAATGAGGCATTCGGGGAGACGACGATTCCCCCGGTTTCCCTCAAGCAGATGGACCTGAAGCCGAACTATACGGTACAGACGGCTCTGGCTGCTTATGTATATTATAATTTCTTCATTCACTCCTGGACGCCAAAGGATGTTTTGGAAAAATTGAAGCAGCAAGCCCATATTGCTTTTGAAAAAGCATTGAAGCTGTATGAGGAGCGGTATCAGCAATTTTGCAAAATGATCAGTGAGCCAAGCAGGGAGATTCAATGGAAGCCTAGGGTAATGACTTATGAAGAAATGGAAGCTGAACTCATACAGGCCCATGGCACTGAGTTCACTGCTCACATGGTGGAATTCAAGGATGATCTGCTTCTCGACTCCAGTCTGGACTTGAGGATGTATGCAGCGCGGGTTGTTGAGGAAGCATGGAAATGGATGCCCGACCAGAGTCCGGCAATCATTATCTTCTACTCTTCCCTATACTCACCAAGGATTGAAGTGACTGGTGAAACTGAGGATGAGCTAAATCTGATTGAAGCTTTGGACAGCGCAGTCAAAACGGTTCAGCCGGAATACGATGAGCCCATCGTTGTCCGCAGTTTCTTTCCATATATATCTGACATGAGTTTTGTCGCTTTGAGTGATGATGACGAGGCATTGGACTTCGCATCCCGCAACAATCCAAGCTGGGGAACGAAATTTTTCGTGGACTACCAGGAAATCCGCGAGCTGAATGTGCCAGTGATTAACATCGGACCTTACGGGCTGGACGCCCATAAACGTTATGAACGGATGGAAATAGACTACTCTGTTAAAATCGTACCGAACCTCACTTACGAAGTCATTCGGAATGTTTTAGCCAAATAATCTGCCGGTGCCTTGTTTAAGGCACCTTTTTTGATATTTCACTACTTGTTTTTCCGCTTTTTTCTTATTACTATATAGTTCAGTGGAAATATATTATAGTAATCATTAAAATAAAGATAATGAGACTGATCAAAGGAAAGGCTGATTTCACTTGGAAGAAAACTCTAATTTTATAAAAACGATTATTAAGGAAGATTTGGAGAGCGGCAAGCGCGATAAAGTCGTGACTCGATTCCCTCCAGAACCAAACGGATACCTACATATCGGTCACGCAAAATCCATTGTCATCAACTTTGACCTAGCAGATGAATTCGGCGGCAAAACGAATCTTCGGTTTGACGATACGAACCCATTAAAGGAAGACCAGGAATTCGTTGATGCCATCAAGGAAGATGTAGAATGGCTAGGCTATGAGTGGGAAGGATTATTTTTCGCGTCTGATTATTTCGATGAAATGTATGACCGTGCTGTTCTGTTAATTAAAAAAGGACTGGCATATGTGGATGATCTATCTGCAGATGAAATCCGTGAATACCGCGGCACACTTTCCCAACCAGGCAAGGAAAGCCCGTACCGCAATCGTTCTGTTGAAGAGAATCTTGAGCTGTTCGAAAAGATGAAGAACGGCGAATTTGCCAATGGTGAAAAGGTCTTGCGCGCAAAAATCAATATGGCATCACCAAATATCAACCTGCGTGACCCTGTTATTTATCGTATATCCCATGCATCACACCACAACACAGGTGACAAATGGTGCATCTACCCAATGTACGCTTTTGCTCATCCACTTGAGGATGCTTTGGAAGGTGTTACACACAGCTTGTGCACGACCGAGTTTGAAGACCAACGTCCGCTTTACGACTGGGTTGTTCGTGAATGTGAAATGGAAGCTACACCACAGCAGATCGAATTTGGCCGCCTGAACCTGACAAATACGGTCATGAGCAAGCGCAAACTGAAGCAGCTTGTAGAAGAAAAGTTTGTCGATGGCTGGGATGACCCTCGCCTGCCGACAATTTCCGGTTTGAGAAGACGAGGTTTCACACCAGAAGCGATTCGTGAATTTGTAAAAGCAGCTGGGGTTTCCAAAGGATACTCAACTGTTGACGAGCAAATGCTTGAGCACTTTGTACGTGAAGACCTTAAGCTGAAGGCTCCGCGTACAATGGGAGTGCTTCGTCCATTGAAAATCGTCATCACAAATTATCCAGAAGGCGAAGTGGAATGGCTGGATGCGGACATCAACCCTGAGAATCCGGAAATGGGCACCCGTAAGATTCCATTCTCACGTGAAATTTACGTTGAGCAGGACGACTTCATGGAAAATCCGCCAGCGAAGTACTTCCGCCTCTTCCCTGGCAATGAAGTCCGCTTGAAGCATGCTTATTTCATTAAGTGTGAAGAAGTGATTAAAGATGCGAGTGGTGAGGTAGTTGAGCTTCGCTGCACATACGATGTAGAAACTAAGAGCGGTTCCGGCTTTACTGGCCGCAAGGTAAAAGGAACACTTCACTGGGTAGACGCAACACATGCGCTTCCTGCAGAATTCCGCTTGTATGAGCCGTTGATTCTGGACAGCGAAGAAGAAGAAGCTGAAGAAGCAGATAACAAATCTTTCCTTGATTACGTCAATGAGAAATCGCTGGAAATCGTGAACGGCTTTATCGAGCCAAATATGAAGGACGCCAAGCCGCAGGACAAATTCCAGTTCTTCCGCCACGGCTACTTCAACGTCGATCCAAAGCATACAACAGAAGACAAGCTAGTCTTCAACCGCATTGTGTCTCTGAAGAGCTCGTTTAAGCTTTAATACTTGGTTTGGCGACCTCCCCGGGTGTGTTGGATTCGGGGAGGTTTTTGTTTGGTGCTGAGTTCGGGTTGAGTGATGTTTTTGTGCATGTACTTGCATTCGGACAGATATTCTCCTTTTGCCTCCAAGCCTGTCACAATAACGGCTTTTTCTTGACTGCTTTTCCGTATTTTCCTCCAAATCTGTCACAATAACAGCTTTTTCTTGACAGCTTTTCCGTATTTTCCTCCAAACCTGTCACAATAACGGCTTTTTCTTGACTGCTTTTCCGTATTTGCCTCCAAACCTGTCACAATAACAGCTTTTTCTTGACTGCTTTTCCGTATTTTCCTCCAAACCTGTCACAATAACAGCTTTTTCTTGACAGCTTTTCCTGGTTTGCCTCCAAACCTGTCACAATAACAACTGTTCCTTTCTCTGCCTAAATCACATATTCTCTTTTTAAAAGGATAATCCGCTTTTAATCTAGAACTTTATATAGCAACTATTTTTACAGAGGTGAGCATGATGGAAATTCGACGATTAAATGGCGGGGATGCGGAGGGTTATCGGGTCCTGCGGCATGAAGCTCTACTTAAGAATCCTGAGGCATTCAGTTCCAGTTATGAGGATGAGATGAATTATGAAGCAGCAGATTACAGTAAAAGGCTAGATAGTCAATTCACTTATACATTTGGCGCGTTTGATGAAAATCAGCTCGTCGGGGTCGTGTCACTTGTTCCAGAAGGAAAGGTGAAGCTAAAGCACCGGGCGAACATCTTTGCTATGTATGTGACCTCCTCACAACGGGGTCGGGGTCTAGGACGGGAACTTGTAAAAACAGCTATTCAACAAGCGGCAGACATAAAAAATGTGGAACAGATTCACCTTACAGTGACCTCAAGCAATGAGCGAGCAAAAAAACTATATACTTCTCTAGGTTTCGATACATATGGTGTCGAAAAGAATGCTTTGCGGATTGACGGGACTTATTATAATGAAGATTTAATGGTGTTATTTTTGTAAAAGGCCAGAATTGGCCTTTTTTCATGTTTATTTTTTGCTGAAAAAGGAACTAGGTAAAGGATGAGTCTTTTATTGAAAGGAGATTGCTCATGTTTTTAGATGCTTATGTTAACCAGAAGGTTCAGATTAAACTTAAAAATTTCCCAGACAGCATGATAGGCGATATAACGGGAATCTACCAGCCTGATGAATGGTATCTTGTAAAAATAGTACATGCCGAAAATATGGGGATTTGGGTTGAGAACCCTTGCTATAAGCGGACTCCGGTTCAGAAGGAGGATGGAACCGCGATTCCTGACGAAGACCAGGTGGAGGAAACCTGTATCACTCACATGTTCCTGCGATGGGATTATATCGCATCCGTTATCACCTTCCCGGATGCAGATGCACGTGCTGATAAAAAAGCCAAGCTGATCGGTTTTCAGCCTGATGTGGATTAGGAATTATTTAAAACGCTGCCGGAAAACTGGCAGCGTTTTTTCTTCGATTCACTAATGTATTTAATAGTTATAATAATCTGTATAATAGTTTACAAATGAATTACTGGAGGTTCCCCATGCTGAAAGTCGGAGTAATTGGCCTTGGTGCAATAGGCCAGCGTTTGATTAAAGGTTTTCTTGAACACCCGGAGATGGAAATTGCGGCTGTATGTGATTCGATGGAAGATAGAGTAAAGGAAACGGCAGTCGAGCTTGGTGATATTCCGTCATATGTCGACCATCAGGAAATGCTTGAGAACACACAATTGGATCTTGTGTATGTCGCTGTGCCTCCTCAGTTCCACCATTCCGTAGCATCTGATGTACTTGCGAAAGGTATACATATTCTTTGTGAGAAGCCTCTTGCAAACTCTATAGAGGAGGCGGAAAGTCTATTAAAACAGGCGGAAGATGCGGGGGGTTGTCCATGCGATCAATTTTCCGCTGAACTATAGCGCTGGCACCAGGACGTTTGAAAAATTAATCAAGAGTAACTATGTTGGCAAGCTTAGAAGAGTTCAATTAAAGATGTACTTCCCGGAATGGCCTCGCCCGTGGCAGCAGAATGCGTGGGTTGCGAGCAAGGAACAGGGTGGCTATGTCCTGGAGGTTGGCGTTCACTTCATCCAACAGCTGCAAAAGATCTTCGGCCCAGCTGAGGTGAAGGATGTTCACATCCATTTCCCTGAAGACCCGCACGCGAGTGAAAATGCAATTCTTGCAATCTTGAAGCTAGCGGACGGTACACCGGTACTGATTGATGGCATGAGCCAAATTGCCGGCAAGGAGGAAATTGTGTTCACTGCCTACGGTGAAGATGGTACACTATCACTCTTGAATTGGGGCGAGCTATTCGGCGGCAAGCTTGGCGAGGAAATCCTGCCATTGGAAGCTGATCACTCCCTGACAGATTCATTGGTTGATAATCTTGCAAAAGCAATCAAAGGTGAAGAAGCTACGATCATTGATTTTGCCGCAGGTTATGAGGCACAGGTTATATTGGAGCAACTCAGGAAAGGTTGAGGGCGCAGGATATGCGCTCTCTTTTTTTAATGACTGTTTGTCAGCCAATCCCCAAATATAGCCTGGACAAGTTCACGCTTCTCAACTTGCAGCATATGGCCTGCACGATCCAATACAGCCATTGTAGAATTCGGGAACTTATCCAACAAAAAGAAATGGTCTTTATATCCGCAAATATAATCCTGCTTGCCAAGGATGAACAACGCTGATTGGGGTATGGTGTCAACGTCATTAAACGGTTCATCAATCAGGTAATACCGATGGGCCTTCCAATCCGAAGCAAGAAAATCCCGATTGGCCAAAAGCCTGCCGGGCTGGATTTCTTTTTTTGAAGGTCCCGAATGTTGCTTCATTTTGGTGGATAAATAGAGTTTCAAATGCAGTTCGGATATCTGGCTCAATATTTGAAAGCAGCTCTTCATCCTTCCCTAAAACAATTCGTTCTGGAAGATTCCTTTCTTTTACATGGAGTGCTGGAGCCAAAAGGCAAATCCCTTTTACATAGTTCCTCCTGTTATGAAAAATCCCTTGTGCCAAATATCCCCCAAAAGAAGCACCAATCAGCGAAAATTCTTTTCCCCAAAAAGTATCATCAATAAAGTCAAGCAAATTCCCAAGTAAGTCATCCGTTGATTTCACATTATTGTCAATAGTACTCCGCCCATGAGCAGGTAAATCAATATACACTCTTTGGAAACCTTCAATCTTATTAAAAATAGGTTCTAGCCAGCCTAGCATCGAACGATGGTCTGTACCCATAGCATGAAGAATCAGCAAGGGAAACCCGTCCCCAATGACTTCATAATGAATACTGCCCTTTCTTACTTTGCAATCCACAGCTTCATCTCCTCTTTCCCACCCATCCGTTATCCCACCGAAAATCAGTCTTTTCTCTATCAGTTCTGACAAAAACACTCTCAGGATAAGGCAGTGCCAATTCGGGTCTATTTTCAACGCTAAAGTAACGGAGTTCCGCTGTCTCACTGTCGATTGGATTATGCTCTCCCCCGACGGACCTGCAATCGAATACGAACACAACATATTCAACCTTGTGGCCGTTTGGGTATTCATAACGAAACTCTTTCCCTCCGTATACACCGAGTAATTTTTCGGGAACAACATGCAGGCCAGTTTCTTCCCAAACTTCACGGACAACAGCTTCTGCCGGTGCTTCACCTAGTTCGATCGCTCCTGCCGGCAAGCTCCACTTCTCACCATTCCCTTTGTTTTGAAATAAGATTTTTCCCGCCTCATTCCTGATAATTCCTGCCACACTCGGCATAAAAATAAGGTCACTTCCCACTTTGTTCCGAAGATCCTGATAGTAATTTGACATTCCCATAAAACCTTCACCACCCTGCTTTTCCATTCGCCGTCCCACCAGTTTTTTCCTTCTTTAAGCAAATGACTATCACTCTCCGCGCGCACCTACATACTTTATAGAGAATTTATCGCCAGCTCTCAGGCAGATTTTTATCAATAAGGAGTGTGCCCGCATGTATCAACATCACTTTAGTTACAACCCGAATCAACTTGACCCTTATACTCATTATGATTTCAACTATTACGCGCAGCAGCAGGATCCGTACGATTACGAAAGACAGCCTGCTCTCGAGCGAAGAGTGAATCAGCTTGAAAGGCAGTTGCAAGTTCAAAAAACAGAGCTAGACAGGCAGAATAAAGAAATTGCCCGCCAAAACAGAGAGATCGCAAGGCTTAATAGGGAGATTGGCCGTTTAAACAATGAAGTTACTCGCTTGAATCAAAACGACGAACGTCACACGCGGCGTTTAAACCGTTTGAATCAGAGACTGCGGACTGTTGAAAACCGCTTGAATATCCCCTTCTCGGCAACGGATGGTGATTTTTAAAAACTTCTCAAAGGACTGGAATCCGATTTCGGTCCTTTGTATAATTTCCCAAATGGATGACATGATATATTAAAAATAATCTTAATTTTAAAATGAAAAAATTGTGCTACTATAGAAAAGTATCACAAATTTTAATTACGTGAGCTTAATGCTTACTTTAGGAGTCAAATAATGAAAAAAAAGCAATATGTCCTAATCTTTTTCATCCTGAGCATTACCTGGATATTTGGAACAAATTATCTGTTAAACAAATACGCTCCTTCAGAATATGTTGCCATAATTGAACATTCTAAGGAACTTCTTTATGTACTATCAGCAGGCTGGTTTTTCTATTTTTTCATCTCGAAGATGGAGGAATTGAGTGCTTCAAAGGAAGAAGAAGAGCGACTGTCCACCCTGATTAATTCAATGGTCGATTTCGTCAACTTCAAGGATGGAGAAGGCCGATGGATTCAGGCCAATGATTTTGGATTGAAACTGTTTGATATTGAAAACGTTGATTATAGAGGAAAGAAAGATTCGGAGCTTGCGGAGTACAGCATTTATTTCAGCGATGCCTTGAGATATTGTGAGATTTCCGATGAAGAAGCATGGAAAGCAGGCGGAATAATCCGTGTTGAGGAGGTACTTGCACAACCGGATGGAACAAACAAAACTTTTGATACTATTAAAGTACCGCTTTTCAATGAAGACGGAAGCCGGCAGGGTCTTGTCATCATGGGCCGGGATATCACCGAACGAAAAAATGTTGAAACCCTTCTTGAAGAGAGCAGGCAACAATACCGTTCCCTGTTTGAATACAGCCCTGACATTGTTTCGATGCTCGACTTGAATGGGACGATCACCAATCTCAATCCGCAGTTTGAAAAAATCACTGGTCTTAACAGGGATGAATACATCGGAAAAAACCTGGCGGACTTGATTCCAGATTCCCACAGGCATATTGTTTTAGATAAGGTTGCCAATGTGGTGGAAAATCACTCCCCGCAAATGTTTGAACTTGAATTCATGCAAAAGAACGGCAAGCCACTCACTTTCCAGAGCACTTCCCTTCCAATCATTGTGAATGACGAAATTGCCGGGATCATTTGCAACTCCCGGGACGTGACTGAGCTTCGCCAAACAGAAGAGCGTCTGCGGAGGACGGACAAGCTTTCGGTAGTCGGCGAATTGTCCGCAAGTGTGGCGCATGAAATCCGCAACCCGCTTACTTCCTTGAAGGGCCTTGTCCAGCTATTGCAGATGGAGGATGAAAAACATCAGCTATACTACCAGATCATGATCGATGAACTGAACCGGATCAACCATATCGTCAGCGAATTGCTATTATTGGCCAAGCCGCAGCAAATAAAATACACAGAAGCAGACTTGCAGATTATTTTACATGATGTCATTTCACTTTTAAAATCAGAAGCGAGCCTGCATAATATCCAAATCGAGTTCCAGGTTCAAAGTAATCCCGTCATGATCGAATGCGAGCCGAATCAGCTCAAGCAGCTATTCATCAATATCTTAAAGAATGCCATAGAAGCATCCTCAGCCGGAGATGTTGTCACAATCTCACTACAAAGTCATGACAACAATGTAACTATTATGGTCGAGGACGAGGGAGTGGGAATCTCGAAAGAACTTCTCGAAAGAATTGGGGAACCTTTTTATTCTTCTAAAGAAAAAGGCACCGGACTCGGAATGACCGTCAGCTTCAAAATTGTCCAATCTCATAATGGAACAATTACGTTCAAAAGCGAGCCTGATAAAGGTACAGAAGTAATCGTTCAATTGCCGATCAAGCACGCGGACCATATGAAAGGTGTTGAATCCAGTAATAATGGCAGCATGGTCGCTAGCCTGGCAAGCATTGGAGTTAAACAATAGTAGAGAGAAACAAAAACGCGAAAGGGTCAGTCCTTTCGCGTTTTTTAATCCTCATCTTTAATGTCAATATCCTCAGGCACCGGCTCATTCATGATTTCTTCAACAAGTTTCTTATATTTTTCCATCTGTTTCATATGCGTGTTGAATTGATCTTTGTATATCAAATAATGGTCGCCATCGTGAATGGCCCTTATTTTTTGCTGAAAAATCATCTTTTCTATTTTCGATTCCGGAATCGATAAATATTCTGCTGCTTCTTTTACTGTCAAATACACCTTGAATTCAGTCCTTTTTGTTAATTTCAGCACCAAGCCTGTCAACAAGCTTCTCTGCTGTCCTTCTGTAAAAATTACTTATATTAATAAGTGATGCAATCAATAATACCGTTTCGAGTTCCTCAGGATCATCTGCATCCAGCCTCTTCACTTCCTGTTTCACATCTTGCTCGGTTTTCAAGACATCCTCGCTGAAGATTTCAACATTTTTCTCATAAAGCTTCAAATAACTTTGATAAAAATGTCCTAATTGAATATCCCCTGACTCAGTTTTCTGGTTAACCCCTTCGAGAGTCTGCTTGATATCCTGGATCGACAAACCGCCTTTCAGTTGATAGATCAAACTGATCAGGATCAAATGCTCCTTCGAATACTTTTTATTTTTTATCGGGAAGAACAACTTTCCCTTGGCATAATTGTTGATCATCGTTTTCGTCAGGACTTTTTCATCCTCATTCCTAGTTGAGCATCCAAAATTCTTTTCGAAAAGCTGGATCACCTGGTCCATGTACAAGTCGATTTCCGGGATGTCTTCCAGTGCAATGTTATTTTCAAGTTTAAGCTCAGCTAACAGCTGTTCTAAATTATTCAATACAATCCCTCATGTTTTTTTATTTTATTATAATGCAAAAAACACACTCGTAAACATTGACTATGTATCGTTATGAAGATATTATAATAAGTAGTTATCAATACTACATAAAGCGATATGGAGGTTATAAAATGAACAGCTACATCCGTGAACCAATCAATGGCCTGACTCATCTTGCTGGTGCTTTACTATCCTTTGCAGGCCTGCTTGCGCTCGTCATCAAAGCTTCGCTTACCACCGGCTCAGCCCTGGCCATTACTTCTGTCATGATTTTCGGCATCAGCATGATTCTTCTTTACACGGCATCTGCCACCTATCATATGGTCATCAGCAAAGATAGCGTGATCGCCTTCCTAAGAAAAATCGATCATTCGATGATTTTCGTATTGATTGCCGGAACCTATACACCGTTTTGCCTGATAAGCCTTAATGGAGTGACAGGCTGGACATTGTTCGGCATCATTATATTCGCTGCTTTGTGCGGAATCCTCTTTAAGATGATTTGGTTCAGGAGTCCAAGATGGCTGTCGACCTCTATCTATATTGTAATGGGCTGGATGGTTATTTTCGTCGTCTCTCCACTCTCATCTGTCTTAAATCCTGCCGGTATCTTCTGGCTGGTTGCTGGAGGCATCATGTACACAATCGGCGGCGTCATTTATGCGCTGAAACCTGATTTCCTACGCTCCAAACATCTCGGCTTCCATGAAATTTTTCATATTTTCATCATGCTTGGGAGTACTGCCCATTTCCTGAGCGTATACTTGTATGTTCTATAACAAAGTGCAAGCACATAAATACAAAAGGTGCCTGAAAAAACAGGCACCTTTTCTAGTAGAACATCCTTCTTCTTTGTTTTTGGGCAGGCTGGTACTTCCGCATCGGACCATAATCCAGCACTTCCTTCAAATAATAATCACCATTTGGGTTTTGCTGCTTAAGCAGCTCCGTCAAATATGTAATGTCGTCCATCGCCCTGTGCGTCTGGAATTTTGAGATATTATGAGCCTGCAGCAAAGTCAGCAGCTTGCTGTTCGGGAAACCGTGGTTCTTCCATTGCACATTCTTCATCGTGCAATACCACTTCATCTCGTTGACTTCTGGATACATCCTGAATAAAAAACTTCTGTCGAACGAGGCATTATGGGCAAAAATTGCATCGGTGCGATTAAAATAATCCATTATTTTTTCATCGTAAAACGTCTTTCCACGAACCATGTCATAAGAAATCCCATGAATCCGGTAGGCTCTGTCGTAATTTCTCTGGGCGGTGATCGACAGCGGCTCTCTTAAATAAGAATCTTCATCAAGAATGTCGATTATTTCTCCTGATTCCTCATGAAAGGAAATTAGCTTCAAAGCCAATTCTATTATTTCATCTGAATCCGGGCCTAATCCAGTTGTCTCTACGTCCACTACCAATCCAAGCTTGTTCTCTTTGTTCAAAAATGTCACCCTTTTCAGCTGGAATATATGATTCTATTTATAATCATATATGAGGACTACTTTCATTTCCACCTTTAGAGAATAGGATGTAATCTTTTCCAACTTAGAGCCTGTTGGTCATCTCTAATCTGCCCGCTGTATTCTTCATAAAAATTTTCAGAAGTGCGAAGCCTATTGCCGCACCACCAAGCGAGCTTGCGAAAAATGCGGGTACCATTCCAAACAAAGCTGCTTCTTTGCCAAGAAATAGAGTAGCAATCGGATAGCTGACAATCGCCCCAAGGATTCCTGTGCCAACTACTTCTCCTGCGAAAGCAAAACCCATTCTCTTCGTTTTTTTATACAAATAGCCCGCCAGAAGAGCACCAATCATGCTTCCAGGAAATGCGAAGACAGACCCGGTCCCCATTAGATTTCTCAATATTGATATGCCTAAAGCCTGGGCAACTGCATAATATGGTCCGAGAAGCACTGCCGACAAAACATTGATAAAATGCTGAACCGGAAATACCTTAAGAATTCCAAGAGGAATAAACAACATATGGCTTGTCAATGTTCCTATTGCCATCATCATCGCTGTTAAAGTAAGCTTTTGTGTGTTTTTCATGATAACCTCCCTTTAATACATGATATCCCTTAATCTTGCTGCGGCTTCCTTGACGTCATCTGCATGGCTGATTGCTGTAATGACAGAAACACCATCCGCTCCAGCATTCATTACTACTGCAGCATTATCCACATTGATTCCTCCGATCCCGACCATCGGGATGCCAAAGTCTTTTAGCTGCTCAAGCAATGCCGTTCCCTGGACTGCTCTTGTATCCTTCTTTGTTGCAGTTGGAAAAATCGTCCCAACTCCAAAATAATCTGCACCTGCAAGCTTTGCCTTTTCAGCTTCTGTGTGACTATGGACGGAAACTCCAAGAATCTTATCGCCTATTTTGTCGCGGACCTCTGATGCATCCTCATCCTCTTGCCCAATATGGACGCCGTCCGCATCAAGCTCAAGGGCCATTTCGATATCATCGTTCACAATGAAAGGAATGCCGTTATCATTGCAGATCCTCTGCAGCTCCTTTCCCAACACCAGCTTTTCCATCCCCTCAAGGCAGTTACTTCCTTTCTCACGATATTGAAAAAGACTGATCCCTCCGCGAATCGCCTCTTCCAGCACTAATCGAGGCTCTTGCAGGCAATTCGTGCTGCCGGCGATAAAGTAAACCTTCAGCAAGCTTCTCATTTGTTCAGGGCTGATTCTTGCCATGAGGTGACCTCGCTTTCCATTTTCATATTGGCCCAATGATTAGTAGGTCCATGTCCATTCCCAATGATCAGCGGGTCAGCGATGGCAGCGTGGATGAATTCCTTCGCTATAGCTACTGCTTCATGAACTGACTTCCCTTTCGCAAGCTGTGCTGTAATGGCAGCGGAAAAAGTACAGCCTGTTCCATGAGTGTTCTTTGTTTCAATCCTTGCAGAGGAAAAAAAAGACAAATTCCCTCCCGTCAAACAGGACATCGACCGATTCGTTTGTTCCCTCATCATGCCCGCCTTTTATAATGACATTTTTTGCTCCAAGCGCATGAATTCGTCTTGCCGCCTCCTTTTTCTCATCCATGCTGCCAATAGACATGCCGGTCAGTACTTCTGCTTCGGGGATATTCGGGGTAATGATTAGACAAAGCGGAAGCAAATGATTCTTCAAGGCAGAAACTGCTTCCTGCTGAAGCAATGAAGCCCCTCCTTTCGCAATCATGACCGGATCGACTACAACCTTATCCCATGCGAAATACTTTATTTTCCCAGCAACAGTTTCAATGATCTCAGCATTGAAAAGCATTCCTGTTTTCAAAGCATCCACCCCAATATCATCCCCGACAGATTGGATTTGTCGGGCAACTGCCTCTGCCTCCAGCGGAAAGACTCCCTGGACACCAAGCGTATTTTGGGCCGTTACTGCGGTCAGCGCAGACATCCCAAAAACTTTCAGCTCCTGGAAGGTTTTCAGATCTGCCTGGATGCCAGCACCACCGCCGCTGTCCGACCCCGCAATTGTTAAAGCTTTTTCCATCTCAATCAACCTCCACGCGAGTAAAAGACATTTTCTTAATCAGAACGTTTCCGCCAATAAGGTATAACCAGTTTAAGAATTCTATTTGAAAGCTTCCCGGACCCTGACTGGCACAATTGTCAGCAGCTATTTCCGACGCCACTCCATAGATGGCTACTGCTGCTGTCGCGGCTTTCAGCAAGTTTTTTTCAACAGCAGTGAAGGCGCCAATTGCGGAAGTGAGCAAACAGCCGGTGCCCGTCACTTTTGTTAGCATTTGGTGACCATTGTGGACAAAATATGCAATATGCCCATTTGTAATAATGTCGTTCTTACCAGTCAGGACAACAACCGTCTTCAATTTTTTCGCAGCCGAAACAGCAAGCTCGAACACATCCCCACTGGATTCACCTGCATCCACTCCGCGTATACTCCAAGTCTCCCCGGCAACATTGGCAATCTCTGATGCATTTCCTCTGATAATCGCAATCTCTAATTCTTCCATCAGCCTCCTTGCCGTTTCAGTGCGATATTGAGTTGCACCCGCACCCACTGGGTCCAGGATAACCGGGACACCATGCTCGTTCGCCGCCTTGCCGGCAATCAGCATCGACTCAACAACTTCAGGCGTCAGCGTCCCAATATTGATGACAAGACTTCCCGCCACCGTGGCTATGTCAGCAACTTCCTCTTGGGCATATGCCATCACCGGCGAAGCACCCAGAGCCAGCAATCCATTAGCGGTGAAATTGGTGACCACAACATTAGTGATGTTATGTACGAGCGGGTTCTCCCTGCGGACTCTGTCCAGCAAAATAGCAATCTCTTTCTTCTCCATTCTGAAACCTCCTTGAAAAAATAAAAAAGCCAGATCCATTAGTGGACCTGACTTAAAAGCAAAGTAAGAAAACTTCTCTCACACTACTTTCCTACGCTGGTATTACCCAGATCAGGTCCGAAGGGTTAAAAGACATAACGTCTTTCTCTCAGCCTGTAACAGGGCACCCCTAGTAGTACATCGAATATTCAATTATTTTCATCCTAACCTTAACTTTTATTTATGTAAAGAGAAAACAACCTATTCTGTTATTTTTCACTTTTTAACAATTCTTTGATTTCTTTGAGCAGCTCATATTGCTGCTCCTGTTTATCGATGATTCTCTTAGCCAATTTCTCCAGTGTTTTCGTAATGGACCACAAGGCTAAGACCAGGACTAGAATCAAGCCCAATTCATTCATCTTTATCCACTTTCCCCTCAGTAATATCATCAAATGGAGTATAGTTGTTGCTTGGCAATTTTCCGGATGTAATTATTTTATAAATTGAATAAAACACGACAGACAGGACAATGGCGGTTAAAATATATCCCATAATTCCCCAGCCTCCTTTTCACCATTATACCCTGAAAATTGAATTTTGAGATTCCTTTTAAATGGCGTTTCTAATGTTCTATGCTAATATGAAAATATACATAGTAATAGGAGTTGAAAGACATGAAAAACGAGATCATCGAAAGATTTACATCTTATGTAAAAGTAGACACACAGTCCAATGAAAACAGTGAAACCACTCCATCCACAGAAGGACAGCTTAACCTTGCCAACATGCTTGTCGAGGAATTACAAACGATTGGAATGTCAGAAGTGACGATTGATGAGAATGGTTATGTGATGGCGACACTTCCTTCCAATACCGATAAAGAAGTGCCAACTATTGGCTTTCTTGCCCACATTGATACGGCCACTGATTTTACCGGCAAAAATGTCAATCCGCAAGTTGTAGAAAACTTCGATGGAAATCAAATCATCCTGAATAAGGAACAGAATATCATCCTGTCTCCTGCAGATTTTCCAGAGTTGCCTCAATATAAAGGGCATACTTTGATCACCACTGATGGAACCACGCTGCTTGGAGCTGACAATAAAGCCGGAATCGCAGAAATCATGACGGCTATGGCTTATTTAATCAATCACCCGGAAATCAAACATGGCAAAATCCGTGTCGCTTTCACTCCGGATGAGGAAATTGGCAAAGGCCCTCATAAATTTGATGTGAAAGCATTCAATGCAAAATTCGCCTATACCGTTGACGGCGGCCCGCTTGGCGAGCTGGAGTATGAAAGCTTTAACGCAGCCAACGCTACAGTGACAATTAAAGGAAAGAATGTCCATCCCGGCACGGCGAAGGGCAAAATGGTGAACTCCGCAAAAATCGCGATGGAATTCAACAGCAAGTTTCCTGCCGAAGAAGCGCCTGAGCACACAGATGGTTATGAAGGTTTCTTCCACCTCAGCTCGATTGAAGGAGGTGTCGAGGAAACGACGATGAGCTATATCATCCGTGATTTTGACCGTGACAGCTTCCAGGCCCGCAAGGAATTGATGCATAAAATCACCAATGAAATGAAGCATACTTACGGCGAAACCCGCGTTGAACTTGAAATGTACGACGAATACTACAATATGAAGGATAAAATCGAGCCGGTAAAAGAAATTGTCGACATCGCATACGAAGCGATGGAAAACCTCGGCATCAAGCCGATCGTCAAGCCAATCCGCGGTGGCACAGACGGCTCACAGCTTAGCTATATGGGATTGCCGACACCGAATATTTTTACAGGCGGAGAATTTCCACGGAAGGTTTGAATATGTCTCTGTGGACACTATGTTGAAATCCGTTGAAACAATTGTAGAGATTGCCAAACTTTATGAAGCGAAAGCTTAATGAATAACAACAAGAAGCCAGATTCCTGACTATGACGGAGTCCGGCTTTTTTTTTACTCATATCATTGGTGGTTTTTAAATACATTTTTATGTTGACGTCTCCTTGGAAAGTGCCCCGATGACCGACCTAAACCCAAATCCGCCTCAAGCCCTATCCAGATTTAAATCGGAGGTGCATTGGGAATAAGATTGACCTGCCTTACTATGAATATAGAATGAGATTGAGAGGGGATTTTTAAGGTGAAAAAGGTAATGATGATTTTCTTGTTAATTACTGGGGCTTATATTGCTTGGAATTACTTCTTCAATGGCGACGGAATGAACTTTGCCAGGGCGGAACACTCGGTTAAGGTAACAGATAAAACGGAAAAAATCCTGATTGATGTTTCCAGTGTACAGACGAAAATTGTGCCAGAGGACATTCAAGATGTCCGCGCTGAATTGAAAGGCAAAGGTACGGTAAATGTTACGCGGCATGGTCATGAAATAAAGGTCACCGTAAAAAGGAAAGGCTTCTTCTGGTTCAACTCGTTTGAGATGGATAAAACAACTTTGACAGTTTATATTCCTGAAGACTATGAAAAGAATATGGAAATCGAGCTCGGTTCAGGCGAGGTAGTATTCAAAGGTCATTCCACTGATAATCCCGTGAAGCTTAAAGAACTTGCGATTGATGTCGGATCAGGAAGCATGGTCCTGGAAAACCTGGATGTTGAAGCACTTGAACACAAAAGTTCATCAGGCGAAGTGGAGATCAACTCAATAGCTGCTGGCACTGGTTCATTTGAAGTCAGCTCCGGAAGCGTCCATGTCAAAAACTACTCAGGCAAGCTTGAAGCAGACGTGTCATCTGGTGAGCTGGAAATCCAGATGGATTCATTGACAGATGACATAAACTTAAATGTCAGCTCAGGAGATATCGATCTGGATTTGCCAGATGATGCTGATTTTAAGTTGAACGGAAAAATAAGCAGCGGCAACATCTCAACTGATTTCCCGCTTGAAAACAAAGAGGAATCAGACAACCGCCTTCGCGGCGAACATGGAAGCGGGAAATACGAAATCAATGCTGATGTCTCAAGCGGCGATATTGAAATTTTCTAAAGTAATGAATTGGCGAACTGGTTATTTCCGGTTCGCCATTTTGTTTGGTTTTATCAACATTAAAATTGCGAACTTCGAGAAAAAGCACCTCTGCCAATTATTGAACTGGAAAAAATCATGGATAATTTCCAATTCGCTATAAAAAATCCATTTTCGCTATAATAATGAGAATTTCGCTATAAAATTGTCAGTATCGCTATAAAATTGAAATTTTCGCTATAAAACAAAGATACTCGCTATAAAATCTTGTTTTATCCTTCTTCCATAGATTTATCTGCTCAAAAAAAAGCATCTTTATATCAAAACCAGCCTTAATATCCTTTGTTTTTACCGTTTGTTCAATTAAACTAAGTGCAAACACTTCCTGAGGAGCATATTATATTCAAATTACTCATTACGATGCTGGAACTGCTCGGTATCATTGTGACGATTGCTTTCCTTTTAACGAGGTTCCACTTTTTTCGGGGATTAATTTATCATGATTACCTATACCGGCGACAGCAATATATTGCGATTGTATTCTTTGGATTTATTATGCTGAAAAGCCTCTGGCGTTTTTTAATAGATTTTCGCTTTTTCCTTCCCGTTCATCACTCGAAAAGCACCTGCAATTAGGGCTTTCATTTCTGCTTCACCAGGCAGCACGAAAACTTTTCCTAGAAAACTGATTTTCTCCTGGATCAATCCTACAATCATTTGTGAATGGGCGATTCCCCCGGTAAGAATGATTCCATCAATCTTCCCTTCCTGTACGGTGGCTATCGCGCCAATCTCTTTACCGATTTGATGTACCATCGCCCTTAATATAACTGCAGCTTCCTCTTCACCATCCAGTACGCGCTGTTCAACTTCAATGACATTCTTAGTGCCAAGATAAGAATAAATCCCACCCTGTTTTGTCATCCGTTGAAGCAACTCTTTTTCCGTATACTTTCCCGAAAAACAAAGCTGGACAAGCTGTTTTGCCGGAAGCCCGCCTGCCCGTTCAGGAGAGAATGGTCCCTCATTTTCGGCATTATTGACGTCTATGATCCGTCCGTTTCGTACCGCTGCGACCGAAATGCCGCCACCCAGGTGGGCCACAACAAAGTTTGCATCATCCAAATCCTTCCCGATTTCTTCTGCAACATTACGGGAAACAGCCTTGATATTTAGGGCATGCACATGACTTTTCCGTTCAATATCTGCAAGTCCTGAAATCCTTGCTTCATCAATTAGTTCATCCACGCATACTGGATCTACAATATAGGCTGGGATTTGATGAGAGCCAGCTATTTCCGCGGCAATAATTGATCCCAGGTTCGAAGCATGGTTGCCATATTTCCCTGAGCCTGCATCATTTAGCAAATTTTCATCCACTATATACGTCCCGCTGTCCATTGGCTTCAGCATTCCGCCCCGGCTAACGACTGCGTCGAGTTCTGAAGGCTTGAATTTCGCCAATCGTAAAGCCTCCATAATGGACTCAAGCCTGTATGGAAGCTGATCTGCTAGTTCCGGCAGCTTCAAGATGTCTGCATCAGCATGGCGGATCGTCTCTTCATAAAGTGAATTTTCGTCTTCATAAACTGCTATCTTTGTAGAAGTTGACCCTGGATTTATTGCTAGGATTTTCATCATCCCCCTCCTATCTTCCAACGCTGACCGTTGTATTGGAGGCTGCAACGACGGCCAGTGCGATCGAAGCCAATTTTGCTTCTGCTGCATCTGACCTGGAATTCAATACGAGCGGTATTTTTGCACCCAACACAATTCCTGCCATCGTCCCCTTCGCAAAATACGTGATCGCCTTGCCAAGGAAGTTTCCTGCCTCTATTGTAGGGACAATCAGTAAATCCGCTGCTCCCTCCAGCTCGCTGTCCAATCCTTTATGCAGCAGGGATTCCCTGCTGATGGCGAGGTCGAGCGGAAGCGGTCCTTCTATCAGCAGCTCCTGGCTGTATTCATTTTTTATCAGCATGGCCAGATGATCGGCTTCCACGGTCACAGGCATTTTCTCGCTGACTCGTTCGTTCGCTGCTAAAATCGCTACCCGCGGATGGTTCACTTCAATTGTGCTCAGGAACTCGACCGCATTCTGGATGATTTCCTTCTTTTGCTGAAAATCTGGCGCTATATTTATTCCGCCATCACTCATACTGATTAGCTGCTCGGCACCTGGGATGTCGAACACGGAGATATGGCTGATGACACGCCCAGTTTTTAAGTTAAGCTCCTTATCCAACACTCCTTTTAAAAATGGTGTGCTATTTACGAAGCCTTTCATGATTGCCTGTACTTGACCTTCACTTGCCAGTTTTGCAGCAATAAAGGCATTTTCATTTTCAGTATAGGCAGGATAAATAGGATATGCCTCTACTGAAAAATCGAGTTCCCTAGCCAATTCAATAATCTTTTTCGGATCGCCCACTAGAAAAGGTTCAATGATGCCAAGCTCGACAGCCGCTTTCACCGCTTCAAGTACATCCCGGTCGTGGGCAGCCGCGACGCTTAATTTTACAGGCCGCCTTGTTCGCGCCGCATCAATGACATCTTTAAAGCTTTTATAGCGCATGCTTCTCACCTCCTGTTGCTTAGCCTGTATATTTGCTTTGGATTCTGCCGATTTTTTCAATCTTCGCTTCTACTAATATATTTGCGGCTTTATACGTTGGTAGATCATGAGTTTTGGAGATTTTGTATATTTTTCCGAGAATATCATAGATCATGCTCGCATTTTTGAACGCCCAGTCCTTGCTGTACTCATGGAGTTCATCCGCCACCTGGATTAATCCGCCCGCGTATTTTCCTGATCAATAAACATTTGTAAGCCCTTACACACATTCATTATAAAGGCTGTATCAGCTGCTTACGGTGATATATCTTACACTTCTATGGCAAATCAACTGGAAAAAATCATTAATATTTTCCAGTTCGCCAATAAAATCATAAAATCGCGAATAAAATTTTATTTTCACCAATAAACCTATGAAAATCGCGAATTAAACCGTATTTTTGCCAATAAACCTATAAAAATCGCGAATATCATCCGTATTTTCTGCAATAAGTAGCTATGCTAAGGAATTTTTATTTAAAGTCGAGCGGCCTGCCTCCGAAAAGTTAGTGTGCAACCTTCTCTTTTGGGCAATCACTTGGGCTTTTTTCTTATTGAACGCCAGGAAACCAGCCTGGTGTATGGATGATTGCTTGCGTCTCGAGGAGTTAGGAGCCGCAGCTAGAAAAGCGACTCGAGGTGCTACGCGCTGGAGCTGGATTAAGAGAACTACCTGTAGTTATCCCAGTTAAATAATTTTATTAATTCCAAAATAAAGACACTCTGCTACTGCAGAATGCCTTCTTGATTTTTATTTTTGATCAGCAATTCTTCGATTGCTTCCACTGGTAACGGTCTGCTGAAATGGTAGCCTTGTCCTATCATACAACCATTTTCCAGCAAAAATCCAACCTGTTCCTGTTCTTCAACACCTTCTGCAATCACACTAAATTTAAGGTTGTGCCCCATGTCAATAATCGTCTTGACCATTGCTCCCTGGTTGGAATGATGGATGATATCATCAACGAAGGATTTGTCGATTTTGATTTTATCAATCGGAAAATGCTTCAGAAGGCTTAACGATGAATATCCGGTTCCAAAATCGTCAATCGCCAGCGTTACGCCAAGCTCCTTCAGTTGGTCTAAAATCAATGCTGTTTTCTCGCTGTTCTGCATGACACTCTCTGTGATTTCAAAATCTAGATAATTTGGTGCCAGCTGAGTATCGAACAGCACTTGTTTAATGCAGTCAATGAACGTGTCTTCCTGCATCTGGCGAACAGATATGTTCACTGACATCGGTATTGGGCTGTAGCCTTTCTCCTGCCATTCTTTGTTTTGTGCCGCTGCCTTTTCCAGCACCCATTTGCCAAGAGGAACAATCAATCCTGTTTCTTCGACCATAGGGATGAATTCAGCGGGTGAGATGATGCCTTTCTCAGGATGCACCCAGCGCACAAGTGCTTCTACCCCGATGATTTCCCCGGTTTCCAGATTCACCTGTGGCTGATAATGGAGCGTAAGCTGGTTTTGCTCCAACGCTTTCCTTAGCCCATTTTCGAGCTCCATTTTGCGAGAGGAGAGCCCGTGCAGCTTGTCGGTATAAAACTGGTAGTTGTTCTTCCCTCGTTCTTTGGCAAGGTACATCGCCGTATCCGCATGCTTGATCAGTGTTTCCTCATCCTGCCCGTCAGCAGGTGCCATGCTGATTCCAATGCTTGGAGTAACGAAGAACTCCTGACCTTCAATAGTCATCCCAGCATTAAACTCAACAAGAATTCTTTCTGCGACCTCAATGACTTGGTCCTTATCGAAATCCTTGAGTACAATGATAAATTCATCACCGCCCTGGCGTGATACTAGCCCTTGGTCTTTGACTGCACTCTTCAACCTGCTGGCTACAACCTTTAACAATAGGTCGCCAACACTGTGGCCTTTCGTATCATTGATAATCTTGAAACGATCGAGATCAAGAAAGAGTACAGCGAGCTTCCCGTTGCCGTTTGATAGAACAGCATTCAGGTGCTTCCTGACCATATTCCGATTCGGCAGCCCGGTAAGAACGTCATAATAGGCCATATATTTAATGGTTTTTTCTGCCTTCTTGCGCTGCGTCAAATCACGGTCTACAATTTGTTCAGCCATTCTTCCTTCATATAAAATCGGCATCGCAGACATTTCAACATCGATTAATTGTCCGCCTATCTTTGTCGCTTTAAATTCAAACCACAATTTTTCCTCAAAATTCTCATCTATTGTTAATTCACGATTTTTTATACGAGCCAGTACATCAAGCGGAATAAGCTTGGATATCGGCTGTCCAATCAATTCCTCTGGGCTTTTCGCATTGTACAGCTTGCATCCGGCTTCATTGATATAATCCAGCTTTCCTCTGCTGTATACAGCAATTAAATCAGGGGACATTTCCACTAGGCTGCGATAGCGTCCTTCACTTTCTTGCCGGTCGGTTATATCGAAAAGGACACTGGTAAAATCAACAAAATTTCCGTTTTCATCAATGACGGGAATGCCTCGATCCTGAATCCAGCGCACTTCTCCATCGGGCCGAATAATCCGATACACACTGGTGACTGCTTCTCCTCTTGATAAGCCATCTTCTCTGACAGCTAAAATATGCAGGTCATCAGGGTGGATAACTTTTTTCCATAGAGTGTTGTCATGATAAAACTCTTCAGAAGAATGTCCGTATAGTTTTTCGATACCAGATGTTATCAGCAATGTGTCCGTCTTCAAATCATGCGACCAGATCGCTACATCCAGAGTATCAAAAATGCTTTTCAGTCTCTTTTTATGTCCTTCCAAATCCTCGGATGCATGATTCACCGCTTTGAATATCCGTAAGACCAATGCGATAAAAACAATGGAGACAGCCAGATCAATCATATAGCCAACACCTTTACTTATGGGAAAATAAAATGAAGTCAGCCAATCAATCAACTCGGTAAACAACAGAAAAAAAACGATAATGAATCCGGTGTTCCTTTGTAACTTTCCGTCACTGCCCATTCAAACATTTCCCCCTGTGCCAGGCTGTAAAAAATCCAATATTCCTTTATTAACATAACAAATATTCTAAGTCACGCACAATGGAATTATTCCACACAGCCAATAAATTGTCATTTCTTACCCTGGCATACATGGGGACACATTAAAGGGCAATCCCTAGCACCGTTGATAATTCACGCTTTTTCTCGTTCAAATAGATGTGGTCGAGGTCCTTTAACTTGTTTGAATCGAACTTTTCCATGCTGTAGATATACAGCTCCCAAATGCTTTTCTTTAAGGAATCGTCAGCTGTTTTTCCAATCAAAAGAAAAGCGTCGATGAGGGCGGTCAGAATGGAAAAATCCTGGCTTCCATAATGGATTATTTGATAAAAGGATAAATATAAAATATCCATCGTCCGCTTTTGCTTCCCAATAATCCTCGGCTGCATATCTTCATCATAATAGGCTATATAGCGTCCATTCGAACGGACACGGCATAGATGGGACAAGGCCATGCCCAAATAGGAAATACAGACTCTTGCTGTGTTTGGGTCGTTAATTCCGGGTGAGATGGCTCTCAAGGCAACTTCTACAATCTTCTGAAGCGCAAATTCTGGATCTTGGATTGATGACCGCTCCTTCCCCAGCTTCAAGTATTGATTCAGGACGGCTTCGATATCCTCATCGATTTCACCGCTATGATGGATTCTGAAGGCGATACTGTCCTCTGTCAGAAAATCACCGTTCAGGAAATTGGCTTCAACCCCGAGTGCGTTCTGAGATGCATATTTCAATAACCCTTCATAGTCGGTCAGTTGGACGTAGCCATAGTCTCTGCATTTTACATCGCGGACGAATTCATAGGTGAAACCAGCATCTTTCCTGTCATTTATCACATTCGTGTAGTCACTTTCCAATATATCTTCCTGTCTCCTAATGACCTTTAATGCGCCCTCAGTAATCTCCCGGATCAGCGTGCTCACCTGAACGGAGGTTGCGACATTATGGATAAAATAAGCGAAGAATGCGAGGCAAATGAACGCAATGAAGACTCCAACCGTAGCTGAAATCACCTGACTCTCATACCAAGTTTCACTCATGAACAGCAGCGACAGAATCGAGTAGACGAAGCCGCCCATGAAGATTCCGAGCACACGCATCGTCACAGGATCCTCGACAAAGTTACTTAGCGTCCTCGGTGAAAATTGTGATGAATATGTAGTCAGCACGACCATGATCGTAGAAAAAGTAATCGTCGTCATCGTCAGCAGCGCTCCAGAAATCGTTCCTAAAATCGTCTGTGCCAGCTCGACATTAGTCAGCAGGAACGATGGGACTATTCCCTGTGCCAGCTCATTATGATCGATATATATCACAGCCAATGCGAGCAGGAATGCGAGTACACTATAAATTACCGGCTTCAGCCACATACTTTCCCTTATACGTAAAACTATCTTTTTCAACAAACTTCCCAGCCCCTTTTGTTACCAACTCTTTCCTTACTTATTTAGACCATTTGGGGTTTGTTTAATCCTTTCTATTATATTTATTAGAGTTCCTGTTATATTTCCCATAAGCTCTTTTTTTACTTTTATCCTCTTATATAGAGAGACAAGAAGCTCGAACCTATAGTTAGCTTTACTGGTAAAAATAATAACGCAACAATGAAGCTATCCTTCTTTGTTGCTTTTACTTCCTCTTCCATTATTCCTTTTTTTTCAAGTCCTTCATGCTGGTCTTTTTCATCGACGAAACCATGGACATATACAGCAGGAAAGCTTGAAAATAAACGCTCAGTGGAATATTCTTAGATGTATACTTCATATTTAAGGATGGGATTAACCTGCGTATCAATAAATTCATCAGCGAAACTGGTAAAACGTCAAGACGTGGCGCAGACCGGCTCATTGAGGAAGGGCGCGTGTCAATCAATGGGAAGGTTGCGAGGATCGGCAGCCAGGTTGAGCCCGGAGATGTCGTTCGCCTGAATGGCGAAGAAATCAGGGTCGCGCAAAACTATGTATATATTGCTTTGAATAAACCAGTCGGAATCACCAGCACAACGGAAAGACATGTGAAGGGCAATATCATTGACCTTGTTAACCACCCGCTAAGAATCTTTAACATCGGACGGCTTGATAAGGATTCCGAAGGCTTAATTCTTCTTACAAATGACGGAGATATCGTCAATGAAATTCTCCGGGCTGAAAATAAGCATGAAAAGGAATATATTGTTTCTGTGGACAAGCCTGTCACTTCAGAATTCGTCAAGGCTATGTCAGAAGGCGTGAGAATCCTCGGAACGAAAACATTACCTGCAAAGGTGGTCCAACTATCAAAATACGAGTTCAATATCATATTGACACAGGGGTTGAACAGGCAGATCCGCCGCATGTGTGAAACCCTCGGATATCAAGTCGTCAGGCTGCAACGCATCAGAATCATGAATATCCACCTTGGAAACCTTCCAATTGGTCAATGGCGTGACCTGTCGAAAAAAGAGAAAAAACAGCTTTTCAGCGACTTGAATTACGAGCCTAAAGAATGGTAAAAGGATGAGCGACTCCGCCTCATCCTTTTTGTTTTAAATTGATGCTGCTCAGGGCTGGTCTTCATTTCTCAGCAATTTGAGGAACAACTTTACGCGGTCAAGGTAGACAACCATAGCGAAAAGGCTGAATCCACACACTGCCAGCAGCAGCCAAACGGGCAATTTTTCAAGCAGGTACCCAAACAGGATAAATCCTAATGGTGTCATCCCACTTGACCCTGTTTCAAAAATAATACTTTTTCAATGTTGCTGGCATGGATGAATGAAGTATGGTCTAATAATCACATAACGATATAGCTGATTGGGGTTTTTTTAGATGAACAAAAATAGTACGAATTTGTTAAACGAAGATGAACTTACCACAATCCTGCTCGCTGCTAATGAAATCATTATGTACGGAGGAAAAGTCCTGCTTGGCAAGATTCTTTCAGGCTCCAAGGATAAGAGGATTTATACAGCTGACCTCCATCACTCCCCTATGTATGGAGCATTTGCGGACATAAAACAAAAAGAAGTCATAGAGAAGGTTGAATGGGTGATCGCTAATGGCTACCTGACAACAGACGAAAGGCTCTCCCTACTTATGTATACAGACAAAGGCTGGGACTTTGTTAAAGATGAACTGGCAAAGAGTATTTACACTGAGTTCGCTCTGGCTGCTGAATTTGGGAGATATGAGTATGTGCAATTCATCCTTGGCCAGCATCCAGAATTAAAAATGGATCTGCTCGATCTCATTGAAGAGAGGAGCAGCAAGGAACTAATCGACATCCTGATTGAGTGGCTGGAGCTTGAGAATTTCAAACCTATTCCAGAAAGAATCCGTGAAGTCTTACAGGCACTGGACAAAGATATCTCACACAACCCGCATGTCACTCATGAAATAAACTCTTTTGAGGCAAATAAAAATTGGCTTATGATTCCTGCCGAAATCCGCCAGATGCTAGTCCGGAACGTTTTTTGCGGACATTGCAAAGACACCGTGCAAATCGAAAAATATGTCATCAAGACCTTGCGCGATACTGTTGTGCTTGAAGGAAAATGCAAAAACTGCGGCAATTCGGTCGCAAGAGTGATTGATTAATGGTACCTTGCATGAAAAAACTCAGATGAAATTGGATATTTAAAAACACGGTGGAAACCTCTCCACCGTGTTTGCTTTTGAATAGGGCTATGAATCCCGATATTCCTGACTTTTTGAATATATTCCTTAGTCCAGGTTGTTTATTCCTGACTTTTTGAATATATTCCTTAGTTCAGGCTGTTTATTCCTGACTTTTTGAATATATTCCTGAATCTAAAAACCACAGTATATTCCTGTTTAATGTTTATCATTATTTTCCCTTCTTACCTCATGCCTGCTGATATACAGCCACATTGCCATATAAGTCAGGAATAGCAAAACAAGAAACACTGGTGCTGACAACACATTCTGTATCAACAATTTTAGCCACCTCTTTTACTTTAGGCTGTCCAGCGGGAACGGAAAAAATAAATAGAAAATAACCGCTAACAGGATAGATATAATCCAGGCAATCACCGGTTTCCGATAATGTATCCGCAGGATCACAAACAAAATCAAATTCAGCCAAATGTTGTGCCAACTGTTCCAGCCATTGTCGTATACAAACATCCCTTTATGCGCGAATAAAGCCTCAATGATTGTGTAAAAGGTTACCCATGTGCCGACATAAATGAACTGGTTCCTTCTTGTTGAAGGAAATCGCTGCAGATAAATGACCAGTCCGACCGGACAAATGAAGAATGTGAATGCAATGTTGATGATCGAGTGATTCAGCCAATCAGCTGTTATTCCACGGAATGCCCATAAAGTGTGATTATAGTAAAGAGTGTTGTAGAGCAGATTGACCATTATAAAAAATAGTATAGTTGAGTATTGTTTTTTCCATTGTGACCAATCAACAAATTTATAAGCGAAAAAAATCCAGACTGCCATCACCAATAATAAATACATGCTTCTCTCTCCCCGAAAATACTGATTTTATCAGTTATTTCCAGCCGAAGAGTTTTTATACAATTCAAAAAGACCTGATACAGAATAGTCAGGTCTCACTAAAAGGTTAGTTAGCTAGAAACAATAGAAAGGACTTTAAAAAGTTTTCTCTGCTTCCGGTAAAGCTCTTGCGCTTCTTCAATGGTGATTCCAGCAAAACGGATTTTTGCTCCAGGCATTGCCTGGGCAAGCAGAGGAAGATCGACAGAAATTACTGTGGCAATCCTTGCGTAGCCGCCTGTCGTCTGTCGTTCTGCCATCAAAATGATTGGCTGCCCGTTAGAAGGTACCTGGATTCCTCCTGCCGGAATAGCATCAGAAATAATATCAGCTCCGTCAATGTGGTTAAGTTCTGGGCCTGCAAGGCGATAGCCCATCCTGTTTGACTGGGGTGATATCGTGTATTCATTTGATAAAAATCGCTTGATGGCATCAGGATGAAATTTTTCCAGATGAGGGCCGAGAATCACCCGTATTTCAATCTGGGCATGATATTCAGGAATAAAGTCTTTATGTAAAAAGCGATTATTCCGGACAAAAGGCATTCCCTGTACAAAATCCCCTGCATCTAGTGCCCGGCCATCAAAACCGCCCATCGTGCCATTGATAAATGTGGACTTGCTGCCTAGCACGAGCGGGACATCAATTCCACCGGCAAAGCCAATGTACGCCCTTGCCCCGCTTTCCACTTTACCGAAAGACAGAATATCTCCTTTTCTAAAAACAAAGCTTTTCCACATCGATACTTTTTTCTTGTTCACCATTGGCTGCAGATTCCCGCCGCAAATGGCCATCGACACATCCTTCAATGCTTCAAGACTGGGTCCCATCATCGTAGCTTCCAGCCCTGCTTCATGAAGAGGATTCCCGACCAGGAGATTGGCCATTTGCAAAGAATAGGAATCCAGCGCTCCAGAAGGACTGATGCCATACTGCTGAAAACCTGTTCTGCCTAAATCCTGTACTGTTGTCTGCAGGCCCGGTTTTAAGACTTTTAACAAGGGTTTCGTCATAGAGAATCCCAACCTCTGCCGACTTCTACTCCTTCAGCCTTTAATGCCTCATTCAATTTAACTGCAAAGTCGAGTGCCCTAGGTTCATCTCCGTGGATGCAAATTGTGTCTGCCTTGATTTCAATGTCTGTCCCGTCAACTGCCTCAACTCTTCCTTCACGTACCATCCGGATCACCCTGTTGATTGCTAATTCAGGATCGTGAATGATCGGGTTTGTATGTGAACGGGGCGTCAACGAGCCATCAGGCTGATAGGTTCGGTCAGCAAACACTTCTTGGGCCACCTGCAGGCCATGTTCCTTTCCAGCTTTCACTAGTGAGCTGCCTGCGAGACCGAATAAAACAAGAGCAGGATTAACATCTGCCACTGCACACGCAACAGCATCCGCGATTAATTTATCCTTCGCAGCCATATTATACAGTGCGCCATGCGGCTTTACATGACCTACTTTTGTGCCACAAGTCTTCGCTATCGCTGAAAGAGCGCCAATCTGGTACACAGTCAGATTGTAGATCTCCTCAGCACTCAGCTTCATTTCTCTCCTGCCGAAACCATGCAGATCTGGAAAGCCAGGGTGTGCGCCAATCCTCACTCCATGTGCTTCTCCCATTTTCACCGTTTCCATCATGACATTATGGTTGCCTGCATGATAGCCGCAGGCGATATTGGCAGAAGTGATATGCTTTAACACTTCACCGTCATTGCCAATTTTAAATAATCCATAGCTTTCACCTAAATCACAGTTAAGATCAACAAACAACACTTCCCTCACCTCTTTTCAAACCTGTCTACCTGGTATGTATCACCCATTTGTTTTATCGTTAAAAATTGCTCCTCACTGATTGGCACAAATTTAATATAATGACCTGAACTGAAAAAGAATGGTTCCTCCTTCTCCGGCGAAAACAAGGTAACAGGAGTCGTACCAATAATCCTCCATCCTGAAGGAACGTCTGCAGGATAAATCCCTGTTTGATTCCCGCCAATCCCGACAGCACCGGGCATCACATTTTGCCTTGGCTGATCAAGCCTCGGCACCGCCAGCGTTTCAGGCAAGCCTCCCAGATACGGAAACCCAGGCATGAATCCCATCATATAGATGAGGTATTCTCTATTTGCGTGAAGATTGATGACCTCCTGCTCGTCCAGGCCATGATAATCAGCGACATAAGCCAAATCCTGGCCCCATTCTCCGCCATAACAAACCGGAATTTCATAGACAAGCGGCCTGTCTGTTTTCGATTTCACAGGAGACAGATTGACTCTTTCAAGCTCGGCTTTAAGATCGTCATAAGCGATGACATCAGGTTGATAATAAATCGTCAGAGACGTATAGGCAGGCACCCATTCTACAATGCCTTTTATTTTTTCTTTTTCAAGCTTGCTAACGAAGAGCTGTATTCGCCCGTTCGTTTTTTCATTAATTTCATTCCCAAATGACAAAACTACTGCCAAATCACCCAGCGGCGAAATTGCATACTCCATTCTTTGTCTCTGTCTCCTTTTAAAAATGCCAGACAAATTCCATCTGGCATCCTTTCTTATTGTCGCACTACAACCTTGGCACAAGTTTCAACAATCACCTTCAGTGCTTGGGCCATTGTTTCCTGGGGCAATGAAGGCAGTGATGGATTGAGCGCTGACATTTTCGTCGATGCAGGAAAATGGATAAATCCAGCCTTGGTGTGCAGATTCTTTTTCTGGATATGATTTAAAACAGCATATAAGGTGTTATTGCAGATGAAGGTACCGGCACTGTTCGAAATAGCCGCAGGAATATGCTGTGCATTAAGATTTTTTTTCAATCAATCTGATTGGCAGGGTGGAAAACAATCCATCCGGCCCTTCTTCGTCAATCACTTCATCTGTTGGGATATTCCCCTTATTGTCTGGATATGGGTCACCAGAGCCAGTATCCTTAATATTTATTCCAATCCGCTCCGGAGTAATTGCCGTCCTGCCTGCTGCCAGGCCACAGGAAATCACCACATCAGGCTGGAAATCGACCATCTTTCTAATCAACTCTTCCGCACACTCATCATAATTGACCGGCAACAGGACCGTTGAGATTTCCACATTCTCTATCTCGAACTTTTCCGCTTCCAGCAACAATTCCTCAGTAGGATTGATCTTCATTTTCCCAAACGGCTCAAAGCCGGAAATAAGAACTTTCATTTAGCAAACCTCGTTTCCCAGTTTTAACTTAAATTCGATGTATTAAAAATTTTACTATAGTTAACTATGGATATATACATTTTAAACTCATAAAATTGGGTTTAGTTTTAATATTCCAATAATAACAGGTGATCAAATGGAAATAGAATACTGCAAAGCAACGGAGCTTGAATTGCAAGAGATTTTTAGCATGGCGGGTGTGAATAGAGCTGAAGCTACGGGGATACAGGCAGATAATAACCAAGAAGAGAAGATAGAAGCTTATAAGAATTCCTTAGACCAGGGTGCTTATTTTCTGGTTGCGCGAACTCAGAAGTCTTTGATTGGCTGGGTACTGGTGGACCGCAGCCTGGACTGGTTCACCCAGAAGGAGATCGGCTGGATCAGTGATGTTTATGTAAAACAGTTTTACAGGCAGAATGGTGTCGCAAAATCCTTGATTGAACAAAGCCTGGTAGAATTTAAGCACCTTGGATATAATGATGTCCGCCTGAATGTCTTTTCATTTAACGAGAAAGCAATTCGCTTATACGAAAAGCTAGGCTTCAAAGACGTCAGCAAATTCATGAGGGTTGAAATATAGGCAAAAATTACTCATCCAAATGTAAAGGAAACTAAGAAAATATAACTGAATAAATTTATAATTCCATTACTCTCTTCATACAGAAATGACACGGGCTCTAAACATTTCTCCGTTAATCTATCATTGTTACATAAATTATGCAGAGGAGATGGAGAAATGAAGAAAACATTAATCGGAACTGGAGTTGCCTTAACCCTCATGCTTAGCCCTTTCCAGCAGGCGTTTGCTGCTGAACCTACCACTGGTGAATTGAGGCAGTTTGACACTGTCGCCCACCGTGGGGCTGCAGGTTATGCACCAGAAAACACAATCGCTGCATTTGATAAGGGGCTGGAAATGAAGGCTGATTACATTGAAATCGATGTTCAGCGCAGCAAGGATGGCGAATTGGTTGTCATTCATGACACTACTGTGGATCGCACAACAGATGGCACTGGCAAAGTAGGCGACCTCACACTTGAAGAACTGCGAAGTCTGGATGCCGGCAGCTTTAAAGGAGAACAATTTGCTGGAGAAAAAATCCCTACCTTCGAAGAAATACTCGACCGTTACCATGGTAAAATCGGTATTTTGATAGAATTGAAGGCACCTCAGCTTTATCCCGGAATCGAAGAAGCTGTGGCAGAGGAATTGAAGGCGAGAAATCTGGATAAGCCGCAGAACGACAAGATTATTATCCAATCCTTTAACTTTGAATCAATGCAAAAAATGGATGCCCTGCTACCGGAAGTTCCGATTGGTGTTTTAACCTATTCAAGTTCCCATACAACGGATGCTGCCCTTCAGGAATTCGCTGCATACGCTGATTTCTTCAACCCAAGCTACGGACTCGTCACAAAGGAACTGGTCGAAAATGTCCATAGTCTCGGAATGGAGATCCAGTCATGGACAGTACGAAGCCCTGAAGCAGCTCAATTCCTCATTGATATGAAGGTCGATGGCATTATTACGGATTACCCTGATTATGTTGATCCGCGCAATTAACCTCAAACCCTGTCCAGATTTGGACAGGGTTTTTTAGTTTAGTTTTATATATTTAAAAATATAATTAAATAAATTAATTATTTTTAAATTAAATATTTACATTTTTAATTTAAGTGTATAATATATACCTAAACACACTGAAAGGAGGCAGTTATGGCATATCCTGTACTAACAAATTGTCCTGTTTGCAGCCAAACCCTTAAAATTACCAAGCTAAAATGCAATCACTGTGATACAACCATTGAAAACGAATTTGAACTTTCAAAGCTTGCTTCTTTAACAAAGGAACAGCTTCACTTCGTCGAAATCTTCCTTGTATCCCGCGGAAATATTAAAGAAGTGGAAAAAGAGCTCGGAATTTCCTATCCGACTGTCCGGGGAAAGCTTAACGATATTATCACTGCCCTTGGATATGACACTCAAAAGAAAAATGAGCTGGATGAAAAGAAAATCGTTGCGATGCTGGAGAAGGGTGAAATTTCTCCAGAAGATGCGATCAAACTTTTAAAAGGTGAATAGGAGGAATTTTGATGAGTGAAGAAATTTCAAGAATTTTAACGATGGTACAAGAAGGAAAAATCGATTCAGAAAAAGGTGCCCAGCTGATTGCCGTGCTCAAGGAAAAAGAAACCTCTGCCTTACCTAGCAAACAAAATAAATACTTAGATAAAACATTAAAAATCCGTGTTGTATCCAGTGAAAATGACAATGTAAACGTCAATGTGCCGATCAAGCTCGTAAAAGCCCTTCTCAAAGCCGGTCACAGCATCGCTGCTGGCATCCCTCAATCCCAGCAATACGTCAAGGATCTCGATATCAACATGCTGATCGATGCAATCGAAAATGAGCTGGACGGGAACATCGTTGACATCCAATCAGCAAACGGTGATACCGTTAAAGTCGCCATTGAGTAAAGCATATGATGAAAATAAAAATCAAAACATCTAATAAGATCGCATTCTCCCTCCCAGTCCCTTACACAATCTTAAAAGCTGCCAACTCCATTCTTACATCTAAAAAATTTCGGAACCAGATGCACAAATGGGCGAATCAGGATCTTGAGCATAAACATGTCCCTCCCTGGCTTTTCGATACTTTACTAAACAAACAGCTAATGAATGAAATCATCCACGAACTGGGCAAGCATAAAGGAACTTTGCTTGTTGATGCGAGATTGCATGATGGTACAGAGGTCATTGTGAAGCTATGAAAGTAAGAAACCCTGACTCCATTTGCAACGAAGACAGGGTTTCTTTCTATATCAGAACAATTTTTCGAAGCAAACATATAATTCATGTCCTTCTGGCTTTCCATTCATCATAACTCTTCCGGTAATTGTATAACCCCTTTTTTCATAAAAGGAGACAGCCCCCTCATTTCCGGAGTAAGTATCTAACCGGAGCACACCATATCCGTGATCCTTCGCAAAGTCCTCGGCAAATTGTAGCATCTTGCTGCCATACCCGCCGCCCTGAGCAGATGGGTCGACACAAAACGAGTGGAGAATCAGCGGCTTTCCTTCTGTTTTAGACCAGTTCGCATTCTCCCATTCAGGAGCCTGCCACTCATCGAGCACCATCACACCAATGGTGTCCTTGCCTTTTTTCAAAACAAACAGCTCTTCACCCTGCATCGCATTTTCGAAATACTCATGGTTGGGGTATTTTTCATCCCATTGCAAGATACCTCTCGACTCAAGATACTCTTTGCATTCCGCAAACATCTCGCCGATGACAGGTAAATCCTCTTCGGTTGCACGCTCAATTTGTTCTGCAGCCATAATTTATTACTCCTTCACCGCACTTTATTCGCTGTCAGGCGTTATGTTAAAAAAGTTTGCACTTTTATTCTTCTTCTTTTCTTCATTTTTCCTATCATCCATTTTCCCGTCGGATTCATAGCTTAATTTGAATTGGTTCTCCTTCTTTTTCATTCCTATTCCTCCTAAATTGAAATACTTCCATCCCATCCTCGCTTATTCTACTGTAGAATAGCTACTGTTTTGCCCAATCCGGGCAGCCAAATCGAGTCGCCCTACTTAACAGTATTCTGTGCCTTTTTTTACCTCTGAATGCATAAAAAGCACCAGTTTCTAAAGAAACCGATGCTAGATATGACATTAATATGCAAAGTAGTGATTTCCTATCTGTTTGGTCACTGTTCTCGTAAAAATCCATTGATTAGTTGCGAGCTTTGGATTGTAGTAATAAACCGATCCATAAGAAGGATCCCAGCCGAGCAATGCATCCTTTACTGCAAGGTACGCTGTAGCGGTCGGCGAAAGATTAAACTGGCCATCATTTACCGCTGTAAAAGCATTTCTTTGAAAGATGACATCCTGTACTGTGTCAGGAAAGTCATCAGATTCTACCCTATTTAAAATCACCGATGCCACTGCGACCTGTCCCTGGTAACTCTCTCCCCGGGATTCCCCATATACCACATGAGCCATCATCTCGATTTCCTGAATAAGCCTGGATGTCTTCGGACCGACGCCTCCAATCGGTTCAAGGCCAAAATCCCTTTGAAACTGCTTCACTGCTGCCGTAGTGATTGGACCATAATAGCCAGTTGTTGTCGTTTTAAAATAGCCGAGCTTTTTCAAAATAGATTGAACATATGTAACATCTGACCCAACTGACCCCATTCCAATGCTCGCTGCCTGAGCTCCTGACTGCCCAAAACCAAGAATAGTACAAATGACAATTGCGCCTGCCAGGCTCTTTATGTACTTCATCAAACTCTCCACTCCCATTTCCTTTTAACTTGTATGTATGATCATTTCCAGTGGATTAACCACATGCACCTCCTTTTTCATATCCATATACATTTCCCTGTTATGAAAATGTAAAAACTCGTACAAAAAAATGGAAATGGTCAATGGTACAAATTTCATAATCACGTATCTTTTTTCATCTTCTTAACGTTATTAGAATATACTGTAAAAATATTTAGCTTTACGAAGGTTTATAATTATCGGATAATTATGGAGAAGTAAAAAAAATCGAAACCGAGAGGCAAGGATATGTGGAGAAATAAAAATGTCTGGATTTTATTGACCGGCGAGTTTATTGCTGGGTTAGGACTATGGCTTGGAATCATTGGAAATCTGGAGTTTATGCAGGAACATATTCCTTCTGACTTTTTAAAATCTCTCCTGCTTGCAGCTGGATTATTGGCTGGGATCGCAGTTGGACCTCTTGCAGGAAGATTGACAGACCAATACAGCAAAAAGACTGTCATGCTGAATTCTGGTTTCGTACGAATAATCAGTGTCGTTTTTATGCTGATTGCCATTCAAACCAGTTCTGTATGGTGGATGCTTGTGTTCCTTGTGTTATTGCAAATATCTGCCGCTTTCTACTTTCCGGCACTCCAGGCAGCAATTCCGCTTGTCGTTAGTGAGAAGGACTTATTGCAGCTGAATGGAGTCCATATGAATGTGTCCACCTTGTCACGTATCATCGGGACTGCCGCTGCAGGAATTTTGCTTGTCGCCATCCCTCTGAATGCAGTATACCTCCTTTCGATGGCGGCCTACATCATCCTGTTCGGACTGACCTGGTTCTTACAGTTTGATGAAAACAAAAAGGCCTCTGCAGTCAAGGATGGTCAGCAAAAACAAGGATTCAAAGACGTGTTCCCTATCATCGTCAAGCTGCCGATTGTAATGATGACCTTGATATTGACCTTGATTCCGCTTATATTCCTGGGAGGCTTCAACCTGGTTGTCATCAATATAAGTGAATTGCAGGACAGTACTGCCATCAAAGGCTGGATTTATACTGCCGAAGGTCTCGCCTTCATGAGCGGCGCATTTTTGATCAAACGAATCAGCTATAAATTTTCACCATATAAAATCTTGTTCGCAAGCTCGATGTTAATCGGCTTCTCCCAGCTGATGCTCTATTTTGCCAATCAGCCAGTCCTGACGATCATCGCCTTTCTGCTGTTCGGATTTTCAGTAGGCTGCTTCTTCCCGACAGCCGCTACGATTTTCCAAACCAGAGTGCCTAAAGAGTTTCATGGACGTTTCTTCTCGTTCCGGAATATGATGGACCGCGTCTTCTTTCAGGTTGTCTTGTTAATGACCGGATTCCTTCTCGATGCAGTCGGACTCCAAAATATGAGCGTCATGTTTGGTGCCCTGTCAATCGTAATGACTGCGATCTTTTTCATGAGGTCGAGAAACTTAAGGGCTGCCAACTCGGAAACTGAGCAAAGCGTAAACTCATAGACTAAATGAAATGGAGTTATTATGAGCCCGAACCACCTTTATTTCTTTGCGTCATCAAGGCTGACGGACACTTTTCTTTTGAGTCACGACTTTTCTGTCCGTCATCAAGTCTATGACGGACACTTTTCTTTTGAGTCACGACTTTTTTGTCCGTCATCAAGGCTGTGACGGACACTTTTCTTTTGAGTCACGATTTTTCTGTCCGTCATCAAGGCTGTGACGGACACTTTTCTCCAAATTCACCTGATTTTTGTCCGTCAGTGAAACTTGTTTCCTGATAATTCGTATAAGTAGGTAAGGACTCTTATAGAGGTGATCGTTATGACGTTATTTATTGGGATTCAACTTTTTACGATTGTTATGTTCCTGTTCTTGGGATGGGCGATCGTCAAAAAGGAATGGTACTGGCTGATTTCTAATTTCAATGGCAAACCGAAGGATGAGCAGCAGCAATTAATCAAGAATGGCTATCCACAAAGAGTTGGGAAGCTGATGCTGGCTACTGCAGCGGGGATGGTCCTTTTGCTGCCTTTAAGTTTCACTTCTTTTCAATTTTCCCTTGAAGTCCAGTTTGGTTTCATGATGGTATACCTTCTCGGGGGTCTGATTTACCTTTCCAAATATGAAATAAAAGAGAAACGCAAGCGGAGTTATATCTTCAGTTCCCTTCTCGCCATTGGAACGATTGGTTTTATAGTGGGACTTTTCTTTACAGGATATCAGGACTTTGAACTGAAGGACAATGGTGATTCTTTTGAAATTACAGGCATGTATGGCGAAGTGTGGGACTACGCAGATATTCGCCATGTAGAAATTCTTGAGGAAATGCCGGAAGTGACATGGAAACAAAACGGGTTCGGTCTTGCAACGATGGCAAAGGGCCAGTTCAAGGTAAAAGATTACGGAAGCAGCCTGCTTTTTATCCACAGTGAAGCACCACCTTATTTATACATCGAAACGGACAGTGACAAGATTTTCATTAACAGCAAAAGTCCAGATGAAACGAAAGAATGGTATAACATGCTTTCTAAAAAAGCAAAGTAAGGGTGCCCATACAAAAACGGGCACCCTTTATTTATATCTAGATCTCTTTGATTGTGTTTGCATCATTTCAACGTCCAGTAATTGGTTGTTTGTCTCAGATTTGGTCATCATCTATTCCTCCAAAGATGTAGTTACTTTTTGTAAGCAATTGTGAGCGGCGTTCTGTCAGGAAGTATGATCCTGACTTTAAGATTTCACAAGAAGAAATTTTAGATATTTTAAAAGAAGCTGTACAGGCAAGGCTGCTATAACAGGGCATCCAACAACGCGTATTCCAATTGAGGAAATCGTGGAATTTATTTAATCACATAGAAAAGAACTAATCCGAGGACTAGTTCTTTTTATTAGGAATTTCACAACCATCGTCATCACAAATCATTCCGTCATCATTGTTCAAAACGGTGATTTCACTCTCGGCAATGACTTTTTTCAATGACTGGACGATAACATCAGTCGGCTGTGCGCCGGTAATGGCGTACTTTTTATTGATAAGGAAAAATGGTACACCTGTAATGCCGTACTGCTGGCCGGTGCTCTCATCGGCACGGACTTCATCGGCCATATCATCGCTTGCAAGCATTTCCTCTACTGCTCCACGCTTTAGCCCGACTTCTGCAGCAAGCTCTGTCAATGTTTCATGGTCCCCAATGTGCTTTGATTCAGTAAAATAGGCACGTAAAATCCGTTCGGTCATTTCCGCCATTAACCCATGCTTTTTCGCAAACATCGTCAAACGATGAGCATCAAATGTATTGGTTAAAATAAGCGTGTCCATATTGTATTCCAGACCGGATTCTTCTGCCATTTGCACCATATTAGCCGTGCTCGCTTTCGCCTGGGCTACACTCATCCCATATTTCTTTGCTAAACCGTCATATATATTATAGTCAATGTCCCGTTCCATGTTTGGATCAAGCTCAAAGCAACGATACGTCACTTCAATATGGTGATCAATCTGTTTAATAGCGTCATCCAGACGCCTTTTGCCAATATAGCAGAACGGTCAAGCAAAGTCAGTCCACATTTCAATCTGCATTACGTATACCTCCATTCGGTTATTCCCCTATAGTATAGGTGTTAAGCTTGTAAAATACACGAGATTCGACTCGAAGAAGCAGGCTGATCAATGCCCACAATGTATACCTATTCTATTTCGTAAACCACCCAGTCTGATTGCTCGCTGCCCATTTTTTTGTATAGACTTTGAGCAATGTAATTATCCTTGGCCGTTTCCCATGTCATATAAGCGAAGTTATTCTTCCTTATATGTGCCAGGCATTTTTCAAAAAGCTGCTCTCCTGCTTTTTGGCCTCTTGCGTCAACTGAAACGAATAAGTCATTCAAAATTGCCGCCCGTTTCACCTGGAGCGTGCTGAAAGTGTAATACAGAGTAGCGAATCCAACGATTTCTCCTTCCATTTCAGCCACGATCTGCAAACCCGATTCAGGATGGTCCAGCAAGTGTTGAATCAACTTTTTCAATTCTTCCTCATTTGGTTCTGGCTTCTTGTAAAAATCAACAATGTATTGGATCATTAACTCGTATAATAGAGGAATGTCGCGTTCTGCAGCAGATCGTATAGTCAGCTCAGCCATGCCCCTCGCCTCCGAAATATAATTTCCCTAGCTCATTGGAACCTTTTACGATGTACAGTTTATCCTGGTGGCCGCGCAGTATATTCATTATTTCCTGTCTGCTCTTCTCTTCAAAATATCTGTTCCAAACAAACATCTTCCTGAATATTTTTAGAGTTGGAGTGTAATTAGCCTTTTCAACTCCAAGTTTTTGCAGAATGAATCTTTTGATGATCCTGTATTTTCTTTTTCGATAGGAAAGGTCCAAGAAAATGATCATATCTGCCTTTTCAAAGCTCTCCGCAACCCACTCGTAATGGACACCTTCGATTATCCACGAATCGGTTTTAACGATTGACTTCAAATACTCATCTCGTTCCTTTTCGCTCCGCCTAATATCTCCAGTATCGGTTCTTTGCCAGACAACATTGTCAAGTTCATGGTGCGGCAAGTTGAATCTGGCTGACAGACTTCTGGACAGGGTCGTCTTCCCGCTTCCGACTGAACCAATGATATGAATTTTGATTGGTTTATTTTTCGTCATAAAACATCATCACTTTTTCTATATTTTACCTTCAAATTCTCTTCCTTTTTGGTATATCCTCTTTTTTTGCGCAAAATAAAAAAGCTGCCTGGGCAGCTTTTCGAAATTTAAGCATTTTGCAGTGTCTGAATTTCTTTGAATGCCTGATGAAGATTTGATTTTACCATTATACCTTCGAGGTTGAGTCCAAGCGTCACCATTGTATGGGCAACCTCTGGACGGATGCCAGTCATGATAGTCTTTACCCCAACTAGTGATAGAGCGCTGATTACCTTGAACAACTGGTCCGCAACCATCGTATCAACGATCATGACTCCTGACACATCAAAGATAAGGTGAGTAAGCTTGAGTTTTACAGCTTGGTCCAGTGTTTCTTCCATCAACAGCTGGGCTCTTTCCGTATCAACATTCCCAACAAGTGGCAATACCCCGACTCCCGGCATTAACGGAACTACTGGTACTGACAGTTCCAGCAATGCAGTTTTCGCGTTTTCAAGGCTCTTTTGGTGCGCGTCGACAAACGTAAGGCTGAAGCTGTAGATCGCATGGTCCATCAATGGATCTATAATATCCAAAACAGCAAAGATGGCAGAAGCAGGCATATCCTGTGCTTCTTCCTTGATTGCCTTCCAAATATGCTCACGGTAAAAGCTTGTATCTTTCAATGCTTCATCAAGAGATGCACCTAGCTTATAAATATACTCGCCAGTCTCTTTACCCCAGTTGGTGATTGTAGCAAATCCTTTTTCTTGATCTTCATGTTCAATCAATGCTTGACCGAATAGTTCAATGAAGCCTGCCCGGATCTCGAGGATTTGCTTTTCAATTTTACGAAGGTCATACTTCTGTGCTTCTGTTAAATCGGCTTCGGCATAGCGGTCTTCGTGGACAGCTTTGGCGATTTCGTGCTTCCTGCTGACAATTGCTTCTCCCAATGCTTGCAGTTTTGTGGTCATGTAGATTCCTCCATGTGTTCAATGACAATTAAATATATATTCTACGGATTATCTTCCAAAAACATTTTATAATTCATCATAACTCAGGTTCAGAATGAAGGACAAGTTTTTGCACTTATGGACGTTCACGGAATTAGATTTCCGAAAAGAAAAATCAGTTTTTTCCTCATCTAGCTTTCAACCAGGAAATTATATACAAACAAGGACTGCAGCCACACAAGATTAGTTAATTGATGGCAACAGTCCTCTTTTATAAAAGTATGCAATTAGATTCATCGCAGGCTCTGGCATTTTTTTCGGGAAGCGTTCATGTCTGTAATATTTATTAAAAGCGCTTTTTAGGTCCTCCCACTGAGAACATTGCTTCGTCTGGCGGAATCGAGCCACATCTATAAGCTTGACTTCATCATCAGGTGTGATGATGATATTCCGCAGATGGATATCGGATGGGTTTAATCCTTTTTGTCTTGCAAGCTTAAGGGCTTGATCGACATCCTCAATATGCTCCGCAGCAATTGGCAGGCCATTCACCAAACATTGAAATAGCGTCATGCCCCGAACATAATCCATGACCAGATAGTTGCTTCCTGACTCATGAAGAGATGGGAAGAACGAATTCCCAGCAAGCACCCTATAAATCCCAGCCTCTTCTTCTGCCACTTTATCAAAATGAGGAAAAAAAACCTTTAAAACCAGGCTCGTACCTTTGATTTTGAACGCAAAAGCACTCCTGCCCTCTCCAATCAGCTTTAGTGATGGATCTTTATGAACCAAAGCAGCTTTTGTTCCTCGGATTGAATATACAACACTATTTGCTAGATGTTCATATCGATTCATTATCTTGCTCCTCTCACCATGCTCCCGAAGGCGGGATCTTTTTTAGCTAAAGCAGAGTCCGAAGTTCAGCCCTTCACCACTTTAATCATGTCTTCGTCCCAGCTTTCAACTCCCTGTTTAAAGACTAGCTTTGTTTTGAAATGATAAGAGATATCCTTGCTTGAAGGAGGGACATCCAGCGGCAGCAGGAAACTGAACGGCACCATATCATCTCCATCTGGCTGAATCCTCACCTGTACATCGATTGATACAGTATTCAGTACATTTTCTGCATCTGTCTTCAAATTTACCATCACAAGTGCACACTCAATGAGCTGGAGATCCTGGTCAACCGTCCCGCCCTTGATCAAAAACTTCCCATTTACCGAATCACCAGGGATAAAAACATCCTCCTCTAAAATCAGGTCGATTTGGGCGGAGCCTACCCCTAGCAGAGACATATACTTCCGTAGCAGCATCCTGTTCCTCCGTCTATTTACTTTTTTGGATTGGTGTATTTCTCATCCAGCCGCTTCTCGATGATCTCGATCCGCTTTTGGTCTGCTAACAATTCTTCTTTATTCTTTTGAACAAGTTCCTCAAAACTAATCTGTAATTTCTTCACAACATCCACACTCCAATATTTAAATTTATGTTTCAAGATAAGAAAATGTCTCTTGAAAAAGTCTTTTTCGTAAACATTTATTTGTGCCATATGAACTCTTCCTGGTTCTTTGAAAATGGGAATCTGTCGATTATGGCCCTATTCTTTTCTTGCCTTTTACGGGAACTTATCTCATCTTTCGTTGATCATAATCTCTTCATCGCTAATACGGGTACATCGCCTTCAGTTTATCTAAGAAAAACGCAAGCGCCTTGGTCAGCCCAGACAAGCGCTGGAAGGCCGACCAGTGAAGTCGCTCTTTGACTTCATTGGTCGGATCGAAACCGAAAAGTATAGCCGACTGCCCAGAAACGCAGAAACTGGAGACTCCGACAAAAAAGCGCTTTTTGCTTCTGCCGGCGGAGTTGAAGTTTCGGAGTTTCTAGGAGGCGACACTGGACTAGCGTCTCAAGGAGTTAGGAGCCGCAGCCAGACAAGCGACTCGAGGGGCTAGGCGCTGGAGCTGGACACTAATCTAAGTACAAAAATTTTATACTTTCTTATCCAGCAAAAAAGACCTTCACCCGATCAGGTGAAGGTCTGGAAACAAATAAAGACCTTCACCAAAATGGCAAAGGTCTTGCTAACAACTATCGTTGCCAACAAAGCCGGGAGTGACCTCCGTATTGACGACTCTGTTGTGAAAGCTACTCCCCTTTAGGAGAAACTATTCAAATGTACCATTATGATACATGACATTACGTATTCCGTCAATTCTTTCAATTCAGCTGAAAATTCATCCTTATTCAGCTGCCTCGCCGAACTTTCCTTCCTGATAATCACGATAGGCTTGGCGAATCTCGTCCATTGAATTCATCACGAACGGTCCGTAGGCGACCACTTCCTCTTTGATAGGTTTACCGGAATATACCAATACTTTAGACCGCTTATTCGCCTTCAGCGTTAGTTCACTTGTGCCTTCACCTTCGTCGTTAAAAGTCAAAGTCGCTGCGGAAGATTTTTTTAAGTTTGTCTGGCTTGAGCCGGCATCGATTTCACCAGAAAGGATGTATAAGAATGCGTTATGAGATTCCGGCAATTCATAACTGAATTCCGCTCCCTCTGCTAGCTGGATTTCTGATAAGGAAAAAGGCACTAATGGTTCTAGAGGCCCTTTCACTCCAGCACTTTCACCTGAATACACCTTCAAAGTTCCACCGTCAAACTGGACAACAGGTGCATCCTCAGAAATTACATTTTGATAAGAAGTCGTTGTGCCTTTCAGCTCTTTAGGTAAGTTCAGCCAAAGCTGCAGTGTATGTGCTATATCATTGTCCACTGCCTCTTCTGCATGCCGTGCACCGCTTCCTGCATTCATATATTGTATGTCACCAGCTTCCAGGATGCTGTGACCGCCATGATTGTCGATGTGCTCAAGCCTTCCGTCAATGATATAGGTGATTGTCTGGAAACCGCGATGAGGATGATCAGAAAACGTCCCGCGCTTAAACCAGTCCTCCGCCATTAAAATGAAAGGATCCAACTCCCTCCAGTTTTGCGGATTCAGTACCAGTCCTGCCTGGAGGTGCGGCATCCCTCTTTCCTCATATTGAACAGTCCAATGTTTCTTGATATCTCTATTAAACATTTGCAAAACCCCTTTATCTAAAATAGCCTAGTCTTATCATCAAATTATAACAATGCGATATTATATTTTAAAATGAAGATATTTTAAACTGAGGTATTTAGGTATGTTCCATAGTGGGATCTCCAACTATTATTCTAATAAAATTATATTGTGAGAAGGACTCTTATCCTATATAATATAAAATTGGCTTTTAAATAACGTGGTTCGTAACCATCCCACGTAAAAAAACTAGGAGAGATGAAAAATGAATACGAGAACGATTGTCCGGAACGGGATTCTGGCTGCCTTATATATAGCCGTTTCTGCCGTCGTCCAGCCCTTTGGCTTCACAAATGTGCAATTCCGCGTATCGGAAATGTTCAACCACTTAATTGTTTTCAATAAGAAATATTTCTTTGGAATCGTTTTGGGTGTATTTTTAACAAACCTGCTCTTCTCACCAATGGTCGCATTTGACCTCGTCTTTGGAGTTGGCCAGTCAGTGATATCCCTACTGATTACAATTTTCACCGCAAAATATATTAAAAGCATCATCGGCCGCATGATTGTGAACACATTGGTCTTCACATTCACGATGTTCCTGATTGCGATTGAACTGAACCTGGCATTCCAATTGCCATTCTGGTTCACATGGCTGACAACCGCTGCAGGTGAATTTACGGTAATGGCAGTAGGTATTCCGGTCATGCTTGCGATTCACAAGCGCGTGAATCTGGAAAAACTGGTTTAGATAGATGAAAACGCATGGAGAAGATATCCATGCGTTTTTTTACGCCTTAAGCCTGAAGGCTGACGGAAAATTTCATCAGAAACTCCCTATCTTCTTTGAAACCAAAATCTGCTTCGCTCATCTCACTGACCTTTTTCCAGGCAATTTCATGGATCAGCCCGTCAGGATCTTGAATTTGGCTATCTCCTCCGGTTACTTTTATCTCGAAGTACTGAACCTTGACTTTCACTCCGGAAATGAGTCCAGTTTTCATAAAAAGCTGACGGACGATTTCCACTTCATACCCTGTCTCCTCCAGCACTTCCCTAATGCAGCATTGATCGAAAGTCTCTCCGGTTTCTTTGCCTCCTGCAGGTACTGCCCAAAGTTTTTCTTCGTCCTCTGTCCCCTGCAGGACCATCAATATTTCCCCATATTTATTGATGCATACACCAGCAGAACCTTCCCATGATTTCATTCTCATATCCCCCTTAACTTCCTAGCAAAAGTCTCCTCCGCGACGCTCCCTTTTAGACATTCCCTAAGAATAATAATTCCGCCTTCAACATATAATTCCTTTTTTTTGTCATAGCATATTGTAGGACTTTTTCCTGGGGGAGGTTCATTATGATCATTCATGTTGTCCAAAGAGGGGAAGCCCTGTGGCAAATTGCAAACAGATATGAAGTAACCGCTGTACAGATCAGCGAAATAAATGGTCTGGAAAACCCAAACCAGTTGGTCGTTGGCCAGGCTTTGCTTATTCCATCTTATGATGTATTCCATTCTGTCCGATACGGCGAAGCATTATTGGTCCATTGCCCAGCGATACGGAACTACCATAGAAGCCATCATCCGGGCTAATACTATCACCAACCCTGCCCTTATATACCCTGGCACTGTCCTCCGCATACCCGCCATCCGCCATACGATCCAGCGCAGTGAAACTCTATGGCAAATATCCCAGCGTTATGGGGTAACCATACAGGCAATCATCAAGGCGAATCAAATCCAAAATCCGAATCTGCTGTATCCAGGGACTATTTTAGTCATTCCAAAACGGAAACCCACAATCGAATCAAACGCATTCACCTATCATTCAGACGAAAAGGCAATTGAACTGGTCGGCGAAGTAGCCGATCTAATGACCTATATTGCTCCGTTCGCGTATGTCATTCAGCCTGAGGGTTCGCTTGTTCTTTACATGAAGGATGATACCGAAGCTATCCAGACAGGACTTGCTAAAGGCGCTCTGCCAATGATGTCGATCACCAACTTTACAGCGACTGAGGCTGGGGAAAATATCGCCCATGAAGTTCTTGCTAGTGAAGCAAATCGTAACACACTGCTAAACAATATCCTTACTGTCATGCGTGAAAAAGGTTACCGTGGTTTGAACATTGATTTCGAGAATGTCCTGCCTGTTGACCGTGAACTTTATAATACACTTCTTCAGGAAGCTGTTGATGCCCTTCATAAAGAAGGCTATTTTGTTTCAACCTCTCTTGCGCCAAAAATCAGGGCCGATCAAAAAGGACTATTATATGAAGCACATGATTATCCTGCACACGGCAGGATAGCAGATTTTGTTGTTTTAATGACCTACGAATGGGGCTACCGTTTCGGGTCGCCTCAGGCTGTTTCACCATTGAACGAAATCCGCAGAGTGCTTGATTACGCCATTACCGCTATCCCTAGGAATAAAATCTTGATGGGATTCCAGCTATATGCAAGAGACTGGATCATCCCCCATGTCCAGGGGCAGGAAGCAGAAACATACAGCCCGCAGGAAGCAGTCAGCCGAGCCATCAGATATGGCGCTGCGATCCAATATGATACTGTAGCAGCATCGCCATACTTCCGTTACACTGATGAACAGGGCCGTGAACACGAAGTATGGTTCGAAGACGCCCGCAGTGCCCAAGCAAAGTTTGACCTGATCAAGCAATATAATCTGCGTGGAGTCAGCTACTGGGTGCTTGGCTACCCGTTCCCGCAAAACTGGGCACTGCTGGACGATAACTTTAATATCAAGAAGTTGCAGTAAGACGTTTAAAGTCAGATATGAAAATTGCCTTCTAGTGAACCATCTTCTAGAAGGCTATTTTCATATCTCATCTTGATTTACTAAGAAAGTGCGTAGCTCACTCCTCGAGGCATTTTCAGTTTCTTCTATAACTCTTCCATCCATCATGATTAGGACAATCCCGGAAACATTTAGCTGACTGCAATACCTCAAATCTTCCTCCTAGCCTCGTTCACGCCATTCACGTCCGCTTCCAGAATCTAAAAATTAATTATTCTCCGTTTATCTGCCTATTCCTTATCAGTCTTAAGACCTATGTAAAAATCTGTCTCAGGCTCATTATGGAACTCTATATCTAGGGATAAAATGGAAATATATTAAGGGAATTAAAAGATTCTTATTTTTTATCCAGAGAACGATTACTGCTGCAGGTGATTTTATAGAAAAGTAATTATCATTTTACAAAATAATAGTTATATATTCCTATAAAAGTGTGTATAATCTGTCTTTGGGTGCATAAAATAGAAATTTTTTACAATCCTATTTTACGATAATAATGGGGAGGATTTTATGAGTTTATTGAAATTTATTGTTAAAAGAAAAATCTTGGTCAGTTTAATGGTCGTACTAGTTTTATTAATTGGCAGCTTTTCAGTATTAAAGCTGGATAAAGAGCTTTTTCCATCAATCAAGATGGATGGTGCTTATGTGGAAATCTATGCTGGGGAGATGCCGGCAATTGAAGTCGAAAGAACCATCACTTCTCCGCTTGAAAAAAAGATCCTTGGCATTGAAGGTGTAGAGGAAGTGCTTTCCACCAGCAACATCGGGAAAAGCTCCATGCAGCTTACGATTGAACGGGGCCGTGGTGAGGAAGTATTCAAAGAAGTCGAGTCAGTGGTCAATTCCACGACCTCCGACATGAGCGGTGTCAAAGACGTGATGACCGGACAATTCGGCACTAGCCAGGCGTATGACTTTTTCATGGATGTTTCTGGCTCTGACATGGAGAAGATGACTGCCTTTGCTAAGAACATCCTGGAACCGAGGCTCGAAGCTCTTCCTGAAGTACATGATGTCTCGCTGTCAGGCATCGTTGAAAAAGAAGTGACAGTTGAACTGAAGCGTGATGAAGTTTTTAAAAATGGACTGGATGCAGCACAGGTGATTGGCGCAATCCAGCAGGCAAACAATGAAGCAACCCTGGGCCAGCTAAACAACGAAACAAACTCCCCTTCCCTTAGATGGAATACACAGCTGGAATCGATCGAGAATGTTAAGAATCTGCAAATCCCGGCAGCGAACGGTTTTATCAAATTATCACAGGTGGCTGACGTTCAACTGCAACCTATGGAAAACTCCTCATTCGTCTGGAAAAATGGCTCGAAGGATTTTATCTTTGTCCAGGTAGGCAGAGTAGCCGATGCCACTCAAATCGAGATGGCTGAAGCGGTGCGTGAAGAAATTAAGCAAATACGTAAAGAAGGCTTGGTCAGCGGCGTTGAATTGAATGAAATGGTCGCCCAGGCGGACTATGTCAAGGAATCCATAGATGGCGTAACAAGCAACATCCTGATTGGTGCCGCAATTGCCGTTGCTATCCTGATGCTGTTCTTGAGGAATATCCGTGCTACATTGATTGTCGGACTATCGATTCCAACATCAGTGCTGCTCACTTTCGCTTCAATGTGGATTTTTGGATACAGCTTCAATATGCTCACGCTGATCGGTCTCGGACTTGGAATTGGAATGATGGTCGATTCATCCATCGTCATTCTTGAATCTATTTACCGTAAGAAGGAGCTAGGTTTAAAGAGTCTGGAAGCAGTCATAAAAGGAACCCAGGAAGTCGCCACAGCCGTTTTGGCTTCGATGCTGACGACAATTGTCGTGTTCGTACCAATCGGTTTGCTTGGCGGTGAGATGGGATCATTCATGATCATCCTTTCTGTTGTCGTCACCATCACTCTTGTTAGCTCTGTCATTGTTTCTTTCACCTTGATTCCTTCTCTATCTGAGAAGTTCCTGAAGCTGAAAAAGAAAGAAGGGACCAGCAAGGAAGGCCGGCTTGTTCGCGGATACAGCAAAATGATTTCCTGGACCATCAAGAAAAAGCGCCACAGTTTTGCTGTCATCGGTCTGTTCTTCCTTATGCTCGTCGGATCCTTGATGCTGGTGACAAAGATTCCAATGACGATCATGCCTGACATGATGAACCGTTATGCTGAGCTCATAGTGACCGTTGAACAAGGTCTCAGCCTTGAAGAAAAACAAGAAATCGTGACCGAAATGAACAAAGCATTAGGCGCGATTACAGATGTTGAATCAAACTATGTAATGGATAACGGCAGCATGTTGTACACCGTCATCAACATGACAAAAGGCGATGAAATCACAAGAGAACAAAAAAACGTGAATGAAGAAATTCTCAAGTCATTAAGAGGTCTTGAAGAAAAGGTTCCTTTGAAGAGCGTTGCAGCAGCCATGTCTGCAGGCGGCGGTTCTCCTGTTCAAGTCAATATCTCAGGAGAACGCTTTGACGAACTCAACACAATCGCTGATGGGTTTATAGAAGAGCTTAAAACAATTGAAGGAATTGTCGCGGTCGAAAACTCGATTGAAAGGACTTCCGTTGAACAAGTTGTCCAGTTCAATGAGACTGAAATTGAAAAAGCGGGACTGTCCCAGCCGCAGATCAAACAATTTATCGAGCAGGCCTTTTTACAAATGCCTGTAGGTGAAATGAAAATCAATGAGGAAAACGTTCCGTTAAAAGTAAAGTGGGATGAAGAGATGAACACCAAATCCGCTTTGCTTGACCTGAACGTTCCAACTCCTTCAGGGGAGAAAAAGCTATCTGAGTTCATCTCCTTGAAGAGCGTTGAAAATCCGAATGAAATCTCACACAAAGATGGAGAACGATATATTTCCATCTCGGCAGACATTGAAGGAAAAGACCTCGGTACCATCAACCGTGAAGTCCAGAAGCTGATGGACAAATATGACGTACCTGAAGGCTACAGCATTGCACCTGCAGGGGATCTTGAGCAGCAGCAGGAATTGGTTCAGGATATGGTTCTGATCCTGGCGATTTCCATCTTCCTTGTCTACCTGGTCATGACCGTCCAGTTCAACCATCTGGGTCACCCGCTGATTGTCATGTCCGTCATTCCGATGACAATCGTCGGCGTCATTCTTGGATTATTCCTGACACAGCAGGAACTAAGCATTATGTCCGGAATGGGCATCATCATGCTGATCGGCATTGTTCTGAATAACGCCATTTTATTGATTGACCGTACGAACCAGCTGCGAAACGAAGGCTATACTGTTCAGGAAGCACTCGTAGAAGCAGGCAAAAACCGCATCCGCCCTATTTTGATGACAACATTGACAACAGTAGGCGGCATGCTGCCACTGGCATTGGCTACTGGAGGATCGGGCAATTACCAAGGACCAATGGCAACAGCTATCATTGCTGGCCTGAGCTTTGCAACATTGATCACTTTGCTGCTGATCCCGGCTGTATATCGTATTTTTACAAGAAGTGCTGAGAAAAGAAGCTGGTTCAGCAGGAAAGCCAAGAAAAGCAAGCGTACTATCACCCCTGCACCTGAAGCAGTCAACTAAAAAAAGATCAAGGCAAAACGACTTTATCGTTTTGCCTTTTTTATGGGGCTATCTTTCATGAAAAACATCCGTGCCGTTATGAATACGAAAATAGTAGTAAGTCAATTAAACAGCGACAAAGCATTAATAAGCAATCCTTATGAACAAAAAGCCATGTTATCAGCTACATGGCTTTTGCAAATTAGTAAGAATCTGTTAGCCTCCACCAGGCAGACTTCGGAATCTCGTCCTCATCTAAAGCCATTGTCTCTCCAATTCTCGGTGTTGCAATCTGGACTCCAGCTTTTTCCGCTGACCGGACTGCCCTTTCTACCGGATCATGCCATGCATGAAGGGATAGTGTGAAAGCTCCCCAGTGTACAGGCATCATCAGCTTTCCTCGTACGTCCTGATGTGCCTGAACTGTTTCTTCAGGCATCATATGAAGCGCTGCCCAGCGATCGTCATACTGGCCGCACTCCATCAATGTGAAATCAAACGGACCATATTTCTCACCAATTTCTTTAAAATGCGGACCGTAACCGCCATCGCCACTGTAGAAAATTTTTGTATCCTGACCATTGATGATCCAGGAGCACCAAAGGGTAGCATTCCTGTCGGAAAGACTTCTGCCAGAAAAATGGCGGGCAGGAGCACAGGCAAGCTGAAGCCCTTCGAAGGAGAATTCATCCCACCAGTCATGCTCCTGGATGATTTCAGGTGAAATCCCCCATCGCTGCAAATGTGCCCCTACTCCGAGTGGGGCAATATAGTTCTTTACCTTCCCCTTAAGTTTCATGATTGAACCATAATCAAGATGGTCGTAATGATCGTGTGAAAGCACAACCGCATCTATAACCGGAAGCTCTTCTATTTTAAAAGGCAGTTCCCTGCTGTACCGCTGATTTCTTACAGGGAACGGAGTCGGTGCTTTTCCGAACATCGGATCGAATAAAATAGTCTTTCCTTCTATTTCAAGCAGGAAGGCTGAGTGCCCAAACCAGGTTACTTTTGCAGCTGAATCTTTTTCTGTTCCAGGTGCATATGAAGTCATTTGAAGCGGGACTCTCGACCTTCCCTCTGGATTACCTTTCATAAAGTCCTTCATCATCGAAATCATTGAACTAAAATCTGTATTCCATGTAGTATCAATCGGATTGACAAAACTGCCGTTTCGATATTGCGGAGACTTTGCGTATCTCGATTTTCTTTCGTCAGTATGCTTTCCGCCAAAAGCCGGATAGTAAGTCAGTACAGCATAAGCTGCCACTAAAAATAACACCAAGAATATGAAAAGATTTAACATCATCTATACCTCACAAGAGCTGATTGATTACTGGCTAATATCATGGATTTCCACAGAAGGATATACCGTCAGTCCCTTTGCATCCTTTTGGGCTACTTGATACATGGCGGATGCTACCGTCCTGCCTTCGATGGGTTTGTATTTCCTTAATGGTCCAGCAAACAGGAAGGGGACTTTCGTAGAAATGGCAGCCGCCGCTCTTTCTCCCATCCTGAATTCATCCCGATCCCCCAGTAACAAAGATGGTCGGAAGATTGCTGTTGTATCAAAAGGGATTTTTTTGATTTCTACTTCAAGCTGCCCTTTCATTTTCGAATAGAAAATCGAGGATTCAGGATTGGCATTCATCGAGCTGACAAGTAAAAATTTATGTGCTCCGTGCGAACTGGCCAATCTGGCAATCTCCACCGGATAATCGACATCTATTTTCCACATTGCTTCCTTTGTCTTCGCCTTCTTAATCGTCGTGCCAAGGCAGCAAAACACATCATCTACAGCGAATATTTCATGGTACTCATCCATTCTGTCAAAATCAACGACCTTCTCCACCAACTTAGAATGTTTGACTTCAAGAGGTCTTCTGACTATCGCCACTACCTGTTCATAATCCTCGCCATTTAATAGTAGCTTCAACAGTTCATTTCCAATTAAACCAGTAGAACCTGCAATCAAAGCTTTTTTTCCCACAATTCAAAGACCTCCCTGTACTATACCTGTTTTCATTATTCCATAATTCGCAGCTAATAGAAAAACGCAAAGAAAAATTATTTTCATGTTCAATGAAATATAGTTTTACAAACACCTAAAAACTGTATTATATGCGTACAATTTATATATAACTTCAGTCAAGGATAACCCTACGATGCTTGATGTTAAATTGTTGTTAAACATGCTTTTTTCTGGCTAGGAAAAAAACAATTGAACATCAGGATGAAATGAATGAAATCAAGGGTGAGCGATCATTGCCTTGCAACGGTAAAATAATTAATGCCTGACCTTAGAGCAAGGTCAGGCATCACGATTATATTTTCTTTTGCAATTGCGTCCTTCTCGCAGCAATAATCAAATCTTCTACTGGCGACACACGCCCAAGTTCATCCTTATGGACGATATGTTTCCGTTCAAACTGTGTCGGGCTGTCCAAGCCAGCAGCAGCTGCCAGATTGTACAAGCCTTCACGCAATGAAATGATATAGTTAGCGACCCTGTACATTTTTTCATCTACGACAAGCCCATCCTGAAGCTTCTTGTCTGTGGTCGCCACGCCTGCCGGGCAAGTATTTGAGTGGCATACCTGGGCTATGATGCAGCCGACGCTGATCATCATGCCGCGGGCGATATTCACAAGATCCGCTCCCATAGCCAGGGCGATGGCGATTTTATCAGGAGTGATCAGCTTTCCCGATGCAATCAGCTTCACTCTGTCTCGGATTCCGTACTGGCGAAGCATTTCATCCACTACCGGAAGCGCTGAATTAATTGGAAGACCAACCGTGTCCGCAAGCTCCTGGTAGGTTGCACCCGTTCCACCTTCGCCTCCATCAACTGTTATGAAATCGGGTCCTTTCCCGCTATCTTTCATGTATGAAATCATGTTTTCAAGGGCATCCATATCACCGACGACTATTTTGATTCCAACCGGCTTCCCACCAACTGAACGCAGCTCCTCAACCCAATCATACAACGAAGGAACATCGCTGAACTCATAGAATCGGTTCGGACTGTTGATCGTCTTGCCCACTTCAACCAGCCGTATTTTAGCGATTTCATCGGTTACCTTTTCTCCTTCTACGTGGCCTCCGCGGGTTTTTGCTCCCTGGGCAAGCTTGATTTCAAAAGCTTTTACCTGGGGCATCTCACTTTTCTTCTTGAACTCTTCCCAGGAGAATTCTCCGTTTGGTTTACGGACACCAAACATGTCCGGGGCCGATTTGCATCATGATATCAGGATTTCCAGCAAGATGGTGATCAGACAGCCCGCCTTCACCTGAATTCATCCACGTTCCACCTGCCAGTCCCAGACCTTTGGACATCGCCTGGATGGCTTTCTCGCCAAGGGCGCCATAGCTCATCGCAGACTGGCCTACCTGGCCCTTTACACGAAAGGGATAGCGGCAGGTTTGCTCGCCCAGCACTACTGCATCATCATCCTGCAAATAATACGGGTCTGCCAGTTTCTCCTCACTATGTTCCTTTCTTGTAAAAAGGCCCTCCCCATCAATCTTATAAACTTTTGTTTTGATTTTATCTGCATTATCGACTTTCATCTCAGTAGTCAATCTAGGGAACAGCGTATTTCTGATGTAAAAACCTTCTGCTACAAAGTCCTTTAATGAACCAAATCCTATCAATCTTTCCTTATATTTACCCGCCTTTACGACATCCTGGTATTCTTTGCGTGAAAAAGGCTTCCCTTCATTGTCAGCGTTAAACAAATATTGCCTTAGCTCCGGACCGATATGCTCTGTAAAATAACGAACCTTTCCAAGCACAGGAAAATTCCTTAAAATTGAATGTTGCTGCTGATTGTCGTCTTTTATATATAAATAGATAAATAGAATGACCGGCACCATGATAATCAAAGCTATAAAAATAAACAAGCCGATCACTAGATAATCCGTCAATCCCATTAGGATCCCCCTTCCTATAATGAAGATAAAGCTTTTGTTATGACTGTATCTCCTTCTGCGACCTCGAAGGTCTTGTTAATAGCAGCTTCGGTTTCAAGCGACATAACCAGTACTTCCGCGATATCCTCGTGTGAAATTTCAAGCTCCTTCGAGTCCAGTGTTTCACCCGCAGATATTTTCCCAATACCAGGTTTATCTGTAAAAGCTCCCGGCTGCACAATGGTATACATCAAATTTGATTGCCTCAGCAATTCATCCGGCATCTCTTTTGCGCCAATTTCCATGCTGTCATCGCCTGCTTCTTCGTTGGCCGTGATGGCGCTCATCATCACAAAACGCTTGACGCCCTGCTTCTCTGCTTCCTTCACAGTCTCAATCACTGATTGATGGTCCACCATTACAGTTCTGCCAGTTTTCGCCTTTGGATTGATGCCAGTTAGATATATAGCAGCATCATACCCTTGGAATAAAGCCGGCAGGATGCTTTCTTCATATAGAACAACTTCGGTAGCTCCTCGCTTTTTCATCAGGTCGATTTGATTCTCATCGCTGACGACTGCGCACGATGTATATCCATTTTCCATCAGCTTGCTGACAACAAACTCCCCGACGCTGCTATGTGCACCAATCACGATTACTTTCATTTTGGTCCCCTCCTTTGTAAAAAAGAGAAACAGATTATATCCGTTTCTCTTTTTACTCACTTAGAAATTACATCATCCGGTTCCAGTGGCGATGTTCGGCAATGGTCTCAATGAACTTCTGGCTATGAGCCGCCACTTCTTTGCCGCTCTCAAATATAACGACACCTGGCACACCCTCTGGTTGTATGCCCGCTGCAGCCAATAATTCTGCAGCTTCTTTTCCTGCACCAACTGCTTTTAGATGACTGAAAGCCTCATCAACAAAGTAGACCGCTTCCTTTTTCTGCTTCAGGCTGTCAACGCTTTGCTGGCCGCCGGCAACATACAGCGCATCAAAGAGGACAGAGCTGCCAGTCAGCAGGGTATGCTGGACTTCAAGTTCCGTGCCATCATCGCCTTTGATCATCCCTAGCTGCTTGCTGACTATTTCTGCCGTGATGCCGCTCTTTTTCAGCAGATCCATCAAACCGGAAACTTCTGCCCCGTTAAAACCATTGTCAGCAAGGATTGCAACCTTCCTTGTATTAGGCAGTTTTGCTGTATTCATCTGGCTCAATGCCGGCGAAGTCATGGTCACTTCTGCTGGCTTGCTTGTCGGCTTATTGACTCCTAAGCTTGCAGCGACTTCCTCAGCAAGGAAAGTATCAATATTTCCGAGCATCTCGACGACCTGCTGCTGCACATCCTTGCTCTTCACTTTTCCAAGCTCAAAACTGAAAGCCTCAATCATATGCTGCTTTTCCACATCAGACATACTATTCCAGAATAGAGTCGCCTGGGAATAGTGATCCTTGAAGCTGTCACTGCGTGCCTGGACTTTTCTTCCCTCTACTTTTTCCTGGTGATGTTCATATCCTCCTTCGCTTACAGGTGAAGGCTTAGGATCATTGCTTTGCAGTGAATTTTTGTGATAAGCGACCTGCCCGCGGTCAACCGTCATCCGGTGCATACCATCACGCTGGTTGTTATGGAATGGGCAAACCGGCCTGTTGATCGGGATCTCGTGGAAGTTCGGGCCTCCGAGACGGGATAGCTGCGTGTCAGTATAAGAGAACAAACGCCCTTGAAGAAGCGGGTCGTTTGAAAAATCAATCCCTGGAACGACATGTCCCGGGTGGAAGGCCACCTGCTCTGTTTCCGCAAAGTAATTGGTCACATTTTGATCAAGCGTCATTTTTCCGATGATCTTGACTGGCACCGACTCCTCCGGCCAGACTTTTGTAGGGTCCAATACATCGAAATCGAATTTAAACTCATCTTCTTCGTCAATCATCTGGACGCCCAGCTCGTACTCCGGATAATTCCCCATCTCAATCGCGTCGAACAGATCCCGGCGGTGGAAATCCGGATCCTTCCCGGCAAGTTTCTGGGCTTCGTCCCAGACTAATGAATGGACACCCAGTACCGGTTTCCAGTGGAATTTAATGAAGCGTGACTTGCCCTGTTCATTCACGAACCTGAAGGTGTGCACGCCAAAGCCCTCCATCATCCTGAAACTGCGTGGGATTGCACGATCTGAAATATGCCACATGATCATATGAGCTGATTCCGTATTATTCGCAATAAAATCCCAGAACGTGTCATGCGCCGATTGAGCCTGGGGGATTTCATTATGCGGCTCTGGCTTTACCGCATGAATCAAGTCAGGGAATTTGATTGCATCCTGGATGAAGAAAACAGGGATATTGTTACCAACAAGATCATAATTACCTTCTTCTGTATAAAATTTAGTCGAAAAACCTCGGACATCACGAACCGTGTCGCCAGATCCGCGTGAACCGGCCACCGTTGAAAATCGCACAAACACGGGAGTCTTTTTGGCAGGATCCTGCAGGAATCCTGCTTTCGTATATTCAGCCATTGGCTCATAGACCTGGAAATGACCATGGGCGGCAAATCCCCTCGCATGCACGACACGCTCCGGAATGCGCTCATGATCAAAATGGGTCATCTTCTCACGGAAATGGAAATCCTCCATCAATGTTGGACCACGGGCTCCTGCTTTCAAGGAATGTTCATCTTCAGATACACGCAGCCCCTGGTTAGTCGTCATTGCTTCACCATTATGTCCAGACCTGAATTGCTCAAGCTGCTGATCCTTTGAATTTTCGTTCGTAGATTGATTGGTCTCGTCCTTCTTCACTGATTCATTCCTCCCACTCTTGATATGGGAGCATGCAGACAAATATGTAATCGCTCTCAAGTTGCTTTTTTTTATTCACCATGATTGACCATGCTCCTATATGGACGTATACCACAAGAGAAAGCCCGCTAAACGATTAGTCAGCGGGCTTTCTTTTTACAAGTTTTCATTCAAGTATTCTTTCGCATCCTCAGGAGAAGCGAATGGTTTAACTAAGGTAATTTCATTCCCGTCGTTGGCAACTGCAAGGAACCCATCGGCTACCTGGATAATATCTGCAGAAACATTCTTTTGCCCTTCAGTCTTTACAGTATCATCGATTGTGGCCTGTCCTTTATCAACCCAAGACTGGACTTCAACCGCGTAAGCGTCATAATCCATTCCTTCGTAAAACCTTTCTTGCAGATAATCCGTTGTCACCGGATCATCCTCAGTTTTCACTTCCGTTTCCGGCGGACCTTCCTGGCCAACTTCACCGTCATCAGCACTGCACCCAGCAAGGATTCCTGCTGCCGTTAAAGATATCAGTAGTTTCTTCATAAGATCCTCCTTGTTGTTTGATTCTCTTATTAGTTCTATACCCTATTTAACATACGAAAAAAGTTTCTAGGTCAGTATGGATGGAATTGGCAATATTGCTGCAGCCAGATAACTCTTTTTGGTATTAAATCTTCTAACTGGTATTATAATCGCTACAACTGGTATTAAATCTTCTCCAGCTGGTATTATATTCGCTGCACCTGGTATTCACTTTCTATCAACTGGTAATAAATTCTCTGCAACCGGTAATAAAACTCCACAAACCGTTGATAAATTCATCTCAACCGTTGATAAAATCGCTGTAACCGGTTTTTTATTTTCCAAAAGGAGAAAAATTCTCCTCCCTGGCCTTTGAAGATATCTATTTTTTGGTTTTTTTCGTAAAATCCTTTTATTTTGCAATCAAGTTTGAGAATCTATTGTTTTTCCTTTCTAGAGATCCTCTCTTTCTCTACTGTGTAAGTAAGCGTAAGCGCCTTGGTCAGCCCCGACATGCGCTGGAGGCCCTGACAGTGAAGTTGTTCTTTGACTTCATTGGCAGGACCGAAGCGACTCGAGGGGCTAGGCGCTGGAGCTGGACACTAATCTAAGTACATAAATTTTATGCTTTCTGGTTCAGCAAAAAAGCAGGATTCCCAACTAGGGAATCCTGCTTTTTGATATATCTATTCACTCTGGCGCAGTAAATGAACGCTGTGCCAGTTCGTTTTCGAGCATGAAGAATGCGTTGCTGTCCTTATCGATGCGTCGCAGCTTTTGAATTAGGCTGTCAAAAAGGGCTTCTTCTTCTACCTGTTCTTCAATGAACCATTTCAGGAATGTCATCGTTGCGTGCTCTCGCTCATCCAGTGCAATATCTGCAAGATGATAAATGCGGCGTGTTACTTCCTTCTCGTGGCCAAGTCCTTTTTCAAAAACATCAAGAACAGACTCGAAATCGTTTGATGGAGCGTGGAACCCATCGAATGTCACGCGCTCACCCATATCATTAATGAAATTGTAAAATTTCATCGCATGGAAGCGTTCTTCTTCAGCTTGTACCAAAAAGAAGTTTGCAAAGCCATCGAGATTCTCCGCTGAGCAATACGCAGCCATTGCCATGTATGCGTGCGCAGAATAAAACTCATAATTCATTTGTTGAACCAAACCATCAACCAACTTATCGCTGATCATTGTATTCCTCCTCAATCCATGCAGCTATTGTCTTTTTACGCTAACATATTTATTTTACCTTCACAATTGAATTTTACCCTTTTGTATGGATAAAAACCATGTTTATCCAAGTCAAAAATAAAAAAGGACAGTCCGTAAGCCACATCCAAGCTTCCGGAGCTGACCTAAATTTATTTGAATAAATCCATTAAAAGATCCCAAAAGCCTTTCTTTTTCTCTGGCTTCGCCTTCTTCGTCTCTTGCTCTTCTTTTTCAATGGCTTCTGTTTTGATGACGAATTGTACTGAAGTGACGTTCTCGTTCTTCGGGGAAACGAAAGAAACTGGCTCGAAGTCCGATTTGTCATACTCCTTGATCATATCAGTGATTTCCTGCTGCATTTGCTCAGGCAAGTTTTTCGTTTCCTGGTGCAATTCATTTGTTCCGTCTTTGAGTTCACCGACTCCTCTGTTCAATTCAGCTGTGCCATCTGCCAGACCGGCAATTCCAAAATGCAGCTGATTATAGGAAGCTGCAAGCTTGCTTACTCCTCCTGTAAATCCATCAAGACCGGAGTGGAATTCCCCGTATTGTGAGGACAATTCCGCGAGCCCTTTCTGCAACTGTTCCAGGCCGCTCATATCCATGTCCTTAAGGGATGCAGACAGTTCATCCGCAATTGTTGTCAGTCCTGCACTCATTTCAGTTACAGAGCCGCTGACCTGCTTCAGTGTTGGGTCAACAGCTGCAAAGGCTTCCTGTACCTGTGAATAAGTACCTTTGACTTTTTGGGCAGCTGTATAGGACTCCACCAGTTTATTAATAACATTCGCATCTGCGCCGCTGCTGTATAATGCTTCTATCTCTTCTTCTGAAACTTCATGGGCCGGAATTTCTTTGATCGCTCCATCAAGTGCACCGTAGGCATTTGCGTAATTTTCGCGCAAAGTTGTCAGCCCATCGGCTGCCTGCTTCATCCCGCTGGCTAATTGATTCAGTACAGCCGGCAGCTCACTCATGCTTGTCACGTCCATTTGAGTTGAATCCCCTGAAAGTGACGTGCTGATTTGCTTCAATGCATCACCAATGGAACTGGATGCACTGACGATTTGTGAGGAGGAACCATTCAGCTCACCAATGCCGTTTTTATATTTTGCCGAACCGTCACGCAGGCTAGCTGCACCATTGTTCAATTGTGAAACACCACTGTTCAGGTCGGCAACTCCATTATTCAATTTACTGATTGCGTCTGATAATGCCGACATATCATCGGTCATGCTCTCCATTTCCGAAGTATCGATCGGCAGAGTTGAAGGAACGGCTGCAATATCGACACCTGTGAATTCAAAATCCTCCACGTCGGCTTCGACACTGAACTCTTCCTCCTGGCCCGGCATGACAGTAAAGGTAATTTGCTTGTTCTTTCCGGCATTTGCAACCATTCCAGCATCAGCTTCTATATTTTGATAGCTATTAGCTAATTGCAGCGAAACTTGCAATAAGTAATTCTCAAAATACACGCTGTCTGCTCCTTCATTGGCTGTAGTACTGATCTTCATTTCCAAATGGCCTTCTTTTCCTGCAAGCTCAGATGCTTCAACTTCACGTCCATCAAGAAAATAGGAAATCTTAATCTCCCATGGCAGCTCTGTATTGTCTTCCATGTTTCCCTGATAATAGAACTTTCCTTCTGGGGCATCGATCCGGACAGCCTGCCCGTTTTGATCAAGTTCAGACAGGTTAGTCAGGTTTTTGACGCTGCTGTACATCCCATAATCGAGAATTTCTCCAGCCTTCGTTACTTCCAATGTATTGACCACATAAATATCATCAAGATGTCCATTGGATTTTAATGTGGCATAAACAACTTCGTCTTTGGAGGTGATCTTCCCTCCAGTTTCTGCCGCTGCTCCATGACTAAGAAATGTAGGCAGGATGATCATTGATGCTAGAGCAGCAGGAAGTAATTTATTTGTTCTCATCATCATTTCTCCTCGTAAAAATTTGCTTTATAGGTCGTCTTTTTTATGAATTTATCGAATACCAGCAGCATTGCTGGCAATAAGAAGACGACCATCACGAACGCAAGCAATGCTCCCCTTCCTAATAACAGGCCGATGGATCCAACAATCGGGTTGGAAGACGTCAGCCATAAAATAAATCCGACACTCGATAAAATCGCTGCAGATATCGAGATGGAGAAGGTTTTTGCATCTAATGTTTTCACGATTGCTTTTTTCGCGGACATGTCCTGGCGATTATGCTGGTAAGCTTCCGTCAGCAAAATAGCGTAGTCTACCGTCGCGGCAAGCTGTACCGTGCTGATGATCAAATATCCGACAAACACCAGCGATGAACTTGTAAAATACGGAATCGACAGATTGATCCAGACCGCTGACTGAATCGTGATCAGCAGCACCAGCGGAATCGAAATTGACTTAAAGGTTGCCAGCAGGACGATCGCAATCGTCACGACAGTTAATACATTCACGACAATATTATCCTTGTTGACGACATTTTTAATATCATACAATGTGACGCTTTCCCCGAGGCTCAGTGCCTTGTCGCCATAATATCTTTCAGCTGCTCCATTTACCTTCTGAACGATTGAAAAAGGAATATCTCCTTCTGTCCCCTGATTCGTATTAATGATGATCCTGCTGTAATTTTTCGAATAAAATTCGTTCGTGATCGATTCATCCAGGTATTCAGGAGGAATGACCGAGCCTACCATATTGACATAGGCAATCACACTTGTGACGTAATCCAGATTCTCCAGCTCTTGGACCAGCTCTGCTTCCTTTGCAGTATCTCCTTTAGGAACCAAAAGGACAACCGGGGTCGTTTCTCCAAACGCTTCTTTGATCTTGATAAAATCACTGCCGGCTCGTGTCGTTTCCGGCTGTTCGCCAAGCCCATACGTAAACGCCGTATTGCTTTGCGCCAAAAAGCTTGGAACAAGAATAGCAAAAACGAGCAGGAGACTTGGGATTTTCAATTTTACGACAAAGCTGCCGATTCCAGTAAAGCTTGGAACAAAGCTTCTGTGCTGCGTTTTGTCCATCCATTTATAGAAAAATAATGTCAGCGCCGGCAAAAATACCATGACGCTACTAAAGCTTAAAACAATTCCTTTTACGAGATTGATCCCAAGGTCCGAGCCTATTTCAAATTCCATGAATGTCAGGGCAATGAATCCAAAAAATGTAGTCGCTGCACTGGCGGTGATTGCCGGGAATGACTTTTTCATCGCCATACGCATCGCTTCTTCAGGATTATTGGTCTGCTTCCGATAATCTGAAAAGCTATGAAGCAGGAAAACGGCATAATCGAGTGAAACAGCCAGTTGCAGGATCGGAGCGACCGACTGGGTAACAAAGGAAACCTCGCCGATAAAAATGTTCGTGCCAAGGTTGATGAGAACCGATACCCCGATCGCCGTCAGGAAGAATAAAGGCTCGATCCATGAAGTGGTTGAAATCGCGAGAATGAAAATAATAATTGGAACGAGCAAAATCGCTGCATACATCGATTCTGTCCCAGCCATTTTTTGTGAGGATGCGGTATTGATGGCTTCGCCCGCAATCGCTCCGTCTTCACCAATCAAGGCATAAATACCATCGGTGATTGATACTTCATCACCAGAGCGGACGCTGATGGAGAACAGCGCATTCCCATCTTTATAGTAGTTTTCGACTGTCTCTTTATCAGCCATCTCGAGGGGAGTTTTTAAATCCACCACATCATCAAGCCATATGACATCGCCAACACCATCAATCGCTGACAATTCCTCTTTGAGGCTTAGTGCTTGCTGCAAGGATATATCCCTTACCATCACCCTAGTATCTGGTACCTCTGCAGTAAACTCCTTTTCCATCACTTCCATTGCCCTTGTTGACTGAGCATCATCTGGCAGATAATCGACCATATTATAATTGACCGACACAAAAAATTGCGCCACCGTCGAGATTAACGTAAATAAAAAAAATGCGATCACAACAGCTTTTTTATGTTTTATGATTTTTTCAGCAATGCTTATCATTCTTCAACCTCACTTGAGTCTTTTGCCATTTCACTTTATCATTATATAAACACCGTGTTGTCTATTCAACAAACAGTTGCGTACATAACGTGCAATAAACAACATATGATTAATTTCTGTTGTTTAACTCAATGTTTTGCAGATAAAGGAAGGGTTTATTTGATGGACAGACGAAAAAAGTAACAAGGATGGTTCTTAAGGAAAGTCTGATGAACTTATTGAAAAACAAAACGATTTCCAATATCACCATAAAAGAAATCTGTGAGTTGGCAGACATCAATCGCTCCACATTTTACTCTCATTTTTCCAGTCAATATGACCTGCTGAATGCGATTGAAGAAGAATTCATTGAAGATATGACAGCGACGCTTAACCAATATAATTTTTCCAAAGAAGAAGAAGCTTTAAAAATGACAGAGAAGACCCTTGAGTATATTGCACTGAAAAACGATGTATGCCAGACACTCCTTAGCGAAAACAGTGATATCCACTTCCAGAAAAAAGGAATGGCGATCACGCAGGAATTCATCTTCAAAAACTGGATTCGCGACAAACACTTTGACCGTGATACATTTGAATATATCAATAGATTTGTCGTAAGCGGAAGTATATATGTGATTAAAAACTGGGTGGAATACGGGATGGACAAAACACCGAGAGAGATGGCAGAAAATCATCAATAACTTCATAAATAGAGGATTATCGAACATACGATAAAGCGCCAGCCCATCTATCCGGGGCCGGCGCTTTCATTATTTCAGTACCAGTCTCGTGACACTCTCAATCTGAGAAGTGTGCGGGAACATGTCGACTGGCTGGATGTATTCAACTTTATATTTTGAGCCGAGTGTCATGATATCCTTTGCAAGTGTTGAAGGATTGCAGGAAACATAGACAAAGGATTTTGGTTTGATTTTTAGGACTGTCTGCAGGAATTCGTCATCGCAGCCTGTTCGCGGCGGATCGACGACAATTACATCCGGCCTCCAGCCTTCCTTCAGCCATTTTGGAAGCAGTTCCTCAGCTTTGCCCATATAGAACCTGGCATGATTGACCTCGTGCTTGATGGCATTTTTCTTTGCATCTTCGATCGATTCTGCAATGACGTCCATTCCGCGGACCTCTCCAGCCTGATCGGCCATCCATAATCCAATTGTCCCAACTCCGCAATAGGCATCAACCAGCTTTTCTTTACCTGTCAGCATCGCCGCTGCCTTCGCTTCATTGTAGAGTTTAACAGTCTGTTCCGGGTTCAGCTGGAAGAATGTACGTGCAGACAATTCAAACTGCAGGTCGCCCAGTGTTTCCTGGATATAATCATTGCCTTCCAAAGTCGCCGTTTCGTTTCCGAAAATGACCGAAGTTTTCTCTCCATTGACGTTTTGGACAATCGAGTTAACCTCTGGCAGCCTCTTTTTGATTTCCTGGATGATGATGTCCTTTTTCGGAAGCTCTTTCTGTGTCGTAATCAAGACAATTTGGAGCTCTCCGGTCTGGACACCTGTCCTGGCAACGATTGTCCGGACGAGACCTTTGTGCTTCTTCTCATTGTAAATCGGAATCTTCAAATCCTGCAGAATGCCTTTTACAATCTCTGTAGCTTTTGTCGTTGCCGGATGCTGGACCGCACACTGCTCGATATTGATCAAGTTGTGCGAGTTTAAGCCATAAAGACCGGCAAGTATCTTACCGTCCTTTTCGCCAACCTGGAACTGGCTCTTGTTCCGGTAACCCCATGGGTTTTCCATACCGATAGTCTGGCGGATATCCAGGTCATCGATTTTCAGCTTTGTATGGCGCTCCATAGCCTGGATGACAATGTCACGTTTTTCATTGAGCTGCTGGTCATAGCGCAAATGCTGGAGCTGGCAGCCTCCGCACTGGTCGTAGACCGGACACAGCGGCTTGATCCGATGCTCTGATTGCTTGCGGATTTTCTTGATTTTCGCCTCAGCAAACTTTGGATGTACCTTCGTCGCCTCCGCAACAATTTCCTCACCCGGCAAAGCACCCGGCACAAACACGACCTGGCGCTTGAAATAACCTACGCCTTCTCCATTGATACCAAGACGCTTGATCGTCAGCGGGAAGGTTTGTTTCAGCTCCAGTTTCGCGGTTTGCTGGTCTTTGCTCGGCTGCAGGCCCTGTTTTTTATACTTGCCTTCACTTACTTGCTGTCCTTTTTTGATAGGATTGGTTTTTTTTACATGCGAGTCTTTGTCAGCTGGCTTCCCGCCTTTTTTATACTGCTCTTTGCTCTTTTGCTGACCTATTTTGAGTTGATGCTCTTTTTGCTTTTGCTGCTCTTTTTTCATAAAACTTCACTCCAATTATTCAATGCTTCTCCATAAATAGAGCGAAGCATAGCTTAAATAAGGGTTCCATGGTTCTTTAAACTTTTCCATTTCAGCAGGGGTCGGTTTTTCCTCAAGATTGAAATACTTTTTCAGTGCATTCTGGATGCCAATGTCGCCCATCGGGAATAAATTCGGCCGCCCGAGCGCGAACATCTGGAAGTTTTCAACCGTCCATGGACCGACGCCGCGAATCTTGATCAATTCCCGGGCAACTTCCGCATCAGGCATTGACTTCATTTTTTCAAAATCAAGCTGTCCGGATGCTGCCATCTCGGCAATGCCAATCACATATTCAGCCTTCCGCCCGCTGAATTGTAGTTCCCGCAGCTGTTCAACTGTCAGTTGAGCGACTTTTTCCGGATTCGGATAATACCAGACACCATCCAGTTCCTCGCCGAAAGATTTCACGAACCGTTCTGTTAAAGTAAAAGCGAACTTAAGATTGACCTGTTGATGAATAATACTCTTGATAAGACTTGAAAATGGATCAAATTCAAGGACGAGCGGAGTGCCATAATGTTCATTGAACAAGTTTTTTAACTCCGTCGTCTGAAAATGCTCATGAATGTGGATTAATTTCACATCCCATTGAAAAATTTCCGTTAGACGCTGCAGAGTCATTTCTTTGTCATGGTCAGCACGAATAAGGAATTCAGGCTTTTCCAGAGTCCCCGTTCCGATGACATCTGCTACGACTTTTTTATTTTTAAAATCAAGCGGCACCTTCACATGTCGCTTTTCTATATCCACCGAATGAAGAGGATCGAGCGCCAGCCTGCTTAAAGCAAGATCAAAATCATATGGACCTGAAAATGCCACCTTTTCTTCCCACATACACAAACCGCCCTTAAGTATTTTCCCCGTATTATAGCATTTCCGCAGGATTTTTACGAAGAAATGGGGTTTTTTAAAAAGGAAGCTTTATCTGTTTGTTTAAAATTCTGATATGAAATGGGTAGCTGTTATTTTTATAGCGAAAAAATCTTTTTTATAGCGAAAAAGAAGATATTATAGCGATAATTTCTTTTTTATAGCGAAAATAAAATTTTTATAGCGAAAAATTCATTTTTATAGCGACTTGGAAATTATCTAGAACTTTTTCCAATTTCAATAATCCCGGCACCAAAAGATGCCGGGACAAACTGCCACTCAGTACAACATCGGATCCTTCATTCCGCTCTTGCTTAGCATCAAATCATCAAGGCTTTTAAAATTGTAGCCTTGTTCTTTCAAATCCCTGATTACTTTTCCCAGTGCATCAGCGTTATCCTTGGATACGGTGTGCAAAAGCAGGACTGCGCCTGGGTGGATCTGCGTCATGATTTTATCATAAGAGTATTGAGCGCCTTTTTGCTGGTCGGTATTCCAGTCAACGAAAGCGAGCGACCAGAAAACATGGGTGTATCCGGCTTCCTTCGCAGCTGCCATCGTCTTTTCGCTGAAAATCCCCCGTGGGGGCCGCAAATACGTCATATGCTTTTTCCCTGTGATTCTCTCGGTTTCAGCTCTGACCATTTCCAGTTCCTTTTTAATCTTCTCTTCACTGATCTTCGTCATATCAGGGTGGTGCCAGGAATGATTGCCGATGATATGGCCTTCATTCGCCATTCGCGCAACAAGCTCTGGAGCACTTTCGAGATAATGCCCTGTCACGAAAAAGGCAGCAGGCACCTTTTCCTCCCTTAAAATATCGAGGATTTTTTCAGTATAGCCATTTTCATATCCGTTATCGAAGGTTAAATAGATATCCTTTGAATTCTTGTCTCCTTTGTAAACTGCTCCGTGGTCTTCAAGGATGACCTCAAACATCCTGCCTGCATCTGCCTGCCTTCCATTGCGGCCCTTCTTGAACCCCCAATGCAAAGGTGAATTGGAGTTATCCTCTGCATCCGTTGTCGCTGGCAAGGTAATTAGCAGCAGCATCGCCGAAGCAAGCAAAATTTGAAAAATCTTTTTCATGATGTTCCTCCATTGATGTTTTTGCTTAGTGTTTGTCAGCTTGTCAAAAAAATTCTTATAAGTATATATCAATTTAAATAGCGAATAGTAAAAACATACAAAACACTAAGGAGAACGCTATGTCAGAAGAACAAAAGATCGGTTGGACATCTGGAGAAGTAGGCAACCTTTGGAATATATATATGGCGAACTCAATGGCTGCCTGTATGTTCAAACATTTTCTATTGCACGTGGACGATGAGGAGATCAAGGATTGCCTTATAACAGCAGATCAATTGAGTAAAAAGATCCTCGCAGAATTGGAAGAACTTTTTACAGCTGAAGGAATGACCATACCAAATGGATTTTCAGATGCTGACGTAAATGAACAGGCTCCCCGGCTGTTTTCAGATAGTTTTTACCTGAACTACCTTGATATGATGGTCAAATATGGGGCGCTCTATTACAGCGTCGCGCTGCCAGGTTTCTCGAAGATGGAGCTGCGCCATTCAATCACGAACATCAATATTTCTTCACTCAATCTTTCGAATAAGGTAACTGAAATGATGCTAAAGAAGGGATTGCATGTCAGGCCACCATACATCCCGATAACAAAAGAAACGTCTTTTGTAGAAAAACAAAGCTTTTTTAATGGCTATTTTGGCGATAAAAGATCTCTATCAGCTATGGAAATAACCCATTTATTTCTGAACATCCAGGTCAATGCGATCAAAACGATTCTTGTCATGGGATTCAGCCAGGTTGCGAAGAAAGAAGAGGTAAGGGATTATTTTTTACGAGGGAAAAAAATTAATATTAAACAGCACAACACACTTTCCCAGATCATGTATAAAGAAGACTTGCCTGTATCCATTCCAAGCCAATTTATGATTACCGATTCGACTGAAGCTCCTTACTCAGATAAGCTTATGCTCTTCCACATTTCAAATCTGTCTTCCGCAAAGGTGCGGAACTTTGGAGATTCAATGGCAGTAAGTCCGCGGCATGATCTCGCGGCAACTTACGCAAGATTCCTTATTGAGACAGCGAATTTCGCTGAAGATGGGGCAAATATTCAAATCCAAAACGGCTGGATGGAATGACCGCCGGGAAATGTGGATCGAGAGCAGCTGGCAAAACGGAAGAAATAGCGACAAAGGCTACCTGTCCTGTCTAACTTCGGCAAGCGTCTGGAAAAGTCAGGAGACGCATCTAGACAATAAAAAGGAGACTCTCCCAAAGAGTGAGTCTCCTTTTCATTGTTTTATTTGTAAACTCGATCAGCGAACTGTGCCAGTTTTTCAAGGGATGATTTTTCAACTTCCTCGTGCAGGCTGTTTCCGTGTGAGTCCATCGTGACAACCGCAGTAAAACCTTCTACGTTCAGGTGCCACATGGCTTCAGGGATACCAAAATTCATCAGGTCAACGCCGTCTACGGATTTAATGCAGTCAGCGTAGTACTGCGCTGCGCCGCCGATTGCATTAAGGTATACACCGCCATGTTCTCTCAAAGCAGCGAGCGTCTTTGCTCCCATTCCACCTTTACCGATAACAGCGCGGACGCCGAACTTCTTCATGATATCGCCCTGGTAAGGCTCCTCACGAATACTTGTTGTTGGACCAGCCGCCTTCACATGCCATTTACCTTCATCATCCTTGAGCATAACCGGACCACAATGGTAGATGACCTGGCCATTCAGGTCAACTGGTGAATCATGATCTGAAAGATACTTGTGAATCGCGTCACGGCCGGTATACATCATGCCGTCGATTTTCACAACATCCCCAACCTTAAGCTCGCGGATTTGCTCTTCTGTAATTGGCGCAGTCAATGTAACAACAGTTTGTTCTGCTGGTGCTTCAGCTGCTGCAGCGATTTCCTGGGCTGCAGGCTGTGCGAAGTCGATCTTCTCACCCTCCTGGTACATCCAATCCTGAATCTCTCCACTTTCAGGATTCACCGCTACACCAAGACGGCGGTATGCCCAGCAATTGTATGCTACAGATACATAGAAGCTAGCAGGAATACGGTTCATGACACCAACTTTGCAGCCAAGGAGGGTTGTTTCGCCGCCAAAGCCCATCGTGCCGATTCCAAGCTTGTTAGCATTTTCCAGTACATATTCCTCAAGACTGCGAAGGTCAGGATGCGGATTCACATCGTCAACCGTACGGAACAGCTGCTCTTTCGCAAGGTCGTAACCGGAAGAACGATCGCCTCCGATCCCAACGCCTATAAATCCAGCGCTGCAGCCTTGTCCCTGTGCCTGGTAAACCGAATGCATGATGCACTTACGGATCCCATCCAGGTCACGGCCAGCGCGGCTAAGTCCTTCTAGTTCAGCTGGCAGGCTGTACTGGATGTTTTTATTTTCACAGCCGCCGCCCTTTAAAATCAGGTGTGCGTCAATATAATCCTTTTCCCATTGCTCGAACTTGATGACAGGAGTGCCGCCGCCAAGATTGTCGCCGCTATTTTCCCCTGTAAGTGAATCAACGGAGTTTGGACGTAATTTCCCATCCTTCGTTGCCTGCGCAATTGCATGGTGAATCGCTTTTTTCATTTCCAGCTGGTTCGCCCCAACCGGAGTTTTGATTTTGAAGGTTGGCAAGCCCGTATCCTGGCAGATCGGTGATACATTGTCATCAGCCATTTTAATATTATTCGTAATCGTATCAAGGCTCATCGCCGAACGGGTTCCCGCGTTCTCGCGCTCCGCCGCTGCTCTGATTGCCCTGCGCACATCCTTAGGCAGGTTCGTGGATGTTTCAACAATCAGCTGGTACATGCTTTCCTGAAACTTTTCGATATTCATCAAACTACCCCTCTCCCCTTGTCGTTCTAACTCTTTTATATGTGAAAATTTTATAACAATTTCTCCGATATCATTATACTCCTATCATCTATTGTTTTAAAGATGAATGTGGAATCGTTTACAAATAAGAAAAGCGAAAGCGCCTCGTTCAGCCCTGACAAGCGTTGGAGGGCCTGACATTGAAGTCGGTCTATGACTTCATTGGCAGGACCGAAACGTCTCGAGGGGCTAGGCGCTGGAGCTAGACAAAGAAAAGCGAAAGCGCCTCGTTCAGCCCTGACAAGCGTTGGAGGGCCTGACAGTGAAGTCGCTCTTTGACTTCATTGGCAGGACCGAATTCGAAATGCGGAGGCGACTGCTCAACTCCGACTAGCGCTGGAGGGCCTGACATTGAAGTCGGTCTTTGACTTCATTGGCAGGACCGAATTCGAAATGCGGAGGCGACTGCTCAACTCCGACTAGCGCTGGAGGGCCTGACAGTGAAGTCGGTCTTTGACTTCATTGGCAGGATCGAATTCGAAATGCGGAGGCGACTGCTCAACTCCGACTAGCGCTGGAGGGCCTGACATTGAAGTCGGTCTTTGACTTCATTGGCAGGACCGAAGCGTCTCGAGGAGTTAGGAGCCGCAGCTAGACAAACGTCTCGAGGGGCTAGGCGCTGGAGCTAGACAAAGAAGAGCGAAAGCGCCTTGGTCAGCCCCGACAAGTTTTATTAAGCATAGAAAAAAGACCTCCTTAAAGGTCTTTTTTACATATCGCGATGCTTGAATTCGCGGCATTTCGCGTCCATTTCTTCGACGATTTGAATCATGCGGTCGATATCTTCAAGCTCCGTTTCTTCAGGATTGATTGCTTCAAGCAATTCAGCAAACATATCCAAACGCTGTTTCAAGAATACAACCTGCGTATTTTTATCATTTATCGAACTTCCCAAAATTCTCGCTCCTTTCACTACCTTTAACATCCTACCTAAAAATGGGGAATTGTGCAATATTACGGTTACACATCATATGGATAGTATTCCCCCTTCTTCATATGTTTGTCCATGGTTTTTTAGGAAAAAACATAGATGAGGTGATGATATGTTTTTTAATTCTTGGGAATCGGCTTTGCGGCTACTGATTATGGGCTTTCTTGCTTATTCCGCTCTTATTTTATTGCTGCGCATTTCCGGCAAAAGAACTTTATCAAAAATGAATGCATTTGACCTGATTGTCACAGTTGCGCTCGGCTCGACCCTGGCGACCACCCTTTTGAACAAAAATATTGCGCTTATTGAAGGGATTGCGGCGTTTCTCATTTTGATTGTCCTTCAATTCCTCGTTGCGTGGCTGTCCATCCGTTCAGACGGGTTCAAAAAGCTAATCAAATCAGATCCAAAACTAATTTTTTATCAAGGGAAATATTTAAAAGAAAATATAGTAAAGGAGCGTGTGCTCGAAGTTGAAATTCTCCAGGCAGCACGTTCAAGCGGAATCAATTCAATGGATCAGGTGGAAGCTGTTGTCCTTGAAACAGACGGGAGCATCTCCGTCATAAAAAAATCAGATTCACAGACCAATACTCTGGCTAGCGTGGACCAATAAGAAGCAGACTGAAATCATTCTGAACTGCTCCCCGTCAAGTAGACAGTGGAAATAATAAAAACAGCCTAAGCGGCTTTAGCCCTGAATTCTAGGGGGCTAAGGCCGTTTAATCTTTTTTGGTAACGTTCATGATTATAAAAGTATATGTACTCATCAATCGCCGCAGAAAGCTCTTCAAAGGTCTTATATTTCTCCATGTAATATTTCTCGCTTTTCAGTGATCCCCAAAAGGATTCCATTGGACCATTGTCAATACATCTTCCGACTCGGGACATACTTTGAGTCATCTGTGCTTGATCTATTCTTTGTTTAAATCCAAAATGGGTATACTGAAAGCCCCTGTCGCTATGTATAAGTGGGCGGTCACCATTCAGTAGGGCCGTGGCCTGATCCAGCGTATCAAATACCAGTTTATTGTTGTTGGAATGTCCAAATACGTAACTAACGATGGCTCCATCATGTAAGTCTTTAATTGCACTCAAATAAGCCTTTTTTGCTTCTCCATACTTGAACTCAGTCACATCAGTTACCCATTTCTCATTTGGACTTTCGGCTTGGAAATTACGGTCTAACACGTTTTCTGCGACGTGTTGAGGGGTTGACTTTTTATAGCGATTTTTCTTTTTCCGAATAACGCTTTGAATGCCGACAATCTTCATCAGCCTATAGATTCGCTTTTCATTGAAGCTCTTGTTCAACCTTCTATTCAAAGTCATCGTAATCCTGCGGTAGCCGTAGATTCCTTTAACCTCCTCATGGAGAGCCTTCATTTCTTCTACAAGCATCACATTTTGACATTCACGCTTGGAAGGTGTTCGCTTCAGCCATTTATAATATGCAGACCTACCAACCCCGCAATTTCACAAAGCATAACGAAAGAGAATCCTTCTTCTTCGTGTAGTTCCTTGATAGCGATATATTTCTCCTCAAGGCGTATCTGGCTTATCTTCGCCTCCTTTCGATCTCCTCTAACTTTTTTAGGAATAAGTTCTCTGCGCGTAATCGCTCATTTTCGCTCGCAAGCCTCTTCATCTCCAATTTCATCTTCTGTTCTGGGGAGAGTTCAACTTCTTCCTTTTTCCTCCCTCGCTTATCCCGAAGGGCTTCTTCGCCGCCATCCTCATACTTTTTAACCCATTGATATGCTTGTTGGTAAGAGACCTTAAAGGTCTCAGCTGCCTTCTGATAATCCTTGCCGTTCTCAAGGCAATAGAGCACAATCTCTTTTCGTTCATTTATGGTAGTGTTTCTTCTAGTCATAGTGTTTGTCCTTCCTTTGGAAGTGTCCTTTAATTCTCTATGACTATTATACTTGTTAATCCATTTCTGGAGGACGCGTCTACATGAGATTTCATACTTTCTGATAACATCATTTTGAGAGTAGTCCCCACTAAGATAGTCCTGTACAGCCGCCAGCTTAAGTTCCTTAGAATACCTCTTCCAGGTAGAAGACTTCTTTAATCCTTCTGCTCCGTATTTTTCATACCTGTAGACCCAATCATAAATTGCATGATCATTTACTTTGTATATAAACTTCAGCTCTGAAATAGAATGGCTACCCTTTTTTAACGCCTCTACAATCTTGATTTTATCTTGGAATGAATATGTCCTTTTTGACATAATAAATACTCCCCTTTAGGTAGACAGATTTTTATTTTTTAATCTGTCTACCTAAAGGGGAGCATATCATTCAGCCTGCTTCTTTTTCCACCTAATTATTCATCAAGTCCAGTAGCCTTCCCTTCGCGGCTTGAATCTGCCGCTCCATATATCAGGCCTTTTTCACGATCAATCTGGATTGCCTGCACGTTGCCGAGCGGGAATGGTCCATCAGCGAACTCGAAGCCTCTGGATTCCAATTCCCCCTTCGCCTCCATGCTGATACCAGATTCCCAGCCTATAAGCGGGCCGGTACTATTAAAAATCCTCGGCTCTTCAATGGCTTCTTTAAGATCCATCCCAAAATCAAGAACATTGACGATGGTTTGGAATACAGAGCCAATGATCGTTGGACCGCCTGGAGAGCCTAACGTCAATACAGGTTTTTCATCCTTGAAAACAATCGTCGGTGTTTTGCAGCTTACGGGACGTTTGCCTGGCTGAACCTCATTCAATCCGCCAGGGACCGCGTCAAAGTCAGTCATTTCGTTGTTTAAAACAAATCCATGATCCTTGACCATGATTCCAGAGCCAAATGGATGCTCAACGGTAGATGTGCAAGCGACAATATTTCCCCATTTGTCCATCACAGTGAAATGAGTCGTTTCACTTCTCTCCCTTTCAGGCTCGAATGGCTGGGGCACAACGTTGATTTCTTTTCCAGCAGAATAAACCCACGGATTGCCAAAGTCGACAGCATCATTTCTTCTATCGAAATTAATAAGCTTCCGGCGTTCCGCGAGATACTCTTCACTAAGCAGACCTTCTAACGGGATTTCCCCAAATTCAGGATCCCCAGCAAAAGCGATTTTATCTGAGAATGCAATCCTCATTGCTTCGGTAAATAAATAATATTTTTCCCACGATTTTACATTATATTTGCTGAGATCAAAGCCCTCGAGCAGCTTTAAAATTTGCAGCATCGTTGTCCCGCCAGCACTTGGCATATTAGAGGAAGCTATTTTGTAGTCTCGGTACGTTCCCCAGACAGGTTCATCAATGGTGATTTCATACTCCTTGAGATCAGACATTTCCATGATCCCGCCAAGTTCTTTTAAGGTAGAGATAATCGCTTCACCAATCTCACCTTCATAGAATGCCTCGATTCCATCACGCTGAAGAATACGGAATGTTTTCGCGAGGTGCTCCTTCTGGTAGATGTCACCTTCTTTAAGTGATTTGCCTCCTGGCTGGAACAGTTCCTTTGCATGTTCGCCTAATCGATAATCAAATGTATTAAGGATTTCTTCCATCACCCAGTTGACCTCTACACCTTTTTCTGCTGCCTGTGCAGCCGGTTCGATCAATTCTGCCAGCGGCTTTGTCCCGTATTCCTTTCTTGCTGCTTCCATTGCTTTAAGAATTCCGGGAACACCTACTCCGGTCGCCTTTGTCGATCTCACTTTAAAAGGGACAACTTCTCCCTCTTCATCTAAAAAAAGTTCTGGATATGCCGCTTTTGGCGCCCTTGTATGACCATCGAAAATCTTCGTTGTTTTGCTTTCGGCATGATAAACCATGAAAAAGCCGCTACCGCCAATGCCAGTCATCATCGGTTCGCCGACATTCAGTCCAAACTGGATGGCGATGGACGCATCAATCGCATTGCCGCCTTCTCGGAGAATCTTCTCCCCGGCATTTGTAGCAATCGGGTGCGCCGAAGCTGCCATAGCTATTTTACCTGTTGCTGTTTCTCTATCATAATCACACCTGTTCGAGCGTGGTTTCATGTCCTTGTCCATTGACTTTGTCCTCCCTATCTATCTGCATGTACTTTTAATTACCCCCGACTGCCAGACCGGAAACAACCAAATATATGGGAGTAAAGCCATGAACAAAAAGCGCAAGTGTCTCGTTCAGTCCCGACAATCTATGGAGGGCCTGACAGGAAGTCGTTCTTTGATTTCATTGGCAGTACGAGCTAGACGCTGGAGCTAGATTAAGATTACTACATGTAGTTATCCACACTTGCAATTTTATAATTCCCTGGTTAACAATAAAATAACAGTCCTTTGAATAGGATAAACCGTTCCGTTTTGAGGTGCATATGGCGAAAATGGCACAGTAAATGGCGTTGAAATTTTCCACGCCATTTTTCCTCTTGTGCCAGAATTTATAAGCCATTTCATTACAAATTAACACCTGCAAAATGATAGTAAATGCCATTGACAATGTTTGTTGTACAAGGAATAATGACGGTCATTTACACTGTCAATTTTATGACCAGTTCGGAAGTCAATTTAAGGGTTCCATTCTACGAACATTGCATTCAAGTATAGCCTGTATAACGATGAACATGGAATTTTACTTTATTTTTTTCTCACCGAAGGGAGCAGTTAGCGGAAGATTGATTTTTTCTAGAACAAGGGAAGACTTAACCTTAATTGAGTAACAAACAATCCTATATAAACGGAGAATATCCGGTTAAACTGTAGAGTATAGCTCGGTGAGGGGTAAATAAGCGGAGGTTTTCCGGTTAAGCAAGCACGATTGCCAATTTTTTATGTTTTTCAAGTAAATAGGCGGAAATCTTCCGTCTATTTAAGCTGTTTTCCGTGCCATTTTCTAAATAAGGGAAGTTTCTCCGCTTATTTATCAGCCCATGATGATCCCTTCACTAGGGTCCGTTCTTTTATGGTGTGGAATAAACGGGTGCTTTGTTGAATAAGAACCATTATATTTTAGATCCGAAAATACATTAAATCAGAAAAATGGCGTGTCAAAACTGATGTCAGTTTACACGCCATTTTTATTGTCATTTAAATGATATGCACCCTAAAACAGAGTGGTTTATGAATAGGACTGGTCTGGTTAAAATTATCGGTTGTTATCATTCTTCTGGTTTTCAGGCGATACAGTGAAGGTATTTGAAGTGTTTCCTAATCCTGTTGTATCAGACGGCTTGCTTTCCATGCCTGTAGCATAAGCATCAGCTGCACCATTGGATCCAGTATTTGAAGAGCTTGATTCAGATACAGAGTTAACCACCGGGTTATCCATCGCAGTTGAGCCTGCTTCCATCACTTTAGATCCGACTTCCTTAAGGTCATTTTTAGCGTCCATCACTGTTTGCATAGCTTCAGAAGAATTGGACTTAGCCTCATTCATCTTGCTGAATACATCATCGTTCAGTCTCTGGTAAAGGTTTTGCGCATCGCTAATTGCTTCCTTTAGGATAGTGGAAGCTTCTTTAAAGCTGTTCATCATTTGGTCCTTTACGTCAGAAGGATTGTTTTTGACTTCGCTGAACACATTCATTGACGTGTCTTTTGCATTGACAGCCTTATCCTTCACCTTTGTACGAGTGTTTGAATCAAGCAAGGTCAATGCCCCTCCGATTGCCGCTCCAATAAGGACGCCTTTCATCAGCTTGCCATTTGACGAGCTTGAGTTATTTGAACTTACTCCGTAACTGCTAGAGTAGCCGCCCATTGAAGTATTGTTAGAGTACGCATTACCTGATGTGCTTGCGTATGTTGTTGTACCAGTTGTTGTATCATATGAAGCATTTTCCGTTGATGAAGTGTACATGTTGTTGTTCATATTGTAAGAGTTTGAGTTGTTGTTATCCATTGAGTTCTGGTTGTTTGAAAGGATATTTTCAGACATAATCTAATTCCTCCTTTAATATTTGGTGTTTCATTTGGTTATGTCTAACTATTTCCCGCCTTGGACAACTGTTAAACAGGATATATCTACCTTTTGTCAAGAGGAAAAAATTACCGAAAAAAAAGCGCAAGCGGCTTGATCAGCCCCGACAAGCGCTGCCCGCCTTAAAGCGCAACGTCCTGTGGCTGGCGGGGCTAGCACATCGTGTGCACCGGAGGGCCTGAGAGTGAAGTCATTCTTTGACTTCATGGGCAGGACCGAAATCGAAAAGTATAGCCGAATGCCCAGAAACGCAGAAACTGGAGACTAAGACAAAGAAGCGCTTTTTGCTTCTGTCGGCGGAGTTGAATTTCGGAGTTTCTAGGAGGCGACAGTAGGCTAGCGTCTCGAGGAGTTAGGAGCCGTAGCTGGACTAGCGTCTCGAAGAGTTAGGAGCCCTAGCTAGACAAGCGACTCGAGTGATTTGGGCTAGGCGCTTGAGCTGGACAATTCTCGAAGTGAAAATTTGCTCCTTCTTTTTAAGGAGAAAATAAAAAACCTTACTCCTGGTAAAGGAATAAGGCTATCTTCTTCTATTTATCTTGGTTTTTCGCTGGAGACAAAACCGAAGCTGACATGGTCCTGAACCGGAATCCATGCACCAATTCCCTGCGAGACAACATTTTTAACGACTATGATTTTCTTGTTTCCTTTTAGCATCAAGTAGACCTCTCCATATGTCACCTTGCCCTTTTCATTTATAGCAGGTGCGTAGGCGTAAAGGTAACCGAGGCGTTTTGGCTGGATATTATAAATATGGTCTTTTTTTGTGCCGGCGCCGACGATTGTTTCAAAAGCAAGCGGTAGTCCTGTTTTCTTTGCTGCTTTTAAAAGCATCATCTTTTGCACCTCTTCGGCATTTTTGATCTTTGCCGTCAAGCCGCCCTTAACAGTCTTTTGCTGCTCCTGAACATAATGGATTTGGTATATAGAATTTCCACCGCGATTATCATAGTAGTTCGTATTGATTTTCTGGAACTCCCAGTTTGGGGACGTTTCAGAAGAGACATAATTCAGCGGCCATTCGCCAAGGTAAACAATCGCGCGATAGCCGATGACAAAAGGAGTGCTGTTAATGGTCGTTTCATTCAGCATTCGGATCAAATCAGGGTTCTCAATCTTCACTTTCGATGTCTTGATCAAGTTCTTCGTCAGTTCACTTGGCTGAAGGAAAGGCAAATCCTCCGTCGGGTTAGGGTAGGTGTTGTCCTTTGTGATATTCATGACCGAATTCGGAATGGTATACTTTGCTTTTTCAGCCTGCTTTGGCTGTGGAGCTTTCTTCGTTTTTTCTTCAGCAAAGCCGGAAGCAAATATGGACATCATGAAAACCATCGTCATCACAAGAATAGCTGCTGCTTTTTTCATTGGTGTTGTATTCTCCTTTCACTACAGGAAACTTATAAGTTTGTTTATAGTGTTTTCGGAGTTGAGTAACTTTATCCAAAGTTTAAGGTGCTTTTAAGAAACTTTGTTGTTTTTAACATAATGAAAGGCTCTGTTTATGACAGAGCCTCAAAAATTAACGCGCAGATGTGATCAGCTTGTTATATAATTTTTCACAGTAAGGATAGAATAGTTGAATCAGCGGACCGATTGCGAAAGTTACTATTAAAGTTCCGATGCCGATTGGTCCTTTAAAAATGAATGCAGCAGATAAAGCAAATACTTCACCAAGCGTTTTGGCTACCATCAGATTAAGGCCGAACCGTTCCCTTAACGCCATCATGAAATTGTCGATAGGAATCAATGGGAATTTCGGCTGGAGGTAGACCGCAAGACCAAAGCTTAGTGCGACCATTCCCAAAATAAAGACTCCAAATTGCTTTGCATAGCCGGTAACTACCATGTCTTCGAACACACGCAGCAGCCAGAAGTCAATGAGCACACCAGTGATAAGCAGCGTGATAATCGCAGCTAGATCCGGACGTCTTTTTACTAAAGCCGCATTGACGAAAATCATGACGATTCCCACGATCACAACCCAGCTTCCAGGTGTCAGTCCTACAGTATTTGATAAACCGACATTGAGTGCATCCCATGCACCTGTCCCCAATCCAGCCTTGATGGTCATCGATACTCCAAAAGACAGAATGATTAACCCAATGATGTAAAATAGAGTGCGATAAACAAAAGCCATATTCCGTATTCTCCTTCTTATATAACCGTTCTATTAGGTATTTTAGTTAAACCGTTTCCTGGATTAAAATGTCCATTAAGCATAGTTCGCTCGGTTAGAACTTTGTCCACACAGCGAAAAAAGAACCCTGTCCTCCCGGAACAGAGTTCATTGTTTCTATTATATTAATACAGGTAAATTCCCATACTTATTATAGCATATTGAGCTAAAGGTGTAACTCGCCATTAAGAACATTTATTGAACGATTTCAAACGTTTCTTCAACTTCGATGCTGCCAATTACCGATTGGACCATTGAACAGTTCTTCCTTGTCAACGCCATTGCCTTTTCGATTTTCTTTTCATCCAGATTGTTGCCGGCAATGCGGAAATGGACGGTAATCTTGCTTACTCTGTTCGCTTCCTCTTCGACACGTTCAGCATCAGCCTGGATATGTATATCCTTGACGTCCATTCTCATTTTTTCCAAAACCTTGCGAAGAACTCCGCCGCTGCACACCGCAACAGATGAGACGAGCAGCTGGTAAGGTCTAATGCCGTATTGCTCGTCACCAGCAACATCCAGTCTTCCAATGCCTACTTCTGTAAAAAAACCTACATCCGGTTTCATTTTAAATTCCATGTAACTCTCCCCCTATCGCAACCTCTAATTAAAATAGTTGATTTTGACTATTACCATGAGATTACACTATTTTTTCCATAAATAAAAATAAAAATCGTTGCACATAAAATTTTATATCGTTAACATCTAAAGAGTATTAAGTACCTAGGGAGATTTTAATATTATGAATATAAGTAAGAAGCTTCGTTTCTGGATTTTGGTCAGCATAGTCGCGATTTCAGGATTTTCACAGGGAATGCTGCTTCCATTGATTGCAATTATTTTTGAACAGGACGGCGTGTCGTCATCGATGAATGGATTTCACGCCACAGGCCTGTATTTAGGGATATTGATCGCTTCACCATTAATGGAAGCGCCGCTCCGCAGGTTTGGCTACAAGCCGATCATTCTTATCGGCGGCTTTACGGTAGCCATTTCCCTCGCTTTATTTCCATTATGGAAATCCTTTTGGTTCTGGTTTTTGTTAAGGCTGGCAATCGGGATTGGCGATCACATGCTTCATTTTGCCACACAGACATGGATTACTTCTTTTTCACCTAAAGACCGTCTTGGAAGGAATATTTCCCTCTACGGTTTGTTCTTTGGACTGGGGTTCGCCGCTGGACCGTTGATGACTGGTTTTGTAAAAATAAACACTACCCTGCCTTTCGTCATTTCCTCTGTGATCAGCCTTGCCGCCTGGCTGACCGTCTGGCTTCTGAAAAATGAACGGCCCGAACATGACACGGACAGCAGTTCATTCTTTGGGACAATGAGAAGGTTTGGAAAAGTATTTAAATATGCCTGGGTTGCATTCCTGCCTCCATTTGGTTATGGGTTCTTGGAAGCGAGCTTAAACGGCAATTTCCCTGTCTATGCCATGAGAACAGGGATCGGCGTCGATGCGGTGGCGCTGTTGCTTCCGGCCTTCGCGATCGGAGGGATCCTTTCCCAGCTTCCGTTAGGTATATTAAGTGATAAGCTCGGCCGGAGGAATGTGTTGATCACCGTCACACTAGCCGGCTTCATCAGTTTTACCGCCGCAGGCTTGCTCGAAAATTCGACTACCGGACTGCTTATTTGCTTCTTTATTGCGGGAACGGTTGTAGGATCAACATTCTCTCTTGGCATCAGCTATATGGCAGACCTGCTGCCGAAACAGCTGCTGCCAGCAGGCAATCTGATGTGCGGCATTTTCTTCAGCTTCGGCAGCATCAGCGGCCCTTTTATTGGGGGACTGGCGATTCAATGGCTTAAAGGCATCAGTTTCTTTTACGTGATCAGCACGATACTGCTCTTGATTTTCATTGCCCTTGTTGCCGTTCGTCATGATGGATCCTCACATCAGACAAATACTGCATAACGAAAAACAGCCTCCCTTATTTCGCAGGGAGGCTGTTTCTTTTTCGAGCAGGCCGGTTGACAAGAACGATTCCTGTCACCACCAATATTAATCCGGCTATGATAAAATAATGTAGCGGTTCGTCTAACAGGAGTGCTGATAACATCACACCGAATACAGGAACCAGGAACAAGTAAAGAGACACTTTGCCGACCTGGTTGTATTTCATGATATTGTTCCATAAAATAAAGCCTGCCGCTGATAAGAATGCAAGATACAGAAGCATCAATCCGGACTTAAGGTCGAAATCGAATGGAGCAAGCCCGACGGAAAAAGCGCCAATCGCAATCAAACCGAGGGATCCTAAAATCATCTGGTAAGCTGTTAAATAAATGACCTCCATTTTGCCGCTGCCCTGCTTGGCAAGAATATTACCGTAGGCGCCAGCCATCATTGCTCCCATCAGCAGGATTTCACCGATCCCGAAGCTGATTTCGTAATCCCCATTTGGCCAATTCGCAAAAATGACCCCGGTGAATCCAACCATCAACCCAGCAACCTTCAAACGGCTCATCCTGTCATCAGGATAAAGAAAATGCGCAAGCAGGATCTGGAAAAATGAAGTTGTGCCGGCAATGATGGAACCCTGGATTCCCGTTGAATAACTAAGTCCGATATAGAAGAGGACGTATTGGAGAAACGTCTGGAACAGGCCAATTTTCAGAAGAGACTTTGTCGTCTCCGGCCTGAACTTCATATTCCTTTTTAATAGCAGGAACATAACGAGGATCAGCAGTCCGGCTAGCAGGAAGCGGTATCCTGCAAACAGCATCTGTTCACCCATTTCTTCCGGCTTGATATCAAGTCTGATATAGCTCAATTTTATAAATGGGAAGGCACTTCCCCATAGGAGTGTCGCCCCTGCAGCTGAAGCAGCAATTCCAAGCGGGTGTGTAAAAAAGTCTTTAGTTGTCATCAAACTATCTCCTTAGGACAAACGCAATTATCTTTTAAAAAGCATATATTGTATGGTAACATAATAGTGAACACAATATGTATTTTTTGACTTGGATTTTCGCTGTCACCAATCTGGTGGCAGCTTTCGTGTTTTTTAAGGGTAATGATTGTGATTATTAGTATCATTTAGAGATTTTTAAGGAGGAGAAAAAGATGGCACAGGGAGCAAGTGCATTAGCAAAGCAGAACTCGGTTCCAGAAGTAAGCTTTTTAGAAAAAATTAAGCCTCACGCAGAACTGATCGCCGCGAGCTTCAGCGGGATCCTGATTGCGGTACCGGCTGGATTTTGAGCAAGGGAGATTCAGAAACATCATCTGTCATCGCTTTTATCCTGGCTTATGTAATAGGCGGTTTTGCCAAAGCAAAGGAAGGTATTGAAGCCACAATCGAAGACAAAGAACTGAACGTCGAAATGCTGATGATCTTTGCCGCGATTGGATCTGCAATTATTGGCTACTGGACAGAAGGCGCAATATTGATATTCATTTTTGCGATGAGCGGAGCGCTTGAAACGTATACGATGAATAAAAGCCATAAGGAAATTTCCTCTTTGATGGAGCTGCAGCCGGAGGAAGCATTGAGGATTTCAGATGGCGTGGAAGAGAGAGTGCATGTTTCGAAACTGGAAATTGGCGACATGATCCTGGTGAAGCCCGGTGAAAGAATTCCATCAGATGGCAAGGTTGCCAGGGGTCAGACGACGATTGACCAGGCTGCCATCACCGGGGAATCGATCCCCGTTTCAAAGGAATCCGGAGACGATGTCTTCGCGGGTACGGTCAACCTTACTGGATCGCTTACCGTTGAAATCACAAAACGTAATGACGATACACTGTTCCAAAAAATTATCCAGCTTGTCCAGAACGCACAAAGTGAAAAGTCTCCTTCACAGCTGTTCATTGAACGGTTTGAAGGTACTTACGTAAAGGTTGTTCTCGCTGTGGTTGTGCTGATGATGTTTGTTCCGCATTACTTGATTGGCTGGAGCTGGACGGAGACGTTTTACCGGGCGATGATCCTGCTTGTCGTCGCTTCCCCATGCGCACTCGTTGCCTCGATTATGCCTGCTACTTTGTCGGCAATTTCGAATGGTGCGAAGCACGGTATTTTATTCAAGGGCGGCGTCCATCTGGAAAACCTGAGCCACCTTAAGACCATCGCCTTTGATAAAACAGGAACATTGACAAAGGGCAAGCCTGAAGTAACGGATTTGATTGTAGCTAAAGGACTGAATCGCGATGAAGTGCTGCTTAAAGCAGCATCGATTGAAAGCCACTCCAACCATCCACTGGCCAACGCGATCGTAAAACACTCCAGAGATACTATTGGTAAAGAACTTGTTCATCCAGAGAGCATCGAGGATGTATCAGGCTGGGGCGTAAAGGCTCATTTTGAAAATGAAGACTGGAAAATCGGGAAAGCTGACTTTGTCGGAAGGCCTGCAGCAGAAGCCTTTTCAGGCGGTGCTGCAATAGAGCTTGCCGCTGAAGGAAAGACGATTGTTTTTATCGAACGGAATGGTCAGCTGGCAGGGTTGATTGCACTGAAGGACGTAGTGCGTGAAGAAACAAAACAGGCAATTGACCTGTTGAAATCTGAAGGCATCTACACCGTCATGCTCACAGGTGACAGCCAAAACACAGGAAAAGCAATCGCTGCCGAAAGCCATGTCGAGGGTTACATTGCTGAATGTCTGCCTGAAACAAAAGTCCAGGAATTAAAGAAATTGAAAGAACAATACGGTCAGGTTGCCATGGTCGGAGACGGCATCAACGACGCCCCGGCGCTCGCAACCGCGAACGTAGGCATCGCAATGGGTGAAGGTTCCGATGTCGCCCTGGAAACAGCAGACGTCGTCTTGATGAAAAACGACCTGCCGAAGATTGCCGAAGCCATCAATCTGTCACGCCGGATGAACAGAATCGTCAAGCAAAACGTCGTCTTCTCCATCCTCGTGATCATGGTGCTGATCGCATCAAACTTCCTGCAGCTGCTCGACCTGCCATACGGCGTCATCGACCATGAAGGAAGCACGATTTTAGTTATCTTGAATAGTTTGAGGCTGTTGAAATAAAACGAAGCTCCTGCTGGTAGTTAAGCCAGTAGGAGTTTTTGTTATTTGGATTTTCTTTACAGCCCTGGGATGGACACTTTATCGCTGTTTCTTCCGATTTCTGTCCGTCATTGCACTGATGACGGACACTTGTCCACTGCCGCCGCCGGTTTCTGTCCGTCATTGCTTTGATGACGGACACTTCCACTTCTGTTCCGCTGGTTTCTGTCCGTCATAGCCTTGATAACGGACACTTTCACTCCTGGTCCACCGATTTCTGTCCGTCATAGCCTTGATGACGGACACTTTCACTCCTGGTCCACCGATTTCTGTCCGTCATAGCCTTGATGACGGACACTTTCACTCCTGGTCCACCGATTTCTGTCCGTCATAGCCTTGATGACGGGCTTTTTTTTACCGCACGGGCAGATTCTGTCAGTCATCGTACCGGCAAATGTCTATCATGCATTGCACCTTAATTACAATGAAAAGACGCCCTCGCAATGGGGGCGCCTGGTGTTAGTGATATCCGTTTGATCCATTTGCTGAGCCGGATGTTTTTTGGCTGTGGTTGCTTTTGCCTTTTTGCTTGGTGTTTCCGTCTTTCTTCGTTTTCTTTGCCATCCTGAATTCCCCCTTATTAGAATAGCGCAAGCGCCTGTCCAGCCCCGACAAGCGTTGGAGGGCCGACCGGTGAAGTCGTTTTTTGACTTCATTGGGCGGACCGAAACGTCTCGAGGGGCTAGGCGCTGGAGCTGGACACTGATCTAAGTGTAAAAACTTAACTACTTAAAATAATGAGGATCAAGCCTCAACAGTATCTTCTGCTAAAACTGCAGACGTTACTTAAGGTAATTTCAGGATAAAAGGCCATCAGCAGCCTGCTTTCTTTTCGCTATAGTAGGCATTGATTTCTCCGCCAATGATGATGATATACGCGGATAAATAAAGCCAGATCATCAGGACGATGATTGCGCCGATACTGCCATAGGTGGCGGTATAAGAAGCGAAGTTGCTGACATAGTAAGAGAAACCGATTGATACGAGCACCCACCCTCCGGTTGCAAAAATCGATCCCGGTACCCCACTGACACAGGTCAGCTTTTTGTTGGGAGCAATCCAGTACAAACCAAGGAAAACGATGAATAAAATCAAAATACTGATTACCCAGCGAAGCATATTCCAGACATAAAGGAATTCTTCCTTCAGTCCGAAATTCGCGAACAGCCAGCTCCCAATTTCTTTTCCAAACACCGGCAGGATCAAAGCGACCAGAAACACAAAAATCATGGCAAATGTCAAAAAAATCGCCATAAGCCTGCTTACGATAAACGACCTAGTCTCTTCAACTCGGTACGCACGGTTAAATGCCCTTACAATCGCATTGATTCCATTCGAAGCTGACCAAATTGTCGCCAGTAAACCAAAGCTAAGCAGCTTGCCATCTTTTTTCATGATATCCTCAAGACTGCTTTTGATCAGGTCCATCGATTCACCTGGTGCATAGTCATCAAAAAAACCGAGGATATCCAATTCGGAAATTGGCAGATATGGAACAAGTGTGACCAGGAAAATCAGCAGCGGAAACAAGGAAAGCAAAAAGAAATAGGCAAGCTGCGCGGCAAGTGCCGGAACATCGTCCTCTTGAATTCTTTGCCACATATGCCTAAAAAATGATATATCAACCATCCATTCACCTCATTTATGCTTTCCTTGCTCGTTCCCAGGGCTTGTCAATTCATCAATCTGTTTCATCTATATGCTTCTGTGTTTGTCCCGATGCCGCAATCTTTCTCAGCGTTTCTTTTGTATCTTTGACCAATTCTGTAACCTGAGGCGGTACATCCTTTATTTCTTCTACCTTTTCAGTGATAAAAGCAACGTCCTCTGTTACTTGTTCCACTGTTGCCCTTACTTTATTCGCTGTCTCTCTCAGGTCTTCGATAAACTCATTTGGATTTTTTACAACATACGAAACACTACTGGAAACTTTGCTGAAATCCTCTTTTACAGCCTGCCGTGTCGATTTTTCCAAAAGGGTAACCGCTCCCCCAGCCACCGCGCCTAACACCATGCCCATCCAAAACTTCTTCGAACTGCCCATGTTTTCTCCTCCTACATTCTTCCTTCTCATTTTGCAGGCCTCTTCATGCCTGCCTACTACCTAACATTTTCCACGATTGCCATCACTTCATGCAAGTATTGTGAAATATATTAAGAAATTTTATGTTGAGTACAACAACAAGAGGTCTAAATTTCAAAAATGAATAATTATTTATAATTCCACAAAACACCATAACGACAACCAATCTCACCTTATTTTCAGCTATTGTCCTATTTTTCCTGATGGATATCGCTTGACTTCCCACTAATTATCAGAATATTCTTGTTGGAGAACATTTTCCGAATATAATTTTTAAGGGGGAGCATCATGACATTTGAAGATTGGATTGGAAGAATCAGCGTCTGGGTATGGGGTACCCTCCATTATTGATCCTGCTTGTTGGGACAGGAGTTTACCTTACATTCCGCATTGGCTTCTTGCAAATGAAGCTGCTTCCATACTCACTCAAGCTGGCTTTTACTAAAAAACAGGACCAACAATCCGAAGGGGATATTTCACAATTCCAGGCCTTGATGACAGCTCTCGCTGCAACTGTTGGTACTGGAAATATTGCTGGTGTGGCAACAGCGATTTTCACAGGCGGACCTGGTGCCGTGTTCTGGATGTGGATTACCGCATTTTTCGGTATGGCGACGAAATACGCGGAAGCTGTTTTAGCTGTTAAATACCGGGTCGAGGACAAGGATGGCGAGATGTCCGGCGGACCGATGTACTATCTCGAACGCGGCCTTGGCCAAAAGTGGCTTGGGGTTTTATTTGCGCTATTTGGTGCGATTGCGGCATTCGGAATTGGAAACCTTGTTCAATCAAATTCAGTCGCCAGCGTCGTACAATCAACATTTTCAGTGCCTGCCTGGGTTACGGGGCTCGTATTGACCATTTTCACGGCTCTTGCATTGATCGGTGGAATCAAGAGTATCGGGAAAGTCACTGCCCTTTTTTGTTCCGGTGATGGCGGCATTTTACCTTCTTGCTGGTCTTGTTGTGATGATCATGAACTTTGACCTAGTCCCAGCAGCAGTTGCACTTATTTTTACAGATGCTTTTACTGGCGAGGCTGTGGCTGGCGGGGCGCTTGGAACTGTCATCCGGATGGGTGTTGCCCGCGGAGTGTTCTCCAATGAAGCAGGACTCGGGTCTGCACCGATTGCTGCAGCCGCGGCAAAGACGGACCTTCCTGGACGCCAGGCTCTTGTGTCGATGACTCAAGTATTCATTGATACCATTGTCATCTGTTCGATCACAGGCATCACCATCGTCATGGGTGGCTTGTACACTGGCGATACTACCGCAGCCGACCTAACTTCAGCGACCTTCGACAAGTTCCTCGGCCAGACCGGCTCCGTGATTGTCGCGGTTGGATTGCTGTTCTTTGCATCATCAACAATTATCGGCTGGTCTTATTATGGAGAGAAGTGCTTTTCCTATCTGTTCAGCAAGAAGGTCGTGTTTTACTACCGGATCGCGTTTGTCGCGGCTGTCTTTGTCGGAGCGATATCCCAACTGGAGATCGTTTGGGGAGTTGCAGACGTTATGAACGGATTGATGACCTTCCCGAACCTAATCGGATTGCTCGGTTTGTCTGGCGTGGTCGTAGTTGAAACAAAGAAGATCCTGAATGCGATTAAGGAAGAAAAGAACGAAGCAAAAACGTATAGTGCCTAAGAGATTCCGGCGTCTTTACGGCGCCGGATTCCTGATTGACTTTTTTAAACGAACGTGGAAAGATGGTTGTACAAACATTGAGAGGATGAACGGTGTGGACTTAACTAAAAATTCCCCTGAAAACGTTGATTTCATGATTGAGAAAATCAAGGAAAAATTGAAGTTCATGAACCTTGGCGCGATTAAATCAACACATTTTGATAGCGATATGTATGAAGAACTAAAAGAAATCTATGATATGATCATGCGAAAAAACAACTTCAGCCCGAATGAAATGCAGGCGATCGCTGAAGAACTAGGAAACTTAAGAAAGCAGTAACATCAGCAGGCACTGAATTACGGTGCCTGTTTTTTTATGCCACGAAAAATGTCAAAACTTATTTGTTTCCACTATGCATATATTGTTATACGATAGTGTTACTACTCTTCAAGGGAGTGAGGAACCGTTAATAAGCTGATAATTTCTTCACTTAGCCTGATTTTTTTATTCTTGCTCAGCCATGGAACGATTCCTGCTGAAAAAATCCATGCAGATGGCAACAGCCCGTCGAAAATCATACTGCCCTTAGATCAAGTTCAGGAAAATACCCCTAGTCCCGATTTCGATGATAAGAAATTCCCGTTCGTCCTATCCACTTTATCCCTTCTCACACTAACGGCATATATCACCTTAAAAACGTTCCGAATAGATAAGGTTTCAGGCTTAATTTTATTTCTTACTGCAGTTTTTTTTCAGTCGAATTACGTGATCAGAACTCTTTGATTTTTTGACCAAAAAAAATCAAGGAGGAATGAATATGTGGTTTCGATTCCTAATGATCGGTTTCTTTTCCCTGACTGCGGTTAGCTTTATTTTTTATCAGGGCATAGAATTTTATCATGCGTTCATCGATTTATTTAAACATAATAAATAACAAAAAGCGCAAGCGCCTCGTTCAGCCCCGACAAGCGCTGGAGCTGGATTAAGAAAACTACATTTAGCTATACACACTTAAATAATTTGATAATTTCCTTAACAGCAAAATGAAACGGTCCCCAATTTTTGGGGACCGTTTCATTTATCAAGCTGCCTTCACCCAATCTTCATTCATCACCTCTGCATAAAAGCTGAGGAACTCTTTGAAAAATGGATGGTTTAATTTTGCTTTAGCGTTATCAAGCAGTGGTTTGAGGACAGGATTGATGAATCGTGTCATCATTTCCGCTTCAATTTCTTCAAGCTGTTGAAGCTGTTCTCCGTCTCCTTCTTGCTCCGCTTTAATTTCCCCCTGTAAAATTGAGCTGATGAATGCGGTCATGCTGCCGAAATGGTCTGGCAGTCTGTCTTTTTCAAGAGGGAAATAAAAGGCTGTTTTTTCATAAAGACCAATCAGGCAAAGCAGCTCGTGCCTGCGAGCTTCTTCATCTTCATTATTCTTCGTATAAGATGAAAAATAAGGGGAGACAAAGTGGTCTCCAGGTATGAAAAAGTGATTGTCATACCAGAGCTGCACTTCATCTCGTTTGTAAAATGAATGAAATGTAAGCTCCTCCTGCATTCCTTCAGGGACATCGTTCATGAACGCTTCATAAGTATCCCATTCCCCAAGCCAGATGCTTGTCATGATATTCGCGACCGCGAGCTTTCCATATCGTTCTTCCATCATTGTCTCCACCTTCATTTTTCAAGAAATTTCGAGGGCCCATCAAGGCACCCCCGATGATGTTATGCTTTATCCACGTCTACGAATACGTCCTGCTGTGCCGGTCCGCCAATCAGCAAGTCTGCAAGGTAGCCTTCGAAATAACTGCCATCGCGGTCGGATAGTGCATTGACTGAGAAGCCTAGTCCGCGCGGTTTAGCGTAGCCGGATTCTTCATGCAGCGGCTTATTGAATTCATAGTCTGTGTGACCATATTTTCCAGCGGGCTCGATTGTTTTCCCGTCGACTTTGACTGCCTTTGAGCCGTATGCATCATGTCCGAAGCTGAAGTTTGCTCCGACGACGCCTGGCTTGATTCCTGGTGTTACGAGCGCCCGGCCCTTCACTTTTGAGTTATTGGATGAGATGTAAATCTCGTCATCGGTCTTGATGCCTTTTTTCTTGGCGTCGATTGGGTTGATCCACAAATAGTTTTCCGGTTTCACTTCACGGAGCCACGTATTTCCTTCGGTACGGTGAGTTGCCATATTCCTTGATTTCCAGTTGATGAATTGCAACGGCTTGTTTGGCTTATAAACTTCTCCGTCGTATGTCTTGATTTCCTCCGCTACCGGAACGCCTTCAAAGAACTTGCCTGTATAGGCACTCTTGAAGCCTGCAGCCTTTTCATCGTAAAAATAAACCTGCTTTGCCCATTGATACTTGAGCTTGTTGCCGACATATTCATCGCCAGCTGCCTCAAAGCGGCCGCCGCGGTTCAATACGTAGACGACTTTCTTCCATTCATCCGGTTTAACGGCACTTTTGAGCTTCTGGATGTCAAAATATTTTCCGAGCGCTTTCTTTCTTGCTTTTTCAAAAATCGCCAGCTCTTCAGCATTTGCGTCCTTGACAGGCTTCTGTCCATCGAAGGCGATGTTCGCAATTCGTTTTAGGTAATAATCTTCAGGCGTGTTAAGCGCCGAACCATCTGCGAATGCTTTGTCGCCAACACCTGGAAGGCTCAAGCCTTTAAGCAAATCGATGTACACTTGTTCAGTTGGGCGCGCGTCTGGAACGACTCTTGTCACCGGCTGAATGACGCCTGCGAATTTATGCTTCAGGATCGGGAAGATGTCCTCCGCGTTCCAGCTTTCCAGGTAAGCAAGATCCGGTAAAATAAAGTCCGCATACTTCGAAGTCTCGCCGATGATTACGTCAGATGCCACTACAAGTTCCACAACTTTTGGATCCCTGATGAATTTTGCCTGCATTTCCGATCTTGGCGCAGACATGACTGGTGAAGTCCTGTTGATCAGCAATGCCCTGATTTTGTATGGATAGCCTTCAGCTGAGCTTGGAAGGACATCATGGATCAGCTTATTGCCGAATGGATACCATGGGCGCTTTGCTGGATAGCCATCTTTTGCGAATAATGATGTTTTTTCATAAGGTACTTTTTGTCTTGTGACGGGGATGCCCCAGCCTTTGTTCGCATTCGGTACTGTCGCAAGATCGTAGCGTCCTTCGGTTGCTTTATACTTGGCGCCAAGTACGGTGTCGCCGCCTTTCCAGTCATGGTTGCCGACAAGGTGGTTGAGCATATTGATTGCTCTCACGCTGTAATAGCCATTCGTATGCATAGCTGGTCCGCGGTAAGAATGGATGCCGACCTTTTTGCCGTGGGATGTGAATTCCCGAGCAATTTGGACGATCTGGTCAACAGGCACATCTGCCTGGTTTGCGTATTCTTCGATTGATTTTTCCATAACCCTGTCTTTAAAAATCCTGAAGACCGATTTTACTTTCATGCCATTGATTGTTGTATCAATATCAAGCTCGCCGTTTCTTGCCTTCGCATGTGAAACTGGCTTGCCGTTTTCGATGACCACAAACTCCTCGCCGCCGATTCCAAGGTCCTGGGCACGGACGAACGGGCGCTTTTTATCTCCTACATTCACAAGGAAGGAAGCATCACTCCAGGTTGTCTCTCCATCTTCATTTGCTGCTTCCTGGTTCGGATTGCGGAGGTAGATATCGTCATAACGATTGTTCTCAATGATCCATCGACACATTGCCATGGCTAACGCTCCGTCACCACCCGGTTTAACCGGAACCCAAACGTCCGCTTTCTCTGCTGTCTTGCTGTAGCGTGGATCGATGACGACCATTTTCATGCCGCGGTCGATTGCGTTTGTGATTTGTGGAGCAAATGTAGTTGGACCACGGTTTGCCACCATTGGGTTTGTTCCCCAGACAATGACCATTTCTGCTTTATCATAATCAGGAATCATCCGCTTCTTCGCCTTTTCAGAATCATGTGAGCGGACATTACCCATTACGCTTGTGATACCGCAATAGCCGCCATGGTCGTAATAGTTGGCAGTTCCTAAGCTGCTAGCAGCTAGTCGCTCGATGAATTCACGTCTGTGTCCTGCCATGACAGCAATCTGGTTTGCTTTCGGTCCAAGGTCAGGATGGTTTGTATCAATTAAGACATCCTTGTATTTTTTATCAAATTCAGCTTTTGTCATTTCGCCAGCTTTCAGTTTATCCCAATCAGCCATGACCGCTGCTTCCGGGGCGTATTTCCACATTTCTTTTAACCCCGGAGTGCCAAGATCCTTGCTCCCCTCGAGGATTTCCTTGTAGGCCTCTTCCCAGCTGACTGATTTCCAGACGCCGCTTCCCCTTTCGCCGACGCGCTTCAACGGTTTTTGGATCCTGAATGTATCATAGTTGGTCTGGATGCCGGCCTGCCCTTTCAAGCAGGTACGTCCACCGCGGAGGCCGCGACCCATTTTAGCCACATCGCCAGTTCCCTTTACAGCCTGTGAGACCGGCGTATCGTAGTTGATATGGCCGATTTGTACCATATTTATCGGGCTGTACTGGTTGCCGGCAATCTTGCGGACGATGGAAGAGTAAGCTCCCCCTGCCGCCCCGGCAGTGATATATGTTTTGATCGTACATGTCGCATTACACTGCTGACATGACGTGAAGATGACATTTTCTGCTGTATAATCCTGATAATCTGTGCCGGTTCCGTGTGGCTCATCGATCCAGACATCGCCCATTACCTGCTTGATTGGCCCAACGAATGCCGGACCGACAAACGCTACCGCTCCAAGCGTTCCAAGCGCTTTTAAAAATCCACGCCGTTTCATTGGTTTATTTTCCATTATGACTCACCTCGTCAGAAGTTTCTTCGATTGGCAGCAGCAGCTCGCCGAATGAATAGATTAATAGTCCCATCGCGACAACACCGACACTCACCATCCATTCCTTGATTGTCGGTGCGTAATTTCCCCAAGGCAGCTCATGGAAAACTGGCACGACAAGCGGAGGGACAACGATGTTGAAGCGTACGCCGATGATGCCAATAACGATTAGCACGGCGGCTGTCAGCAAGGCATTAATGTTTTCGCTTGTTTTCTTCCAGAATACAAGCGTGATTGGCACTACAGCACCAAGGAACATTTGCACGATCCAGAACGACCAGGCTTTTTCACTTGCCATCATGGTTCCGAGGGTATCAAGGTGTTCCGCTTCTAGACCGTACCAGCCAGTGAGATATTCATAGAATTGAAGACCCAGGTCGATGATCAGGAAGCCAACCATCAATTTTGCCAGGGATACAACCATGTTCTTATCAATTTCCTGCTTCTGGACTTTTTTCTTTATGACATACATTGCCAAAAGTAATGCGGTTCCAGAAACCATTGCCGATACGACGAAGATAATTGGGAATAATGCTGTATTCCAAGCAGGCCGTGCTTTTACAAGGGCAAATATCGTTCCAGTACCGCCATGGACGCCGAAGATCGCGATTGGGATTCCGACAGTTCCGAGGACTTTCATCCACATATGGTCACGTTTTTTTGTTGCTGCATTGATTGTTGAATTTTTAAAGGTTAATAACTTTGCCACAAAGCCTTGCATCGTGTTTTTCTTTGCAGCTCGGACAAGGTCTTCCCTCATCGCAATGTAAAGCTCCACCATCAGCAGCGCAATGTAGACAAGGTAAAAGTGGACCTCCCACCCTAATGGTGAAGTAACATTCCAGTAGATAATCGCATTCAGCAGACGCTCTGGACGACCAAGATCCATCAGGACGAATGTCAGTGCGACGATCATACACACAATCGCTGTGAACAGCGCCGCCTTGCCGACTCTCTCGTATTCTTCCATCCCGAAAACATAGATCAACGTCGACAGCAGGAACGAACCCGCGCTCAAACCAACAAAGAAAATGTAGAAAGCAATCCAGGCTCCCCATGGAGTGATGCTGGAAAGATTCGTTGCTGCCAGGCCAGTGATGAAACGCTCTACGATAAAATACCCGCCTATTAAGAAAGCAACTGTCAAAGCAGATATCCAAATTTTAAAAGCTTTTGATACTTGCACATTTATTTTCGTTTTTGATGTACTTTTCTCTTTTAAATCAACCGCAAGATTGGCCATCGCCATTCCCTCCTATCTTAAGTAAATAACATTTGGATGCGTTCCAAGCTCTTCCTTAAGTCGGAATGCTCTAGGACTCGCTGCAAGCTTGGATACAACACTGTTCGGATCGCTGATATCTCCGAAGAAACGAGCATCTCCAATGCAAGTTTCCACACATGCCGGCTCTTCCCCTCTTTGCAGGCGGTGGAAGCAGAAGCTGCATTTACGGACCGTGCCGATTGGTGTCTTGCCTTTTTCACGGTTGCCGCGTTCTACGCCGTATTCAGGGCTTGTTACATCATTAGCTCCCTGCATTTCCTGTTCATAGCTTTCGCCGAAATCGAAGGAGCGAGCTCCATACGGGCAGGCTACGATGCAGTAACGGCAGCCGATGCAGCGGTCATTGTCAATCGCGACAATTCCGTTCTCCAATTTATAAGTCGCTCTCGTCGGACAAACCTGGGCACAAGCTGGTTTGTCACACTGCATGCACGGCCTTGGCAGGTTGACGGCCTTGATGTTCGGAAACTCCCCTTCTAGCGATTCCATGACGACGTTGTAGGATATCCCCGGCGGCGTCCTGTTTTCTGCCTTACAGCTGACCGTACATGTATCACAGCCGACACATTTCTTCAGATCGATGACCATCGCCCATTTTGGGCCATCACCCTTCCTGATGTCTGGTCCATCTGCTGATGCATAATAGTTGCCGAATTCCTTGGTCAGTGATGAAGAATAGACTTTATGGAAGTCTTCAATTTTCAGTTTGCCGCTGATGACCTTCCTGGCATCGCGCGCCATGTTCAGCCCGAGCTCTGTGTCATACTGTGATTCATCCATTTCTTTCTTGGCATCTGGAACCATCTTGTCGACGATTTTGTCGTAATCTACTTTTTTCTCATTTGAAAATAGACCCATTTTTACTCACCTCTTTTTATGCGTTTAGATTTCTTTCTTGATTTCTTTGATTTCTTTGATGTCATCTGCGATATCGTCAGTGATATCACTTGTCAGTTCACGAGTCGATTTTTTAAATTCCTTCAGCGTCTGGCCAAACGCCCTGCCGATTTCCGGAAGCTTTTTCGGACCAAAGATGATTAACGCCAATGTGAGAATTAAAATCAAACCAGGAATACCAATATTGGATAGCATTATGCCACATCCTTTTTATTTTTTCTTGCTAATATATAATGCAAGCTGCGTGCCAACTTTTTCGGCATGGTGGATTATAGGGAGTTCGGCTTCTTGTAATCCATGGGGGGAGTAAGGCTGCAGGATTCGTGACATCTTTGTGAACGCCAAAAGGCGGCTGAAACCGAATTGTAGATTCGGAATCAGCCGCTGGTTGTGTGACATTTTGGCATGGTTTTGCAATTTTGGCATGTGACATTTTGGCATGGTTTGCTGGAATGAAAGGAATCCAGATTGGCGGCTTATTCCCATAACGGAAAATTTTTGCCAGGTTTGTAGACTCTGCCTTTTTTAGTGCCGACGCTATCGAGATCCATTGATGAAAGCAGCCTTTTGGCTTGGTGTATGGAGGGGATGTTGAGGAAATCGCTAAATTGTCTGCTCGTAATAGCAGGACCATAAATGATGAAGAAATCCCTAAGCGCATCAATATGAGCATTTTTTGATAGATGTCCGCATTTTTCACACACCCAGTTGCCATGAATCTTTTTCATGCCTATTCGGCTGCATTCAGGACATTGGACTCCTTTGTGCACTTGATTCATAGGTAAGTTCATTGAAAGAATATCAGGGATATACGGTTCATGGCTATTCAATAAAAGCTTGGTGATTTTTTTGATTTCTTTTGTTGATAAAACCTGGTTATGATATTTGTCATCAAAGTTTTGAATTTTATAGGCAACAGCTGGAGTCTTAAAAACTCTCATTCTTACCTCCTGGCTGTTCCCTGGATTTCTGATGATAGCCTGTGAGTTACTGATGGAAACCAGAAATTCGATTGGGGGTGGAGAAAAATAATGCTTAATTAGGAAGGATTTTAGTTGTGAAGCCTGGGTTCTTGTTTGCAGGATCGGGTCCGGGTAAACTTTTTCGATTCCATTCAACGTTTGAAGCAAATAATTGAATTCCGGATAGAAATCCAATACGCCAGCGTAATTTTTTGAGTCAATGATAAGGATGAAGGTGTCTGATATTAGGAGGGAATCAATCTGGAAGTGGGTATTATTATGTGGAATCCTCAAATCGTGTAAAATATGGAATTTGGAATGGTCAAATTGCGATAAATGGTAATCTAATTCCTTTTCACCTCTATAACCTGCTAATTTTCTGGATAATTTACTCTCAAGTTCTGCTTGCAGCTGTGGATTTAAGGTAAATCTTCTTAATAATGTCTTCAAAACAGTAATTTCTCTTGGATAATCCCGGATTTTTTCAATCAAGCACATCACTCCCTTATATTTTTTCTCTATAATGATTCTCTATGTGCTCTTCAAATTCCTTTTACCAGGTCATTAAAAGTTTTATAGCGAAAATTTAGGTTTTATAGCGATTTTTTAAGTTTTATAGCGAAAATCTCGTTTTTATAGCGATTTTTTCTTTTTTATAGCGAAAATTAGATTTTTATAGCGAACTGGAAATTTTGAGCGATTTTTTCCAGTTCGCTGCTTGCCTTCAAACTTAATATCCTATTCTTTCAACCCGTATTGATCGATTTTGCGGTACAAATTGCGGACGCTGATGCCTAACACATCTGCCGCCTTCGTTTTGTTCCAGTTCATCTGCTTCAAAGCGTTTTCGATATGCACTCTTTCTACTTCTTCCAAGGAGCAGAGTGGAGAAAGCTGAACTTCTGGCTCAGCCTTGGTTTTACCAGCGTGAGGCAAAAGTAAATCCTCAGTTCCAATTATGCTTCCTTTGGATAACAACACACCGCGTTCAATCAGGTGGCTCAGCTCCCGGACATTACCCGGAAAATCATAATCTTCAAGGGCAGCGAATGCTTCACTCGATAGCAGCTTCGATGGGTCTTTCGTTTTCCCGATGAAATGCTCAATCAGCGCTGGCAGGTCTCCCTTCCGTTCACGCAGCGGCGGGATCGTCAGCTTGACAACATTCAACCGGTAATACAAGTCTTCGCGGAACCGCCCTTGGGCAACTTCTTTTTCCATGTCCCGATTTGTTGCAGCGACTACCCGGACGCTAACATGCCGTTCCCGGACATCGCCGACGCGTCGGAATTCACCTGTCTCCAGGAAACGCAGCAATTTCACCTGCAGCGCCAATGGCATTTCGCCCAACTCATCCAGAAATAGAGTTCCGCCTTTTGCTGCTTCAACGAGACCTTTCTTATCCTGGCTCGCTCCGGTAAAAGCACCGCGGGCATGGCCGAACAGCTCGCTTTCCAGCAGGTGCTCAGGGAGCGCACCCGAATTCACCGGCACGAATGGTTCTTCTGCACGACAACTCCAATAATGAAGTGCTTTTGCAAACAGCTCCTTGCCTGTGCCGCTTTCGCCCTCAATCAGGACCGGTACCTCGCTGTCAGCAATCCTCCGCGTCATCTCAATCACTTCTTTAAAATTGGCACTGTTTCCAATGATATTGAAACCATTATGCTGGGCGATGATTTTTTTCATTGAGTCATTCTTTTCTTTCAGCGCTTTATTTTCCGCAGCCTTCCCTATCGTCAGTTCCAATTCTGATAGATTATAAGGCTTTGTGATATAATCGAATGCGCCCACCTTCATAGCTTCGATCGCAGTATCAATCGTCCCGTGCCCGGTCAAAATCAGCACTTCGATTTCCGGCTGGGCTTTCTTGGTTTCTTTCAATAGCTCAATCCCATCCATACCAGGCAGCCTAATATCATAGACACCAATGTCATATTCATTCTTTTTCACAAGTTTAAGGGCGTCCTCTGCTGTGCCAGCGCTGTCCACGTCAAATCCCTTACGCTTCAGCCTTCTTACCAGAAGCTCAAGCAGATCCTGCTCATCGTCAACGACTAACAATCTTGTTGCTGACATCGTAGCCCACCTCCATTATTTCTTGTGCCGACCGCTCGTAGTTATTTTCACTGTTCACTACTGATTCTCGTGCTTGCAAGTGACTGCCGATACTGCGGTCCTTCTCTATTGGTCCCTGAGCCACATCCAGACCTGCTTTCAGTAAACGCTCTGCCGGCAGCTGGATTTCTACCGTCGTTCCTTCTGATGGCTTGCTGTCAATCGTGATGCTCCCGCCGAATTGCTGGATGATGCCGTAACATACTGACAAGCCAAGCCCGGTTCCTTTACCAACTGGCTTTGTCGTAAAGAAAGGATCAAACAGTTTATCCATCGCTTCGGCAGGGATTCCATGTCCACTGTCTGTGACCTTAATCGAAACCACATCTCCATTTCTTTCTGAAGCTGAAACTACCAGTCTTCCTTCGCTTTCCATCGCATCGACTGCGTTATTGATCAGGTTGACGATCACCTGCATCAGCTTGAGGCCGTCACCATTCACAGCCGGCAGCCCTTCTTCCACATGAAGTTCAAGCTGGATCCGCTGCTTTTTCAGCTGATGCTCGACAAGGCTGACGCTATTCTCGATAATTTCCTTCACCCGGATCTGGTCCTCTGTCCAATCATTCTTCCGGGAAAAATTAAGCAGGTTTCCGGTTATTCGTTTGCAGCGCTCAGTATTTTCCTTGATTTTACGGAGATAGTGCTCCATTTCATCCTCATCGAGATCCTCGTCATCTGCTTGCATTCGGTCAATCAAATCCTCTGCGTATACATTAATGGTCGCCAACGGATTGTTGACCTCATGCGCAAAGCTCGAAGCCATGATGCCTAGCGCGCTTAGTTTATCGGTCTGGATCATCGTTTCTTCCAATTGTTTTTGCTCGGTAATATCTTCTAGGACGACTAGGAACTCTCCCTCTTCATCGATCGCATGATTCAGCGGGAAAACCCTGTGCCTGAAAATCCGCTCGCCATTCGCGCCGTCCTTAAACTTCATGACTTCGTCGGCGATTTTATCAAGATCCGGACAGGTAATTGGACAATTCAAGCAAGGAGCATTTTCCCCGCCAATCACTGCGTAACAAGGCAGGGTCAACCGGTCTTCCTTCAGCCACCCTTTTAAAATCGGGTTCATCCAGGTGATTCGATACTCTTTCGTCACGAGAGCCAGCCCGGCACCAATTCCGTTGACAACCACATCGAGCCTTTCCTTCTCCTGCTCGAGAAGTCTTGATTTTTCAAGCAGCTCCTTGCTCATATCATTGAAGGAATCAGCCAGTTTCCCCAGCTCATCGGTCCGTTTCATTTTTACCGGCTTGATTTTCCGGCCTTGCTTCAAATTGTTCATTTCCCGGTCGATTGAGACAATTGGCTTTGTAAAATAAAGCCCCGCCCAAACGCTGATTAAGCTTACGGTTAAAATCATCAATGCGACTGCACCTATGCCACTTTGCAGCATCCTGTTGATTGGGGCAAATGCCGTTGTTTTCGGCTGCTCCATCACTAGCACCCAGTTTAAGTCTTCAATCTCAGCTGTAACACCAAGCTCATCCTCGCTGCCAGACGTTTGTTTTTGCCAGAGCTTACTGTAGTCCTGGTGGGCGATGACTCGGTCTTTGTCATCGATTAAATATATATATGAGGAGTGGTCCTGGCGCATGGACGAAATTTTCCCGATTATTTTCTGAAGCTGGACAACGACCCCGATGGCTTTTTTCGATTCACCTTCGTAAAAAGGAATTGCCAGCTTCATAACAGGCTGGCCGTACTGGTTGAATTCTACCTGGCCGTAGACCCTGTCAAGTGTCTGGAGCTGGAACCACATTTCATCCGTGAACCACCGCTCGTTATCCCCGGCAATGTTGAGCTCGTATCGCGATACCCTTTTTTTCCACAAAGCCTTTATCATCGGCAATTATGACCTCCTCGACTGATTCGCTTTGCTGCAGGAGCTCATATAAGGCGCTTTGTTTTTCATTTAATAGATTAAGAGATGCAAGGACTTGGATTCGCTGAAATGTCTGGCTGAATTCATAATCGATTTCACCCGATAGATTTTCAAGCACAAGATGCTGTTTTTCCAGAATCCTCGTTTCCAGATCCGATTTAACAAAAGAGTAGTAAAATAAGCTAATCAGCAGCAACGGGATGGTCGACATCACGACACCGAATACAAGAACCTTGTTGCGGATTGTCTGCGAATGCAGGAAATTGATCAGTGCTCTCATCGCTTCCTGCCTCCTTGTACTTCAGGATGAATCAGCTCGGCGATATGCAGCAGATCTTGATTAATGGCGACTCCAAGCGAGTCCTTCGTCTGCTGGTTGACGACAAAACGAATGCCATCGGGCAGTTCTACAGGCAATTCCCCCGGCTTGTTTCCCTGAAGAATCAAGCTGACAAACCTTGATGCCTGATAGCCTTGCGAATAAAAGCTGGATCCGTAGCTTGCTAACAACCCTTTTTTCGCTTCAAAATCATACAATCCCATTGCCGCAACTTTTTTCTCCTCCGTCAGCTTCACAATCTCAGCTGTCAGCGATTCAATCCTGAAACTCGGCAAGATAAGGATTGCCTCTCCATCATCAACCGTTTTCCATAGAGTATCCAGGCATTCCTTCGAGCTGGCATCGCATGGGGAAATCGCCACCCCCAAGTCCTTCGCTGCTTTTCTTGTTTCTTCAAGGCTCAATTTGCTGACATCAATTTTGCTGTCATAAATCACATGCACCCTTTCAATAGCGGGCACAAGTGAAGTAAGCATCTCGAGGCGCTTGCCAGAGATACTTGCGTGATAATTATTGATCCCGGTAAAAAGACCTCCAGGTGACTTGTAATCTTTAATCAATCCAAGTTCCTTCGGTGCCGCAAGACCTGCAAAAACTACCGGAATTTCAATGTTTCTCTCATCCATTTTTGCTTTCAGACGCTGAGTTTCAATCCCGCCAAGCGTAACAATTAGATTGGGTTCATCCTCGAGCAGCTCATCGATTTGCTTTTCAATCAGCACTTCATCATCATGTGCATTTTTCACAGTAAAATGAACCTCATTATCGGTATACCCGAGATCTTTCAACCCAGCTTCCAAACCAGTGAATTTCTCATATCTGTTTTCACCAATCATCAGGACGCCAATTTCTACCGGCTCATCTCCCCCTGACTCCAAGAAAAGCATATATAATAGCCGAAACGGCAATCATTGTAAGAAAAAAGAAATACCACTTTGTTTTCACAATCTGCGCCCCCAATTCCATTATTCCCTTCCACTATAACGGAAAAAGTAACGTAGCCATCTTGCAAAAAAGGATAATTTTATGAACGTGTATAAGAAAAGCGCAAGCGCCTTGGTCACCCCCGACAAGCGCTGGAGGGCCGACCAGTGAAGTCGTTCTTTGACTTCATTGGGCGGACCGAAGCGACTCGAGGAGTTAGGAGCCGCAGCTAGACATGCGTCTGAAGCTGGATTAAGAAAACAATTTATAGTCATCCACAAGGAAAATATTTAATACATCCCGTACAATAAAAAAAGGCTCCCCTCATTTAGAGGAGAACCTGAGTCTTAATCTTCTTTTCTTTCAACTGCGTGGCCGCCAAATTCGTTTCTTAGTGCAGCAACAACTTTTCCTGTGAACGTATCGTCTTCAAGTGAGCGGTAGCGCATCATCAGTGACAGCGCGATGACCGGTGCTGCTGTCTGCAGGTCAAGTGCGGTTTCAACAGTCCATTTTCCTTCGCCTGATGAGTGCATGACGCCCTTGATGCTTTCAAGCTTTGGCTCTTTGGAGAACGCATTTTCCATCAATTCCATCAGCCAGCTGCGGATGACGGATCCGTGGTTCCAGACGCGCGACACTTCTTTGTAGTCATAATCGAACGGACTCTTTTCAAGGATTTCAAAGCCTTCGGCAATTGCCTGCATCATACCATATTCAATTCCGTTATGGACCATTTTCAGAAAATGTCCGCTTCCCACTTTACCTGTGTAGAGATAACCTTTTTCGATTGAAATGTCCTTGAAGATTGGTTCTACATGGGCAAAAACTTCTGCATCGCCGCCGATCATTGTGCAAGCACCGTTACGAGCGCCTTCCATTCCGCCACTTGTACCGACATCCATGAATTGGATGCCTGCTGCTGAAAGCTTTTCAGCACGACGAAGTGTATCCTTGTAATTTGAATTGCCGCCATCAATCAGAATGTCGCCCTCTTCAAGGAAAGGTGTGAACTTTTCGATGACCTGGTCGATTAAATCGCCAGCAGGAATCATCAGCCAGATTACACGCGGCTTTGGCAGCATGTCCACCATTGTTTTATAATCTGCAGCAATCTCAGCACCTTCTGCTTTAATTTTCTGCATCGCTTCTTCATTAATATCGTTCGCCACTACCTCATGGCCATTTTCCATCAAATTCAATACCAAATTATAGCCCATTTTACCAAGGCCAACCATTCCTAGTTTCACTTAGAAGCACTCCTTTTTCGTTAAAAATTTCTCATTTATTATTTATTTTCCAAACAGCTTCTCATTTATGAAGCGAACTTTATACAAAGATAATATCAAATATTTTTTCATATGTATATTAAAAATAAGAAAATAATTTTCATTCTTAATATCTTTTGATTGAAATGGCTTCCCTGATTTTTTGCAGGTTATCCAGTGTTTGTTCTTGCTTGCGAACTGAAACACCTACATGAAGCACATCAATCAAACTTAATTGAACCAGCCTTGAAGCTAATGCTTCAGATCGGAATAGTGTTTCGCGTGAGGTCGTGTACAATACGTAATCCGCTTCCTTTGATAGTGGAGACTTGAAGTGACTTGTGATTGCGATTGTCGCGGCTCCATTAGCTTTTGCAATCCTCAGTGCTTCTATGACATCTTTATTGCTGCCGCTATGGGAAATTCCAACGGCTGCCTGTCCAGGACCGAGAAGCGCTGCGGAAATAATTTGCTGATGTCCGTCACTGTGGGCATTGCAATTGATGCCTGTCCTCAAAAATTTATGATATGCATCGAGTGCGATGGCTGACGAACCGCCTGATCCGTAAAAATCTATGCGTGCTGACTTTGCAAGCACATCAATAATGCTCTCAAGAACCTTTTCATCCAGAAGATTAAGCGTTCCTTTCATTGCCTCGATATGCCCGGAAAATACTTTTTCCGCAAGAGTAACAACTCGATCTTCTTCCTTTATTTCTTCGTGGATATTCTTGATCGGTTCCACGACTTCACTCGCAAGCGCGATTTTAAAAGCTTGATAGCCCCGAAATCCAAGCCGTTTGCAAAAACGGAAAATGGTTGCCTCAGCGACAGAAGCATTCTCTGCAAACTCGGTGATTGATAAATGGATGATTTCCTTTGGATTGTTCAATATATAATCCGCGACTGCCTTCTCCTTCGAGGAAAGAGACGAGTGGATGGCTTTAATCTTGACGATGACATTTTGCCCTTTCAACTCACTGGCCAATTGTATTGCCTCCTTTTTTTGACGCCGAATTTCGTAATTATATGTTGAAGCTGAAATTTTTTTTTCATTTCTTTTATAAAAATAGGGCCAAACTCGTGTTCAGCCCGCTACATTTGTTAATCCTGTTGAGTCAAAATGACAGGACCATCTTTGGTGATCGCGATTGTATGTTCATACTGTGCCGACAACTTGCCGTCTACGGTTCTTGCTGTCCAGCCATTAGAATCCATCATCGTTTTCCATTCGCCGATATTGACCATTGGTTCGATGGTGAATACCATGCCTTCCTTAAGCCTCGGCCCCTTGCCAGGCATGCCATAGTGTGGAATATCGGGCTTCTCATGAATCACTGCGCCTATGCCATGACCGATAAATTCACGGACAACCGAAAAGCCTTCTCCTTCGACAAATGACTGGATCGCATGACCAATATCGCCAACTCGATTGCCAGGTACGGATGCTGCAATACCTCGATACAATGCCTCTTTTGTTACATCGAGCAGCTTTTGTGACTGTTCGCTTATATCCCCAACGGCGTAGCTCCAAGCAGAATCCGCCAATGCACCGTTCAGTTTGACGACCATATCGATCGTGACAATATCGCCATCATTCAGGGCTTCTTTTCTAGGGAAGCCGTGGCAGACCTCATCATTGATGCTGGCGCACGTTGCATATTGATAGTTCCGGTAACCTTTCTGCTCAGGTGTGGCGCCGTGCTCCTTCAAATAATCCTCAACAAACTGATCAATTTCCCAGGTAGAAACCCCAGGCTTAATCCGTTTGCGCAACTCTTTATGCACGGAAGCGAGCAGCTTGCCCGCTGCCTTCATATTTTCAATCTCACGTGCCGATTTTAAAACAATCATTCCGTCATCTCCCCGAATCAATTCAATTCTATATTATCTTATATGATGAAATTCGCAAAATGAACCAGATTGCCGGAGAGCAATATGAAATTGTCCTTTGTTGCCTGATTTCATTACGAATACCCTCTTTGCTTCTATAAAAAGTCTCATCCATAAATTTTTATAGCGAAAATTTTATTTTTATAGCGATTTTCTCGTTTTCATAGCGAAAATTCATTTTTTATAGCGATAATGAAATTTTTATAGCGAAAATCTCTTTTTTATAGCGAATTGGAAATTTCACACGGTTTTTTCCAGTTTCCAGCTACAAACCACCGCCATTAAAAAACCCTTCTGCCTAAGCAAAAGGGTTCCTGACCAATACTATTCCAGCACCTTAAGGGCTTCACGATTGAACGCCGGGATGTCCTTCGGTTCCCTGCTGGTCACGAGCTGGTTGCAGCAAACGACGACTTCTTTGTCCATGTATTTTGCTCCGGCGTATTCCATATCCACACGGATGGATTTATAGCCGGTGGCTCCTCTGCCTTCTAGCGTTTTTGCAGTTAGCAACAGCTGAGGTCCATGACAGATGGCGAAGACTGGTTTCTTTTCGTCCATGAATGCCTTGGCAAATTGGACAAATCGCTCGTCTTCACGTAACTGGTCCGGAGAGAAGCCTCCAGGAATGAAAAGTGCATCGAAATCTTCCGGCTTAACGCTGTCGATGCTTTCATCAATTTTCACCTCGGCTTTTTCCTGCTTTCCCGTCACAGTCTTCCCTTTTTCCTTTTCGATTGTGACTACTTCATGACTCGCTTCGGTGAATGCGCGTGCCGGCTCAAGATATTCGACATCTTCAAATAAATCGGTTAATAAACAGGCAATCTTTTTACCCATGTCCTCAACATCTCCTTTTCTACAAGATCTCCACTATTAAATTTCCCTGTCTGAGGCTCGTAAAACATTTAATAAAAGTTCCAATATTTTGTATAAAAATATGCAAAAAGACCTATCTTATAGCAAATATTAAAAAAACATTTTATATTTCCAGCATTCAACTATAATTTAATCTAGGACATCAATAGGGAGAGAAAGCACCATGAAATTTAATTATGTCAATGTAATGGAAGAGGTCGTTTCCACTCTTGTCAACGTGCTGATGATGAGCCCTGATTACCAGACTTTCTGTAACTGCCAGAAGTGCAGGAATGATATCATTGCCATCAGCCTGAACACTCTTCCAAGTCACTACGTCACTACTGAAGATGGCCGGAAGGTAGTTTACGAACAGCTTAATACGCATGAAAACAGGGCCTGGATCAATAAAAGAATCATCAGTGCCATCCATCTTGTCGGCAAGTACCCCAAGCATTAAACATAGAAATTTCACAATAAATAAAAGCTGCCAATTGACAGCCTGGTTAACCGGGCAACTTCAATGGCAGCTATTTTTTAGGGATGTTGTTGCATTGATTAATGCTTTATAAGCTATCAATTGCATTATGACCAGCTTCGAGCTATTTCTTGCAGTACCATAACAGACATCGCACGAAAAAACGTAAAAATACAGTGACCCTTGCTTACTTTTCGAAAAGAGCCATTATAAGGACTGTTGAGTATCCATACGTCTGGCAAAATCAACGAAACGGAACTTATCAGGACGGTGCCTTGACTCGGTAAATTGGAACAGGGTAGCATCATCAAAATGGATATAGTTTTTCACGATGACAATCGCATTGAACCCTTCCATATCAAGTAGTTTTCTGTCTTCGGCACTTGGTTCCTCTACTGTAAATTCCTTTTTTGCAAAGCTGATTTTTTTATCCAGTTCCCCTTCAATATACTCAAATATCGAGTTTTCACAAGTCACACGTGACAGGCCTGGCACATGCTTTTCTACGAGAAAATCCTTGTCAAGAATCACTCGTTCTTCATCAATATGCCTCACTCTTTTTACCTTCCAAATCTTTTCATCTTCTTCTGCATTCAATTCCCCTGGCAATTTCACCGCCTGCTAATTCAAGAATGAACTCTTCCACAGTCGTTTTGGCCTTTCCGCCCATGTTCTCCGCCAGTTCTTTAAAACTAATCAATCCCGAAATCGGAAACTGATGTCTTTTCAAATCCAGCACAAGCGAACCTTTGCCGCGAATTTTTTGAATGAACCCATTTTGAGCAAGCAGATTTAATGCTTTCCGGATTGTTTCCCTCGAGGTTTGATACCTGTCAGCAAATTCATTTTCAGATGGCAGTATCGTTTTTGGAGGATAATGCCCTTCCTGGATCAGTTTCGAAATCTCTTTGTAAATCACTAAATATTTTTTCTGCATAACACATCACCCGTACCTTGTCTGATTGCTACCATTTTACCTTTTTTATGCGGTTTTGAACACAAGTGACAATGGAATATGAAATTTTCAAAGAATCTTCATAAAATATTGTACAACTGTAATCATATTGGCCGATAATAAAGCGATGAGTTTTTTCCCAACATGATTTTCATAAAAGTGACTCTTAAAAACTTTAAGATTGGTTATAATTGTTCTATAGGCCGTTCTTAATATGGAACTCTTTTGTCAGATTTGTTATGATATAAATATAAATTGATAAGGTGTGTGGATAACAGTGATCGGTGAACGCGTCAAGAAACTTCGGCAAGAAAAAAAGAATGTCCTTATCTGAACTGGCAGAGCAAGCCGGCGTGGCAAAATCATATTTGAGCTCATTGGAGCGAAACCTTCAAACAAATCCTTCAATTCAATTTCTAGAAAAAATTGCAGGAGTATTGAATGTACCAGTAGACCATCTAATACATGAACAACCTGACAAGGAAAATATGGATACTGATTGGGTCAACCTTGTAAAAGAAGCAATGGATTCTGGTATCACAAAGGACCAGTTTCGTGAGTTTTTAGAATTCAATAAGTGGAGACTCCACAATAAATAAACTTAATGGACAGTCTAAGCTGTCCATTTTTTTTTAAAAATAAAAAGCACCTCCAAAAGAGCTGCTCGATGGCACTTCCATTTTCTATGTAAGAATTCATTTGTCTATTTGTTGGGTTTCGTTAAAAATTCCCTGATTTCCTCTTTGTTAATTCCCATCTCTAAAGCTTCCATTATAAGCTGCACCCATTCTGTATCCAGTTCTTCGAAAACTACCTGCTCTTTAATCAAGTTTTTCCCTCCCAAAATACAGTTAGTATTCCAGGCAGTCCGGCCATCATAGTTAATCGCACCTTAGATCCGTGACTTTGCGTCCTAGTTTTTCAACAAGTTTGCCTTTTTCTGTATCTTTTTACTCATTTTTTCACTTTCAATGCCATTGTACATTGTTCTATATATAAAAAATGTAAATATTTGTCGGCTGTAATAAAAGTATTTCATCTCTTTTATCCCAAATAATTACAAAATTATAGTAAGAAAGAGATATTATCTGAAAATTACAACCATTCATTAAAATATTATGTCAGATTATGAATCTAATTGTAGAACGCTTTTTTTCAAATAACCCCCATAAACTTGAGATGTTTTTATCGTTGGCCAATTTTCTTATAGATTTGCTTTTTTAAGTGCGGTGTAATTACCACTTTTTCAAGATTGATGGCATTAAAAAACGGATATCTTGTTAAATCATTTCCGCAAACTGGGCAGAGCCACTCTCCTACCTCACTGCTGCTAAACGAAGGACGATTACAACGGTCACAATTTTTTCTGTACACAGCCATCCAGCCCCTTTGAAAAGTGAATTGTTACTATCTTCCATTCGAGTATAGTCCATAAGTATCAATTCTGAAAAAGTCTAAAATATCGCGAATTTTCTTAAAAAAGAACATAAATCGTTCTTTTTTAAGAATATCCTCCGTTTATCTCAGTTTCTCGTGTTTTTAAAAGAACCCTTTTGTTCGTTATAATGAATTAATAGATGAATAAAAAGGAGATCCACTTATGAAGGTTGGAGAAACTATAAGAAGCTTAAGGCTTGAAAAAAATTATTCAATTAGTGAACTGTCCGAAAAAGCGAATGTTTCTAAATCCTATCTCAGTTACATCGAAAGAGGGATTCAGGGAAATCCATCGCTTCAGGTATTGTCCCGCTTGGCAGACAACCTTGATACAACTGTTGAGTATTTGATGGGACAGCAAAACATGAAAGCCGCCAGGATGCCTGTTGATGATGAATGGGTTGGACTTGTAGATGAAGCTATAAAAAACGGTATCAGCAAAGAAGATTTTGCTTATTATCTTGATTTCATGAAGTTTAATAGCAGGAGAAAACAAGATTAGCATGTTAGTACTTATATAAATTACAATGCAAAACTGCGCTTTAGAACGAGTATTTTCAAGTAAGAAGCTTTTATTTGATGTTCGCACACAAAAAAAACAGTATCATACGCTTTTCTTTGTCTGGTCAGGCTGGCGGCATCCTTTATCCACACCCTCGCACTACTTTAACGATATGCGCAACAAGGTTATCCTATCAGTTAATTCTTTCACCTTCTTAAGAATGTACATAAAATATATATTTTAATGATTGCTTAATCGTCATAAAACTGTCACAAAAAATAGAATACTTCTCACGCTTTTTCCTTTGATTTTTCGCATTTTACTCACAACTCCCTGATAGGATTAAATTCGATCAAAGGAGGAGATTTTATGAAGAAGTTATTTGCTATCATGTTGGCCTTATTTTTAATGATAATTGTTTCTGGCTGTGGAGATGAAGCAACGGAAAATGAACAAAAAGAGGGTCAGGAAACGGCAGCAACTGAAGTGAACCACGATGATGACGACCATGCAGATGGCCCTCATGAACCAGGTGCTGACGATGTCTGTGCATTCTGCAACATGAAGGTATATCCGGAAGCTGATCCAATGGGAGTTTTCACAGCACAGGCCAAAACAAAAGACGGAGAATATGTATTCTTTGATGACTCAGGCTGCTTATTAAATATCAATAGACGTGATGATGTTGAATTCGAGGAGAAATGGGTCCGTGATTATATCACATCAGAATGGGTCGAGGCTGATTCTGCGATACCTGTAAAGGCAGACCTTAAGACTCCGATGAAATACGGCTACGCATTCTTCAAAGACAGCGAAAGCGCCGAGAAATTCATTTCTGAAAACAGCGATAAGAACCCTGCCAATGCAACATGGGAGCAAATCGATCAAATTGCAAACGAACGCTATATGAAAATGAAGATGAACAGCGACAGTATGGATATGGATAAGGATAAGAATAAGGACAGCGAAATGGATGGGGAAAGCGAAGAAGAAAGCGGCCATTAATGTGATATGAACAAAATAATCATAGAATCCCGGTGTTGAATCAACACCGGGATTTTTCGTCTGGTATTTAATACCTAATTAAAAAAAGACCTTCTCAAGTGGAGTATAGACACCGTCTTTTTGTACAAGTGATTCAACTGAGTCACAATACTGCAGATGCCCCTCCTGCATGAACGCAGCTCTGTCTGCCAATTCTTCGACCAGGCTGAGGATATGGGTAGTAAAGAAAATTGTCCTGCCCTGTCTTTTCTCTTCCAGGATAATTTCCTTGAAGCGGTATACCCAGAGTGGATCTAGTCCATTGGTTGGTTCATCGAGAATTCGCAGCGGAACATCCGGCATCAGAGCCTGCGCAAGCGAAAGCCGCTGCTGCATTCCTTTGGAATATTGTTTAATCTGAATATTCCTTACATCAAATAAGCCAACCTGATTCAGGGCTTCCATAATTTTTTTATCAGTAATTCCTCTTAATCTCGCAAAAAAAAGTCAAGACTTCCAAGCCCGTCAGCTGGCGCGGAAAGAGCATCTCATCCGGCATATATGAAAATAGTTTTTTAAAACTTTTACTATGCGGTTCAACTTTCTTCCCGTCCATATACACCATGCCCGCAGACGGCTTCATGATCCCTGTAAGCATTTTGATCAATGTACTCTTGCCTGCTCCGTTTCCACCGCAGAGTGCAAAGATTTCAGGCTTGTCGATGGAAAAGCTGATGTCAGAAATTTTCTTTGTCGGACTATAATGCTTTGCCAATCCCTCTATCCTGATCCATTCCTTGCTATTCATTCTCAACACCCCGTTTCGTCCTGTATACAGTATATAGGACAGGCAGTAGCGTCCAGAGCAAAATGGCAAGTACAAACAACGTTTGACCAGTCCATCCATCTGCCCAGATGGTTAAATCATATAATCGCGGCCCGAATACCGATGCTCCATCCAGCGACAGGATCGACTGGACGCGAATTAACTCTACCGGATTGAGAAAGATGGACACTGTCAGCATTGGCAGCAGCCATTGCTTCATCATGAACATGCTCAACCCCATAATGATAAATTCATAGAAAAGTACAAGAAAGGCCCAGACAATCAAGCTTATCCCCAGCGCCTGGAACCGCGTTTTGGCCATTATGCCAATCATCAATGCCAGCGACAGGAAAATGGCCGCCAGCAGGTTCGAATACACATAAAATAATAGCAGCAAAGAAACTGAGACTCCCCCCCGCCAACGAAAAAGATGACGAGCAATGCTGCACCATACCCAAACGTCAATACAGACCAGATTGCAACAAACAAACCTGCATACTTTCCAAGAATTACTGCCCATGGTGAAATCGGATAGGTCAGCAGCAAAGTTAGCCCGCGATCTTCCTTTTCACCAGATAAAAACAAGCTGCCGATCAGCAAAGACAGCAAAGGAATCAGCAGTAAATTGATATTCAGCAAGCTGGCCGTCATCCGGTTAAATCCGTCAAACCCAGTTCCTCCTGTGTTTCCAAGAAAAGCGACCATCACGGCCAATGACGAGAACAGTAAGCCAAAGCCCGCAAGCCAATGGCTTCTCATCATCAAGGTCATTTGCTGCCTCGCGATGTATCTCATTGCTCCCAGCTCCACACATGTTCCTTCAATGATTCATAATCCAACAACACTTCACCCATTCCCTGTTCCTTTACATATTTTTCAGCGCTCTCTCTGTCCTTGAAACTGATCACACCATTCGCCATCGGAGTCCAGAATTCCTTATGGTACGCATAGTAAGCTTTGTCCAGTTCAATCCATTCTCCCGAATCCACGTCACGCACATACTTTTTTGAAGCACTTTCTTCCTTCAGATCTGTCTCCATTTCCATGAATTCTTCCATACAGCCAATATCATCAAATTTATATATTTCGCCATCGGTGGTGACCACTTCTGTAGCATAATGCTCGTGGGCAAGACCCATATTGCAAACCTCGCATACATCAATTTCCGGGTTGATTTCCTCCGGTTCCATAGCACTGTTGCTGCAGCCCGCTAGTACCCCAACAGACATCATCAACAATATTCCAAGCTTTTTAATCATCGCAGTTTCCTTCCTTTCACAATCACGAATATCGAGAACAAAATAAACAGTATCCCTATTATTCCTGGCATCATTCTGTCCTTGCTCCGCTGTTCTGTATCCTGTAGCATGGTTACCGGCTCTACCAGCGGTCGCGCATCATACACATCTGCTGTCCCAAAAGAAGGAAATAAAGCTTCCGCCTTGGTCCACAGCTTGATCGAAGGACTTTCAAAAAAGAATTGCCAGTATGGCTGTTTCCTCAAAAGGCGATCATACAGTGAACCAGCCTTGTACGCTTCTTCTCCCACTCCATCACCTGAAAGATCAAAACTGCTGTAATCATCCCAGTAATTCCCCTTCACTCCATCATCCAGCCTCATATCTTCCCCGGAAATCTTCGACTGAACGACATTCCCGATGAAGTTGTTTTCGGAAAACGTATTATTTTCATTCTTGCCCATGAACTCTAGTCCAACTTGATTGGCGGCAATTTGATTTCTGTTGATCAAGGTATCGCCCCCATATTCCAGGGACAGTCCTGTGCTGTTTCTAAGAATTTCATTCCCCTCAACGAGGATGTCTTTTGTTTCATAAATCAAGATTCCATAGCCGCGGAAATGAAAGTGATCCGTTACCTTGTTTTCTATGAAGTCAATATGAGCTGAATCCATCACCATGAATCCTGTCACATTTTTTTCAACATGATTTCTCTCAGCTAAAATTCCCTCACTGAACATAAAATGCATTCCATAGCGAGATTCAGTTACATGATTCTCCGACACCTCGATGTCTTTTGTAAAATCGAAATAGACCCCATCCTGTACATTGGCGATTTCGTTCTCTTGCAGCAAATGACCTCCACCCTTAAAAAGATGAATACCGTTCCCACGCTTGGAGAAATGTGCTTTGCTGCTCGTGATGCTATTTTCAATCAGTTGGTTTTCAAAGCTGTTGGCTATATAAATTCCATACTGAACATTTTTCAATGTATTGTTTTGGATTACATTCTTGTCGGCTTTTTTAATGTGAATTCCGCTGTCCTCCTGTCCCGACCCGCTATTTTGAATTGTGAGCCCATCTAGAACCACATTTGACGCTGTGACGGTGATGACATTCCCTTCTCCACCGCCATCAATAATTGCTCCATCTTCTCCTTTTATAGAGACTTCCTTATTAATCACGACACTTTCTTTGTATAATCCAGGGAAAATTAGAATGGTATCCCCATTATTGGCATTTTCGACAGCTTTCTGGATCGATTGGCCGACTTCCACTTTGAACTCATCGGCATCGGAATGAGTCGGGATGAGCATGAGAAGCAAAAAGAAATTAAAAGCAAACAGCCTTATCAGCCTGCGCATACAGCTGCCTCCTCCTTATATTATTCTCTTTTTTTAAACTAGCAAAAAATTGTGATGAAACCTTGAAATTTTTGTTGGGAATCGTTGAAGTTAATGAGAGGTTTATAGTGGAAATAGGGGTAAACTAGTTAATTCTGTTTATTTTTCAGAATAATCAAAATAAATGTGTCTATTTTGTGACAAATGCAATATGATATTAATAATATGTAAACCTTATTAAGGGTTGAGGGAGGACTTGGACATGACAATCGTTCATATTTTAAACTTCTCCATTCCGATAGCGATGATGCTTGTGATTGGATTTGCTGTCGATAAAATGTGCCAGCCAGACACACCAGAACCGAAAGCCGAGTAATTGCTGCGGTTTCCTATTTCTTGTAAAAATGGAAAAATAGCTGATTAATTACCATTTCGCTATTAAAACGAATTTTTCGCTATAATAATTATGTTTTCGCTATAAAAACGAATTTTTCGCTATAATAATTACGTTTTCGCTATAAAAACGAATTTCTCGCTATAATAATTTCGTTTTCGCTATAAAAAAATATTTTTCGCTATTAAATTAATTTTTTCGCTATTTAATTTTTATTTTTTCCTTTTAACTTAACTATTCGTTATTAAATTTCATTTTTCCTATCATTAAATTAACTATTTGCTTTTTAGCTTCGTGTTTAATGGTATTAAACCTAGACATGCATGCCAACTTGCACAAAAGAGCGAGATTCTCTCCAGAATCTCGCTCTTTTCATTAGTTTTTTACCACTTTCGCTGCTGTTTTCACAAAGATCTTGTTTCCCTGAATGAAAAATAGGATACTCCCGAGCACGACCAAGGCTATGAATGAGAATAACATGGTCCCTCCTGCTTCATTCAATAAATAACCGCCTGCAATCGGACCGAGAAAATGGCCGATTTTTCGGAACTGGGCGGCTCCGAAATAAGTTCCCCGCAGTTCATCTGTTGCGAGCTGGTCGACGAGATAACTGCTTGAGGGAAAAATCAGGATTTCCCCTATTGTGATGAAGACAATGGCAAGTATACCAGTGTACCATCCTGTTACAAACCCGAATGTCAGCATGCCCACCGACAGAAAGGCTGCTCCTGCCATCATCACCTGCATCGTCTTGAATCTTTCTGCATAGTGGCTCATAGGCATCTGCAGCAGGACAACCATGACCGCATTGATGGACAACATGACTGAATAAACGAATACTCCGTTCGCAATCGATGATTCCAGATACTGCGGGACATTCGATTCCATTTGGGAATACCCGAAATTAATGAGGATTGTTCCTAGGATCAGATACCTCAACGCTTTATCTTTGCCAATGATCTTCAAGGAACTGGCAATCGTTACTTTAGAAGTCCCTTTACTCGCCGGATTCCCCAGATTGTATTTTTTCATCATTAGCGCCAGTATCAGTACGTACATGAAATACATGATTCCTGTTACCATGAAAGCAGATTTAGCCGAAACGACTGCAAGATAGGCTCCGAGCAACGGGCCCACCGAAGCTCCGATATTTATCGCTGTATATCTTAGAGAGAATGCTCTCATCCGCTTGCTCTTTTCCGTCAAGTCGGCAATAAGCGCCTGGCCAGTCGGTTCAAAAAACGACCCGCTCAACCCATTTAATGCATTCAGTACAATGAACCATGCCGGGGTTTCCGCGATCATAAAACCGAAATAAACGAGCGACATCGAAAACAAAGAACCGATCATAACCGGTTTGCGGCCGAACACGTCAGATAAATGGCCGCCAAGGAAGCCGCCAATCACTCCGGATAATGGACTGATTCCAATCGTAATCCCGATTAGTACTGGGTGTAAATCAAGATTCCTAGAAAGGTAGATTGCCAGGAATGGCAGCGTCGCGAATGCTGAACCCCTTGCGAGAACTGTTCCGCTCAGCAGTACCCATACGATCGGATGGAATTGCCGGTAATAGCTTTTTAGTTTATTCATTGCTTTTAACCTCGTAAATTCAGATTACTAAATCATAGCAAATATCCCAAAATATGAAAATACCCAAATAAAAAACGCCGCCATACAGATTGGCAGCGGTTCTTCGTCTTATTGTCCAGGATTATTACTTGTCCGCGGTAGGATTAGGATCTCTACCCGGCGGTTCCTTGCTTTTCCCTGGGCAGTATCATTTGTAGCCACTGGCTGGAATTCCCCAAATCCCTTGGCGCTGAACCAGCGCGGGTCAAGCTGTTTATTTTTTAAAATAATCTTCATGAATTCGACTGCACGCATCACACTTAGTTCCCAGTTCGAATCATATCTCGCGGTCCTGATTGGCACATTATCCGTGTGGCTGCTGATAATGACATTCCTCGGCGGCTCCATGACCAGTAAATCAGCTATCTCATTCGCGATATTCAAGTCGGAAGAACGGACCTCTGCCCTGCCCGATTCAAACAGGACATTATCACGGATTGTCAGCAGCAGTCCTTCATCTGTCAGCTTTGTTTCCAGTTTTTCTGTTAGCTTCTTCTCTTCTATATAAGAATTGACCTTCTGCTGAATTGCCAAAAGCTCCATTTGATCCTTAGCAATATCGGCCTTCTCCTCATCATTCTTTTCGACATCTTCCTTGCGCTCATCCGGTGATTCCATCTGGACCTCAGGCATCGGGCTCTGGAACTCGAACACCCCTGTGCCACCGGAAAAAACGTCATTGAATGCCTTTGAGAGCTGCTGGAATTTGACGGCATCAACCGAACTCATCGCAAACAGAACGATGAATAATGCCAGCAGGAGAGTAAGAAGATCCGCATACGGTATCAGCCAGGACTCATCCATATGCTCCTCATGATGCGTTTTCTTCTTTCTCCTACTCATCCTTAGCCACGCCGCTTTCTTCAAGAATCATCTTCCGTTCTCCTGCTGGAAGATAGGATGCAAGCTTCTGCTCGATCACTCGCGGCGCTTCACCTTCAAGGATTGAAAGAATACCCTCAATCATCATGTATTTTACTTGTGCTTCCTGCTTTGATTTTCGCTTTAATTTATTGGCGAATGGATGCCATAAAACATAACCAGTAAATATCCCCAGTAATGTCGCCACGAAAGCAGCACTGATTGCCCGGCCAAGCTCATCGGTATTGTCCATATGGCTAAGCGCCGCAATTAAACCGACAACGGCACCAAGAACCCCAAGTGTCGGTGCATATGTACCCGCCTGGGTGAAAATGGACGCCCCTGACAGGTGGCGTTCCTCCATGGCTTCGACCTCTTCAGTTAGAACGTCTCTGATGTAGTCAGCACTTTGACCATCAACCGCAAGTGATAACCCGTTTTTTAAGAACTCATCATCAATTTCACTTGTCTTCGCTTCAAGTGCTAGCAAACCTTCTTTACGGGCGAGCTGTGCCCATTCAGAAAATAAACGGATCAATGACGGTAAATCAGCACTTTCTTGTTCCTTGAATAAAATTTTGAATAATTTCGGCACTTTTTTCAGTTCTTTTGCAGGAAAGGCGATTGTCACCGCTGCTATAGTACCTACGATTATGATTAAGATTGCTGCCGGATTGGCAAGGGCACTCGGACTGACACCTTTGAACACCATCCCTACTCCTACCGCAATAATCGCTAATATGACACCAATGATCGACGACTTATCCATGTACGACTCCCCTGTCTGCTTTACTTCTATTTCTTTATTTACCTCTCAATTGTCATACTATCTCTTTTTATTTCGACATTTTTATAAAAATCTTAAGTGATAGCGACATAAAAATAATTTTTCACAAATAATTAAGATTCAGATTTTTTATGCCGATATAATAAATATAAATACTAGGTATTACTAAGGAGGCTTTTAACGTGGAGGCTATACAAAATCTCCGCAGACAGGATACGAAAAAGAAAAACATCTTGATGCTCAGCACTTATTCGGTATCCTTGATTGCGACAACTGCATATACTCTCATCGAAAAAGAACCAATCATTAAAACGATGGTTTATGTAAGTGAATTATCATTTTTTATACTATTTTTCCTTATGTTCCAGCTCTGGCTTAAGAAAGAGTCCTTATTCCCTTATGCCGCTTTTGCTGCGATCTTCATCCATCACTTCTTTTATATCGGAATGTTCGGAGGAAGCGGTGGCTTCTTGCTCGTCCTGCTGTTCCTGGCGGTCTTTTCAGCCATTCATTTTGATATAAAAATCTTTGTCACAGGATTTAGTCTGGGCCTTGTGGCCGTTGTCTTGAACACCATGCTGGCGACAGAAAACCAGGACTTTTTAAGCAGCAATTTCACAGCGATCCTCCTTTGTTATATTTTGATCGGCGCCGTGCTGTTCGTCTTGATTCGTTTGAACAGGAATGCCTTTAAGTCACTGGAGACCTTCCTTGCAGATTCTGAGAAAGAAAAGGACCGTAAAGAGCAGCATAGCGCTTTGCTTCATGGTGAGCTCCTCGTCGTAACGGAGAGTCTTGGCAAAATCAACGAGCAAATCCAGACACACCTTACTTCACAGACAGAAATGAAAATCGCTGTAAACGAAATTTCTGCTGGCAGCCAGGTACAGACGGAGCAAATTAATCAAATCTCGGAAAATGCAGACATGACAAAACAAAGGATGGATGATATGTCCGATATGTCTGCTCTGCTCTCTGACAATACTTTACAGGCTGCCAAAGCATCCGAAAGCGGCTCAGTTAAAATCAACGAGCTTCAGGGCGACATGCAAGAGCTTGCCGCTTCGATTTCCGAGCTAAGCCAGACATTCTCCATGCTCACAAAGAAAATCGAGGAAACGAACGGCTTCATCGTCAACATCCGCAACATCACAGAGCAAACGAATCTGCTTGCCCTCAATGCCTCGATTGAAGCCGCCCGTGCCGGAGAGGCTGGCAAAGGATTCTCAGTCGTTGCCAATGAAATCCGTAAGCTTGCGGAAATGACAAAAGAAACTGCCATCCAGATTACCGAAAACCTTACTGCAGTAAATGAAACAAACTCTGCAGCGCTTGAGAAAATGAACGACAGCAGCGAAAAGCTTACAGAAAGCCGTTCCGCTGTTGAAGAGGTTTCCGGCTTCTTCGCAGAAGTCAGCGGAACACTCCGTGAGTTGACGAACCAATTCGGCCAATTCGAATTAACTGTCAGCGATGTCAAAAACCAGACAGGCGATGTCGAAGCCTCAACACGCGAGCTGGCTGCCATTATCGAACAGGCAACCGCAGGCCTTGAGGAAATGAATGCAACGATCGAAACATTGAACGACGATAACGAGACAATCGCAGCATACGTAAGCCAAACAGCTGCAGCTGCAGAAAAAATCAAAACGCTCGGTGCCTAATAAGAAAAGCGCAAGCGCCTTGTTCAGCCCCGACAAGCGCTGGAGGGCCGACCAGTGAAGTCGTTCTTTGACTTCACCTGAACGGACCGAAGCGTCTCGAGGGGCTAGGCGCTGGAGCTGGACAATGAAAAGCGCAAGCGCCTTGTTCAGCCCCGACAAGCGCTGGAGGGCCGACCAGTGAAGTCGTTCTTTGACTTCACCTGAACGGACCGAAGCGTCTCGAGGGGCTAGGCGCTGGAGCTGGACAATGAAAAGCGCAAGCGCCTTGTTCAGCCCCGACAAGCGCTGGAGGGCCGACCAGTGAAGTCGTTCTTTGACTTCACCTGAGCGGACCGAAGCGTCTCGAGGGGCTAGGCGCTGGAGCTGGACAATGAAAAGCGCAAGCGCCTTGTTCAGCCCCGACAAGCGCTGGAGGGCCGACCAGTGAAGTCGTTCTTTGACTTCACCTGAGCGGACCGAAGCGTCTCGAGGGGCTAGGCGCTGGAGCTGGACAATTCTCGAAGTGACGATTTTATACTTACTAATAACTCAAGGGCCAGGCTGGATTTCCCCGCCTGGCCCTTTCACTTTACTTTATTATCTGTCTAGCTCCAGCACCGGTCGTAGCTGACCGAGGCATTTGCGCTATTCTTATAGAAGCTTCTTTTCAATTTTTCGTTCGTAATTTTTAAACAAGGAGGAATTGGTTTTAGCACCCCGGCTCGACATGATTTTATTGTACCGAAGAAGCTTCTGGCTTAGTTCCTGGTTCAGCTTGTCTTTTTCCTCTGGATTCTCACATGTGCGGATCAAGTCCTCGATTGACATCACTTCCTGCCGTAGCCGCTGTTCCTCTGGGGAGAAGCCGGCATTTTTCATCATCTTGTAAGCCATCCTCAGTTCCTCTGGCACGGCTGACATATCTTCCAGGTTTAACGGTTTCCCGTAGCCAGGCAAATTTTCAAACTCTCCGTCCTTATAAGCACGCTTGATTCGATCCTCTGACACCACCATTGAAAAATCCATCTGAACCACTCCAGTCCATTATTTTCAACATTTCTACTATCATTATATTACTTAAATCCAGTATTTTCTAATTTTAGCAGGGGTAAAAGCTCTTTTCTCAAACTTTGTTGCTATTGAAACAAAATTAGATTTAATTACCCTATGTCCTAAAAGTCGACGCTTCTTATGAGAAAAAGAATGCAAACTGAATACCGACCTGCAAAAATGATATTTTCCACGTTAATAATCGGCTTTAAACAGCCTTGGCAAAAAATATTTTATCGCGCTAAAGGTTTAAAGAGTTAGCAAGCAGGTTATTTATTATGTAAAAATAATTTCACATCAAGGGGTGTCAACGAATGATTATTGGGGGTATTGGTTTCACTCTGATTTCAGCCGCTTTTTTCATGGGGCTGGTCGCCTGGTATTCTTATACAAAAACGAAAGGCGAAGTCAGTGATTCCGCAGGCTATTTTTTAGCAGGTCGAGGACTGACGGGCACATTTATTGCCGGTTCTTTGCTGCTCACAAACCTTTCTGCTGAACAGCTGGTTGGGCTGAATGGACAAGCTTACAGAACCAATCTGTCCAACATGGCATGGGAGGTCACCGCTGCTTTCGCAATTATCATCATGACCACCTACCTGCTTCCAAAATATTTAGATGGGAATTTCACCACACTTCCTGAGTTTCTAAGCAAGCGTTTTGATGAAGGTGTCAGACAATATACCGTTCTCCTATTTATGCTAGGATACATACTCGTTACCGCACCATCCATGCTGTATTCAGGCGCCCTTGCCGTATTGCAGCTATTCAACGTTCCTGAACTGTTTGGAATTTCCTATGAAGCTTCCGTCTGGATCGTCATCTGGACCATCGGAATCATAGGGGCCATTTATGCGATTTTCGGCGGCCTTAAAGCAGTTGCAATTTCTGATACGTTAAATGGTTTTGGTTTGATCATCATCGGTCTGCTCGTGCCGATCCTTGGCTTAATAGCCTTGGGGGACGGCAATATTGGGGATGGGATGAAGCAAATAGCCACTACCAATACTGAAAAAATGAATTCGATCGGAACAGAGAAAGATTCTGTACCGTTTGGAACGATTTTCACCGGAATGATTTTCGCAAATCTTTTCTACTGGGCTTCCAACCAATATGTCATCCAGCGAACTCTTGGAGCAAAAAATCTTGCCGAGGGGCAGAAAGGCGTTTTGATTTCTGGTTTCTACAAGCTGCTGGTGCCGCTGACAATGATGATTCCGGGTGTTATCGCCTTTCATATGTATGGAGATGGCTTGAAGTCAGTCGACCTCGCCTACCCGGCATTAATATCTGATGTATTGCCGAACTGGATGTCAGGATTCTTCCTTGCCGTCCTGCTAGGTGCCGTTTTAAGTTCATTCAATTCATTATTAAACAGCGCCTCAACGATGTTTGCTCTCGACATATACAAAGCACGCTTCAACCGTGAAGCAGATGATCGGAAACTAATATCCGTCAGCAAAATCGCTGGTACACTTCTTGCGATCGTCTCATTGTGTATCGCACCACTATTGATGAACGCACCTGAAGGACTATGGGATTTAATCAGAAGATTCACAGGCTTCTTCAACATCCCAATCATTGCAATTTTGCTGGTGGGGATATTTTCAAAACGAGTCCCGTCCATTGCAGCCAAAGTTGTGATCATTTTCCACGTCATCACTTACTATATGCTCGTCTGGGGTACACAGCATCTGTTCAATTTCGTTGTTCCAATCCATTTCATCCACATTTATGCAATCCTGTTCGTGGTTGAAGTCGCCATCATGGTTGGGATCGGATTTTGGAAGCCAAGAACGACGCCATATACCTTCCGCTCCGAAGCAGCTGTCGACATGGTGCCATGGAAATACACATTGCCTGTATCTGTGATCCTTCTTGCGCTTGTTGCCTTCCTGTACGTGGTGTTCTCTCCAATCGGTTTGGCGTACGCGGGGGGTTATGTTTCACCAGCTTTTTGGCCAATCACTCTTGGAATACTAGCAGTTACAATCACCTTGTCATTCGTAGCGGTTAAAAAGTGGAACAAAACCTATGCTCGGTATTTGAAAAGTGAGAATGCAATAAAAGAAACAAAAAGTAGCCCAACAACAGAGCTCCAGCCGACTATGTACAAATTTTAATCATTAACAAAGACCTATTAGATTTCTGATCTAATAGGTCTTTTTTTTCACTCTTTTCATCGGTAAGAAACTATTATGAGATATTTCGCTTCTGTCTTGACTTGAAATGTCCATTAAACCGCAGATACTAGATATTTCGCTCCTGATCTTGTTTTGAAATGTCCATTAAACCGCAGATACTAGATATTTTGCTCCTAATCTTTTTCTGAAATGGCTATCCAACCCTTTTTATTAGACATTTCGCTTTTGATCTTTTCTTGAAATGTTTATTAATGTAATGCCTTTAACCTCTCCCGGCTGTTGCACTTTAACAGAAATAAAGCGTCTGGCTAACCAGACGCCTTTAATTATTGATATCCCTTTGCGCTATCTTTAAGAATCTTATCCTTAAATAGTGTGTAACTCCAGGACTGGTATACTATGATGATTGGCACGAAGATGGCCGCTACGATGAACATGATGGTCAGGTTGAGCTTGCTTCCCGCTGCATTAAAAAGGGTGAGGCTATAGGCATTGTCGATGCTGGATGGCAGCATGTTCGGAAACATTCCGACAAAGCCGAAGGCCATTTTTGTAAAAATGGTCACGCAGACTGCCGTAAAGGCATAACCGATTTTCTTTTTAAAAATAAAGTAGGCTGATGCGAGCATCGCAGTCAATGCAATAACGGGTACAATCCAGAGGACTGGGTTTTCTGAGTAGTTGTTGAGCAATGGCGTCCTGTTCACAGTTGCCAGGAAAAATAGTGACAACATTGCGGGAGCCACTCCAGCTAAAATTTTGGAAAATCTGTATGCTCGTACCGCCGTTTGCCCAGCTGTCTTCAGCTGAATCCAAAGAGAGCCTGAAAGCAGGAACAAGGAGACAAACAACCATCCTCCCAAAATGCCGTAGCCATTCAACAGGCTGAACAAATTGCCTTCATAGCCATTGGGGCCGATCAACAATCCGCGGTACAGGTTGGCGAATGTCACCCCGAATAAAAATGCGATCAAGAAGCTCCCTGTGAAAAATCCCCATTTACACGTTGCCTGCCACAGCGGGTTGTCATCCTTATGCATGAATTCGAGTCCTATGGCTCGGATGAACAAGGCAATGAGCACCAGGAATAACGGCGTATACAAAAAGCTGAACATATCGGCATAGACAGCTGGAAAAGCTGCGAAAGTCGCTCCCCCAGCGGTAATCAACCAGACTTCATTCCCGCCCCAGAACGGACCGACTGCCTCCTGCAGCTGGTTGCGCTCCTGTCGGTTTTTCGCAATGAACGGGAACAGCATTCCGGTCCCAAGAGTATAACCATCGAGGATAAAATAAACCGTCCAAATCAATCCCCACAAACCGAACCAGATGATTGCAAGTGTATCATGAGACATGCTTCACGCCTCCTTCAAGACCATATTTAACCTCAGATTCAGGACCTTTTTTCGCGTATTTGATGATCAAGTAAACATCTGCTATCAAGAGAACCGTATAGAAGATGACGAGCGCCGCCAAAGAGAAAACCACTTGGGACATAGCAATTGGCGATACCCCCTCCGATGTTTTCATCAATCCGTACACAACCCACGGCTGCCTTCCTGCTTCTGCTACCATCCATCCAGCATTGATCGCGAGGTATGGAAGCAGCACAGAATAAAGGACCAACTTCAAGTACCGAGGTGAGTACTCCAGTTTATTTTTCCGGTAAAGATACAAGCCGTACCAGGAAACCGCCAGAAAAAAGACTCCGAGTGCTACCATGACCCTGAATGCGTAAAAGACCAGTTCCACGTTCGGGCGTTCATCTTTAGGGATATCATTCAAACCAGTGACTTCCCCATCAAAAGAGTTAGTATAGAAGAAACTGCCCAGTTTCGGTATGCTGATGGCCTCAAAAGCATTACGCTCGTTTTCCTGGTCGGGAATCTGGATCAGGTGGAATGGCATGTCCTTTTGTGTTTCCCAGACTGCCTCCATCGCTGCGCCTTTTGCCGGCTGCATTTTCGCTGCGAACACACCGGACTGGTGGCCGATGAATGGCGTCAAAGTTGCTGAAAACAGAGCCATCGCCAGACCGTACTTAAATGACTTTTTATAAAATGCTGTTTCATTTTTCCTAAGCAGATGATAGGCACTGATCGCCATCATAAAGAATGCACCGACAATATAGGCACTAATAACTGTATGTACGAACATATACCAGGCATACGGATTGGTGACAAGCTCTGAAAAGCTTTCCAACTCGACACGGCCATTGTTCAGGACATAACCGACTGGATTTTGCATGAAACCATTTGCTGTGATAATCCAGAGTGCCGAAATATTCGTGCCTAGAGCCACCATCCAAATCGAAATCGCCCGCAGCTTCGGTGAGAATTTATCCTTGCCAAAAAGCCAGATGCCCATAAAGGTCGACTCAAGGAAAAAAGCGACCAGAGCTTCAATCGCAAGCGGCGATCCGAAAATATCTCCCATATACTTTGAGTACTCGGACCAGTTCGTGCCGAATTGGAATTCCATCGTAATGCCGGTAATCACGCCAAGCACAAAGTTGATGGCAAACAATTTTCCCCAATAATCCGCCATCCGCTTATACGTTGGATCAAGAGTGCGCGCATACTTTGTTTCCATGATGGCGACGAGAATGACTAAACCAATCGTTAATGGAACAAATAAGAAGTGATAAAACACAGTAACTGCAAACTGGATCCGACTTAATATCAGGACCTCTTCCATCAATGGTTCCTCCCAAATCTTTAGTTTGTGAAAAAATTAACATAATGATAATTCTATTTTAAAAAAACTTTGTGAGTAATATCGAAGATTTATGTAGAGAATTTGTGACAATTTTATCCTTTCGGTGTGATGCTGGTCACAGACAAAAATGATCAGAATATGCCCCTGGTTCAGTATGGACCAGCGCTGAAACTAAAAAAACAGGACCTGTTAACAGATCCTGAAGTGTTAAATATTACCTATATTTGAAGGGTCTGTACTGACTCCTTGCTGGCCGGGCACCCAGTTCGCCGGAACACCTTTGCCCGTTTGCTTGGCATATTCAAAAGCTTGGAGAATCCTTACGTGCTCAGGAAGGTTGCGGCGGCCGACATTCCCTGGATAAATCAGCTTCGCTCTGATGATTCCATCAGGATCTACGAATATTGATGCCCTGAAGCTAGCTCCTGTAGTCTCATCTAGAATCCTATAAGCCCGGCTAATTACCTGTGCCCTGTCACTTACCATTGGATACGTAACGTTCTTCAACGATGGTGAAGTCTCCTTAAAAACCTTGTGAGAATAGACGCTGTCTGTGCTGACTGCCAGCAATTCAGCACCCAGTGCCTTTATAAAAGGGTAAACAGCGGCGACCGCCGCCAGTTCTGTAGGTCAGACAAAGGTGAAATCACTTGGGTAGAAAAATAAAATGACCCACTTGCCCCGATAATCCTCGAGGTTAATCTTCTTTATGTCACCATTAATCAACGCATCTGCAGTAAATAGCGGAGCCTGGTCATCACGGCTTGCGCAAAAAACAGTCGGGCACTCTACCAAATCCTGAGCGTACAATTTATCGTCCATTTCAGCATCCCTTTCATTCGTAAAATTTCTTCTATACAATCATATGCAGTTGATTTTTTATATTTCAGGTTACATCAGGAAAAACTACTTTGGATAAGAAAAGCGCAAGCGCCTTGGTTAGCTCCGACAAGCGCTGGAGGGCCTGACAGTGAAGTCGTTGTTTGACATCATTGGCAGGACCGAAACGTCTCGAGGAGTTAGGAGCCGCAGCTGGACAAGCGTCTCGAGGGGCTAGGCGCTGGAGCTGGACACTAATCCAAGTGTCAAAAGCTTATACTTTTTAAAGTAAAGGAGGGTTCATGAATGAGCAGAGGCAAAGAGTTCAACCACAAGAAAAAGGGCCATCCCGGAGACTTGCCTGCAGGTGCACTGAAAGCAAAGCGACCTGGGACAGAAGCGCAGGAAGATGAGGAATTCCTCGTCGTCCAGGAAGCGTTCAAAAACCGTGTAGAGGAAGACGAAGTGTAATGATTCTAGGACTCGGCTAATAAAAGCCGAGTTCTTTTTTGATTGAAACTTTTTCCTGAGGGAATCGTATATGTAGTTATTCACAGCTTTTTAACAGCCGGACATAAAAATTGAGGAGGAATAAAATATGATCGTAACTACAACTTCGACATTGCAGGGAAAGGAAGTTGAGAAATATCTAGGAATAGTCTCCGGGGAAGCGATTATATTAAAAAGCAAATGTTTGTAATGGGGATAACATGTGGATGAATCAGATAATTCACTAACTACTTTGCCCTTAAATCTACATGCCGTTTACACTTACAGCACTGATATAAATTAGGCGTTACTTCTTTATGTTTTTTCAACTTCCTGCAGGTCTGGCATGACATTGTAACATGCCTTCCTGTGGATTCATCATTGATGACCAGATCCTCTTCTTCAAGTTCTACTTCTAAATCCTCAATAACCTCTTCTTTCTGTGAAAACAATGCGTATGCGAACACCGCTGACAGCAATCCTGTACTGAAGCTCACCAGGTCCACATCGTTACCTCCTTTCGCTTAGCACATATTCAATTGACCCTTGGTTCCGAACCGGTAATACCTTATAAGCAGTGTGGACGGCAAACTCACGTTGTAGCTCAGATACCAGCTGCACGTTGTCCAGGCTCTTTTCGATTAATAGCCCTGCCAGGGTTGTTGACCGCATGTTGCATGCTGTGGCTAGCTTGTTCAGCTTCTGGTTCATCCTGTTCGTCATGGACACGTTCACTCTGTTTACTTTCTTTCCGCCTAAGCCCTTCCCTTCAATCATATTTTAATCACTCCCTTCCATTTGTCATGACAATTGACAGTGTCAACCCTGTAACAGTGTTACGAAAGAGATCAGGAGGGAGGAGGCGGTATTACCTTCCCACCACAATCTTAATGCCTCCCTTTTCGCTTTTCTGGGCAATCTTTAGTGCGGATTCTTTCTTCTGGATATCTGCCCAAATGAGGTCCTTCACGTAGCCTCCGAAGTTCATTCCCTCCAAGTGTCTGAGCATCTTGACGTCCTTTTCTTTGGTTTTATTAAAAGATACCGGCTTTACTTTTTTGTTCTTACTCATCCTCCTACCCCCCTTCTACTCGTTTAATAAATGGTATTACTGGTGATACCACTTTATGATAAATATATTTACAAACTTTACCTGTCTTGATAGGCTGAAATTGGAATATTATTAGGAGGGGTGTTGTTTAATGAAAAAGGCATTTAAGATTATAGTTGGGCTATTTGGCGGTTTATTTTTACTCGTTGTGATTGCCTTGGTTGTAGACATTTCAAACGATGAACCTAAAGAGGTAGTCAAAGAATCAACCCAACCCGTAGAAAAAAATGAAATGAATTCGGAAAATAAACAAACTTGGGAAGAAAAGGTGAATGAGGTAGCTGCCAAAAACGCAACTGAAACGGAAAAGTTCGATGAAATAAGCTTATTTGCTAATGACTATGAAGCGACAGAAGATGAGATAAAAGATTTTGAACAGTTTATCATTCAAGAATACAAAGCAGGTAAATACATAATGGATATTTCTAATCATGAATATATGTTAGGAAACATTTTTAAATCTCAAGTGGTTGAGGGGTATTACCCAGAGGGAGAACCAATGAAGAATTTCGCGTTCGATTTCTTCCAAAATTCAAAGTATAACTATCGTAAGGTTGAGAATATGACTAGTGGATCAACCTTGGCTAATGAAAGACAAATGGATAAAGCACTTGAAGAAATGGGAAAATGAGTGATAAATGGCTATCACCATTAGAATCACATACTTAACAAGAGGTATGCGATCGCAGCGTGCAGGCTCCTTTCCACTCCGAGGCAGGACACCAGAAACTGTAGCATCTGACTGGATCAATGAGATAAAAAAAGAAATGGATGTTGATGGATTGATTTCTGTCATTGTAGATGGGAAAGAGGATATAACTGAAGAAGTCAATATTCTGATAAAAGTCTCTCTTGATGAGTGAGGCTTCTTTTTTTGCATTTAAATTGAATATGATTAATCCGATATAAACGATAAATAACTTTTTGCACTTTGAAAGGAGTTGTTTTTGTTTTGCATCCTGAAAGTTTAGGAGCCATTCTGAGGATGGAAAGATTCAAAAGAAACCTGACACAAGAACAAGTTTGTAAGGCCCTTCAAATGAAATCAGAAACACTTAGTAAGATTGAAAACAATAAAAGCGTTAATGGAAAGACAATTAAAAGGTTGATTGATTTTTATGAATTAGAAAATGGAAAAGCTCCTTTCAATTGAGTAAATATTAGCACACACTTTTCACTTATTACTGCTAAAGTTATCGTTGGAGGTATAGTCATGTTAGGATCAAACGAAGTTATTTTAGAAGCGTTTTTTGAAGCTTTTACACCTGTGTTGAAGTCAATTTTAATTCCAATATTATTATGGATTGTGATTCCGGGCATAGTTACCCAGGTTTTACTCCAGAAAAAAAGCGCCTACACAATTGGAGCTTTTATAGGGGTTATTGCAATGTTTACAATAGTCCCATATTCTAAAAGCGGTTTTTAATAAATGTTAAATGTGCCATTTTTATTGGTAAATAGCCATTTGTGAAAGCTAATGAAATGCCTGGGTTTGTCGAAAATTGTAACTATTTGCGGAAATGTTTTTCTGATAAATAGAGCAATAGCCATCCACCTATTATTTGTAAATGTTATAATTTATTTACAGAAATAAACAAAAAGGGAGAGTCGAGCCCGTGGATGTAGCTTTACCGAAACAATTTACAAGGCATACTATGTACTCATTGCTAGGTGCAGTTATTGATAATGATTTAGGACCAAAGGATTCAAGAATAAATTTCGATTTTTGTAAATTGCAATTCATTGAACCTGCGGGGATAACGATTCTTAGCAACCTCTTTGAGTGGTTAGTTAGGAGAGGAGTACATGTTACAATAGAATGCCCTGATGGAAATGAAACTGGAAACGGACATGTTATTCAATTTTTGGATGATTCTAGGTTCTTTCTCCGTTATATTGGTCATACTATTACCTCATCTCCTTCTGTGAGACAAACAACAATACCCTTGCAACTGATACCATATTCAAACAGTTATCAGTGGCTACGAACTGATTTTGCATTTTGGCTTTCGAACCAACTAGGTGTAACCGTTCAGTCACTAGATAATATAATTATGTGTTTTGGGGAAATTTTTAATAACATAAATGATCATGCGCAGGAAAATACGGGGTGTATTTTCGCTCAACATTTCCCTAACCTTAAGGAAATCAAAATTGCAATCTCTGATTTCGGGGTTGGAATTCCGAATAACATTCGACAAATAGAACAAAGTCTACAGGATCATTTTGCGATAGCTCGGGCAACGGAAGAAGGAATCACTTCCCGTACTTCACCAAGAAACCTTGGCGCCGGGTTGCATACATTAATAGAAAATGTGGTAAAGGATATTGGAGGAGCTGTTCATATCCATTCAAACTATGGTATATTAAGTTGTGCTTTAGGCAACAATGAAGTTTATAAAACACCTGTTTTAATGAATAAGTTCTATCCAGGTACTTTTATTGAAGTGGTACTAAGGACAGATCATATCGAAAATATAACTGATTATGAGGAGGAGTTCGAATGGTAACAATTAGGATCAAGGACCATGTAGGACGCTGTTACTCCAACCACGATGGTAAAATCATTCAAGCAGTTCTAAAAAAGAATTTGCAATCTGGTAAAACGATAATTGTCTCTTTTAATGATATTGGGGGCGTAACCTCTTCGTTTGTAAATACAGCGTTCATTGAATTACTCAATGAGTATGATTTCAGTTACATTAAGAAATCAATCCGTTTTGTTAATTCTACAAAGCAAATTAATGACATGATTAAAAGTCGATTTGCATTTGAAACACAGAGAAGAAGGAATTTACAGGTTGTTTAAGTTAATCTAAGCCCCTCTCAAATGAGAAGGGCTTAGTTTTTTACCTCTTAAGAAACTCCCCAACAGCCTGGGCAGTAGCAAAACGATCAGGACCAGAAAGCAGCGTGACTTTATCTGCAACAATACCTTCCTTGGATCCACCGACAACATAAAGCTCCTTAGCCACTTCCTTTCCTTTTGCAACAGATCGCAGATAAATTGGAGCTCCTAACTTAATCGAAAGCCTCTCCGCTGCAGGGAAGTCCTCAAATCCGTTAATGACGACTGCTTTTTCTAACATATCATCTTCCTCCTTCGTTTTAGGTGTTGGCTTTGCTGCAGGTTTAGATACAGGTTGTTTTAGCCGTCTTAGTTCCTTATCAACGGCAGCTATAAATGCTTTCCATCTTCCTTCGCTTAAAATTCTATGTGGGCAATACTTACCGCTCCAGTCTTGATGCTTTTTGACTCGCTCAACTCCCCAGCCTCTTTCTTTCAACATTTGGGCAATAAGTTTGATTGACCTCGACTCTGCAGCTCGATAGAGAGGGCCGCCCGACTTGCTATAACAAATCTCGATATGGATAGACGATCGGTTTCCGGGACCTCTCCCACCGTCACCGGCTGCCCAGGCATTACGATTTAATGGAATACCCAAAATAGCTTCTTCACCATCTACAGCTATGTGGAAGGACACCTCTTTATTGTTGTTGATCATATAATTTATTTCTGCTTCCGCACTAGCATCGTTGTAAGTGTTGTGGACTGTGATACTAGTAGGAGTCATGCTGTTAGGACACTTGATGTGATACTTTGATGTAGGAACAAGGTTTTGCTTTATTGGAATAGTCATTCCGTTTCTCTCCTTTCCAAGTAAAAAGCTGCCCGGGAGGACAGCTTACAATTTTTTATTTCGCTCTAAGAACTTCTTCTGTTCTTTTGCCCTATCAGTAAAACCATAATGATTTTTATAGATGGTATACAGGGTAACAACTAGTGCAATGCCTGCAGACAAAACCACACCAAAGGCACTGATACTCTCTTCTGTCAGCCAATTAAACTTTACATTCAATGTACCCAAAAACAACATAATGACCATCAGAAAGCCTGTGACTTGCATTACAACATCTTTCATCTTAAACGCCTCCTTGTGATTTTAAAGCTGCATAAAAAATGGCCACTGCCCCGGTAATCAATGCCACAATTAAAGCATTGGTGATGGATCTGCGTAGCCATTTTGTATCTTCCTTTATTTCTTTCAGTGTATCTTTAATATCTGTAATATCGCGATCATGGAAAGCGACGGTTTGTTTGAGCTTGTCGATTTCATCCTTAAGGTCCTTATCGGATTTCTTGAGTTCCGCAATGTCATTCTGTACGGTCTGCTTGAACAAATCCATTGTTGTCTCCTCCAATGCTCACTTCCCCCCTTGCTGGTTTCTCTATGTCTGGCCAAAATAAAAAAAGCCTGGTTGGCTTTAGATCACTCCGCTAAAATTCAGATCGCGTTTTGTTTCCTGTTTCAATACTGTCCCAGCATCCACGATTACTTGAGTGATTTCCTCATCAGTGAGCGTAGGGTTGAGCTCAAACACCTTAACATGCTTATATTCGCCCTCTTTGTATTCCACATTAAGCACAAGCAAGGAAGTTTCCTCGCCTGCGCTATTGTGAACGGTAACCACTTGGGAATCCTTTACTTCATAAGTCACTTGCATCACCTCCATCCTAAAATCATTACACCAACCTCTACAAAAAAGCCTGGAGATGTGAAGTTATAGTGTGGGCTTAGTCTTATGACGATTCTTCTTAAGTCCCCAACTGTCGGATACCTTCCATCCACCCTTTCGTATGCATACATTTCTTTAGCTCTTGATTGCAAGGAAACTGCAGATACAACCTGAATACCAACACTGTCATAACCAGTAAGGTCAAGAGTGTATTCGACCCAGGATGAAGTATTGAAAGTCTGTGCCGGCACCCAAATTCTTGCTGTGTGCGTGTATAGCTTTCCATGACCTTTCACTTCTGGATCTGCATAATTCCCATCGAACATGTTTGGGATAGTACTTAAAACAGAAAGTAATGTTCGTCCTCCTACGGGAGCACCATCATATCCACCTGCAACAAGACTATTTCCTGCTAGTTGCATGAAACTGCTACTTCCAATAGCTTTTAGTATCCCTGCTAAAGAAACATTTCCGTTTGCGTCTACCATGAATTGATCATTGATGTTCAGACCATTCAGAGACTTAATATGTTTGGCTTCAACATAACCATCCAAAGCGATTTTAGCAGCTTGAAGTAGAATGGTAGTTGCTGTCTGGTTGATCAAAGAAGCAATGGTATTTCCGTTATAATCCGTCTGGCTAACTTTCTGACTGATCTGAGTCGCTTGCTGGGTAATACTAGACTCAGCTGATGACATTCTTCCTTGTAATTCTGTTGCCATTTCATCCGTGTGTGGTTGCCATCCTGTAACAATAATCCCTCTTTGCACCATAGCATTCGAAAGCTGCGCTTTTACTGTAGAGCCGTTCTTTCCTCTCAACAATGCCATGAAATAAATCTTAGTTGTTCCTGCTAATGGTTTGAACACTCCTGAAGTCCGTCCTGTAATTGCATCAGAATATGCTGTTGGAGTGTGATAAGCTTGCCCTAAATACGTTCCTGCATCGTTATAGCAGTAGGCTCGAAGACTTATTTCGCCAGATCCACTGATTAATTTTGAATAAATAGATGCTGTATAATTTTCAGTGTCTTTCACTGGAATCCAGTAATCTCCATTAATCATGCTGATATAAGCATAGTCACTCGCTGTAGTTCCAGTAACGTTTATTTCATATGTCCCACCTGACAAAAAGCCTGCGTTCGGAATATACGTCGTCGAAGATGACCCAGCCGATGTTTTTGACCAAACATCAGTATTCATGCTACTTTTCCGAAGCAGATTTGTTGGAGAAGTGCCATTGTAGTCAGACTGTGTAACCTTTAAGGCTATTTGATTTGCCTGTTGAGTAATACTGGATTCTGCAGTAGACATTCTGGAGCCTAAAGAATCAATCTGTCCTTGTGTGTCTTCTGGTGCTGGTGTCCAGTCAGTGGCTTTGTTTCCTTCTTCCAACTTTAATCCTTGTATGACAAAATCGCTTTGAACATTTCCATCTGATACATAAAACAAAATATTGTCTCCGTCTACCATTGTACTAGGTGCAGTAAACGTTATGGAACCACCACTGTTCAAAACACCAATAGTTAGTTTGATTGTGGTGTTTGTTGAGTTGTATATGATTACGTTAACATTATTCGGTCTAACCGTGCTTGAGTTTGTGATAGCTTTATTTGAAACTGTATACTGCTTTCCAGAAGTTATGTTAATAGAAAACTGAATAAACCATTTACCTGAACCAGCAATTTTTTCTGTACTCGAACTTGTTAAAGTTCCGTAGTTGTACTTCATGGTTGTTGATTTCAGTAAGTTTCTCACGCCAACTTTAACGTTACTCACAGCATTATCTGCGTATCCCTTAGTGTCAGATATTCCTGTTTCGTAAGTTGTTTTTGTAACCCTTAAGGAAATCTCATTTGCATTCTGAGTTATAGATGATTCGGCAGTTGATAACCTTCCAATAACCTCATTAGCAGGAACACCATTCACATTAGAAGTGTCCTTTGATGTGTTTTGATTTGTCACATCACCGATTTTTTCCCAATCGCCTGCAGCATAACTTCCTCCAGAAGCTTTGGCTACTTTGCATCGATAAACGGTTTGACCATTTGCCCATAGATCACCAATATCATATGGAGGCACCGGCTGGACAACAAATGTCCGTCTCTTTTCGTCAGCCGTATCCTGGGCCTAAATTTTAGCTGCATCGGATAGTGCCTTGGTGACATCCGTATCCTTCACACTAATCCATTTATATACTCCATTTTCCAGCGCGAACCTCCATGCATAACCACTTGATGTGTTATAAAAGAGGTCGCCTAAATGCGTATTCTTATCATCAGTGGTTGTCCAAGTATTAGCAGGTGCATTGGATAGTGTTGGATCGTAGCTGTAAAACCAGCTTGTAATGTTCCCATCAATCTGATTTTGAATTTCAGTGATATCTTGCTGATAAGTTGTATTACTGACGTAATTTGTGAGCTGCTGATTCGTATAGGCTTTAGCTTCATCCCGGGCAGTGTTAGCTTTTACTTGTGCCCCATCTGGAGTTTCAGCTCCTACTTCAATTGCTTCTGTCGGAGTTACTTTAACCCATTCTACTCCGTCCCAGGTATACATAATTTCAGGAACAACCCCGGTCTGAATCCAAATAACATTCGGCTTTCCTGGAGGAGCAGTCGGTGACTTGATCACCTTTGTTGCATATAGTGCCTGCAGCTCCCTCCAGGTCTTCATGACATCCTCTTTTTTGTACTCGATGACTTCCCCAAGCTTATAGGACTTTTTCGCCTTATTGAAAACCGAGCGATCAACAAAAATAACCCTCGAATCCAAATACATCGGAGGGTTGAAGTGCTCATCTTTAATTTTCACTGAATCTCCAAGTCTGGTAATCTCATGTTCATATCCAAAGATATGCTCTAGACTAGCTGCCTCCACCTCGTATTCAATAGCAGCGGCGATCCGTTTCTTGAGTTCCGTTTCACCCAGCTGGGTTAGTCTTTCGAGTGTCATGTCCTGGTCAGATGATTCAGGAAAATACAATTGAGTAAGGTGCTGACCTTGCCAGTTCCAGTTCTGGAATGCTTCATCGTCTTCCACGGTCACTTCTAACCTTGTGCCATCTTGACGTTCTGGACCGATACAATGTAGTGCTGTGACAATTCGATCCGAGTAAACCTTTCGAGTGATTCCTATGAGGTCCTTGCCGAATACCGTTTCCTTGCCACGATTCAACCCTTGTTTTTTAATGAAGTCCACATATCGGCCCGTTATCTGGTCACCGTCAACTGTTACCCTGAATCGCAATTCGCAGTCGAACAAGGTGGAAATGGCTTTCAGTGCTTCATAAGCATCCATGTGAGTTTCGATGGTCCATTTTCGGATACCGCTATACTCAACAATACCAACTTCCCATTTAAGTCCGCTGAGGACCATGCCTGCAGCTGTCTGGATGGTCTGAGCATCGAGCACTTGTGGAGAAATATATTTTAGGTTTTTGATGTCTATAAAAGAACCTTTAGAGTATACCCCTTTCTCCATATATGCTGTTCGTTCTGAGGTTTTATCGACAATAAACTCTCGGTAATCCCCTTCTTCACCCGGTATCAGTAAACGAGTACGACTTCCGATGTCAGCTGCACCGGGTTCATTCACTGAAAGGATAAAGTCATAGGTTTCTTCGTTTTCTATTGAGTTTTCATGATTGTCCGACTTCACATGATTAATCCAATTAATGATTTCATCTTTTTGATGATGCAGTATATGGATCATCGATATGGTGGACTCCATTCTGCTTCGACTTTTCCAATCACTTCAGGAGGGCTGAAGACTACCGGGTTATCTCCTGGTCTCAGTCCAAAGAAGCGTGCGCCGAAATCTTTCTTATAAAAAAATTCTCCGTTTTTAAGGATTACGCTACGTGCGTAGTCAAATTCAAAGACGTCACCCTCTAAACCAATGTAAGGTATTTGGCTTTCTGATAGCTGATTCAGATTGAACACCTTCAAGTCCTGGATACTCATTTGAGAAGGTGTGGATGTACCATTCGCCCCAATGTGGACGACTACATGTGCGACCTTGCTAGTAAATTGATTATTAAGATCTGTCCATTCTACAAGCTTTCTGGCTGTCCTTTGGTCTGCCTGTCCGTTAATGAATTTGCACACATAAGCAGTCCATTTGTTTCCCTTATTGGTCAGCTGCAGTAATCCGTTAAAGTCATGCCATGTGTTCCAATTGGTTCCGTACTCGTTGATTAGGAAGGTATTAACGACATTATCGCCTACCCTGATTTCAACGATGTTCCCGCCCTGGCCTTTGGATATGTCCTTTATGGCCAGTTTGGCCACAGCTTTTTTATTTACATCAAGCAAGTAGAGTTCAATGCGTCCTACCTTTGACAGATCATCATTATCCAGAATTGGTTGTAAAGCAACCTCAAAGTCAGCCAATTCCTGGCCAAGGGATTTAATCTTAGCCGGACCGTGCCAACTGGTGCCAGTGCCAAATGACGAAGCATAAAACTTGGCTCCATCACTTGCCATGGTTCCTGTTACGACACCGCCATCGATGTCTGTATTGGCAGCATCTCCCCATCCAGTTAGCGTTGACATCGTATCATGCAGGATTGTCTCTTTTTCAGCGACTGCAGCCTTATCTATATCTACTGGACGGCCAATCCTCATATAATCATTTTCACCGATGATATCCAGATAAGTGGTAGGCTGTTTCAACGTGACTTTTATATTTGGTTTAGCATCCACTGTGCCATCGTTTCTTAACACAACCGGCGCTGCTAAATCTATAATAGGAGGATTCGTCTTTAACGGGCCGTATTTGTATGGGTCCGGGCAAATAAAAGTGATTTCGCCTTCTCCTATTCTCAACATTTCTTGAATATCTAACGTTCCTGAGACAACAGCAAAATATGTTCTGGTAGGGTATTTATCAAATATCAAGGGGACTGCTTTTTCCGTCACTAACCATTGTGCTAATTCTTCCTCTTTTTTCAATAAATCGGCGTCATCAATACCTTGAAAAAAGATAGGTTGTTTAATAACTCTGACCTCTGTATCAGTACTCTCAAGGTGAGCACCAGGCATTCCCGGAACCTTTAAAAAGTTTCTTGTTAGAGAGGCAAAGATTTGTTCCGTTTTCCCTTCATCATCGCAAAATACAAAGTTCTTCCTAATTCCATTAAAAGTAAAGGAGTATGTCATGCTACTCACCTCTTAAACCTTCCGTTACGAAACTCTTGCATTTCTGTCACTGGATCAACAACCAACTCTGCTAAAACTTGAGCATCTGGCGTCATCATTACAATTTGTATGGACTGCTTGATGTCTCTCATTGTTGAAGCGATACCACGACCAATGGCACTAAGGTTCTCCTCGTTTAAAGGAAGTGCCGCTTCAGGTCCGGCTTCTCCTCCGCCCTGGAGCTGACCGCCATATGCTCCGAAAATGGTAGGTCTTGTGAAGATTGCACCTTGCGCATTCCATTTTACTGATAATCTTGGTACGCCCTCTTCAAGCCATTTAACCGGGTTCATCGAGCCTTTGATCTGGAATGTTGGCATCTTTAATTTTGGCCATTTAAATTGGAAGTTGAACAGTCCTTTTATTTGATCAATAGCTTTGGCAATGGCATCTTTCGCTTTTTTAAATGGACTTATAATCACTTCCCCTACCTTTCTGAATATATCCCCAGCTTTTTTCTGCAAGTCATCGAATTTGCCAGTCACTTTTTTGTAGATGTCGATTACCGTATCTGCAGTTTTACCACCAAATGTTTTAAATATTTTTAAGATCTTACCCATGAATCCAAGTTGCAGAAGTCCCCAAATAGCTTCTACTGCTCCAAAGAAAATTTGTTTCGCTCCTTCCCACATTCCTTTAAAGTCACCAGTTAAAAGAGATGAGAAAAGTTTAACAATCCCCAAAATGATATTTAGTCCGCCATCAATTACATTTTTTACTGCGCCAATAAAATCCATAATTATTGATTTTAAAAATGGAAGAAGAACCTTTAGAGCCGCCTTTATTTGAGAGCCATTTTCGTCCCAAAATTGCTTTATTTTGTTGAGGTTTTCTTGTATATATGGCACGACAACATCTAATACATCTTTAATGATTGTTTTTATTCCGTTAAAGACTTCAGAAACTTTGGTGCGAAATCCCTCAGATTCTTTTGCAGTGTTGATAAATTCTGTAGCCCATTCAATCATCTTTGTTGTGAATTCAGTGGCATCAGTGACTAACGGCCGCAGAGTATCGCCAAGTTCTTTCAATGCCATCTGATGTTCAACCTCTGCCTCATTTGCTTCGATCAATGCTTTGTTAGATTGTTGGTAGGATTCATAAAAACTTTTAACTCCGGTATCTGATAATGTCTGCAACACATAGTCGGTTTCTGAGCCATTCTTTTTTTGCTTTAGCCAGACCTTCATTGAACTTATCTACAGACATACCGCTTCGTTCCAACAACTCCGCGAAGGATCCAGCCGCTTCCCCAACCGCAAAGGTCTCTTGAATACCATCGGCGATTCCTTCCGTTGATAAGGTATCCGAGAATTGGATATACGCACCGTTAACATACTCGATCGCTTCTGCTAGCTGGTTATCATCAAAGTTTGTCGCCATGAGGTTAGAGACTGTTTCTACCGCTGCACCTGTGTCCCCACTAACCGCAGCTACCTTTTTAAAAGAATCTTCCACGATCTTGCCCGTGAATCCCCAGGTTTCCGCATTTGACTGAAGGCGAGCCAGTTCTGTACTCAATTCCTTGGTACTCTCAGCAAGACTGCCAATAGCTGCAATTGGTAACGCAGCCGCTAATCCTGCTAAGGCAGGACCTAACTTACCAACCTTTCCTTTGGAGAATTCCATTTCATTGCCGGTATCTTCCGTTACCTGGCCAAGCTTCCCCATCTCAATTCGAGCTCGATTTAACTTAGTTTCCAGTTGCTTGACCTCGATAGAATTATCTCCGTATGCTTTTTTCGCCTCTTTTAATTGACCCTCAAGGTTGCCAAGCACCTTATCTGCTAGCTTCATTTGTTGTGTATATTGCTTTTGTGCAAGCTTTGCTCGCTCTGCAGCACTTGCAGTTTCATCTAATTCTGCATTTTGCAAATCAAATGAACTGATCAACCTTTTTTGTTCTACTTCTAGCAACTTCGCTTCATCAGAAAGACTATTTAAATTGTCCTTTGCTTCGATGATTTCCTGTGTCTGCTCCGACAACCCTTTCGTTACTCTTTCCAAAGATTTTTGCAGTTTAATTTCAGCGTTTTCCGCATCTAAAACACGGCCGTGCATCCTGGTGAGCTGTTCGGTAGTAGTCTTGGAATCCTTTGTCATAGCTTCATATTCACTACGCAACATTTTGGTACGCTTTTGAGCACCTTCCATCTGAATTTCAAGCTTTTTCTTTTCGGCTCGAAGCTTATCTGTTGCAGAGGCGTCCTGTCCCATGGCTGCTACATGATTCCTATATTCTTTAGCAGCAGTGTTCATCACCGCATTGATTTGCTTCAATGTATTGGCGTACTGGACCTGTCCGTCCATCTTAAAGTTAAGGACAACATTTTTAGCCTTATCCGTCATATTCTCACCTCACTTTACATAAATGGAGTCTGATCCAGTGTATAAATTTGTTTATCTGAAACTAAAGCATCTGGGTTTGTATATCGAAGATGCATGATGTATTGCTTTAGCAAATGGTTAGGGGTGCTATTGAATAAGTCGTCTCTGCTCCAATTAAGCAACGTATTGGCGACAAAAAAGTAAAAATCCCAATCCAATGCGGACTGGGACTCGTCGGCTTTCGCCAATACGTTCTTTACTTTTTTTCGCTTTTAATCTTCTCCATATCAGCTTTCTGGAAGTTTTGGTTGCTGAAGATATTAAGTACTGTTTGAAAGACACCTGGAAGATCATGCAGTGGGATCGAGTTCTCAATTTCGAAAGGTGTACAATCCGTCCCGGCACTTTTCACCATTGCATAGATTAAAGCGTTCATTAACCGAACTTCATTTTTGCCCATGGTAATAGTTTTTTTCTTCATCATCTGATTGATATCTTTTTCAAATACATGGTATGGCTTACCGTACGCTTCCTCGATGTAAGGGAAACTTTTAAAAGTAAAGATGACGGGAATCGTTACTCCTTGAATGTTAATAGAATCCCTGTTGATATTAATGTTTACTAGATCACTTAATTTCGCCATTTAGATCACGCTCCTGTAGGTGCAGGGAATAGAGTCTCTAGTTGAGATTCGTCTGAAACTACCTGTGCCATAAAATCTTCCGCAGTGATGCCTGTGGCACCGTCTCGGGCAGAGTTGAAGTCTACCTTGGTAACATTGTTGAAGAGCAATGGTGAAGCTGTCATAACCAACTGTTGGGTTGGAATTGTCGATTCTTCAGTGTTAGTTGTGTATGTTTCTTGTGGTGGAGTTACCTGGACACGAGGATACCATCTTGCGATTTTGTCACCGCTACTCAATGGTGCGATAAAACCTACTGCAAAGTATGGTAATTCCTTCACATCAGATTTTTCAAATACAATTCCCTTGGTAGCAAGGAACCCCATAATTTTATCCATTACTTCCACAGGCAGTGCAGTGTGGTCCAAAGTCAAAGCAAATGTGGAATTCTTCGTCGCGTTGACGAACAATTTATTAGAAGCCCACTTAGTTGCTGTTGTTGGATTCCCCTGGATCCCGATAGTTTCAATCGTCGGCAAACTATAAATTTCTGGATCGTAAGTGGGTACCACATCTGCTGTGTCTTTTCCACCAGTCATCATAGCGATATATAAATTTTCCACGCCAACTGGATATAGCATTTCTTTTGCTTTCGTCATTTAAAACTCAACCTCCCATTTTGTCGATGATCTTACTGACCATGATCTCGACGATTTTGTCACCTTCTGCATCAAAGGTATTCTGAACAAAGTGCTGTCCTTTTACCTTCCCCTTGCCATTTGATTTCTTATGGCTATGTTCTACCAAATACCAGTACCAGGCGTCATCTTCGAATTCAACTGAAACAAGGTCGTCTTTCACAACGACCTTAAGACTGTCTCTTAGGTGCTTCTTGTTCATATCAGAACTTTTGATTCGAGGTTTTAATTTCTGTACAAAATATTTTGCCGCTTCATCCAGGACATTCAGCTCAACCTTCTTATCAACTTTCAAGAGCGTGTTAATCTCCTCAAGTGCTTCTGCAAAACCATTGTTATTATTCATTCACACACCTCACCATCGTAATAAACTGTGTGATAGTATCATCGTTTTCATCATAAGGAATTCCGATGAGGGGGCTGAATTCCACTCCATGTTCATTAAACACTTTTTTCAAAGGCTCAAAGTCTGTTTCAGTCCCCTTTGTGATAACCGCAATTTGATAAAGAGGCATTGATTTAAGAACCTTTGACGACGATCGCTTATGGATTTCGTTCACGAATTCATAAATTATATATGGATAAACAGCAGTTGTTGGGGCTTCATCACGATAAACCGGAATACCGGATTCTTTCATAATGGTCCTTAATTGCTGGAAATTAATTTGCATAGGATAAACTCAACTCCATCATGCGCTCATCCTCTTTCGTATAGATACGCTCGATATTATATTTTTTACCGCGAATCTCAATCCGGTACTCTTTTTGATTGTCCTCGATGGCTCGATCCAACCGCACTTCAATCTTCTTCACTATTTCATTAACATCTCGATCGGCAAAAATCTTGTCTGTGGAGGTAACACCAAGATTGGCATATTTAATTTTTCGCTCTAAAGGATAGCCCATGACTGGACGATCTGTTTCAGGGTCAATGGTTTCTCCTAACTTTAAAAGTTCAGCCGTCCATTGCAGCTTATTAGATTGTCGTTTCGGCATCTTCTTCAAACACCTCCTGAATAATAAAAGGTGTCATAGCATCAAGAGCTTGTTCCAGTTCCTTTTCTGATACACGGTACTCGTAGAATATCCCAGCAAACATGATAATTAGCCATTCATCTTGTCCACCAGTTGCTTTCTTAACATATTTTTTACCACGTTCAATATAAAAAGGGAGCATGGTTTCATCCATGCCCTCCTCCCAGTGGATATGCGACTTTAATTTTTCAAGATACTGAGTATCTGTCATAAGCTATTAACCTCCTACAGGGGCAGTAGCTCCTACTTCATAACGATAAACAGCCGGCTCGTGTGGGCTGTAAACCAACTGACCATCAAGCAGGTTGTAGATTTGGAAACCGATACGGTTTGTTGCATGGAACGCTTCCACAAGTTTCTGCATTTGCATTGCACCAATGACATCTTGGATACGGAATTTGCTGATATCACCGAAATAGAAGATTGGAGCATTAGAATCCGTGCCATCTGCCGAATCTGTAAAGTCCAACTTGTGACCAAGTAATTTATAACTCACACCATCAGTTGCATCTACATGCAACAAAGGACGACCTGTTGTGTCGGTCATTCCTTCAAGCACCGTCAATGCAGCACGGTTTACAATCCACATCGATTTCTTCAAGACTTCGGTAACCGGTTGGTTTTTCATTTTTACAAGTTGTTGGTACAGCTTTTGTGAATATCCATCTGCATTAATATCCACTGGGGTTGACTCGTAATATGCAACTGCCTTTTTAGCGAGCGCACCAGGGTTTTCATTACCCACATCATCCCCATTGAACATATAGTTAGTTTCCTTGCGAACATAAGCCTTCTTAAGCTCTTCAATGACAATGTCTTCAACATTCACACCTGAAGTATTGATGAGCTTCTTGGAAACTGTCGCAAGAGCATCAAACTCAACAGGAGACAGATAGATTTCATCGAATTCGATGTCTGTTTCTGGAATTGGATTAGGCCCGATGTGGCGCTCAGTTTTAACCACATTAGCTTCTGCCTTTTTAACCAGTACAGGATACTTCACATTGCCTTTAGTTTTAACACGAGTACCATACTTACGCAGCAAGTTCTCTTCCTGAGCATAAGTAATGATTTCACTGGCAATAACTTCAGGGATAGTAACGGAACCATTATTCGTTTCAACGCCCAATGCCCTTGCTTCCGATTCAGAGATTTTACCAACAACGAAATTAGCAAACGCCGAACGAATCTCTTTTTCTTTTGTCTTAGTAGATTTTGCTCCACGGGTTGAAAGGCCAGATGCAATTTGCGTCATAAGAGCATTTCTCTTTTCCGTGCTCAACACATTAACAGGAGAGCGTTGCTCTTCCGGATCTGTGGATGGTGTATCTTCAGGATCATTGTCCGGACTCTCTGGATCTGTGTCAGAACGACCCTCTGTATCCTCATCAGCTGGTGGTGCATCTTCTGGATTATCATCACCGTCACCCATGTTAGCAAGCGCATCTGCAATATCTTGAGCCTCGTCAGCAAGCTCCTGCACTTCTGCCTGAACAGTTTCTAAATCTTCAGCACGCACCTCATTCTTCTCAAGCTTCTTGCGCAGTTCAGTTAGACGCTTTTTGTTTCTCTTTTGCATAGCTAGCAATTGTTTTTTGTTCATTTTTCCAAAACTCCCTTTATTTGATTTATTAGTTTAATACGCATTTCAACATATTTATCGATTTCTTTACTTCGAACGAGAGCAGCTTCTGTGTCATCATATGCCGGGAGGGAGACTATACTAATTTCAAATAATTCAACTTCATGAATAGTACGCAACGCTGGTTCAACGGAATAATCCCAGGTCTCTTTCCCAGCATCTTCAATATAAAATCCAAAAGAACACTGGTTTATGTCCCCTCTTGCCATGCTCTCTGCAAGATCCCGAGCAAGCGAGGTATTCGGCAACTCGACTTCAAATTTTAGCCCTCTGTCGTCCTCTGAGAGCCTCAGTGTGCCGCTTTTCGTTCTACCTAGGACATTGTTCCAGTCATGATTGAACAGGGCCCTTATATCGCTGTTTGTCGCGATAGACCTGCTGAACGCACCTGGCATAATGATTTCTTCAAAGTAATCACCAATACTGGTCTTAGAATTAAAAACAGCTGCATACCCGCTAATCATGGCAGGCTGGTCATTGATCGCATCACGAGTTTTTAAATTGGTGATGTCAATTGTCCTCAGTTCCCTTTTCTTTGTCATTCACATCACCTCCCTTCAAGCTATCGTCAGTGGCGTTTTTCTCACCGATTCTTGATAGATCATTTGAGATATAGACAGCCTGTGTCTCAGGAGTGTTTTGTTTAGGGAATCCCAGCATGTCTGCCACATTGTCTGGCGATGTGATCCCTGTTCGAACGATGTTATATCCAATATTCGTCTTAGTGGAATAAGGTACAAAATCCAAAATATTAATCTTGAACTTTATCCGTTTGTCCGTTTTCGGACCTAAAAAAAGAAGACTCAAATGGTCTTCGAAGTTTTTCATTATCGGCCGTATGGCTTTGTTATGCAGATACATCATAGCTTTTTCCAAGTCAGACTTGATTAATGACTGGTAGGTTTCCACATTGATATTTAAAAATTTGCCTAAATCTTTCTTATAAACGCTCAAGAATGCCAGGATTTTGTCATCTTCAATTGGACTTTTGAGTGAATCGATGGAATAACCTTTCCCTAATGGAATGAGTTTCACTGTCCTGGAATCATCAATTGCTTCCAACTGGTCAAGTATCGCTTTGATCAACTTTGATTGAGCTGCGTTTTGTGGATTAATATGAGCATCCAGTTTCAACAGGAAGGCAAGCAAGCCACCCTTTTTGTATTTGTCAGTCAGGACCTTTTCTGCATTCATGACACCTTCCAAAGTGTTCTTGCCAAGCTCCAGGATACCGACACCCTTTAAATGGTTGCTGCCGATATTTTTGATATGACGAATCATAAAGGCCGGTATATCATGTCCATTGATTTTGAAATGCTCAATTAGCCTCTCGTCCACTTCGGTATATACTCCTGATGCCAAGTGCAATTGATTGCCATCGAGTACAGGGAAAACTTCTCCCTGGAGCAAATAGGTATTCGTCATGAGTTTGATTAACTCGGACCCGGTCAGATAATGGTTAGGGTTTTTTAATACCCTGAGGGCGTGATGATCCTTTAATTCATTTCCGTGTGAATCTTCCACAACGATCTCTGCCAGCATCATTTGATTACTGATGTCCTGTAACAGCTCATACACATCAGATGATTCCAAAATCGTATCATCATTTACATAACGGCCACCATATCGAATGGTACGATTGTAATCATCCAGCCACCCACGCTTTTCAATCTGCCGGAATAAAAAGTTTGAGAAACGATCTCTTATTCCCAAGTTCTCACCCCCTATCTATAAATATCGTTAATTAAATCATCCAGACCGTTCATACTTTCACCCATCATTCTCATTGTTTCTTTATTCGCAATTAAAAAAGCGACAAAGCCATCGATGTGCTCAGGGCTCTTTCGCTTTGATGGGGTTTTTTGGTTGTTTATATTGGCTACGACTTTCGCATTAGATGCACAGAAAACGAATAATGGGTTATCAGTAATAACCGCTGGCACAGGTTGTCCGTTTAAAATTCTTTCTTGTAGCAGCAATATCTCAAAGTTGTCGAAAGGTTCATTCATATGTGTAGGATATTGTGGAACTTCAGCCGTATCTATCCCAAGCATTTCCCATTTTTCTATAAGCTTTTCTGCCATTGCAGGATCATAATTGATTTGACGCAAATCATATGTTTCAAAAACCCATTGCACATATTCATCGACCATATCTTCATCTACTGTCTTACCGGGACAAAGGGTAACATATCCTTTTTTGACCAGCTCCCTATATGGGACGTTACGCTGCTGCTCTTTTTCCTCGATGCCGAATTCTGGAATGAAATACATTTGTTTAACTTTGAGTAATGGATCACCTTCATCATCGAATGTCGGGAAATTAATATCTACGCATGTTAAGTCAGTTCTTCTGGAAAGATCAACCCCAATTACGCACGTCATTCCTTCCAGATCCCCTAGGTCATCCACAAGCACTTTCTCCAACTGATCAAGTTCGAAATAAGTTTCAGCATAATTCACGAATACGTCCAGGTGCTTTGACATGAATTCAGCACGGTTGAAGCTATTGTTCTTTGCTTCTTTGAAAGCATTCTCCAAAAACTCCATGCTGACGGAAACCCCGATATTCGGATTAACCATTTGCCATACTTTGCGATCTTCCCAATCATATTTCTTATTGGGCTCATAGATCATGGCAAACCAGGAATCATCATTATCGTTTTTCAGGACCTCTTTGGCATACGTATAAATTTGCGCGCCCAACGAACCGGACTGTTTCCCGGCAGTGGATGTGATGATATTCAGTGGCTCTTCCTGGGCAATCTGAGCTGATCGTAAGTTGTCATATTGTTCACGGTCCATCTGAGCGTGGACTTCATCAAAATAGTTGATGTATGGGTTTTTACCTTCGTTTCCAGCATTATCTTTCGTCAGGATTTTCAACGTGTTAGCAAACTTAATTCCATCCTCAACGAAAGTATATTTGATGGACCGGACTGCATCCTCTTTCCCTTTATAAATCCTTGTGCCCGGTCGAAGGTCTGGACTATTCTCTATGGTCAATCCAATGGGTATGGCTGCATTCTGGCATTGTTCAAAGGTATTAGCTGATATGTATATATCCGCCCCTTTCACTCCCTCGCCATACATACCGTATATAACAGGACTGCCTCCCATGATAGTCTTGCCGTTTTTCTTTGGAACCTGCATATAAGCCGTCCGAATCACCCGGACCGCTTTACCTTCGTCATTATATTTCTGCCAGCCATAAATATTGGCAAAGAAGAAACGCTGCCAGGACTCTAGTATTAATGGCTGGCCGGCCCACTTTCCTTTTGCATGCTTCAGGAATGTTTCTGTAAAGTAAAGCATCGCATTGGCCTTTTCAACATCAAACCAAATGTCCTTACGCTTTTGCCACTTGCGATATCTCTTTACCATCGCAATGACCGTGTCAGGATATTGCTTCGGTTTTCGCTCTACTTCCTTAGCGAAAATATCTGCGTAATTTGTTTCAAAGTCTATCATCGTGACATCCTCTGCCTAAACTGGAGTAGCTTGCTGCTTTCCACTGGGGCATCAGGTTCTTTTTCCTTTCCCTTTTCCTCATCGCCTTTGGCCAGCAGCTTGCCGCCCTTCTTGATCAACTCTTTGTTTTTACCATCCAATCCAAGTTGTCCTAAATATTTCGCTAACTCTTTACGCAGCTTATCGGACTTTTGCTCCAGGTACTCTTCATAAGCATCAAGATAAATTTCTATAAGCAAATCAAGAGCTGGGGAATAGGTGCCGGCTTCAACCAGGGCATCGATGATTCGGTCCCGTTTTTCCGACCTGACACTTTTTTCCGAAGTACTACGCTTCGATTTCTTTTTCGGAGTACTCCGTTTGTTGGATTGGAGTACTCCATTAACTTTATCCAACCATTTATCTTTTGATTTCCATCCACCGATTGTCTTTTCCGGAGAATCCAACATTTCGGCAATTGCACGATTTGTAATGTTCCCATCGTGTTTTTTGAAAATCTCAAACGCTTCATCTCGTTTCGGATCTCTAGCCCTCGCCAACACCTATCACCTCCAGTACTCCATTGAAAATTTCTTCAAAAATTTTTTTGAGGTGCGCGTTTGCAGCCACACTCCCTATCCTCCCAAAAATGGCCTAAATGCTTTTTGGGTAGGGGGGCTATAGCTTCCAGTCATACTTTGATTTTGATTTCAAACCATATTGTTCATTGGCTTCATCCTCAACGATCGGATGGCATTTACTGCACAACGTCATGATGTTATCGGCATCAAGCTTCAATGATGGATTAACTCTGATTGGTATCTTGTGATGATGATGAGCTCTCTTGCCAAAGACAAACTTTCCACATCGTTGACAACATCCACCGTCCCGTTCATAACACCAAGACTTTAAGTCTTTCCAAGCCTGGGTGTTGTAGAAGGATTTGTTATTCGAGTGCCAGGCTTTCTTCTTGCGTCTGCGCCTATGGTTCTCGCAGTATCTGCCTGATTGTATTAGGCTCTTGCATCCCTGCTCGCTGCAGTATTTCATTATTCTTCAGTAGCTGCCAGTTCCTCTTTGATGTGATCCCTGATGGTGTCAGCTTTCTTCATGTTGCCTGGCACATCTATGTCTTTCTCTTTTGCATAAGCAAGCAGCTGCTCAGCATCCATGTTGTCCAGGTCATTTTCTAAATCCTTTACAACTTTAGCTATCTCCTTATCATCGACTGTCATGGTGATTACGGTATGATCTTTACCTTTGGCCTGGTCAACGCCCATCACCATGCTCTTGGGATTCTCGGTTACTTCAAAGTCCGGATCCTGTCCAGCTGGTACAAACCTGATTCTCTTTTCCTTAGCGTCCCAATACTCAGTCCCTTGTGCCGTTGTTCTAGTCTTAACGTTCATTGTTTATTCCTCCTTTTAAGGTGAAATGATTATTGTAGTCTCGGTGCCAGTGAAAATAAAAAAGCCTCCCAAATAAAAGGGAAGCTAAATTCTTACCGCAATATCATCTTAGCATGTCTAAAACAAAATCTTCGTTCATTTTTCTGCCAAAACTCTGCCACTTTTCCGCAATTAAAAAAGCCAAGTAGTTGCAAATGTCTTCTCGAACAAATCATCAACCAAGTTTTGATCAAGGAAAATCCTCTTACCTTTATCTATTGCTGGTAAGTATTGCTCAAAATAAGTTACTTCTTCTATTTTTATAGTACCCCACTGCTGTTTTTCACCTCGATTGCTACTAATTCTACTTATATATACTTTTATTCCGTTATCCTCAAAGTCATTTACTAGCTCTAGTGAACTTTTTCCGATTGAAAAATCTACTCTCGAATCAGATTTCTTTATATGACAAACATCAGGATGCTCTTTTTCTATTGGCTCAATTAGCTTATTAAACTCACTTGTGAAAAAAGCCATGATTTTTTCAGGTGAATTAATAGTTTTACTGAATTCAACTTCTCTTATTTCTTTGTACATTCTTTCTCTCCACTCTGCCATTCTATACCACTCCTTTAATTACTCATATCTTATATTTTGTTGAATTCGCCTAAAGGCTGGAAGCCTTGGTATATATATCATTGTACAACTTCCAAAAAATGAATTATACACTTATTTTTTTTGAGTAACTTTTCATAAAGACATAAAAAAATACCCATCTGCCTCTCAGCAAATGAGCTTATATTTTGAACCTATTCATAGCCTTGTCCATACTGTCCTGGTTGACGCCAATATATCGTAAAGTGATCTGTGGTGAGCTGTGATTAAAGATCTCCTGCAGCATAGCTACATCCTTGGTTTGATTATAGAAATGATAACCGAAGGTTTTCCTGAGTGTATGCGTGCCTATTTCATCTAATCCAAACTGTTCAGCTGCATTTCTTAATATCTTGTACGCCATGTCCCTACCGATTGGCTTATTTTTACCTTCTCTGCTCCTGAAAAGGTATTCCTCATCGTCTTTACCTTCAATATAGTATTTCAGCTCTCTCTTCAAGGCTGGTGTGATTTGAATACGCTTCTGTTTCCCAGTCTTGGTTTCTCGCAAGCTGAAGTGACTTTTCTTAGCGTCCTTGACCTTCAACGGCAAAATATCCGAAATACGCAACCCAGAATTAATGCCGGTAACAAAAAGCATGTAATTGCGTTCATTTTCCTCTTTCAAATGCTTCTTAATCTCTGCTATGATTTCAGGGTCCCTAATCGGCTGCACAAAGTTCATGCTGTCACTTCCTTCTCTTCATAGACTTCAATCTTCAGTGAAAATGCAAGCTTGTAAAATGCTCTTCCCTTCACTCTGTAATATTTTCGTTCACTCATGCCAATTTCATTATAGATTTCGTAATCAAAAACATCTTCTTGATCCATGTATCTTTTGATAATGATGGCTCTCTCCCACTGAGTGAGGCCATTCACTGCCTTAATCATTCGAGTTAGATAAAGTTGCATTTCCCTCTCTAACTCAGCGTTCTTAATAGCTACATCTTCGGTGGTTGAGTAAAATTGATTTGTGTTTGATGGTGGAATAATGGAATATGATTGAGTGATTTTAGGCTGGTTATCAAATTGTCTTAACAATAGTATTCTATATTTCTCTAATGCTGACTCAACAGCTTTCCTGGTAGCATTCCGATCAATGGACGGTAAGTTGAAATCCGAAAGATTCCCCATTTTATCTACCCCAATCTTTTTATTTTTGTCTAATGGCTCCACCTTTTGAACGTCGATAAGTAGGCTGATAATAACCCATTAACTCCTTAATTTCTCTGGTTGACATGCCTCTATCCTTGCTCTTTTTTTCTGTCTCTTTCTTTTTCTTAATAGGCATTTTATTTTTAGCTGCCCATTTCGAAAGTTCTCCCTGGATTGTTCCCATATTCACCCTCCTTCCCATAGAAAAAGAGGACACCGATTAAACCAGGTAAATCTGGCAATCAGTGTCCTCACGTTTTATTCTCGATCTCGGACTATATATTAAGCTGATTTTTCCATCAAAAGTCTAAAGGTTTCTTTTCCTTTTGGTGTAATTAATGGCTGGACCCCTGCTTTGCCGTTCCTTTCAAAGTCTTTTAGCTTAAACAATTCAGGCACATATTTTCCATATGGTTTCAGTTTTCCAGTTTGATCACGATATACAAATCCTTTTTCCAGCAACCAGTTGATGAAAGACCTTTGACCGATTTCTAATTCCTTTGCAGTATCTCTAAAATTCGTTAACAAGTTTCTATCCACCAATGCATCAAAGTATTCGGCTTTCGGTTGCATGATCGCAAGCTGCTCATTCTGTTTCCGCACCGTTTCCAGGGTAGCCCTGAACATGAGTTTTGTCTGATTGTCGGCATGTACCAAGTAAGTATCGATAAACATGTCTTCATTTGAAACATAACCACCAGTTTTTCTAATAGTCGGAATAACTTCATGTGTCACCCAACGTTTAAATTGTTTGGCTTCAGGTTTACGACTTCCAAGAATCAAGGTGTATAGACCGGGTTCGTTGACTATATTTACTAATCCTCTAAAGCCCTCAGTTGAAATGAGGTCTTTTTCATCTTCATCCAATCGTTTTAAAGCTTCCGTTGGATTTCCAATTTCCAAGACATCACAGACATCCTTTGCAACAAACCAGACCTCTTCACCTTTTGTGATTGTCCTTACTTTATTTCGTTCGTAATTGAAAACCTTCTGCAATTGACTCATTTCTTCCCCCTCCTTCAAATAAAAAGAGGACACCAATCAATAGCAACTTCATTGCTAATTAATCAGTGTCCTCACGTTTTATTCTCGATCTCGGACTTATTACAATTCCTTATAAATCCATTATAGAGCGTTTATGATTAATTAGGAAAGACACATTATTTAACTACCTTTTAAATCAGTAAATCTTCGTACTGCGACATTAATCTAAATCAACGATGTAACCTTCTCTGGCTATTAAATAATCAATAGAACGACTATCCAGATATTCATAAATTTCTTGTTCTGTTTTCTTTACCTTTGAATCAATGCAATATTTAACGGCGTTTCTGTACCCTTCGTACCGATATTTTCCGTTTGGTAACTGTCTTTCAAAGAAACCATTTTTAGGGTGTTCATCAATATAAATAACAGGCATTTTCATTCCTCCTTTGGTGAACTAAATTGGTCAAAATCGTACCAGTGACATTTATCATAGTTTGTGGCTTATTATTGAGTTACACTAAAGGTAATCATCTAATAGATTCATTTTTGCCACGAGCATATAGCCCGTGGCCTTTTTATTTCAAACCACTTTATAGTCGTTCAGCCATTTTCCCAATAAGCCCTTGCACAGCACCCTTATATTTGATTTTAATTTCTTCATTTTCAATCTGACCGAGTGCTGTAAGCAGCTCCTGAAATTCAGATACCAATCCTTCAAACACAAACTGAAATTTTGATACCGCTTTATCATTGCTCTGATTGGCCACTTTGTTCCTAAGATTCTCAAGCTCCTTCTCAACCTCTTCAGGTACCTTCTCAATGATTTGAGGCATATCGATTGGCTTTTCCTTCAGCTGTCGTTCGAGTGATTTAATTTTGCCGGTTGATTCATTCAGTTCATTTTCTTTATCTGTTAAGGCTTTCCTTAAACGAATAATTTCCTTCTTCATCACCAGAATCAGAAGCTGCTGCCAATTCAGCCTTCAACTTGTCCACGATCAACGAGTGATCCTTGCTCTGTACTTCCAATTTCTTAAGCTCTTTCTCAATCTTCTCTTTAGCCTTTTGTTCTTCTTCTGCTTTCTTTTCAGCTTCCTTTAGTTTTTTGGCCATTTCTTGTTTTTCTTTGATGGCTTGCTGCAATTCTCTAGTAGACATGTTCTCGATATCATTCTCTTTTATGAAATCTTCACGCTCATAGTCTGGAATTCCAAGAAGAGCAACAGCTTGTGTATAGCTTAAATTCCCAAGCGCTTGGGATTTTGCATTATCACCGAATAGGGTGAGTTGATCGGCGCCATATTGTTCAAAAATCTTCATAAGGTTGTTTGCTGTGCTTTGCGAGTAATCCACGGAGTCTTGCAGCCAAGATCCCCATTCTCCATGTGGAACCATTTGCTTCGCTTCGACCAAGCGTCGACCTATTTCAATGCTATTGAATAAAAACATCTTTCGAGTCTGTTCTTTGATGCTATTAATCTCGGTGGCAATCAGGACCGGTGTTCTTTCGGCTAATAGGTTCATACTCATACAGCTACCTCCTGTCTTATGATCTTTTTCGATTCCTTCCGGTTACGCTTTTTTGACAGAATTTCAGATTTATAAGTTTCGAGAAACTTCTCTACATCTTTTCCTGCGCTGCGATTGCCTTTCCCTCGGCATTGAACAATTTCATTCGTTTTCCGGTAAAGCTCAACTGTATAGTAGGATTGGTTCGGTTGATCAGCCCTCCTGATAAACATGATTACTATCTCGCCCTTTGCATAGCGATCAGCGTAACGGCCAACACAGTGATTCAAGTTCTCCCCTTCATCGAACATCTCGATACTCGATGCAGCTGGACGAATGAACAACCCGTCTTTCTCGTATCTGTATTTTTCCAAGTGCTTTTGTTGTAAAGAGATTTTCCGGTTGATGACAGCATCATTCTTGATTTTGATAGCCCTTGTTGTCTTCTGATGGGCATTGTGTAAGTTGTTTGGCATCAGGACACTTTCCTGCTTGATGTCCATTTTGAGTTCGATGCATTCGTCCAAGTAATCTTTCCAATTGGTAATCAGACTTGTGACAGAGTAATAGCGTTTTGGATCCTTTTTCATTTGATTTAGTGCGTACTTCATTATTCGGTCTAGGGATGGTAAGCGTTTCAGAATGAAGTTTAGCTTGTCCTGATAATAACTGCCTGTCAATAAGTGATCACATGCTTGAGCTGTTGCCCAATCTATTTGCACCCGTCTATCCCTGAACCATTTATAGTTGTGCAACAGAAGAGGTGTCATAATAACGTTGGAGGCCTTCCAGGCCTTTAACTCAGATTTAGATAACCCTAGAATTTTCTCCATCGTTTTTCCCCGCATGTTTACACTTCGATAGAGATGTTGATCTTCCACCATCGCCTTGACCAACTCGCCCATCCCCATCTTCCACAGGTATTCTATGAATGGGTATTTCGCAAACTTAGCGAAGAAGTAGATTAAATCGATATTCCTGTTTGCAAAATGCGTCCATTCCCCGTACTTGAAGAATGTCCCTTCGGTGGCTTTTAGAATGCTCTCAATCGATTGCTTGGAGTTTCTGGTGTATCCGGCTTTCCCGATCATTGTCCAGACCTTGTTGGCAAAACTCCATCCGTCATATCTTTGTACCTTTCTGGTGACTATTCCGGAATAGTTGTTTCTGTACATCATGTGGACTTTTCCTTTTTCAAAAACATAACGGGTAACCGGATAGTAAGTTGTGTCCCCTTTGTAGTTTTCCCTGTAATCCATAGACACCCTGTATCCCGTCGCTGTAATAGCCTCTGGATTCGCAAGAGACTTTTCATACCAGATAACATAGGCTTCATCGAGCAACTTCCCTCTGCCTCTTCCAGCTTGTTTGACCAAAACTAACGATTGGCAATGCTGGCATTTCCAGTCCTCGTTATGAGTAAGTTGTTTGGAATCGGATACCATGTAATCTTTTTTACAGTGAGTACAGAAACCTCTCTGGATGGTAGAAGTCACCCTTTTCACGAAAAAGTAACGGCTATACAGCAATGCATCATCTACTACAAAATTTTTTAACTCTTGACTGATCTCTGAGGAGAAATGGGCCGTGAACATTTCAAACCGTTTATCTTGTGCCATGCCCTCACCTCTCACAAGAAATCATCCAGACTGACATTAAAGTCATCTGAAGCTTTTTCTGGATTCACAGAAGACACTGCAGGCGCTTCTACCTTCACTGGCTGCCCATCTATCCCGAAATATTCCAACACCACAGCAAAGCCCTCAGCATCGGTCAAGACGGCCATGTTACCGATCTTCTTTTTCTCCGCTGCCTTCCTCATCGCCTCGATGGATTTCGCTATTGTCCGGTCCTCTGCAAGAATTTTTCCAGCACCAGCTGGATGGCTTTCAAGATGTTGCAGAAGGAAGTTTCCCACTACCTGAATATATGGATTTTTGTTATTGGTTGTCATTTCACCTTTTAATTTCGCATTGGCCTTTTCTAACACACTAACCCCTCCTCTTTGAAATTTATGTACCAAAGGAGCATTTCCTTTGGTACCGGTTATTAAGTTATTATTGGGGTATAAATCAGGTGGTGTTTTTAGCAGAGCTCACTTTCCTCAAAAGTGACTCTTTTGGATTTACCACTTGTTGTTTCAACAATTGTTAGGCCGTGTGAGACCGCCTCACATTTGAAAGCCTTTCCTTTGTTGCCATCCAGTACAAGGACGATCACCTTGCCTGGTTCTATTTTTTGGCTGATGGACATATCTTGATTATTGATTTCTATTTCTTTTAATCTTTTTTGCATTATGACACCCCTGCCCTATGGTATAATTAAGGTGTCTATAAGTTTTGATTGCCAGACCGCCCGTCTGGCAGTTTTTTTATTTCTGGGAACTTTTCTTCCCACCTTCGCTCCCATTCTTCTAATGCTGCCTTATTACCAACAAGACACTTTTTGTTTAATAGGAACAGCGACATAGTTTGATAGTTTTCTGTCTTCATTCGCGCTCCTTTCTTTTTGGCTTTTAAATAAATCATGCTCCGTTTCACATGATCCAGAACAAAACATGAATTGATTTGAATGGACAGTAAAAGTAGCGCCGCAATTTGAACACTGGCTGTATAACCTGGGCATGCTCCTACTCTCCTTTTCTGACAATCTCTCCTTCACCAACATCCCGTATTAGAGCATCTTGGCAGCATGACGGACATTGAATTAGGTGCTGTTCTTCAAATGCTTGCTCGACTGCAAAAGTGACAACACAGCCACCACATTCGTATATATGGACTAATATATTCATGATTAGACACTCCTAGCTTGTTGGCATCTATGGATTATGTATAGACGCTCTAGTTCGGATAACGGAAGTTGATTTAGATTTTCTTTATTCAAGCCCGATTTCCAAAGTTGATACTCAAGAAACATTCTTCTCTTTTGCACTGCTTCAAGCAGGATCCCCATCTCCATCCCTCACTTTTTAAATTTCTTTAATTCTTGTTCCAGAGCCTTTTTCTCTGCTTCAAAGTCAAAGTCTTCTTGTTGAACTGGTTCAGATTGTTTGGCAGCTGATTGTTGTTGATGGGCTTCGAACCATTCAGGTGGTTGTTCTTTTCTCAGTGGCTTTCCTCCACCCTTAGGTCTATCCCGTTGCCTTGACTTTTGTTCCCTGAATGCTTGTTGTACAGCCCTGGCATCATCGGCAGTTTTAACCTTCTTATCTGCCCATGACCTTAAAATGCTTTCAACGTAACTCCACTTTTTAGATCCGTTCTCTACAGCAAGCTTCAAGGCCTCTAGGACTACCTCGTCTGAAAGGTCATCACACCATCCAGCTATCTTTTGAGACATATAGCCTCCAATGGTTCCGAAACCATTTTCTTCAAAAAAACGAAATGGATTTTCCTTTTGCGCCGGTGCATCTTCTTCAACTTCTTTTAAAATCTCTGAAGTACTCTCTGTAGTAATCTCTGGTATTGGTCTGTTCAAATTGAACACATGGTCTGTCCATTTTGAACAGATGGTCTGCTCATTTTGAACAGATGCGCCGTTATGCTTTTCTTCATTTTGAACAAAAGCGTCATCTTGCAATTCTTCATCTTGAACAACCGCGTCACTATGCATTTGTTCATTTTGAACAGATGGTGTGTTCAACCCCTCCAATTCTTCGTAGTTGATTGTGTACCACTTGGTTCTGTCGAAGTTCTTTTTGTTGAAATTTCCACTGATTAATAAGCCGAGGCTTTCCAATTTTGAAATGGTTCTCCTGATCGTGCTTACCGACCAGAAAGGGAATTGCTCTTGCCAATCCTCTTGGGTGTTATAGACCCACTTCTTCTCCTCATAGCAATGCTTGCTTTCTTGTAGCCAATAATTCAATTGCTGTAGAAATATCGCTTCGTTAAGTCCTACTTTTTCTGCAAGAGAAGGCAGCACAATGATGGGTTTGTCATCCAGTAAAAGTTTGCTCAAGCCTTTCTCCTCCTCTTTATGGTTTTGGTTTCTACTAAAACGGTACAAACAGCGAAATCATTTCTAACCTGTTCCAACCGATAATCTGGATATCTAGTTAAATAATTCCGCACAAGGGCTAAAAAATTTTGCTCTGATAACTCTGATTGCTGATTTAGCAGCCATTCGGGGAGCAATACATTCGTTGTCTTGGAAGTAAGCAAGGGCTATGCCTCTATGAAAATATGAACATGTTTGTTTTGATTGACCGGCAGCTGCTCTCTAACTTCTTCCGCATGGTCCTGGCATTCCGAAACACTTTCCGCATCAATAAAAGCCTTGTGGACAGTCTGGAAGCATTGGTTAATCTTAATTGCAAAATCAACCTCATATAGCATAAGTTGTCCTCCTTCTGAATAAAATTTAACGTGCCGCTTCTTTTTTCTGTTTCCTGATCAGCGTGTTATATCTATGCTTCACAGCAACAGGGGTACGGTCGAATTTTTTCGCAAGATGGACACATGTAACAAGATGAAAGTGATTTAGCAGATAAAAGTCTTCTTCAACAGTCCATGGTTTTCTGGTATATCCTTCAAGCACTAATGCTTCGTTAAACATTGAAGGCTGCTTTTCAGTGTTTTGGAAAAGAACTTCAGACAAGGATCTCATTTTTGCGCCAACTGGACATTGGGTGTTGCATATACCATTTTGATTTTTGCCATTGAACTCACAACCCTTGCACTCAGTGTCTAAAAGATTGTGTATCTTTTGCCTTATCCTTCGCTTTTCAGTGCGATTCATATTATCCCTCCTCTCTATTTCAACGCGCACCGTAATGACCAGGAAATTGTAAAGTGGGGCCATCTAAAGGGGTCAGTTAGATGTCCTCCTGGTCATTACGGCAAGAATTGAAGCTTCTTGCCCTAGATTGGTTTCTAGTGATATAGTGAATGTGGATTACTTGAACATTATTCAAGCAGTGAGTGTTGGAGCACTTGCTGCTTGCTTTTTTATGTGGACCTTTGTCCCGTTGGTTTGCTGGAACCAGATACGGATCTGCTCAATTTCCATAGCGAGCATTCTATAATGTTGTGAATCTACGATTTTTCCTGCATTGCTCAATTTCTTAGCATAGGAATTAAGAGACTGCGAAATGTAGATCATCTCCATGCCGTCGAGCTCGACTACACGATTCATCCCTCCAACCTTAATGAGTGCAATGTCAAAAAGTTGTTGCCCCATCCCCGTCAAAGTTTTTCGGTGATTTCTCATAGCATTTTTCAACATTTCTCTTTGTACAGTTAATAGATATAAACGTTGCTTCATATAACTCTTTCTCCTTCCAACTTTTTCATTAATTCAAGTAATTTGTGTGCTTGACCTCTGCTAATCCTATCTGTGAACATTATTCTTTTATGCTTTTTTGAAATCATAAAAATATAACCATATGCTGTTGTAGAAAAATAAATGGATGCAATCTTAGCTTCTGGGTCATCCTCCACATCAATTACATAGTCCTCACCAAGTTTTGAACTAGAAGATATACTCTGTAAAAGTTCCTTTAAAAGAGCGTCACCATATTTTTCACCCAGCAATGTCAATTCAGATTTTGCAACTTCACTTTCCATTTTGTTCACCCCTATTTATTTAATTTCCTGACCTTCAAGCTGAGCTTCCAGGCCTTAAAAACATCTTTCATGGAGAACCGGTATTCCCGACATAGCACCCCAACCAGGTTGATGATGCTTGCTGATGCATCCAGCAGCTCAGCGACAACCCGCTTTATGTCTTCTCTTTCAGCTTCACTTCTTGTATGTATTGGTTTCGCCCACGAAACCATGTCTAGTTGTTGCAGTGCTTCAGCTGTTTCATTTTTAACTAAGAAAACCATGCTTGCTGGATGCTGATCCACATAGTCACCATTAAAGTAAGGTATCGCTACTTCACCGGCAGCATCCTGCCAGGTGTTGAAATAAAACTCTACATCATCCAATGCTTCTGCAATCGGGCGCCGCATATCATTTGGCACCCGCCTGGATCCTGTTTCATACTTTGCTAAGCTCTCCCGCGATATTGGAAGGTCCATTGAAAGTTCTTCTTGTGAGTAACCTTGCCTTTTCCTCGCACCGGCCAGCATCTCTCCGATGACCATTATTTAATTCCTCCCTTTGTACCTAAAATAGGATATTTTTGTGACATACCAACCTGATAAATTAGAGATAATAAACTAGCTGTTAACTGACTCTTGATGTTGATCTAAATCAGAAAAGTCCTGAGAATAACTTGTGATAACAATTTTCTTTCCGGTATGCCTTGAAAGTATTCCTTCAACAATCCGAACAAGTCTTTCAGCTTTTTCAGGTGTAATAACCACTGGTTGAAAATCTTGTTTCACATTCTTCCCTCCTACCGGGTTAAAATTAACTACAAGTTAACTAGGTACTCAAAAAAATTTTATCTGGAGTCGTATTATAAACAGCAGCTATTTTTATAGCTAATTCATAGGACAGTCCACGCTTGCCGTTTTCAATTTGCCAATAATACGGTTTGGTTACTCCGATAAGCTCAGCAACTTGCTGGTAAGTAAGGTTTTCTTTTTCCCTGATTTCTTTTAATTTATTTAATTGCAATTTTCATCACCCCTCTTTGTTAACTTGTTGTTAACTGAATTATACGTTAACAACAAGTTAACGTCAATACAAAAGTTACTATTTAGTTAACTTTTTTTATAAATTTTACGTTAGCACTTAGTTAACTTATAATTAAGTGTAAATAATCTAATAAAGTTTTGATGGGATGATTAGAATGGGTTTTCCGGAAAGATTAAGAAAATTAAGAAAAGATAACCGTCTTACTCAAGAGGAGTTAGGATCTAAAATAAACGTAACAAAAGTTTCTATCTCGGGTTATGAAAATGGAAACCGAACCCCTGACACTGATACTCTTCAAAAGATTGCTGATTTATTTGATGTGTCAACTGATTACTTATTAGGGAGGAGCGACACAACTAATGTTTCTGTGGCTGGTGAAATCATCGAGCTTACCCCAGAAGAATTAAAAGTGTTTGAAGAAATGAAAAAGTACTCGATAGCTTTCCATGACCTTCAGAGTGACCCTGGACCAAAAGTTAAACAGTTAATCAAAATGTGGGAAGCAATGAAGGTCCAATTCGAAGAAATTGATAAAGACGAAAAATAACATCGAGGTTGATCACAATGATTTTAAAGGACTTTTTAATTAAAGGGACTAAAGATACATATGAGGAATTATCTGAAGAAATCTTTAACAAGCAAAAAGTAAACCACCCTAATAGCATAGATTTATACAGCCTGTGCGATTCGTTTGGAATGAAAGTGACGTTAGCCAACAGTGATATAAAAATGGACCATTCTATTGCAAGCAAAAAAGAGAGAAGAGGTCTAATATTATTAGAAAAAAACAAAAGTGAGATTGAGGAAAGACAACTTCTAGCCGAGGAATTTTCACATTTATATCTTCACCAGAAAAATCAGTTATTCATGGGAACAAGTGAATTGAACAAAATGGAGAATCAAGCTTTTAAATTGGCATCCAATATTCTTATTCCTACAAAGTGGTTATTAAACATTGAGGTGTATCCCTCGCTCAATCAAAAATTCATTTTGGCAGAAGATGTTGCCCAACAATTCAACGTTCTTCCTGAATTTGCATACAAGCGTTTAAAGTATCTAAATGAAAATTATCTATTCGACAAATCCAGTACAGGAATTCTATACAACATGCCAATGTTTGATATGCTCCCTGAGCAGATTTTTGTTGTACTTAATAAAAAGGAAAATTTTATTTTGAACTAAGAAAGAGTTGAAATAAATGAAAGTGGCAATCTATATTCGTGTTTCTACAGACGAGCAGGCTAAACATGGTTATTCAATTGCTGCTCAAGAAGAACGTTTAATTGCATATTGTAAATCTCAGGACTGGGAAGTAGTGAAAATCTATAAGGATGAAGGGTTCTCAGCTAAAGACCTAGAGAGACCGAATCTTTAAAAAGATGATGTCAGATTTAGAAACAGGGATGTTTGATGTGGTACTGGTCTATCGCCTGGATCGCCTTACAAGATCTGTACTTGATTTGTACAAGTTACTTGCTCAATTCGACCAATTTGATGTTAAGTTTAAGTCTGCGACAGAGATTTATGACACTACAACAGCGACTGGCCGTCTCTTTATCACCCTGGTTGCTGCATTAGCACAATGGGAGAGGGAAAATCTAGCCGAACGAGTCAAAATGGGGATGCTCAAAAAAGCCAATTTGGGTGAATGGTTAGGTGGAACAACTCCTTTTGGATACGAGCAAGAAAACGGTAAATTCTTGATTATTGACGATGAAGCTAAAATAGTAAAAATGATTTTCCAAATGGCTAGAACTAAAGGTATGGACTCTATTGCAAGACAGTTGAACCAAATGGGATATAGGACCCGTAAAGGGTCTGAATGGGCTGGATATACCGTACAATACATTGCTAAAAATCCTATATATATTGGGAAGTTTCGCTTTAATGATGAAAGACACCAGCTGAGGAAGCCTTTATCGGAGCAACAATTATTCGATACGGATATAGAAAATATTATAAATGAGAAAGAATTCTGGGATTTGCAGGCTATATTAGAAAAAAGAAGTGAAAATAAAGGTCGTGGAATGACAGGAGGCTATTATTTCACTTCACTCTTACGTTGTGGAAAATGTGGATCTCCTATGCAAGGAACGGTCTATAAGTTTAAAAACCCCGTAAGATCAGTAAAATACTATCGATGCAGTCATAAAACAAAAGGGCGTACATGCCCAATGCCTAATATTCAAGAAGATCGTTTATCTGATGAGTTCCTAAGGAACTTCCCTAAACTGGTTACAGGATGGATTAAGACTAATTCCATAAAGGAAAGTTCTTCAGAAGAAGCAAATGCTGATTTTTCTAAGGAACTTAAAAATGTGCAACGCCAGATGGAAAAGTATAAGATGATGTTTATCAATGATTTAATTGATATTGAAGAACTAAATGGGAAAATGCACTTGCTAAGAGATCGAGAAAAAGCATTAAAAGAATCAATGAATAGTGAGTCAGCATCTTCCAAGGAATCTTGGAGTGTAGATGAACTCGAATCCCTAATCGAAAAATTCCCACAAATTTGGGCAATGTCAACAGATGAAGAACGTAAAGTTTTGCTTTCAGAAATTTTCACTGAAATAATTATTGATGCAGATGAAAAAGCAAAAGTAAGCCCTGGTAACCCCAAGCCATTCTGGATAGAAAGTGCTAAATAAGCAGACGTCAATTAGACGCCTGCTTTTCATTATGTCCGGGGAAGCCATTATGGGTGCAAATGTGGTTCGTGACTTTCTCGCAAGTGTCACCGATGTGATTGGCGGCAGAAGTTCTGCCTATGAGAACAAACTTGCCGAAGGTCGTGAAATTGCGATTCGCGAAATGGAAGATAAGGCACGCCGCATGGGGGCTAATGCCGTGATCGGTGTCGACCTTGATTTCGAAACCTTAAGGGAAGGCATGATGATGTGCATCGCAACGGGCACAGCGGTTTATGTAAAAGAATAATACAGAAAGGTCCTGGCTTAGCACCAGGACCTTTTATTAAAATATATCTGAATACATATCGTTTTTACGAACCTAAAATTCCTAATTCAACAAGAAACCTGCCGTTTTTTAAAATTGGCGATGACAAGTCCGTTACCAACGACTGAATCATCCTGCCGCTCGAATCCAAGCTTTTCGTAAAGTTTCACAGCTGGAGTGTTTCCTGCCCCGGTGGAGACAATCATTTCTGAGTACCCCATCTGTTCTAATTGAGTGATGAGCTTTTGAGCAATTCCTCTGCGGAAAAATTCAGGGTGAACCATCATGCGGTAAATATCCAGTAACTTTCCTTCATTGATATATGAGACAGCTCCTGCCAGCTTGCCGTCGATATAGCAGCCAATGAAGGTCTCACCACATCCTTGTAGCTGTTCGAAGGTTTCTTTTAACGGGGGAATGACATCTGTGCCGATCAGGTCCGCTTCTATCCTGTAAGATTTCCTCTGAAGATCAAGCACTTCAGCACACACCATAAGCTCCTTCAGATTGATTTCCCTGAATTCAGGCAGGAACCCGCTGGTTTTTAGCTTGTTGATTATCAGCTCTTGTCTTTCTGTAAGCGAAGGAAGACTATGTATTGGGAAAAAGCGCAGCTCCTTGCTCTCGCCATCATTCATATTCAAGTCTCCTTCCCAATCCTCACAGGCATACAAAGCGATCGCATTGTAAATTTCATCGCCATTTGGATATTGAAAATAGTATTCTTCTCCAGCAACCACGTCTATAAATTTCAGCCTTTTTAAGCAAAGTCCAGTTTCCTCCAATAATTCCCTGCGAGCACTTTCCTCAAAGCTTTCGCCAGGTTCCATTGCGCCTCCGGGAATCCCCCATCTGCCGGTATCAGACCTTAACTGAAGCAGTACATCATATTCCCTGTTAAAAACAAGCACAGCGGAACCAACCAGAATGAATGGCCTGCTGCCAATAAGCTCACGGATTTCTTTAATATAATCGCTCATGTACTCCCCCATTACAAAAATGCGCCTTTTTCTATTATACTAAGTAAAGCATACGTAAAATTGTGGTGTTTTGAAAGGAGCAATCATGAAATCATTAATACTTGCAGAAAAACCAAGTGTTGCCCGCGAGCTTGCACGCGTACTTGGATGCAATAAAACTCATAAAAGCTATTTTGAAGGAAATCAATATATCGTCACTTGGGCACTCGACCACTTGATTGAATTGAAGATGCCGGAGAATTATGATCCAAAATATAAGGTGTGGAAGCTTGAGGAGCTGCCAATCATCCCGGATAAAATGGGTCTGAAGGTCATCAAGCAGACGAGCCATCAGTTCAAGGCAATTGAGCATCTTGCTGAACGCAAGGACATCGCAGAATTCATTATTGCGACAGATGCCGGGCGTGAGGGTGAGTTTGTCGCTAGATGGATCCTCGAGCGCATCAACTGGAAAAAACCAATCAAGCGACTTTGGATTTCCTCTCAAACCGACCGCGCAATCAAGGACGGATTTAAAAATCTCAAACCTGGCAAGCAGTTTGAAGACCTGTATGAATCCGCTGTCTGTCGCGCAGAGGCTGACTGGCTGATTGGATTGAATGTTTCGAGGGCATTGACAACGAAATTCAAGGATCCTTTATCTGCCGGTCGTGTCCAAACACCGACACTCGCGATGGTCCTGGAACGTGAAGATGAAATCAATAAATTCGTGCCGAAGGAGTACTGGACAATCCAGGCAAAGGTCGGATCTTTGAATGCTGAATGGGAACATAAAGGAGAAAAACGTATTTTTTCACAAGAAAAAGCAGAGCAGATTCAAAAAAAGCTTTCCAACAAAAAAGCTGAGCTCAAGTCGCTCGACCGCAAGCAAAAGTCAGAACCGCAGCCGCTTCCTTATGATCTGACAGAACTGCAGCGCGACGCCAATAAACGCTTTGGCTTCTCTGCCAAGAAAACATCTAATGTCCTGCAGGGATTGTATGAGCAGCATAAGCTCGTTACCTATCCGCGAACAGATTCCCGTTATTTGACGACCGATATGGAAGCGACAATGGCAGACCGCCTTCAGGGAATCATGTCTGGTTACCGTGAGGAAGCAAAGCCAGCACTAGCTCAAAAAGGCAAAGTCCAGGGAGCTCGTGTGTTCAATAATGAAAAAGTTACCGACCACCATGCGATCATCCCAACAGAGGAGCGGCTTCACCTTGCCGACTTGTCACCGGATGAACGGAAGCTGTACGATTTGATCGTCCGCCGATTCCTGGCTTTATTTTACCATGCTTATCAATATGAAGTGATCCATGCTAACTTCGATGTCGAAGGAGAATCGCTGTCAGCACGGGAAACGAATATTCTTGAGCTCGGTTTTAAAAAGGTGCTTGGAAAAGATGAAGACGATGCAGTCAAGCAATCTCTGGGCCACCTTGAAAAAGGTAAAAGCTATTCGGTCGACCAGATTTCTATGAATAAAAAAATGACCGAGCCGCCTTTACGCCTGTCTGAATCGGATATCCTTGCAAAAATGGAGAAGTTTGGCCTCGGTACTCCGGCAACGCGGGCGGAAATCATTGAGCGGATCATATCATCAGAGGTAGTGGAACGACAGAATGGACGGCTGTACTCGACGAAAAAGGGTAAGCAGCTCGTCGACCTCGTGAATGATGAATTGACTTCCCCAGAACTGACGGCAAAATGGGAAAAAGAACTAGAAGAGATCGCCCGCGGCAAGGGGGATCCGAAGGCTTTCAAGAAACGGATCCGTGAACAGACGGCCCGCCTTGTATCTGAAATCAAGACGAGCGACAAAACATATCGCGCCCATAACCTCACAGGCTCAAAATGCCCTGAGTGCGGTGAGTTCATGAAGGAACGCAAGACAAAGGATGGACGCATCCTCGTCTGCTCAAGCCCAGAATGCAATTTCCGCAAGCATAAGGACCCAAAGCTTTCGCAAAGACGCTGCCCTCAGTGTCATAAAAGGATGGAAATCCACAATGGAAAGGCAGGCGCCTACTTCCAGTGCAGACGCTGCAATGTCGTCGAAAAGGCCGAGGATAAGAAAAAAGGCGTATCCAAACGCGAAGAGCGCAAGCTGAAGGAAAAATACTCGCCATCCCAGGAAAACTTCGGCACCAGTCTCGGAGACTTGTTGAAAGCTGCGATGGAGGATAAGGATTAAGCTAGTTGTGACAAAAGCGGCATTGTTGCCGCTTTTTTATTTGCGATGATGCTGCTTGTAAAAAATTCCTTTGAAGTAGTATGATATTCGTTGGTTGTATTTTAGAAATAAAAGGAGCAACATCATGAGAATAAGGGATTGGGATCGCAACTTGAAGATTCGCCTGTTCGGCGAGGCTTTAATGAATATAACATTTTGGATGTTTTTTCCGTTTTTGACGATATATTTTGCTGAAAGTTTCGGTAAGGGCAACGCTGGTTTCCTGCTCGTCTTATCACAGGTCTTTTCGGTATTCGCCAATTTGATGGGCGGATATACCGCCGACCGGTTCGGGCGTAAGCGGATGATGGTTATCTCAGCTTTTGGCCAGGGAATTGCCTTCCTTGTTTTTGCCTACGCGGTTTCACCATGGTTCACCTCACCGATGCTCGGCTTCATCTGCTTTACGCTCGTCGGGATGTTCGGCTCCATTTACTGGCCAGCCAGCCAGGCAATGGTTGCGGACGTGGTCCCGGAAAAAGACCGCAGCAGCGTATTCGCGATTTTTTATACACAGATCAATATCGCCGTCGTCGTCGGCCCAATTCTCGGAGCCATTTTTTATGTGAAATACCGGTTTGAATTGATGATTGCTGTAGCAGTCATTTCCATCCTGCTTGCGCTTGTCCTTGCAAAATGGACGCGTGAAACGTTACCTGCTTCAGCCAGGCAGGTTCGGGCGGAAAATGGGAAATGGTATGACTTCCTGAAGGATCAAATTTCTGATTACAAGGTCATCGTCCAGGATAAGATTTTCCTCCTCTTCATCATAGCAGGGATTTTAGCGGCCCAAACGTTCATGCAACTAGATCTGTTATTCCCTGTTTACACAAAGGATACAGTGTATAATCAAACCGTGCTTGAACTCGGCAGCAAGGTATTCACCGTAAATGGTGAGCAGGCTTTTGGCTTGATTCTATCTGAAAATGGTTTGCTTGTTGCCCTCTTTACTGTCGTTGTAACACGATGGGTGACTCGTTTCCGCGAACGGAATGTGTTTGTTCTGTCCTCGCTAATTTATGCAGTGGCGATTTTAATGTTTGGTGCGACAAATTGGATTTGGGGACTGATTGCAGCGATGGCGGTATTCACATTAGCTGAACTGATGACTGCAGGCTTGCAGCAAACCTTCATTTCCAACCTGGCACCTGAACAAATGCGCTGCCAATATTTCGCGGCCGCTTCATTGCGATATACAATTGGCAGGACGATTGCACCAATCAGCATCCCTCTGACTGTCTGGATCGGGTACGGCTGGACGTTCACCATCCTCAGCATCCTCGCCGTTTTAAGCGCGGTGCTGTTCTGGGTTATGTTCAAGATGTATGAGAATAAGAAGGCAGCAGGGATTTAAGAAGTTGGCAGTTCGGGATAAAAGTATAAAAATTTGAAGTTGGTCGATATATTTCTATTTTCGCCAATATACTAAAGAAAGAACGCTGATAGGATGCTAAAAGTGTTCCATATATTAGAAAAACTTATCCCTTCGGACAAAAAATCCATGCAGAAACTGACTCTGCATGGATTTTCTCTATTATTTTACCTTCGCATCGCTATATTTGAATGTCATAAACACAAATAGCAGGAAGCTCAACAGCAAAGTCGATCCTCCTACTATATAAAACACCATTGTGAATGTTTCTGGCAGCGGGAATGGCTTCACGTTATATAGCCACATGCCAAGGGTTAAGCCGAAGCTACCAATGATTGCAGTCCAGACATGGAATAATGCTAGTTTTGAAGTTTTAGGCACTTCGTAGGAACGGTAGTAACTCGAGAATGCAAACAGACTCAGCCAGCCAACCACCAATATATGCGCATGGACCGGTCGGATGGCATAGTCACCGGCACCTGCCATATGAGAGCCCATGAATGCACCAGCGAATGCGTAAATTGCGGATAGCCGCAACAAGACAACATCAAATTTCATGTAAAAAAATCCTCCTATCCCCCTTTTGAATACCGCTCTATTTTACCCTAAGCTGCTATTATGAGGCTAGTTTAATAGGCTAGCAATTTTAGACAGGTCATTACCTCCCCCTTGTCTAGTTAAGTCGAATGTCTTAAGTTTCTTTTTTTCTCTAAAATCGTTACAATATAAAAGAACATTCAGAAAAGGGGCGAAATAGATGAGTGATTTCAGAACGAATTTAGAAAAATACGCAGACCTTGCTGTCAAGGTTGGCGTTAACATCCAGAAGGACCAGACACTGGTCATCAATACAATGCTTGATTCCGCTGAGTTTGTCCGTGTGGCGGTGAAAAAGGCATACGAAGCCGGCGCTAAAAATGTCGTTGTGAACTGGAATGATGACATTGTTAACAGAACAAAATATGACCTTGCACCTGATGAGGCTTTTAATGAGTATCCTGAATGGCGTGCGCGTGAAGTCGAAGAGCTTGCGGAAAATGGTGCAGCATTCATGTCCATCGTTTCTTCAAGTCCTGATCTGTTAAAAGGCGTAAAGTCTGATCGTATTGCAAACTTCCAGAAAGCGGCTGGAACGGCACTTTCAAAATATCGTAAATACATACAATCTGATAAAGTCAGCTGGACGGTCATTGCCGTTCCTTCTGAAGGATGGGCAAAAATGGTGTTTCCTGAGGACACCGCTGAAACAGCTGTTCAGAAGCTTTGGGATGCCATCTTCAAGGCAGTCCGTGTGGATACTGAAGATCCGGTTGCAGCATGGAAAAATCATGACGCTTCCCTTCATGAAAAAGTTGATTACCTGAACGGCAAGCGATACACGAAGCTTCATTATAAAGCTCCAGGTACAGACCTGACAGTTGAGCTTCCAGAAAAGCATATCTGGGTTGGAGCTGGCAGCGTGAACGAGCAAGGCAATGAATTCATGGCTAACATGCCTACTGAAGAAGTTTTCTCTGTACCGTTGAAAACTGGTGTGAACGGCTATGTATCAAGCACAAAGCCACTTAGCTACGGCGGAAACATCATCGACAACTTCAAGCTCACTTTTGAAAATGGAAAGATCGTCGGCGTCGAAGCTGAAGAAGGCGAAGAAATCCTTAAGCAGCTTGTGGCAACTGATGAAGGCTCACACTATCTTGGTGAAGTAGCACTTGTGCCATTCAACTCGCCAATCTCACAATCAAATGTGCTGTTCTTCAACACATTATTTGATGAAAACGCGTCAAACCACTTTGCGATCGGCAGTGCTTATGCTTTCTGCGTAGAAGGCGGCAAAACGATGTCTTCAGAAGAATTGGAAGAAAACGGCCTGAACGAAAGCATCACTCACGTCGACTTCATGATCGGTTCCGATAAAATGGACATCGACGGCATCACTGCTGATGGAAATGCAGAGCCAGTGTTCCGCAATGGAGACTGGGCGCTGTAAGATTGAATATGTATAAGCAAACAGCCGGACAAATTGTTCGGCTGTTTTTTACGTGGTATAGGGATTTCACTGCAAGAAGTGAGACTTGCTTCTGACAGCTTTTCTTTAGTTCTCCTGAAACTTGTCTTAATTCCTTCGTTTTCTTGACAGCTTTTCTGCTTCTGCCCTCAGACCTGTCTTAATTCCTTTCTATTCTTGGCAGCTTTTCTGCTTTTATACCCAAACTTGTCTTAATTCCTTCGTTTTCTTGACAGCTTTTCTGCTTCTGCACCTAAACCTGTCTTAATTTCCTGTCGGGTCTGCAAGCATGCAGACTCCTATCCTGGCCTATCTATGTCCTTTCTGCTCATTACCGCACCACCGGTTTATTTAAACAAAAGATAAACACTCTTTTCACTTATGCACCCCAAACCACTGTGCTATAATGAAGTTATCAAGCAATCATTACATAAAACATTAGATATATTGTTAACCTATTTGTTTATCTGGGGGCGACGTCTTGATCCAATTACAAATTATTGTGACGGGAGAGGTTCAGGGTGTGGGGTATCGGTATTATACTCAAATGAAGGCGATTCAGTTTGGGATTACTGGCTGGGTGAAGAATCTTCAGGAGGGCGGCGTTGAAATTCTAGCTTCAGGTTCCAGGGCCGATCTTGAAAAGTTCACTGATGAAGTACGCAGAGGCAATCCTTTCTCTACTGTTGATCACATTGAAGTGAACGAAACCGAGAAAACCGAAACTTATAAGTCATTTGCAATAAAATATTAAACAGGCAGAGGAATCATCCTCTGCCTTTGTTGTGTAAAGAGTAAATCTCTTTGATCGATCCATCTGGTTCATTATTTTGTCCCCCCTTCGATTCTTGAGCTTACAGGCTCGACCACAGGCTCTGTCACTTCATCTAGCAGATCATCGACCGGCTGGGTCACTATCACTACTATTCCCTCCACTACCTCGCTACCTCTTCAGAAAGACTCTCGCACGTATGCACGTGCATTTTCGAGCAATCGGCTGGCGATCATCGCCAATGAAATCCCCAATACAAGGTGAGCAAAGTCGTCTGTGATGATGGGCTTAGGGTGAATGAACAGCTGGTCACAATGGGTGAGGGATTTCAAGACCAGCAAACAACAGGCCCTATTGCTTTTTACCTCACAATCTCGCAGAATATAAGAGATATAAATTTTAGGGGGTACAATAGAATGTGGAATGAATTCAAGAAATTCGCCTTTAAAGGGAATGTGCTCGACCTGGCTGTCGGGGTCATCATCGGGGCTGCGTTCGGAAAGATCGTTTCTTCGCTTGTCGATGACATCATCATGCCTATTATAGGATTCGCTACTTTTGGAGCTACTTTTTCAGAACTGACATATAACGGGATAAGATACGGGGCATTCTTACAGTCTGTCATGGATTTCTTCCTTACGGCGCTAGCTATATTTTTCTTCATTAGAATCATTAATCGTTATCGTAAAAAAGAAGAAGCCAAACCTGCAGCACCTAAACCGGATGCCAAAGAAGCGCTTCTAGTGGAAATCCGTGATCTTTTGAAGGAAAAAAAACATCGTTAAAAATTTTTACTTGCTGGATGAAACCGACGGTACCTGTCACCCGTATACATAATCAAATAAACTTATGAGGTGACCTGTTAATGTACGCTTATTCAGATAACTCCACGATGCCATCGGTAATGAGAACTTTTGCGTTTTCCCTGCTAATCGCCTTCATTGGCACAATGGCCGGAGTCTTCGTTCCGCCAGCGCTGTTTCTCCCGCTCGTCATCATTGAGCTTGCGATGCTGATTGGCGTGTTCTTTTTACGAAAAAAGAAAGCAATCTCTTATGCATTTCTTTATGCGTTTACGTTCATCTCTGGAATGACGATGTATCCGGTCATTGCCCACTACATCGCGGTATCTGGAGCCAATGTTGTGATCAATGCGCTCGGGGGGCCACTACTGTTGTGTTCACTGGTCTCGCTATTTATGCGACTAAAACGAAGCGGGACCTCAGCTTCCTTGGCGGCATGCTGATGGCAGCATTGCTGGCGTTGATTGCTGTTAGTATTTTCAACTGGATTTGGCCGCTCAGTTCAACCGGAATGATGGCCTATTCGTTCATTGGAATACTTGTTTTCAGTGGATATGTGTTGTTTGATTTTAACAGGATGAAACACTATGGTGTGAGTCCAGAAGAAGTGCCATTGATGGCTCTTAATCTATATCTGGATTTCATCAATCTTTTCCTATATATCCTGCGATTCTTTGGGATTCTATCGAGCAACGATTAATGCTATTCAAAAGGCAGTCCTCAGTGGCTGCCTTTTTGGTTATTCCAATATTTAGCTGTAATACCAGATTTTTATTAAGTTTATTGAGTTTTCCGTTATTTCACACGGGTATATATATAGTGCAAGGTACCAATACAAAATTAGAAGGGACTGGTTAAGTTGAAGAACTTTACGGCGACTTCAGAATACGTCATTGGCTATGCAAACGGAGGAAGATTTGCGTTGCTGTCTCAAGGAACGCTGGTCTTGAATCGATGGACTTAACATCGACTAACACCATTGTTTTTGAATAGCTTGAGCAGAGCACTCCTCTAAGTTAGTCCGCAGGATATGAGCAAGGCCAATATTAGTAAGGAAGGGACTGGTTAAGTTGAAGAACTTTACGGCGACTTCGGAATACGTCATTGGCTATGCAAGCGGAGGAAGATTCGCGATGCTGTCTCAAGGCACGCTGGTCTTAAATCGATACATTTAATATCGATTTACCCAAGAGCGTAAATTGAATAGCAACAACAGAATTACTCCTCCCATCGTCCGTATGTCGGACTCAAAAAAGGTGCAGGCCAAGCGGCCCGCACCTTTTTTTGATTAAGCTCTTTTCTTATTAATAGTAACTTGCAATCCAGGAAAAATTCTACTTTGGGAATATCTCTACTTTGACTCCTATCGAGATTGGTAAAAACCATTTATCACAAACGAAAAGAGTCTTTGAGTATCACACTTCACGAGTTTTTGCATGAAACTTATAATCTGGATGTGCTCCTCAAGGTTTACAAGTTTCCGGGACAAGGGTATTTACTATATATCTTTTACAAGGAGGTTTTCAACATGGATAAAGACCATATGATTCATAAAGATGGAGAAGTCGATACTAGCAAGGTTGATAAGACCCTTGAACGGATGGATACTCAGCAGGCTGATGAGATTCTGGGTGATTTCAATGAGTTCAGGACTTATTTAAGCAAAAGGATCAAGCTTGGTAAAACTGCTGGTATGAATGAAGAGCAGCTTGCCAAAACCGCTGAAAAGGTAGCAGATTATCTCGCTGATAAAGTAACTCCGCGAAACAAAGAGGAGCAGCTGCTGCAGGAGCTTTGGAAGGTTGGCACAAAAGAAGAGCAGCACTATCTTGCACATATGCTCGTAAAATTGGCAGAATAAAAAATCGCCCGAGGGCGATTTTTTTTATCTTATCCAAAGAATCTATTCTTCTTTTTAACTCTCAAAATATCTCCCATCCAGCCTTTCTTTTTCAAGTAATAATAAATACCGACGGTAGAGGCAAAAATTAAAACTCCCGCGAACGCATAGCCAAATTTCCACTCGAGTTCAGGCATGACCTTGAAATTCATTCCCCAAACCGCTCCCCACGCTGTGACAGGCGTAAATAGAATCGTCATGACAGTCAGAGTTTTCATGATCTCATTTCCCCGATGCGTAGATACTACTTCTTCAAGATTGACCATCGTGTCGATTGCATGCTGATATTCATCAAGCAATGTCCTAATCCGCTCGACACGGGTAACAACCCTGTTGAACTCAGTTTTTTCATGCATCTCACCGCCATAGGCTTCTTCTGCAATGAATCTTAATTCGACAATCGGGACGACCATGTTTTTCCAAACCAATAATTCGTGGCGATTTTCGTATATTTTTTCAAGAATTTCACGATTGTTATGTTCTTTCATTTCCCATAAAAGATCATGAAGCCTTTCTTCATATCCATCAATCTTTTGAAGATAGGTCGCAAGAATTTCCCCCAATATGATAAAAAAGCCTTCCACTGCATTTTCTGCCTGGTCCATTTGTTTGTAGACTGCGACTGGATTTGAATTAAGTACTGTAAAGTCGAAATTAACCAATACGAATAAGTCCCTGCTGATCCAAAAGTGGAAAATATTTTTCTCGCTCTTATCCTCAATATCCTGTTGATAAATCAGGGAACCCCAAATACATTCCTGTCCCCTTGTTTGGGTGTCGAGCTCAAGCAGGTTTGTATTTCTGTCATTCATATTTTTCAACCAATTTCCATATTCCGTGTTATCCGAAACCAGCTCTCTTAACTCCTGCTGATCCCCATTCTCATAATCAAACCACATCCATTTATTATCATTAAATGTATGGCGCAATGGTCTCAGACCTTTCTTTATATAATCAAGTAATACTCTTCCCTTAAAAAGGAGTTTTGAAACGATTGGCAGAGTTTCCATTTTAAAAATGTTTCTGATATTTGGATAGCGGGTAAATGAGAATATAGACAATAGTAAAGGTTCAATTAAAAATAGGAGGGAAAAACGATGCAAACTAAAACCAAAAATGCAGTGATGTTAAGTGTAGGAGCCGCGGCATTATGGATGGCGATGAAGCCAGAAAACAAGGCAAAACTTACCGAGATGGCCACACAGGTAAAAGAAAAAGTCATGGCATCGAAGACTGATGTAATTCCTGTACAAAAAGCTGGAAACCCTGACCCGATGGACGTTGAAGATAACAAGATGGTCAGCGAAGGCGCTATGTACGGAGTCAATTACTACAACGAGAACCTTCAAGAACAGCAGCGGTAAACATGTCCGGGGAACAATTTCCCCGGTCTATTTTTGTTTAATTCATACCTCGTCGATCAATACTAGATAGTGCGAGGGGGGATGGTGGTCCAGTGGGAATTCTCTTCATTTTTATTTATCTGTTCATTGTTTTTACTGTAATTGAGATTAATACATCGATTTTTGTTGCTACTGGATTGGACAGAAAAATCGCTCGATTCCAGGTCATTTCGATGCTAACCGGCACCGGTTTTACCACGGGTGAATCCGAGTTGATCATCGACCATCCGGTCAGGAGAAGATTGGGTGCTTTTTTGATTCTGTTTGGGGCCTTCTCTCTGGCAGTCATCATTTCCGCAATCAGCAATTTGCTGACGGATAATTTTTACACAATGGAAATCGCCTATATTGCAGGCGGACTTGTAGCACTCTTATTTGTGTTAAAAGCGCCAGTCGTGCAAAGAATGATGAGTAAAAAGATGAAAAGTAAATTGAAGGAGAATTATGAGTTAGCAGATTTGCCAATCAGTGACGTTCTATTGATGGACGAAGATGATGAAGTTCGGGAAATCGCTATTAAAGAGGATTCCCCATTTGCTGATAGGACATTTAATGAAATAGTAAAAAAAACGGATGATGTTATGCTCCTGTTCATCAAAAGAGGCGAAATCAATATCAGAAAAAAAGCCCATGATACCAAATTGGAGCCTGGGGACACATTATTTTTATATGGTAATAACCCAAGAATAAAAGTTCTATTTGAAAATGCCTGACACGATGGAGTGATATCAACCATTACGAGTCAGGCATTTTTATTTTCACGTAGTTCAGCAATTCCGTCTTTACAAACTCCGTATTGCAGCCATGAACAGTTTTTGCAAAGCACATCAAGGTCATCTGGTCTAACCTTTTCCGCCGTCCACTGGACAAGCTCAGATTTTAGGTAACGTTCCCCAGGCACCAGTCCAAGATGACGAATGACATTTCCATCCATCGACAGAACATGTTCATTCGAACCCTCACTTGCCTCACAAATCTCAAGGCCCCTATGCGGACAGGACATACATGCGTCATCGAACGCCGCGACCACCTTTATGTAAAAATCCTGTTCAGTGTCCCGTATATCAGTTACGATACTTTCCATCTTCTTCACAAATTCCGGGCTGTAGCCCATCCCTCTGAATCCATGCACACAGAGAAGATGATGCCCACGCAATACTTTATCCACTTCATCACTCCTGAAAATTATGCTGTTAAACTAATTCTGCACGAATCCTTATTTTCCTTTTAAAATCTCGAATCTTTGATTGTACTCTTAGCCACCCAAGTACTGCCAATTTTTTTACAAATCGTCAAATAATGCAGCAGCAGGATGACCATACTGCCAGTATTCATGCCGACGATGACCCCCTCCATCCCCCATTCTAGTTTTGAGCCGACGAGGTAAATAAGAGAAAAGGTCACAATCGTAGCATAGACAGAGTGAATAAAAGCGTCCTTCACCAATCCGAGACCAATCAGATAAGCCTGCATCGGGATGGTGAAGTAGTGGAACAGGAAGTATGGCGCCAACAGCTGCAAAAAGACTGCTGCCTGAGCAGAATGAAAGAAGGTATTGGTCAATGTCTCAGCCAGAAAGTAAAAAGCTGTTACAGATGGCAAGCCATACAGCAGGGTCAGCAGCATCACCTGCTGAAGCAGCTTCTGCAGCTTGAAAAATTCTCTTTCAGCATAGTCCTTCGATACAGTCGGAATTAGTATGATGAGAAACGAATGAGCGATAAATGCCGGGAAAAATCCAATCGTCATTGCGATTCCCGCCATCATCCCGAATTGTTCCGTTGCCACTTCAGCTGAAAATCCTGCGCTGACAATCGCAAATTTTATCAGAAAAGGCTGAACAGCATGCGTCAGGGAATGAAAAATCCTCAGCCCGGTCGTCGGCACGGAAACCTCCACAAGACTCTTTCTCACTTCTCGCCCGCTTACATGCTTACCTGGTACACTTTTAATCTTCTGATAAGACATAATGAAGTAGTGTAATAGATAAAGAAAGACGACAAGTTCGCTGCCCGCCAGTGTGCAAAACGCAACAAGAAGAGCCGTTTCGCTTCCAAACTCAAAAAACTGAAAAAGAGCTGAAAGCAGGATGAGCTGGACCGCTCTCCTCACAAAATGGGATATCGCGATTTTGCCCATATCCTGTTTTCCCATGAAAAATCCCCTGGCAATAGCGGTGATCGTCATCACCGGAATGAGTGACAGCACAACCCATTTCAGCAGGGGGTGATAATCCTTGAATACCGGAATGATGGGAAGCATAATGGCAGCCGCAATCAGTAGAACCGTCGTGAATACCACCGCAAGCCTAATGGCATGCTTGATCATGCTCCGGTGGTAAGACTCATCTTTCTCCGCAATCATCTTGGAAATCGACACTGGCAGCTCAAAGTTCGCGAGCATCATGATCAGGAAAATCGTCGGCAATATGGTCATGTAATGCCCCATCCCGCTTTCCCCGAGTTCCCTTGCCAGGATCATATTGACAAGGAACTCCACCACTTCTCCAAGAAAAGTAGCAATCACGAGGATAGTCATCCCTTTTAAAAATGTATTCATAGCTTCTCTCCCAATCCCGTCTCATTTACTCCTATAAACATATGAGACAAGTTCGGACAATATGAAAGGGGAAATTTTGAGTATATGTGTTTGGCTTTTTCACCATTTGCGGAGTTTCAGTTGCTGGAATTACTTTATAGAGCGGTATTTTCATATTTATCACGATATTCTAGTGAATGTTTAGCGGGATTACCCTTTTTATTGCGATATTCTTGAGATTGTATAGCGGGATTATCTTTTTATTGCGTTTTTCTAGTAAATGTACAGCGGGATTACCCTTTTTATTGCGATATTCTTGAGATTGTACAGCGGGATTAACCTTTTTATCGCATTATTCTAGAGATTGTACAGCGGGATTAACCTTTTTATCGCGTTATTCTAGTGATTGTACAGCGGGATTAACCTTTTTATCGTGTTATTCTAGAGATTGTACAGCGGGATTATCTTTTTATTGCGATATTCTAGTGATTGTATAGCGGCATTACCTTTTTATAGCGATTTTTTCGTTTTTATAGCGATTTTCTCATTTTTATAGCGAATTTCTCGTTTTTATAGCGATTTTCTCATTTTTATAGCGAATTTCTCGTTTTTATAGCGAATTGGAAAATCCGACGTGTTTTTCCCAGTAAAATAAAGGAAGAACTGCCCAAAAGCAGTTCTTCATCTTGTAGTTAATATATTTCTTCAAGTCTGGAATACAGCTGGTATCGCTTTGACTCTAAAACTTCTTTTTCAGTGTGGAGCTCCTGGAGCACTGTGAGGTCGGTCATTTTCGCCATTTGCTGTTCAAGTGTGGCAATCGATTTTTCATGAGTCTCTATTTCTTCTAACAGAGCTTCCTCATCGATCTCAACAACTGGTGATTTGACTTTTTCTCGCCGAATGACAGTCCTAGCAGTTTGCGCTGTAACTGAAGATGTAGCCGCATCCTCCCAATGTTTCCGCTTCTCAGCCATTTTCACTCTCGCGCGGTCATAATTGCCTTCTATTTCCGTCAACTCTCCGCCTTCCAGCCAGTAAACCTTATCAAAAAGCTTATTCAAGAAATAACGGTCATGGGAAACGGCGAGCAGCGTACCCTCGAACCCTGCCAGCGCTTCTTCCAGTACTTCTCGTGAATCAATATCCAGATGATTGGTTGGTTCATCAAGAATCAGGAAATTGAGGTCCTGGTGCATCAACTGGGCCAGGCGCAGTCTCATCCGTTCCCCGCCGCTCAGCTGGGATACTTTCTTAAAAACATCCGGACCATAGAACAAAAATCCCGCGAGCACATTACGGGCCTCTCCCTCATTCATTACTACCTCGTTCCGGAATGCATCAAGCACGGTGCCTTCCTGACTGGAAAGCTCCATATGCTGTGACAGGTAGCCGATTTTGACATTGCTGCCTTTTCGGACTTCACCCTGGTCAGGGGCAAGATCATCCTGAATGAACTTCAGCAAAGTCGTCTTGCCTGATCCATTTTCACCGACAATCGCCGCACGGTCCTGATAGTGAAGCTGAAAATTGATCTTTGAGAAAAGTTCCCTATCTCCAAATGATTTCATGACATCTTTGAAGACGAGCACGTCCTTTCCGCTCCGCGCTCCTGTATCCAGCTCGAAATTCATTTTCTTCCTGTTTAAAATCGACCGGTCCAGCTTCTCCATCCTGGCCAGCGCTCTCTCCATGTTCGTTGCCCTTTTATGGAGGGCCGCACTTGGCGGGGTCGCTCTATTTGCCCAGTCACGCAGACGCTTGATTGCCTCTTTCATTTTCTTGATTTTGCGTTGCTGCTCTTCAAACGCCTGGAATTCACGCAGTAATTTCGCTTCCTTTTCTTGAATGAATCCACTGTAATTAGCATGATAGAGGTCAATCTCTCCATCCTCCAGGTCGAGAATTTTCGTTGCTGTTTCATCAAGAAAATAACGGTCATGCGAGATGATCACAACAGTCCCATCGTATTCTTTCAAAAATTCAGCCAGCCACTCAGCAGCCATAATATCAAGATGGTTTGTCGGCTCATCGAGAAGCAGCAAATCTGGATTCCTAAGCAGACTCAATCCCAAACCTACTTTCGTTTTCTCACCGCCGCTAAGGCTGTTAAAATTCGAATTAAGCAAGCCCTCAATCTTTAAGCCGTTAGCAATGCGGTCAATATTCGCTTCCATTTCATAACCGCCTCCGAGACTGAACTTTTCCTGTAGAACTCCATATTTCGCCAGCAGCCTTTCCAGCTTTAGCGAATCCTCCCCTGCTTCTGCCATCTCGGTTTCAAGCTGCTTCATTTCCTCCTGAACAGCCAGCAACTTGTCAAACGCCGTTTCCAGGACTCGCCTGGCGGTCATCTCATCCTCATATACTGGAATCTGAGCAAGGTAGCCGATTTTCAATCCTTTTTTCCAGTGGATCTTTCCTTGATCCGCCTCTTCCATGCCGGCAATCAGTCTCATCAAAGTTGTCTTGCCGCAACCGTTTGGTCCAACCAGACCAACCGTATCTTTTTCATTTATTTCAAAAGACAAATCCTCAAAAATCAGATTGCCTCCGTACATTTTGCTGATATGGTTAATGCTGCATGCTATCATTATTTTTTCCTCCTATTAACGATCCCCCTTTTCACCAAATGCACCCCGGTTTGTTTTATAAACGAAAAAAAGCCAGGGGCAGATGGCTCTGCTCCTGGCTCCAGCAATCAAAGTGAATACAAAAGGAGGGCAAAAGAGCCCTCCCCATTCACCGAAGCTTGCAATTAAGCGGGAAAAGAGATGATCCTACCGTTTGTATTTGATATTGAACTGTTAAAAAAGGGCATACGTATCCCGTTGACAGCTGCAACAGCAAATTTTGCACGACAAAAATAAAGGAATTCATTCCAAAATCCGCGTACAAAAACAGCCTTGATCATCTCTTTTCACCTCCGTTCAATAATAATTAATTTCATTTTACAATTACCTATTTAATTTAGCAAGTTTTTCCTGAAACGTTCATGGAATGAAGAATTTCATTTTTTTATCATTCAGTCACTGATTCAAGTTAATCAAACATATTATTAATTCTGGTTCAGTTCCATCACCCTGGTATTTTCTCAATTTTTCCCATTATGAATATCTTTTAGATAAAGCGTTTAAGCAAGCTTGGACTGCGGGTAATGGATAACTAACGAAGGAGTGGGTGGAAATGCTTAGACAACTGGAACTTTCTGATTACCAGCTCTGGATGTGCAAAAAAGATAAAGGAAAAGTTAGCTGAAAAGCATAACTATATAAATAGCGCTTCCCATTATCCAAATGAGTTTGAAGAACGGGAAGTCATATCCATTGCGTTAAGCGAAATGCTTATGAAGTTAGATGTAATCGATAAGAAAGCAAATTAAGATTTAATAGGGGCCGCCTGGGCCTGGCCTCTTTTTGTTTTATCGATTAAATGAACCTGAGACTTGTTTTATTGACTCAAATAATCTTGAGAATTGTTTTATCGACTCAAATAATCTTGAGAATTGTTTTATCGATTCAAATAATCCTGAGACGAATCTTTCTTTCTCAGCTCTGCGAGGATTTCATTCAACGTTGCTTCCTGTCTTTTCGTGCTCATTACCAGCATGACAAAAAGCACAATTAGAACGATTGGCACTCCGATTGACAACAATACCCCAAAAAGACCGAACAAACCTAATAATGGCTCCATAAAGAGTCCCCCCTGTGTTATTTTACGATTGAATGTCTGAATGCATAAATGACAGCCTGGGTGCGATCTTGCACCTGCAGCTTGCTTAAAATATTGCTGACATGCGTCTTCACGGTTTTCAATGCGATGAATAGCTCATCTGCGATTTCTTGGTTTGTTTTTCCTTCGGCAATCAGCTTTAAGACTTCCATCTCGCGCTCTGTCAGCTCTTCGTGCAGTTCAACATTGTTTTTCTGACGCATTTTCATCATCATCTTGCCCGTTACTTCTGGCTCGAGCACCGGCTGCCCTGAGTATGTAACTCTTACCGCATTAGCGATTTCACTGGCTTTCGATGTTTTCAGCATATAGCTCGTCGCACCGGCTTCGAGCGCAGGATACACTTTTTCATCATCAAGGAAACTGGTCACAATGATAATTCTTGCTTCAGGCCATTGTTCGATGATCTGTTTTGTCGCCTCGATTCCGTCCATTTCCTTCATGACCAGATCCATGAGGATGATATCCGGACGCAGTTCAAGCGTCATCTCGACTCCTGTCTTCCCATTATCCGCTTCCCCGATCACCTCAATATCCGGCTGAGCTGATAAATAAGAAGAAACTCCAATCCGCACCATTTCGTGGTCATCTACAAACACAACTTTAATCATTCTTCTCACCCGCCACCACTAATATTGGAACCTTGACCTCAAGTCTGGTCCCTTTATTTTCTACACTGACAATCTTCAATGTACCGCCGATTTCCCCGGCACGTTCATGCATATTCTGGAGGCCATATGATCCTGCTTTTGTTTCTTCTACGCTAAAACCAATACCATCATCAACCACGCGCATAATCACTTTATCATCACGCTTGATCAACAATACTTCGAGCTCTTCTGCTTTTGCATGGCGAAGCGTATTCGAAACAGACTCCTGAAGGATGCGGAATAAGTGGTCTTCGACTCCTTTATCCAACGGAAACGGCTCGACCTTCCACTTGATATTCATGGTGACTTTTTGTCTTAATTCGATTAACAGCTCCTCGATTCCTTCCTGCAGGCATTTCCCTTTCAAGGCAACCGGCCGCAAATGCAAAAGCAACGCTCTCATTTCGAGCTGCGACTGATGAATCATTTCCTCAACCATTTTCAATTGCTTCGCTTCTCGTTCCTCTGACGGACCCTTTGTTTCATTGATTGCGGACATCAGCATCGATGCCGCAAAAAGCTGCTGGCTGACCGAATCATGCAATTCCCTGGGCAAGCCTGTTGCGCTCCTGCGAAATGATTTCCTGAATCCGCGACTCTTGCTCCTCTGCTTTTTCAGTCGCAAGTCTCTGTGACAACATTGCTTTTTCAGAGATTTGCTTATGCAGCTTGCCGACTCTTTTCGAAATCGATGAAATTTCCGCGTATGCCTGATTCTGTTCAATCTCAGGCTCCTGTCCTTCCTCCAGCTGAAATAGCCAGTTGTCAACCGTACCGAATTGTTTCCTCCAGTAGGTTCCTGACAACATACCGAAAGCAACGCCCAACACGACACTAATGCTGAAGGTGAAAATAATGAAAGGAATATCCATCAGCTCACGGTTCCACAGATCAGAAAGCTTCGCCACGGGAAAAACAAACACAAAAGACACAGTCACCGCTATGAATAAAATAATCCCGAGGGTCAAGCCCCATAAGATTTGGCGCATAGCTGTCGTCATATCCGTTTCACCTCGATATTACCAACAAGCATCAAGGTGAAAATCTTAACCTTTTGTTCTGCTTCGTCATAGCCTGGTGTCTGTAAATACAGACTCTGGTTCAGCACCCTTCCTTCCTCATGCTCAAATACTTCAGCAGACCCAATGACTGACGAATGCCGGAGGGTGACCTCTAAATCATATGGCACATACACTTTTACATTGCCAATGATATTACGGATAAAAATAACTGTTTCTCCCTTTGGCAGCACCGTCAGGCTCAGGTCAAGCACACTGTCGCCAATCCCGGTCTGGATATTGACATCGTTCCATTCATATACATGAGACGGCGTTTCCTGATGGCCAAACAGACGATTTTTAAAAAGAGGAGGCTTTTCAATCAGCATTTCCTTCCTGACTTCTTTTTCAGGCTCCTGTAAAACTGGCGTGATCACTTCTGGCTTCTTTTTCGACTGTGCAAATTGATAGGCAAGATAGATCAGCACCGCCAATAAGAAAAACCTGAACGTCATCATGCTGAAAACACTGCTCAGGAAAAAGAACAAACCTACCCAGAACAATAGCTTTCCAGATTTCTTAGGCATTAAAGAGCGACCGAAATAAACCATCGCTCCGCTCGCAAGAAGGGAGAAAATCAGTCCTTCGTTAAAAAATGAAACTTCGAGCAAAAGCAAAATAAGTCCTGTAATAACAATCCAGCTTACATAATCATTCTTCATGTTGTTCAACATGCTGGTTCCTCCCTTCCTCTAGATTTATTTTAAAAATGGAATACACATGATAGAGGATTGGTAATATGAAGTCCTTTCGAGGTGATACTCAAAAGGCGCAGGTGCCTGCGCCTCTATAGAATACCATGTTTTGCCTATTAAATAGTATGTGATTCTTTACTTTTAAACTCTTTTTCCAGCTGGGCAATCCTGCTGTCAATTGTATTGCGGTTGTAAGTGCTATTTACTTTCTCCTCTAGATGGTCAAGGTAGGTTTCCATCTCTGCAAATCTTGAATAGGCTTTGTCGGAATTTGAATGGTTATCGATCACCTGGTCCATCCTGTAATTGGCGCGCGTCACATTTTCACGTCCCATCATTTCAAGGCGGCGGATGTGCATATCTTTTAGCTTATGATTCATCTCTTCATACTTCCGCTCAAGCTCAAGCTGTTGTTTGACAGCGTTATCCATTGCTTCTTTCAACCTGGCAGCTCGCTCTTCATATTGGTTCTGCTCCTGCTGTGCAAACTCCTGAAGGTTGGATTCTCCAGCTCTCATTGCGACCTCGGATTGGTATTTTCTCTTTTCAGCCATTTCAAGCGCTTGCTGATGCTCGCGTGCAAACTGTGCCTTCAATTGTCCCTGACGCTCAAGAAGCTTTCTGACCTTTTCTGTTTCGTTTTCACATTCACGAAGATACTGATTCAACAGCGCGATCGGATTTTTCTTTTCCTTCTGGTCAAGTGCCTCGTGAAGATCTGCCATTACCGTGTTTTTAATTCTTGTTAATAGATTTGCCATTTGAAAATCTCTCCTTTTAGAATTAGTTATTTTTCAACTCTGCCCATTGCTTTTCGAAGTTGACGAAAGGATCGCTTTCTTCGCGGATTGCTTCTTCTTTTTTGTCCCAGTTTTTATATACTAGGTACAGGACATAAGCAGCTGCGATCCCGAGGATTGCTGGTACGTTAGAAGCAGTTGCCATCAAGATGATGAAGCCGACGATTCCCCAGCCAATTTTTGCGGCAGTCGAGTCAGTCTTTAAAAATTGCTTGACGACGAAGTAGAGCACCAGCAAGCTGACCCCAAGTCCGACGAGTGGACCAAGGTTAGAAATCAGCACCATGGCTGCTATGAAGCCGGCAACAAGTAAACCAAATTTTTTCATGTTCAATTCCTCCTTATCTCTTATGATTACATCTTACCTTTCTCGCAAAAATTCAATAACGTGCCTGAGCTTGATTTTGCGGTAGGACCTGAGGCTTAGGGAAGCGCAGGACTATAGGTAGTGTCTGTTCTTTGAGGGCATTAGAATTCTTTTTTTCTGCGATATTGGCCAATAATCTGATATACCGGCACAAGAACAAAAAGCGCAAGCGCCTCGTTCAGCCCCGACAAGCGCTGGAGGGCTGACCGGTGAAGTCGTTCTTTGACTTCACCTGAGCGGACCGAAACTGAAATGTATAGCCGACTGTTCAGAAACGCAGAAAACTGGAGACTCCGACAAAGAAGCGCTTTTTGCTTCTGCCGCCGGAGTTGAAGTTTCGGAGTTTCTAGGAGGCGACACTAGACAATTCGAAAAGCGAAGGCGACTGCTCAACTCCGACTAGCGCTGAAGGGCCTGACATTGAAGTCGGTCTTTGACTTCATTGGCAGGACCGAAGCGTCTCGAGGAGTTAGGAGCCGCAGCTAGACAAGCGACTCGAGGGGCTAGGCGCGGGAGCTGGATTTAAAAAAACATGTAGTTTTCCACACTAAATAATTTTATAATTTCCTGGTAAACAATAAAAAAAATAACCCAGTGGCTATTCACTGGGTTATTTCCATACGAGATATTATTTATTTTGCGATAAACATTTGTGTCCAATAGTGTCCATACGATCCGCCAGTTGCATGTCCAACACCGATATGGGTGTATGTAGGGCTAAGGATATTTTTGCGGTGGCCAGGACTGTTCATCCATGATTGGACTACTTCACTTGGTGTCCTTTGCCCGGCAGCGATATTTTCACCGGCGCTTCTGTAATTGATACCAAAGTTTTTCATCATCGTGAACGGGCTGCCATAGGTCGGACTTGTATGGGAGAAATAATTTTTGTCTCTCATATCAGCAGATTTATATCGTGCAACCCTGGAAAGCTGCCAGTCAGCAGCGAGCGGTTTCAGGCCATTCTTGGCACGCTCTTGATTTGTCAGCTGGATTACCTGGCTTTCTATGCTCTTTGTTGCTCTTATAGTAGGGATATTCACCCTCTGGCCAGGATAAATCAAGTTCGGATTTTTAAACTGTGGGTTGGCGGCGATGATTTCCGAAAGGCCAACCTGGTACCTGACTGATATTTTCCATAGAGTGTCACCAGACCGTACCGTGTGGACCTGTTGGGCAAACGAAACCGTCGGGATTGCCATTACGATCAATAATAAGGCTAAGATTATTTTTTTGAACACAATACACTCCTCCTCAACTGATAGGATGAGATTATTTCAAGAAATTATACTTTATTATTTTTTGCGTGAAAACATCACGAAAACTGTGCATATAGTTTTATCAAGGGAGGAATGCGAATTATGGGCTATCTTTGGGTGATGACCATCGGTTTTGTCATTTGTCTCGGTTTAGTTGGCGGTTTTTTATTGTATTTTATCTCAACGGCTTTTAACCTGAAGGATGCAAGCCATATTGATCTATTGGATACGAAGAAAGATGAGTAACATTTAAAAATGCCAAAAGGCTGCCAATTGAATGGCAGCCCTTTTTATGACATTTTTTTAAAAGTCGCGGGTGTTATCAAAACGTGTGTTGGCAGGGTTGTCCGAAGTAAGCGGTGCATCAACTGGGTCGTTAGTTCTTGTGCCGTCTAACCTAGCAGTTGTAGCATCGTCATTCAAGCCAACTCTGTTTTCGTCGCGTTCGACAACAACGAGAATCTTTCCTTCTTTTACATAGCCTTCATAGCGGTCAGCTTCATCTTCAGGAATACCCATTCCGATCAATGCCCCAGTTAACCCGCCTGCACCTGCGCCTACTGCCGCGCCGGTAAGTGTCGCAGCGATTGGGCCTGCAGCTACAATTGGTCCAATGCCAGGAATCGCCAGTGCTCCGATGCCTGCCAATAATCCAGTAAGGCCGCCTAATACGCCGCCTGTTGCCGCACCTGCAGCAAGACCTTCCTCAGTCTTAGTACCGGTAGCTTCGTTGACATCGTGAACCTCATCTTCGTTCTTACTGATAACAGAAATATCATCGGTTGAGTATCCCTGTCTTTTCAGGTCCTCAACAGCCTGGATTGCGTCTTGCTCATTATCATATACTCCAACAAGATGTTTTTCATGTTCAAACATAATAAAAGCCTCCTTTAGACGAGTAGTCCTTATAAAAATACCCGCATACAGGAGACGTAAACCTCATGTCGAACATTATTGTCTGTTGTGATAAACAGATACCGTCTTTTTCAAAACGGAGGAGACTTCAGTCAAATTCTCTGCAGTAGCCGTAATTTCCCTGACAGTCTCGCCTTGTTTTTCAAACCCTGCTGCCATTTCAGCTATTCCAGCACTATTGATTTCTAAAATTCCTATTGTTTCATTATTCATGGATGAAAGCTTATTAGTCTGTAGATTCAAATCGTCCGCAGAGTGAGTAATCCGTCCGATCTCATTTTGAATAGACAAGATCCCTTCCCTCATATCACGATATTGGGACTGAACATTCCCAAATAAACGGCTTCCCTTTTGGACTTCCAGGCTCCCACCAGCCATGACTTCCACCATTTTATTAATTTCCGCACGGACATCTTCAATGATTTCCTGAATCTGTTTTGAAGCTGTTAGTGATTGTTCTGCCAATTGGCGCACTTCCCCAGCCACTACAGCAAACCCTTTCCCTTGGTCCCCGGCACGCGCCGCCTCAATCGCTGCATTCAATGCTAGCAGATTCGTTTGATTGGCAATCCCGGAAATCAAATTAACAATCTTGTCGATTTCATTTGTTTTCATTGCCAACTGCCCAGCATCCTCAGCTGCCTGACTCGAAATTTGTTCCATGTAACCCACCTGATTACTCGTTTCACTGATCAGGCTCATACCTTCTTCACTTTGTCTTGCATTGTTAGTAGACATTAATTCGATACGGTTTGCCAGGTCAGCAATTTCATGGATCCTATTCACCATGCTATCAACAATATCAATTAATAAGACAGAATGTCCTTGCTGCTGTTGGGCACCTGCCGAGATTTTCCGGATAGATGAATTGATGACCTCACTTTCTTTTTCATGACCTTGTGAACTGTCATAGAGCTGTTTGGCAGAGTCATGCAACAACTGTGTATTACTTTGGCATTGCTCTACAAGTACCCGTAACTGGCTGATCATTGAGTCAAAATGGACTGTCAGCTTTCCGATTTCATCATTAGTCTCGTTATCCAGATGTACCGATAAGTCACCCTGTACAATTTTTTGAGTAGCCTCTGTAAGACGATCGATAGGCCGGATGACTCTTTTGAATAAAATCATGATAAAAATAAGGCAGCCAATTGAAATAAGTGTTCCCGCGATTGAGGTTGAGTAAATGCTTTTCGTCACTAAATCGGAAGGGTCGGAATTTCCTTTGAATTGATTCAATAAGTAGAAATTATAAATCGTTGATACAGCATAAACAAAGAACAACAATCCAAAAAAGGCAAAAACCTTTGTTTTCAACGAGAGATGATTAAACCCTTGCATCTCTTTTTCACTCCCTCAACAAACCCTGTAGAGTATGTAATCTTTGATATTCATATGATATCAAAGAAAGTGAATTTTTTGTTATCTATGATTAAATTTTTCTCCAGATAGAACCAGCGCTGCCTTAAATTGTTCAATAATATCCTGGCTGTTTTCGATTCCAACTGAAATCCTCACTAAGCGATATGTAATGCCAAGCTCTGCCTGCGCCTGTGGAGGCAGTGCGCGGTGGGAGGTTTTCAGCGGATGGGAAACTGTCGTTTCGACTCCCGCAAGTGTTGGCACGATTTTTACCCAGCCAAGCGATTTGAAAAATAAATCGGTATCCACGTGTTCTGCCAGTTCAATCGTCACGATCGCACCAAATCCTTTTTCACCCTCAGCGAATGGATAATATACTTTTGCGACATTTTGATTGTCACTAAGACTGTCAGCCAGCAACCTTGCATTTTCCGATTGAGCCTTCATTCTTAACGCCAGAGTCTTCAATCCCCTGCATGTCAGCCAGGCCTCAAACGGACTGAGGTTCGCCCCAAGATTAACAATTCGAGCACGCGCTTCTGCAATTAGTTCCTTTTTGCCAACAACAACACCTGAAGTGACATCACTGTGACCTCCGATGTATTTCGTTGCGCTGTGGACGACCAGGTCGGCTCCGAGTAAAAACGGACGGACATGGAGCGGAGTAGCGAATGTGTTGTCAACCAAAACAGTGAGATTTCTATTTTTAGCCAGTGAAATGACTTCCTCTAGTTTTTCAACACGGAGGAGCGGATTGGTGATGGACTCCGTGTAAAGAAGCTTCGTATTCTGTTTGATTGCCTGTTTAACTTTGTCCAGGTCAGAAAAAGATACAAACGTCGTTTCGATCCCAAAGCGTTCAAGCTCAGCTTTCAGCATATGGAAGCTCCCGCCATATACATCATCGGCTGCAACGATATGATCTCCGTTCCTCGCTACAGCCAAAACTCCCGCTAAAATAGCGGCCAAACCAGAGGAAGCAGCTACCCCGTCTTCCGCGTATTCAAGTGCCGCTACAGATTGACCAAGTTCATCGGTATTAGGGTTCCCTACCCTAGAATACAGATAGCTTCCTTCTCCCTGATAAAATCCCTCAAGCTCGTCAAGATCATTAAACGTAAACGCTGACGTCTGATAAATTGGTGTCGCTTTGCTTTTGATTCCCTTTTGCTTCGTATGTATTGAATGAAGTACTTCAGTTTCAAATCTCTTTGCCATTTTTTTCACCTGCTTTTAGAATTTGATATTAACAATCGTAAGAAAAGCACAAGCGCCTTGGTCAGCCCCGACAAGCGCTGGAGGGCCGACCAGTGAAGTCGTTCTTTGACTTCACCTGAGCGGATCGAAATGGAAATGTATAGCCGACTGTCCAGAAACGGAGAAACTGGAGACTCCGACAAAGAAGCGCTTTTTGCTTCTGCCGGCGGAGTTGAAGTTTCGGAGTTTCTAGGAGGCGACACTAGACAAGCGACTCGAGCAGTTAGGAGCCGCAGCTAGACATGCAACTCGAGGGGCTAGGCGCTGGAGCTGGACACTAAGAAAAGCGCAAGCGCCTTGATCAGCCCCGACAAGCGCTGGAGGGCCTGACAGTGAAGTCGTTCTTTGACTTCATTGGCAGGACCGAAGCGACTCGAGGGGCTAGGCGCTGGAGCTGGACACTAAGAAAAGCGCAAGCGCCTTGATCAGCCCCGACAAGCGCTGGAGGGACTGACAGTGAAGTCGTTCTTTGACTTCATTGGCAGGACCGAAGCGACTCGAGGGGCTAGGCGCTGGAGCTGAACACTAAGAAAAGCGCAAGCGCCTTGATCAGCCCCGACAAGCGCTGGAGGGCCGACCAGTGAAGTCGTTCTTTGACTTCACCTGAGCGGATCGAAATGGAAATGTATAGCCGACTGTCCAGAAACGGAGAAACTGGAGACTCCGACAAAGAAGCGCTTTTTGCTTCTGCCGGCGGAGTTGAAGTTTCGGAGTTTCTAGGAGGCGACACTAGACAAGCGACTCGAGCAGTTAGGAGCCGCAGCTAGACATGCAACTCGAGGGGCTAAGTGCTGGAGCTGGACACTAAGAAAAGCGCAAGCGCCTTGATCAGCCCCGACAAGCGCTGGAGGGACTGACAGTGAAGTCGTTCTTTGACTTCATTGGCAGGACCGAAGCGACTCGAGGGGCTAGGCGCTGGAGGGACTGACAGTGAAGTCGTTCTTTGACTTCATTGGCAGGACCGAAGCGACTCGAGGGGCTAGGCGCTGGAGCTGAACACTAAGAAAAGCGCAAGCGCCTTGATCAGCCCCGACAAGCGCTGGAGGGCCTGACAGTGAAGTCGTTCTTTGACTTCATTGGCAGGACCGAAGCGACTCGAGGGGCTAGGCGCTGGAGCTGGACACGAATCTAAGTCGAAAAATTTTATACTTTCATTCATTAAAAAACCTCTCCAAATAAGGAGAGGTTACAAATCAATCAGCCTCACTTATCTTCAGGAATTAGCACCTTTCATCATAAATGAAGGTTGCCGGGCTTCAAAGGGCCTGTCCCTCCGCCGCTCTGGATAAGAGTTATTACGGGTTAGAAAATAGTCTTTAATAGTTGCAGTATATCAATTTCGGCTCAATTACGTCAATGATCTAAACGTGAGTTAACTGTCCAAGTTCATGGATGTCAATCTTCAAGATCACTGTCCAGCAGGTCCCAAGGCGTGATGACTCCGATTGGCTTTCCATGGCGATCTCCCGTTTCCGTGATAATGACCGCCTGCAGCTTCTTACCTCTAGTATGGTAGCGTTCAAACAATTCTTCAATATGATACAAAGATGCATCCTCATCAACAAAGATCACAAAGTAATTTTTCCCATTCGTCAACAGCTCTTGGACACGGACATCCTCGAAATGAACCACACTGTCGGTAAAATGCTTCGCCATCCACTGGATGATCTCCTTTGAAGTCAGCAAGGCAACATACTTATCATCCTTGTCATAGACAGGGAATCTTGTAAAATCAAACTTATTGATTACCTTTAGAACATCTTTAAGATAGGCATCCTCATAATAGTAAAACACCGGGCTGGTCGCAATCGATAACGCTGTCTGCGGCTTTTCGAATTCCCTCGCAATTTCCTCAATCCGTTCGACCACCTCGATATGCGGTTCAGCAATATAAAAATCAGCATTCACCCGCTCATGGACAATCGCATTCCTAAGCTTCGCAAACTGATGCAGCTCGCTTTTATATTTCCGCACTAATGAATGGTTTTTGTAACCCGAGTACAGCAGTTCGACAAACGCATCGCTGTCGGTCCCCTTCACCATTTCCTTCAACTCTTTATGAATCCTGTTAAAAGCTGTTTCGAACTTTCCAGACTGCTCTTTATGATTTACTTCATGTTCTTCTGAATTATTAGCGCCAGAATCGGAAGTTGATGGTTTCTTATCCCCTTCATTCTTACGATTGTTCCCGTATTCTTTTTTGGATTGATTTGAAGAAGTGTTCCCTTTTTCATTACTAGATTGATTGGATTGCTTAGAATTTTCGCTTCCTTTATCGTTGTTTTTCTTTTGATGATTGTCATCAACCCGCTTCAATCTGTTTTCCTCAATCTCCTGCAGCTTAGGATTCGTTCTCATATAAGACTTGCTTTTCTTGTTGCCAGTCTGATGATTTTTCTGTTTCTTTGATCCTGACTGCTGATTATTTGATCTATGTTTAACATGAGTATCGTTAGTCAAAATAGCCCCTCCGTAATTTCAAATAACTTACCCTTCTCCTTACCCCAATTACCGGTTTTACTAATCATCGATATTTAATGTAAAAATACCAGATAAACTTTAAGTTTGATACAATAAGTATAGTACATACATTACTAATTCACAGAAGTTATTTTTAATAGAAAAGGGTTGGATATTCAGTGGCAGCAACGAAGAAAAAAAGAGTAGTCAAAGAAATCACACAAATGGTGACAATAACAATCGGGGCAATTATCGCGGCTTTTGGGCTAGATATGTTCCTTGTTCCTAATGCAATCCTTGACGGTGGAGTCATCGGGCTTTCGATTATCGCAGCGGAACTGACAAACATCTCGATGAGTATTTACCTGATTTTGTTCAACTTGCCTTTCCTTTATATAGGATACAAGAGGATGGGCTTGAAATTCACGCTTCACACCTTATATGGAGTCATTATTTTATCAGGGGCAACAGCTTATTTACACCACTTTGAACCTGTGACAGATGATTTATTTTTAGCAACGATCATCGGTGCGGTTATCCTTGGAACTGGTGTTGGTTTGGTCATCAGGGCAGGCGGTGCATTGGACGGAACCGAAATTATCGCGATCCTAGTCAGCAAAAAGCGGACAGTCTCTGTAGGACAGATTGTCATGGTCATGAACTTGTTCATCTTCGTTCTTGCAGCATTGCTCGTGTTCAGCTGGGAGACGGCCATGTACTCAATCATCACCTATTTCATCGCCTTCAAGATGATTGACGTCGTCGTCGAAGGGATGGAAGAGCTCAAATCAGTTACGATTATTTCCGACGTCCCTGAAGAAATCGCCGAAGCACTGCTCAAGCAATTAGGACGCGGCATGACCTATATCCAGGGTCAGGGTGTTTTCTCAAATGAACCGAAGAAAATCATCTACACCATCGTCAGCCGTATCGAATTATCTACCCTCCGCTCCGTTGTCGATGAAATCGATCCAAACGCGTTGGTCGCGATTGAGAATGTCGCCGACGTTTCGGGAAGCAATTTTGATAAGAGTGGCGGGCATTGATGTGCAGGTAGAAACCGGGTGAATTAGCATTTGGTCGAATAATCCTTGAATGTGGTCGGAAAAATCAAAAATCCGCCAATATATTTCGACATGTGGTCGAATTAACTTCAAATGTAATCGAATTATTTAATTGTTCGCCAATAATCTTTTGAGTTTGCTCAATCTATGCTTGTTTTCCTTCTAGTGCCTGGTGATAATTTCGATTTCACCTATATTTAATTTAATTTGCTCGATTTAATTACCGTTTTTAATGTAAAAAGTGCCCTGGCGAAGAAATCGCCGGGGCACTTTGCTGTTGTTTAATCAATCGGGTTGTTGAATTTCTTTTCTGTCTGGCCGGTTGTGAATTCGACTAGTTCCTCAGGTGTGTTGTTGCCTTTTTTCTTGTTGTTGTTGCGCTGGGCGTTCCCGTTGCCGAGCTTTTGTTTACCCATTCTACCTCGCTCCTTTTGATGGATTCATGAAGTAGTATGGATTTTTCTCCCGGCGTTTATTCCAAGTTCAGGCGCCTGGCGCACCTTGGTTGCCTGCTCGTATGCATAAGCAAGTCTGATCAGCAATGGTTCGCTGAAGGCAGTACCGGTGAAAGTGATACCGACTGGCTCTCCAGTTTTTGTATAAGCTGCCGGGACGGTTACAGACGGGTACCCTGCCTTCGAGCCAATTGTCGAGCCATCCATCGGGAAAAGCACCGCATCTGCACCATATTCCTTCACAGCATAGTCAATTCCCTGCTCCCTAGCCATGTAAAGGTTATACTCTAGTTCTTCGAGGTATTCAGCCTCCGTCAATGTTCCGCTTGTCGCTTCGGATTCCTGCAGCACTTCCTGGCCGTATTTCAGCATTTTCTCACCGTGCTCTTCATTGAAAGCAATCACGTCAGCAAGCGTCCTGACTGGAACACTCGGTGCAAGCCCGTTCAGATAAGCATTTAAATCTGCTTTGAATTCATAGCTTAGAACCTTGTATCCCCAAGTTGCTTTTGACGCTGGAATTGTAGCTTCAACTATCTCGGCGCCAAGCTCTTCCAGTTTTTCAACCGCTTTTTGAAAAATTTGCTCCTGTTCCTGAGTCCATTTTCCAATATACTCTTCCTTGACAACAGCAATTTTCGATCCTTTTAGCCCCTGCACATCAAATAGGGTTTCATGGTTAAATTTTGGCAAACTCATCATGGTTGCCGGGTCTTGAGGATCCTGGCCTGCTATCGCTTCTAAAAGGTAAACCGCATCCTTGACCGTTCTAGCCATTGGACCGGCTGTATCCTGTGAGTGGGCAATCGGGATGATGCCGCTCCGGCTGACAAGGCCGACTGTCGGCTTGATGCCTACCAATGAATTTTGCGAAGCTGGGTTCAAAATTGAGCCATCAGTTTCTGTTCCGACCGCTACTGCAGCGAAATTAGCGGCAATTGCTGCACCGGAACCAGCACTGGAGCCGCCGACATCGAATTTCCCGGTACCATAAGGATTCAGTACCTGACCACCACGGGAGCTGTAGCCGCTCTTCATGCCATTTGCCATGAAATTAGCCCACTCGGTCATATTCGTTTTCCCAAGAATGACCGCCCCAGCTTCCCTAAGCTTTGCAGCAACAAAAGAATCCTTCTGAGCAAACGAATCCTTCAGTGCCAGCGAACCAGCACTAGTATGCAATTTGTCCTTTGTATCAATATTATCTTTCACCAGGACCGGAATGCCGTGCAGAGGGCCTCCTACACCTTTCTGTTTTCGTTCAGCATCCAGTGCAGCCGCGATTTGCAATGCATCAGGATTCAGTTCAAGCACAGAATTGATTGTTTGATCAAAGGCGGCGATGCGGGCCTGGTACATCAGGACAAGATCATGAGAAGACAGCTCGCCATTGTCCATTTTTTCCTGTATCTGCTCAATCGTCGCTTCTGGCAGCCACTCCGTCATCAATGTATTTAAACGTGGATTTTTCAAGTTCAACAATTCCTTTCAAAAGCATTTCAGTTGTTCATTTCAACTGCTTTAAAAGAGCCTTTAAAAATAATCTACGGAATATATATTCTGATTTTTATCCAGAAAAACCTTTAAATGCAGTAAAAAAGCTATAGGAAAAGTTCCTATAGCTTTCATGATGATTATTCTGGGTCAACAATTTTACCACCGTAAAATTCTTTCGGCACTGGCGTTAAATTAAGTGCCTTGCAGAATCTTTTCAAATCACGCTCTTCACGTTCGTTGACGATCGAAATGACGGTTCCCTCCGCGCCAAAACGGCCTGTACGTCCGGAGCGGTGGATATATTGATCCTGCTCCCTTGGCAAGTCATAGTGGACAACATGAGTGACACCTTTAATATCCAATCCCCGAGCTGCAACTTCAGTCACAAGCAGCATTTCGCTGTTGCCGTCACGGAACTTTTTCAAATACCTCTGACGATCCTGCTTGTTGAGCTCACTGTGCAGCTGGCCGACATGGATGTCCTTGAACTTCAGTTTATCAGCAGCGATGATCAGGTTAGGAATGTCCTTAATAAAAACAAGTGACTTCGTTCCATTCAAGCGGGCAATCTTCTCCAGGGTTTTAATCTTGTCACGCTGCTCACTGCGAAAGTAAATATGCTCTACTTTTGCAGCGTCGATTGTTTCGTCTTTTTTTACATTGATGATCTCAGGATCGTTCGCTAATCTCTTGATCGATTTTTCAACAGTCTCTGGAAGAGTTGCGGAAAAGAGCAGCAGCTGCCTTTGATCTGCAAGTGTCGATTTAATAATGCTTTTTACCGTTTCATTATGTTCCGGGGTAAGAAGCTGGTCGCCTTCATCAAGGACGACAGTCTGGACTTTATGCATTTTCAGTTTCTTCTGCTTGATCAATTCATTCGTCCGACCTGGTGTTCCGACGATGATATGCGGGCTTTTTTTCAGCTTGTCAAGCTGACGCTTGAGATTGGCACCGCCGATCAGGCTTGCCGATTTGATCCCGCTGCCTTCTCCCCACTTCTGGATTTCGGACAGAATCTGCATGACAAGTTCCTGTGACGAAGCAAGAATGACTGCCTGTGTATTCTGCATTTTAGGATCGATTTTATTTAAAACGGGAAGCAGGTACGCTAAAGTTTTACCAGTACCGGTCGGTGATTCCCCGACGACATCTTTTCCTTCTATTATTAATGGAATCGCCGTCGTCTGGACAGAAGTCATCGTCTCGAATCCGGCCTTTTCCCAGGCCTGCTGCAGGAACGGTTGTAGTTGCGCGATAATTGGTTGAGTTTCTGACATGATTTTCTCCTTAAGTTAAACATTCTAGTATTGATACTAGCTAAAACACGATTATAAGTCCAGTATTCCCTAGAAAATTAGCGTTTTGCACCTTTTATTGTATCTTGTTTTTTGATTGGCTCCATTTTATTGGCGATTTTTATTTTTTATTGGGGTTGTTCACAGATTTATTGGAGAAAATTTTAATATATTGGCGATTTTTTATTTTTATTGGCGTTGTTCACTACTTTATTGCCGAACTGTAAAAAAGCATGGATTTTTACCAATTAAATAAAAACACCGGGCGAAAATCACCCGGTGTTAATAACTTTATTTATGGATCCAAACTGCTCCAGCAGAGTTATCTTTCGCTTCGCCGATGACCTGGAACTTCAATCCGTAGTTAGGCAACTTTTTGCCTGCATCAGGGATTAAGTTGTTGATATACGTTTTAGAATCATCAAACGTTGTCACACCTGGAAGTCCTTCGTAGTCAAAGATTCCGCGTGAAGGAGAATCTACATACCATTCAGGTGCTTTATCAAGTGAGAATGCTGCGTCAGAGATTTGGTAACGTGTGCTGCTCTTTACAGAATCCTTGCCATTCAAGTTACCTACGATTGCTTCTGGGTGAGAGTCAACAACACCGATGAAGCCTTCACCTGGGTGAACACCTACCCAGTTATCAGTGAAGCTGTCGTCACCGTACCAAACAACCATACCTGTGTTGTATTTAACGCCGCGGCCGGCAATCAAGCCTTTGTCAGAGCCAGCGTAGTTTCTCCACTCAAGGTAGTAGTAGTGGTCTTTTTTTGTCATAACCATTTGAAGCAACAAATCCATCCATTGAAACTTTTGCTTCGCCTTCTGCATCATCAGAGAACACTACCGTTCCATCAACAGTCAGCTTAAGGTTATCCATCGCGAAACCATCAAGTGCAAGTCCGCCATCTGTAACATAGTCAAAGTGTAGAGTAACTTTCTTGCCAGCAAATTGACTTAAGTCATAAGACTTATCAACCCACTCGCCTTTTGTTGATTCTGCACGAGCGTCGCCGTCAGTATCATCATCACCAACTACATCCAGTTCAACTTCTTCACCATCTGAAGTCACAGCAGTTACATAAAGGTAATCGTATTCAAATTCAACATCATATAATGTCTTGAAATCGAATACCGCATTAGTAGCATTTGTTAAATCAAACTCTGGTGTTGCAAGAGATGTATGAAGATCATCACCTTTTGTGCTGTAGTAGTACTTCTTACCGAATGCAGGAAGAATTCCTTGAACTTCCTTAGCCGGCAGGTTTACCTTAACAATACCTGGATTCTTTGACTTAGTCACACTTTGATCAATATAAGAAGTCAATCCCTTTTTATCGATATCAGCGTAGTCCACTTCCGTAATATTCGCCCAGTTGCCACCCATGATTTTTTGGAAGTATTCTTTGTTCTGTGGCGAGAAGCTCACTGGTTCTGTTCCAGCAACCTTACCATTCCAGCTGCCGCCGCTCATGATTGACCATGAAGCAACAGGTTCACCTTGTCCAGTGTACTGAGTGTCATACTCATCAGGAAGCCCTAAGTCATGACCGAATTCGTGTGCAAATACGCCAACCGCTCCATCTTCAGGCTCGATTGTGTAGTCGTAAGCAGCCATTTTTCCGCCCCAGTAGTTTACTTTTGCAGTTGTATTGGCTACAGGATAAACCCCATTCAATACCCAACGATGTGACCAGATTGCATCGTCACCAAGCTTGCCGCCGCCAGCTTCCTGGCCGACACCAGCGTGCAAGACCATCAAGTGGTCAACTAGTCCGTCTGGCTCGTTCTGGTTTCCGTCGCCATCTAGGTCATATAGATCGAACTGGTCAAATTCAGAAAGATCAAGTCCGCCTGCAACTGCTGCATTCAAAGCGTCCTTTACAAAGTCACGAGGACCTTTTGGATTCAGGTTATCATGACCGCCATTCGGATTATCATCGCCGTAGTCTGCTGCGTTCCCAGGTACCGTTACCCAGTCAGTTACATGTCCATCGACAGTATAGCTGCCGCCAGACTGCTCTTCATAATATTGCTTGAACGTTTGAACCTTTTCACCATTGAATAATGTGAACTCTTCGTCACCGAACAGCATTTTTTCATAATGCTCGCGGCTGAAGTCGTCTGAATACATATAGCCTTCTTCTTGCTCTATATTATTGTGCTTGAAGTCTGCGAATTCCGCTAAGAGAACAAGAACCTTATCCTCTCTGACTTCGCCATTGTATGGAGCCTGTTTAGCAGAATCTACTTTCGCGTATCCTGTCGGCTTGCCCTTTTTAAAATTGTCATGTCCCTTTTCAAGCTGCTTAGTCAGCTTGTCCTTTTGCTTGGTCAAAAAGTCCTTGGACTTCTTTGCCATTTCATGCTCAGCAGCATGCTTGTCCGTCTTGCCAGCTTTTTCTCCCTGCTTCTTCTTGATATATTCAGTTACCGCCTTGTTGACTTCTTCCTGTGAAGCGCCTTTCGCGATCAGACCTCTCTCCTGCAAAGCCTTTGCCAGACGATCCTGGTCAACAATGTTCAAGTCTATCGGTGCAGAAACAGGAGCTGTCGCAGCCTCCACACTCTTAGGAGCTGCAGTTGAACCTGCAAACGAACCCGCAAATAAAGTAGAAGCGAAAACAGCACTTGCCGCCACGCTAGAAAGAACCTTCAACGAACTTTTCTTCTTCAAAAAGATAACCCCCTGCTATTTTACAAGTTTCGATTTTTCATATTTTCTGAAGTATCTGTTATGAATTGTAGCAAGGTTTTTAAATATTGTAAATTTTTAAAATATAGTAATATTTATCTATAAAACTAGCTGTTTTTCTCATGAAACACTAAATCTCCAAATAAAACTGTATCATTCATCCTGTTTTCATCTCATATATTAGTGTAATTTAAACTATTTTAGTAAAGTTTTTCATTGGGAAAATTTCTTCGGGTTTCTAAATTTGATTCTAATGGACTAGTAATAAATAAAAGATTTATCAAAAATAATTAAGGATTTACTCTAAGTAAATTGGTACTATTTACATTAACGATTGAACTCAACTCCACGTGGTAATGTATTGTAGAACCTTTTTCAAGGAGTGTTTGAAAAATGAAGGAATTACTGAAGGAATTGATTCTGATTGACAGCTCCACGAAGGATGGTGCCAATCAGGCGGTAGAGTTTTGCAAACAATGGCTTATTGAGCATGAATTACAGCCAAATTTGATTGAAAACAATGGATATAAAATGCTGGTCTGCGAAATTGGTGAAGGAGATAAAACAATTGTTTTCAACGGCCATGTAGATGTTGTCAGCGGTAAAAAGGAGCAGTTCGTGCCCGTTGAAAAGAATGGCCGAATCTACGCACGGGGTGCGGCTGATATGAAAGCCGGCGTTGCTGCGATGATGGCCGCGATGAAAGAATTGCAGCATCAAAAACTCGGGGTGAAAATCCAGCTGCAGATTGTTTCCGACGAAGAGATCGGCGGCAAAAATTGTACTGGCTATCTTGTGGAAAATGAATATCGTGGAGATTTTGTCATCTCCTCTGAACCAACACAGCTCGGGATAGCTCTGCAAGCAAAAGGTGTTTTGAGGCTCGAGGTCGAGGTCAGCGGAAAGTCCGCCCATGGCAGCCGTCCTTGGGAGGGTGACAATGCGATTGTTAAAGCCTATCGAGTTTACGAGAAACTACTTGACTTGCCTTTTACTAAAGAAAGTTCAGAGTTTTATCAAGCACCATCAATTAATCTTGCCATCATCTCGGGTGGTGAAGTTTTTAACAAGGTACCTGATCATTGTGTCATGTCCATTGATATTCGCTATCTACCTGGACAAGACCCCGATTCGATTGTGAAGCAAATTGAAGGAATTTCAGATGGCAGGGTTACCGTCGGGCTGAAGGGAATTCCTGTGGCGACAAAACAGGATGATCCATTCATCGCACAGCTGAAACCAGTGTTGGAAAAACATATTGCTGGTGAAGCCGTGATCTTCTGCCAGCACGGTGCAGCAGATACCCAGTATTTCGCATCACACGGAATCCCAGCAGTCGAGTTCGGGCCAAGCGGCGGAAACTGGCATGGAGATGACGAATTTGTCGAGCTGGAATCGATTGAAAAGTATAAAGATATCCTAATAGATTACGTTAAAACCTATTAAAGCCTAAACGAAAAGACAGCCACCCGGCTGTCTTTTTAACTGCTTAAACGATATTTCTTTGACCAAGAATAGATCAATAATCCTAAAACCAAAACAATTTGCAGCAAAAAAACAACCGAATCCCATAGACGAATGCTCGTGATCGGCTCCAAAAATCCCGGCAGCATGATTTCATTCACAGCGAACATCATTTGAGGAATGTAGTAGTAAGCGGTTATGGCAAATGTGAGCAGGATGCCTGCAAGGTAAAAAACTGCATATCTGCGAACAATTTTCTCTTCTCCCGCGAATGTTTCTGTTTCAGGCACTCTTAGAAATGGCAGCCACTTCGATAGGAAGTTTCGACCGTTTTCCATTAGATTGTAGCAGCCTGTTTTGTTTTCTAGGACATAGTATAGATCCGTTTTCATGAACACCGCAGCCTGAAAGATGAGGCGGATAAATGTGTTCAGTACGACCAATTTCAATACACCCATTGTCAGGCTATTTTCGGTCATAAAGATCTGAGATCCCAAAGCCAAGCACAAAATAACGATATCAAAATACATCCCAGCAAGGAATAGCTTATTCCGCTTTTCAGCAGGCAGTTTCCAAACCTGTGACATATCCGTCTCCAACACGACAAAAAAAAAGACGATTCCCTACTTCTATCTTCGCCGGCAAACCTTCAGACCGGACCGCAAGCACATGCCCAAATTCGTGCAGGATTACAAGGAAGAAGCTAATTACAATTAAGGCCAGGACATTTTGGAACATCAGGTCAAACACAAATAGGTCCGAATAGCGCGGGAATAAGTCTGGTTTAATCAGGATCAAACCTACGCTTGCTAATAGGAGAAGGAAGTACAACTTTGAACTGATGGAGTTGAAGAAGAAGCTGCCAAGAATTTGTGGAATCCAGGTGAAGCCAGAGTGCAATTTGGTTGCAGGGTTCCTAGGAATTACTTCACCATCAATCTCACTTACCAATCCCAGTTTCAAGAGTTGGTCTACAAAATCTACAAGATCAATATCTTCTTTGGGATACTTAATAATTAAGGACTTTTCAATTTCTCCTAGCGGTATTCCATTGTTGATAGACTCGATTGCAACAATGCAAGCTTCCGGCATTTCGTAAAATTCAGCGTTGGCTACATCCTCAACAATATAGTGAGATGTGTCTTTGCTAATATTCAGGGAATGTAATAACACGTGAGTCTCATGTGTTATATTCATAAAACCACACCTTAATTTAAGTAATAATAAGGGATGTAGTGTTTACCACATACATCCCCTCCCTAATATTAATTACGGTCTGATCAAGCACCACCAGCAGGTAGTTTTGATTTTTTTCAACTTTCGAATTTTCATGATGTCACCTCCTTTCTTATTGAAAACTCTTGAGAAGGAGGAGTATTTGCCCATTCATAATTTTCATGAAAGATGATCCACTCCGAAAAAATCTTTTTAAATTGCTCAACAAGTTCGGGATCAAATTGAGTTCCCTTTCCCTCAATAATCCGTTTATAAGCTTCCTCTACTGGCAAGGCAGCGCGATAGGACCTAGATGAAGTCATAGCATCAAAAGCATCTGCAATCGATACAATTCTAGCTATATACGGAATTTCATTCCCTTTCAATTGATCCGGATAGCCTTTACCATCCCATCTCTCATGATGATATTTTACTATTTCTATGTTTTTCCCTAGCCCACTTACTTTTTCTATTGCTTTTGCCCCAACTCGAGGATGAGTTTTGATAATCTCAAACTCTTCCTTATTTAGTTTACCTGGTTTCATAAGAATAGAATCTGGAATATTTACCTTTCCAATGTCGTGCAATAAACAGGCATAGTTAAATGAATTTAATTCTTCGTAAGTAAACATTCCCGTTTCTCGGGCTAAAGAATTTGCGTAATAAGCGACCCTTTCACTATGACCTCTTGTATAAGGGTCTTTTAGTTCAATGGTTGCAATTACACCTTTGACAATCCCCTCGAGCTGATAGTCGTATGATTTTTTGATAGCATTTACATAACTTTGGAACCTTCTAAGTAAAATGTAAGCTATCCCACTTAGAACAATTATCAAAGTCACTGGCAACAAAGCTTGAATGGATTGTAACATTACTCCAAAGAATATATATTTAGTAACAAGCCCAGTCGTTACAACCCAGAAAAATCGAGTATTTACAAAAAAAGGTGAGAACAAAACTAGTAATATCTCTACTGCATTTCCACTTTGGTATTCAAGACTATCCCGTGAAAATATTAATGATTCGTTGATTATAGAGATTATGATATATCCAATTACAAAGAAATATTTTACTAAATATAATTTATCTCTTTTCATTAAATAAAATGAAATGGGCAACAATAAACCAAGACATATGTACATCCAAATATTAATTTCTCTAGGAAGAGTTAAATCGATATTCTTATAGATTGTATGATAAAAGATTTCATAAAAAGCATATATAAAATAAAAAAGTGCTAGAAACCATTTAACTGCTCGTTGTTCCTCATTAATAAGAGTTGGATCATTTTTTTGTCTATACATAAATTATACCCCGCGAATCTCTGATTCTTTCGTTTACATTCTTATCGCCTAAAAGAGATGAATTTTAATAGATTAAAGGTAAATCTATAAAATACAGGTCTTTATATCTATTTATTTTCGCCAATAATCGACACCTTTCCCTATTATAAACCAAAAGGACTATTCTAAGAATAGTCCTTTTGGTTTATTTCTATATTTTAGCTTTACTCATAAATAGGTAACGTTACCGTCACTGTAGTTCCGTTATCAAGTTCACTCTCAATAATTAATCTACCGCCATGCTCTTCAATAATTTTTTTAGTAACCATCAAACCTAAGCCATTACCATTTTCCTTGGTTGTATAAAATGGTTCACCTAGCTTCTGTAATTTAGCTGGATCAATACCACAGCCTTCATCGCGTATGGAAACAATCGCAAATCCATCCTCACTTTCAGATGTAACTTTTACTGTTCCTCCATCTGGCATTGATTCCATCGCATTCTTGATTAAATTAATGAATACCTGCTTTAGTTGATTCTCATCACAAAGTAAACCAGGTGCATCAATTAAATCCATGTCGATATTAATATTCATTCTATCGGCATGCGTTTCAATAACGACGAGAACATACTCAATGATGTTCCTCAGGTTTCTAGTGTTTTTTTCGGCCGTATTAGGCCTACCTAATATTAAGAGGTTCGTTACGATAGAATTGATTCTATCGATTTCACTTAACATAATAGGGTAATAGTGATCATCCTCTTTGTCTTTCTCCTGCTGAAGCTGTGTGAAGCCTTTTAGTGACGATAAAGGGTTTCTAATCTCATGGGCAATTGCCGTGGCCATTTGACCAATAACAGCTAATTTTTCCTTTTGCCTTAAGTCTTCATGGATAGCCGTTATCGCGGTTATATATGATTGAAATCTAGATAACAACACCCAGGTTATTGATGAGATAAAAATAATAAGAGCAATCGGGAAAATTACATTGTTTGAGTGGAACAAGAATCCGTCGAGAAGATATTTTAGAAATAACCCAATCGAAGCCACCATGAAGAAACGCTTATCTACAAAGATAGGCGAGAATAAAATAAAATACACCTCAAGAATATGTCCGCCAGTAAATTCCTTATCATTTCCCCAAAAGATCAAGGCATTATTAATAAAATCGAGCAACATGAAACTAAAAATATACATGTACTTAATTTTTTCTGGTGTGCCTTTTTTTATAAAATATATAGCTACAGGGAGCAATAAGAGGAGAAGGAAGTGCATTACAAAACCCATGCTACCATCAGGGAAACCAACTACAGCTCCCTCACCACCATACTGTGGTATAAAAAAATAATAGGCCAGATCATAGGCAAATAATATGATATAAAAAGCCCACAAAAAGAACTTAACTGCTTTTACTTCTTCATATATTAAAACCGAATTTTTTTTGAGTGGATCCATACGAATCTCCCTTAATTTTTAAACTTGATAGCCTTATTATATCAGGATGTGTCACATCTTGTTACTTTTTGTCTCATTGCTCAATAATTTTTCAATAAATATTTTTTATGGTTGGAAAGGAAATTTTTATGGAATGCAAAATGGACCAGGCAATGATATGCCTGATCCATTTCTCTATGCAGTTTCGCTTAGATTGTATTCGTTGAGGATTCCTTCGAGCTTGAGTGCGAGTCCCATGCTGCCCTGGATTTTAAGCTTTCCTGTCATAAATGCGGCAGTGCCGTTGAGTTTACCCATAATCATTTTCTTGAAGTTTTTGTCTGAAAGCTTCAAAGTGCAATCTGGTGTTGTCTCTGTTCCTTCAACAACTTTGGCAGTGCCATTTGTGATCAACAACTGGAATGTTCCGGTGTCATCACCTGTGATTTCATATTGATAGACCGTATTCATGCCTTGAATCGGCTCAGGCCTTTCTTTCATGACTCTTTCGATTTCCTGCCATACTTCTCTGACCGATTGATTTTCCAACATCTTCGACACCCCTATCCACCTATTTATTTCCATCATACCCGACCATTGTCCTAATAGGCAATCTAATAGGAACATATTATCTGATAATTCCCTATATTTCTAGTTACTTTTAACTTAACTTCCTGTACTTGCGAATGCTTTCAGACCTCTGTTCCAAAAGGCATAAGCTAAAGCACAGCAGACAATCGCAGCCACAGGAGTCCAAAGAGCGAATTCCTTGTAGCCGGGCTTATCGATAAAATACGCTGCCGGATAGAATGCCGTGAAACCATAAGGAATGATCCATGTCAGGAACATTCGAATTCCCTTATGATAGATTGTCAGCGGATATCTGGCAAAATCGCTCAGGTTGAAGACAGCCCATACTATCGGAAGACTGTCGATCATCCAGAAACTGAATGTCGCGAAAAATAAGTTGATCGCCACGAAAATTAATCCGGATGAAATGATCATGATGACCAGCATCGCAATTTCCACCGCTCCCCAAACTAAATCAAGCTGTGGAATTGCTGTTCCTAATATGATCAGACCAATAATCAGTTGGCCGAACCCATCCTGATGCAGCCGGTCCGCCACGACATGAAACAATGGATTGACCGGCCTAATCAGCAAACGGTCGAGCTTTCCTGGCCGGATATACTGCCAGCCAAGCGTCCATAAATTATCAAAGAAAATCTGATGGATCGAACGGCCTGTAGCCGCGATACCATAGATAAACAATATCTCGTAAAACGACCAGCCATTGATCTGCTCAATGTGGTCGAACACCACTTTTACAAAAAAAGATCGAAGCGAATTGCTCAAGCATGACGGAAGCGACACCAATCAAAAAGTCAATCCGGTATTCCATCATCACCTTCATATGGCTCTTCGCAAACTCCCAATATAATCTCGTATAACGACGCATACAATCGCCTCCTAACCTCCGAAAATCGTAATCTGTTTAATGGCTTGCGACCAGATTACTCTTACCAAAACATATAATGACACCAGCCAGAATAGCTGAACTCCAAGTGCCATATAAGCGTCCGTCCCGCTGATGAGGCCAGAATAAATCGAAACCGGCAGATAGACCATCGCCTGGAACGGCAGGAATTCGGTGACCGTTCTAAGCCAATCAGGAAATAGCGTAATAGGCACGAGTGCGCCTGAGAAAAATGTAATCAACGATTCTTTCAATACCCTCACTCCCCAGACATTGACCGTCCAGAACGCAAGCACACCAACAAGGAAATCGAAGAATGTACCGATCCAGATTCCCACGAGCGCACTTACTACGAAAAGCAATATGGTCTCGGGTGATTTTGGGAAGCTTATATCCATAAAAAAGTAAGCTATCAACACCATTGGTATTGTTCCCTGTATCAAATACAGAATTTTCCCGCCAATATCCACCGCAAACATTTTAAAAATCATATCGTAAGGACGCATTAGCTCTATCGCGACCTGTCCGTCCTTGATATTCTCCGCAAGCTCATTGCCGACACCGCCGACAAATCCCTGCAGCAGCATCGCAATGACAATATACGTCAGCATTGTTTCAAGATTGATGTTCTGAATGGTGGTCTGGTTCGCATAAACCGCCTGCCAAAAGAAGTAAATAATCAATAACCGTATCACCGAAGAAACGGTACCAGCCCAGTACCACGCTGAATAGGCAGTATTCTCCTGCATCCGCCCTTTAGCTATTTGCCAATATTTCCTCATGCTCTCCCCCCTGTTCCTGCTTGTTGTACAGCTCCTCTACAATCGTCTCAATCTTTGGGTCCGCTATATTCAAATCGCCAATTTCATACATGCCCATCATTTCCGAGATGACGAACGAGCTTTTAACCGCTTCATGGTCAAACGACAAGCTGACCTTCGTTTCTTCCTCGTTCGGTAAAATATCTACGGATCCATTGAGTGAAGCTGGCAATACGAATCTTTCTTTATCTGCCAGTTCGAAATGGATCACGCGCTTTTGCCCGAATTGCTTTTTAATTTGCTCAAGTCCTCCATCGTACAGAATTGCACCGCCATCAATGATGATGATCCTGTCGCATATCTCCTCAATATCCTGCATGTCATGTGTAGTCAGCAGCACTGTTGTGCCCCAGCGCTGATTCATTTCTTTAATAAACTTACGAATCTTTACTTTTACCGCAATATCAAGACCGATCGTGGGCTCATCCAAGTAAACAACCTTAGGTCTGTGAAGGAAGACCGCCGCCAGCTCACAGCGCATTTTCTGCCCAAGCGAAAGCTGTCTGACAGGAATACCGAGAAGCGGCTCAAGGTTCAAGACTTCTGTGAACATCTCGACCGTCTCCTGATACTCCCGCTCAGGAATCTCGTAAATATGTTTTAAAAGATTATAAGATTCACGAACCGGGATATCCCAGAACAGCTGTGTTCGCTGTCCAAAGACCGCTCCAATGTTCACCGCGTTTTTCTGGCGATTTTCATATGGTACCAATCCATTTACCGTCACCTTCCCTGAAGTAGGTGTCAGGATCCCAGTCAGCATCTTGATCGTCGTCGACTTACCGGCACCATTCGCGCCAATATAGCCAACCGTCTCACCCTGTTCAATCGTAAAATTAATCCCCTTCACCGCATGCTTCGTCTCATATTTCCGTTTAAAAAGTGACTTAATGGCTCCCTTAAGACCAGGGTCCCGCTTCACCAATTTATATTCCTTTTTTAAGTTTTTAACTGTAATCATACTATCACTCTCCAAGAACATACATTCGATTTTTAGGCACAAAAAAACCACAGACATCCCAGTCCGTGGTTTAGCTATTATTTAAGATGACAAAAATAAGCGCTACTACACACAATATAGGCAGGCCGAAGGTAAAACATATGAAATTGATTTAGATGCTTGATTACGATCAATCATTTCGACTGCCTCCTTAGGTTATTTGAATACTTTCATATTGTACCTTTGAAAGAAAATTTTGGCAATACATTTTTCTATGTTCTTTTTTTAGTCGATTAAACCTTGGTTTCTTAACTTCCTTTCAGCTATCATAGGGAGCAGATTATCAAAAATATGTGTATTTTGATCATGAATGGAATAACCGCCGTAGTGCTTGCTCCAGGGATTGTCTACTTTAAATTGGATCAACCTGTCATACAATTTAACAGCAAACTCTGATTCACCGTTCTCCAGTAAAAATAAAATGACGAGCGCATAGAGTGCAGGCGACTCGTATACAACAGACGGCTCAGCAAGCTTCCGGTTATACTTCCCAAACAGTTTCCCATGCTTTGCAAATTCTTTTTCAAGAAAATGGATATACGTATGTTCCTCCATACCGAGTCTAGTGCGGTTAAGGGCAACCAGCACCTGATCAATCATATTCACCTCTTCATCAAATAAGTACATATATTCATCAATGTTAAAGGACTTTGCGTAAAACCCGTTTTTGGAAGGTGCCTTGGCAAGGATACGTATCATTTGCTGATTGATGTTTTGATCTAAAAAGTTATATTTGCTCATAGAAAGCAATGCTTTTGTATCAATAAATGACAAGGTCACTGTGTCACTTTTCGCGTCCAATTCATTGTCATAATAATCGACTATTCGATTATCTTTGATTGCGTGGGCTTCGATATATCCTGATATAAGTCTGCTGGTTCTTAAATAAGTTTTAGTCCCCCACATTTCGTACGCTTGAATTAATGAATCAATAATCCTTAAGTCGTCAACTGTTGCATTTGTTGATACATTTGAAATGCCATTCTTATCTAATTTCCAATATATGAACCCTTTATCGTTCATAAAATACCTGATTAACAGATAATATTGCTTCTTGAATAACAAGGGATCATTCTTTTCAAGTGCATATTGCATCATAATCCCCAATGTTTCCGAAAGCGCTTCTCGACCACTTACCAAATCCACATCTTCGGTTGAACCTTCCTGTAGATATGTGGCCAATGTATGATTGTCATTTGTCATCAATCTGTTTATAAAATCTTCTGTAGGATGATTGGATTTTTCTGCATGAAACATCGAAACACCCCATCCTGTAAAAAATAAAAATCCCAATACAATCACTGTTATATTCAATGGATTGATTCTCTTTTTTAATGGTTTCATATCAATTCACTTCTTTATCCATTAAGCAGATTGTTTATATCGTTGCGTCTTATACCATTTAACCTCTTGTTTAAATAGCATCCGCTTGCTTTCTAAAAATAAAGAGGAAATGACTAGAAGCAGCCAGATTTGAGAGTAAGTAAAATACATTAGGATAATCACAAAGAAGTTTTTTAACGTCAGTTGACCCTTTTCGATGCTTAATGCAAGGGATACTTCTGAGAGATAGAGAAGAAAAGCAAGGATGAACAGCGCTGTAGATGCACCGCCTGCAGAGAGTTGAACATCTGTGAAGAAGTTCAGAACAAAGATGATGTCAGAAACAAGCACCCCGAACAGGAACAAAAAATAAGTAAACAGAAAATAACACAAATCAAGAAGAACTTTTTTGTTTTTCACTTTCGATAAATCAAAGAGATATTTTGAAATGACATATTGATTGCCGCGAGCCCATCTCGTTCTTTGTTTCCACCAGACCCTCCATGTTTCTGGCTCCTGCTCCCAAGTGATCGCAGCGGGGAAAAAAACGGATATAATAACCCAGGTTGTATACCCGAAAGCTTAATTCAGTATCCTCGGACAACGCTTTTTCATCCCATCCGCCAAGCTTCTCCAAAATCGAGCGTCTGATGGCAAAGTTCGTACCTGGGATTGTAGCGAGTTTAAACCAAAACCAGCGGCCGCCCTGAGCCAGCCATTGAAATGTGATTGTTTCAATATTTATGAACCTTGTCAGAATGTTTTTGGTTGCATTGATAACACGGAATTTACCTACTGTGGCACCTGCTTTAGGGTCATTTTGCAATCCCATTACAAGGTAGTGGACTGAATTGGGTTCTGGCGTGTTGTCCGCATCATAGACGACAATCACTTCTCCTGTAGAATTTTCCAGACCTTGGTTTAAGGCACCTGACTTCCCTTTCCCCGCATATGGAGGCTTCGTGTGAACAACCTTTAAAAATGAATTCTCTCTTGCGTATGAATCAGCGATTTCACCTGTTCTATCTGATGAATTATCATTAATAACGATTACTTCTAGTTTTTCTTTCGGGTATTTAAGCTTCAGCATGGCTTTAATTGTGTTTTCTATCACAACCTCTTCATTATGTGCTGGTATTAATACGCTGACTTTAGGAAGTATATAAAGGTTCCCCTCCCATTCTTTTGCTGTTTTTCTGTATCTCATAAAGTGGGAGTGTCCTCCCTTCATTAAAAACATATGATAAATCAACATGAACCAGATTAGAAAGAGTGAAAAATAAAATAATAAGTTACTCATCAAATTCCCCTCCTCCATTTCTGGCTCTCCTGATATTCAGCCTGATTGCATAATAGGTAAACATCATAACCATCAGGCCTGCGGCCGCGACAATCATCCACAAAGTAGAATTAACAGCTGATTTCACATGAGGTTTATAGTAATTGGGCGAACTTTTCAAAAGGCCGAAATAATTGATCGATAGCTCTACATCATTATCGACACCTGCTGTGAGGGAAATATTATCGACTCCTACATAATTGTTCATTTTTGCTAAATCAATCCAAGAAAGGTTTGGAATTTTTTCTAGTTGTTCCATTAAATCTTTGAAACGTTCTACTCCCAAATATGGATGATAAAACCCAGCAACATACCCATCCCTGACAATCAGCTGATCTTTCGCTGCCTCGATCATCTCTTCGATTGCATGGGGATTATCTGGTTCCACATAACCAATTGTTTCAGGCAACAGTTTCATACCATGTAAAAAGCTTGGATAGGATACATAAGGTGAAGCAGCCATGATTCTCCAATCCCTGTCTCCCAGCTGAAGTTGACCAATATAAGTTGAAAAGTGGTCAGCTAAAATTTCATAACCACTTTGCGACATTGTGTAATGAGGAGCCTCAAATGCTAACGGATATAATCCTAACCCCACCATTTCCTGTATGGCACTGTTAACTTTGGATTTAATATAGTCCGTTTCAAACGCCTTTTGTTTTCCGAGGTGTTCCAAGTAGGCTTTTTCGCTGTCAAAATCGGATCTTTTTTTTACGATAGGTGTCTCGTTTGCTGGTACGGTGATTGGCATATTGGCATCCACATCCCAAAACTCAAAACCTTCACCCGTTTCATCATCCTTATATTGATGAGTGTAGCCATGCACGATGATGCTTCCGCCATTTTTCTGCATAAATTTCAAAGCATCCAATACTTCTGGATAATCTGTAAATCTGGATTCCTCACCTGTCTCCGGGTCACGATAAACAGGTATTACCGACACAATGTAAGGAATGTTTTTCTTTTTAAGGATGACAGCTATTTCTTTTAACACATATGGATCAGTTAATGGATGGATATCCTCTAATCTTAAATATGCTGGATTTTCTCTTTCATGATCAGCATTGAAAACATCATGCAGAACCTCGCCAAGATAAACGGAAAATAATGAATCAATGCGATCAGAGGAAAAAAAATAATTATTTTCGTTTCTAATGAATAATGGATAGGTTTTACCCCTTCCCATTCCTTTTACCAACACCTCGGTGCTCGCATTATGAGTGATGGCTGTGATTACCCGCATATCCTCCATTTTTCTAATTTTATTTCCTTTGACCAGAACTAATTGATTAATAGCCGCTGGTTGATGCTGCTTAAAGAATCCAAATCTCTTGCCAAGCTGCTCCTTATTATGGCTAATTGCCATGACAGTCCCAGGAAAGCTGTCAATCGATTCTGCTAAAGAATCTGGGAGCACATCCGCCGTTTCTCCATAATAAATTAATGTTGATGCTTTATTTAAATCAGTTTCTGTTAAGTCCTTTGCATTTTTCATTATCAGATTGCTTGAAAAATGACTAACTAGCATATCCAAAAGCCTTTGATTTTCAGTAATCTGTCCAGATTCAGTTGAATAGATAATTACTGTTTTATTATCTTCGCGAGGGTCACCATCAGATTCAGCCTTAACAGAGACAGTTAATGCAGAGCTAATGAGAAGAACTAGGGCGATTGTTTTCATCCTGTTATTAAGCCAAAACTGATAAATCCACATAAGATTGCACTCCTCTAATATATTTTGTTCTATAAAAAGAACATATATAAATATTATTAAGAACACAATGTGGATAACTGGCGAAATTCTAGAGTTTTTAATTGATTTCCTCATATTTCCTTTAAATTGCTTCCTAACTCACATTATCTCGTTCTTTAAAAAGAATAACATGTGCAATTTTAAGAACAAAAAAACTCCTGCAAAAAGGATGCAGAAGTTTTATATGATTTCTTATATTTTTAGAAGCTACTAATCTTATTATTTAAAACACTTAAGTAGCTAGTAGTTTTGCATTGATTTCCTTGTTGCTTTTGTACTCCAGAATATCTTCCAGAGTTTCATAATGACCAGCAGGACCAAACTTTTGAAATATATTCATCTTCCTTAGAATGCCTCCAAGATCCAAATCATTTCCGACGAGATAAAGCTTTTGTCCTCGTTCGTCCAATTGATCTCTCAGTTGGAGCAAAAGCAAGGCACCTGAAGCATCTACAACAGTAACTTTTTCTAAATCAATAACGATTTCTGGACTGCCATCCGAAATAATCGTTTTGGCGATCAGTTCGGTCACACCAAAATAAAGTGGACCCTCCAGGGTATATACCTTTAGGTCATGTTCCATTTTATAATAAATTTTAACGCCTTCTTCACTCATTCGTTTCATAAAAATCAGCGCACTCATCACGATTCCGACACCAACCGCAACCATCAGGTCAATGGCAACTGTTAAAACCATCGTCACCAGCATGACTGCTGCATCGGTACGAGGCTCATCTTTGAGGATTTTCAAACTGTTATAATCGAACATTGTGATACCCGTCATAATCAAAATCCCTGCAAGGACTGCGAGTGGAATTTCTTCTGCTAGCGGGCTAAAAACAAGCATGAACAACAATAGGGCAACGCTGTGCACCATTGCCGATAACACAGTCTGCCCGCCGCTTCGCAAGTTGACAACAGAACGAACAGTCGCACCCGCCCCAGGCATTGCACCAAACAAACCTGCAAAAGTATTACCAATCCCCTGGCCAATTAACTCCTTATTGCTCTTATGCTTAGTACCTGTCATATTGTCCATGACAACTGAAGTTAGCAATGAGTCAATCGATCCAAGAACGGCGATACTTAACGCTGCCGGAATCAATTGGATGATGACGCCCAAGTCAGCAATTGGCATGTGAAGTTGTGGCAAGCCTTTTGGAATCTCGCCAATTCTCTCTGCCGTGTCAAAGAAAATGAAGTCGTTTATAAATGGCAGTGTAAAATGAACGGCAGGAACCACTTTTTCCAGCAGGATTACTGCCAGTGTACCTAAGATTAGCGCCATCAAGCTGGGCGGTATGACCTTGATCCATTTCATCGCTACCAGCATAAAAACAATCGTCAACACCACGACTAAAAAGCTGCCCGTCACATACTGCAGCTGCCCCATGATAATGATGATGGCAATTCCATTCATAAAGCCGCTGACGACCGGCAACGGAATGAACTTTAAATAATTGCCTGCTTTAAGTAGTCCAAAAACAATCTGAAATATACCGCCCATAAACGCGGCAATAAACGCATACTCCAGCCCCTGGGCCGCTACAATCCCAGTAAAGATAATCGTGATTGGCCCAGTCGGACCCGTCACCTGCCCCTTCGTCCCGCCAAACAAAGCCGCAAAAAAACCAGTGATGATGGCACCATACAAACCAATGATGGCCCCATCCGAATTACCCGTCGCCTGCATCCCAAAAGCCAACGCAAGCGGCAGCGCCACAACCGAAACCGTAATCCCGGCTAAAAGCTCACGCTTCAGGGTTTGAAACATGTGAATGCGCCTTCTTTCTTATGTGGTTATAAGAAAATTATACGCCTTGAAAAAAGATTTTTGAATATCGTTAGGTATGAAGAGGTGAAAGTTTGAAGAACATGATCAAAAAACTTGGACAAGCCAGTAGCCATGCATGAAGAAAACAGCCGTATATGATGCAGCGGCAAATACTGCTACACTTTTAACCAAGGAGGAACCAGGAACTTTCTTAAGCAGGATGAATAATAGAAGGATGATCGAGAGGGTCAACTTGGTGATAAAAAACAATAAAGGATTAAGCTCATAAACCGCAGCCATGAGTGGGTTCATTTCGGAGATCAATTCAAATCTAAGCCCAATCCAGGTGACAACAGCATCAAAGAAATTAATTATTATCAGATAATAAAAGAGACCCGTCACTGAATTCACCTCAAGTTCTTGATCTTGCCTCGAAAAATATTAAGGCCATGAAGCATCTACTCCAGGCTTTAATCAGTGGTCTCGGCGGCTTCGTCTGCGATTGAGGAAAAGGAGAACACTTCCTCCACCCAACAGGACTCCGCCAACAAGAAGTAAATTGTAATTATTTGTACCTGTATTTGGAAGACGGTTAACATCCTTAGGAATTACAACTACATCTTTTACATCAGGCGTTTGTGTATTTGGGTCGTCTGGAGTTACTCCAGGCGGCTCCTCACATCCTTCTTGGGATGGATCTTCTTCACAGCTCGGTCGAGTATTAGTAAGCCCCTCAGCATAAAAAATAATCTCAGCCTCAGCAGCAGAACCCTGGAACTCATTCCCCAGCTCATAAGGCATGGTAACCTGGAAAAATAAAGTCTCTTGCGTCCCACTGGATAGAACCCTGGGACTTAGTCCTTTGAAATCCTTTAGCTTGCCGTCGAAGAGAACATAGTTTTCTTTTTTGACAAGTAGCAAAAGTTCCTCGAACAGACCCTTGTAAGACTTCGTTTCAACAACCTGGGCAGTGTATTTGAAGTCTTGTTTGCCATCGTTTTTGATGACTAGATCACGTGGCATCCAGTCACCGGGTTTGATGTTTGAGACATTAAATAAATAGCCATTTGGAATGGTGTTGATGTCGAGTTCTTTTTCTTCCGCACTTACATTTGTTAATAAGAAAACAAGAAAGAAACCGATAAATATTAATATTCCCAAGTTCTTTAAAAGACTCTTTCTATAACCCATTTCTAACCTCACCTATAGATCATTTTTTATAGGTATTCAGAAAAGACTTTTAGTAAAGGCAAGGTAGTTTCTACCTTGCCTCTGTATATCTATACTGGATTTATCAGTCCTCTACATCAGTTGAATGTACAGGTGTTCCTTTAGTTCTTGGATTTGGCATAGTTGATCCATCAGCAGAGTTTTGAACACCGTTATTTACTTCACCATTGCCATGGTTTGTATCAACATGTACTCCATCCCACTGAGTTGCTTCCAAATCAAAGTATACGTTTACAGAATCGTTCATAAATTTATTTTGTACATATTCACCATTGGCTTTTTTAGTTAGATTATTCTTAAATGTAATTTGAATGAAAACATCATCCTTATCGTCTGGATCTACAGGAATACCAATTCTTCCATCAGTACCCCCAGCAATTGATGCCAAGTTAATCTTCCCATCTTTCACATGGGCCGGAGCAATATCTGTTACATCACCATTCACAAGATCAGCTAATGTGAAGTCTCCTGTAACTACATCTTGTCTTGGTTGCCATTGGGTTGTTTCAGAATCCACTTTCATGAAGTCTACTTCAAACTGAGCTAAGAAATCATCTCGACTAGAATCGCCATTTCCATTGAAGTTAGCTGCACGTCCACTCATTAGAACTTCTTTAATAGCAAGAGTACCAACATTGTCTAATGTGAAAATACGTTGAATGTTATCACCAGGCTTCAGATTCGATAAGTCAAAGTTGATAGGCTTATTATGACTTTTTCCTACCTGAAGATTTAACGTCCCAGCAGCAAAGTGATTGTTAATTGTTGCTGTATCATTGAATGCTGCCCAAGTTCCTCCACCTACTAGTGATAATCCTAGTGCTGCTGATGCTACGCCTAATCCTAATTTCTTTTTTACTGACATTAGTATTTCCTCCTCATTTTTTCCTCGTTTAAGAGGTATGTAATTTTATATATTGAATCCCTTTAGGGATTGCAACCAAATTAAGCTGTCTTTTCTTCACTATTAGAAGTTTTTGCATCAATCTCTTTTAGCGCTGACCAAATTGTGATTCCTGAGTAACCTAACAGCAGGATACCTGGAAGAATCAGCATGATGGCTATACCCTTACTTGACTTAGCGAAATCTATAAAATATCCAAAGTAAGGAATTGTGACATCAGTATATTTAGCTACAACATTTTGAGATAGTACTAGTTGAGAATCGAAATCTTCGTTGTTATCACCTTTCGTTTGGTACATCACTTGATCTGTTTGTTTAATTACATCTGTAACTCTATGAGTTACTAGATTCCCATCTTGCTGCATATAGGTGATAACATCACCCTTCTTTAAGGCTGTTGGATCCTCAACTGGTTTAACTGCTATAATTGAACCTGTTTTAAAGGTTGGTTCCATTGATCCTGATAATACTGTTTTCAACTGATAGCCCAAAAACTGTGGCTCTCCACCGGATGCTTTGGATGATATGACAACAAAAACCATGAAGATCAGCAGCAGGAACAATATGGTCGTTACAAGACTACTAAATATATTGAGGACTTTTTTAGCATTCATAGATATCAACCTTTCATCTTTGACTGTTATTTATGCCAAGTAACTTCGATAGGTAATCCTGGTGATTCATTTCCGGAAGTATCTACAGTTGTTACTTTATATATGTGGTTCTTATCAGTAACCTGTTCTGTGTACATATTTGTCTTTAGATTGTCTGCAATTAACTCGTTATCTCTGTAAATTCTTATATGGCTAAAATCTTGATTTGCTGGTGTTACCCAATAAAACTCAACTTTACCGCTGTTCCCAATTTCTGACGCCTGTGCATTCGTTACTTCATCCGGGGGCTGTTTGTCTTCTTCCGTTTTTTTTGTTTCCTCTTCTGGAACATTTATATCTTCTTCTGGTTCTGTTGATTTCTCTTCAGATTTTGGCTTTTCAGTTTCCTCTACAGAACTTGTAGTAGCTTCAAAAATAGCCGTTCCGAGATTTTCACCCTTTTTATTCACTTCTACAATGTAATAAGTATATTTCGTATTCGGTGATAACCCTGCATCTTCAAACTGACCATTTGTGATATTTTCTGAAATTGGAGCAGGCTCTTGATCTCTGTATATCTTAATAGACTTAAATTTATTGTCATTAGGATTAGTCCAAGTTAATGTGATAGTGTTGCTGGTCTGGGAAATTTTTATATTGGTTATCTTGCTGCCTTCTGAACAAGGGGCACTGGTATGATCACCGCAAGATTCGCGATTGTGACCAGGATTATCTTCATCCTCTCCCTTTTCAGAATCACAGTCATCTCCAGCTTCACAGCCATTACCTAAACCTGCATTATCTTTACAGTACTGATGATGCTCTTTTGCCCAATCTGGATCTGCACAATAGTTCTCTGCAGCGCCTATCTTTTCGCTGATTGTTTCTACATCGTTAAAATAAGCTCCGGTATCTGCTGAAAGGTAAGAACCTGAAAGAATCAATAAATACCATAGGGCTACAATCTTGGCTGCAATCAAGAGCCCTCTACCTTTTTTCTTAAACTTTCTCAATCTGCCGTATCGAATTGTTCTTCCCTCCCAACCAGACATATGTTTTGTGATACTGATCGTATGTATTATATTGAGAACGAAGTTGGTGATTATCTTCCTCACTTTTATCAACTTCCTTAGAGAACTTTTTGTTCTTTTTAACGAACTTTATATTGAGAGTATATTCCAACAAACTAGTTTTGAAAAACTTCAAATCCGGCTATTTTTTCTTAATAACGCACATTATTCTTTCGTTATCTCTTTATATCTCTAGTTTTCTTACTATTTTGTAATTTAAAAAGAACATTTCGTTATATATATAGAACGAAAATTAATATAGAAAACGCCTCCTTCATTAGGAGACGCTTTGGTATGGTTATTTTACCAAGGATTTTTCTTGTGGTAAGGATTCGTTAACAATTTCATGAAAATAATTCACTGTCTTTAACTGATCGATGAATTCATGTCCAGATTTCCAACTTTCTTCTATATAAATTTCCATAACCTTCTCTGCCCGCTCATCTCCACCTGCGGCATATTCCAACGCATTCACACTCTCAAAGACTTTCACCATCAATTCCGCTGCCCGCTTTGAGTGAAATGTCTTATGATCATGAGATGCTGTCTGCAGTGACTCTAGCAGTTTCTCGAGCTGTTCTATTCCCCCGCGCACTTGGTTAACATTCTCTCCCTCCATCCCAGCAATTCGCTCATTCATCTCCTCCAAAAATAATTCCCCAGCATTAAACTTCTCCATCAACCGCAATACTTCAAGTCCGAGGATATTGGCTGTCCCTTCCCACACGGTCAACACCTGCGCATCCCTCAATAACCTCGGGGTGACAAAGTCTTCGATATATCCATTCCCACCGTGCATTTCGATGGCTTCGTGTGCAAAGTGGACAGCTTGTTCTGCAGTTTCTTTTTTGAGTAGGGCAATGTAGAGTCGATTCAATACGATATCTTTTTCGCTTACTCCTGGTTCATTCCTCATGACTTTTTCGAACAGTGGAAGATACTTAAACACGGTTCGGGTTTCGACTTCTAGTTTTACAGCCATTTTAACCAATGAGTCTTTGATCATTGGAAAATCGGCGAGTTTCTTGCCGAAGGCGTCCCTCTTCAGTGCGTATTCCCTTGCTTCGCGGTAGGCTCGGCGCATGATGCCGAGTGAGGCGACGGTGTTGCAGACGCGGGAGAGGTTCAGTGCTTCCATCATGTAATAGAAGCCTTTTGCTGGATCTCCTACGACAAATGCTTCTGCTCCGTCGAACTCGACTTCGGCGGATGGGACTGCCTTTACACCCAGTTTGTCTTTTAATCTACGAATCTTGATGCCGTTCAGTTTTCCGTCTTCTTTGCGCCACGGAACGGCGAACAAAGTCAGGCCTTTTGTGCCGGATGGTGTTCCTTCTTTTCTTGCTAAAACCATCGCAACTCCGCACATTCCTGCATTAGAGGCGAAGTATTTTTCACCAAAAAGTTGGTAGCCCTCCTTCGTCTGAACTGCCTTCACCACATTTGCGCCGACGTCGGATCCACCCTGGCGTTCGGTCAGGAAGGTTGCGCCTTCGTATAATGTTGTTTCTCCTGTTGATATAACATGAGGCAGGAATTTTCCTTTTACTTCTGGAGATGCGTACTGGTCCAATAAATAAGCGGTGGCCATTGTCAGAGTGACGGGACAGTAAAAGCCGGCCTCGGTTTGAGACAGCAGATAACCCTGTGCGTAAGAATAGATATAATTCCCGCGACGCCCCAATTCGGGAATATCCTTATGAACATAACCAACAATCCCGGTATTATAAGAGTCCTCGACTGTTTTCCTGTATCCGTCATTCACCCATACTTCGGAGATATCCTCGCCATAGGCATCGAATTTAATCAGCTTTGGCTGTCCTTCGCGGTCGGTGAACCTGGCTCGCTGGTCGATTTCGTTGGCGCATTTTTCTCCAAAGTCGTGCAGTTCCCTTTCTGCGTACGCAAAAAATTCTTCATCCAATAACCCCTTCAACAATCCACGAAACTGCGGTTCTTCCTGGTAAAAATTCATTCATTTAGCCTCCCTTTAAATTCAGTCATCAGTCTTTCGATTTCTTCTTTGATTTCAACTAGTTCGGCTATTCTTTCATTCACTTCAACGAGCTTCTCTTCCCCATACTTGATTGTTCGCTTCAGCTGCTTTTCTCCAGTGCGATCCTCATCGAATAGCAAAACCATTTCCTTAATCTCCTCGAGCGAAAAACCGAACCTTTTTCCGCGAAGAACGAGTTTTAGCCTTGCTAAGTCGCTGCCAGAATAAATGCGTCGACCGCCTTCTGTACGGGATGGTTTTAATAAACCAAGCTCTTCATAGTAGCGAATCGTCCTTGTTGTAACTCCAAACTCCTCGGCCAAATCAGAAATCGAATACATTCACAAAACCTCTTTTAAACAGAATAATCAGTAAATTAATTATACCATTGACGTTAACGTAAAGAGCAAGCCAGATTCCCAAAGGAAACCTGGCTTATTTTTTCACATATTGCAGCGGATTGACGCTGTTTGATTTTTCATAGTTCCACTTGCCTTCATGGATTTCAAAGTGGAGATGTTTGCCCCTGCTGTCACCTGTGTTGCCCATGTAGCCGAGTACCTCGCCTTTACTGATGGACTGCCCGGTTGTGACTGTACTTTTTTCCAAGTGGGCATAAAGGGTGGTGAATGTCTTGTCGTTGATTTTGTGTGTGATCAAGACGCAATTTCCATATGTAGCAGAATAATAAGAGCGGATGACGGTTCCAGAAGCAGCAGCAACAACGACGGCATCCGGGGATTCGTCAGCGATATCTATCCCGGCATGCAGCCGGCCCCATCTAGGCCCCGTAACCTGAAGTCAGTTCGCCTTCGGCTGGCATGATAAACACATTCTCAGGTTTGTCGGAATGATACTCTACTCTCTGGTTTTCTTTTAAAATCGCAATCTCCTGGGATGCGAGATTGACATAGATTTCATACATGTCCATGAGCTCGGATTTGTTAGTCTGTTTCTCTTTCTGAATTGAATCAAGCAATTCTTGCTTTTCATCGGTTTTTTTTTGCAGCTCATCTTTTAACGATTGCATTTCCTGGTGGTCATTTTCTAATGAAATTTTTTTCCTCTGCAAATCTTGTTCTTGGTTCTTCAATGCTTGCTGATCAGCATGATGTTTCGCCAACAAGTCTTTGTCAGCTTTAATGATTGTGCTTATGACAGTCGCTGTATCGAAAAGTTGTGAGAGGCTCTTGGAGTCGAATATCAAATCCACATACATGCTCAATCCGTTCTGGGACTGCATGGTTCGCAGGCGTTCTTTGATAAGCTGTTCACGATGTGAGATTCTGCCACTTAGATTATTGATTTGTTTTTTCATTTCAGCGATCGTTTTTTCAGAGGCATTAAGGGCATTGTTGAGATTACGAACTTTCTGGTTAACCTCAGCCACTTCATCATCCAATGACTTTAACTCTGCAAGGTAACTTTGTTCATCTTTACCCAGTGCTTCAATGTGGCTTTCCTTTTCTAAAACGTCTTGCTTGAGATCCAATCGCTTGTCCCTTATTTCTAATAGTTCGTTCGCTGCAGCAGGCTGTCCCACTATCATTACAATCCCAATCGCAAGCATTAAACTCCCAGTTTTTTTCACGTTCAGGGGCCCCTTTTCAATCTCTTCCTATCAACAAGTATACCTTCCTCTATCTACTAAACCTGTCGACTCTTGTATTCTCTATGAATATTTTAGATCTGAGTCATTATTTTTCTGATATAACGTAATTTTTAATTTTTGTACACAACTCATTCATTTTTTAGCCATTTTTTATACATATTGATAACGTTTACAAGTGTTGTACGGTGATAATATTCGTTTTACAATAAGAATGTGAAATAAATCACAAAACTAACTTAGAAAAAAAATAATTAAAGGATGATCTTATTTTTTTCAACACCAATGTGAAGTTATTCACAAATAATGAGATTACCTTACTAACCCCAAGGAGTTGACCATCATGCAACAGCATATTAGAAAAGTGGCGATTATCGGAACAGGATTGGTTGGATCAAGTGCAGCATACTCCATCCTTAACCAGGGAATCTGTGACGAATTAATCATGGTTGATATAAATAAAGAAAGAGCAATCGGTGAATCATTGGATCTATCTCATTGCATTGATTTTACAAATACAAGAACGAAAGTCCATGCTGGAACTTATCAGGATTTGGGTGATGTTGACATCGTTGTCATCACGGCTGGTCCACCGCCGAAACCAGGACAGACTCGTCTCGATACACTGGGAATCGGTGCTAAAATCATGGAGGATATGATTCCGCAGATCATGGCGAGCGGTTTTAATGGCATCTTCCTGATCGCCTCAAACCCAGTTGATATCATCACATACCATGTGTGGAAGCTGTCAGGCTTACCAAGAAACCGTGTAATTGGAACGGGTACTTCCCTTGATTCTTCAAGACTGAAAACCTATTTATCTGAAATTCTCGATGTTGACCCGCGCAGTATTTACGGTTACACAATGGGTGAGCACGGTGATTCGCAATTCGCTGCATGGTCTCATATCTCCGTCGGTGGCAAGCCTCTTTTAGAAATTTTAGACGAGCGAAAAACACAGCTTGGCGATATCGATTTAGATCAAATTGTTGAAGATGTTAAAAAAGTAGGCTTTGAAATCCTGAAGAGAAAAGGGACAACTTATTATGGCATTGGGAATGCGATTGCCTTTATCACGAAATCCATTTTCAATGATGACCACCGAATCATTGCCCTCTCTTGTGTATTAGATGGAGAGTACGGTGAAACGGAACTTTGCATTGGTGTTCCTGCCATTATTACGAGGGAAGGAATCAAAGAAGTCGTCGAACTCAGATTAACAGAAGAGGAACAGCGCAAATTCAGGAATTCAACTGCTGTGCTTCGTGACTACATGTCTAGCATTGGCTATGAAGAAAAGTTATTAGCAACCATTTAAGCATAAACATACTACTAAGAAAGAAGGCGCATCATTATGAAAGACTATGTCATGCCAAGAATATTTAAAGCTTCAACAGGAATCGCACAGGGGATTTTCGTCACTCTGGGAATAGGACTATTAATAAAAAATATTGGGACAAGCTTTGAAATCGATTCACTCGTGCAAATCGGTACCATTGCAATCAGTTTAATGGCACCAGCGGTTGGGGCCGGTGTGGCTCTTATGCTTGGAGCCAATGCTCTCGTCATTTTTTCTGCCATGATTGCGGCAGCGGTTGGAGCAGGCGCTTTGTCTATCACTGAGGCTGGTGTGCTGATTAAAGCTGGTGAACCAATTGGTGCCTTGTTAACGGCAACAATCGCTACCTTTGTGGGCAAAAGAATCACCGGAAAAACACCTTTGGATATGATGGTCATCCCACTGGGAACCATTTTAATAGCAGGATTTGCAGGACTCTGGCTATCAACAGTAATTGCACCTATTTTAACCACTGTCGGTGGCGTCATCAAAGCATCTACAGCGGGAAATCCGCTTCTATCTTCTATTATTCTAGCGATGGTTTGGGGCTTGTTCCTTATTTCTCCGGCTTCATCAGTAGCTCTGGCTATGGCGCTTGATTTAAGCGGAATTGCAGGCGGTGCGGCCTTGGCTGGCTGTGCAGCACATTTTATCGGCTTCTCCATCATCTCTTGGAAAGAAAACCAGCTTGGCGGAATCCTTGCTCAGGGTATGTGCACACCTAAAGTCCAACTGCCGAACATTACAAAAAACCCTTATATCCTGGTGCCAACTTTGATTGCAAGTGCGATCGTCGGACCTTTGTCCGCTCTTGTCTTCAAAATTGAAGCTGGAAAAGAGATTGCGGGTATGGGATTAAGTTCTTTCGTCGCACCATTACAACTTCTGACAACTTATGATCTTGGTTTCATTCTGCCAGCGATGCTGATTACGTACATCCTTGTACCAGCAGCCATCTCTTATGGTATTTACCTGGTGCTTAAGAAGTTCGGTAAAATTAAAGAGAACGATTTGAGATTGCCAAACTGATATTATTCGAAAAAACCTTCCCATAATACAAGAAACCCCGGTCAATAAAAGTCCGGGGTTTCTTGTTTATTGCTTTATTTTAATAAATAATCTACCAGTTTTTCCTTCGGCTTACCGAAGATCTCTTCCTCTAAGCGCTTGCCTGTAGGTGTTGCCGCAAGTCCGCCTTCTGCTGTTTCCCGAAGTGCCGATGGCATTGTCTGGCCGATCGCATACATCGCACCGATGACTTCGTCGCATGGGATTCGGCTTGTGATGCCTGCCAGTGCCATATCGGCCGCAGTGATTGCGTTCGATGCACCCATCGCGTTTCTTTTTACACATGGAACTTCGACTAGTCCTGCAACCGGGTCGCAGACTAATCCAAGCATGTTTTTCAGCGTGATCGCGAAAGCATCTGATGACTGCTGCGGTGTTCCGCCAGCCATTTCGACGATTGCTGCTGCAGCCATTCCGGCAGCGGAGCCGACTTCTGCCTGGCAACCGCCTGCTGCGCCGGAAATCGATGCGTTATTTGCTACGACGAAACCGAAGGCAGCAGACGTAAACAAATACTCAATCATTTCCATGCGTGTTGGGTTCAGCTTTTCTTTTACTGCAAAAAGCGTCCCCGGAACGACGCCTGCTGATCCGGCAGTCGGCGTCGCGCAGATGATGCCCATTGCCGCGTTCACTTCATTCGTGGCAACCGCCTTGCTGACGGCATCTAATAATAAATTGCCACCAAGGGATTTTCCGGTAGCGATATAGTTTTGCAACAGGACAGCATCCCCGCCGGTCAGACCGGTCTGGGATTTAACTCCAGCCAAACCTCTTTCCACAGCGCGTTCCATGACTTGCAGATTATTGTCCATCTGGGCAATGATCTCCTCACGGGAACGGCCTGAAACTTCTACTTCCTGCCGAATCATGATTTCGGCGATTTTCACGTTATTTTTTTCAGCTAATTCAACAAGCTCCGCAACATTACGAAACATGGCTAGCCCTCCTGATGTCACTCATATTTAGTCAACGAGACGGATGACCTGGTCAACCCCATCAAGGGCCGTTAACTCGGCATAAACTCCGTTCTCGATTTTGTTATCCATTTCAATGACCATTACGGCTGTATCTCCTTTATCTTTTCGGGAGACTTCCATATGGCTGATGTTAATTTGATGTTTTGATAAGACAGATGTCACAGCTGAAATAAGCCCGAATCGGTCATGATGGACGACCAGGATCGCTGGGTTACCGCCAGAGAGTTTCAATTTGAACGAATTGATTTCGGTAATTTCAACCGTTCCGCCCCCTATGGAAATCCCGACGATTTCGAGTTCCTTGCCTTGCCCATCATATAAATTTATTTTCACAGTGTTCGGATGCTCCATAACAGCATCCTCTGCAATGAATTCAACTTCAAGGCCTAATTCCTCTGCGATTTTCAACGCATTGGGAATCCGTTCATCAAAGGTATCAAAATCCATGATTCCAGCAACGAGTGCCAAATCTGTTCCATGTCCTTTATAGGTCTTTGCAAAAGAGCCGTACAGGGAGATGACAGCCTTTGTCGGCTGCTTCTCGAATAATGTCCGCGCTATGCGGCCAATCCTTGCAGCACCGGCAGTATGCGAACTCGATGGACCGATCATCACCGGACCTATAATATCAAATGCAGAACGATATTTCATGGTGCACTGCTCCTTTTACTCATCTATTGAAAGCGATTTCATATATTAACATTTTTAAAGAGTCCTAACCATAGTTATCTTACCACATTATATATATAGTTTAAGCATAATTTAATGGAAATGTAAAAACCACCCCGACCAATCAGGATGGTTATTTCACACTGACTTTATTCCTGCCAGAGTTTTTCGAAACGTACAAACCTTCATCTGCACGGTTCAGCAACGAATCAATATTGTCTCCGGCCTGGTAATCCGTGACCCCGAAGCTCGCTGTCAAACTGCCAGCTCCTTTAAAGCAGTGGCTCTCGACGAGTTTCCGGAAACGCTCTGCTTTTTCATAGGCTTGTCCACCGGTACTATTGGTGATCAGTATGAATTCCTCCCCGCCCCAGCGTCCGAACTGGTCACCGTCACGTAGATTTCCGGAAATGATGGCAGACAGCTCTTTCAGAACACAGTCGCCGATCTTGTGGCCAAACACATCATTGACCTTTTTAAAATGATCAATATCGAAAAAGATGATGGAAAACGGTTTGCCTTCATTTTCCGCAGAATCGAGCCTTTCCTCAAGCCAGACATCAATCTGGTGCCGATTGACCACTCGGGTCAGCGAGTCGAGATAGGCGTACTTTTTGAGCAAATCTCTTTCTGTAAAAGCGCGGAACATATTTTGCGCGTAATAAAGAACCAGAATATAGACGATATTCGCCGCATGGAACTGCGTGAGTGAATCGATTGATTCAGAGGTCAACTGCCTGCTGTATATCACACCGATTGCCAATGTTACGGTGAATATGAAAATTGAATAGTACAGTCCTCTTTTAGTGCCAAGCACCAAAAAGAAAAACATGATGATGAGAGGCATCCAGACAATGAAGTCCCCCAAAGAACCTCCTTGTTCCGCGAGATCATTGGAAACGACATCAAACATCGTGGAGACATGATACATACTCACCAGAGAAAGAGTGACATATTCCGCTAGTCGGATTCCACTGTTTGTGTAGGCTATAACCCAGCTGATGGAAAACCAGATAATCAGTGTTGTATTAACGACTATATCGAACAGGCTGTTATCATTTAAAGAGCTATTGATGATCAGGGCAACCGTAATGATCGGGAGCAGCCACATATATACGCTTCGTTTAAGTTCCTCAATCGTTTCAAAGTTATGAAACACTGTTCTCATCTCCCCAGCCGCCATTCAATTGGCAACGTTTCTTATTATGTAAGAACGTTGCCTAGTCCAGCAGCTCTTTAGGCTTAAGATCTTTCCTCGAAAGTAATTATTTTGAATTTGAAATAAATAGCTACGGAAAGGCGACAATTACTGCATGAAACAGCGGCCCACCCTATACTTCCATTGTACTAGAAAACTCTATTTTAGTATATTTCCAATAGCAAAAGAAGAAGCAAAAGTCCCAGAAAAGACCCTGCTTCTTCATGAAATTTTATGCTGATATTCTTTATTCTTCAGACCAGTTCCAGTACGACATATCCCCGAGGTTGGCACCCTGGATTTGCTCGTTCTCTTTCAGCTTCAGCAATTCTTTTACTGGACCGGTCACGACAGCACCGTAGACCTGGAATCCTTCTTTCATCAGGTAATCGTAGCGTTCTTCAAGATGGTAGAGTCTGAGGAAATTCTCCCGGTAGCTGGTTGATTCATTTTCGAGCAGATTTTTCATTTGCCGCAACATCAATTTCTTGTTTAAATCAGTGAATTTTTCCTCAAGGCCGTATTTGCTCTGGGAATTATAGTCATCACCAGTTTCGCGCCCGCCCGTGAAACCAAATGGATTGACAGACATTGAATTACCGCCGCCGCTCCAGCCTGTTTCAAACTCCTTCAGCTCACCGGTATACAACGGCATCCATAACACATCGAGATCATATGGCTTCAAAAACTCCAGCATCTCCTCAGGTGTCATATACGATTTTGTCGAGAAGGATAGCTCGGCAACCGTGCCTTCGTGAACCTTATCCAGCTTCGTCCAAACTCCTGGTCTCCCATTCGCTTCAAGTTGGTTTCCGGTCTTCGGATGTTCTGGCAGGTAAAAATTGTGTTCCCTTTCAGTTCTTGGTTTGAGGTATTCTGTATCATTCTTTGGAAAGATTCCTTTGACCAATTTTTTGGTACCGACAAGTTCCTGTTCCTTCCCAATCATCTTGTAGACTGGATAAGAAATTTTTTGTGTAAAAAAAGGTGTGATTTCGGCTGAGTCGATGCTGCCGAAGTCCTCATGCATATTCGGCTGCGTCCAGTCCATCGCGACCCTGCTGTAAAAAATATGTTTCTTGTCAAGCCCCAAGGCGTCATAACTGATCGTAACAATCAACATATACAGCCAGAAGAAAAACAGCGTGGCAAGAATGACCCTGATCACCTTCAATGTCAGTGTAAATCGGTATTTTAATAGGATTTTCTTTTCTTTATCCTTAGTCCATTCCATGTTCATCGTCCTTCCATCCTTGTTTTTCCGCAATTTGCGCAAGCTTTTTCCGGGCCAAGGCCCTATGTAATGTCACTTTCACCTGGTTCTCGGTCAGGTCGAGCGCTTCCTGTATTTCCTGATAACTGAACATCTCGACCTCGCGCAAATAGAGAATCGACCGGTACTGCTCCGGCAAATAGGTCATTAGCTGCTCCAGGTCGTCGGATGTTTCTGCCTGTATCGCTTCATCCTCCGGAAGCCCGTAAGGACTCGCCATCTCATCTTTTGCAAACAAGTAATCCGCAAACGGGACCCACTTCCTCCGCTGTCTCCTCCGCCATTCATCCAGATAGGCATTGCGCGGGCCACCTTGAAAAGCCAGGGCCCTCACATCCTCATTCTCGTAAAAAGAAAGCGAAATCGTTGCGCGGACAAATGTTTCCTGCACCAAATCCTCGGCCAGCTGATGCGAGCCCGAAAGCTTCAACAGAAAATAATAAAGGGGCTTCGTGTACCTTCTATATAAATTGTCGAGTTCATTCCTTCTGCCGTCATTCATACTACTGCCCCTCATTTTTAAAATCTCATAACTAAAACGATGATCTATATAAAATGTTACACTCCTTATCATTATTTTTGTAAAAAAGTTTTCAAAACACTATTTTCACAGTGAACGGCTTAGCTTTCTTTTTTCCAAGTATGGTACTATATAGGAGCAAAACGAAGGGAGTTTTTTCAATGACTGAACAGAATAATGCTTTACCGCCAAAAACATGTGAAATCGAGCGTCTCGTAACAATGGAAGACGACGTCAATAAGGTACTGGAAGGCAAGAAAACCGCGACTCGCCGCAACGGCCGTTATGCTGATGTGGGCGAAGTGATGGAGTTAAAAGGAAAGAAATTCGTCGTGGACCATGTTTATTCCCAATCACTTGGAGAGTTGACAGATGGGGATGCCCGCCGTGAAGGCTTTGAAACGATCGAGGAGTACAAGCAGTCAATTCTATCGTATCACCCTGGAATGCCTTGGCTTCCGCAAATGCGCGTATGGGTGCATGAATTCAGCCCTGTCGAAGAATAAGAAATGGATTTATTTTACCGAATCATCATTTATCTTCACGTTGCAAGCGTGATTGCTTCAATTGTCCCATTCTTCATTTTGATGCCAATTGTAAAAAAACTGCCTGATGCAGTGGGGAGAGAACTGGATGCCTATTTGACTTTGCTGAAGTCAGTCGTGCGGCTGTCAAAGCACGCCGGCCACGTACTGATTGGAACAGGAGTGCTGCTCGTCATCCTCGGTCCATGGACATGGAAAACGCCGTGGATTGTCGGGACTCTGGCGCTGCTGTTTGCTTCCCTCTTTTTCCTCGCAAGGGCATTTTCGCCAACGCTTCGTAAGTTTGCCGAAGAAGGCGCGAATAAAATAGAACTCTCCGCAAAATTGAAGCGCACCATCTGGACTTACATCATTTTATTGATGTCGATGTTGTGGTTCATGGTCGTGAAGCCGAATTTGTGGTGAGGAAGTGGAAGCCCGGGCGGCAGTGCCCGGGCTTTTTTAATGGCAAGACCGACTTGGTCGAAATAAATCAAAATGTGGTCGAAATAATCGAAAATGTGGTTGAATTATTTTATTTTTCGCCAATAAAATAAAGAATCTGATGATATTAACAAATTTCCGCTAAATTACTTCCACTTAAGTACAAAGATTCTTCATTTTACAAGAATACCCTCATTTAAAAGAGATTCGGTATCGATAATTTTCGCAAATTCCCCGTTCAGGTTGACCATCGTCATTGCATGGATCAATTCTGCTTCGTAGACTTCTCCATTTATCCCTTTCCGGTCAAATGTTGCTGTTGCATCGGTAATGAGAACCGGATTAAACCCGTAATTTCCAGCCATGCGTGTTGTCGTTTCAACACAGTGGTTCGTCGTCAATCCCGTAATCACAATATGCTCACTTTTCATATTCACGAGGATTTGATGCAAATCAGTCCCGATAAAAGCACTGTTCACAGATTTAGTGATTACAATTTCCTCCTCCAGCGGCTGGATAAAGTCCATGAACTCAATGTCTTCTATCTTTTCACAAAAAAAAGAAGGAATTCTTACTTTCAGAGATATGCTGCACGAAGATAATCGGCCGCCCCATTTCCCGCCAATGCCGAATCAATTTATCAATGTTTTCTTCCGCATTGAGATTGTTCCTGTTCCCCCAGGCCGGGTTAAAAAAAGCCTTCTGTACATCAATAACTATCAGCGGATCCTTTTTCGTTAATCTCATATCCATCATCCCCCCTTATCATTTATAAGGTAATTTTAATGATAAAAGGATATAATTTACATAAAGTTTCTACGTTATTTAAGTTGATGTCCTTTAAAATTTATTGCATTTAAGCCATCTTTCCTTAAAAACATTAATCAGGTTTCTAATCAGTAAGTATCTTGCTAAAAAACATTAAACGGGGTGTCATTATGGACCAGGTGGATAAAAATATTTTGCACCATCTTCAGGAAGACGGCAGGATTTCAATGACTGAACTAGGCAGGCGAGTGGGGTTATCCGTCCCTGCGGTGAAGGAGCGAGTAAAACGACTCGAGGAAAATGGAACGATTCTTGGATATCGTGCGATTCTCAATCCCAAAAAAGTGAACAAGCAAGTACTGGCTTTTATCCTGTTCGATTCCAAGCGCTGTAAGGAGTTCCGCGAATTCTGCATCGAGCATCCAATGGTCGTTGAATGCCACAGACTAGCTGGGCAATATAGTTACCTAGTAAAAATCCTTGCAGGTTCAGTGGAAAACCTTGAGGAGTTCATCGATGAATCAATGGCATATGGACATCCTTCAACTTTGATCAACTTGTCTTCACCTGTAGAATTCAAACATATTACATAAAAGTAAGGCTGCCTTCTTATTAATGGCAGCCTTCTATTCATTTCTTCGCTTCTTTCAAAGCTTCTTCTACCACTGTATCCATAAAATCTGTAACGACCTTTTTGTTGTTTTTCTCGCCACCTAGCTTTAACAAGGTTTTGCCCAGGAAGTTCAGCCCAGTATTCTGCCCTTGATAAATAAACCTGGTTTCATCCTCCCCGACCTTGACCAGCGTGAACGCCGCTTCAACCTGAAATGCTTTGGCCAGTGTGAATCCGATTTTATTGTGTTTTTTATCAGGAGTGTTTTCGTACTCGAGGTCTTCAACGATATACGTTTCGATTCGCTTACCTTCTTTATATTTCTGCTCGTACTTCGAGCCGACGACTCCTTCTTTCTTTTCGATCACCTTGTTCTCTACCACATTTGGCATGATTCTCTGGATATTCTCCAGCTGAAATAATGTCCAGATTGTCTCGATATTGACCGGAATGATCCGCTCTTCGTACCATTTAATCATCTTCTGCGTCCTCCATCCCAAATTCGAAGAAATCATCCATTTCTTCAATGAGTTCATTCAGTTCCTGCACCTGATAGACTAGTCCCTGTCTCTTTTTCCATACTATTTGTTCAAGATTTTCAAACGATTCATCGTTCACAACGGTCAACATTTCCTGGATCGTAAAATTAAACCGTCTCAGATGCACCAATAATCTTGCCACCAAATAGGATCCGTTGTCGTAATAGCGGTACTTATTAATCGGGTCGATGAATACTGGCTCGAGCAGTTTGATCTCCGCATAATACCTGAGCGTCTCCTTGCTGAGCCCCGTCATTTTGGAAAATTCGCTTACCTTGTACATTGCGGCCCCCTTATACAACCATCTTAAACTATGTAGCGCACCACAGAGTCAAATTTATTTAAGTTGATATAGAAAAACAGCCACTAAATTCAGCAGCTGCTTAACAGGAATCTCTATTGCTTCTTGTTAAAAGAAAAACAACGTCGTTAAAGTCGATCGTCACACTATTTACTTCGTATTCAATCGATGGGTCAACAGCGACCTTGATACCATCGACGAGCATGATCTCGTCATCTTCATCCGGTTCATCCAGAGCCAGTCCAATCTTGGAGCTCCTTCAACTGATCCCGGCAAAATATAGACGTATACCTGGAATCTGCTCTTCTTCCAACAGTTTCAATATACGTTCGCGTGCTTTGTCAGTTATCTTCATTTTTTCCCGGGGAAGATTCTTTCTAGAGATGTGATAAGTTTAGAGTCAAGGTTCAACACTTCACGAACATCTCTTGCTTTTACCTTCGCTTCTTCAACACTTTCAGCTTTGCCGAGTTTCAGCAAAGTCCCTGCGGCAAGTGTGCCTGTTCTGGTTCTGCCCGTTGAACAGTGGAAGTAAATGTTTTTCCCTGACTCGTATGCAGCTGATACCTCGTCCAGTGCTTTTTTTACCGACTCATCCTGCTGGGAGTCGTCATCATACATTGGCAGGTGTGTGCGTGGATACTCATACTCACCTTCCTTATTTTCGGCGCGAAGGTCATATACCATATCGATTTTTTCATTTTCAAGCAGATCAGGAATGGCATCTGCAGCGCCGATAAAAATCCTGCCTGGGATTAATGCCTGGTAGTTCTTGCTCATGCATAACTCCTCCTTTTAAAAAGGCCAAGAGTTTCCCCTTGGCGGTCATGTTTTTATGTTGGAATAGCACATAGTTTGCGAAAAGTGATTTACTTTCTTGTCTCAGCAAACGTCTTAATCGGTCGAAAATAGCCTTATTTTCCTGTCTTAGCAAACGTCTTAATCGGTCGAAAACAGCCTTATTTCCCTGTCTCAGCAATCATCTTAACCGGTCGAAAATAGCCTTATTTTCCTGTCTTAGCAAACGTCTTAATCGGTCGAAAACAGCCTTATTTTCCTGTCTTAGCAAACGTCTTAATCGGTCGAAAACAGCCTTATTTTCCTGTCTCAGCAAACGTCTTAATCGGTCGAAAACAGCCTTATTTCCCTGTCTCAGCAAACGTCTTGATTCGGTCACTGATCTGGTCGCGGACGCGCTGGAACACGTCCCATTTTTCTTCGTCTGTTCCTTCCGCTTTCGCTGGATCATCAAAGCCCCAATGTTCACGTTTCACATGTGGAGGCGTCACCGGGCAGTGCTCATCTGCATGTCCGCAAAGTGTGACAACCAGTTCTGAATTGTTCAGGATTTCCGGATCGATGACATCAGATGTGTGTCCAGTGATATCGATTCCAACTTCATTCATTGCCTTAACAGCCTTCGGGTTCAGTCCATGCGCTTCAAGACCCGCACTCTTCACTTCCCACTCATCACCCAGGTATTTTTTTGCCCAGCCTTCAGCCATTTGGCTTCTGCAAGAGTTTCCAGTACATAAGAAGTAGATTGTTTTTTTTGACATAGTAGTTTCGCTCCCTTGTTTAAATAATGAGTAACCAAATATATAGACCTACCAAAGTGATGAACAGAGTAGGAATGGTTAAAATAATTCCGGTTTTAAAATAAGTGCCCCATGAAATCTTGACACCTTTCTGTGAAAGGACGTGCAGCCACAGCAATGTTGCCAGTGAACCGATTGGGGTGATTTTCGGACCTAGGTCGGATCCGATGACATTCGCATAAATCAGCGCTTCGCGAACGACACCTGTTGTGTTAGTATCCGCAATCGCCAGCGCATCAATCATGACGGTTGGCATATTATTCATAACTGACGATAAGATCGCCGCGATGAAGCCCATACCGATCGTTGCTACAAACAAACCCTGATCAGCTGCTGCCTGAATGACATCGGCCAGGATATTCGTCAATCCAGCATTACGCAGTCCGTAAACCACGACATACATACCAATCGAGAAGAACACAATCGCCCATGGTGCACCTTTGACGACGGTCGACGTATGGACAGCAGGACTTCTTCTTGCCATCATCAAGAAAAAGATAGCTACTATCCCAGCAATGAACGATACCGGGATGTTCAGGAATTCACTTGCAAAGTATCCGACAAGCAAGACTCCCAAGACAATCCATGATAACCGGAACATCTTCATATCCTTGATTGCTTCAGCCGGCTTTTTCAGATTGGACATCTCATAATTTTTCGGGATGCTCTTTTTGAAAAATAAATACAGGACCAAAATACTGGCACCCAATGAGAAGAAGTTCGGCACGATCATGCGGGATGCATATTCAACGAATCCAATATCAAAGAAGTCAGCAGAAACGATATTCACCAGGTTGCTGACAACGAGCGGCAATGAAGTCGTATCGGCAATGAATCCGCTCGCCATGATAAATGGAAACACCATTTTTTCTTCAAATTTCAGGTTGCGCACCATCGCCAGAACAATCGGCGTCAAAATCAGTGCAGCGCCGTCGTTCGCGAACAATGCAGCAACAGCTGCACCAAGCAGGGTGACGTACACGAACATCTTGACTCCGTTACCCTTTGCTGCCCTCGCCATATGTAAGGCAGACCATTCGAAAAATCCAATCTCATCTAAAATGAGTGAAATGATAATAATGGCAATAAATGCGAGTGTTGCGTTCCAGACGATTCCGGTAACATCAATTACGTCCTGGAAGTCTACAACACCAAAGATTAACGCTAGTATTGCTCCCCCTACTGCTGACCAGCCAATTCCCAGACCCTTAGGCTGCCAGATGACCAATGTCAGCGTCACGAGGAAAATTAATGAAGCTATAATCGGTAATGACAAATCCACACACCTCCGTTAATTACAGGAAATTCGTTTTCCCTGCTTCTCAAGTTCTGTTAATTTCTCTTCCTGGCTTGGAAGTGCATCCAAGAGCAGTTGAACAAATTCGAAATGCTCAAATTGCTGGTTCAGCGAGTAAAAAATCCACTGGCCCCTCCTGCTTTCTTTTACCAAACCTGCGTCCTTCAGCTTGCGGATATGCTGGCTGATCGCCGGCTGGCTGGCATCGAACATGGCTACAAACTCACAGACACAGCAATCGTGATCAGCGAGAATCCTCATCATCGTCAAACGGGTCTTGTCACCAAGCAGCTTTAACACCCCAGCAGCCTGATCCATCTCAATACTTTGCTTAATCAATGACTCTCCACCTCCAATTACCGTATTATCATATAATGATTTGCTTATATGTTCAAGAGTGATTTAGGAAATGTACATTCTTTTAATATTCCATTAATCTGCGTTATTCTTTTAAATCAAAAAAAATTGATTTAGCAGTTGCAAAATGGTTCCGGAGGAAATATAATACAGTATATCAAGAACTTTTGATTAAGGAGCGCTGAAAGTGGAAAAATTCATTCCTTTAACAGACCTGACCAATGACTCCAAAGCCATTAAGGAACCACCGCTTCAAAGCACTTTTGAAAAATACGAAAAGAAATTCAAAGCCCTTGCCGACCAAAAACGCCTGCACATCCTCAATCTTCTTTGCCAGCAAGACTCCAGCTGCGTTTGCGATCTAAGTGAACGGATTGACATGCCTCAATCAAAATTATCGTATCATTTGAAAATTTTGCTTGAAGCCAATCTGATTCAAAAAGAAACAAAGGGAACCTGGAGCTACTACACAGTAAACACCGAAGAAATCAACCACCTCTTGTCTCCAGAGCTTTGCTGCCTTTTCCGACCTAGCAATGGTTGTTAAGCTCTTTTCGAATACGTTTAGATTTTGCTACCAAGAGTAAAAATCGGCTTTTTGATTTCTACGATTAATTATTGATTGCATAATCTAATAACCATTGTAAAAGAGCAGATCCAGCAAGGTCTCTTTTTTCAATCATTAAATCAATTTTTTTTGATTAATAAATCAACATATTTTGATTAAGGAGAGGATATACATGTTTTATCATGATTATCAAGTGTTGGCACAATTGAAACAGCTGGAAGTGGAAAGGAAAGCCAGACACGCATGGAAGTTTTTTAAACAGCCGAAAAAGAAGCGCTCGCCGACGCCTGCCCGACCGCAAAATCCGCAGCCTAAATGCTGCGCAGTTCCAGCTAATTGCTAAAGGAAGAAGGTAGAGGAAGATGATTGAATTTCTAAAAAGCTTTTTATGGATTGCCTTTGAATTGACCGTGCTTTTTATCGGGATATCCTTCTTGATTAGCCTGCTTCAGGGATACATTCCTTACGAAAAAATCGAAAAGAAACTGACAGGACGCAATAAAGTGCTTGCCAGCTTTGCCGCCATCCTGTTTGCGTTTATCACACCTTTTTGCTCCTGCTCGACGATTCCAGTCGTCGTTAATATGCTAAAAAAGAAAATCCCGTTTTCGATCGTCATGGTTTTCCTCTTCGCTTCTCCGGTGCTCGACCCAACAATCTTAACAATCATGGGTGTCGTGATGGGCTGGAAAGTAACAATCATTTATACAATCATCACAAGTGTATTCTCGATTGTCATCGGCTTTACACTGGATCGACTCGGTTTCCAGCGTTATGTAAAGAACGTCATCATGACTGGCTATGAAGAAAAGAATCAAAAGTTCAATTGGAGATTTGCTTTAGACGAAACCTGGTCGCTGATGAAAAGTGTCTACCCTTACTTGCTGATTGGTGCCGCGATTGGCGCAGTCATCCACGGACTCGTTCCAACGGAGTTCATAACGAAATGGTTCGGGCACGATGCATGGTGGCTAATTCCAGTCGCTGCAATCGCAGGGATACCATTATATATCCGACTTTCGAGCATGATACCGATTTCGCAAATGCTTATTTTAAAAGGAATGGCCCTTGGCCCCGTGATGGCGATGATGATTAGCTCAGCTGGTGCCAGCTTGCCTGAAGTCATCCTGCTAAAATCAATCTTCAAGAAGCAGCTTGTAATTGCCTTTATCGCCTCTGTTGTTACGATGTCCACTGTCTCTGGATTTGTGTTCTACTTTGTCTAATAAATCAAATTTTCTTGATTAAAGGAGGTGAAATCAATGGCTAACCTTATCAAAATCCTGATGGGCAGCAACTCGAAGTCTGATTGCTGCAGCGTAGAGATCAAAGAAGTCCAGAAAACAGAAGAGAAAAACGAAGCTTGCTGCGGTGGTGATGCTAGTTGTTGTTAGGATTTTTACAGTAAGTGGAAGATTGTGCAATTAACGTGTATTTTCGAGCAATTAACATACATTTCCGCACTATTCCCTGACTTTACTGTGCAATTACAGATAATCTTCGCGCGATTATCGCTCTTCATTAAGAGAATAATTTTTCCAGCAAGAATTTGCTCATGATTAAAAGCTGAAACATACAAATAGGTGGGATCAGGCACTAAAATCGCCTGATCCCACCTTTTTTTTACTCCTCAACCTCTAAAACGGGCATGATTTCTACTTTTATATTACGAATACGGTGATTTTCTACTTCCTTGACAATGATCCGCAGGTTTTCGTAGACAAAATTATCGCCGTTAACCGGGATGCTTTCCCAATGTTTCGAAAATCCAGCCGCCAAGATTATGATACGATGTCTCTGGCATCGGAACATTGAACAATTCGGCAAAATCATCCAGGTCATACTGGGCTTCGAACTCGTACGTGCTTTCATCGATCTTCGTCATGATATTGACCTTTTCATCGTGCTCATCCCAAATCTCGCCGACAAGCTCTTCAAGTATGTCTTCAAGCGTAATCAACCCGCTCGTTCCGCCGAATTCATCGACGACGATGGCTATATGGCTCTTCGTCCTTTGCAGCTCAGGCAGCAGGGTAGCGATTTTCATCGATTTCACGACGAACATTGGCTGGCGCAGCATCTCACGAACATTTACTTCTTTATTCTGGATCATTTCCGCAAAAAATTCACGTTCGGACAAGAAGCCGATGATATTATCTATATTGTCTTCATAAACCGGAACCCGTGAAAAACGTTCCTCAATGAAAATCTGCTTGATCTCCTCGAGTGACTGGTTTACTTCGATTGTAATCATATCCATTCGATGCGTTAATACTTCACCGACAAGAACATCGTTAAATTCCAGGGAACGGTGCACGAGCTCCCTTTCCTCATTATTAATGACTCCCTCTTCTTCACTGATGTCAACCATCACCTTGATTTCTTCTTCGGTGACGGATGGCTGATTTTCTCCCTTTGAGAACATCTTCGATACGGACGCCTTCAACTTACTGAACACGAAGTTGACAGGAGTCAGGATTTTAATCAGCAGCAATAAAATGGCAGAAATCTTTAACGAATACTCCTCTGCATTTTCCTTAGCCATTGACTTCGGTAAAATCTCACCGAAAATCAGGATGAGAATCGTCATGCCAAATGTACTTACGATCAGCCCGGTGCTGGCACCGAACAGGTCGACGGCTACTTTTGACGAGATACTCGCTGCGGCGATATTGACGATGTTGTTTCCTACTAGAATCGTAGAAAGCGCATCATCAAAATTTTCAGAAATATACAAAGCATTCTTGCTTCCAGCGCGGCCTTCGGATACATAATTCCGCAGCCTGATTCGATTGACGCTGGAAAAAGCGGTTTCTGCCGATGAAAAGAAGGCAGATAAAAGAATTAAAACACCTAATAAAATGACTAACCCTATGGGAACTTCCAAAAAAATTCACTCTCCGAAAAAAAATTTGTCAGAATATATTTTACTGTTTTGACGGGTATAAATCAAATACTCTTGCTTACCCCTATGTATGTACGGTTTACCCGGCGAGAAGGTTTCATAATCAGAGATTTTTTACATTTCCTTGCCTGCCAAATTATTCTTGCTCACAAACCTCACTTTGGGCATCATCACAAACCCAAGATAAGCAAAAGCTGATCCAAGCAATGCTCCAACAGCGATTTCTGCCGGATAATGCACCCCAGCCCATATCCGCGAAAAACCTACCAGTATTGCGAGCAGAATCCATAAATATGTATGCTTTCTTTTATACAGCCAGAACATAACAGTCATTGTGAAAAAAAAATTGTTTATACAATAATTTCCACCATTAAAAATTGAAAAAATCGAAGGCCAAGGGAGCCCGCGATTTTTAGACAGGTAAATATTTATTGTTTCTATTAAAAGTTGCCGCAAATTCGCAGATCGATTCAAAGTCAAGATGGGAGATTTCCTCCGTCGATCCACTGACGCTTTTCGCAATGATTTTCTCGAAGAAATTCATCTTAGAAAAAATAAATTCACCTCCGAATAATCCTTTCGCTATTGCCGCTTCCCTCAGGTTGTGCGGAAATGCATTTTCAAACTGAGCGTGTGCTTCCTGCCCTTCCCTCATGCAGCATAGAAACAGGCTGAGGTTTTTCCTTTGCAGCACGTCCTCATGCTCCTTCATGAATTTCTTAATTTTACCCTGGATGCTGCCGGCATGAATCGATCCGCCGATCATCACCGAATCAAACAGCTCCAAATCAGAATAAAGCTTCGTCTTATCCAAATTGATCGCAATAACTTCCCCATCAATCTGCTTTCGTAAAAGATGTGCCGCTTTTGCTGTCGTACCATGTGTTGAGCAGTAAACAATCAAACTCTTCATTAGATCGCCCCCAGTATGCTCTCTGGTATTCCAGACCACCGTGCAATAGTCCATTTGGGTTCATTATAGCTTTTAGGTGAAGAAAAAGTGTGAAAGATATATGGCAATATTCTTACAATTCGAGTATTAAATGACAAGATAAAACCCGTATAACTCATACGCAGCATTGTTGTCCCTGCTTGTTACCGAAATCGCGGGCTTGCTTTCTTTTCGGGCACAAGTTGGCTCTTCTTGTTACCGAAATCGCGGGCTTGCTTTCTTTTCCGGCACATGTTGGCCCTGCTTGTTACCGAAATCACGGGCTTCCTTCCTTTTCGGGCACAAGTTGGCTCTTCTTGTAACCGAAATCGTGAATCCCTTTCCGGTTCGGGCACTTGTTGGCTCTTCTTGTTACCGAAATCGCGGGCTTGCTTTCTTTTCCGGCACATGTTGGCTCTTCTTGTTACCGAAATCACGGGCTCCCTTTCTTTTAGGGCACATGTTGGTTCTCCTTGTTACCGAAATCGCGAATCCCTTTCCGGTTCGGGCACATGTTGGCTCTCCTTGTTACCGAAATCACGGGCTCCCTTTCTTTTCGGGCACAAGTTGACCCTGCTTGTTACCGAAATCGCAAGCTTCCTTCCTTTTCGGGCACATGTTGGCTCTCCTTGTTACCGAAATCGCGGGCTTGCTTTCTTTTCGGGCACATGTTGGCTCTCCTTGTTACCGTAATCGCGGGCTTCCTTTCTTTTCGGGCACAAGTTGACCCTGCTTGTTACCGAAATCGCGGGCTTCCTTCCTTTTCGGGCACATGTTGGCTCTCCTTGTTACCGAAATCGCGGGCTTGCTTTCTTTTCGACCACATGTTGGCTCTCCTTGTTACCGAAATCGTGAATCCCTTTCCGGTTCGGGCACATGTTGGCTCTCCTTGTTACCGAAATCGTGAATCCCTTTCCGGTTCGGGCACATGTTGGCTCTCCTTGTTACCGAAATCACGGGCTCCCTTTCTTTTCGGGCACATGTTGGCTCTTCTTGTTACTGTAATCGTCATTCCCTAACCTTTTCGGGCACATTAGCTCCTACAATGTGTTTTCTCCAACTCCAACAAATGTTTTTTCATGGCGATCCCGCCTCTATATCCTGTAAGCGCTCCGTTTTTGCCGATGACCCTGTGGCAAGGGACGGTGATTAAGACTGGATTTGCCCCAATCGCTGTGCCAACTGCTCTTACTGCAGCAGGCTTGCCGATTTTTTCTGCTATATCTGAATATGTAAAAGTTTGCCCATAAGGGATTTCCTTAAGTGCAGCCCAGATTGCTTTCTGGAATGGCGTCCCTTTTACATCGACCGGCATGGAAAATTCGATGATCCTCCCTTCAAGGTATTCAGTCAATTCTTCGATGTATGGTTTCAAAGCTTCTGGATTCTTTTCAAAAATAGCAGCAGGATACCGTTTAACCATGCTTTCGAAGTCTTCCTCTGGAGATCCGACATAGCATAAACCTTCGTCAGTCGCCGATATATAAATTTCATTACCCTCCAAAAGAAGGATGTCCCAATTAATTTTTTGCTCCACCACTATCGCTCCTTCTCACTGTCTTTTCCTCATTATAACTAAAAAAGAAAACCATCGTTCAATTCAAAAAAACATTAAATTCTAAATCTTCTTTACACTATTAAATTTTCCCTATAAGATGAATATGGAGTGCAAAAAACTCCCATCAAATCAAAGGAGGTTAAGTATCATGGACAATTCTAAAAAGAAGCTTATTTTAACAAAAAAGGAAGATGGCCCATAGTTAGGGAGGAGAATGGACGTGGCACAATTGAACAAGGTTATTCAAATCGAAAAATATCATGAAGGATTGGCGGCTGGAGTCGCCAAAATGTGGAATCTGAGTCGTGACGGCTGGGGTGGTGATACCCGTGTCATGACGGAGGAGCAGGTAAAAAAGAAGGAAGCGAACTCTGACAACATCGAACTTTATCTTGCGCTCGACGGTGAGGAAGTTGTTGGGAACTGTGGATTGTCTGAATATAAGGAGGACACGGGATCATTATATATCCCCCTTCTCAACGTTCGTACGGATTATCACGGCTATAAAATTGGCAAGAAGCTCTTGCTTCAGGCGCTTGAAAAAACGGTGGAACTAGGTTGGCCTCGACTTGACTTGTACACCTGGGCCGGGAATACGAAAGCTGTTCCCCTTTATAAAAAGTGCGGATTTTTCTGGGAGGACAGGGATGACTCGACCCACTTGATGAATTTCATTCCGCAGGTCGTGAACACACCGCTTTTAAAACCTGTCTTTGAAAAAATCGATTGGTATGGAGACAGCACCAGATTGATAGAAGTAAAACCTGACGGAACCAAGGAAAACGGCTTTACTTTCTATGAATATAGCTGGCAGAACGCAGAGACATCAGCTCGGGTGCAATTCGAACGAACAAGCCGCGGCATCAGCTTGATTGAAACAGACGAGTTCATCCTGCAAATGAAATTGGCAGACCATGAAGTCATCCAGGAGGAAGAACGGGAATTCGAGATTACGGTCGTGAACAAGGGCGAAGCTCCCCTTTCCTTCAAGGCAGCCGGCGCGGACAACGGACGCGTAAAGTATGATTTCAACACGGAACGAATGGTAAATCATGAGACTACTCTATCTGCTACCTTCACTATAGAAAAAGGTGAAGAACCGAGCAACTGGCGGACGCATCCAAGCATTAAAGCGACAGTTTCGATCAATGGGCTTGAATGCGAGTTGAAGCTTGGAATCTTCCCAATCAATCCGGCAAAAATAGAAGCCAGCTTCTCTGGCAATCTATCTTTCTTGGAAAAAGAAACAGCTATTAATGTTGAAATCAGCAATAACTTAAGAGAAACCGCTGTTTATGAATTACACTTTCCTGATGATGAGCAGGTCGTGTTAGCAAAGCAAAATTTCACCGTGGAAGTTCCTGCCCGGGGACGAAAGACGCTTTCTGTTCCTTTAACGGTAAAACAGCATGGATTTTATAAACCTGAGCTGACGATTACAGCAACAAAAAATGATAAACAAAAGCTCCTCTTCAAGCAGGAAATCTCGGTTGCATTCAAAGGGCTTGGAGAAAAGTTCGTTGGAGAATCAACGGATTTCTGGCATATTTTCAACGGACTTGGTCAGATTAATGTCCGAAAGCGGGACCTGCTGACGTCTGCCGCCAGAAACAACAAAAAGAATCAGCCTTTTGCTTTTATGACACCGAAGCTTGGAAAACCATATTCACTCGAGTTCACCAAGAAAAAGCCTTCCTCGGTCACCTGGGAGATCCATGATTCATCGATTGATATGAAGATATGTATGGAATCTGCCGAGATGGAAGGACTGCACTTAACTCAAACATATCGTTTGTTCGGTGATGGCATCGTCCACACTTGGGCTCAGGTTGAAAATAAAGGTGAGAAAGTCCATCCTGATGTGGCTTTCAGTCAGCCCGTCTATCATGAGATGGAGCAGGTTTACTTCCCGCTTGACGGCGAGGTTGTGCATTTTTCCGAAAACCGGATCATGGAAATTGGTGAGCTGGACTCTGAGAGAATCACTGGAAACTGGTATTTTACCGAAGGACATTCCGTCCCAATCGGACTGACTTGGTCTGAGGGCAGCAATGCCGGCCCTGAAAGCTGGCAGTTCATCATCGAGGACCAATTTGGAAAGCTGTTGCCTGGTTCCAAAGCTGTATCTGGAACCATAACCCTTTCACTTGGAGCTTTCCAGAATGTTGAGGAGTTCATCGCCTATGCAGAGCAAGTTCAAGCTCGAGAGAAGCCTGAAACGATTAGCGATTTCAAGTTCAAGGCTGAGAAACTTATCATCCAGCCTGATACTGACATGGCTTTCACTTTAACAACTCATCGAAATAGCTTTCTTGATGGAATAATAACAATGGGAGATGAGTTTCACGCGGTTACCGCTGATATGGAGAAAACCTCTTATTCTATCAATTTATTAACTGCAGGCTAGAAGCCGCTGTCCATTGTTGAAGCCACTTACGCAGGCAACGGAATGTCAGCTAGATTCAAAGAGTTGCTAATCTCTCCTTCAGGATGCGTGAATACCAGCATGGAAGATGGCAACTTCATTGTCGATAATGGTGTCATTACACTAAAGTCAGATCCAGGTTTCTATCCAGGTATCTATTCAATGAAAGTGAATGGCCGTGAATGGCTCGCCAACTCCTATCCAGAGCTGACGGCAAAAAGCTGGTGGAATCCATGGGCCGGCGGAATGAAGACTGTCCCGAACGGAATCAATACCTTCTCCTTGTTAAAAGAAAACAGCGATGCCGAAGTGGTCGAATTGACGGACAGTGAAGGCAACAAATGGACTGGTCTGGCGATCACCACCGAATTCAAGGAACATAAGCAGTGGAAAGATGTCCAGTATACGCAATATTACTTGACACTTCCAGGCGTGCCTGTTGTCGCTTCTTTTGCAGAAGTGAAGGATCCTGGCGGGAAGAATCTTGCTGATGAAAATTGGATCACAGACATGTTCGTTGGCAGCGAGCTGACCGATGTGCAGATTTCAGTCAGTGACAGCCAGCAGGGTCATGCGTACCAAGCAGGCAGCGAGGAAATTGGTTTGCTGCTGGATGAAGATTCGTACTTTAGCTCCCACAGCTGTGATGATAAATTTTACATGGTTCCAAATAACGATGCATATCCAACAGACGCATATACAAATAAAGAAGTGTTGCAAATTGTCTCAAGGCACAAGGGCGATTTTGAAAAAAGCGCTCCGCTATTCATGCTGTTTGATGAACGCAGGCTGACTGGCGACTTGCTGAAAAAACTGAGAAGAGTTCAATTTTAAAAGGAGAAAACATGAAAATCATCGATGCCCATATACACCTATCAAAAATTAAATCCTTTTATGAAACGGCCGAGAAGCTTTCATTCGTCGACTATTCCACAGCTGGAATCCTAAAGGAGTTCAAGGAGGCTAATGTGGTGCTCGGAATCGGGATGGGCCTGACGGAAACCGATAAAATGGGCTTCCCTGATTATGAAGCCCGGACGCCGATGGGGCTCGATATGGAGGCCGAACTCCCGGCCAATATTTTTTGCTGCGCCGGGGTCAACCCATATGATCTGGATGAGGCAGCCCTTGCCCGCCTTGAAAAAGAACTGCAACATCCGAAGACGGTCGGAATCAAGATCTATCTTGGCTACTATCCTTTTTATGCCTATGATGAAGTGTATGAACCTGTCTACAAGCTGGCGGCGAAATACCAACTGCCAGTCGTCTTCCACACTGGAGATACGTATTCAGAGCGTGGCTATTTAAAATATTCCCACCCGATGGCAATTGACGAGGTCGCGGTCAACCATCGTGATGTGAACTTTATGATGGCGCATTTTGGGGACCCATGGACATTGACCGGAGCGGAAATTATCTATAAAAACCCGAATGTGTTTGCCGATTTGTCAGGACTGATTGTCGGCACAAAGGAAGAGCTGGATAAGCGCAGCAAGGGCCGTTTCCTTGACCACCTGCGCCATGCGCTTGAGTTTGCCGATTCTTACGACAAGCTGCTGTTCGGCACAGACTGGCCATTAATTCCAGTTGGTCCGTATATCGAATTCATCAAAGACCTGATTCCGCCCGAGCACCATGAGGATGTCTTTTACAATACTGCTCTGAAGGTGTTTCCAAAGATCAAACCGTTTTTGGAGTAATGCCGAAATGATTAGAAGAACCTGAAGAAGTCCCATTATCCTGATGATAATGGGACTTCTTTTTGCTATAAAAAGAACACCAAAATCTGTGATGCTACCGCAACTGATATCAGCGCAAATGGATAAGCAGCTGCATATGCAATTGCCGGGTCTTCGGAATCCATCAACTGGTTGGTGGCTCCGAGTCCTGGTGTACTTGTCATTCCGCCGCACAATGCGCCTAATGAGTGAATGATGCTGAGTCGAAAAATCTTTCTTGCGATGAAAAAGCCTGCTACTACTGGCAGGATTGTAATAATCGCGCCGCCGATGACAAGATTGAAGCCTTCCTGCTGGATGACCTGAACAATGCCTTTTCCAGCTGTCGTACCAGCTCCGGCAAGGAATAGGACCAGTCCGATATCGCGGATGACCTGGTTTGATGGCTGGTAATAGCGCGCATGAATTGGACCGAGTTTACCAAAGTGACCGATGATTAAAGCGATGAACAACGGTCCGCCGGCAACGCCGAATGTAATCGTGCCGAGCTTAGGAAAATGAAAAGGAATCATGCCCGCGAGCACACCGAGTAGCAGCACTAAGCTCAGAGACAAGATATGGATATTCGTAACTGCCAGTTTCTTTCTGCTAAACAGCTTTTCTACATCATCCAAACGGTCTTCACTGCTCACAAGCGTCAGGACATCACCGCGCTCTAGCCGCCATTTCGCATTCTGGTTGAATTCAAAACCGCCGCGTTCAATCCTCGTGACCGTCACACCGTAGGTACGCCTTAATTCAAGTTCCCTGATCGTCTTCCCAATCAGTTCCAGTGAATCGACGGTGACCTTGCGAAGCTCTACATTATCTTGATTCTTGAAATTACTCTCGACCTCCCTGCCGATATCCTGGCACAGTCTCTTCAAGTCACTCGGTAATCCGACAGCAACTAGCCTGTCCCCTAACAGGATCACCGTATCATTCAAGGCAATGATATTCCTATCCCCGCGGATGACCCGGCTGATGACGACCGTATTGTATTTATTGAACTCCAGTTCTTTTAAGGTTCTTTTATTAATGGCTTGGTTCGTTACTTCGATTGTCATTACTTCAGGCGACTCATCATTACGCACAGGTCCCGATTTCTTTTTCAGATCCTTCGCTAAATCCACTTTGAGTACGCGAGGCAAGAGCTGCACGAACAGCACAACCGCCAGTACTCCGAATGGATAGGCAATACCGTAGCCGACAGACGCGAGCGGGTCGCCTGTTGCCTGAAGGGCAGCCGCCAGACCAGGTGTACTTGTTAGCGCACCCGTCATGATCCCGATGCTTAATGCCGGTGACAGGTTAAATAGCTTGGAAACGACAATCGTCGTAACCGATGCGACCAGGACAATCAGCAAACTGATGATGCCAAAGACAACCCCGCTCGTCTTCATCATTCGGAAGAAGCGCGGTCCGGCAGACAAGCCGACGGCCACAATGAATAACCCTAGGCCCAACTGCTGGATGACCGGTGACACCTGATAGCCGAAATGACCGAACACCATTGCCGCCAAAAGCACCCCGGACGTTCCCAGGCTTAGCCCTCGTATTTTAATTTCTCCCAGCGCGGAGCCAAGAAATAATATGACAAATAGTAAAATTAACGGTTCCTCCAGCAAACCCGGAATTCCCTCCACAGATGATTCCTCCAATAATTGCGATTGTGAAAATCTATACAAATTAGGATAGCACGATGTTAGAACTATTCATAACCCGACAGTGACGATTTTAGTACAAAACAACATCTTGCTGATGAAAACGTTCTCTTTTTGAAGATATGGATACTTTTTATGCGTTTTCCTCAAAGAAGAGATCTGTAAACGGTTATTTTAGCGCTCAAACAGTTAAACTCTTCATTATTTTTAGTGAAAATCACAACTTATCAGCAGAAATACCATGGAGTTCAACTTCTTTTTAGTAAAGAAATTTTTTTTATAGCGATTTTCCCATTTTTATAGCGAAATCCTCTATTTTATAGCGATTTTTCTTTTTTTATAGCGGAAATTTCTATTTTATAGCGATTTTTCTTTTTTTTATAGCGAATTGGAAAATATCGCTCTTTTTTACCAATAAAAAAAAGAGACCCGTTGCTGAATCTCTTTCCGTTTGGCTCTTTTCTAAATCTTTGTAGCTATTTGCTGGCTTTTCCTCAAAACCTGTCCGAAGTTGCATCGGGTTCGAGTGAAGTATCCAGGAACAAAAAGCGCAAGCGCCTCGTTCAGCCCCGACAAGCGCTGGAGGGCCGACCGGTGAAGTCGTTCTTTGACTTCAGCTGAGCGGACCGAAGCGACTCGAGGGGCTAGGCGCTGGAGCTAGATTAAAAATACTACATGTAGTTTCCACACCTGTACAATTTTATAATTTTCTTATCAACAATGAAAAAACACCTATCAGGAGCTTATATCCAATGACTTTTCCAGTAACTTTTGATGCCGGATTTCGAATTTATGAATTTGGTTCAATTCTTCCAGCAAATCGTGGATCGAGACGAGTTCGTAGTAGATGACCGTTTCTTCGGAAAACCGATGGGATTTTGCTTCCCGCTCATCTACTTCGCGCCTCAATAAGCTGAGCAGTTCTTTCACGATGGCATTATGTGATTCATCCATTTCAAAGTCCGGATGGTGAAAAGCGGATTTGATCGATTTCACCATCTCCTCCACCACCTGTGCTTTTTCATCCATCAGGTGCATCGAGGGTAGCGAAACGAGATTTCCAACATGATAATGGACTTGTCTCATAATCGTGAGTTTCTTGAATTCATAATGGATGTTCCGCATATCCTTCCGGTTGAATTGGTGCAGCTTCCATTCTTTCTTTTGGTACTTGCATAGTGTTTCAATCGCTTCCATGTCCTTCAGAATTTTCAAGAACTCGGATCGTGTCTCCCGGTGTAATGGCTGATGCTTCGTGAGTTCTGTTCCCCTGCCTTCTATTAAATCACCTGTCTCCACAATTAATTGCCGGATTTTAGCCTTGATTGATTTTGAGTAGTCAGGTCGTATCACAAGCAGATTCACCAGGGTAGACACTGTCAGCCCGGTCAAGGTCGTTCCAAGACGAATAAAGAAGTTGGATAGATAATGGTCCTGGACAGTTGAAATCATCGCGACGCCTGTCAACACCGCCACCAGCGCACCGTCCTGCAAATGCAGCCTGTGGCAAGCTATTATTGTCGCGACAGCAACGAGCATATAAGTTAATGGGCTGTCTCCGAACGCAAAGTTGAAAACGACGGAAAAAGCAGCGCCAATCGCCGATGCAGGGAATCGTACATATGCTTTTTTTATCGAATCTGCCGCGGTAGGTTCAATCGTCACAATCGCTGTGATCACGGCGAACATCGGGGGCCAGCCTAACAGGTCGCAAATCAATGCTGTAATAAACACAGCAATCCCCGTTTTCAGAACCCTACCTCCGACAAAATTGAATTTTTTTAGTATAGCCATTTTGCATTCCTCATTTTTAAAAAGAAAAGTATAAAATTTTTGATTTAGATTAGTGTCCAGCTCCAGCGCCTAGCCCCTCGAGTCGCTTGTCTAGCTGCGGCTCCTAACTCCTCAAGACGCTTCGGTCCTGCCAATGAAGTCAAAGAACGACTTCACTGTCAGGCCCTCCAGCGCTTGTCGGAGTTGGACAGTCGCCTTCGCATTTCGTTTTCGGTCCTGCCAATGAAGTCAAAGAACGACTTCACTGGCAGGCCCTCCAGCGCTTGTCGGGGCTGACCAAGGCGCTTGCGCTTTTCTTAGAACATACACCCATTATACCGTATAGGAACCATATACGAAAAAGAGCCCCTATAAAGAGAGGCTCCTGACTTAATTGATCACATACCCGTCTCCAGTAACCTCGGTATCAGCAGGGACAGTGACATAAAGGAAATTCAACCCCTGCATCATTCCATATCCGCCGTTGTATTGCTCTCCGTCTTCGGTGAATTGGTTAAATGGAAATGCGTTCGTGAATTTTACGAGTTTTATATTCACATGTTCAGCCGGAAAGACTTTTAAAGTTGACTCAGTCAGTTCTATATCTGGTGATTTGAAGCGATCGGTTATATCAATATTATGAACATAGGAGTAAGTGGAGTAATAAGTGACTTCTACTTTCCCCTCAAGAGAATCCACCTTCTCAATGAAAATCATCACATTCTCACCCATGAACTCAATATCCAGAAGCTTACCCTTAATCGGAAAATCCCAGTTTTCTTTTTTTGTCAGTCCTTCCGCCTCTTCAATCCTTCCAGATTCGACTATAGAATATATATCGCTATTCAACCTATCGTTTTCTGCTAATTCCTTGTCAGTCAAATACTCAGCTTCTAAAGTCCCCTCCACAGGCACCATGGTTGATAGAAGTCCTGCCACCAGCAGGATTATCAAGTATCCTGAAAAGACCTTTGAGATGCCGCTGCCGCTCATGAATCTGGCACCGAAAACTCTGTTTGAAAAACTTCCGATACTAAACATTAAAAGTAAGATGAAAAATAGCAAGTAGACTAGACTCATTTCCTCACCTCCAGGCTATTCGAAATCCAACAGGCCGCTATTCCGTAGGCAAGCGCGGATGTAAGCAGCACTTTTACTAAAAACAGGAGAAATGACGTTTCTTTCACAAAAATTTGACCAATATCAATCACAAGGGTAGACTCGCTCGCCAGGAAGACATTTATGAACATACTGCCGAAAAGGAGCGCAGGGATGATGACCATAAAAGCCTTATTCTTTTGGACCAGCATCCCAACCAGGTAGCCCAGTGCTGTGAAAAGGAACAAATACAAGATAGTGGCAGCAAGGCCTTCTGCCATTTGCAGCACTGTCATGGGCTGGCTTTCAATGAATTCCCGGTCCTTCTGGAATATAAATGCCAGCTTCAACGATTGGCTTGCAAGCACAAACGTAACCCCGCCGATGACACTTGCCCATCCAAGGAACAGGATATTCGATAAGTGGCTGCTCAGCCTGTTGGCCACAAAAGAGTAATCATCATATCGATAAGCCTGGGTGGTGACGACGATGGCTGAGATGAAGTCCCAGATCATCATGAATGCAAGGATGAAATTGCCTGAATAATAGTTCGCATCATAGCTGAAAGTATCGGATCCTCCGCCACCGCCTCCTTCACCGCCAAGCGAAAAAAGAATCCCAATTATCTGCAGCATCATCAGCGACGTGAACATTCCCCGGTACGATTTCAATTTAAAACGAAGCTGCTTTTTCACAACATCCCAAAGGCTAACCTTTGTTAAATACATCATCAATCCCGCCTTTCTCCTGGCTCGTCAAGTACAGACAGAGGTCTTCGTTTGAAATCGTCGAGAACTCCAGGCTGAGCTTCATAGCTGCAGCAATTTGGTCATCAGAGAGGTCATTGCGAATCACCGCATATGTTCTTCCGAAATCGGTATTGCTTTTATGAAAGATCTCATGGCCGCGCAGCCAGTTTTTCATCGCTTCTTCTTTTCCGCTGACAACTACCGCATACTCCCTCAGCTCTTCAATCGGCATATGCAAAAATTGACTACCGTCCTTCAAGAGCAGTATGTCCTCGAGGATATCCTCGACCTCGTTCAGGTGATGGCTGGAGATGATGATCGTCCGGGGATTAGCGATATAATCCTTCAAAAGCGCACGGTAAAAATCCTTCCTGACTCCGGCATCCATTCCATTTGTTGGTTCATCGAAAATAGTCAGCGGGCATCGTGCCGCCAGCCCAATAATCGCGTTGAATGTATTCTTCATTCCTTTTGACAATCTATCAGGATGCTGCTTCGGATCCAGTCCGAAATAATCAAACAGATTCCGCGCCAATTTCATGTCCCAGTTATGATAAAAATCGCCCGCTGTTTCCAATAATTCTTGGAGATTCAGTGCGGCTGGCAAATTCATATCATTATCAATCATGATCATGTTGGCAGACACGCTCAGGTTATTGAATGGATGCTCTCCAAACACTTTGACTTCACCCGAACTCTCGCGCATGAAACCAGCGGCGATTTTCAGCATCGTCGTCTTCCCTGCCCCATTCCTGCCAATCAGACCGGTGATCTTATTTTCACCGAGGGAAAACGAAAGGTTATCCAAAGCTTTTTTCTTCCCATATGTTTTTGTTACATATTCGAATTCCAGCACGCTCATCTCGATTCCCCCTTCATATCCCGTTTGGCTTCCTGGATCATTTGAATCAATTCCTCTTCCGTCACCTGGAGGTGCTCCGCCTCCTTCACCAACTCAGTCACCAATGACTTCAATGTCTGGTTCCTCCGTTTCCCCGTGATAATCTTCTTCGCGTCCTCCGATACAAACATCCCAAGTCCGCGCTTTTTATAAACAATGTTTTCATCCGCTAAAATATTCAACCCTTTTGCCGCTGTCGCCGGATTGATGTTCAGCATTTCCGCAAGCTGATATTGTGAAAAAACCTTTTCATCCTTTTTGATACTCTCGCTGAGAATCTCCGTCTCCAGCCACTCAGCTATTTGGACGTAAATCGGCTTCATGCTATCTGAATTAAGGATCAATCCCGCACCTCCTTTTAACAGGCTATATAGTGCATTACTGTTGTAATGTACTATATAACATATTATGCAAGATCACAAGGGATAATTAACCAATTCCAAGAAATTTTTCAGATGAGGACTTAATTGGGTGAATAAATGAAGCCGGTAGAAATGGGTAATATCCTTCCGCCAACAAAAAGCTGGTTAAATGAATGCTATTAATCCATTTAGGGTGGTAATTAAGGGAATTAGTTGACGTTCCCCCTCCTACTTGAACGGCCTACGGGTTATTGATGCGATAATTGCACCTTCAAGTGTGATAATTGCACGGTTGATCGGCGTAATTGCACGGTCATAGAGATTAATTGCACCGTTTAGTAAGATAATTGCACCTTCATCCTAAATTTGGATAAAATGATGAACTCTCCCACATAAAAAAAACCCCTCGCATTTCACGAGAGGGCAAATTCTATAAAACTTTTTTATCCAAAGGGCTTTCAATCTTCATCAGTTCCAGCTTCATTTTTTCCGTTTCAAGCAGGTAATTTTCATGTTTCAGTCTCTCAAGCTCGATTTCGTCTTTAATCATGTTGTGTTTGATTTTGGCTACTTTTTGATAATGGGTAGTGATGATTGCGACAAGCGGAATCGAGAATACCATTATGATCGTTAGGGTTCCTGTCATGGAACTTCACTCCAAATCTATCATGATTTTACTCTTATCATATCAAATACAGGAAAATTAAACCAACCCTAAATAGATGTTTCGAATTGCACCTTATGCAGGTTTGTAAAAATGCCTCCTCGTTGAATCAGCTCATCATGGCTGCCTTCTTCGGCAATCCCGTCCTCGGTCACGACGACAATCCTGTCGACCCTTCTGATTGTTGCCAGCCTATGTGCAATCACTATCGTGTTGTCCGGTTGTTCGACAGTTCGGCAAGCATTTTTTGATTGATTCTTTCGGTCTCGCTATTTTATTCCCGATTAATTTTACTAATTTATAGGCAATTTATAGAAAGAGATGAAAGTAGTTGAGGTGAGACATTCGATGATTTCAAAGAGACATTTCCTTTTCAATCTTGTAATGATTTTTGTTCCATGGCTATCGTTATTGTTCATTGGCAAAAGAAGTTTTAAACGTTACTCTGTTGCGGGAGTTTTTATCATCATTTTCGAAATCATCAACCATATGTATGGCCACAAGCGGAACTGGTGGAAGTTTTACAACAAACGAAAGTCTTTCCTTCGTGATGAACTTCCATTTAGTGTAGGTCCTTACATGCCGCTGTCCATGTGGCTGCTGAAAACATCATATGGAAATTTCAAGAAATTCATAACGCTAAATGTTATCGCAGATGGAATCTTTGCTTTTATTGTCATGAATTTACTCAAGAAAGTAAAAATTGTAAGACTGAAAAAATTGAACAATTTACAGTTCTTCCTCTACCTGCACTACAAAGCGTACTTATTGTATGGATTTCAGTATGTATTCGAAAAATGGCGGGGATACCGTGTGTATATGTAACAAGCTCCCGGCTACGTTTAGCTGGGAGCTTTTTCTTTCTTGTTCAAGAAGGTGCTTTACGGATTTCTTATGAAGGAACGAGAACGCCTTCGAGTTCTCGATTCATTTCTTTAGAACGGTTTGCCGCATGGTTGACCGCCTGTGAGATGGCCGTTCCGCCGTTGTACTTCCTTAACGCATTCAAACCTGAGGCTGTCGTTCCATTCGGAGAGGTTACATTTTTCCTAAGCACCTCTGGTGTTTCATCTTTTTCGATGATCATTTTAGCTGCACCAAGAATCGTCTGAGCAATGATGTCACGGGCCAATTTTTCATCCATCCCGTTTTCCGTGCCGACACGCTCCATATGCTCCATCAAGTAGTAAAAATAAGCAGGGCCGCTTCCAGCAAGGCCTGTGAAGATATCCATCTGCTCTTCTTCAATCAGGAACACTTTGCCCATGCTGCTTAAAAGTTCTTTTACATCCTCGATGTTTTCATCCGTTGTGTGTATTCCTGGTGAAATGGCAGTGGCTGATTCCTGGATCATGCTTGATGTGTTCGGCATGACGCGGACAACCTGCTGGCCATCTTTAAGATTATCTTCCATAAAACCTGTTGAAATACCTGCCAGAACGGACACAACCACCTGGCCAGGCACTAATTTATCCTTCAAAGCTTCAAGAGCTCCCGCTGCTCCTTTTGGCTTCATCGCTAAAATATACATATCAATATCTTCATATGGCAGTTCAGCCTGTGGCATTGCATTGATTCCATATCTGGATTTCATGCGCTCCAGTTTTGCAGCATTGCTCTTGTTCGTAACATAAACATGGTCCGCGTGCATTTTTCCAGACTTAACCACACCTGAAATCATCGCTTCCGCCATTGAACCTGCACCTAAAAACGCTACTTTTTTATGTTTTAACAACCGCATTCACCTCATGAATTTTTAATTTCCGTTCGCATTTTATCAACGTTACCTATGGTAACATCTTCAGAATCAGATTCAAGGATATGAAGCCAATTCGGGAGCATACGGGCGAGATAGTGAATGAAAGCGTAAACATTTTAAAGAATACCGCCTTTATATGCTTCTAAAGAGCCTTAATCCCCTCTTATGCTAAAATATGAAGATATATAAGGATTCAAAAATAAGAGATATTGAGGGAGCGGACATGAATATAAAAGAAAAAGTCAAAAACCTTCCTTTGACTCCTGGTGTATACCTTATGAAAGATCAACAAGGTACAGTGATTTATGTCGGGAAAGCGAAAAGCCTCAAGAAACGAGTCCAAACATATTTTCAAAACTCTGCAGCCCATCCGCAAAAAATCAAAAAGATGGTCGCTAACATAAATGATTTTTACGTCTTGCATACTGATACGGAATTCGAGGCATTCTTGCTTGAATGCAAGCTCATCAAAGAATTAAAGCCTCTTTTTAACAAGAAAATGAAGAGCCACCTTCCTTATTCTTACATTGCCATTAAGATGGACCGGCCTTACCGAAAAATCTCAATCGCTTCTGAGAAATCTGAAGGTCGCGGCATGATATATTTTGGACCTTATACCAGCATGATCTATGTAAGGAAAGCTATTGAGAACTTGAAGGATTATTTTAAAATTAACTGCCTTCAACCACTCAAGGGGTCTCCTTGCCTGAACTATACCCTGGGGAAGTGCAATGGTTTGTGTTTAGGAGGAGCGGGGATTGAGCAATACAATAGAATCGTGGAGATGTTCATTTCTTTTCTCCAGGGTTCTGATAATGAGATTCTCGACGAACTAGAGCAGAAAATGAATCATGCGTCTGAAGAATATCAGTTTGAAGAAGCAGCCAAATACAGAAATTATATGAAGTCATTCTCCATCCTTTTGTATAAGGAGAATATGATTCAGTTCACGGAAGGAAATAAAAATATTGCCGTGGTTGAAAGGATCGATGACCGGACCTTGAAGCTTTTTCTGATCAAGGGGCATAAGGTCATTTTCAGTAAAGAATACCTTCCAGAGAAGTTCAGCCAGTTTTCAGAGGAGATTAGGGACATGATTTTGAACTCTTTTCAACAGACCGAGAAAAGGAAATCCGTCGTCATCGGCAAAGAGGAACTTGATGAAGCACAAATCATCTATAGTTATTTAAATGGAGGCAATGCCAGATACATCGTTATTCTAGAAGAATGGCTGGATGGAAGTGAAGATAAAAAACTGGATATTGCCATTGATGATTTACTAAACGATTAAAGGAGCTGCAAAGATAGATGCAGCCCTTCTCTTATGTTTCTTTTACCCACACAATCGAAAATGTCGTTCCGTTTGAATTGCTCTCCTTCAATATCAACTCTGCCCCGAGCGACCGGGCGAGCATTTTGCTGAAAGGCAGGCCGAGGCCGAGGCCCCTGACTTTCAGTTTTTTCTTTTCACCTCGGAAGAAACGCTCAAACACCAACGCCTGCTCAGCTTCCGGAATTCCCGGACCGGTGTCTTTTACGTCAATCCTTCCTTCTGAAAGAATGAGAGTTATAGTGCCATGATGACCGATAGCCTGGTAAGAGTTATTCAATAGGTTAATCAGGATTTGCTGCAAACGCAATGGATCCGTTTGAGCCCGTACGGTGTCGCCAGGCTTGCTGACCTCTAAATGAACAGGTTCGGTTTGCGTGACCTGCCATTGTCTTCCGATGTCCTCAACAAGTTTATTCATATCACAATCCTCTGTCCGGATGGTAAACGCTCCGGCTGCCAGTGAATTGAATTCCAGCAGGTCTGAAATCATCGTTTGCAATCTCTGGATCTCTTTCAGGGTAATATCGAGAAATTCCTGGCGCTCCTCACCCGTTACGACTCCATCCCGCACAGCTTGCACGAGGCCGCTAATCGAGGTTACCGGAGTTTTCAAGTCATGGGTGACTCCTGCGAGCAGCTCAGCACGCATTTGCTCCAGCTGGTTCAGGCGGCTGGTCATTTCCTTAAAAGAAGTGACGAGTTCGTAAATTTCTAGTTCCTTTTGTCCGGAGTCGAGCTTGATGTCATAGTCTCCTTCTCGAACCTGTGCCGCTGCCCTCGCTACATCCTGGATTGGTTTCAGGATTCTTTTAGTGAGAAGATAAATGACAATCCAGCCAAGTAAACCAAGTCCTAGCAGTAATATGAACAACAAACGGTATTCCTGGTCAACGTCCGTCAATTCACCAGCATTTTGCATCACTATAACCCAGCCGGTCTGAAGCTGATTGATAGTGATTGGTGCCTTAACAGCGTAAACATCTGTTCCGTTTTCTGTGAATCTCTTAATTCTGTCATCATTAGCAACTATCTCTGCGGGAACCTTTCTTGTTAAATGACGCGGACCGCCCCCGCCATGCATCGGACCTGTATTCAGAACGTTTCCTTCCATGTCGGTAATGGAAAGGAGTGGCTGATTTTCCATTTCGAAGAATCTTGTCCGGTCTTCCATCCTTTTGTCAAACCCGCCAAAATCATTTAACTGTCCGACCCTGTCCGCCGTTTCAACAGCCATGTACTCCATCAACTTTAACCGGTTTTCCAGCGTCGTTTCCTTAATCCACCATACCGAACCGGCACCGAGTAAAATCAGCCCGCCAATCAAGGTTAGAAGATATCTGGTTGTCCAATATCTCAACAATGAAACGTGCTTTCTATTTTTGGTAAACACTGAACTGATACCCCAATCCTCTTAATGTCCGGATCTCTCCCTGTGACGCTGGCCACTCAGCCAGTGATTGACGGATCCTTTTAACCGCCAGGTCCACCGCACGGTCACTTCCAACGTAATCCAGCCCCCAGACGCTCTCAATCAAAACGTCCCTTGTAAAAGTCCGGTTTGGCCTCTCCGCCAGGAAAATCAGCAAACTGAGATCCTTGGGCGTTAAGACGATTTTCTCGCCACTAACCGTAACAACATGGGAATCCATATTGATTTTCAGGCTGCCGAACTGTTTCATGTTTTCCGTTTCGAGGACGTGGGCAGAACGGCGCAGAACCGCATTTATCCTAGCAACTACTTCTTCGCCAATGAACGGTTTGGAAATATAATCGTCCGCTCCCTGGTTCAGGCCTTTCAGACGATAATCAATATCCCCAAGGGCAGTCAGCATAATGACCGGGCAAGAGCTGACTTTTCGGATTTCCTTTAGAATATCCCATCCGTCCATCTCCGGAAGCATGACATCGAGCAGAATAAGGTCCGGCTCGTGCTGAGTAAATAGATCGAGACCTTCCTTTCCATCGAAGACCTGTACGACCTCATAGCCCTCATGCTTCAGGTAGACCGCCAGCACTCTTGAGATTGTTTGTTCATCTTCTATGATTAGAATTGTTTTCATTGTCGCCTCTCCTATCACTACTACGCTATGGACCTCGTCATTCCGTTTGAATTTCTAATCCTTATTTTACAAGAAAAATCCCCCGCGAGATACCGGAGGATAATGACGATCTTTTTATATATTAAAATCCGTTTCCGCCCGCATTCTGATGCATGCCGCCACGGCCGCCTTCACCTCGGAAACCACCTTGACCCATTCCTCTTTTGTCGCCGCCATGTCCAAACCCACTGCCTTTTCCAAAGCCTCCTCCATGTCCAAAGCCATTGTCCTTCCCGAAACCTCCGCCATGTCCAAAGCCCATACCATGGCGTCCGAATCCATCTTCAAGCAATTCATCAAGCTTGTCAGCATCTTTGTCTCTAATCTCTTCTATAAGATCCCTGGTGTCTTTATCTGTAGTCGATATTCCAAGTTCCTTCGCCAGGTTCACGACTTTCTTTTCCTGTACTTCCTGGGAGATTTCGCGGATTGTTTTTCCATCAATCGTGATGTTCAACTCTTTTGCATCTGCTTTTGCTTTGGCTGACTGTACCTCTTGCGCAATTTCGCGGATATCCCTGCCATCTACTATAATTCCATACTTCTTAGCCTCTTGGTTTATATAAGCAGTATGAACTTCCTGCTGCAATGTCTGCAGGTCTTTACCATCAGTGGAGACACCGAGCTCCTTGGCTTTTTTATTCAGGTTCGCTGTCCGTATTTCTTCCCTTAGGGTTTGAGCATCCTTGTTGTCTGTTGAGATACCAAGTTCTTTTGCCTTTTCCTTTAGGTTCGCTAAACGGATCGCATCATGAAGTGCTGCTGCATCCTTTCCATCGGTGGAGATACCCAAATCCTTCGCTCTTTCCTTCAGGTTGGCCAATCGAACTTCCTCAGCCAATGTGGCGTTACCCTTGCCGTCTGTCTGGATTCCCAGTTCTTTTGCTTCCTTTTTAAGAGTAGCTTCGCGAATTTCACCCATCAAGGTTTGAGCGTCTTTACCTGAAGTACTGATTCCCAGATTCTTTGCTTTTTCGATCAGCGCTTCTGAGTTGCCTCCAAAATATCCTCTATGACCAAAACCTTTATCGAAAAAGCCTTTGACTGTAGTTGCTGCTGAGCTTGTTGTACTGTCGTCATTCGCTAAAGATGTAGTAGCATAGCCACCAAGCAACAGCGCTCCTGCGATCGTGAATCCAATAACTGATTTCTTTTTCATAACTGACATCCTCCTGTAGACTCTTTCTATTTGTCAGGTTCGATGTGTGGACATGAACCTTATACTCATAATTTACCTCTCAAATATGTCAGCAGAATGTCAGATTGAAAAAATAATGAAAAAAATAAATTCAGCTCAAATTAGCCAGGAAAGCCAGTTTACAGCCTATTTTCCCAATGTTGAGAGTTCTACATGTCCGGAAAATGTCAAATCAAAATAAATCCGAAAAAACCCGGAAATTGTCCGGGTTCGACCAGTTACTTCAACAGTACTTTCTCATCGTCAATTTTGATAAACCATTTTCCTGTAGCAAAACTTTCCTTCGCTACTTCAAATACCTTCGTTTCCGTTACAGTGATTCCCGGGTTTAAATCGCTTGCAATCTTGGCATTGTCTACATCTGTCTCAAGTGCATAGTTGGAAGAAGCATCGATATCAGCATCGAATTCTGTCCCCTCTTCATCCACAAGGCGGACAGCAGGGTAATCAAACATTCCAACCGGTTTCTTTGAGGTGTTCTTGATTTTGTACTGGATTGCGACAAAGGTACCCCCCTCAGATACTGCTTTGTTGATGAATTCATTGCCAACCTGATCTTTTTCTTCAAATTTTGTAACAGTGATTTCCACTTTGTCCACTGGAATAGCTTCGCCCACTTTATATTCTTTTTCTTCTTCTGCCGGTGCAGATGCTGTTGCAGCTGATTCACCTTCTGTCCTTACTTCTTCTCCGCCTCCAAGTGCTGAACTGATGATTCCAAACAAGATTAATACAGCAATGAAACTTAAAATCTTATGCCGCATGAAAAATCTGCGCTGGTCTTTCCCGCAGTGAGGGCATTTCTTTACACCTTTGGCGATTTCTTTTCCGCAAGTCTTGCAGTTTCCTAAATTTTTTTTTGTCATAATCATTCCTCCTGGATTTGAACTCCTACTTCATTCTTTTTTCCATAATGGATTCCGACACTTTCTCATACATGTTTTCAATGCCTTTTTCTGAGGCTTCGAATTTAAAAGAATTCTCAATATTGATTCCGAGGCTGTCAGCTTCCTTGGCGACATCGATATTCGCCCCCATGAAGATGAATTCCCAGCTGTATTTTTCCTGCTGGTGCTGAATCAGCTCCTTCACTTTTCCATATGTGAACTCACTGCTTGCGTTCTCCAAGCCATCTGTCGTGATCACGAATATAACCTTGCCTGGCCGGCGGTCCTCCTTTGTTTTGGCCAGACGGTAGCCAACATCAAGTATCGTCTTTCCAACGGCATCCAAAAGTGCAGTCATCCCGCGGACATAGTACTCATCTTCTGTCAGCTTCGCCTCCCTTGCATCAATGCCATTCCAGAGCACTTCATATTCATCATCAAAAAGCACCGTTGTCAGGATTGTTTCTCCGTCAAGTTCGGACTGTTTTTTCACAAAAGCATTGAAGCCGCCAACGGTGTCGTTCTCGAGCCCTGCCATCGAGCCGCTCCGGTCCAGCAAAAAAATGATTTCCGTTAAATTGTTTTTCATCCCTATCATCCTCCTAGGTTGAATCTGATATAATCATATCTAGATTCATCCATATATTGGTCGCCTGTTAAGCGACATTTTGGGGAGGCTGACTTCATGCTGGATAAAAAGATATTGGCAGATTTACAGAAGTATATCGATCAAAATATGACGATCATCCTTTATGAGAAGTCTGCTGCACCACTTGAGGATTTTGTCCTCGAGAGTATTTCTCCTTTAGAGATTGAAATGTTCATCGAGCAGAAACGGAAGCCGACTTTGCAAAAAGTTCTGTTTGATTTTTTCGATAAAAAGGGTGCCTCTTCCGACGCGGTAATTTATAAAAAAGCGGGAATCGACCGCAGGCATTTTTCAAAGATCCGCTCCAACCCTCAATACAGGCCAAGCAAGAATACGGTGATCGCACTCGGGCTCGCGCTTGAATTGACCAAAAAAGAAACCGACAAGCTGTTAAGCTCTGCCGGCTACTCTTTATCAGACAGCGAAACATCTGATCTTGTGATTCAGTTTTGTATTGAAAGACAGATCTATGAAATTGATCAAGTCAATTATGCACTCGACTATTTCAGCCAAAAACCATTGGGCGGGGTCTTATAAAAACAGCCAGGAGGTTAACCTCCTGGCTTGTTTTAATGAATAGATTTTCCACGCTCAAAATGGTTCATGCAAGTCAGTTCGATAATATAATCGTAGTTTGCGATTGCTCTTTGAAGCTCATTTTTTTCATCTATAGACAGGTTTGGAGTCTGCATCTTATTCGCCAATTGCATCTGCAAAGCTTCTAATTGTGATTTTACTTCCTGATAGTTCATTTCCAACACCCTTCCCTAAAATGAAATCGCTTTCTTTATACTCTCATTATACTATTCACACCCTTTAGGGTATCATTGGAATTATTGTGATTTTGTGAAAAAACCCTATTTCATGTGTCTAAAGTTTGGATTTTCAGGGTTTGGAGAGATGCCTGCGAATTGTGGGAAGCAAATTGATGTTTGCGAAGCTCATGTATTTTTAATTCTGCAATTCAAGTATAATGGATACTATTCAGTTTATGCATATGATGATTCGTTGCGAGAATCCTATATAATAAAGAAAAGCGCAAGCGCCTTGGTCAGCCCCGACAAGCGTCTCGAGGGGCTAGGCGCTGTAGCTAGACACTAGTCTAGGTGCAAAAAATTTATACTTTCTTATAAAATAATAAAATAAAAAGAGGTTTTTTCATGAGTAAAAGAAGTTTTGACGATTACAACTTAAGCGACGAAATTAAACGCTCCCTTTCTGTGTTGAAATATGAATCTCCAACAGAGGTCCAGGAAGAAGTCATTCCGTTAGCATTGGAAAAGCAAGACCTTGTCGTTAAATCCCAGACAGGAAGCGGAAAGACAGCCTCCTTCGGAATTCCCATTTGCGATATGGTTGAATGGGAGGAAAAGAATCCACAGGCGTTGATTCTCACTCCAACTAGGGAGCTGGCTGTTCAGGTTCGTGAAGATATCACGAATATCGACCGATTCAAAAGGATTAAGGCGATGGCCGTTTATGGTAAGGAGCCCTTCTCGAAGCAGAAAGAAGAATTGAAGCAAAAAACGCATGTCGTCGTCGGTACACCTGGACGCGTCATCGACCATATTGAAAGAGGTACACTTGTATTAGATGAAATCAAGTACCTGATTATCGATGAAGCAGATGAAATGCTGAACATGGGTTTTATTGATGCTGTTGAATCCATTATAGAAGATCTTCCTCCAAATCGGGTTACTATGGTGTTTTCTGCGACATTGCCCAAGGATGTTGAAAATCTCTGCCATAAATATATGAAGGATCCAGTTAACATCGAAATCGCTTCTACCGGTATTACGACAAATACAATTGACCATATGCTGATCGAAGTGAAAGAAGAGGATAAAATCTCCCTTTTAAAAGATATCACGGTTGCTGAAAACCCTGACAGCTGCATCATTTTTTGCAGGACGAAGGAAAATGTCGATACCGTGTTTACTCAGCTTGAGGAAGCCAATTATTCCTGTGAAAGACTTCATGGAGGATTGGAACAAGAAGACCGCTTTGCTGTGATGGATGGCTTCAAGATGGGGAATTTCCGCTACCTTGTGGCAACTGATGTTGCAGCAAGAGGAATTGACGTCGATAACGTTTCACTTGTCATCAACTATGACGTTCCGATGGAAAAAGAGGGCTATGTGCACCGGACAGGCCGAACGGGACGCGCCGGAAACAAAGGGAAAGCGATTATGCTTGCTACACCTTATGAAGGAAAATTCGTCAGGGCAATCGAACGATACATTGGCTTTGAGATTCCTGTGACAGAAGCTCCGAGCAAGCAGGACGTTGCAAGAAACCAGGCTGCTTTTGATGAAAAAATCAGCGGGCGCCGTGTCGTGAAAAACAACAAGACAGCCCGCATCAACCAGGATATCATGAAGCTTCATTTTAGCGGCGGCAAAAAGAAAAAGATCCGCGCTGTCGACTTCGTTGGAACAATTGCAAAAATTCCTGGAGTAACCGCAGACGATATCGGCATCATCACCATCCACGATACGATGTCCTATGTCGATATCCTGAACGGAAAAGGCTCGCTAGTCATCCAAGCGATGGAAAATGCGACAATCAAGGGAAAGAAGCTTAGAGTGAGCAAGACCATCAAGTAGAACAAAAAGCGCAAGCGCCTCGTTCAGCCCCGCCAAGCGCTGAAGCTGGATTATGAAACTTCATTCAGTAATCTACAGCTGAATAAAAGAAAGGACGATTATGCCAGCCATAATCGTCCTTTCTTTCTTAAAGCGTTGATCATTTCTCACAAACAATCACTTCGCGTGTGAAATTCCCCTTTTTCACGACACAGCGATCGGCGATTTCAAAGCCGGCATTTCCAATGATAGAGTCGATTGGTTCAATCGTGACGATGACTACTTTATCAGCGAATTCGTAGGTGCTTTGAAGCATCTCGAGCTGCTCTTCGGGTGTGATGACCGAGCACAGATTGTACGGCATATCAATAATCGCCACGTCATAGCTCCCAGTGACCTTGCGAATGTCCCTAAATGTCACTTGGGTTGCATAGCCAAAATGCGCGATGTTCTCCCTCGTTCCAGGCAGTATGAGCGGATTGATATCACTGGCAACGATGTCCACCCCCATCGACAGTGCTTCCACCACTACCGTACCAATTCCGCAGCATGGATCGATCGCTTTCACTCCAGCCGGATCAGGAACGGCAATATTGGCGACGGCTCTTGCGACACGCGTGCTTAATGAAGTAGAGTAACTATGCGGTTTTTGCTGGTGGTTCAACCAAACCGCTTCACTGCCGTGGTATTCACCAAATACCCAGCGCTCGTTTGCATTCATGATCCCAAACAGCACATCTGGATTTACCAGCTCCGGCTCTCCGGAAATATGCAAACCCACTTCCCGTTCAAGTCTGCGCCGTTCTTTAAAATCTACCTTGTCAGGACCTGTTACTTTTACATACATCACTTTAAAAGAAGAGCCATACAATTCGATCTTCTTCACTTGCTCAATTAGGTCCGCTAATTGCTCACCTTCAAGGATGACATCCATTCGCCCCCTCATAAACGGGCTTCGGCTTGGATCGATTTTCAATGCACTCTCCATGATGCTGGATTCTGCATCCTCCCCAAAAAACGAGCGCATTTCCAAGTTACACAACTCTTTTTCTTCATCAGGGAAAGCGTAATTATAGATAAAAGACTTAGGTTCAAAGTTAGCGAATTCCAATAAGTTCAATCCTTCCGTTGTAATAAACAGCTTTTATCCATTGCATTTCATAACTTGCCTTGTGGAAACAAAATTGACTCACCCTTTGGGTAAGTCAAGTGATTGGTATGCAATCTGATACTTTCCTCCCTCTGCTACTTCAGAGTGATACAAAGCTTTTAATGCAAAATTTTTCTCGAGATCATGTTCTTTTATCAAACTGGATAAACGCGTTTGCAGTTCCGGGTTATCCTTAATTAACTGTTTCATCTGCGATTTTACAAATTTCATTTTTTTATACCTTTACCCTTCAAAATCTAATCGTTCAGCTAAGTATAGCATGAACAAGTCTATCGTCGTTCATAACTTTTTCTTGATCAATCCGGTTCTACATGTACATGTACGTCATAGATATCGTATTCTTCCATGAGCTTATCTTCGACCCTCGTCGAGATATCATGGGCAGTGCTGATGTCGAGGGTTGGTTTCACTGTGATGACACAGTCAACGACAATATTGTTGCCGTAGCTTCGTGCCTTCAAATCTTTAATTCCCTTGACACCAGGAATATTACAAATGGTTTCGTTATATTCTTTAATGAGGTCGACATCAAATCCGTCTGTCAGCTGGTGGGATGCTTCACGGAAGATGTCCCAACCTGTTTTTAAAATCAGTGCGCCAACAATGAATGCGGTCACGGGGTCAAGCCACGGCAAACCGAATTGGGAGCCGATGATGCCAACGGCCGTACCGATACTCACCCATGAATCCGACAGGTTATCTTTAGCCGCGGCCATGACCGAATGGCTTTTTATTTTGCGTGCGAGGTTTCGGTTATAGCGATATACGAAATACATAATCAACGCAGAAAACAAACCTGTCCAGGCAGCAATAAGATCTGGTGCTTCGGCACTTCCTTCAAAAAATGATGTGAAGGCACTCGTTAAAACCTGAAAGCCAACTAAGATAATGATGAAAGATGCGACCATCGACGCGACCATTTCTGATTTCCAATGGCTATAAAGATGGTCATCATCTGCAGGTTTTTGCGACAGCCTTAACCCAATGAGGACGGACAATGAGGCAAAGATATCGGTTGTATTATTCAAACCATCCGCCTTCAGTGCTTCTGAATCGCTGATATAACCTACAGAAAGTTTCAAGGCGGAAAGAAGTATATAAGCGAGGATACTGATTATCGCTCCGCGTTCGCCTAGTTTTAAATTGGAATAACGTTGTTCATTCATGGACTGGCCTCCATTCAACTGCTAGAACATTTTAACAATCAAGGAGCGATTGAGTCTATAGCAACCTTTTTACCTTTGTCCATATAATTGACAGGACCGCAAAAAAGTTTCCTTTGGCAAAAACGAGTCGCTTCGATCCGCCCGATGAAGTCAAAGAACAACTTCAGCGGTCGACCCTCTGAGGCACAGGACGTACAAATCCGCCAGCCACACGATGTGGCGTTTTAGGCGGGCAGCGGTGGTCGAGGCTGACCAAGGCGCTTGTGCTTTTCCATGGGCTAGGTGCAGAAGCTAGACATGGATCAAATTGAAAATGTTTCTTCTAAAAAAAATATATAGAAGTAATTACCAGAAACTTTTCAAGGGTTAAATACGTACTAATTAATATCGGAAAATTACGCGTTTATCAGTACAACTACAAATCTATTTTCATTTATGGTAAAATGTAAGCTTCAATAGATTCCTAGGAGGGATTGCATGGGGACTAATAAGAAAATGTCCATAAGTTTCGTTTTGATTGCCATTGTCCTATTATGGCTTAAAACCTACACGGTTTATAAATTTAATTTTGATATAGATATTGAGAATAAAATGCAGGAATTCATTCTGTTCATAAATCCATTAAGCTTCCTTATGTTTGTTCTTGGACTTGGGATTTTCCTGGCAGGAAGAAAGCAGAAAATCTTTGTTGTTGCGACTAGCTTTATAATATCCTTTATTCTTTACGCAAATGTTGTTTACTATAAGGAATTCAGTGATTTCATCACAATTCCGCTGTTGACACAGACAAGTAATATGGGTGATTTAAAGAGCAGTGTTGGCGAATTGATCAGCTGGACTGACCTCTTCTATTTTGCCGATTTCCTTTTAATCCTGGCTTTAGCTATGGTAAAGACACCTAAAGTCTCTTTTAAAAAGTACAAAAGCGTTTACGCTGCTGCCTTCTACTTCAGTGCAATCGGTCTGGCATTTTTCAATCTTGGACTTTCAGAATCTGAGCGTCCTGAATTGCTGACTCGTACGTTTGACAGGGAAATCCTTGTTAAGAATATCGGTACGTACAATCATCATATCTACGATGCGTACCTGCAAACCAAGACAACTGCACAAAGAGCCATGGCAGATGGCAATCAGCTGACTGAAATCGAGAACTATACTCGTGCTCAATACGCCGAACCTTCCAAAGAAATGTTCGGCGCAGCAAAGGGCAAGAACATTATTGTACTGTCAATGGAATCCACTCAAAGTTTTGTCATTGGCCAGAAAGTGAACGGCCAGGAAATCACGCCATTTTTGAATGAGTTCATTAAAGACAGCTATTACTTTGATAATTTTTACCATCAGACTGCACAGGGGAAAACGTCTGATTCTGAATTCCTATTAGAAAACTCTTTATATCCTCTTGGCTGCGGTGCTGTATTCTTCACCCATTCAGGGAATCAGTACATGTCACTTGCTGAGAGGCTGAAGGAAAACTCTTATTACACAGCGAAGCTTCATGCGAACAACAAGAGCTTCTGGAATCGTGACGTAATGTATAATAACTTCGGCTATGACCGTTTCTACTCATTGCCGGATTATGAAGTGAACGAAGAAAATTCTGTTGGCTGGGGCATGAAGGACGTGGATTTCTTTGACCAGTCAATTGAGCATTTAAAAGCAATGCCAAAGCCGTTCTTCGCTAAGTTCATTACGTTGACAAACCACTTCCCGTTTGAACTGGACGAGGAAGACAAGTTCATCGATGAGTTTGATTCAAATAGCGGGACCTTGAACCGCTACTTCCCAACCGTCCGCTATACGGATGAAGCCTTCAAGCTTTTCATCGAGGACTTGAAGGCAGAAGGACTTTACGAAGATTCAATCATAGTAATTTACGGTGACCATTATGGAATTTCCGAAAACCATAACAAGGCAATGGAACAGTACCTTGGCAAGGAAATCACGCCATTTGTTTCAACACAGTTGCAGCGCGTGCCAATGATTATCCACATTCCGGGTCACGAAGGCAAGACCCTTTCAACTGTAACTGGTCAAATCGACCTTCGCCCTACATTGTTGAATCTCGCTGGAATTGATACAAAACAGGATATTCAGTTTGGAGCAGACATGTTCTCTGATAAACAGGATAACTTTGTTGCCCTAAGAGATGGAAGCTTCATCACCGAAGATTTAGTTTATACAAAAGGTGTCTGCTACGACAAGACCACAGGAGAACCGACAGACGGTGCAAGCTGTGAACCTTACATCGAGCATGCCAAGAACGAGCTAAGCTACTCAGATCAGATTATATATGGAGATTTGCTTCGCTTTTATGGAAAAGATGAAGAGTAATATTGAGAACCCCACTGATCAGCCAGTGGGGTTTTTTACTTGGCTGGGGGGTTAATCGAATAAGGCTTTAGTTCGGACAAAATTATACGATGGGACTGCTGTTTTGCCCAAACAGGGCTTTACTTCGGACACTATCTCCCGCGCGTGCTCCTGTTTTGTCCGAACTTGGTATCACTTCGGACAATGTCTCCTGCGCACGCTCCTGTTTTGTCTGAACCTGGTATCAGTTCGGACACTATCTCTCGCGCGTGCTCTTGTTTTGTCTGAACCTGGTATCACTTCGGACACTATCTCCCGCGCGTGCTCTTGTTTTGTCTGAACCTGGTATCACTTCGGACACTATCTCCCGCTCGTGCTCTTGTTTTGTCTGAACCTGGTATCACTTCGGACACTATCTCCCGCGCGCGCTCTTGTTTTGTCTGAACCTGGTATCAGTTCGGACACTATCTCTCGCGCGCGCTCCTGTTTTGTCCAAACCTGGTATCTCTTCGGACACTATCTCTCTCTCTCGCTTTTGTTTTGTCCGAACTTGGTATCACTTCGGACACTATCTCCCGCGCGCGCTCCTGTTTTGACCGAACTTGGTATCTCTTCGGACACTATCTCCCGCGCGCGCTCTTGTTTTGTCCGAACTTGGTATCACTTCGGACACTATCTCCCGCGCGCGCTCCTGTTTTGTCCAAACCTGGTATCTCTTCGGACAATATCTCTCTCGCGCGCTCCTGTTTTGACCGAACTTGGTATCACTTCGGACAATATCTTCCGCGCGCGCTCTTGTTTTGTCCGAACTTGGTATCACTTCGGACACTATCTCCCGCGCGCGCTCCTGTTTTGTCTGAACCTGGTATCACTTCGGACAATATCTCCCGCGCGTGCTCTTGTTTTGTCTGAACCTGGTATCACTTCGGACACTATCTCCTACGGACGCTCCTATTTTGTCCGAATTAGAAATCACTTAGGATTTAGCAACAAAACGGACTTGTCAGCACTAAAAAAACGCCCCATAAAGGAGCGTTCTCGAATTAGACTTCCATAATTATCGGTAATATCATTGGTCTTCTGCCCGTCTGGCTGTATAGGAACGGATTAACGACGTCGATGACTGCCTTCTTGAGGCTCGACCAGTCCTTCGTGCCGCCCGCCAGCTCTGTTACAATTTTATCCTTGATCAGTTCTTCTACATTCTTCATCAGATCGCCAGATTCCCTGACGTAAACGAATCCTCTTGTCACCACTGTTGGCTTGTTGACAAGCTGTTTCTTCTCGCGATTGATCATCATCGTCACAATTACAAGCCCATCCTGGGAAAGGACTCTTCTGTCTTTTAACACGATATGTCCAATATCGCCGATGCCGCTGCCATCGACGTATACTGGCTGCGCAGGCACTTTGCCGGCAACCTGTCCGCCATCTCCAGACAGCTCCAAAACATCGCCGTTATCTAAAATAAAACAGTTTTCACGAGGAATTCCACATTGTTCCGCCAACTTTACGTGCATGTCAAGCATACGGTATTCACCATGAATCGGAATGAAGAATTTCGGATTAAGCAGCTTAATCATCAACTTCTGTTCTTCCTGTTTACCGTGTCCGGAAGTATGGACTTCGCTGATTTTATGATGGATGATTTCTGCGCCAATACGATGCAGCTTATCAATCACGCGGTTTACGCTGATTGTGTTGCCCGGGATTGGCGATGAAGAAAATACAATCGTATCTCCAGGAATAACGGAAATTTGCCTGTGCGTACCATTTGCGATTCTCGCAAGTGCTGCCATCGGTTCTCCCTGGCTTCCCGTACAGATGATTGTCATTTCATTGCTAGGCATCTTCCCAATTTCATTGATGCTCACGAAGGCATCATCAGGTGCAGAAATGTACCCTAATCTGCGCCCAATTTCAAACGTCTTTTCCATACTGCGGCCAACGATGACCATTTTCCGGTTATACTTTAGTGACGATTTCACTACCTGCTGGATTCTGTCAATGTTCGATGCAAACGTCGCGAAAATAACGCGGCCGTCCACCGTCTGGAAAATATCCTCGATTGCTTCACCGACACGTTTTTCCGATACCGAGAACCCTGGCACTTCACTGTTCGTGCTGTCTGATAATAGACACAGCACTCCCTCACTGCTGATTTCGGCGATTTTCTGGAAATCAGTGCCCGCGCCAACTGGCGTCAGGTCAAATTTGAAATCACCTGTGTGGACAATATTTCCTTCCGGAGTCGTCACAACAACACCGAAAGAATCCGCGATGCTGTGTGTCGTCCTGAAAAAACGCACCTTGATATTCTGAAATTCGACTACTGTATCATTGTTGATTTGGTGGAATTTCACACCTTTGATTTTGTGCTCCTGCAGCTTTGACTTGATAAGCTCAACTGCGAAATCACCGCCATAAATTGGCGCTTTTACATCCTGCAGCAAAAATGGCAAACCGCCGATATGATCCTCATGACCATGCGTCACGAAAATCCCGACCAGCTTGTCCTGGTTTTGCTTCAAATAAGTGTAATCCGCAAGTACATAATCAATTCCGAATAATTCATTATCCGGGAACTTGATTCCGCAGTCCACTAACACCATTTCATTTTTATATTCAATTACATACGTATTTTTTCCGATCTCACCAAGACCGCCCAAGGCGAAAATCTTAAGATCCTTTTTTAATTTCGTTTCCATAGTTCAACTCCTGTTTCTTTGTGCAAATATATTTATTAATTCCCAGGGGAATCATAGTCTAAAAAGAATAGTGAAGAAATTGGTTGGAGAAAATAGGGGGTTGAAGTTCTTAAAATATACCATAAATTAAGCTTTTCAACAAATAATGCTATCCCATTTAGTATTGAGACGAGTATTATATGGAAAAAGTTTCTATAACGGGCGAGATTTTATGCCTTACGTGGCATTATTGTTCTTTGCAGTAAGGAAGAGCTTCTGCTTTCACCATTCTACCTCCTTTCACTTCTGTATGGGCAATGCAGATGCTCTGCTTTTTCTTTTTTTTCAATAAAACTCTTTTTTGGGTAAAGCATGCAGATTAACTCCTTCCCATTAACAAGAAAAAACACCTCGATCATTACAACTGACCGCGGTGTCTTAGTTGGGGTTACAATATATTCTTGAACGTCTTTGCCTGCTGGTCCAATTCGTGGGCAGCGCTGCCGATTTCTTTGAAAGCAGCAACTGCTTGTTCATTAAGTGTCTTGTTGTTAGTGATGCCAGTTTGCGAACGCTGGGTGGCTTTGTTAATTTTGCTGATTTCAGCAGCTATTCCGTCGATGTGTTCATTGACTTCCTGTATAGAATTTTGGACACGCGTGGCAAGCTTCCTGACTTCTCCCGCTACAACATTGAAGCCTCTTCCATGTTCTCCAGCCCTTGCAGCTTCGATGGCTGCGTTCAGGGCTAGCAGGTTGGTTTGTGCGGCAATCTCGCGGATCGTTTGTACGATGCTTCCGATTGATGTGGCCTGGGATTTTAGTGTTTCTAGAATCTCGAGGTTTTCTTTTGATTCCTCTGCTAGTCTGATGGCTGCAGTGGCTGCTTCTTCGCTTCTTGTAATGCCCATTTCCGCTCGTCCGCTAAGGTCTTGAGACATTTGCTGTAGCTGCTCGGCAAGTCTTGTTGCAGTCAATTCACGCTCAGTTATATCAGTGACCACCTTCACTACACCTGCGACTTTACCTGCAGAATCATACACAGGAGTATAAGTCGCCTCAAGCCAGAGCAGTTGGCCTCGTTTCGTGACCCGCAGGATTTTTTCCTGAAAGCTCTTGCCGCTGCGCAGATTTCTCCATAATTCCGTGTATTCTCTGCTCCCAGCAAATTCAGTTGTGCAGAATTGCTTATGCATTCTGCCCGGCATTTCTTCGACTCGGTATCCCATCGTCCTGGCGAAGTTTTCATTCGCCCAAAGGACTTTTCCAGTGGGGTCGAACTCGATCATCGCCAGTGATCTTTCAATTGCTGCTAATACCGCATCTTCCTCAAAAACCTGGCTACTCTTTTTTTCCAATCTACTCTGCATGTTTGGCTCCTCATCCTCATATGATATGTATCTTTGTTACTATCGTACTAGTCTTGACGCATATCGACAAACTTGAGCATGCATTAGGTCTCATGAATTGCCTCTTTCGCAATAGAAACACGGGACATCTCATGTTAAGATAATGGATAATCTATTTTAAGGATGGGATTCTTTTGGATCAAAAAATCTTGCCCGCATCTTCGAACATGAAAGAGTTTGAGCAATTTCTTGAAAGCCCTTTTGAAATTGGCGTCATGCTGGAGGTGCATATTTCTCAATTGAAAAATATTAATGCGATGACCAAACAGCATGGCAAGAAAATGATCTATCATGTAGATATGATTCAAGGCCTGAAGAGTGATGACTATTCCACCGAGTATCTATGCCAGGAATACAAACCGTATGGACTGATTTCAACGAAGTCGAGTGTCATTTTAAAGGCGAAACAAAAAGGAGTGCTCGCAGTGCAAAGAGTATTTTTAATTGATTCCCATGCACTCGAGAAAAGCTATAAACTCATCGAAAAAACACGCCCAGATTATATTGAGGTTTTACCGGGAGCGATGCCTTGGATGATCAGGGAAGTAAAGGAACGTGTCCAAATCCCCATTTTTGCAGGTGGCCTGATCCGAACCCGTGAGGAAGTTAAAAATGCACTCGATGCCGGGGCTTCTGCTATTACTACTTCCAAAAGGGAACTTTGGGAAATTAATCAATTTCAGAAATCAGACACATGAAAATTCCAGGTGTCTGTGATATAATGATTACAAGTTAATATATCGGGTAGGAGAAATGGAGAGACCACGATAACATTGCGGCTTTTGGGCGATAATGTTGTTTGTGGTCTCTCTTTTTTTCATATTCAAGGAGGCGTATCGTATGAAATTCTCAAATCTCAACCGTAAAAATATAGTAGTAAAATTGAAAAAAGAAGCATTTGATGTTCTGGTGATTGGCGGCGGAATTACTGGTGCCGGAATTGCTGTGGATGCTGCAACAAGAGGAATGAACATTGCCCTATTGGAAATGCAGGATTTTTCGGCCGGCACTTCAAGCCGTTCGACAAAGCTCGTGCACGGCGGCTTGCGCTATTTAAAGCAATTCGAAATAAAAATGGTAGCGGAAGTCGGCAAGGAACGTGCAATTGTGTATGAAAATGGCCCGCATGTCACGACACCGGAATGGATGCTCCTCCCCTTCCATAAAGGCGGAACATTCGGCAGCTTCAGTACTTCCATCGGACTGAGGGTGTATGACTTTTTAGCAGGCGTCAAAAGATCAGAACGCCGAAAAATGTTCAGTGCGGCTGAAACACTGGCAAAGGAACCACTCGTAAAAAAGGACGGATTGAAGGGCGGCGGCCATTATGTGGAATACCGTACCGATGACGCCCGACTGACGATTGAGGTCATGAAGCTGGCGGTTGAAAAAGGTGCTACCGCATTGAATTATTCCAAAGTTAAAAAACTATTATATACAAATGGAATCGTGTCAGGTGTAGTGGTACAGGATCTTTTAACAGGCGAGGAATACGAGGTTCATGCCAAAAAAGTTGTCAATGCAACTGGCCCGTGGGTTGATGACATTCGTGAAATGGATGATTCAAAAAAAGGAAAAACCCTGAAACTTTCAAAAGGTGTGCATATCGTCATCGATCAATCACGCTTCCCGCTCAAGCAGGCGATCTATTTCGACACGCCTGACGGAAGGATGGTATTCGCGATTCCGCGCGATGGGAAAACCTATGTCGGCACGACCGATACTTTTTACAATGAAGACCCAATCAATCCTGGCATGACGGAAGAAGACAGAAGCTACTTGCTTAAAGCGATTCAATACATGTTCCCGGATGTGAAGGTCACCGAAAAAGATGTAGAATCCAGCTGGGCAGGCATTAGACCGCTAATCCACGAGGATGGCAAGGCACCTTCTGAAATCTCCAGGAAAGATGAAATCTGGGAGTCCGATTCAAACCTGATCACCATCGCCGGCGGAAAGTTGACTGGCTACCGCAAAATGGCGGAAACGATTGTCGATCTGCTTGCTGGAAAATTTTTTGAAGAAGAGGGACGCACCTTCCCGGCATCACAGACGAAGAATCTGCCTATTTCTGGCGGAAATGTCGGTGGCTCCACTAACCTAGATTCCTTTGTTGAAACGCAGCTGGAACAAGGTATGAAAGCTGGATTCACCACAGAAGAAGCTCGCCGTCTTGCCTACCAGTACGGATCAAACGCTCCGATCGTGTTCCAACTGGCATCTGCACATAAGCATCAAGCAGATCAACATGGTTTGCCATTGGAATTGTTCGCCAAGCTGATTTATGCTATCCAATATGAAGCGGCAGCAACACCAATCGACTTCTTCAACAGACGTACAGGAGCAATTTTGTTCGACATCCACCTTGTACACAACTTCAAAGAGAATGTCATCAACTTCATGCGCGACCAATTCAGCTGGAACGAACAGCAAGCGGAAGCCTATACACTGGAGCTCGAAGGAGCCTTAACTGAAGCGGTCACCCCTGTAAAATAAAGCGAAGTCCCCTGACAGGATATCAGGGGACTTTTTTCATCCATATTTCTTCTGGTGTTCCTTTTTCATCTTGAGATACTCATGATCGGTTCTAGCCTGCTTCCATTTCTCCATAAATATCGCGGCAGATTCAGCCTTCACCGGATCATTCTGGCGCTCTTTCACCTTGCCGTCCTCCTCATACTTCCGTCCGCCCTTATAATTCGTATACCGGCGGGCGCGTGTGTAGCCCATCTGCAGGAATTTCCTTGCCATATCCATGCCGACAAAATCACTTTTCGCCTTGTAATCCAGGAACATTTCATAAATTTTCTCAGAAGATTCTCTGGCGATGTCCGGTGTTTTGAATCTCCAATGTTGCAGGATTTCACCTTTATAAGGTTCAACCAGCAGAACTCCCTGTTCTCCCCTGCCCACCCGGTACAGTTCTGGCTTTTGGCGAAAATCAATGGCATCAAAATCAAGGTCATAGTTGAAAGGCATTTTATCATTCCTTTTTGGAGATTGTTTACCCTTTTTTATCTCTAAATAACGGGCACCGATATAAGGGCCCAGTGAATAGACTATAGGCATGAATATAATGAGTGGAGTGAGAAGAATGGTTAAGTACCAGCCTTTCAGCGGAACAGTCACCATGATCAATGATTTTTCGGTTACACCCTCTGGCGAAAATGAAGGGTGCTATCGACTGATGTCCGTCATCGATGGAGCGGGAAGACAAGTGAATTTTGTGATTGAACCCAAAACCTACTTTGTGGACCAGGCAATGGTCGGTGTTGGTGACATGGTAACAGGCTATTTCGATGCCGACGCACCTGTCCCGCTGATCTATCCCCCACAATACAGGGCCCTTGTCATGGTCAAAGAAACACCTGGCCAGAATGTGAAGGTCGACTTTTTCAACAGGCAGCTGATCAGCAGTGATGGCATGCTCAAGCTTAATCTATCACCTGGAATACCGATTTTATTGGAAAATGGCTAAAGATTTACAAAGAATCCTGCTGACAGGAATCTGATTGTGGTCTACGGTCCATCTACCTTCAGCATCCCGGCGCAAACGACGCCGTACAGGATTATTGTATTATGTTAAGAAAAGCGCAAGCGCCTTGGTCAGCCCCGACAAGCGCTGGAGGGCCTGACAGTGAAGTCGCTCTTTGACTTCATTGGCAGGACCGAAATCGAAATGTATAGCCGACTGTCCAGAAACGCAGAAACTGGAGACTCCGACAAAGAAGCGCTTTTTGCTTCTGCCGGCGGAGTTGAAGTTTCGGAGTTTCTAGGAGGCGAAACTAGACAATTCGAAATGCGGAGGCGACTGCCCAACTCCGACAAGCGTTGGAGGGCCTGACAGTGAAGTCGCTCTTTGACTTCATTGGCAGGACCGAAACGTCTCGAGGAGTTAGGAGCCGCAGCAGGACAAGCGACTCGAGGGGCTAGGCGCTGGAGCTGGACAAAGAAAAGCGCAAGCGCCTTGGTCAGCCCCGACAAGCGCTGGAGGGCCTGACAGTGAAGTCGCTCTTTGACTTCACTGGCAGGACCGAAATGGAAATGTATAGCCGACTGTCCAGAAACGGAGAAACTGGAGACTCCGACAAAGAAGCGCTTTTTGCTTCTGCCGGCGGAGTTGAAGTTTCGGAGTTTCTAGGAGGCGAAACTAGACATGCGTCTCGAGGGGCTAGGCGCTGGAGCTGGACACTAATCTAAATACAAAATTACTTTACTTTCTTTTTCAGTATTATCAACGGTTTGACTCCTTTCAATCAAACGTTTGATTAACTATTCGATAAAGGATTCTTCCTCACATCCTGCCAAATTTCAGATTGCTCTAACTCCCCATCAAGCTGGAAAAGCAAGTCCTCTCTGCCCCTTGCTGCCATGACTTGCGTGTTCACCTTTTTAGACAAAAAAAAAAGAACCTAACCTGAGATTTCGATTAGGTTCTTTTCGCCAGATCCTGTCAATCTTCCTTCTCCTCAAGATCCTTGATCAGTGTCTTCATCTCGCTGATTTCTTTACGCTGTGCCTTGATGATTTCATCGGCAAGTTTTTTCACTCGTGGATCCTCGATTTCAGCACGCTCACTTGTTAAAATCGCAATTGAATGGTGCGGAATCATTGCTTTCATCCATGATGTATCATCAACGGTTGTCTGGCTCCGGACCAGGAACAGGGAAACCGCAATCAGTAAAGCACTGCCGGCATAAATTCCTAAGTTGGCTTTTTTATTAGTATACATTTTGAGCATGAACGAAAGCATAACAATCGCCATTACACCGCCCATGATCAAGGCTATATATAGTCTCGTTTCGCTAAAGTATACATGATCAATGCTATATGCATTTAAATACATCAGGATAAACATGATGATGGTCGATGTCAGCACCATCAAGCCAAATCTGCCATAATTATTTTTCATCGTCTTCCCTCCATTTTGACCTGGTTAAATCCTATTAGTATCACAATACCCTCCTAGCTAATTAATATTCGTCCCCTATGCTGGTTTGTATTTTTCTTAAAGGGGGTAAATAGTTTTCATGTTCTATGGGATATTTTTACCAATTTAACAGATTATTTAACAAATTCCTATAATACTAATAATTTTAAATACACTTTCTTTTCGAGGAAAATGATCAAAAACCCTTTTATATCAATAGTTCAGGAGATCCCTTCCTGATATTGTTTTTGACAATTCACACTTCAAAAAGTATCCTAGAATAGAAAACAGGGAGGGGTAATCATGTCAAACCATAATAGGCAGAAAATTGTGGATAGTGTACCTCAAACAGGATTCTTCGGACATCCTAAAGGTCTCTTCACACTTTTCTTCACGGAGTTTTGGGAGCGCTTTTCTTACTATGGAATGAGAGCAATCCTAGTATTCTACATGTATTACGAAGTATCAAAAGGCGGCTTGGGGCTTGATGAAACTCTAGCGCTTTCCATCATGTCCATTTACGGATCACTTGTTTACATGTCAGGTATCATCGGTGGTTGGCTCGCTGACCGGATCTTCGGTACATCACGAGCTGTATTCTACGGCGGAATCCTGATCATGTTAGGTCATATCGCTCTTGCGATTCCTGGTAGCATCACAATGTTCTTCGTGTCGATGATCCTGATCGTAATTGGAACAGGTTTATTGAAACCAAACGTTTCTACTGTAGTTGGTGAAATGTACAGCGAAAATGACGCTCGCCGTGACGCTGGTTTCACGATTTTCTACATGGGTATCAACGCAGGTGCTTTCCTGGCGCCACTTATCGTTGGAACTGTATCTAAGGCTTACAACTTCCATTACGGCTTCGCAATTGCCGCAATCGGTATGTTCATAGGACTAGTTGTTTTCGTTCTTACAAAGAAAAAGAATCTGGGTCTTGCTGGTACAGCAGTACCAAACCCGCTTTCACCATCTGAAAAGAAAAAGACTTTCATGATCGTTGCTATAGCGATTGTCGCAATCGGTATTTTAAGTGCTATATTAATTCCTGCTGGACTTTTAACATTCGAAAGCTTTATTAACCTTGTAACAATTCTTGGTATCTTAATTCCGACTGCATACTTTATCATCATGTATCGCAGCCCTAAAACAACAGAAGTGGAACGTTCACGCATTCTTGCCTATATTCCATTATTCCTGGCAGCGGTCATGTTCTGGGCGATCCAGGAGCAAGGTTCAACTATCCTTGCTAACTATGCGGACAAGCGTACACAGCTTGAGTTCGCGGGAATCACCATTTCACCGGCATGGTTCCAGTCGCTTAACCCATTATTCATCATCATCTTCGCACCAATTTTTGCAGGATTATGGGTAAAAATGGGCGATCGACAGCCATCGATTCCTAAGAAATTCTCATTCTCATTGATGTTCGCTGGTCTTTCATTCCTTGTTATTTTGATTCCTGGATACTTCACAGGTTCAGATGCTCTAGTTAGTCCTTTATGGCTTGTACTTAGCTACCTGATTGTTGTATTCGGTGAATTGCTGATTTCTCCTGTTGGACTATCAGCTACCACTAAGCTTGCTCCGGCTGCTTTCTCTGCACAAACGATGAGCCTCTGGTTCCTTGCAAGTGCTGCAGCACAAGCAATCAATGCACAGATCGTGAAGTTCTACTCTGTTGAAACAGAGATGGCTTACTTCGGTACAATCGGTGGAGCATCCATCGTGTTAGGTATCCTCCTCTTCATCATGTCACCTAAGATTCAGGGATATATGAAAGGCATTAAGTAATTATTAAAATGTAAAAAGACGGTTACTCCATATAGGAGGGCCGTCTTTTTTGCTATTTTGCCGATAAATATTTCTTTTTGAATTATTTTTTTGCTATGTTGTTAACAGTAAGCAATAAGGGGGAATGAAGTTGACCTATATCCTATTAACAATTGGCTTTGCCTTACTCATAAAGGGAGCGGATTATTTTGTCGAGGGTTCTTCTAAAATTGCCACACTTCTCAGGGTTCCTCCCCTGTTGGTTGGTTTGACGATTGTCGCTTTCGGTACAAGCTCACCGGAAGCGACGGTCAGTATCATTGCCGCAATGGAAGGCAGCAGCGAGGTTTCTCTTGGGAACGTCATCGGGAGCAATATTTTCAATATCACGCTTGTTGTCGGCATCACAGCTATGATTAATCCGCTTGCAGTTGAAACTATGACAATCCGCAAAGAAATACCGTTCACCCTGCTGGCAAGTGTAGCACTGGCAGCAGTCGCCAATGATATAGCACTCGATATGGCAAACATCGATTTAATTGGCAGAAGCGAAGGCATTATCCTGCTTCTCTTCTTTATGATTTTCCTTTATTACATCATCGAGGTTGCCTTGAATAACCGTGAACCAGCACCAGATGCGGCGACAGTTACCAGCAGAGGAACTTGGGGAAAGAATATTTTCTTTACGCTTGCCGGCCTCGCTGCAATAATCTTTGGTGGTGACCTGGTCGTTGATAATGCAACGAAAATCGCACTAACACTCGGAATGAGTGACACTCTCGCAGGTCTGACGATTGTGGCGGTCGGTACCTCATTGCCTGAATTGATTACATCCATTACCGCCGCTCTGAAAAAGAAAACCGAAATTGCCCTCGGCAATATTGTCGGAAGCAATATTTTCAACATCCTTTTTGTCCTGGGGACATCGGCCACCATCTCGCCGCTCGCTGTTAATGGTAAAATTTTTACCGATATCGCCTTAATGATTATTTTAACAGCTGTCCTATTAATTTTCTCAAGATCTAAATTCAGGATTTCAAAAATAGAGGGAGCGATACTTGCCGCTGGTTACATCGTGTATTTGGTTTATATTATTTTCCGGAATTAAAAAACGAAAAGGCCTGACTGAATTGGCAGGCCTTTTCCATGCAGTGAAATACGGCAACCTAGATACTCACAATTTTGGATAAGTTCGTGTCTTTACTGTAGCGGATGATTCTCATGTCCTTGTTAATGACTTTAGCTTCTCCCGTTTGTTTATAGCCCATCTTTTCATACACATAGCAGTTGCGTTCCTCGGATTGAATCGTATCGAGCTCCCATGCTTCTGCTTCCGGATACAAAAGTTCCAGCCGTTTCATGACGACCTGGGCAATTCCTTTATTATGGTATTTTTCCAGGATGTTGATAATATGCAGTCTCATCAACCCAGGAGACTTTTCATAGACAAAGACGCTTCCTGCAAGTTCAGCTTCAAAAAGAATCTTAAAATAATCGCCCCGATCGAACCTGGCCGTGAATCTCTCCATCGATTGGGTCACCGGGCTTGTTTCATGATCCTTGTACTTTTTATATAAAGGCATGAATACTTCTTTTTGCAGAGCTAACAATTCCTCAGCATCATCTACTGAAGCTTTTTTGAGAGTGATGCTCGAAGTGGCGATTTCAAATAAAAGGTCAAGGTAGTTAAACGGGATGAACTCACCTGTCTCTGCCATTTCCCTTATCTCCGCTTCACTCGCCCACTTTGCATCGGCGACTTCCTCTTCCTGAAGCAGCAAGTCCTCAAGTGCGACATTTTGCCTGACAAGCCAGATATCGTCAAAGCCCTGCGAGAATTTCACAGTGAATATTCTTTCGCCTTTTTTAATATCGAGGTCGATTCCAAGCTCTTCTTTTGCCTCACGGATGGCTGCTTGTTCACTGTCATCCCCTACTATTGCAGAACCTGCTGCGGAGCAGTCCCACATGTTCGGAAAACCGATCTTCCACGGCTGCCTTCTCTGGATCAGAAACTGACCATCGTCATTGATAATCCAAACATGGACAACAAGATGATAGTCCCCTGCCTTCATATCTTCCCCTCTTTTATGTATGCGTTCAGTCAAATGCCTGTATTGATCGTAAACATCCCATAATTCCACGGAAGTCACCTCCTTATAAATTGGTTCTATTATTATACAGGTTAAGTAGCAAATTTTGTTAAATTATTCTAAAAAAAGAACCCAAGCAACTCAGCTCGGATTCTTTCATATTATTTAGGCATAAAAATGGATGAACCAGGTCCGATATCGATTCCTAACAGCATCCAGATGATCAACATTGCTACCCATGCGATTGTCAGGGCGATTGAGTATGGGAGCATGGTTGCGATCAGTGTACCGATACCAACCTTCTTGTCATACTTTTGCGCAAATGCGATGACGATGGCGAAGTAAGGCATTAATGGTGAAATGATATTTGTCGTTGAGTCAGCGATTCGGTATACAAGCTGAGTGAACTCAGGTGTGTAACCGATTTGCATCATAATTGGTACAAATACCGGCGCCATGATTGCCCACTTAGCAGATGCACTGCCGATGAACAGATTGATGAATCCGGAAATCACGATGAATGCCAGGATTAACGGAATTCCTTTGAAGCCTGTACTTTCTAGCAGTTCTGCTCCGTTTACAGCTAAAACTAATCCAAGGTTTGATTCCTTAAAGTAAGCAACGAATTGAGCGGCAACGAACGCAAGCACGATGTATGAACCCATTGTGGCTATAGTCTCAGAAAGCTGATCCGCTACATCCTTATCATCCTTGATCGATTTTGTGATCCGGCCGTATACAAAGCCTGGTACAAAGAAAAGAATCAAGATGATGGGAACGAGCGAGTGGAAGAATGGAGCATTGATGATGTTCTCTTCCCCGCCGCGAAGTGGTCCCCATTCAGGGATAACAAGCAATGCAATTCCGATGGATGTAATGATGATCGAAATCAAAGCTCCCCAAAGACCTTTTTTCTCGACCGCAGATAAATATTCAACCTCTTCTTTCACATCGCCTTTGAATGTACCAAGTCGTGGTTCAACGATTTTATCTGTTACCAATGTTCCGACAATTGTGATCAAGAATACAGAAACAACCATGAAATAATAGTTCATTGCATAGTTGATGTTTTCAGCATAAGCCGGATCAAAAATAGCCGCAGCATCTTTCGTCAATCCGCCCAAAAGCGGATCCAATGAAGTCAGAAGCAAGTTCGCACTGAATCCGCCGGATACACCAGCAAAGGCTGCAGCCAAACCAGCGAGCGGATGTCTTCCAAGACCTGCGAACAAAACCGCTCCAAGTGGAGTCAATACAACATAACCAGCGTCAGCTGCCATGCTGGACATAACGCCGCCGAATACTAGGGCAGCCGTCAATAATTGCTTAGGAACGGATGTTACAAGACCACGCAATGCCGCACTGATTAATCCAGTACGTTCCGCAATCCCTATTCCCAGCATCGTAACAAGAACCGTTCCCAGCGGAGCAAAGCCGGTGAAGTTTGTGACGGCACTTTCAAATAGATAGGCGATCCCTTCTTTGCTTAACAAGTTCTTGACTGTTAAGAATTCCCCTTCATTCATAGGGTCTGCCACTTTTACACCCATTGCTGAGAAAACCGCAGACAGCACAATCACCATCACGGAGAAAATCGCAAATAAAGTGACTGGATGAGGCAATTTATTTCCCACACGTTCAATCACATCGAGTGAACGCAAAATAATACCTTTTTTATTTGTCGTTTCCAAGAGAGGACCTCCTTAAAATTAATATAAATATTCAGACAAATAATTGCATAAGACTTAAAACATTATAGATGGTGTTTACGGGAATAGAAAGAGGAAAACCACAAGACGGAATAGTAAAATTCTTGCTAAGATTCAGAAGCAGTAGACTAACGAAATATAAGAACTAGAACGACATTGAATCATTTCAGTAGAATCATAGGATAAGAAAAGCGCAAGCGCCTTGGTCAGCCCCGACAAGCGCTGGAGGGCCTGACAGTGAAGTCGTTCTTTGACTTCATTGGCAGGACCGAAGCGACTCGAGGGGCTAGGCGCTGGAGCTGGACAAAGAAAAGCGCAAGCGCCTTGGTCAGCCCCGACAAGCGCTGGAGGGCCTGACAGTGAAGTCGTTCTTTGACTTCATTGGCAGGACCGAAGCGACTCGAGGGGCTAGGCGCTGGAGCTGGACAAAGAAAAGCGCAAGCGCCTTGGTCAGCCCCGACAAGCGCTGGAGGGCCTGACAGTGAAGTCGTTCTTTGACTTCATTGGCAGGACCGAAGCGACTCGAGGGGCTAGGCGCTGGAGCTGGACAAAGAAAAGCGCAAGCGCCTTGGTCAGCCCCGACAAGCGCTGGAGGGCCTGACAGTGAAGTCGCTCTTTGACTTCATTGGCAGGACCGAAATCGAAAAGTATAGCCGACTGCCCAGAAACGCAGAAACTGGAGACTCCGACAAAGAAGCGCTTTTTGCTTCTGCCGGCGGAGTTGAAGTTTCGGAGTTTCTAGGAGGCGACACTAGACAATTCGAAATGCGGAGGCGACTGCCCAACTCCGACAAGCGCTGGAGGGCCTGACAGTGAAGTCGCTCTTTGACTTCATTGGCAGGACCGAAATCGAAAAGTATAGCCGACTGCCCAGAAACGCAGAAACTGGAGACTCCGACAAAGAAGCGCTTTTTGCTTCTGCCGGCGGAGTTGAAGTTTCGGAGTTTCTAGGAGGCGACACTAGACAATTCGAAATGCGGAGGCGACTTCCCAACTCCGACAAGCGTTGGAGGGCCTGACAGTGAAGTCGCTCTTTGACTTCATTGGCAGGACCGAAACGTCTCGAGGAGTTAGGAGCCGCAGCAGGACAAGCGACTCGAGGGGCTAGGCGCTGGAGCTGGACACTAATCTAAGTACAAAAATTTTATACTTTCTTTTTCATTTAAAAAAAGAAGCATGTTCTCCATGCTCCTTCCATCTCTATTTCACACTCTTCCGCCTCATCCATTGGGTTGCGGCCCATTTATCGCCGATAACAACCGGCGCTCCGCCATGCAAGGTTAAGTCGTTCAAGTCCTGATTATCATAGAAATATTCAAAATAAACGGCCATTCCCTTTTGTGGGGATACGGCAAAATTAAGCTTAGGGAAATAAGTTTCTCCACCTTGCTCGACATCATTCAGGTACATGACGAGTGTACTGATTCTCGGATTGCTTACATTTGACGAGAAAAAGTCAAAGTGGGCTTTATACTCTTGACCGATTTTATAATTCAAAATTTGTAAGCCTTCTCCATGTGAATTCGGAATGCCCATGATCTGCGAGATTCTTTTTTCAACTCGCGCAACAACAGCATTTTCTGCTTCTTCTATAAACGTGCTGCTGCTCGTCCTGAGCTGATCAACTTCGCGAGTATTCCCAATTTTCGAGCGCTGCAGCTTGTCCTTAGACAGCTTCATCAGCTCATCGCATTCTTCATCACTTAATACATTTCCTAAAATGACGATTAACGGTTCTTCCATTCTAGCAATAATGTTGATTTCACGATCTTCGGTTTTGATTTTGTTCCCGATATGATTAAAAATCGTAGGTTCTTTAACAGTTAAATCAACAGCATCCATTATCAACTTTCATCAACCTCTTAATCATGTATTTTCCAAAAATTAGATTGATATATAAACGAAAGCATCATTCATTCTTTATGTCCCTTGTTTCCTCCCGTAATTCAAAATGGATGACAAAACCGAATCTCAAACTCTATTCAATTTTCAATTTATTTTACAACGCGGATAGGTGTTTTACTATCTTTTTTTTATGGGAAAAATAAAAAAAGAGAGCAGTATACTCTCTTTTCTTATCCAAGCTCATATTTTTGTCCAAAACGGAAATTAGGTCTTGTTTCAGAAGATGAATTGGAATTGCAGAGTACATTCAAAAAAAGAGGAAAACCAATGATATCTGGTTTTCCTCTTTTACTTCAAGTCGGATGAATCATCATAATCATAGCGGAAACCGTCATTTTTAGAAGATTTGCCATTTGTTTCTGTTTTATTCTGGTCTGCCTTTAATTGATCTTTTTTCTGTTTATCCTTTGGATTCATATGAAAGCCTCCTTCATCTGGATTTCCTCCATATTATCCAAACATTGTTTAATTTTTATTCTATAGAAATCGATGAATCAGCATCCAGCCTCTCCAAAATCCTGCGTTTTTGATAGAGCATTGTCGCGGTTTCGGCAAGATCACTGACCATCGATCGGTTGGCGAACGCCCCAAACACAATTCCTGCCACCGGTACCATCTGCAGCAGTTTTTTCCAGCCGAATGATTCGGTATACGTCAAGGTTACTTCTCGCCAGCCCTGCAGCTGCGAGATGACTTCCCGTGATTTATTTTCACTGTTGAAATCACTCAACTCGTTTAAAATTGCCTGCTTTCCGACCACATCTGCCGAAGAAAACTGCAGGCACTTAATGATGAACACTCGCTCCTTCTTATCTCTTGGATCGTACCCATGGAGAATGGCGATATCCTGTAGTGTTTTTAGCGAGAGGGCCAGAACAGCAGGAATATCAATTGCCAGCGTAAAAATACCGCCAATACCCGTACTTGCACCTTGAATCGTCGCGGCTTTCTTCCTTTGTTCGCCCAGTGCCAAAGATGCCCGCTTCATTTCTTCCACCGGAACGCGCTCCATATCTGTGAGCTGACTGACTCTCCTTCCAGTCTTTTTCTCGAAAAATTGAAACACAGACTTTTCGCTGGTTAAATATTGTCCGCCCGTTTGAATGTAGCTTCCCAGCTCATCAAGCAGGATTCCTACCTTCTCCTGAATGAACTTTGGCGTAAAACGGTCAAGCATCTTGAATGGCAGTCGGGTCAGGCGCTCCCAAAACCAAAGCCCCTTCTGGTCCTTCTCCCACTTTTCAATTTCCTTTAGTTCATTCAATAAGTAGTCTCGTGAATCCATCTGCTTCATCCACCTGTCATTATTTGATACTGTATTAACGGTTAACATCTTGAGAAGGTTTCATTTTAATTCGATATTATAGAATTCTTTCGCCAGCTGCTTGAAGCGTTTCGCATCTATGACCTCTTTTTCGACTCCATCTTCCGTCCACTGTATAAAACTAGTTTCAGTTAACACCATGCTTCGATTTGCTGTCACTCTTGTCAGCAAGGGCTTCTTATTAAAAGGGGACTGAGGGTGTTTTGTTATAATTTTCTTCATTTCGGATAAATCACTGACATTCTCTATCGGCTCTCTTGAATCAAAAGCGTATCCAATTCGCCATTCAGAATCCTTATACTTCAGCTTCATCTCTAAAAGGTAATCTCCGAACTCACTATCATATTGATTAACCCGAAAATCCCCATTAGGAGAACTAATCTCCGTCCCATCCATCGGCACCGGTCTTAGAGGAAGGTTCCCGCCAAAACCGGTATCCACCAAATATCCTTTGCCTTCGCCATTCAGTAAAATCGCAGCATGCGTCCTGCCCGTTGGACTGAAACCGTTCAAATCCGGGACATACACTGACCCGCGAATAAGCCGCACATCAAGCCCATTCTCTTTTAAAAATAAATAGAGGATGCCGTTCAGGTCATAGCATAGTCCGCCTTCATTTTTAAGGAGGATCTTGTCGACCAGTCTTTCTTCATTCAAATTACTGAGGTCTCCTGACAGGGTGCCCAGATTCTCAAAAGGTAGTGCTGCAGCTGTCATCTCTAGCAGGATTCCCAGATTGGCAGCCGTGATTTTCTCACTCTCGAAGAAGCCGATTCTTTTTCGAAATAAATGATTTAATTCCATAAATTGCATCCTCCCGAACATACAGTGAATTTAGTCCCACTCCCGCTCATCTTTTGGTATAATCAATAATATTCATAATAGCATGTTAATAATACTGTTATTCTTTATAGAAACAACCATCTTGATCATCATACTTTGATATAGTAGCTTAAAAAGTTCGTAAATCCTCTCGATCGCATTCTATGATATTACACCCATCTGGCAATCCCACCATAAGTAAAATATAGTAAATGGATAACGGTACTGTCACCCAAAAACAATCCTACGTATCCTGGGGTACTCGAAGACATTCGTGATGCCTATGAGTGGCCCTTTACGTTATACAAATCTCCTTAGAACTTTCCTGCCTCAATGAGTTTAGCCATTTTTAAGTACTCATTAGTAGGATTCAATTATTATCATCGTCCAACAGAATTTCCTCCTGCCATTTTTTTCGTATCGTCTTTTAGTTTACTAACATAAATATCAAGGGTATCATTATTATCACAACAAGTACGCCTAAGGAGAATCGGATGCTAGATTACAGATTGTATAAGGGCTACGGCTCGGAGTATATTGTTCTGCTCCACGGAATTGGCGGGAACTCGAATATTTTTTACAAACAGCTAAAACCATTCCTGAAAAAATATAATATAGTCGCGATTAACATGCCTGGGCATGGGAAGTCACCTGACATAGATTCCTATAAGGAAAAGTTTTCTTTTGATTTGATTATCAGAGAGATTCTTAAGATAATGGACCACCTTTCAATCCACAAGGCCCACTTTGTCGGCGTTTCGCTGGGAACGATCATCGTCCACCATTTGCTGCAGACGGAACCGGGACGTGTGAGATCAGCGGTCCTTGGCGGAGCAATTACAAGATTAAACCTATTTGCAAAATCACTGATTAAATTGGCCTGGTTTATAAGGGATTTCATTCCCTTTATGTGGCTTTATCGCATACTAGCCTTGATCCTGATGCCTCGCGGTAACCATAAAGGCTCAAGGAGGTTTTTCATCCAGGAGGCCTATAAAATGAAACGAAAAAACTTTCTTGCGTGGTATCCGCTTGCCGGTGACGTCAAAACCACATACAGCAAGGTTCAGGAAAAAAGCAAGATTGTCCCCAAGCTTTATATCTCAGGTGCTGAGGACCATATGTTTGTCAGGGATTTAGCAGAAGACCTTCACGGTGACGAAAGCTCGGAGCTCGTGATTCTGGAGCGGTGCGGGCATGTCTGTAATATAGATAAAGCTGATGAATTCAACCAGCAGGCACTCGAATTCATGGATAAGCATGAAATCAAACAAGCAAATATCAGTTAGCCTGAAAAGCGTAAGTGCCTCGGTCAGCCCAGACAAGCGCTGGAGAGCCGCTCTTTGACTTCAATGGGCGGATTGAAGCAACTCGATGGGTCTGGGCGTTGGAGTTGGACACTAATATTAGTGTGGAAAGTCTATACTTTATATAAAGATAAAAATAGGGAATGAGCTGAACAGCTCATTCCCTTTATTTGTTGGTAAATTAATAATAATACGGATATCTAGGCGGCGGGCAGCACGGGTATACTGGCGGATAAAACGGGGGTGGATAAAACGGACGCGGGGAAAACAAAGCCCCACCCAACAAGCCACCAGCCAAACCACCTAAAAACGGCAATCCAAAGCCAAAGCCGAAAAACCTCTGATCCTGCGAACGATAAGGATGTCTGTATGCATGCATACGGCTTACCTCCCTCTTCTCTTTTTGTACTCACTATCTTTATATGCGTTTATCATGTCTTTGGCTTGGGCGAACGCACATAGAACGTGGATTTCAGGGTGGGAGGCTAGTGCAGGACCATTGTTAAAACAGGATATTCCTTAAAAATTGAATATATTCCTTAAACTACTAGATATATTCCTTACTTTTTGAATATATTCCTTACTTTTTGAATATATTCCTTACTTTTTGAATATATTTCTGAAAAACCTGAATATATTCCTTAATTTCCAAATCGCTTCCTAAAAATAGTGGCTAAAAAGATTGGACACAGATTTTCTTTCCCGAAAAATATTCATGAGTTTTCTGCTTTCAACCCAGGCATTTATTTTCACAAAAAAAGAAGCATGAAAGACACACACGACTTCCATGCTCCCAAACTTTTAAATTTTAAACTTTGCGACCATCTCTCTCAGGTTCTGCGCCAGACTTGCCAGTGAAGCTGATGATGAGGTGACTTCTTCCATTGATGCCAGCTGTTCCTCCGTTGCGGATGCGATTTCTGCTGTGTTTGCTACGGAATCACGGGCGATTTTCGTCACCTCTTCGATCGAGGCATTCACCTGCTGGACACTTGCTGACATCTCCTCTGAAATCGCGGATACCTCCTGGATTTCCTCGCTGACATTTTCGATCGATTTTAGGATTTCTTCAAATGTCCGTCCCGTATCATCAACTAAAGACGCTCCTTCAGAGATCTCAACCCATCCTTTATTCATCATTTCTACAACCTGATGTGTTTCTTTTTGAATGACCTCGATCAAGCCAGAAATTTGGCTCGCAGATTGCCTCGATAATTCTGCCAGCTTCCTGACTTCATCAGCGACAACTGCAAAGCCTTTGCCATGCTCCCCTGCTCTTGCCGCTTCTATGGCGGCGTTTAGCGCTAGCAAATTGGTCTGGTCAGCGATGCCTGTGATGACTTCGATGATTTTGCCGATTTCTGCTGATTTCCGATCCAGGTCTTTAATGACCCCATTGGTTTCACTTGTCGTATTATTGATCGACTTCATTTTTTCAATTACTTTTTCAAGAGATTCCTGTCCGACTTGGGCTTGTTTTGCCGTTTCAGCCGCAGACTCCGCAACAGTAGAAGTCGTTTGTGCAACTCGCTGGATCCCTCCTGACATCTCGCCTACCGCTTTCGCACTTTCTTCTGTATTCTTGCTCTGGACCTCTGCACCGCCTGCAACCTCCTGGATGGCTGTTGCAACCTGATTCGTCGCAGAGTTGGTTTGTTCCGCACTTGCCATCATTTCTTCAGCGGATGCCGCAACCTGCTCAGAGGTACTGCTTACCTTGAAAATCAGTTCCCTTAAATTGGACGTCATCTCGTTAAAAGCTGCAGCCAACTCACCGATTTCATCATTGTTCTTCACATTCATTTTTTCAACAGCCAGGTTTCCTTGAGCCACCTGTTTTGCTGCCTGTGATACAAGCTGAACCGGCTTGGAAATCATGCGGCTAATTTGCAGCGCAATAAAGATGCCTATCACAAAAGCCGCTGCACTGAGGACGATAATCAGCATTGCTACCTTCTGTACATTCCCAGACAAGGCTTCACTTGTAGATTCCAAAGCATCTTGCTGGTACTCAATCGCATCCTCAGCCGCAGAATTCAGGCTGAAGATAAGCGGATTCCCTTTTTCCTGCATCAACAATCTAACCTTGACCATTTGTTCATCTCTTATTAAAAGAAACGCCTCGGAAGCCATCTCATAATACTGTGCCTCAGCTGCAACAAGCTTTTCTCCAACCTTTTTTCCTTCAGCTGATTTTTCCGAGCTTAAATATTTCTTAGAACTTTTATCAAAATCTTCTACCGCACCCTCAAATTCAATCAGGCTTTCTCCATCACCATTTGCCATATACTTTTGGAGGGCCAGCTGCTCTCTCATGATTGCATCCTTCATCTCGACAATCAAATTCAGCTTTTCCATCCTTTCATCAATGGATGACGAATACTGGCTGTTCATCTTGTTAAACTCAAAATTCGTGACGATGGCCACGAGCGCCAACAAAGCTAATACCGAGAAAAATCCGGTCAATAGTTTGGCTCGAACACTGAATCTCATCTGTGGTTTTGCAAATCTTTTTTTGGATTTCATTTTCCGCTCTCCTGTCCAGCAATAGATTAAATTACCACTCATACCTTCTTTCGGTTCAAATTCTGAAAATTTTAGGACTTTAGCCATAAAAAACTAAATCATTTTGTAATCGAATAAACGACACGACTCAAATCGAGAGCTTTACCTATGAAAATCACAAGCTCCTCAGTCAGCCCGGTAAGCGCTGGAGGGCATGACAGTGAAGTCGGTTTTGAATACAATGGCAGGACCGAAGCGACTTGATGAGCTATTCATTACTCAAAGTGAATTTTCGCAAAAAAGGACGGTACGGCTTCCGAATGGAAGCTGAAAACCGCCCATAATCTTAGGAAAGCCTTCGATACTTGATTTCCCCGCCAATGATCGTCATTTCAATATCCATTGATAAAAGTTCATCTGCGTCCGTCATTTCAAATGGATTTTTGGTATAAACGGTCATATCAGCTAATTTTCCGCGTGCGATCGTGCCTTTCAGCATTTCTTCGTTTGTTGGATAGGCTCCGAGCTCTGTGAAAAGTCGGAACGCATCGAGCATTGACAGCTTCTGCTCTGGCACATAGCCATCGTGAGTTTCGCCCGGTTTTTTCCTAGTAACCGCGGCATGTATTCCCAGAACCGGGTCGACTGGTTCAACCGGCGAATCGGAACCTCCGGCACAAATGACGCCTGCTTCCATCAGGGTTTTCCAAGCGTAGGAAAGTTTGATTCTTTTTTCACCAAGACGTTCCTGAACCCAAGGGAAGTCACTTGCTATAAAACGTGGCTGAATATCCGCAATCCGGCTAGGCCCCTTCAGGCGTGGAATCAGTTCCTCCCGTAAAACTTGTGCATGAATCAGCCGGTCTCGATAAGCCGTTGCCGGGAATTGGCCCAGCACATCAAGAACATTTTCCAGTGCCTGGTCGCCAATTGTGTGGACAGCAATCGGCATATCCAGCTCGCGCGCCCCTTTCACGATTTCGTATAAATGCTCCTGATCATACATCGCATCGCCGTAATGACCTGGCGCATCACTATATGGTTCTGATAGCAGCGCGGTCCTCCGGCCAAATGCCCCATCGGCAAAAATCTTCACCGCACCGATTTGCAGCGTGTCATTGCCGTAGCCTGTGTACATTCCGGCTTCTTTCAGGTTTGATAAAAACTCATGGTTAATCAAGAGATTGCTGCGTAAGCCGAGCTGCTCTCCATTTAAAAGCTCATTAAATAGATTCCATGTTTTTTCAAGACCGCCAAGATAGAGCGGGTCATTTGTATGCACGCTGGTCAACCCTTTGCTCATCGCATAATTCATCGTCTGCCGCATCGCTTTTTTCCAGTCGTTGTACGAGCGCTCCGGGATATACTGTCGGACTAAATTTGCCGCTGACTCGAGGAACAGTCCGGTCGGTTGCTTCGTGATTTCATCGAGTACGATGGTTCCGCCCTCCGGAACCGATATCAACGGATGATAGCCGCTCACTTCGAGCGCCTTGCTGTTGACCAGGGTTGCGTGCAGGCACGTCCTTGTTAAAAATAACGGGTTGGCAGGAGCCACATAATCCAGCTCGGCAATCGTCGGAATTCCTCCGTCGGTAAAAAGGTTCTCATCCCAGCTGCTGCCGACAATCCATTCACCAGGTTCAAGCTGACTGGCTTTTCCCTTTATTTTTGCCAGCATTTCATGTTTGGTCGTGATTCCGACAAAGTCGAGATTGATGAAACTATCGGCCATGATTGATAAGTGAAGATGGCTGTCGATCAAACCCGGTGTTGCCGTCTTCCCTTCCAAATCAATGATTTGCGCCTGGCTGCCCCATTGCAGCACAATATCTGTTGAAATTCCCATATCAATAAAACGGCCATTTTCAATGACCACTGCTTGTACAATTGGATTGCGTGAATTGAATGTATAGATGGTTCCATTTTTGTAGATGGTTCTCAAGAAGATCTCCCCTTTGGATAAAATGTGAATGCCTGGGGAGCGCGTTTGGAGTTGATGGAAGGGGATAGTTGGTACGCTCTGGCATGCAAAAAAGCAATGACAGAAAATAACCTATCATTGCTTTTTACAATATACGTTATCCGCCATTTCGATCAGTAGTTCTCCATGCACAAAACCCCGCATGACAGTCTGCTCCTTGTTCAGAAAGCATCCCAGCAATAATCAGTCCGACCCTGATTATGCTTCGGCAAACAACCCTTTCAGCCACCATCAACGATTGTCTATCTCCGATGGTCTACTCTTGTTATTTGCTCCCCTACCTCACCGATCTGATAAGATCATATGAAATTAGGTTAATACTATCAAATTGTCCTATTTTAATCAAGATTCTAAAATGTCTTAAAATGTTCACAGTTTTTTAGTTGCTCCCATTTTAAAATGAAGAAGAAAGGAAGTGGAATATGTTATTAAAAGAAAGAACCAAACCAGAAGAATTGGTAATTCTGCAAGCACTTAAGCCTCGAATGGAACTGGAAGAGAAAGATGCGCAAAACCTATGGACCCTGGAGAAAGGCTATGAAGGTGAAGTTCAATTCGACTTATGGTTTACGAACCATCGAGTGGAGAGTCTCATTATCAACGACCTACGCCTTGAAGTGAATGGCACACTTTTTCAAATCGATTCGTTCGTGATTACGCAGGATCGGCTCCATCTCTTCGAAGTGAAAAATCTCGAAGGGGACTATTACCTGGATGGAGACAAATTCAAGACAGTTGCCGGGAACGAAGTTAAAAACCCACTCCATCAACTAAACCGTGCAGAGATCCTGCTAAAACAACTACTGAAGAATCTGGGCTTTTACATCCCTCTCGAACCCCACCTCATGTTCATCAACCCTGAATTCGCCCTTCTGCAAGCACCATTGAAATCCCCTATTATTTTACCAAATCAACTAAATCGCTTTATGGATAAGATGAATAGAACCTCTTCAAAATTAACGAGCAAACATTCCAAATTGGCTGAGACCCTTTTGTCATTGCATGTTAAGAAATCACCATATACTAGGGTACCTAGTTATGATTTGGAGATGTTGAGGAAAGGGGTTATTTGTGAGTCTTGCGGGGAGTTTTTGGAGAGTTATAGTAGAAATAAATACATTTGTAGAAACTGTAATTCTCTAGAATATATAGAATCAGTTGTGCTTCACTCAGCTAAAACCTTTCAGTTACTTTTTCCAGAACGGAAATTAACCACAACAGCTATCTATGATTGGAGCGATGGTCTTCTTCCAATTAAAGCTATTAGAAGAGTCTTTCAGAACAACCTTTCAGTCAATGGGGTGTTTAGCTCCACTTATTATGAGTAATGTAATACTAGAAGAATTGCCATGATGAATCAAATGGCAATTCTTCCTTTTTCGGGCACATGTTCCGCTTTCTTGTTACCGAAATCTTCTGCTCCTCCACTTTTCGGGCACATGTTCTGCTTTCTTTTTACCGAAATCTTCTGCTCCTCCACTTTTCGGGCACATGTTCCGCTTTCTTGTTACCGAAATCTTCTGCTCCTCCACTTTTCGGGCACATGTTCCGCTTTCTTCTTACCGAAATCTTCTGCTCCTCCACTTTTCGGGCACATGTTCTGCTTTCTTGTTACCGAAATCTTCTGCTCCTCCACTTTTCGGGCACATGTTCTGCTTTCTTGTTACCGAAATCTTCTGCTCCTCCACTTTTCGGGCACATGTTCCGCTTTCTTGTTACCGAAATCTTCTGCTCCTCCACTTTTCGGGCACATGTTCCGCTTTCTTGTTACCGAAATCTTCTGCTCCTCCACTTTTCGGGCACATGTTCCGCTTTCTTGTTACCGAAATCTTCTGCTCCTCCACTTTGCGGGCACATGTTCTGCTTTCTTGTTACCGAAATCTTCTGCTCCTCCACTTTTCGGGCACATGTTCTGCTTTCTTGTTACCGAAATCTTCTGCTCCTCCACTTTTCGGGCACATGTTCTGCTTTCTTGTTACCGAAATCTTCTGCTCCTCCACTTTTCGGGCACATGTTCCGCTTTCTTCTTACCGAAATCTTCTGCTCCTCTACTTTTCGGGCACATGTTCTGCTTTCTTCTTACCGAAATCTTCTGCTCCTCCACTTTTCGGGCACATGTTCCGCTTTCTTGTTACCGAAATCTTCTGCTCCTCCACTTTTCGGGCACATGTTCCGCTTTCTTGTTACCGAAATCTTCTGCTCCTCCACTTTTCGGGCACATGTTCTGCTTTCTTGTTACCGAAATCTTCTGCTCTTCCACTTTTCGGGCACATGTTCTGCTTTCTTGTTACCGAAATCTTCTGCTCCTCCACTTTTCGGGCACATGTTCTGCTTTCTTGTTACCGAAATCTTCTGCTCCTCCACTTTTCGGGCACATGTTCCGCTTTCTTGTTACCCAAATCTTCTGCTCCTCCACTTTTCGGGCACATGTTCCGCTTTCTTGTTACCGAAATCATGGTGGACTCCCTTTTTCGGTAACACGTTTCCCTTATTGGATGAATGTAAAATATATTGGCAAAATAATCATTAGAGAAAACGCTTGCAATTTTTCAAATTCGTTTTATAATACTTGTATACAAGTATACTTGATTAACCAGGAAGGTGAGGAAATGACTCAAAATAAACAATTCCTTTATCCCCAGAAATGGCTTTCTAAGGCTTCAACCGGTGACCGGGTTGCGAGTGAGCTAAGGATGCAAATTATCGCGGGACTGATTGAAAGCGGTGCCATCCTATCTGAAAATAAATTGGCTGCTGATTTTAACGTAAGTCGCTCACCCATCCGTGAAGCGCTTAAAATCCTCTCAGCAGAAAACTTGATTCGCCTGGAAAGAATGGGTGCTGTAGTCATCGGCCTGACAGAAAAAGATATTGAAGAAATTTACGATGTACGTCTTTTAATTGAGTCTTTCGTTTTCGAAAGACTGACAAAAATAGATACAACCCACCTGGTGATGGAATTGAGCAAAATCCTCGAAATGATGAAAATCGCCATCAAGTACAAAGATGCCGACGAATTTTCACTACAGGATGTGCTCTTCCATGAAACGATTATCCGGTCCATCAATCATTCCTATATCAGAATGATTTGGGATAACACGAAGCCCGTAATGGAAGCTTTCATCTTGTTATCGATGCGGGCAAGAATCGAAGAGAAATACGATGATTTCAACCGCATTCTCGAAAACCACGAGCTTTATATTGAAGCCATCAAAACGAAGAATCGCGAACTTATGATTAAATCCTTACACCAAAATTTTGATGATGTTCAAGGTAAAGTAGACGACCTTTGGATATCGCAGCAAACGCTTTCCAAGGGAGTGGAGAAAAGTGACTGAGTATATGTTAGGGGTCGACATCGGTACTACCAGTACCAAGGCCGTCCTATTCAATGAAAAAGGAGAAGTCATCCAGCAGGAGAACATTGGTTACCCTCTCCATACGCCGGATATTTCAACAGCCGAGCAAGATCCTGAAGAAATTTACATGGCGGTCCTAACGGCCATTACAAAAATAATGAAGCACAATCTGCAAAAGAAGCTGGCATTCATCTCATTCAGCAGCGCGATGCACAGCGTCATTGCGATTGATGAAAATGACGAGCCGCTCACGCCTTGTATCACATGGGCGGACAACCGCAGTGAAGCATGGGCCCATAAAATCAAAACAGAATTAAACGGACACGAAATTTACAAGCGCACAGGAACGCCGATCCACCCGATGTCGCCATTAAGCAAGATCGCCTGGATCGTGAACGAGCGTCCTGAAATCGCCGCTAAAGCGAAAAAGTACATCGGCATCAAGGAATTTGTTTTCAAAAAGTTCTTTGACCAGTATGCCGTGGACCACTCATTGGCATCAGCGATGGGAATGATGAACCTTAAAAAGCTGGAATGGGACGAAGAGGCCCTGCAAGTCGCGGGAATTACAAAAAACCAATTATCCGAGCTGGTACCAACAACAAAAACCTTCATGAATTGCAATTCAGAAATCGCGAAGCAAATCGGGATTGATCCGGACACTCCTTTTGTCATCGGTGCAAGTGATGGCGTTCTTTCCAACCTCGGAGTCAATGCGATTGGCAAAGGTGAGATTGCAGTCACGATTGGGACAAGCGGTGCAATCCGCACGATCATCGACAAGCCTCAGACCGATGAAAAAGGACGTATCTTCTGTTACGCCCTGACTGAGAACCATTGGGTCATCGGCGGGCCCTGTCAACAATGGCGGCATGGTCTTTCGCTGGATTCGCGATGAATTCGCAGCATCCGAAGTCGAAACGGCAAAGCGTTTAGGAATTGACCCTTATAATGTGCTAACAAAAATTGCCGAGCGCGTTAGACCAGGTGCTGAAGGATTGTTGTTCCACCCCTACCTAGCGGGTGAGCGAGCTCCACTGTGGAATCCTGATGTCCGCGGTTCTTTTTTTCGGACTGACGATGTCTCATAAAAAAGAACATATGATTCGAGCTGCATTAGAGGGTGTCATTTACAATCTATATACCGTCTTCTTGGCGCTTACCGAAGCGATGGAGAGTCCGGTTACAAGGATTCAGGCTACCGGCGGTTTCGCCAGGTCAGAAGTTTGGCGACAGATGATGTCCGATATTTTCGACATCGAGGTAGTCGTTCCAGAAAGCTACGAAAGCTCGTGCCTTGGCGCTTGTATTCTCGGTCTTTATGCAACAGGTAAAATCGATTCATTTGATGTAGTTTCTGATATGATCGGCAGCACGCACAGTCACACGCCGAATGAGGATGCAGCCAAAGAATACAGACAGCTCGTGCCAATTTTCATCAGCTTATCGAGAGCACTTGAACAGGATTATTCGAGAATCGCTAACTATCAAAGAGGTTTGATTAAATAAAGGGATGATCCTCATCCTTTCGTAAAAATGTTAGCGCTTTATTTTACAGAGGGGCCTAACCCCAATGCAAATCAACAGAGGCAATACCTCGCTCCATGCGGGAATACTATACATCTTAGGGGGAAATTACAATGCCATTGGTTATTGTAGCAATTGGAATCTTAGCCTTATTATTATTGATCATGGGCTTCAAGCTCAACACATTCATTTCCTTAATTATCGTATCATTTGGTGTCGCTTTAGCACTTGGCATGCCACTTGGTGAAATTGTTAAAACAATTGAAGCCGGTTTAGGCGGAACACTTGACCACTTAGCACTGATTTTCGGTCTTGGTGCGATGCTTGGTAAATTGATCGCCGATTCTGGCGGTGCCCAGCGAATTGCAATGACACTTGTGAACAAATTTGGTGAAAAGAACATCCAGTGGGCAGTCGTGGCTGCTTCATTCATCATCGGTGTTGCTCTATTTTTCGAAGTAGGTTTAGTATTATTGATTCCAATCGTATTCGCTATTTCAAGAGAATTAAAGATTTCTATTTTGTATCTTGGTATTCCAATGACTGCCGCTTTATCTGTCACACACGGCTTCCTGCCTCCTCACCCAGGTCCAACAGTCATCGCTGGTGAGTATGGTGCAAACATTGGTGAAGTATTGCTTTACGGATTCATCATTGCGATTCCAACTGTCATCCTGGCTGGTCCAGTTTTCACGAAAATCGCGAAGAAACTTGTACCAGAATCTTTTAACAAAACAGGAAACATCGCTTCTTTAGGAGAACAGAAAACTTTCAAACTTGAAGAAACACCTGGTTTCGGCATCAGCGTTTTCACAGCACTACTGCCAGTTATCTTAATGTCGATCGCAACAATCATTTCTTTACTGCAAAAAACGATGGGATTCGAGGATAATGCTTTCCTTGCAACGATCCAGTTCATCGGTGATGCCGGTACTGCGATGCTACTATCTCTGCTTGTAGCCATTTACACAATGGGAATCGCACGTAATATTCCAATTAAAACAGTGATGGATTCTTGTACGACAGCCATCTCTCACATCGGCATGATGCTCTTGATCATCGGTGGCGGCGGCGCCTTCAAGCAAGTCTTGATCAACGGCGGCGTTGGTGACTATGTAGCTGAATTGTTCCAAGGTACTTCATTATCACCAATCTTGCTTGCCTGGATCATCGCAGCAATTCTTCGTATCTCTCTCGGTTCAGCAACGGTTGCAGCTTTAACAACAGCTGGTCTTGTCATCCCGCTTCTTGGACAGACAGACGTTAACCTTGCGCTAGTCGTACTTGCAACAGGAGCAGGAAGCTTGATCGCTTCACACGTGAACGATGCAGGCTTCTGGATGTTCAAAGAATACTTCGGTCTTAGCATGAAAGAAACATTCGCAACTTGGACATTGCTTGAAACGATTATTTCAGTAGCAGGATTAGGATTCATTCTATTGCTCAGCCTGTTTGTATAAAAAGAAGAGGTCAGCCCTTTATAAATGGGCTGACCTTTCTTTGCCTACACAAACCACCTAATATAAACTCCGACAGCAATGAATGATAGTAAGATGACAACAATATAAATCATCGTTAGATTCGTCGTGTTTTTTTTCGTGTCTTTACTATATTCATCGTCTCCCTTTCCGGACAATAACAATGTTGCCAGTAATGCTCCAATGAGAATAATGATGACTAAAACAAGACCAAGTGTCATGTAATCACCTCTTTATATAAAATCCTCTTAATTATAACAAACTACAACGAAAGTCTGAGAAAGTCTCATTCCTATCTCCGGCCTCAATGGTGTTTTTTCACTATATAATAAAATGAAAGAATGGAAGCGAGGTGCTGAAGATGAAGAAGCCTTGGTCTGGAAAAATGCCTGCTGTCCAATTCAGGATTGCTCGGCCAACGGATCAGTTGAAAAAGGTCGTTGAATTTTACCGCGATGGTGTCGGACTTGAAGTTGTAGGTTCTTTTGAAAAACATGATGGTTATGACGGGGTGATGCTTGGCCTGCCAGATTTAAGCTATCATCTCGAGTTTACCCAGCATGAAAATGGCAGTCCTTGTCCCGCGCCCACAGAAGACAATCTATTAGTCTTCTACATTCCAGACAAGGAAGCCCTAGACACAATCGCCAGGCGGCTGCGTGATATGGGCTATCATGAGGTCGAGCCAGAAAATCCGTATTGGAAAAAGGCCGGTGTGACGATTGCCGATCCGGATGGCTGGAGGATTGTGCTGCAGAATACAGAGGGATTGGGGTAACCTTTACTAACAAAAAGCGCAAGCGCCTCGTTCAGTCCCGACAAGCGCTGGAGGGCCGACCGGTGAAGTCGTTCTTTGACTTCACCTGAGCGGACCGAAGCGTCTCGAGGGGCTAGGCGTTGGAGCCGGATTAAGATAACGCCTATAGTTATCCACAACGAAATTATTTTATAATTTCCTGTCAATGAAAAAAAGTGGAGTCTGGCCGCACCTGACAGCCTGACTCCACTTTTATTTTGAGCGGAATTTGTTCTTGTTTTGGACCGGAACTTTCCTAAAATCTCAACTCTCCTTATTTCCAACCGGTACTATCCTAAAATCCCAGCTCTCCTACCTTCTCGTAGCTGCCCATTTTATAGCTGGTGATTTTATCTGCCGACAGAGCATATAAGGTGTCACCGATATAAAGCAGGCGCTGGATTTGGTGCTCCCATTCTTCGTAATACGGCATGTCGCCGTTAATATGGGTTATTTTTGACTTAAGGTTGATACCTGTTTCAGGGTCAATATCATAAATATAAGCTCCCTGATATTCAAAGATTTGTTCGTATTCGTTCTTCTCGCTGTTTCGGTAAACCGAGATTGGGAATGCGAAGATATCTTTGTCTTTATTGAACAGCAAAGCTTTATGATCATGATTCAGCGGAGAATAGGTTCCCCTGCCGCCAATGACCTCAGTGAATTTCTCTTTCGGATTGGACATATCGCTGACGTCGAAAAGGGAGATTTTGACTCCATCTGTCAGGATCCGCGGCTGTGCGGCTCCTTTTTCAGCGACGATTTTCGTATCCTGTCCGAATCCGATGATATGGTTTTCATCATACGGATGAAGGTAATTGCTGAAACCCGGGATTTTCAGTTCGCCTAGCACCTTCGGGTTGGCCGGGTCGCTTGCATCAAACACAAACAGCGGATCGGTTTCTTTAAAAGTAACCATATAAATCCGGTCCCCCATGAACCTGGCAGAATAAATTCGTTCACCGCGGGCAAGTTCTTCAATCTTCCCGGTTTCCTTTAAATTTTCATCTAATATATAGAGATGGTTGGATGAAGGCCGATCCTCATCCCAAGCGTATCCCTTCGTCGTCACCAACCGGAAAAAGCCGTTGTGCTCATCCATCGAGAACTGATTCAGCACCGTCCCCCGCACCGTAGCAGAACTATGGTGCTTGACCTCCATGCCCTTGATCGCGAATTTATGGACATCCGTGTCAGGTGCAATCACACCGCGCTCTTTGAAATCCATATCCCCGTAATTCTCAACTGCGAGATACAGATTTTCCTTTGACATATAAACCTGGTTGCCGCTGCCCAAATAGGTAGTCATTGATACTTTCTTTTTCGGCTGCTCAAGATCGAGAGCAGCTATGATTGTATAGTTCGGCTGACGCGATTCCGGAAAATAGTAAATTTCGTCATAACCAATCATTTTCTCCTTCGAACCCACCGCTGAATCGGAGAACTTCGGCCGGATATCCATTTTCCTGCTCTCCTTCAGCAGCCAGTAATCTGGATAATGCTGTGTGATAAGGTAAACAAGGTTATCCACCTTCCTGGCCGAAATGTAGTGGCCCTCCATCTTCACTTCACGAATCTGTTTTGGGTCAGCAGGATTTTTCACATTATAAACAAGGATGGTCGTCGACTGCATCATCGGAGCAATCAGCGAATCTTTGGCAACATCTTCGTAAGGTCTGTAAATCTCATTGTACTGATGCCCAATGACCACGAGCTGATCCTCTTGCAAAAACAGCTGGCTTGGAGAAAAATTTTCCTTATAAGGAATCGTCGACAACACCTTCATCTGCGCGCCAGGCACAGCCTGAATAATCCGCACCTTATCATGCTCAGCCTGAAAGATGCTTTTTCCATCTGTTTTCACAATGTCCGCTTCATCGACACCCTGGACCTGGACATTCGTTTCGGACACATCTCCGCCGCCTCCTGACTTATCAGCAGCCACTGACTCTTCCGTCGCTTTATCCTCGCCTGCAGAAAAGGATTCCTTCAAACCGCCAAACCAGCCCCGCGCCTTTTTTTCTTCCTTGATGATTTCTTCAAAATAGCTCGCCAGGTTCTCCTGCGTCCCAACGGTCGGGAGTGTTTCTTTTACAACGAACTTCCAGCTATGCTCAGCGTCCAGCTCCCTGCCCAATGCTGATTTGATCCCTTTTTTAAAATGAACCGTATAGCCCTTCGACTGCGGGTCATACCCATCTTCAGGAGGATGGATGTAAATGCTCTTACGGTCGTCACCCAGCTCCAGCTTCGTGTCGAGCTTCTCTCCCTTGTCATTCGTCACATACAACAAATCTTGATCAAGGCTTTGTTCTGAAACCTTTTCCGAGAACTGCAGCTGCCATACCTTGTTCGGCAATACGGCATGCTCCTCTTCCCACGCATTGACCACCTTGAACTGGGAAAAAGAATAAAAAACCAATGCGGCAATAGAAATGGACATTAATCCGATGATCAACCACCATTTTTTCATTTTTTTCAGCCCCTTTGTAAAATAAGACGGAAATTCGTTCCAGGCGTTTCAATTTAATGGTAAAAAAAAAGCCCCTTCGTATTACGAAGGAACCTTGATCTTACTAAATTCTTCTGCCGGAACAGGCTTGGAAAAATGATACCCCTGGGCTTCGTTACAGCGATGCTGCTTCAGCAAGCCTAACTGCTTTGCTGTTTCCACGCCTTCCGCAATGACGGACAAACCCAGATTATGCGCCATCAAAATAATGGTCGTGGCGATGTTTTCGTCGCTTTTATTATCAGCGATGTCCTGGACAAAGCAGCGATCAATCTTCAAATGATCGATCGGGAACCTTTTTAAGTAGCTGAGCGAGCTATAGCCTGTGCCGAAATCATCGATGGAGATATTGACTCCCAGCCCCTTTAGCTCATGAAGGATGATGCTCGCTTTCTCGACGTCCATTGTCATGCTTTCGGTAATCTCGATTGTCAGGAAACGCGGATCGACTTCAGCAAATTCAAGGGTTTCTTTAACCATCGAGATCAAATTGGACTGGTAAAATTGGCGAATCGATAAATTGACGGATACCGTTAATCCTTCCCTCCCATTACCATGCCAATCCTTTAGCTGCAGCAGAGCTGTTTTCAGCACCCACTCGCCAATCGGGATGATCAGGCCCGTTTCTTCCGCAATCGGAATGAACTGATCGGGGGTTACAAAACCCATCCTTTCATTTTTCCAGCGGATCAGCGCCTCGGCACCTGTTACCTCATTTGTAAACAGATTGATGATCGGCTGATATAGCAGGACAAATTCTTTGCGTTCAAGTGCTTTGCGGAGTTCATTTTCGATTTGGAGCTTTTCGAAAGCTGTTTTATCCAACATGACATCATAGCCCTGGAAGTTATTGCGTCCCTGCTTCTTCGCCTGGTACATCGCGACATCAGCTTTGCTTAACAGCATGTCAACCTCTGCGCCATCATCCGGGTAGAAGCTCATGCCAATACTCGTTGTGATGAAGATGTCTGATCCGTCAATCACAAATGGCTCCTCTAAAGTCTCAAGAATTTTACGAGCAACGGCTTCGGCTTTTTCCTTCGTCGTATGTTCGAGTAAAATAGTGAATTCGTCCCCGCCCTGCCTAGAAAAAAACACTCCATCACCAAGGCTTGCTTTCAGCTTCTCTGACACATACACAAGCAAACGATCGCCTATCGTATGACCTAATGAGTCGTTAACATATTTGAACCGGTCCAGGTCGAGAAACAAGAGGCTCATTTTTTCACCTTCATTCACTTTCGTTTCAGTGAATGCTTTTTTGACTCGATGATCAAACAGCCTGCGGTTGGCCAAACCTGTCAGCGCATCATGATACGCCATAAAATTAATTTTTTCCTTTGCCCGATAATGCTGGATCACCAAGCTGGCGAGATCCGTCGCGTTGCGGATGATTTCCTTGTCTTTTTCTCGGGGCGACCGGGAACGGCAATAGTATAGTGCGAAGGTGCCGATTACACTTTGATCATCATCAAACACCGGTGTTGACCAGCATGCCTTTAATCCGTAAGAAAGCGCCTGATCCCGATATTTCTCCCATAATGGATCTGATTCAATATCGACAGCAACCACGTACTCCTTCCGATAGGCCGCTGTTCCGCAGGACCCTGCCTCTGGACCAATCACAAGTCCATCAACTGCCTTGTTAAAAGCTGGAGGCAAATGAGGCGATGATCCATGGACCAACCTTTTCCCCTCTTGATCGACTACCAGAATCGAACAGTGCGCTCCATCTGTAAAACTTTCTATAAAAAACACCACTTCATCAAGGACGTCATGAAAAGAAGCGCCCTTCGCCATCATCTTCAGGATCCGATTCTGACCGCCCAATAAAGCCTCCAGCTCTTTTTTTTCCGTAATATCCTGAGCGCAGCCGACTATGCCCAGTATCTCCTGTTCAACCGTGATGGGAACAGCAGTGAGCATCAAGTCGATTCGTTCACCTGTGCCTTTTTTAAAGATCGCTGTTTCAAACCTTGTACGTCCTCCACTCATTACATGCTGGAATTGACGGATGGACTCATCCACAGAATCATCGTGAAGCAGGAAGATGAAATTCATATTCAAAGCCTCGTTCAGCGTATATCCAGTCACCGCTTCAGCTTCTTCATTGAATGCTATAAAATTCCCCTCAGCGTCAAGGGCGAAGCATCCATCATGATTATATTGAAACAAAGATTTGTACACTTTAAAAAGTGTGCTGCTGTTTAAATCTGGCTGCAAATTCCTCACCTTTTTCTCTTATGTATCTAGTTTTTTATATCGGATAATCCTTCCAAAAATTCACTGGTAGTTCCTTACAATCAAATGCGTTATTTTGTGTTATTTTTCAAAAAGGTTTACGGAGATGATATGATGGGAATATAATGATGTTGAATTTTAGCAGGAGAGGAATTGCAAATGAGTATTCTGATTGTAGATGACAATGAAGCGAACTTATTCGTTATTGAAAAACTATTGAATCGGGCTGGGTATGCAGACCATCTCTCATTCACATCTGCAAATGATCTGTTTGCGTATCTGGATTCTGACAATCCTTATATTGTTGCCGAGCAGGTAGATGTCATCCTGATGGACATCATGATGCCTGAAGTAGATGGAATTGAAGCTTGCCGCCGCCTTCAGGAAATGCCGCACCTGAAGGATATTCCCGTTGTCTTTGTCACGGCGCTTGAGGACACGGCCAAAGTCGTTGAGGCTCTTGATGCGGGCGGGACCGATTATTTGATGAAACCGATCAAAAAGACCGAGCTGCTGGCACGCCTAAGGGTAGCACTGAGATTGAAATATGAAAAGGACTGGCATAAGAAACAGGAAGAGAAGATCACCAATGAGCTGGAACTTTCAATGCAAGTGCAGACGAGCTTGTTAAGTGAGCCTGTATACAATGATAATCTGCTCATCAAAGCCTCTTATCTCCCAGCCTTCAAGCTTGCCGGAGATCTTTATTACTGGCGCCAGATTGATGAGCATAAATTTGCTGCCATCCAGCTTGACATGATGGGCTATGGCATCTCATCTTCCCTCGTGTGCATGTTCATTTCCTCTGTCCTGAGGGATGCCATCAGAACGAATCCTGATCCGGAATATGTAATAAGTGAATTGAACAAGTGGATGACTTCCCTGAACCATTATAACCAGAAAATCCCTTATTACTTTACCGCCATTTACTTAACGATCGACACTGCCGAGCGAAAAATCGAATACATCAACGCCGGACATCCTACCGCGCATGCGATGATCGACGGCCATGAGATCGCAGAACTAAAAAGCAATACATGCGCTGTTGGCTTTTTTCCTGAAATACATACTGATAAAAAGACGATTCATTACACAAGCTCCCTGCAGTTGCTGATTTGTACGGACGGCGTCCATGAGGCCATCGATAAATATGAACAAGCAGGAACTGAATACTTAAGACATCTAGTCACTAATCCCTTTCCGTGCACGAAAGAAACGGAACCGCTCGACCTCGTCCTGACCCCTGAGCAGAAAGAATCAGGGGCAGATGATATGTGCATCATCCTTATCCAGGCGACATAGAATAGCAGAAGCGCCTTGGTCACCGACAAGCACTGGAGGGCCTGACAGTGAAATCGCCCTTTGACTTCATTGGCAGGACCGAAATCGAAATGTATAGCCGACTGTCCAGAAACGCAGAAACTGGAGACTCCGACAAAGAAGCGCTTTTTGCTTCTGCCGGCGGAGTTGAAGTTTCGGAGTTTCTAGGAGGCGACACTAGACAAACGTCTCGAGGAGTTAGGAGCCGCAGCAGGACATGCGACTCGAGAGGCTAGGCGCTGGAGCTGGACATAGAAAAGCAGAAGCGGGCTGGAGATAGACATAGAAAAGCGCTGGGGATGGGCATTAATCCAAGTGAACAATCGCTCAGGTCAAAACAAAAAGCAAGAATCCTAAGATAAAGGATTCCTGCTTTTTTTTCGGTAAATCTTTTCTGTTGAATTGAATTCATCCAGGAAGCCATGGTCCGTCCTGGCTGATTCCTTCGTGCCAAGGCAGAGAAAACCTCCGTCGCTCAGGCTTTCGTTGAACAAGCGAAAGACCTGCTGCTGCAGCTGCAGGTTGAAGTAGATCATGACATTCCTGCAGATGATGACATGGAATTCATTAAAGGACCCATCTGTCACTAAATTATGCTGAGCAAACATGATATTCTTTCTTAAATATGGGGCCAGATGCGCAGCTTCACTATCGGCATTGTAATATTCGGAGAACGACTTTTTCCCGCCAGCCAGGATATAGTTTTTCGTGTAGGCCTGCATTTTGTGAAGCGGGATGACCCCGGCTTCCGCTTTTTGCAACACGATTTCATTCATATCCGTTGCGTAAATTTTCGCCCTGTCTCCCAGCCCTTCTTCCTCTAGTAAAATCGCCATCGAATAGGCTTCTTCTCCCGTCGAACAACCGGCATGCCAGATCCTGATTTCAGGAAGCTCCTTTAATAGGGGGATGACTTCTTCGCGCATTGCTTTGAAGAAGTCCGGATCCCTGAACATTTCTGTCACATTAATCGAAAAATCCTTCAGGATACTCTGCAGCACTCGGTCATCATGAATGACTTTTTCCCGTTAAGCTGGTAATGCTGTTCAGCTTTTCGGCATTCATTCTCGAAGTGACCCGCCTCGAAATCGAGGAACGCATGTATTTCCTGAAATCATAGCCAGAAAGACGGTAGATGGCCAGTAAAAGCAATTCAAGTTCTAAATCCTCGTTATTCACATCTCCACCCTCTGCTTTCATTACCACTCGCTGTCCTTAAGAGAGCCATACTCGCATTGCCGACAGCAGCTGGTCCAGTTTCATCGGTTTGCTGATGTAATCATTCGCTCCGGCATCGAGACATTTCTCCCGATCGCCTTTCATAGCCTTAGCCGTCAGAGCAATGATCGGCGTTTCGCTATGGCTGCCAGTCTGCCGGATTTGTCTGATCGTTTCATATCCATCCATAACAGGCATCATGATGTCCATCAGAACGATATCCACCGCGTCCAGTTCATTCATCTTTTCAAGGCAAATCACACCGTTTTCAGCAGTGATCACCTTCATCCCTTCTTTTTTTAGGACATTTTTCAATGTAAAAATATTGCGGTGGTCATCATCGGCGACGACTACTGTTTTCCCGGTCAGGACAGTGGTTCTATCAGGTCCACTCTCCTGCTCCTGCTGATGATCAGCAGTGACTTCTCCGCGCTCTTTCGTGTCATTCATAGATGGCTCAACCGCTGCCGCCACTTCATTCTGGAATTCCAGAAGATCCATGTCAGCTGCAGGATACCCATTCGGCAAGTTCGGAATAATGACGGTAAACGTACTTCCTTCGCCTTCCTTGCTATCCACCTTGCAGACTCCGCCCAACAGATGGGAGAATTCTCTGGAGATGGAGAGGCCCAGCCCTGTTCCGCCATACTTTCTCATAATGGCACCATCCACTTGCTGGAATGCTTCGAAAATCATGCGCTGTTTTTCGGAAGGAATCCCAATCCCCGAATCGGTGACGGTAAACTTCACCCATGTATCGGAATGGCCTGCCAGCGGACAGCCAATGGTTTCTTCTTCAGGTGCTTTTTCGATTTTTATCGATACCGTACCCTCTTCTGTGAATTTGAATGCATTTGACAGCAGGTTTTTCAAAATCTGCTGCAGCCTTTGTTCATCCGTATAGATAATCGGTGTAATATCATCTGTCTTAGTCACGATAAAATTGATCTTTTTATTCTTGGCAACCTGGTCAAACTGTCTTTCCAGCCGGCCGGCAAATTCATCAAGGAATACTTCCTCAAAACTCACTTCAAGCTTTCCTGCTTCAACCTTTGATAAATCAAGAATATCATTGATCAAATTCAAGAGGTCCTGGCCGGAAGAATGAATGACTTTTGAGAACTCCTTCTGTTCATCGGAAAGCCCATGTTCTGCATCATCGAGCAGCATCTCGGACAGAAGCAGGATACTGTTCAGCGGTGTCCTTAGCTCATGTGACATATTGGCAAGGAATTCCGATTTATAGGATGAACTCTGCTCAAGCTCTTTCGCTTTTTGCTCGAGTGCTTCCTTTGCTGCCTGCAGCTCTTCTGACTTCAGCTCGGCATCACGAGTTCGCTCTTCCAACTGCTCATTCGTAATACGCAGTTCTTCCGTCTGCATCTGTAATTCCTCTGATTGGGATTGGAGCTCTTCCGCTTGAGATTGAAGCTCCTCTGATTGAGCCTGCAGTTCTTCCGTCTGTGCCTGTGATTCAAGCAATAGACGTTCAACCTCCATGCGCCCAAGGATATTGGTGATGCCAATCCCAAGTGTTTCAAGAACATTTTCAAGCAGCTTCTGGCTTCCAGGTGTGAACGCTGACAGACTGGCGATTTCCACTACTGCAATGACTTCATCCTTCAATAAGACAGGCGCGATGATAATACTTTGCGGCACTGCCGCCCCAAGCCCAGTCGATATCACCCGATAATCTGCCGGAACTTGATTCAGGATCAGCATCTTTTTCTCTGCAGCACATTGACCGACAAGCCCTTCGCCCTCATCAAATCCATCCCTGCCTTGTCCATCCGCATAGGAAGCAATTTTTCTGAAATGCGCTGCCGCCTCATCCTTGAGGTAAAAAGCTCCCAGATCCCCACCCATAAGCGGAGTCAGCTTGGTGATGAAGTTCTCGGTTAATGCTTTTGTGTCCACATGCCTGCTGTAAAATTTGACGATATCGGACGAGTTGGACTGAATCCAGTTTTGCTCGATCATGTCTTCATTGTATTTCTTTTCCTTTTCCGTCAGGATCTCCATCGAAGCTGCCATTGAATTATAGGCTTTGGCAATCTCCCCGAATTCACCCTTCACTCCATCATCCATCCTTGGAATGGAGGACAAATCATCATAATCCACTTCTTTAATCGTTTCAGTAAACGAGTGGACCGTCCTGACAGTCCCTCTGATGACCCAGACCATGACACCCGTGATCAGCAAAATGGCCAGAATCACTATCCCGATCACGCCTATCATCATATTGTCATAGGTTTCGGTCGCATCTTTTAAAGCAGTATTCATCAAGGATTCCTGAAAACCCTTGAATTCGTCGATACTGCTGAATAACTGATCCCTTACAGTCAATTCTTTTTGGTAAATCTCCTGCAATTCCGCCTGGCTAGTTCCATTTTCAAGGAGTCTCCGGATCTCCATCTCCATGGAGGAATATTCTTTATAGGAATCCTGAACTTGGAATATCAAGGCTTTGGACCTTTCCCTATTTAACTTCACGGCCAATTCAACAAGCCTGTCGCTGATACCTGCTATACTCGCAGAATTTTCATCCATGTCCATTCCCGTTCTATTCTCACCGCTATTATCCGTGATTAAATGAACAAGGTTCCGATCTCTTTGGTACAGCTGCTGCCTAATCTCCGTCACTTCATTTACTTTATAATAACGGTCCTCTACAATTTCAAGCAGGTTTTCCCTGATTGAGTTCATCATCACTAGAATAGTAATCAATAAGAGGAACAAAAAGAAGACCGTCAGTCCTAAGCCGACATATTGCTTCCTTTTAAAGCCCATTTTATCTCCCGCTTCCTTTTAACATCTGCTATTCAATTAATATAGCAAAAATCCAGCCAATTCGCTATTTACAACACCTCGAAAGCCAGAATCCGACAAAATCATCGGCGTATGGGCTAAGGAAGAACAAAACAGTCACAAACAGAACCAGTAGCTACTACAAAACGGAGAAAAACACTCCAGAACGTTCGAATATTTTTTCAACAGAAAAAGCCCCTCACTCGACGACCTTTCTCATTCCTACTTACAAAACTAAATTATCAAAAGTTTATGTTAATAATCATTTACAAAATGCAAAGGATATATTACATTTTAATTATAAAAACAAATTTTCCCAAAGGAGTAAACGTGGAAATGTTAAAAAACTCTGTTCGTGAATTTCGGGCAAGATTCAGATTTTCACAGCAAGACTTAGCAGATAAAATCGGCGTGACGAGACAGACGATTGGACTGATTGAAAAAGGAGATTACGCGCCCTCTGTCACCCTCGCATTAAAAATAGCAGCTGTCTTCGAAGTACCAGTCGAAGAAGTGTTTCGCTTAGAAGGAGAGAAATGACCGTGTTAAAAAGAACGTTTCAATCACCGTTATTCAATATGGTTCTTATATTGGGACTGGGTATAATCATGATTGGCAATTATTATAGCGAGCATGTCCCGGTCTGGCTTACGATTGATCCGATGGTTTTGGGCATTCCAATTCTTATCATGGTTGCCGTGATTCCGCTTTATAACAAACGCAACCCTGAAGATCCGATAAAACCAAGCATCATTCC